>NZ_LXEP01000032.1 GCF_001654835.1 Buttiauxella gaviniae ATCC 51604
TTTCTAAGCTGGGGCTTTTTCATTTCTGTCGCTTATCACTCCAGACTTACCCTTTCATCATCAACGCTCCACCCACCAGTCCTGCAACCAGCACTTTTTAAATCCTCTACAAACGGGTAAAGCGGATATTGTTACATCGACGCTTTTAGTCACGCCATAGCGAGCAGAAGTCATTGATTGCACCAGGGCGTATGCTGGTTTGCGTTCAGTCATCGCGGCGCGACGCAGGACTCCATGCTAAGCAAAGATGCTAACCGTTCAGCGCTATGATGACGATGCAACGTTGGTCACCGCAGCCGTCAGCGGGCAAGCATACGCCGTTGCAACTTCAGCGACTCTCGTCAATCAGATAAAAAAACAGAATCCAAAACTGAATTTTGAACCAAAGATGACGCTGACCGTATTTGATTTGGCGATTGGGCTGCAAAAAAACCAGCCTGAGTTAAAAGAAAAACTTAATGCGTGGATTGAAACCAATATTAAAAATGGAAAGTTAAATGCTATATACGAAAAGTATCATGGCGAACCAATTCCGCAAGAAATATTGAATCGCTAAGATATATATGCAATTTATAGTCAGGCTATAATTGCAGGCGTAATATTGCTTGCACCCATATTTTAGCTAGCTGGATATATGGCAGTTAACAGTATGGGCGCTATTTACTCTATCAATACGAATGTTCCAAATCCATATTATCAGTAAGAGTCATCACTTCTTGTCGGTGTTCTAGTAAAATATTAACCAGTTCGCTATCAAGAGAATTATTTTCGGCTTCCTGGTGAAGGATTTCGCTCACTCTCTTCGCAGGCATTGCAGTGCGATATGGGCGGTTTTCAGTGAGTGCCACAAACACATCGGCTACCGAAATAATCCGACACTCTTGCCCAATCTCATCACCAGCCAGACTAAATGGATAACCATAACCGTTGGGTTTCTCATGATGTAGTGCTGCCCAACGCGCTATATCAGTGATAGCGCCGATGGATGAAAGCAGCTCAAAGGTATGATAACTGTGGCTTTTTAATATCGCGATATCTGCATCATCAAGTTTGCCTTCTTTGTGTAATAAACTCATCGGAATGGCCAGTTTCCCGATATCATGCAGATAGCCTGCCAATTCAATTTTCTTACACTCAACTTCAGAATAATGGCATTTCTCAGCAAGAAATCTGGCAACAATTCCCACGTGCAGTGAGTGGCGACAAGTGAAATTACAATGCATATCAATAATGGTATTCAGCAATAAGCCAAAATCCATTAGCTCATCGAGGCTGATTGTTTTATCAGCTATCGGTGAGTACATTCTCAAGAGATGTAATGGCAATGGTCTGGTTAATGCCAGCCAAAAATAGGTTTTATTTGCCAGGCGAAGAAATGCATCAACGACTAACGGATGAAAACGTGTTTCAACTTCATCTTTTATCAATTCAACGCAGCGTTCAACTGGCGACTCATGCCCACTATTTCTTAATTTAAGATATTGAATATCGATGCGGTCAGCCAGGTAAATGATATGGCTGGCGAACGGAATGCGCTCATCATCCTGATACTCACCCTGCCCATAACCCCATTTCCTATGGTGATGGAGGATGATTGATGCTTTATCCGCCAATAAAGGAACCATCTTAAAAATGGAAGCACCATAGGTTGCATGAGCGTGGCTATAAGGTTCTTGATCATCGATGGCGATTAAATAATCTTTCTTTACCAGACCACCAATATCATGCAGCAATGCAGAAATAAAAACATCTTCGCGGTATTTAGGCACTAGCTTGAGCTCAGCCGCCAGTTCATTAGCGATGAACGCCGTCCGTTTATGATGACCGTTCAATTCAGGTGCACTGGTTTCAATCGCTAATGCGATCGTTGATAAAACCTGAAAGAGATTTATTTCCACATTTATTCCTGTTGCACACAAAAAGAAATACTTGTTGATATATAAAATAAACATCCTGCCATTAACGATGTTTTATTTTATATAGACAAGTTTCATTAAGTAATGATGTGTTTATCTAAAGCATTTTATTGTTAATCGTGTTCACATTTTGTTGACAAAATATTTTGTTTTCATCATGGAAAATATAAATTAGCCGCGGCTTTAGATTGTTGCGCGGTGATTTAAACCAATAACGAAATGAAAAGCAATGCGTAAGTTGCTGATGATACATGAGCTTGATAGAGACGTTCTAATACAGCAGTAATTTGCGCAGCTTATGACTACAGAATTAATTAGTGCCGGGAGCAGCTAATCACTGCTCCCGGCAAGCATCAGGATTTAGGGAAAATCCAGACATGTTCCTCAGGTAATGCCAGATGGCAGTGCTGGGGATCGCGAAGGCTGGTGCCATAGGCGCGAATGACAAAATCATCGCCCGAAGTACGGAACAAATACTCCCAGCGATCGCCAAGATACATGCTGGTCAGCAACGGGAGTTCAAGTTGGTTTTCGCCAGGGTCGTCAACCAGCATTACGCGTTCCACGCGGATAACAGCCGTCGCTTCCTGACCATTTAGCACACCTTCACCAGCTTGTCCCCACAACATCCAGCCTTTGCCTTCGATACGCGCTTTTCCATCACGCACCTCGGTGACTTTGCCGTGCAGACGGTTGTTACTGCCCATGAATTCCGCGGTAAAGAGGGTCTTTGGTGAGCCGTACATTTCCTGTGGAGTACCTTGCTGTTCAATTTTGCCGTTATTAAGCAACAAAATTCGGTCAGATATCGCCATCGCCTCATTCTGATCGTGCGTGACCATGAGGGCTGACAAGCCCAATTTGATAATCAACTCGCGCAGGAATACACGAGCTTCTTCACGCAATTTGGCATCAAGGTTTGATAGTGGTTCATCAAGCAGAATCACCGGCGGGTTGTAGACCAGCGCTCGGCCAATCGCTACGCGCTGTTGCTGACCACCAGAGAGTTGATGCGGATGGCGTTTACCCAGATGCCCAAGACCAAGTTGGTTCAGCACGTCTTGTACGCGTTGAGTGATTTCAGCGGCAGCGACTTTGCGCAGCTTCAGCGGATAGGCCACGTTTTCGAATACGGTTTTGTGCGGCCACAGTGCGTAAGACTGAAATACCAGCCCAAGGTTGCGCTCTTCAGCAGGGATCTCGCTATGCGGTGTGCCGTCGTAAACTTTGTTTTGCCCAATGGTAATCGTGCCCTGGGTGGGTTTTTCCAGCCCGGCAACGGCGCGTAATAATGTGGTTTTGCCGCTGCCTGATGGCCCGAGCAAAGAGACCACTTCGCCACGTTTCAGATTCATGGAAACACCCTTTAGTACCGGGTTATCACCGTAGGTTAAGTGCAGGTTCTCGACCGTTAATTCAATCATGCAATTTGACTCCAAAACGAAGGGCAATCCCCAGACCTACCACCACCAGCAGGATGTTAATAAACGAGAGAGCGGCAACAATATCAATGGCTCCGGCGGCCCACAGGGAAACCAGCATTGAGCCGATGGTTTCTGTGCCTGGCGCAAGTAGGTACACGCCGGTTGAATATTCGCGCTCAAAAATCAGGAACATCAGCAACCAGGATCCAATTAGGCCGTAGCGCGATAACGGAATAGTGACGTGGCGAGTGATTTGCCCGCGTGTCGCACCGGTGCTGCGCGCAGCTTCTTCCAGTTCTGGCCCGACTTGCAGCAACGTTGAGGAAATCAACCGCAGACCGTACGCCATCCATACGACGGTATAAGCCAGCCAGACGCTGAAAATGGTACTGCGCAACGAACGCAGCCACATCACCAGGTTATCACGCAACCACTGCGACCACGGCATTCCGGAAAGCCAGCCGGATTTGAGTGCATTGTCGAGCCACATCGGCAAAAACAGGAAAACCCACAGGAATGCCAGACCCGCCAGTAGCCCTGGAACCGCGCGTGGCACCAGCACGCTGTAGTCGAGGAAACGCGTGATGTTGTCTGGTTTGCGGTGCATAGCGATGCCGATAAACAGATAACAGGCAACAGCCAGTGCGCCGCCAATAACACCAATCGCCATCGAGTTAACAATGGCGCGCAGCAGGTTTGGCTGCTCCCAGATAGTGCGGAAAGTTTGAAGCGACAGTTCATCCCAGATGGATACGCCTACGCCCCAGTTAGAAATAAACGCGCGCAGCATTACGCCAATTAACGGTACACCGATAGTCACTGTTAGCCAGAATGCCACTACCGCACCGGCTACCCAGCGCCATTTCCCCAGTGGCAATGCGCGTGCCTGTGATGCTTTGCCTTTAACCGTTACGAAGCGGTTAGCGGTACGCATCAGGCGACGCTGCAACATCACCAAGGGAATGGTGATACAAATCAGCACCACGGCAACCGCGGCCATCAGGTGATAGGAAGGCGTGCCGAGTTTATTGGTCAACTGATAGAGGTAAGTGGCCAGAACCATATTGCCTTCCGGGTCGCCCAGCACCAGCATCAGGCCGAACACTTCCAGTCCAAGGAAGAACAGCAACACGGTGGCGTACAAAATAGAAGGGCGCACCATCGGCAGACTCACGGCGGTCATTACCTGTAACGGCGAGGCACCGGCTATACGAGCAGCTTCTTCGACATCAGACCCCACGCTGCGCAGTGCTGAGGAAATATAGAGATATGCGTGTGGGACATGCGTTAGCCCGGCGATTACCACGATGCTCGACATGTCGTAGATATTCCACGGCACGAAACCAAGAATGGATTGGGCCCACAGCGAGAAGAACCCTACCGGCCCGGCGGCAACCACATACCCAAACCCCAGAACCATCGGCGAGACAAAAATAGGCACTAGGATCAGCGGTTCAATCAAACGTCTGCCTGGCAAATCGGTGCGCACCATCAAGAACGCCAGAATTCCACCCAACGGGATGGCAATAACCACAAGGCCGATGGCCAGAATAAATCCGCTTTTCAGTGCCCTGTAGAAATCAGGATCGGTAAAGATGAAGCCAAAAGATTCCAGGCTCCACTCTTTTGACGGCGAAAAGAACGGTGCAGAGAGGAAACTTTGTATCACGATGAACGACAGCGGTATGTAGATAACCAGCGCTGTTATTAACACCACAATGCCGCGTGGCAGGCTGTGCCACTTTCTTAGCAATGCACTCATACGACTTCCTTTTTTCAACGACTGATTTACCCCAGTCATTCGCGCTACAGGCAGGCGGCAATCGAGCAAATCCCGAATCACTTACTCGAGTAAGTGATTCGGGTGAGCGAGTGCAGACAACTCACCTGTAGCGTGAAAAGCGTAGGGGAAATTTACTTAGCTGCGGCAGTGCGCCACTGTTTGATGTAATCCAGACGTTTTTTCTGTTGCAGATATTCCAACAGCGTTTCATCCACAGGGATTGGTTTTAGTGCACTGCCTAACATTTTCGTCATGCCGTCGATATCATTTTTGCCTTCGATATCGTTGCGGATGGACGGGATGTCTGCCTGATTGGCCAGGATGCTTTGCCCTTTTTCAGACAGAACGTAGTCCAGCCACAGTTTCGCGGCATTACTGTTTTGCGCTTGCTGACTGATGAACGACACGCGCGACAGCACCAGGGTGTAATCCTTCGGATAGGAAATTCCCAGAGACGGGTCGGTTTTGGCGCGGGCTTCAGCGTAGGAACCCAGAATGTTAAAGCCGATCAGGTTTTCGCCTGATGAGACCCTCTCCATCATGGTACCGGTGGACGACTGCACAGACAGGCCGCCTTTAGCGATATCAGCCAGAGTTTTGAAATAATTCGGGTCGGCTCTGAAATCCTGTACAGAAAGCATGAAGCCGAGACCGGATTTCTCAATGTCGTAAGTGGTGACTTTTTTGCTGAATTTATCAGGCTGGCTGGCGATAAGTTTTGCCAGAGCGGTGTGGGAATCTGGCACTTCATTCGCCGGAATCAAACGTTTGTTATAGATAAACACTACCGGCTCGTAAGTTGTTCCGTAGGCTTTGTCTTTCCACACAGCCCATTTCGGCAATTGATCTTGCTCAGGGGATTTATATTTCTGTGCATAGTCGACTGCTAGTTTCAGCGCGGTGTCCATCGAAGAACTCCAGACCACATCGCCGCTGGTGCCGCCCGCTGCCTGTTCGCTGATATAACGGTTATACAGTTCGGTACTGTTCATATCGTTATATTCAACTTTAATACCTGGGTATGTAGCCTCAAACCCCTGAATCAGCGGGCCCGCGGCTTTGGTATCGGTGGTTGAATAGATGACCACTTTGCCTTCTTTAGTCGCCGCATCAACGACTTTTTGGTAGTCAGCCGGGTAGCCTTCAGGAAGTGCAGACATTGCGGAGCAGGACATCAGTACAGCGGTAGTGATTACAGAGAGATGTATTTTATTTAACATTGTTATTAACCTTTAGCTGCGTTTGGGTAACTAATGGTCAACATAGCGCATGGGGTTTGACAGACAATGGGGGGAGTTTTTTAACTTTCCGAATTGTGATTCGGGGCTTTTTTTAGGCAATTAACACCATTAAAACCGCGAATGCGTGCGGCTATATCGGATGACGCTACGCTGATTCACGCTACAAAAATATGCATTTACCCACCGTTGGCGGTGGGATAGGCCGTAGGCGTTATCCACCAATTTTGCGGTATAGACGTCGCGGATGACCGATATTTCCGTATTGCATCTCGACGCCGATAATACCCATCTCCACGCAATACTCGAGATAACGGCGCCCGGTGGTTTTACTAATCCCTACTTCTTCTACCACTTGTTCTACCGACCAACTGATATCAGGTCTGCTCGTAAAAATGCGCTGAACTTTCTCCAGCGTGTTCGGCTCAATTCCCTTCGTGGAAGGGGCTGAGGCCGCATTGATGGCGGGTAGGTTATACAATCGGTCCAGCGCATTCTGATCAACCGTCTTCACATGACGCAACGTTTTGACCAGTTGCATAAAGCGCTCCAGCGAACTGCGCAGGCGGTGAAATGAGACGGGCTTAATGATGTAGTCAAACGCGCCGCTGCGCATCGCCTGGCTGCAAGTTTGCATATCGCTGGCAGCAGTAATGAAAATCACCGAACAGTCGAAGCTCTTAAGCAGCGGGCTGTCTATCAAATTTACCCCCTGGCCATCCGGCAAAAAGTTGTCGAGCAATATCAGTCGTGGCTGATGTAACTCAAGCAGGGATCGCGCCTGCTCAAGTGTCGCGGCAATTCCCACGACGCGCAGGTGAAAATTTTGCTCAATGAAATCGCGATGCAAACCAGCAAGGTGGGGTTCATCTTCCACAATGACGACATCAAATGAGTTGCTGTTATTCATGGTTTTACCCTGCTCAAACATTTACCGGAAAGGGGATAAAAACAGAAAATATTGTACCTTGCGGCGTATTGTCTGTGATTTCGATACTGCCGTGAGCTTGATGGACGTAACTGGCAACCAGATATAGACCGATGCCATGTTCTGAGCCTGCCATCTCATGAATGCTTGACGGTTTAGTGGTGACGCCTTGCTCAAAAAGGTGGGGTTTTAGTTCGTCATTCACACCGCAGCCCTGGTCGGCTACTTCAATCACCAGTTCCTGATTCCTGTCTGAAATATAGAGCTCCACAGGCGCTGAATGTGTTGGGGCTTTCAACGTGGCGTCCACGGCGTTATCGAGTAAATTGCCGATTACCGACATGAGTTCAGTTTCACCCATTGTCGCGGGAATCCGGGTTAACTGGCAGGCCGGGTCAAATTTAAGCTCAATACCTTTTTCGCGCGCGCTGACGTATTTCCCTAATAACAGGCCACAAAGGGCAGGGGAGGTGAAATGCGATGAGACAAAATCCAGCACATTCTGTGCACCCTCGGATTGCGCCTGGATATAGCGTATCGCATCGTCATAGCGCTGCATCTGCAACAAACCGGCGAGTGTTGCAGTCCAGTTCAACTGTTCATGGCGCATGATGCGCAGGTTGTCTGCGTAGCGCTTCACCTGGCTTAATTGGCTGCTGAGAGTGTTCATATCGTTTTTGTCGCGGAAGCTAAAAACCCAGCCGCTTTCAGCCCCTGGTTCGAGTTCAATCGGTACACGGTTAACAATCACCTGCCGTTGATTCAGCACGGTTATTTGATCGTGATGGCTGTTATTTTCTGTCACGCCATGTTGATTAAAAAATGTCGGTGGCGTTTGTAATATCTCTTCGAGTGGTTTGCCGAGTAGTTCATTTTCAGGCTGGCGAATATCCAGCAACTCGCGCGCGGCACGGTTAATTAATATCAGCTGCCTCTGCGCGTTAACGGCAAATACACCTTCATACATCGCTTCGAGCAACGCTTTTTGTTGGAGCACTAGCAGAGCAATATCCTTTGGCTCCAGCCAGAACATTTGTTTTTTGACATTGCGGGTGAATATCCATGAAAAAATAAACAGCAGAATCAATAGCAGCAGACCATATAAACCCGCTTGCCAGAGCCGGTTGGCATTAATATTGGCAATATATGAAGTGAGATAACCAACAGAGACAATACCAATCACTTGGTTTTTAGCATTAAAGATTGGTGCCTTGCTGCGTAATGAAACACCGATGCCACCTTTACGCATAGAAATAATCGTTTTGCCTTGCAAAACTTCGGCGTTATCTCCACCAATCATTGGCAGGTTAATGCGTTCCGGGGATTCAGAGTGGTAAAGATGCTGTTCGCGTGCATCGCCTATCACAATGTAACTGGCGTCACTTTGTTTACGTAATGGCTGGATTAAACGGGCAATTGCAGCCATGTCACGGGTTGCTACCATTTCCGCCAGCCCCGGTATCAGTGCGATTTCACTGGCCTGAACACGTGCGCGTTGACCCAGGTCATGTTGTATTTGCCGGTCCATAAAGTGGAACAACATCACGCCCAGCAAAGCTAATAGCAGGCACGAAAAGAGCACCAGAGATAAAAAGAGTTTTACCTGAAAAGGTAGTCTACGCTTCATATAACCTGCCGTAATGGAAATAACGAAAACAGACTTGGGAAGCGTATCATGCAAAAAACACTGTTGTACTCTGGCAAGAGGTGAGTTGTGAAGTCACCAGAGAAACAATCATTAATTCTCACATATAAATCAGGGTTAATGGCCATATGAACTCCCGTCTTTTAATTTTTATTAATCAGACAGGATTAACCTTATTAAAACCTTAGTTTGCGATATTAATTGCGAGAGGCTATTCGGGGGATTTTACAATTACTGGTAGTCAGAAACTCATAGCCAGGCCGATACCATAACCCGTTGTGTTATTACCGAACATATAGCGAGCCACCACGCGAGTTCGGGTAATAAAAACATTATACTTACTGCTATCAAGTTCAAAGCCCAGCCCCACAGACGAAAGACTATTAAAACCGAGTTGGCCGCGTTGATCGCCAAGATATTCAGTATGTGCCCCTTCGAGCACATAGCGAACCGGGCTTTGAAGTAACGTCCAGTCAAATAAAGGTGCCCGACGACGCAGATAAAGCCCCAGATTTTCCGTGCTGGCGTGCCCTTTGACGGCACTTGAGGTATTACCGAAGGTTTGCAGGCTCATTCCGGAATAGCGCAATTCAATATCGATGTCCTGAGGCCTGGAAAATAGCTCGTAGTCGAGCATCAAAGAGCCTCCCAGACCATACGCATTGAGGCGCCCACCATCAAGAAAATCAAAATCATTATCTCTACGCTGCTCAAGCACGTAAGTGCCAACCCGTAAATCACTCACCATGGTGCCCAGCATGACATTGGCAATAGGGCGCAGTACCAGATTTCCCCCGCGTTTATCGGTATAAAGATGAAAATCCCAGCCAATACCTCCACTTGCGGTAACACTGTTCCATTTTGTTGGGATCTTGCGGCTTTCTTCACCGTTGGTCAGGATAAATTGCGGGTCATAACGGCTGTAGCTCATCGCCCCTTCAAGATAAAGGGGAAAGGATTCACTGAGTGTTGCTCCGCCCCCAAATTGGGTGATGGAAAGTTCATGGCTCTCGTTGTTACCGCTGCCAATATTAAGATCGCTGGCGGTGATGTCGGGCACAACGGTGTAGCTCATTAGAGTGAGAACCGCATCTGCGCGCTGCTTAAGACGATTGCCGTCTAATGCAAAACAAACCGGGCTGAACAGCAGTGCCGCCAGCAGGATGTGAGCGCCAGGTAACGGAACAGTCATAAGTGACTTGTAGCCTCCGATGGTCTTGACGACATGACAGGCAGAAGTAAGCAAACATAAAAGTCCTGCTAACAGACCTAGCTTTAAAGTTTAGAACTGATAACTGTAATTGACACTAGTAAACCAGAGATAAGGTGGACATAACTCCTCGCGAGGATCTCAGGTGAGTGTAATAGCGCTAGAACTTCAAGCCAGCGGATTGATAAACAACATTAATCAACAGTCATTAGAGATGATGTATTTTATCGTAACTACTTACATGATGTGCCATTACTGGATCGTATGTGTTGTGAACAATATTTGTTATAGCCAATTCTATTTTGACACTACAATTTGTAGCAGGTAGGTTGCGCTTTCGCCAATGTCTGGAGGGATTATTGAGGTCTGGCCCTGGTGATTTTTTGGGTATTTAGAGTGCAGGAAAATATAAACAGAAAAGATTTATCTTAATCGCGTAAAAATTAATCAACTTCGGTTTTAACCATCTTTTCAATCAAATGCAGGCTTTCAGAAATATGATGGAGAATATTGCCCGTATCAAAAAGTATTGCAAGCCATAGCAGGATAACCAGGGCAAGTGCGCCCATCGCAGAATAATTGAACATTTCATTACATTATTGGTAATAAGGGATTACTGATACTAATTATAGCAATCTGACTACAACCTCAATTAAACAACTCATCTTTTACAAAATTATGCAGAAAAGCGGGACGAATCCCGCGCTTTACACTTATTGTTTCTGATATCGCGGAGCAGGAATTCCTGTCCGGGAAGCAGCGAAAATCGCCAGTCGTGCAGATTCGTAGGCTTCCCATAAAGCCAGATCGTGCAGTGGTGGCACCGTCACCTCCTCGCCTTGATCCAATCCCACCAGTGCGGCATCAACCATATTTTCAGCGGTCATAATAGAATCCGGGGCCAAATGATCCATTGATACACCTGAGACTTCCCAGATTTCCGTTGCGGTGACCGCAGGCAATACCGCCTGAATGCGCACATTGCTGCCCGCAATCTCTTGCTGCAAACCACGCGTGAAATTCAGCACATATCCTTTGGTGCCGCTATACACGGCGCTCCCCGCGATGGCGTGGAGTGAGACGACTGAGGCAATGTTGATAATGGTGCCTCTATTTTGTGCCTGGAAACGGCCGAGGACGGCGAGGCTTAGACGAGTGAGCGCGGTGATATTGAGCATTATGTCTGTCTGGTGTAATTCAGCGCTGCCTGCGGTGAAAGGAGCAAGGTGCGCGGTTCCGGCATTATTGACCAGCACACTGATTCGCTCGTTACTGCGCAGCGCTTTTTCAACCACCTGAATACCGCTTTCTGCCGCCAGATCGGCCGGCAGTATCTGGACGGTGATGCCATGCAGAGCTTCAAGCTTACTCGCCAGTTCGCGCAAACGTTCTTCACGGCGTGCGACTAATAACAGGTCGTAACCGCGCGCGGCAAACCGCTCTGCGTATATCGCACCAATACCTGAAGATGCGCCCGTGATGACTGCAACAGAAGGGGAAGTGGTCATGGTAAAGCCTCGTCGTGAAAGTTGATTTTTGGTTTCATAATGAAACTAAATTAAAGTTAGGCTTATTGGTTCTATAATGCAACCACATTGCGTGCATTTTTTTATTTCTGCATTGAGATGAACGCTTGCTGGTGGATTATGGGATTAATAATAAAAGGGAATCGGCGAATAGTGGATGCCGTTGCACTAGTCGCCCAGGAAACCTCGTTCTTAAACTAACTCAGGGCGCTGTGCTATCACCTCATCAGGCGCAAGCGTGCGGCCATCCTGCGCTTGTAGCTGGAGTTTACGCAACGGCTGTTGGTGTACATCATCAACAAGCACGCTGCACTTTTCATGGCTATCAAACAAGTAATCACCTCCCCATTGGGCGAGGGCAACCAGCACGGTTTGCAATGCTCGTCCTTTTTCGGTCAACACATATTCATTCCAGGCGCTGCCGTCAGTGGCAGGACGCACGGTCAAAATACCTTGTTCCACCAGTTGTTTGAGTCGCTGAGTCAGCATGTTTTTGGCGATGCCGAGGTTTTTCTGGAACTCACCAAAACGTGTCAGGCCGTTTAAAGCATCGCGCACGATAAGCAATGACCACCAGTCACCGATGATATCCAGTGAACGGGCAACCGGGCAGACGCTACCCTCCATACTTTTGCGTTTCATTAATCCTCCACAGGCTTAGGGCCTTTATTAGTTTTATTATAAAACCTCCTGCCGGGATTGAGTAGTTTTCCTTCAACTTACTGTTTTGCGAGCGGCCCGGAAGGCGGTGTCAGTTTTTTCTGCCAAACTGAATGCGGCACTTTTGTGCAATAGCATCTTGAGGATGAAGAGATGAATAAAAAAACGATTACGGCATTACTGGCAATGGCTTACTTCGCTCCTGCGTTGGCTCAAGCCGAAACAGCACCACAGGGTTACCAGCTTCAACAGGTTTTACTGATGAGTCGTCACAATCTGCGTGCGCCGCTTGCCAATAATGGCAGCGTACTGGAACAGTCGACTGCGCAATCATGGCCCGAGTGGGACGTGCCAGGCGGTCAACTCACCACCAAAGGTGGCGTGTTGGAAGTGTATATGGGCCATTATTTGCGTGAATGGTTTGCGGAGCAGGGGTTGGTGACCAGCGGTGAATGCCCAACGCCACAAAGCATTTATGCCTACGCGAACAGTTTGCAACGCACCGTTGCGACAGCACAGTTCTTTATCACTGGTGCGTTCCCTGGTTGCGATGTGCCTGTCCATCACCAGGAGAAAATGGGCACGATGGACCCAACGTTTAATCCGGTCATCACCAATGGTTCACCAGAGTTTCAACAAGCAGCTGTGAAGGCGATGGAAACCCAGCGTGAGCAGTACAAACTGGGTGACAGCTATCAGCTGCTTGAGCAAATAGTTGCTTTTAAAGACTCGCCGAGCTGTAAAGAAAAGCAGCAATGCGATCTCACGGCTGAAAAAGATAAATTCACTGCTAATGCCACTGAGGAGCCAGGAGTCAGTGGCCCACTAAAAGTGGGGAACTCGCTGGTAGATGCGTTCACATTGCAATATTACGAAGGGTTCCCACTGGATCAGGTTGCCTGGGGGCAAATCAAAACGGATCAGCAGTGGAAAGTGTTATCGCAGTTGAAAAATAGCTATCAGGACACGTTATTCACCTCACCGCAGGTTGCTCAGAATGTGGCGGCACCGCTGATTAAATATATTCAGAAAGCGTTGGCGGGAAGTAATAATAAAGGGCCAAAAATCACTTTGCTGGTGGGGCATGACTCCAATATTGCATCGCTTTTGACGGCATTGGATTTCAAACCTTATCAGTTGCCTGAACAGTATGAACGCACGCCAATTGGCGGGAAAATTATGTTCCAGCGCTGGCATGATACGAATAACAATCGTGAATTGATGAAAGTCGAATATGTGTATCAAAGCGCGGAACAACTACGTAAAGCTGATGTGCTAAGTCTGCAGCAGCCTCCGCAGCGTGTTACGCTCCAGCTTAATGGTTGTCCAACTGATGCGAATGGTTTTTGTCCGTGGGATAAATTTACGCAAGTATTGGCGCAGAGCGTGAAGTAGGGAAGTTACTGTCTCCCCCGCGTGCTGCGGGGGAGGTAGTGCAGACTAAACGTTTCTGCGTTCTATCGTCTGTTCGCCCCAAAATAGCGAATCTTTATCTGTTTTTTCAAATGCCAACGCCAGTACCTCGTCGTTGCCATCTTCCCAAATTTTCTCCGCCATTTTTTCGTCGTATTTAGCCACTTCAAAAATAGCCTCAGCGATTTCAGGAGAGGTGTTACGTAAACTCGCCCATTCACCTACGTGATGAACTTTTGATTGTTGATTCTGCATGTACTCCTCCAGAATTATTTAACCATTTAGTTTAACGGCAAGGCCCGCTACGTGTTCACCTTGATAGCGAGCAATGGAAAGCTCTTCCTGGCTTGGCTGACGCGAACCATCAGCCCCGGCAATGGTTGTTGCACCATACGGCGTCCCGCCACGAACCTGAGAGACATCAAACAATTCTTGCGCGGCATAGCCGATGGGAACAATGACCATCCCGTGGTGAGCAAGAGTTGTCCAGGTTGATGAGATAGTGTGTTCCTGGCCGCCGCCGGTGCCTGTCGAACTAAACACGCTGGCAAGCTTGCCGTGCAAAGCGCCTGATGCCCATAAACCACCAGTTTGGTCGAGGAATGTGCGCATCTGGCCGGCCATATTGCCAAAGCGAGTGGGAGTGCCAAAAATAATAGCGTCATAATCGGCAAGCTCTTGCGGTGTGGCTTGCGGGGTATTTTGCGTCTTACCCCCGGCTTTTAAGAAAGCTTCACCTGACATGGTTTCCGGGACTCGCTTCACCGTTACTTCCACGCCATCTACTTTCTGTGCACCCTCTGCCACAGCACGTGCCATGGTTTCGATGTGTCCGTACATTGAGTAATAAAGCACCAGAACTTTAGCCATTTCGCTTCACTCCTACCTATGACGCAGCGATTTGCTGCACTCCTCTAAAGATATGTGCTGTGGCCCAGAGTGCAACTCAGAGACCTGTTTCCTTGATTCTGCACAAGAGGGGGGCCTATTTTCGTAAAATTACGTCACATTTTCATTAGGTGACTATTTCATTAAAAATAAGAAAGTCTTATGGATTAAGCGGCAAAAAAATCACCCATTTTGGCGATTACATGTTGCAAAATATTACGGTTAACTGGTCAATTGCCCTGACTGCACTAAGCTTAGTTCCACGTAGCGGTACTTAAGCTGCGCGGTGAAAGAATCTTCTTTGACTGAATGCAATATGATGACTTAACTATTTCACCAATCCGGAGGTTAGAAATGGCAAACCATCGTGGTGGTTCAGGTAATTTCGCTGAAGACCGTGAAAGAGCATCAGAAGCAGGTCGTAAAGGTGGCCAGCATAGTGGCGGGAATTTCAAGAATGACCCGCAACGCGCCTCAGAAGCAGGCCAAAAAGGGGGCAAAAATAGTCACGGCAAAGGCAGCAGTAAGTAGTCACTCGCCAGACTAACCCCAACCGCCGGTTTTCACCGGCGGTTTTATTTTGACTATCCCATTGCATGGCTCAGCACCTCATCGCACACTATTCGGCTTGCTTATATCGTCCAGGTCATGTCATGTCCGCCTTACTTCGTCGTTACCAACTATCCGTTAAACCTCAAGAAGCGATTCTGATCCTCATCACCATGTTCTGGGGAGGAACTTTCCTCGCCGTGCAATATGCAATGACAATGAGCGGGCCATTCTTTTTTGTTGGTGTACGTTTTGCGACGGCCGCGTTAGCTGTTGGGTTGCTGTCAATAAAATCGCTGCGTGGCCTGACCTGGCTTGAAGTGAAGGCAGGTGTATTTATCGGCGTTTCTATTGCCATCGGTTACAGCATGCAAACCTGGGGTTTGCAGACTATTCCCAGCAGTAAATCAGCGTTTATCACGGCGATGTATGTCCCGCTGGTCCCTGTGCTGCAATGGATTTGTCTCGGCAAAATGCCTGGGGTGATGTCCTGGGTGGGTGTGGTGCTGGCATTTATTGGCTTGGTCTTCCTGGCCGGGCCGGAAAATACCTCACTCACGCTCGGTGCGGGCGAAATTATCACGCTGATAAGCGCTCTTGCGATTGCCGCAGAAATTATCCTCATCAGCGCCTGGGCGGGCAAAGTGGATATTAAGCGTGTCACCATTGTCCAGCTCGCTACTGCCTCGATTGTGGCGTTTGCCACTATGATCCCCGCTGGGGAAAGCGTGCCATCGTTTACCCCCGGTTTGCTGGTGATTGCATTAGGGCTAGGCATTTTCAGCGCCATTATTCAGGTGACTATGAACTGGGCGCAACGCAGTGTTTCACCCACCCGCGCGACGGTGATTTACACCGGCGAACCGGTATGGGCGGGGATTTTCGGGCGTATAGCAGGGGAGCGCTTACCCGTTTTAGCTCTGCTTGGCGGCGCATTGATTGTGTTGGGCGTGCTGGTGAGTGAGTTGAAGCTTAAACGTAAGAAGAAAGAGGTATCGTTATCAGTTTTGTAGGGTTGCGCCATCCACCCACTACGGCAGTTATGTCGGATGACGCTTCGCTTATCCGGCCTACGGAATGACTGTACTTTGGCCGATAACCACCGAGCGGCGGCTCAGAATAGCGTTCAATATAATCGCGCCGAACGTGGCCGTGCCAATCCCGCCAAGCGTGAAGCCGCCCAGTGTTAAGGCGAAATCTCCGGCGCCCAAAACCAGTGTTACCGCCACCATAATCAGGTTGCCGTTCTGGCTTAAATCAACATTGTGCTGCACCCAAATGCGTGCGCCTGCAACGGCAATCAAGCCAAACACCACGATAGACGCACCGCCAATCACCGGGCCTGGAATGGTGTGAATCAGTGCGCCAAATTTTGGTGAAAAGCCCAATAACATGGCGATGCCGGACGCGGCGACAAACACCAGTGTTGAGTAGACTTTGGTTACCGCCATCACGCCGATATTTTCGGCGTAGGTTGTTACGCCGCTGCCGCCAACGGAACCCGAAAGCATCGTTGCAAGGCCATCGCCAACAAAGGCTTTGCCGATATATGGGTCCATATTTTTTCCCGTCATCCCGGCGACGGCTTTCAGGTGCCCAAGGTTTTCGGCCACCAGAATCACTGCAACGGGAGCAATCAACATCATCGCCTGTGCGTTAAATGTCGGGGAGGTGATTTGCGGAATGCCAAACCAGGCGGCCGAACTTAACAGGGCGAAATCGACCGGTTTGCCAAAGCCAAACCCATTCGCCAGAACCGCATAAATGGCGCAGGCGAGGATCAGGCCAATGAGAATCAGCAAGCGTTGAATCATGCCACGGGTAAACACTGCGACCAACCCGATACACAACACCGTCATGACTGCCATCCAACTATCAAAACTGCTGGCTGAAACGCCGCGCACCGCGATTGGCGCAAGGTTAAGGCCGATTGCCATCACCACCGCACCGGTAACAACCGGTGGCATTAAGCGCTCAATCCAGGCTGTTCCGGCCTTCATCACCACAAAACCAATCAGCGTATATACCAGGCCGCAGGCGATAATACCGCCGAGCGCAACGCTCAAATGTGGGTTCAGCCCTTGCCCGTTAAACCCTGTAACGGCTATCACTACACCAACAAACGCAGCACTTGAGCCTAAATAACTCGGCACCCGTCCGCCAGTCACCACAAAGAACAACAATGTCCCAATACCCGACATCAGTATCGACAGATTCGGGTCAAGCCCCATCAGTAGCGGCATTAGCACCGTGGCACCAAACATCGCTACCGCATGTTGCACACCCATCACCAGCGTCTGGCCGAGGGGGAGTGTTTCGTCCGGAGCTACCACACCACCTTCTACCGCAGTTTTTTTATGCCATTGTGGAAACCAGGTATTCGCCATATTTATCTCCAGCAGATATCGTGTCGGCTAACAGGCAGGCCGCATCAGTTGATGGTAGCCACGGTCAAACCACACCAGGCCATGGGTATCGTCGTTACGTTCAAGGGCAACTAATTCACAAAATAAAATGTCATGCGTACCAACACTGACGACCTGGCTAATGCGGCAGTCGAACGACACGAGTGCGCCTTCCAGTTGCGGGCAGCCGGTTACACCGTGCCGCCAGCGAGCTGCGGAAAAACGTTCGGTCATCGCTGTCTTTCCACCAAATAAATTCGAAAGATCTTCATGCCCTGCCGCCAGCGTGTTCACACACAGCGCCTGATTGCGGCTAAAAATCGGCCATACGGAAGCGCTACGATTCAGGCAAACCAGCAATGTTGGTGGCTCATCCGTTACGCTACATACCGCCGAGGCGGTAAACCCGGCGCGTCCGGCAGGACCATCGGTGGTGACGATATTCACCGCCGCGCCAAGGCACGACATCGCATCGCGAAAGGCTTGTTTTTCGATCATCTTTAACTCCTCAGGCGAGAACACATGCTTCTTCAAATGCTAAACGTGGCAAGCGTGAATGGGTTTTCGCCGGGTCACCGTAGCCAATATTAATCAGCAAATTGCTTTTCCAGCCGCTTGTGGCAAAAAACTCGGCATCCACTTTTTCACGGTCAAAACCAGACATTGGCCCGGTATCTAAACCGAGTGCCCGGCAGGCAGAAATCAGATACGCCGCCTGCATCGAGCTATTGCGAAACGCGGTTTCCTGCGCCAGTTCCGGGCTTGAGGTAAACCACGCGCGGGCATCGGCGTAAGGGAATAGTTTCGGCAGTTGCTCAAAGAATGCCGGGTCCCAAGCCACAATCGCAGTGACGGGGGCTGTCATGGTTTTTTCGATGTTGCCCGCAGAAAGAGTGGGTTTCAGGCGCGCTTTCGCTTCAGTACTGCGCACAAACACAAAGCGGGCAGGCGAACAGTTGGCTGATGTTGGGCCAAGGCGCAGCAGGTTATAAATCTCAGCAATTTGTTCATCACTCACAGGGGTATCCAGCCACGCGCTGTGGGTATGTGCGCCAGTGAACAAGGTTTCCAGTGCCTCGGACGTAATAGCATGACTCATACAATTTCCTTGTGATAAGCAGGTTCGGTTGCCAGCAAACTCAGTAGTCGCTGGTTAAAATCACTGGCCACGGTGACGTTACAGGCGTGACCACCCCACGGCATGATTTCCAGCAGGCTGTCCGGTAGCGCGTGGTGCAATTCTTCAGAACAATTCCACGGCACCAGCAGATCGTCACGGGAACAAATCAGCAGCACCGGCTGGTGGATATGTGCCGCTGTGGCATGAAAGTCAGCGGCCTTCAGCGCATTCAGGCGGCGAGTAAGATTTTCTTGCCCTTGAAAGTGCGCGTTATGCATCGCTTCTTCGGCTTCCAGCCGTGGCTGGTTGGCGGCCATCCAGTCTGCCGGGTAAAGAAACAGCGGTTGAGCCTGCAAATAAGCCCCTGGTCCGCTATCGTGCAGCAGCGTTTCGCGAACCGCAAAGCAGCGCCGGGTATGGGCATTGAGCTGCAACCAGCCGTTGATTATCGCCAGCTTGTCGATGGCTGCGGGGTAATCCAGCGCCAGCTGCATCGCGACCAGACCACCCAGCGCATGTCCAAGCACGTTGTAATGCACGATGCCCTGTTGCAGCATGGCGGTGTGGATTTCATGTGCCATATCCGCGAGGCAATAATCATTGGACAACGGCTCTTTATTCACACCAGTGCCGCGCTGGTCATAAACCACCAGTTGGTAGTGTTCAGCCAGTGCCGCACGTTGTGGCAGCCAGTAACTGCCCATGCCACCGAGCCCGGCTATTAGCAGCAAGACCGGGGCGTTGGGGAAGGGCGCTTGAGTCAGCTCAATCTGCATAAGCTATTTCCCGATGTGCGCGATGCTTGCGATTTCGACCAACGCATCCGGTTTCACGAGACCACACTGAATGCAGAACCGTGCAGGCTTATCACCTGGGAAAAACTCGGCATACACTTCGTTGATGGCGGCGTAGTTCGTCCAGTCGGTAATAAAAATGGAGTTAAACGTCACGTCGTCCATGGTGCCGCCTGCGGTTTCAATCACCGACTTAATGGTTTCCAGCACATGGCGCGTCTGGGCTTTAGCGTCGCCGACATACACCACATTATTTTGTTTATCGAACGGCAGCGTACCGGAGACATACACCACGCCATCGGCGAGGGTGCCTGGCACAAACGGTGCGATAGGCGTTGTGGTTCCTGGCGGAATGATTACGGATTTCGGCATGGGTTATTCCTTATCAGGCAATGCGGGCGAAGGATTGTGGCTGCAAGGCCTGGCAAAATGTGCCGACGTCGCTTACCCAACCAAAGAAGGTTTCGATATTGAATAATGCGGCCTGCTGCACAAAAGTAGGCCCGGCCTGATGGGTGGCATCGGCAAGCACCACGCCAAAATATTCAAGGAAAAACCCGTCGCGCAGCGTCGACTCCACGCAGACGTTTGTGGCGATACCGGTGAATACCAGGTGGCGAATGCTGCGCGAACGCAAGATGCTGTCGAGCTGCGTGTTAAAGAAACCGCTGTAACGAGGCTTGGGCAGAACGATGTCACCTGCCTGTGGTACCAGTTCGTCCACCAGCTGGTAGTCCCAGCCGCCTTTTGCCAGCAGCATTCCCTGTAATTCCGGCTGCTTGCGCATGGTTTTCAATGCATTGGATTTATGGAAGTTTGGCGAGCCTGGGCCACCCGCTTCGACGTAATTGCTATCCCAACCGTTCTGGAACCAGACAATCAACATCCCCGCTTCACGAGCGGCGGCAACAGCAGTTTTGATGTTTTCGATAACCGGTTTCGTTGCCGAAACATCGAACCCGGCAAGATCCAGATAGCCACCTTTGCTTGCATAAGCGTTTTGCATATCCACGACAATCAGTGCCGTCTGTTCAGGTGCGAATGTAATGGCTTCCGGGCGTGCATCAAGGGTGATGTTTTTCATTACGCCACCTCGCGAGCGGAAGGGGAAAGATGGGCGCGCGACTGCATCAGCGGCTGGATTTTTTCGCCAAAGGCTTCAATACCACTCAGGAAATCATCAAAGGTTAGCAGTACCCCTTCAGCGCCCGGCACGGTCGCCACTTCATCCAACAGGCGGGCGACCGTGGCATAAGAGCCAACCAGGGTGCCCATATTGATATTCACCGCTGAAGTCGGGTCAGCCATTTGCCGCACGTTAGTATTAGTGCCTGAACGGGTGTCTTTCTGGCTTTGTTCAGTGAGCCACGCCAGCGCTTCTTCGTCGGCACCCGCTTTGTAGTGCTCCCATTTCGCGCGAGCGGCTTCGTCGGTTTCATCGGCGATGATCATAAATAGTATGTAGGAGCCGACATCGCGCCCGGTTTTCTCCGCCGCTTCCATCATGCGCGCGGCGGTAGGGGCAAAAGCAGTTGGCGTGTTAACGCCTTTGCCAAAGCAGAAGTTGTAGTCGGCGTATTCGGCGGAGAACGCCATCCCCGCGTCGCTTTGCCCGGCGCAAATCATTTTTACCGGTTGAGCAGGGCGCGGGCTTAAACGGCAGTCGTTCATGGTGAAAAATTCACCTTTTAAATCACTTTGCCCGGTTCCCCACAAATCGCGCAGCACGGTGGCGTATTCGGCGAGGTAGTCGTAGCGGCGTGCGAAGTATTCGTCCCCCGGCCAGATCCCCATTTGCTCGTATTCAGGTTTTTGCCAGCCGGTGACCAGATTGACGCCAAAACGGCCAGGGGCGATGGAGTCAATGGTCGAGGCCATGCGCGCCACAATGGCGGGTGGTAAGGTTAGCGTGGCGGCCGTGGCGTAGATTTGAATTTTGGAGGTCACCGCTGCAAGGCCTGCCATCAGGCTGAACGACTCGAGGTTGTGATCCCAGAACTCCGTTTTGCCGCCAAAGCCGCGCAGTTTGATCATCGAAAGGGCAAAGTCGAAATCGTAGTATTCCGCTTTTTGCACAATCGCTTTATTGAGCTCAAAAGTGGGCATGTATTGCGGCGCGGTGGTAGAAATTAACCAGCCGTTGTTACCGATAGGAATGAATACGCCAATTTTCATCGCAGACCTCTCATCACAGGTGATATACCCATCATCCTTCAAGCCGCAGCTGCGTTGGCTGCAAACGCTCGTCCCAGTCACTTACTCAAGTAAGCTCCTGGGGACAATCGTCCTTGCCGCCTTGCTGCAACTCGAATGCTAATGGGTATTGATTTGTCATTTCAGTCTTTGCAAACCTGATGCCAGGTTAAGAAAGTCATTTGTTATCATTGCGTTATTTATTGGTTACTGTTTTTAGGTGGTGAAAACCAGACTGTTTGGTCAAAACTGGTGCACAAAAAACAGGCGTTCGTGCGCGTTCAGGGTGCATACAACGCGCACTTCTGGCGTGGTCTTTGCTATGCTGTCGGGCAAAACAGAACGATGAGAGGGCGCATGGCACAAGGTGCGGCAGCAACGAAAGAAACCGGACGGCGTTCAAAAGCGGTAGCGGCGAAAAAGCAGGCTATTCTGGCGGCAGGACTGGAGTTCTTTTCCCAATTTGGCATTCACGGCACCAGCATCGAACAGGTAGCTGAGCGTGCGGAAGTGTCAAAAACAAACCTTCTCTATTATTACCCTTCCAAAGAAGCACTCTATATTGCAGTGCTTAAGCAGATCCTTGATATCTGGCTTGCTCCTTTGCGTGCGTTTCGCGAGGATTTGCAGCCGCTGGTGGCGATAGGCGAATACATCCGGTTAAAACTGGAAGTTTCTCGAGATTACCCGCAAGCCTCGCGTCTGTTCTGCCTTGAGATGCTGCAAGGTGCACCATTGCTGAAAGAGGAATTGACTGGCGATTTGAAAGCGCTGGTTGATGAGAAATCGGCAATTATTGCCGGTTGGGTTGAGAACGGGAAGTTGGCGGCGGTCGATCCGCATCATCTGATCTTTATGCTGTGGGCCACCACACAACACTATGCTGATTTCGCAAGCCAGGTTGAAGCAGTGGCAGGTAGCAATTTAAACAATGAAGTATTTTTCCGCCGCACGGTGGAAAACGTGCAGCGGATGATTATTGAAGGTATTCGAGTGCGTTAATTCGCGCTTGAATGGAAGACACAGCTCACATCGCCTTCTTCGCACTGGAGCGTGCTTTTCAGCAGTTCAGTGCGTTCGCGGGTTTTATCCGTCATACATTGCGCGTGAACCATCGGTGCGACTGATGCGCCGTCAGCACCAGAGGTTAAGAATGCACAGTCGGCGTCGCGAAACGCTATCCACGCATTTTGCGCCGCTTTGAGCTGGGTTTTCTGGGTGTCCGTGGCGAGTTTCATCGCCTCTTTGTAAGCCTGATTAAGTAAATCATCCTGCTTTTTATATTCGTTACTGGCGCATTCGTTGAGCCCAGCTTGTGAAGTTGCCGAGTCGCAACTATCGGCCAGAACGTTTGCGCTTAGCAACAGGCCCATCATCAGTAAACAAAAGCGTTTCATCATCAATCCTCGAAGAAAAGGGCCTTTGTAGGGGTGGATGACGCTTTCGCTTATCCACCCCTACAAGACCTTGCAAATTGTTCCCGAAAGCTTAGTGAAACCTTAGCCGATTGTCATCAAACTGGCGTTACCGCCTGCTGCTGCCGTGTTCACGCTCAGTGAGCGTTCAACGTATAAACGCTCCAGCAACAGGTTAGTTTCGCCGCGTGCGAAGCCTTGCACCGAAACAATGGCCCCATCCCGCGCCGCTACCTTTTCACACAATGCGCGTAACTGGTCGGAATCACCGTGGTAAATCACCGCATCAAACGGCTGGTTCAGCAACGTATCTTCTTTCGCGAAGTTGATATGCTTCTGTACCAAATCCGGTAGCGCTTTCGCCAGTTCGCGATGCAGTTTGTCATCAGCCCATAGCGCACGGCTGCCCACACTTGTGACCGCTGCCAGTTGCACCAGTACATCCTGCTCATTATCTGCGATACACAACACGCGTTCACGCGGCATTAATGCGTAAGTGTTACGTTCACCCGTTGGCCCCGGTAACTGGCGTAACGTGCCGCTTTGTGCCAGTTGCGCGAAGCGTGCGCAGATAGCAGGCAATTCGCCTTTTTTTACCGCCCATTGTGCGAACGCTTGATGAGCTTCCTGAAGGCTGGCTTTAAGCGTGGAATCCACCGGTAGCTCAGCATCCTGGCGGTTAAAGGTAGTTTGCAGCGCGTTGTCCGGGCGGTTTGCCAGCAGGCGATACAGATACAATGGGCCACCGGCTTTCGGACCGGTGCCCGATAAACCTTCGCCACCAAATGGCTGCACACCGACGACTGCACCGACCATATTGCGGTTGACGTACATATTGCCGACATGCGCAGAACCGGTAACTTGGCCAATGGTCTCGTCAATACGCGTATGTACACCCAGCGTCAGGCCATATCCCGCCGCATTGATTTGGTTAATCAGCGTTTCCAGGTTGCTGCGGTTGTAACGCACCACGTGCAATACCGGGCCAAACACCTCTTTTTGCATCTCATCAAAGCTTTCTAGCTCAATTAATGTAGGCGCGACGAAAGTACCGCTCTGCCACTCTTTCGCATCCACGCTGTTTTCACGAGCCGCCTGGAATACTTTGCGGCCTTTACTGCGCAGCGTTTGAATATGCTTCTCGATATTCTCTTTTGCTTCGGCATCGATAACCGGGCCGATGTCCGTGGTTAAGCGGCCTGGGTTGCCCATGCGGCATTCCGCCATGGCACCGCGCAGCATTTGCAGCGTGTGCTCGGCGACATCTTCCTGGATACACAACACGCGCAGTGCGGAACAACGTTGGCCTGCGCTATCAAAGGCCGAGGCCAGCACATCAACCACCACTTGTTCGGTAAGCGCTGAAGAATCGACGATCATCGCGTTCAGACCGCCGGTTTCTGCAATCAGAGGCGTCGGGCGACCTTGTAGATCAAGGCGGTCAGCAATATTGCGTTGTAGAAGCGTCGCCACTTCCGTGGAGCCGGTAAACATCACGCCACGTACGCGGGCATCGCCTGTTAACTGTGCGCCAACGGTTTCACCACGGCCTGGCAGAAGTTGCAGCACGCCTGCAGGCACACCGGCTTCCAGCAGAATATTGATACCGAGGGCGGCAATTAGCGGGGTTTGCTCAGCTGGTTTTGCCAGCACACTGTTACCGGCGGCGAGGGCCGCAGCAATTTGCCCGGTAAAGATTGCCAGAGGGAAGTTCCACGGGCTGATGCAAACGACTGGGCCCAGTGGGCGGTGAGTTTCGTTATCGAAATCATCGCGTACCTGGCCTGCGTAGTAGTGCAGGAAGTCTACGGCTTCACGCACTTCGGCAATGGCATTGCTAAAAGTTTTACCGGCTTCACGCACCAGAACGCCAATCAGCTTCTGCATCTGGCCTTCCATCATCACGGCCGCTCGCTCAAGAATCGCGGCGCGTTCTTGTGGCGGGGTGGCGAACCAGATTGGTGCATTGTTAACGGCACTCACGAGTGCTTGTGAAACCTCTTCGTGCGTGGCTTCACGCGTATAACCAACGACATCTGTCGGTTCCGCTGGGTTTTTCACTGCCACCATATCGCCTGGTGTGACGGCATTCTCCAGAATCGGCAGTGCCTGCCATTTTTGTGCCGCACTGTTAAGCAGGGCAGAGGAGAGGGAGGCGAGGCGATGCTCGTTCGCCAGATCCAGGCCGCTGGAGTTGGTGCGGTTCGCGCCGTATAGCTCTTTCGGTACAACGATTTTTGGATGTGGCAGACCGAGTTGGCCTTCTTTAACCGCGATAGCTTCAATGGCGGTAACCGGGTCGGCAACCAATTCATCTAGTGGCAAGGTGTTGTCGGCAATACGGTTAACAAACGAGGTGTTCGCGCCATTTTCCAACAGGCGGCGCACCAGGTACGCCAGTAGCGTCTCGTGGGTGCCAACAGGTGCATAAATACGGCAAGGGCGGTTCAGTTTACCATCGGCAATTTTACCCACCACTTGATCGTAAAGTGGTTCACCCATGCCGTGCAGGCACTGGAATTCATACTGGCCTGGATAGTAGTTCTGCCCGGCCAGATTGTAGATTGCTGCCAGCGTATGGGCGTTGTGTGTCGCAAACTGCGGGTAAATCAAGTTTGGTACTGCCAACAGTTTTTTCGCGCAGGCGAGATATGAGATGTCGGTGTAAACCTTACGGGTATAAACCGGGTAGCCTTCCAGGCCGTCCATCTGGGCGCGTTTGATTTCGCTGTCCCAGTACGCACCTTTCACCAGGCGAATCATCAGGCGGCGACGGCTGCGGGTAGCGAGATCCACCAGGTAATCAATCACAAACGGACAGCGTTTTTGGTACGCCTGAATCACAAAACCGATACCGTTCCAGCCGGCCAACTCAGGTTCGAAGCAGAGTTTTTCCAGCAGATCGAGTGAGATCTCCAGACGATCGGCCTCTTCTGCGTCGATATTAATGCCGACATCATACTGGCGTGCCAGCAGCGTCAGGAATTTCAGGCGTGGGTACAACTCTTCCATGACGCGATCGTACTGCGCACGGCTGTAGCGCGGGTGCAGTGCGGAAAGCTTGATGGAAATGCCAGGGCCTTCGTAAATGCCACGCCCGTTAGAGGCTTTACCAATCGCGTGAATCGCTTGCTGATAAGAAACCATATAAGCCTGTGCATCGGCTTCAGTAAGTGCTGCTTCACCCAACATATCGTAGGAGTAGCGGAAACCCTTCTCTTCGAGTTTACGTGCGTTAGCTAATGCTTCGGAAATGGTTTCGCCGGTCACAAACTGCTCGCCCATCAGGCGCATCGCCATATCCACACCTTTGCGGATTAACGGCTCACCGCTTTTCCCGATGATGCGGTTCAGGGATGTCGACAGACTCGCTTCATTGTGGGTGGACACCAGTTTGCCGGTAAACAGCAGACCCCAGGTGGCAGCGTTCACAAACAGTGATGGGCTACGGCCAATATGCGAGTGCCAGTTGCCGTTGCTGATTTTGTCGCGGATTAACGCATCGCGCGTCGCTTTGTCCGGGATGCGCAGTAATGCTTCGGCCAGACACATCAACGCCACACCTTCTTGCGATGAAAGTGAGAATTCTTGCAGCAAACCTTGTACCATGCCCGCCCGGCCTGATGCGCTCTTCTGATTACGAAGCTTTTCAGCGAGTTGGTACGCCAGTTTGTGAGTTTGTTCCGCAATATTCAGAGGCAAACGCGCCTGTTCCAGAATCATCGGCACCGCATCGGTTTCCGGGCGGCGCCAGGCTGCGGTAATAGCTGCGCGAGTTACGGACTGAGGAAGAATTTGTTCTGCAAAATCAAGGAACGGCTGGTGTGTTTCTTCAATGTGCGGGGCAGCCTCTTCGCTTTCATTCGCGGCACCAGCTAGCATGGCCGGAAGTTCTGGCAGTTCATCGTTATTTTCCAGGCGTTCGAGATAATTAAATATCGCCTGTTTAATTAGCCAGTGTGGTGTGCGGTCAATACGTGAAGCGGCGTCTTTAATACGCTCGCGGGTAGCGTCGTCCAGTTTTACGCCCATGGTGGTGGCCATGTCAGTAACTCCCATACCCGTTATCACTCGGGTAAATATTGAAGGGTTGATAAAAGTTATCGGGCAATATCTATCATGTTGCAACTTTGTGCAACCTTGTTAAATGTGAGCCAGATAGCAAGCTGGGAAATAGGTTGAATTGTTAAATTTGGAATTAGAAAACAAGCGGGCTAATTATTCGCAGACAGGGTGAATTAACTGACAGAGTTAACACTTTCTAAGGGTGCAACCGTGAAAAGCGTGAGCGAGTGCAACCTGGTGAAAAAAGCTATTTTTTGTACGGTGAATTTATTGTGAATAGTGTGTTAAAACGCTTGTGAATAAAAAATACTAACCCCCCTAAATAATTCAAGTTGCAGGAAGGCGGCCAGGCCGTAAGTCTCCAGGATCATAGTTAACTATGTGACTGGAGCGCGCGGGTGCAGCCAATGCATCTGCGGCTTGAAGGATGACGGGGGAAATAATCTGGAGAACTTGCATGAACATGAGTACACCAATGCTGGTGACCTTCTTTATCTATATCTTTGGCATGATATTGATTGGGTTTATCGCCTGGCGTTCAACGAAAAACTTTGATGACTACATTCTGGGCGGTCGCAGCCTGGGTAGTGTGGTTACTGCATTATCAGCGGGCGCATCCGACATGAGCGGCTGGCTACTGATGGGGTTGCCGGGTGCCATCTTCCTTTCCGGTATTTCGGAAAGCTGGATTGCCATCGGTCTTACGGTTGGCGCATATATCAACTGGAAACTGGTCGCCGGACGCCTGCGTGTTCACACCGAAGTGAACAACAACGCGCTGACGCTGCCAGATTATTTCTCCGGGCGTTTTGAAGATAAAAGCCGTGTTCTGCGCATTATCTCCGCGTTAGTGATTCTGCTGTTCTTCACCATCTATTGTGCATCTGGCATCGTGGCCGGTGCGCGTCTGTTCGAAAGCACCTTTGGCATGAGCTACGAAACCGCACTTTGGGCGGGTGCTGCGGCAACCATCATTTATACCTTTGTCGGTGGGTTCCTGGCAGTAAGTTGGACGGACACCGTTCAGGCGAGTTTGATGATCTTTGCTCTGATCCTGACACCTATCATGGTGGTGATTGCGGTTGGTGGCTTTGACGATTCGATGGCGGTTATCAAGCAAAAGAGCATTGAAAATATCGATATGCTCAAAGGGCTGAACTTCGTCGCGATTATCTCTTTGATGGGTTGGGGTCTGGGCTACTTTGGTCAGCCACATATTCTTGCGCGCTTCATGGCGGCAGATTCACACCACACAATCGTTAAAGCGCGTCGCATTAGTATGACGTGGATGATTTTGTGCCTGGCGGGCGCGTGTGCTGTAGGCTTCTTTGGTATCGCGTATTTCAACAACAACCCGGCGCTTGCGGGTGCGGTAAACCAAAACGGCGAGCGCGTATTTATCGAGCTGGCGCAACTTCTGTTTAACCCATGGATTGCAGGCATCTTGTTGTCAGCAATTTTAGCGGCAGTTATGTCAACGTTAAGCTGCCAGTTACTGGTGTGCTCCAGCGCAATTACCGAAGATTTGTACAAAGCATTCTTCCGTAAAGATGCGGGGCAAAAAGAGCTGGTTTGGGTCGGGCGCTTTATGGTGCTGTTAGTCGCTCTGATTGCCATCGCGCTGGCGGCTAACCCTGAAAACCGTGTGCTTGGCCTGGTCAGTTACGCATGGGCAGGCTTCGGTGCCGCGTTTGGCCCGGTTGTGCTGTTCTCGGTAATGTGGTCACGCATGACGCGTAATGGTGCGTTGGCAGGAATGATCATTGGGGCGCTGACTGTTATCGTCTGGAAACAGTTCGGCTGGTTGGGGCTGTATGAAATCATCCCAGGTTTCATCTTCGGCAGCATCGGTATTGTCGCGGTCAGCCTGCTTGGCAAAGCGCCAAGTGCGACTATGCAAAAACGCTTCGAACAAGCGGACGAAATTTACCACTCCGCGCCACCAAGCAAATTACAACCTGAGTAATTCACAACATCCATTGAAGGCCGCTTATCGCGGCCTTTTTTACAGCTGTACACAAATATCCAAATTCTCTGCTTGTGTTTATTTTTGCGGTAATGATAATCACAATCGTTCTGGTTTACTTTTCTTTACGCCATTTGACCTGAGTTCACAGTTGGGGTGTCAGTAATGTTTGTCCCGTTTCTCATTATGTTACGCGAAGGCCTGGAAGCCGCGCTGATTGTTAGCCTGATTGCTAGCTATCTGAAGCGTACTCAACGCGGCCAATGGATTGGCGTCATGTGGGTTGGTGTTGTGGCGGCAGCTGCGCTATGCCTTGCGCTGGGCATCTTCATCAACGAAACCACCGGTGAATTCCCGCAAAAAGAGCAGGAGTTATTTGAAGGCATCGTGGCAGTCATCGCGGTCTTCATCCTGACGTGGATGGTGTTCTGGATGCGCAAAGTATCGCGCAATGTGAAAGGGCAGCTCGAGCAGAAAGTGGACGAAGCGCTGCACAGCAAAGGCAACCACGGTTGGGCGCTAATTTTAATGGTGTTCTTCGCGGTCGCCCGTGAAGGTCTGGAGTCAGTATTCTTTCTGTTGGCAGCATTCAAGCAGGATGTGGGCATTATGCCGCCACTCGGCGCGATGCTTGGCCTGGGTACCGCGATTGTGCTCGGCTTCTTACTTTACTGGGGCGGTATCCGCCTGAACCTGGCCGTGTTCTTCAAATGGACCAGCCTGTTTATTCTGCTGGTGGCCGCAGGGCTTGCAGCGGGTGCAGTACGTGCTTTCCACGAAGCGGGACTTTGGAATCACTTCCAGGATATCGCTTTTGACCTCAGTAATGTTCTTACCACTCATTCTCTTACCGGTACGCTGCTCGAAGGTATTTTTGGATATCAGGAAACACCGACCGTAAGCGAAGTAGGAATGTACTTTATTTACCTGATCCCCGCGCTGGTGCTGTTCTTAATGCCACCGCGTTTGAGCGCTCAGGCGACAAATAACGTTCGTTAAATATCTTGCGGCAGATTATCGCCACTTAGTTACAACATACTCTTGTTTTATAGGGATTGGTCATGACTACACATTTTCGCCGTAAAGCCTTGCATGCTGCGCTGTTTGCGTTTGCTTCTTCTGCCTTTGCCGTTCAGGCGGCTGATGTTCCTCAGGTAAAAGTTACTGTGACTGATAAACAGTGCGAACCGATGAACATTACGGTTAACGCCGGTAAAACCCAGTTCATCATTCAAAATAACAGTCAAAAAGCGCTGGAGTGGGAAATCCTGAAAGGGGTGATGGTAGTTGAAGAGCGTGAGAACATTGCACCTGGTTTCTCACAGAAAATGACGGCTAACCTGCAAGCGGGTGAATACGACATGACCTGTGGCTTGCTAAGCAACCCTAAGGGCAAGCTTATCGTTAAAGCGGCGGGCGATCAGACTGCACCGAAAAACGACCTGATGGCATTGGCCGGACCAATCACCGAATACAAAGCTTATGTGACTGCGGAAGTTGCAGAGTTGGTTAAAGGTACAAAAGCCTTTACTGACGCAGTGAAAGCCGGCGATATCGAAAAAGCCAAATCTCTGTATGCGCCAACTCGCCAGCATTACGAGCGTATCGAACCTATTGCTGAACTGTTCTCTGATCTCGACGGCAGCATTGATGCCCGCGAAGATGATTACGAGCAGAAAGCCAATGATCCAAAATTCACTGGTTTCCACCGTCTGGAAAAAGCGCTGTTTGGTGACAACTCCACTAAAGGCATGGAAAAATATGCCGATCAGCTCAACAGCGACGTGCTGGATCTGCAAACACGTATTTCTGAGCTGGCATTCCCGCCAAGCAAAGTTGTCGGCGGTGCTGCGGGCCTGATTGAAGAAGTCGCGGCCAGTAAAATCAGTGGTGAAGAAGATCGCTACAGCCACACTGACCTGTGGGACTTCCAGGCAAACGTTGATGGCGCACAGAAAATTGTTAACTTGCTGCGCCCGTTGCTGACTAAAGACAATGCGCCATTGCTGGCAAAAGTGGATGCCAACTTCAAGAAAGTGGACACTATTCTTGCTAAATACCGAACTAAAGACGGCTTCGAGACTTACGACAAACTGACCGATGCAGACCGCAATGCGCTGAAAGGGCCGGTAACGGCGCTGGCAGAAGACTTGTCACAACTGCGTGGCGTACTAGGTCTGGACTAGTTTTTATGGAAGATAAAAATAAAAACGGCGGGCATATTCCGGCTCGCCGCCGCTTACTGAAAGGTTTGGGCGCGCTCGGTGGCGCCCTTGCCGTTGTGGGCGGATGCCCAGTGGCACATGCGGCGAAACAAGAGACTTCTCCTGGCACGTTACCACCAGATGCGCGCATGGAAAAACAGCCGTTTTACGGTGAACATCAGGCAGGTGTACTGACGCCACAGCAAGCGGCCATGATGTTGGTTGCATTTGATGTGTTGGCCAGTGATAAAGCTGACCTTGAGCGTTTATTCAAGTTGCTGTCTGCGCGTTTCGATTTCCTCACTATAGGTGGCCCTGCTCCGGATACCCCTAATCCACGGATGCCACCGATGGACTCAGGGATTCTTGGTGCGCAGATTTACCCGGATAACCTGACTTTTACCCTCTCTGCGGGAACATCGTTGTTTGATGAGCGCTTTGGGCTGAAAGGGCAGATGCCGAAAAAGCTGCAAAAGATGGAGCGCTTCGCTAATGATTCGTTGGATGCCAGCTTGTGTCATGGTGATTTGCTTCTCCAGATTTGCGCGAATACTGCGGATACGGTTATCCATGCCTTACGAGATATCATCAAACACACGCCGGATTTGCTAAGCGTGCGTTGGAAGCGCGAAGGGTTTATCTCCAACCATGCAGCGCGTTCACGCGGCAAAGAGACGCCTATCAATTTGTTAGGGTTTAAAGACGGTACGGCGAACCCTAACAGCGAAGATAAACCGCTGATGAATGATGTGGTGTGGGTGACGGCAGATCAGCAAGAACCAGCATGGGCGGTAGGTGGCAGCTATAAGGCCGTGCGTATTATTCAGTTCCATGTTGAGTCCTGGGATCGAACGCCGCTAAAAGAGCAGCAGACTATTTTTGGCCGCGATAAACACAGTGGTGCCCCGCTTGGCATGAAGAATGAGCACGACGAGCCCGATTACGCAGCCGACCCTGACGGTAATGTGATTGCGCTGGATGCTCATATTCGTCTGGCGAACCCGCGCACTAAAGAGACGCAGTCCAACCTGATGATGCGCCGTGGTTACAGCTATTCACTGGGTGTATCAAAGTCTGGGCAACTGGATATGGGATTGTTATTTGTCTGCTTCCAGCATGACCTTGAGAAGGGCTTTTTGGCTGTGCAGCAACGTCTTAACGGCGAAGCGCTGGAGGAGTACGTGAAGCCAATTGGCGGTGGGTACTTCTTTGTATTGCCGGGTGTTGTGGATAAGCAGCACTATTTAGGGCAAGGGCTTCTGGAAGCTTAATTCTGTAATCTCGAAATCATTTCATCCTAAGCATCTCCTTCTTCTACATGAGAAGGAGATGCTTAACTTTCTCTTCTGACTATCTGAGAGAGGGGGCGTTGTACGCTTACTTGAAGCACGTTTTTTCCTACAATTCTTCCCCTGCTAATTTTTCATTTGCTAACTATTTGCCTGCCAGGTATTCATTCAATTTCTATATGACTACCCCATTGATATAAAAGTGTAATATTTTTATGTCATAAATTTGATAAGCGCATGACGAAACGCGAATGTTGATTTAAAGTAAAATAAAAGTTGCAATTTAGATAATTTTTGATGTAATTAAAGCACGAGCGGTAGTTCCCGGCTGTGAATCTTAATCACAATGGAGATCGCGAATGGTAGGGTCCTGTACTGGCCGATTGAACAAACATCTTACCCGCACAAATCAGCGCGGAGGCATCTCCTCCGGCTTCGCTATCTTCACCGCTAAAAACCCTGAATCCACAACCAATCAATGTATTAACGATGCGCTAAGCGGCGTAATTCGTCTAACTGGTGCATCCTCTCAACCGGCAGTTCATGGCTTAAAAGGAAGCCAAACCTCATCCGTTAGTGAACATAATCGCGCACTGTGTTGTGGCGCGGGAAATGAAACCAACTGTAAGGTGCCATCCATGGGAAGACAGAAAGCAGTGATCAAAGCTCGTCGCGAAGCAAAACGTGTGCTGAGACGGGATTCGCGTAGCCATAAACAACGCGAAGAGGAATCGGTCACAACGCTTGTGCAGATGAGCGGCGTTGAATCTATCGGTATGGCAAGAGATTGCCGTGATAACTCACCGATTGCGGCGCGAAATGAGGCTCAGGAGCACTATCTTAACGCCATCGAGAAAAAGCAGCTGATATTCGCCACCGGTGAAGCCGGGTGCGGCAAAACGTATATCAGTGCGGCGAAAGCCGCTGAGGCCCTGATACATAAGGATGTCGACAGGATAATTGTCACCCGCCCGGTCCTGCAAGCTGATGAAGATCTCGGTTTCTTACCCGGGGATATTTCGGAAAAATTCGCTCCTTATTTCCGCCCGGTGTATGACATCCTGGTGCGACGTTTAGGGTCGTCTTTTATGCAGTACTGCCTGCGTCCCGAAATTGGCAAAGTAGAGATTGCGCCGTTCGCCTATATGCGTGGACGTACCTTCGAAAATGCGGTGGTTATTCTTGATGAGGCGCAGAATGTCACCGCAGCGCAAATGAAAATGTTCTTAACGCGCCTTGGGGAAAACGTGACGGTCATCGTCAATGGCGATATCACGCAATGCGATTTGCCACGGGGTGTTAAGTCCGGCCTGAGTGATGCTCTGGAACGTTTTGAAGAAGATGAAATGGTAGGTGTGGTCCGCTTTGGCAAACAAGATTGTGTGCGCTCGGCCCTTTGCCAGCGCGCATTGAATGCCTACGACTGATTTCCGGTGTGAAAGAATTGTAAAGCCCAAACTCTGTTTGGGCTTTTTTCTTTGCGCGAATTATTTACCCAAAATGTGAAGGGTATCAAAACGGATAGTCAAGGAGAGACAATTTTGGGCTCCGCAATATTATTCCCCGCCGACGTGTTGCCGTATACTTCTCTCAACAAGAAACAATCAGAACTTTCCAATCAGTCCCTTTTGCAGGCGTGGGTTGTGCTGATTTCAGACATGCAGGCTATTGCAACGTGAGGAATTTATTATGACTAAAAGACGTATCTACCTATTTTGTTCTGCCGGGATGTCCACCTCATTGCTGGTATCAAAAATGAAGGCGCAGGCAGAGAAGTATGAAGTGCCTGTAATTATCGAAGCCTGGCCTGAAACTCTGGCTGCTGAAAAAGGCAAGGATGCAGATCTGGTATTACTTGGACCACAAATCGCTTATATGCTGCCAGAAATTCAGAAAGTATTACCCGGTAAACCGGTAGAAGTTATTGATTCAGCAATGTACGGCAAAATTGATGGGTTAGGCGTGCTGAAAGCAGCAGTCGCATCGATCAAGAAAGCAGCAAGCAACTAATTTTTTATTTTGTTTTATTTTTCCGTCAAAGAACGACCTTACACAACCTGGCCGCAAGAATCTTGCGGCAATAAAGGAAATTCCAAATGAGTAAAGTCATTGATTCACTTGAAAAGATATTGCTTCCTTTCGCAGTGAAAATTGGGAAGCAACCGCACGTCAACGCAATTAAAAATGGTTTCATCAAATTAATGCCATTGACCCTTGCCGGGGCCATGTTTGTATTAATCAATAACGTATTTCTGAGTTTTGGCGCTGGTTCATTTTTTTATTCTTTAGGTATTCGCTTAGATCCCTCAACCATTGAAACCCTTAATGGGTTAAAAGCCATTGGCGGCAACGTATATAACGGTACGTTAGGTATTATGTCGCTAATGGCTCCTTTTTTCATTGGTATGGCGCTTGCTGAGGAACGTAAAGTTGACCCTCTTGCGGCCGGTTTATTATCCGTTGCCGCATTTATGACCGTTACACCCTATAGCGTAGGTGAAGCTTATGCAGTGGGCGCTAACTGGTTAGGTGGTCAGAATATTATTTCCGGTATTGTTATTGGTCTGGTTGTCGCGGAGCTATTTACTTTTGTTATCCGCCGAAACTGGGTAATTACTTTGCCAGATAGTGTGCCAACTTCGGTATCACGTTCATTCTCTGCGTTAATTCCAGGTTTCCTGATTCTGTCTATTTTCGGGATTATTTCCTGGGTGCTGGCGAATCATGGTAGCAACTTCCACCAGATCATTATGGATTCCATCTCTACGCCGCTGGCTTCGATGGGTGCGGTAGTGGGCTGGGCGTATGTTATCTTCAACTCCCTGCTGTGGTTCTTCGGTGTGCATGGTTCGCTGGCGCTTACCGCGCTGGACAACGGCATCATGACCCCATGGGCGTTGGAAAACATCGCTCTCTACAACCAGTATGGTTCAGTTCAGGCTGCGATTGATGCAGGTAAACAGTTCCACTTCTGGGCGAAACCAATGCTCGACTCCTACATCCTGTTGGGTGGTTCTGGTGCGACACTGGGCTTAATTATCGCAATCTTCATGGTTTCACGTCGCGCCGACCACCGTCAGGTTGCGAAACTGGCACTGCCGTCAGGCATCTTCCAGATTAATGAACCAATCCTGTTCGGTCTGCCAATCATCATGAACCCAGTTATGTTCATCCCGTTTGTGCTGGTTCAGCCGATTCTGGCAGCTATCACACTTGCGGCTTACTCTCTGGGAATTATTCCACCGGTTACCAACCTTGCTCCATGGACGATGCCTACCGGTCTGGGCGCCTTCTTCAACAGTAACGGTAGTATCGCAGCATTGTTAGTTGCGCTGTTCAACTTAGGTGTCGCGACATGTGTCTACATACCGTTCGTTATCCTGTCTAACAAAGCACAGGCTGTAATCGAAGAAGAAGAAAGCGAAGAAGATATTGCTAACGCACTGAAATTCTAATCTTAAGTTTTGTACCCAAAATAATTCGAGCGGCAGGAAGCCAACGCACATGCGGCTTGAACTCTGAAGGGTAGTAGTTTTGGTTGGGGATGGCCCCCTATCCCCAACCACTTTAAATATACCGGGAGATTGAAATGTTTGATTTGGATAGCGCAGTCGATAACGAAGTGGATACCGACGATCTTGAAGAAGTGGTGATGGGTTTAATCATTAACTCAGGTCAGGCTCGCAGCCTTGCATACGGCGCACTGAAAATCGCGAAAACAGGTGATTTTGAAAAAGCCAGGGAGTTGATGGCGCAGTCTCGTGAAGCACTGAATGCAGCGCACCTGGTGCAAACCAAATTGATTGAAGGTGACCAGGGCGAAGGCAAAACTAAAGTTAGCCTGGTGCTGGTTCATGCACAGGATCACCTGATGACTTCTATGCTGGCGCGTGAGTTGGTTACAGAACTTATTGAGCTTCACGAAAAAATAAAATAAGTTGGAGTCCCTATGCAGCCACCGGTAATCAGTATGGAAATCAACACGGCACGCGAGAGCCAGCTTTTTGATGGTCAACATTTCCACATGTTCATCCACAACAAAGTCGAAAGTGTCTCCGGGCTGCACCAGCATGATTATTACGAATTTACGGTAGTGCTGACAGGGCGTTATTATCAGGAAATCAACGGTAAACGTGTGCTGCTGGAAAGAGGGAGTTTTGTTTTCATTCCACTCGGCTCTTATCATCAAAGTTTTTATGATTTTGGTGCGACCCGAATTTTGAATGTTGGTATTAGCAAGGCTTTTTTTGAACAACATTATTTACCGTTATTCCCAGCATATTTTATTGCGTCACAGGTTTATCAAATTAAGAATGAATTTTTGACTTATATTGAATCTGTGACTGCTTCATTAAACTTCCGTCAGGGTGAGTTTAATGAGTTTCTCGAAATGGTGACGTTTTATATTGTGAACCGTCTGCGCCATCATAAAGAATCTGAGTCCGGCGGTGATATTCCTGGCTGGCTGAAAAATGCTGTTGAGCAGATGCATGGCAAGTTGATGTTTGGCGATAAAGCATTAGTGAATATGGTGGAGTTGTCCGGTAAGTCACAGGAGTACTTAACCCGTGCTACACAGCGCCACTATGGCAAAACACCGATGCAAATTATTAATGAGATAAGAATTGATTTTGCTAAGAAGCAACTGGAAATTACCAACTATTCTGTCACCGACATTGCTTTCGAGTCAGGTTATAGTAGTGCCAGTATGTTTATTAAAAACTTTAAGAAGTTAACGTCATTTACACCGCAGCATTATCGGAAGCAGTTATACAGCATTAAATAGTCATTATTCATATCCATTGTGAATGTATTAGTGAAGGTTGGTCAATATACCCCATATTATTAGTGCGGCATATAACCTTCAATAATACATCTATATCGCTGTCTTAATTTACAGTGCAATAAACTTGTACCGGAGTCCTCATGAGTAAAAAATTGAAAGTCGTCACAATCGGTGGTGGTAGCAGCTATACCCCTGAATTACTCGAAGGTTTTATTAAACGTTACGAAGAATTGCCGATAACTGAATTATGGCTGGTTGATGTTGAAGCCGGAAAAGAGAAACAAGATATTATTTTCGATCTCTGCTTGCGTATGATTGAACGCGCGGCAGTGCCAATTGCACTGTATAAAACCCTCGATCGCCGCGAAGCGCTGGTAGATGCCGATTTTGTTACCACGCAATTGCGTGTCGGGCAGCTTAAAGCCCGTGAACTTGATGAGCGTATCCCGCTAAGCTACGGCTATTTGGGCCAGGAAACTAACGGTGCGGGTGGTTTGTTTAAAGGTCTGCGTACTATTCCGGTGATTTTCGACATCATTAATGATGTGAAAGAGATCTGCCCAGACGCATGGGTTATCAACTTCACTAACCCGGCTGGCATGGTCACCGAAGCAGTTTATCGCCACACTGACTTCAAAAAATTCATCGGTGTTTGCAACATTCCAGTGGGCATGAAAATGTTCATTAAGGATGTGTTGAAACTCGCACCAACGGACGAACTGAACATTGACCTGTTCGGCCTGAACCACATGGTCTTCATCAAAGATGTCATTGTTAACGGGACTTCCCGTTTTGATGAACTGCTTGATGGCGTGGCGTCCGGTACGCTAACCGCAGGTTCGGTGAAAAACATCTTTGATCTGCCATTCAGTGAAGGTCTGATTCGTTCACTTCGACTGTTGCCGTGCTCTTACTTGCTTTATTACTTCAAGCAAAAAGAGATGTTGGCCATCGAAATGGGCGAGTTCTACAAAGGTGGTGCACGTGCCACGGTTGTTCAGAAAGTCGAAAAGCAACTGTTCGAGCTTTATAAAGATCCGGCCCTGAATGTGAAACCAAAAGAGTTGGAACTGCGTGGCGGAGCTTACTACTCTGATGCGGCTTGTGAAGTTATCAGCGATATCTATAACGACAAGCAAAGCGAGCATTACGTTAACGTGCCACACCACGGGCATGTTGATAATATTCCTGCTGACTGGGCGGTTGAAATGACCTGTACCATCGGCCGTGAGGGTGCTACCCCAAGCTCGCGCATCACTCATTTTGATGAAAAAGTGCTGGGCCTGATTTACACCATCAAAGGGTTCGAAGTGGCAGCCAGTGAAGCCGCGCTTAGCGGAAACTTTAATGATGTTCTGCTGGCGTTAAATCTAAGCCCGCTGATTCATTCTGATAAAGATGCCGAGAAAATTGCCCGCGATATGCTGTTAGCTCACGAAGCTAATCTGCCAAACTTTGCAGAAGCTATCGCTGCACTTAAATAACTGGAGGCCTTCCCTGCAAAGGGAAGGCAGCTTACCGAGGCGACAATGGATAAGTTATTAATTGTTAACGCGGATGATTTTGGGCTGTGTAAGGCGCAAAACTACGGAATTATCGACGCATTCACCAACGGTGTAGTGACGTCTACCACCGCGATGGTTAACGCCGCAGGTATTGAACATGCTGTTGCACTCAGTGCAAAACATGCAGGTCTGGCTATTGGGATGCATTTTGTACTGACGTTGGGTCGACCATTATCTGCAATGCCAGGCCTGGTTGATGAAAAGGGCAAATTGGGTAAATGGATTTGGCAGCGAGCGGAAGAAGACACTCTGCCATTTGCGGAAATTGAGCAAGAATTGGCGTGCCAGTTCGCGAGATTCATCGAATTATTTGGCCGCAAACCTACGCATCTCGACAGCCATCACCATGTACATATGATCCCGCAGATCTATCCGATAGTTGAAGCCTTTGCGAAAGAGCAGGGCGTGGCAATCCGTTTTGATTACGATGCTGCCATAGCTGGCGGGCTTGAGTGCCGGGGAGTAAAAACGGCGGAAGGTTTTGACAGTGGTTTTTATGGTGAGGCGATATCGGAAACATTATTCCTCGATACACTCGACCGCTCCATGGCGCGTGGTGAGCAATCGTTAGAAATAATGAGTCACCCTTCCTTTATTGATAACACCATTCTTAACAGCAAATATTGCTATCCGCGTCTTGCTGAACTGGATGTTTTGACTTCTGCGTCGTTAAAATATGCGATTGCGGAACGTGGTTATCGGTTGGGTTCGTTTGCGGATTTATAATCCGCATGAGTTCACTTTAATCTGGCGGGTGGCGTGCTGCGCTTACTCGTACAGCGAAAGATGTAGACAGTTGATCTTAGCCCGAACTTAGGTTCGGGTTTTTTTATGGACAAAGCGGTATCGGATGACAAATTATGGACGAAAAAAAAGTCTGAACGTGAGTTCAGACTTTCTCTTTAAATATGGCGGTGAGAGAGGGGTTGACTGCGCTGCGCTTGCCCTACGGGCGTCATGGCTGCAAGCATCCCTGACGTCCAAATGCTGGCGCATTTGTCGAACCTCGGGTCGAGGGTTCTCGCCCATCTCTCCACGGGTTTCGGGCGAAAAAAAAGCCCGCATTTGCATGCGAGCTCTTCTTTAAATATGGCGGTGAGAGAGGGGTTCGAACCCTCGATACGTTGCCGTATACACACTTTCCAGGCGTGCTCCTTCAGCCACTCGGACACCTCACCGTTTTGAATCTGTTGCCAATATCATGGGGCAACGGGGCGCTACTATAGGGAGTAGACCGCATTCGGTCAAGTTTAATCTTCTGTTTCTATACCGTTTGGTCAAGGCGTGAACGATACCTGGACTTTAAGTTAGCGTCATTCATTCGCGATATTAGCAGTGCCGAATTACGGGCGAAAAAAAAGCCCGCATTTGCATGCGAGCTCTTCTTTAAATATGGCGGTGAGAGAGGGGTTCGAACCCTCGATACGTTGCCGTATACACACTTTCCAGGCGTGCTCCTTCAGCCACTCGGACACCTCACCGTTTTGTTGTTCCCTGACATCTGGAACGGGCGCTAATGTAGGGAAAAGAACGGTCTGCGTCAATTCACTTTTGAGTAAATCTGGTGCGTTCAGCCAAACTTCAAGCAACTTGCTTCTTAAAACAGCATTACACGCTGATTTTTTATTACATTCATCTCATGTATTGTTTAGGGCTGCGCGTAAGCCTAAGAATAAATGGAGAAAGCATGGACATTATTTTTCATCACCCAACATTTAATACGCAATTTTGGCTGGAAGGTATGCAGCAGCAACTTCCTGGAGCCACGGTTCGCCAATGGCATCCTGGTGATAACCAGCCTGCGGATTACGCCCTGGTGTGGCATCCCCCGGTGGAAATGCTCAGTGGGCGCGAGACGCTGAAAGGGGTATTTGCATTGGGAGCAGGTGTAGACTCCATTCTGAGTAAGCTTCAGGCTCATCCGGATATGCTGCCAGCAGGTGTTCCGCTATTTCGTCTGGAAGATACCGGTATGGCGCTGCAGATGCAGGAATACGCGGTGAGTCAGGTATTGCACTGGTTCCGTAGGTTCGATGATTATCAGGCATTAAAGCTGCAGTCAAAATGGCAGCCGCTGGATGATTATCGCCGTGAAGACTTCACTATCGGCCTGCTTGGTGCGGGTGTACTGGGTGGGAAAGTAGCAGAAAGCCTGGCGGCCTGGGGGTTCCCGGTGCGTTGCTGGAGCCGCAGCAAAAAAGAGTATCCGGGCGTAACCAGCTTCGCGGGCGCTGAACAATTGGGTGACTTCCTTAAAGGCACTCGTGTGTTGATTAACCTGCTGCCGAATACTCCGCAAACTGTGGGCATTATCAACAGCCAGTTGCTCAATCAACTAGCGGATGAGGCTTTCGTTATGAACCTTGCGCGTGGTGTGCATCTGGTTGAAAGTGATCTGCTCGCCGCTCTTGAGAGTGGAAAAGTGAAAGGGGCCATGCTCGATGTCTTCGCCAAAGAGCCACTTCCTGCGGAAAGCCCGCTATGGAAACACCCGCGAATTGCCATAACACCTCATCTGGCAGCCGTTACCCGTCCTCAGGAGGCAATGGAATATATTGCCAAAACGATTCGCCAGATTGAAAACGGTGAGTCGCCGAGTGGTCAGGTTTCATTGCATCACGGTTATTAATGCACAGCCCGGCTTGAGCCGGGCTAAAAAACCACGGTGATAACTGCTATCCTTGCGAGAAAGACATATAAGGAGAGAGCCATGTATCCCGTTGACCTGCATATGCACACCGTCGCCAGCACCCACGCCTATAGCACCCTTCATGACTACATTGCGATTGCTAAAAGCAAAGGTATCAAGTTGTTTGCTATCACCGATCACGGCCCGGATATGGCTGACGCGCCTCACTACTGGCACTTTGTGAATATGCGCATTTGGCCGCGAGTGGTCGATGGTGTCGGTATTTTGCGTGGTATCGAATCTAATATAAAAAATACCGCTGGTGAAATTGACTGCACCGGGCCGATGTTAGACTCACTGGATCTGATTATTGCTGGTTTCCATGAGCCTGTTTTCCCGCCTCAGGATAGTGCTACTCACACCGAAGCGATGATTGCTGCAATGGCGAGTGGCAATGTCCACATCATTAGCCACCCCGGCAACCCGAAATTCCCGGTCGATATTCCTGCTATAGCGCAGGCGGCAGCAAAATATAATGTCGCGCTGGAGCTCAATAACTCCTCATTTACTCATTCACGTAAGGGCAGCGGCCCGAACTGCCGTGCGATTGCTGCCGCAGTGCGTGATGCCGGTGGTTGGTTATCGTTGGGTTCAGATTCCCACACTGCCTTTACCCTTGGGGATTTTGATGAGTGTCGCAAAATTCTGGACGAAGTTGAGTTCCCGGAAGATCGTATTCTGAATGTTTCAGTCGCCCGTATGCTTGGCTTCCTCGAAGCTCGCGGTATGGCGCCAATCGAAGAGTTCGCCACACTTTAATTTCTGTTTTTAATCTCTACTAAATGGATCGTTAGCATGAATGAGTTTTCAATTATTTGCCGCATTTTAGGATCACTTTATTATCGTCAGCCTCAGGATCCGCTTCTGGTTCCGTTGTTGACGATGATCCGCGAAGGCAAACTAGCAGAGCACTGGCCGCTGGAGCAAGATGAGTTACTGACTCGTCTGCAACAGAGCTGCGATCCTCAACAGCTGGCTGCTGATTACAATGCGCTGTTTGTTGGTGAAGAGTGTAGTGTGCCGCCTTATCGCTCAGTATGGGAAGCTGGCAGTAATGAGGGTGATGTGCGCGAGTTTCTAAAACAGCGCGGCATGCCGCTTGCCGAAACACCTGCCGATCATTTTGGTACTTTGTTGCTGGCAGCCTCCTGGCTTGAAGACCAGTCACAGGAAGATGAGTTTGAAGCGCAAGTTCGCTTGTTTGATGACTATCTGATGCCGTGGGCTGGCACTTTCCTTGGCAAAGTCGAAGCGCATTCTACAACGCCGTTTTACCGCACACTGGCGTTAATTAGCCGTGAAGCCATTCAGGCAATGCGCGATGAACTTGAAGAATCCGACGATGAGTAATGTGATTTAAATCACATATAAAGTGCAACTTGGATTTTTAGTTTACAAAAAATGTGCGGCAGATCGTGGTCGAACTATAAGGCTCTGCTATGATGTGCCGCTATGAACATACTTATCTCTCTTGCATTGACCACCGGTATTCTCTCTGGCCTCTGGGGTTGGGTTGCGGTGAGTCTTGGTTTAATCAGTTGGGCAGGCTTCCTTGGTTGCACCGCATATTTTGCGTGTCCGCAAGGCGGTATCAAAGGTCTTTTCATTTCTGCATGCACATTATGTAGCGGCGTATTATGGGCTCAGGTCATCATTCACGGTAGCGCGGTAGCGCCTCACCTGGAGATTTTGGGCTACATGGTTACGGGTGTTGTGGCATTCCTGATGTGTATTCAGGCCAGGCATATATTGCTCTCGTTTGTGCCGGGCACATTTATTGGTGCTTGCGCGACCTTTGCAAACCAGGGTGAATGGCGGATTGTCGTGCCTTCTTTATTGCTCGGTCTGGTGTTTGGTTTTGCGATGAAAAATAGCGGACTGTGGCTTGCAGCACGGAAAACGAAGTCTGAATCTCAAGTGATAGCCGAATAAATAAAAAAAACCAGCCGAGGCTGGTTTTTTATTATCTGTTGATCATCAAGATTCAGGAGGGACGGACATCTCTCTGTATTTAGCCAGTATCGGATTGTTAATATCTTTTGGATTTTCTAAATCCCACAAGCCGCGATTAATACCATCATTAACCAGATAAATAACCCCTGTTTCTATTGCTGACATCAGACACATCATTACAGGTTCATTGGTGGTGTAGCCGATTTCACCTTCCAGTAATCGTTGATAATCAACGAAACGGAATACCCCGGCCTGAACTTCATAAGACAAAATTGTTTTGCTGGTATTGACCGATGACAATACTTCACCGGTACTAACATTTACTACTCGTAAGTTCACTGCTATTTGATCAAGCTGATATTGTGTCTCGCCACCGATACCAAAGTAGCGTGCACCAACACCGCCCGATTTCACGTTGCTTTCATAACCGATAATTGAACCTTCAACCATCACGTTTGCCGCTATTAGAGAATCTAGTGGTCTACGGTTGTTCTCTGCAACGGTGCCATTTTCCTGTGCTGCACGAATGATCTTACGTTCGTTTAACAGGTTTTGCAGGCCCTGACGTTCCAATGGAACAAACCAGCGTGAATCTTTTAAAGCAGTAACCAACATAGAGGTTGCGCTCTGTGGTACCGCGGTTGAGAAGTTACTTGCAGGATAGGGTTTAAATTGCCCTGTTTCATCCTGAATATTATAAACCGAGACAAACAGCTTACCTTTTGTCGGTGGTAAGTGGGTTAAGTCACGGTAACTTTGTGCCCGAGGCAAAAGTGTAGGTTTCGCAGCTTCTTTAGGTGGTGCGGTTAAACAACCACTTAATAAACACACTGCTACGATGAGAAGTAAGCGCTGCATAATGTTTATCCTTAAATACTTTTTTGTCGTTTAATGCCCACTAAAAATTAGTAGCGTTGTTTTGTAATCCTGAAACATCAATTGTTGAAACCTGGCCAGTTTTACGGTCAGTGACGTTAAGTCGTAACTGCCCATCAACGTTAGCAATATCTACGATAAAGTCGTTTGTGACCATCCTGCCCGGTTTCCCGGTATTTATATTGGTCAATAGCCCACCGAGCAGTTGCGACTGAATAGCGGAAGTAAAACTATCCAGTGCGGAAGGCGCGGTATAACCAAAATCACTTGAGCTAGGGTCTTTATAGGAATTCTGAGCCTGTGCCTCATTAAGTAAAAAGGACCCATTATTGGGGTTACCACCAAAATTAGGGTTTATAAACTGAAAAGTCATATTTCCTCCCCAGGACAAAGGGGATATCAGCAGTAAAGATAAAACTGCATGAGTGATACGCATGACAGCCTCCTAAAATTCGTCGCTGGTTAAATCACCGGTACTCAATAATGCTTTATCAATTTGCCGGCGTTTAATTGCTTCATCAGTCTGGATTAATGCAATAGTGACATTTCGGTCAAAATCACGTTTTGAGGGGAATAAAAAAGCCTGGTAGATGACATCCTGATCAACAGTAATGGTTATCCAGCTTCCCCAACGGGCACTGGGCCGCTCATTTATCGTTAAGTTTCCGGTAAAACTGCTTTCCCACTTGTCACTAAAGGCACGATAAAACTCATGCCCTACAGATGAAACGGTGTGATCCGTCAACAATCCAGGAACTTCCACTTCTACGGCGCGAGCACCCCCGGAGGCGCAGACTAATACTGACGCCAGCAGTAAAGCAGCTTGTAATTTCATCGCCTTATCGCCTGAGATTATCGTTTGCCCAGGAAACCGCCTGAGTGCGATTTTTTACGGATATCTTTTTGAAAAGGTTATAGAGATGTGTTTTGACCGTATTTTCACTTATAAATAGCGACTGAGCGATTTCGATATTCGAGGCACCAATACGCAATTTATTAAGTATTTCCTTTTCACGGTGAGTCAGAAGGGAGGACTCAACATTATTGAAGCGATAATTCCCTGAGTGATTAATAAGATAGCTGGCTAACTTTTGCGAGAAGTAGCATTCCCCATCCATTACACCACGGATACCTTCTACCACGCGCGGTTCTTCCTCTGACATATAAAATACGCCATTAATATGTGGCCAGTTTTCTATGTCTCGGAATTGATACTCTTCAGGAGTGTTTAATAACAACAACTTAATGCTGTTATGTTTACGACTTAAGTTATCTTGCCAATAGTTAATCAGCTTTTTATCAGCCTCTACCATATCGAAAAGGACCACAACATTTCCAGCGACATCTTCAAGAGAGCGTTGAATATTATGAAGTTTCCCATTTATAGATAGTGAGGATTTTAAATGCTGTAATAACGCAGTAGCTTGTAGCGAGGGTTTTGTGATCAACAATAAACTTTGAGCACTTAACGCCTGACTATTTATTGTATGGACTTCATTAAACATGATGAAACTCCGTCCGAGTTTGCGCATCAATCAGCTGAATTAACAGAAAGTTAATTCACCAGAGGTACTGATAGGTGCTGCAGTGCTGTGTTTGAAATTAATATAACACTGTCAAATATCGTTAAGTTACGATCTGACTTAATGTGTTAAACAAAATGTTACTGCTGATTTCAATCTAGCGGTTACTAATCTTAAAGCAAGTGTTAAAGCTGTTACAAAATGTAACTGTAGATATTTAAATGTTTCTGCTTGATATTTTTTCTATTTAGTTTTAGCACTAAAGTTGTACATAACTTATAAATTGCATAGTTTTAAAAATCATACAAATAACTTTATTTAGTTGATTTATATGGATTATTTATTTTTTTCTTTATGCGTTTTGCAACTTAACATATGTAAATTGTTGGCATTACATTCGCAGTTGTTAGCAGTCTTAAGAAAACTCATCACCGTGACATGGGTACGCTAAAAATTGCCAAATAGCAGTCTTTCAAACCAACCAGACGACAAATCCATGCTTGATAAATGTGATGAATTTAAAAAACATACGCCAATTAAAATAATCGTTTTTGAACCCTTTGTTGTATTTGGGTTTTTTTATTCCACTAATACTTTGTAATGAGTGGAAATATAAAAATACAACATGCGGGTGAGATATTTTAAATGTTTCGACGGACATACTCATTTCCGTAACGCAGAGATAACATTTCTTCTCAACGTTAACGGCAAGTGTGATGAGTGAGTTTTATTAGTAGAAGTATTTAGACCCAGGGTGACAACATGAAGAACAGATCGTTACTTGTGATGTTAGCATTGTTGGGAGCGCCTGGTTATGTTCTTGCAAATAATCCCGATCTTGCCAGATCAGAATATAACTTTGCGATGAACGAATTAAGTCGAACATCGCTAAATCAGGCAGCAATTATTGGTCAGGCTGGCAACTACAATAATGTCAACGTTGACCAGCATGGAAGCAAGCAATTAGCACTGGTCTCTCAGACAGGTTCTTCTAACAGAGCTAATGTTGAACAATCAGGGAGTTATAATCTTGCTTATATCTCACAAGTTGGCAGTGCCAACGATGCGAATATTGAGCAAACAACTTCGGGTAATACTGCTTTAATTAAACAGATAGGCTCTGGTAATAAAGCAAATATTATCCAAACGGGTACTGGTTATACCGCAGTTGTAGTGCAAGTAAGGTCACAAATGGCAGTCCGTGTTGTCCAAAGATAATACACTAGCTATTTGGGCTTAAATTATCAATCCGATGGGAGTTTCACCATGAACTTTATTAAAGTAGCAGCAATCGCAGCAGCATTGGTGGTTTCGGGAAGTGCACTGGCTGGTCAAATCTATCAGGGCGGACATGGTAGTAGTGGTGGCTATGGTAATTATGGCGATACCAATCAAGGTCTAACTGTTACTCAACTTGGTAATTTTAACGGCGCTAACGTTAACCAAAGTTCAAAATCCAGCAGCCTTGATCTACTGCAAAGCGGTAATAATAACCAGGCTAATCTTGTTCAGGCAAGTACTCGTGCCGACCTGGATGTTAAACAATTCGGCAACTTTAACGGTGCCAATGTGACACAAGCTACAACTGGCGCTTCGGCAGCTGTAACTCAGTCTGGCTGGGGTAATCAGGCCAATGTCTATCAGCACTAATTGCTAAACTAGACAAAAAAAGAACAGGGCCTTGATGCCCTGTTCTTTTTATTGGGGGAAACCATGCACACATTAGTTTTATTAGTCGCGCTCAGTAATCAGCTTGCTTTCGATACTCAGCAGCAGGGAGATATTTACACCATCGTGCCTGTCGCTACGCTCACTCAAGACTGCCAGTGTTCCTACAAATTTACCGCGCTACGTTCCGGCTCAGGAGGGCAAAGCAACAGCAGCCAAAGCGGGAACATTTTTATAAAAGCGAATGAACCTGCCCGGCTTACACGGATGAGTATGAATATTTCTCCTGGAGATAATGTGACCATTATGGTGACCGTGTCGGATGGAAAAGATATTCATCTGGAAAAAGAGTGGGCTCCGCCGGGCAATGTTTAATAAATGTAGCGGTTATGTGGATTTTATTTCTTATATATACCAGGTTTTAACTGTAGTGTTCACCGTTTTGTGCCGATAACCCTCATACCACTTCAGTTGAGGAGTCCGTAGCGTGAAAACAGTAAGCTTGAGACGTTCATTTCTTTTGCCTGTTTTTGTTCTTGCTTTCCCTTTACTTAATGCTCATGCCAGTGGTGGTGTGATTCATTTTCAGGGGGCAATAGTAGAAGAAGGTTGTCGTTTATCGAATCAGGAACATTCTGTTAAATTTTCCTGTACCCAAAACGGGGAGCCAGTTGTTCAGACCATCGCACTTAATAAGCTGAATAATTATACGGCTGGTGGCGATGCTCCGTTTTCTACCAAAATGCGCTACATTGACGCGCAACATCAACTGGCAGTTCTGGAAATCACATACCGTTAGAATCCGCGGCCTGTGATTAGCAGGCCGTTGGAATCGATGTATGAATATTTATTTCCCAGTCATTTTGATACTATTCCCCGCCGTTGATGAATTCATTGCGCGCAAAATATAAGCGGCTTAAGAAAAATCCCGTAAAATTAAGACTTATTTTATAGTCGGCATAAATTCGAAGATATATATCTGACGGGACGTCGCAGATGATTGATGGTACAGAGCATGAAGTTAGCGTTTAACGTTGTCGACTGGCAGGCCAGTGCACCAGGTTTATCTGAACATGATGACTGGCAGGCATGGGGAAAAACCGCAGCTATTATTGATGTTTCATCCCCGCTTGCCAAAAGTCGCCATCTACCTATGATGACCGCGCGCCGTCTGGCATCAGGTAGCCGTCTTGCTGTTGACTGTGCCCTTGCTATTTTGTCCCGACAAAATGTTGATGCGCTGGTCTTTTCCAGCCGCCATGGTGAGCTGGAGCGAAATTTTCGGATTTTAACTGCATTAGCGTGCGAAGAGAGTCTCTCACCAACTGATTTTGCGATGTCAGTACACAATTCAGCGGTAGGGAATACCACGATTGCGGCCCAACAAGCACTGGTTTCGTCCTCTGTTTCCGCAGGCTTTGACAGTTTTGCGCAGGCATTAATCGAAGTGGCATCGCTGCATCACTGTGGGTATCAACGCGTGATGTTGGTGGATTTCGATGGGCTGATTCCTGATTTTTATCACTCTCATCTTCCAGGTGAGACGGTCAGCATGCCATTTGCGGTGGCACTGTTGCTGGAAGCTGGATCGCAGATCCAGTGTGAAACAACACCGAGCCAAACCCCTGGTGCGCAAGGTTTACCGCAGGGGCTGGCATTTTTGCACGGCTGGCTCAGTGGCGAGCAGACATTCACTCTTCTTGGTGAACGGCTGTGCTGGCGTTGGAGTCGTCATTAATGTGGGGGCGCATAGAGTGGTGCTGGCGCGTGCTGATGACCGGTTGGTTGTTCATTCTATTTGGTAGCGGTGGCCTGGTATTGTCACTGGTATGGTTTAACTTGTTGTTACTGTTTGTTCGCGATAATGGCAAACGCCGTCAGATTGCTCGCCGTAGCATCTCCGCCAGTTTCCGGCTATTTTTACGCATCGGACGCGGGCTGGGCGTGTTTGATTATCGCTTCGAAAATTGCGCGCAATTAGCAAACGACCATGGATGCTTGATAGTCGCTAACCACCCGACTCTGCTCGATTATGTGTTTATTGCTTCTCAGGCACCGCATATTGGTTGCCTGGTGAAAGCAAGCCTGGTGAACAATCCCTGTTTTCGCGGCGTGATTAAAGCCGCGGACTATCTGGTTAATAGTCAGGGCGAAACATTACTTCCTGAAAGCCAGAAACGCATAGCGGCAGGGGAGGCGATTCTGATTTTCCCGGAAGGGACGCGTACCCGTCCGGGTGAACCGCTGGTTATCCAGCGAGGTGCTGCGAATATTGCTGTGCGTTGTAGATGTGAATTGCGTTTGGTGCATATTCACTGTGACCAGCGTTATCTGGACAAACACAGCCGCTGGTACCAGATACCTCAGCGCAAGCCGATGATTACTGTGAGTGCCAAACAGCGGATCGACAGCCAAAGCTTTATGGCAAATCAAGACGATGCCCCCACGATTGCGGCGCGCCGTCTTAGCCAATATTTAAGTCAGGAATTGGTTCCTGACCCTTTTTAAAAGTCTACTCAGATAGACTCTAAGACTCGGATGGTGATATGCAATCTCTAGAGACCGATATTAAACAACTCATTATCGACACCCTGAATCTCGAAGAGATAAGTGTCGATGAGATTGAAAGTGAGGCTGCGTTATTTGGTAACGACGGCCTTGGCCTTGATTCCATCGATGCTCTGGAATTGGGTCTGGCGGTTAAAAAACGTTATGGTGTGGTGTTATCCGCAGAAAACGAAACGATGCGTGAACATTTTTACTCGGTCGCGAATCTGGCCGCATTTATTAATAGTCAAAACCCTGCGCACAGCGCCTGATTGAAACCACGAGTACGCTATGAATAAAGAAGATATTTATCAGGAAGTCACCGGGTTACTGGTTAAGTTATTTGAACTCTCTCCTGAGCAAATCACCCCGCAATCTCGTCTTTACGAAGATTTGGATCTCGATAGTATCGATGCGGTAGATATGGTTGTGCATCTGCAAAAACGCACCGGTAAAAAAATCAAACCGGAAGATTTCAAAACGGTTCGTACCGTACAGGATGTCGTAGACGCAGTTGAGCGTCTGCATAGCGGGTCTTAAAGCGTGCTGGCAAAACGTGCGCTAAGTATTGTCGGAGGGCTAGCCGTAATAGGTTGGCCCTTTGCCGTCTGGTTAGCCCTTTCGTATCCAAAATTACATATTTTGCTGCCTATTCTGGCGTTGTGCTTTGTACTGCGCTTGTGCGCATTGCGTGGCAAAACGGGTGCTTTGAGTCGTGCGTTCAAAGGGCTGGCCATTGCGGGGGCGGTGTTATCTATTGCCAGTATTTGGATGCGTGAAGCACAGCTGTTGTTGTGGTATCCGGTGGTGGTCAATGTGGTGATGCTGGCACTATTTGGTGCCTCACTGTGGAGTAGCCAGTCTTTGATTGAACGCCTGGCTCGTTGGCGTGAAGGGGATCTACCGGCTGCAGGTGTGCGATATACCCGTCGCGTGACGCAAGTGTGGTGCATTTTCTTTATCCTGAATGGCAGCATGGCACTATTCACCTGCCTTGCGGGTAACATTCACTGGTGGACATTGTGGAATGGAATGGCGAGTTACCTGCTGATGGGGGCGTTATTTGCCGGTGAATGGTTGGTGAGGCAGCGGGTGAAACGTCGCTATGAATAATCCTTTACCTCTGAAGCTGTGGCTAAGCGGTCGCCATCCGCAACATATTGTGGCGTTTGAAGGGCCGCAGCTTCGGACGCAGGCCGATTTAATCAATGATGTTCAGCGTATCTATGGCTGGCTAAAAACGCAGCCTGGCGATCGCTGGGCGCTTTGCCTTGATAACAGCTACGCCTTTATTACCGCGCTTTTGGCGACACTGCATGCGGGTAAAACACCTGTGATCCCTGGACATTGCCGGGAAGCACAGCTTCGCGAACAGCAAATGCATTTTTGCGGCGTCATTAGCGATGTGCCACTCAACCTCAGCTGTCCGGTGATAAACCCGCAAACCCTGGCGTATACGGCAGTCCAACCCTTTGAACCGGTTCCTGTCGATGCTGGTGTGGTGCTATTTACCTCGGGGTCTACTGGTGAGCCTGCGCAGATTTTTAAAACGCTACAAGCGTTGGATGAAGAGATCGCCTGGCTTGCGGCATTGTGGGGCGAACAGATCCGCGATTGTCGCGTGGTGGGCTCGGTGTCACACCAGCATCTCTATGGTTTTACTTTCCGTGTGATGCTGCCAATGGCGCTTGGTCTTGCCGGTGATGCTGCAATGATTCACTTCCCTGAGCAACTGGTGGCGCATTCGACCCATCCTTTATTGTTTATCAGCAGTCCGGCATTTTTAAAACGCCTCGATGCGAACCTCACGGCTCCGACTTTTAAAAGCGTGATTTCTGCCGCCGGGAAACTCGATGACGATACCGCGAAAAATGCACGAGCGTGGCTTAAAACACCGGTATCAGAAATTTATGGCACCACCGAAACGGGTGTGCTGGCGTGGCGGCAACATTCGCAAATCTCGCCCGAATGGCAGCCCTTCCCGGAAGTGCGTTTTACCCCGCACGGTGATGGCTGGCAGGTTGAGTCAGCATTGATTCATCACCGATGCGTGCAGTTAGACGATATTCTCGAATTTGGCCCGCAGGGGAGTTTTCGCTTATTAGGTCGCCGCGATCGCATTGTAAAAATCGAAGAAAAGCGCATTTCACTGAGTGAAATTGAGCGCCGATTACTGGCGCTCCCTGGTATTGAGGATGCCGCTGTCATTCCCATTACGCGTGGTAACCGAATTGCGCTGGGCGCGGTCGTGGTTGCTTGTGAACAAACGGCTAATAAACAACTCTGGCGTGAAGCACTCCGCGCCTGGCTTGAGCCAATAGCCATTCCGCGTTATTGGCGCATCGTCGAGCTTATTCCACACAATAGCCAAGGCAAGCGTTCGTGGGTGCAATTACAGGAGTTATTTGATGAAACCCGTTGAGTTACAGCGCTCGCAGCCCGAAGCAGGAAAACTGTGCCTACGTTTAGCTGTTCCGGCGACGGTAGGCTGGTTCGCAGGCCATTTTCCCACTCAACCATTATTACCTGGCGTGGCGCAGCTCGATTGGGTCATGGCTTATGGAGTCACACTTGCGCCGGGAATGCGCTTCTGTTCAATTGATAGCGTTAAATTCCAACGCCCGATTGTGCCGGGAAGCGAACTTGAGCTGAATCTGCAATGGGATGCTACGCGCTGTGTGTTGAGTTTCACTTATACCCTGTTAAGCGAAGAGGGTGGTGTTGCTGCCAGCAGCGGGAAAATTAATCTATGTCCATAACAGCCTCGGCTTTTCACCCTTGTGTGGTGATCCCATGTTATAACCACGGCGCGACAATGGCGGTGGTGCTGAAACGTCTGCAACCTTTTGCACTGCCGGTGATTATTGTTGATGACGGTAGTGATGCTGCAACCAAGCAGGAACTGGCGCAGTTAACTGGCGTCACCCTTATCCATTTGGAAAACAATCGGGGAAAAGGGGAGGCAGTCATTACCGGCCTTAAAGCGGCGTCACAGGCAGGGTTTAGCCATGCTATTCAACTTGATGCTGACGGGCAGCACTGCATTGAAGATGTCCCTCGTTTTTTAGATGAAGCGCGCAAGCATCCTGATTGCCTGATTTCTGGAATGCCGGAATACGATGATTCTGTTCCAAAATCGCGTCTTTACGGGCGCTATGTCACGCACGTTTGGGTGTGGATTGAAACTCTGTCACTGTCTTTAAAAGACAGCATGTGTGGTTTCCGTGTTTATCCGTTGGCGGCAACGCTTGCGGTTATTGCGAAACATTCCCCAGGTAAACGCATGGATTTCGATACCGAAATTATGGTGCGTTTATATTGGGCTGGGACCAACAGCCATTTTTTGCGCACGCGAGTGATTTATCCAGTAGATGGCCTGTCGCACTTTGACGCACTTCGCGACAATCTGCGCATCTCGTGGATGCATACGCGACTCTTCTTCGGCATGTTACCGCGCATTCCGGCATTACTCTCGCGTCGTCGAAAGAGCACTCATTGGGCGCAAGTGCCAGAACGTAAGGGGCTGGCGGGAATGCGCTTAATGCTGAATATCTACCAACGTCTGGGGCGGCGTGCATTTAACGCATTGCTCTATCCGGTGGTGGCGTGGATGTGGTTAACCGGCGGCACGCAGCGAAAGGCATCACAGCAGTGGCTAGCTCAGGTTCGTCAACAGGCACAATGCCTGGGCGTTACACTGCCAGCCGGGTTAAACAGCTATCGCCACTTCTTACGCTTTGGCGATGCAATGCTAAACAAAATTGCTGCCTGGCGCGGCGATATTCTCTGGGGGCGTGATATCGAGTTTGCCCCCGGCAGCCGTGAAGTTTTACAACCGCGGGCCGGGCAGGGGAAGTTAATCCTCGCCGCACATCTGGGTGATATCGAAGCCAGCCGCGCACTGGCTCAGGTTGAGGCCGGGCTTGTGATTAATGCGCTCGTCTTCACCGATAACGCTCAACGCTTTCGTCAGATTATTGAAGAAATTGCTCCACAGGCCGGTGTGAATCTGCTGCCGGTTAGCCATATTGGCCCGGAAACTGCCATGCTTCTACAAGAAAAACTCGATGCCGGAGAGTGGGTGGCGATCGTCGGTGATCGGGTTGCTGTTAATACGCAACGTGGCGGCGAACGGCGCGTATGCTGGAGCCAGTTTATGGGCAACCTGGCCCCTTTCCCGCAAGGGCCGTTTATTCTTGCCGCCGCATTACGATGCCCGGTCATTTTGATGATGGTTTTGCGTGAACAGGGCAAACTGCGCATTCATGCTGAGAACTTTGCCGATCCTTTGGTGTTGCCACGTGCAACTCGGCAACAAGCACTACAAGAACATATTGATAATTACGCGCGCCGTCTGGAGTGTTATGCACTGCGTTCGCCGCTCGATTGGTTTAATTTTTATGATTTCTGGCAATTACCTCCAGAAAAGGAGTCCGGATGTTAAATGACCCACGTTTTACTGTGGAGGTCAGCATCAAAGTCCCATTCCATGATGTCGATGCGATGGGAGTTGTGTGGCATGGCAACTATTTCCGCTACTTTGAGGTGGCGCGCGAAGCATTGCTCAACCAATTTGATTATGGCTATCGTGCCATGAGTGAGTCTGGCTTTGTCTGGCCGGTTGTCGACACTCGAGTTAAATACCGTGATACGGTGAAATTTGAACAACAGATTCTGGTGCGCGCAACGGTACTCGAGTATGAAAACCGCCTAAAAATCGGCTATGAAATTGTTGATGCCCAAACTGGCAAACGCGCTACTTCGGGTTACACCATCCAGGTTGCCGTTGAGGCAACAAGCGGAGAACTTTGTTTCGTCTCCCCTCAGATACTTTTTGAACGCATGGGCTTGAGTCATGAATAAGATTATTTTAATGGCCTTGCTGTGTATCAGCTTTATGGCGAACGCAATTACCCTCGATGACGTGCAACGTAGCTTTGCATCGCAGCCGGTGGTGCGGGCTAAATTCCAGCAAGACCGTCAAATTAGTGGGATGGCGCAACCGCTGCATTCCAGCGGTGAAGTGTTGATCGCTAAAAGCAAAGGTTTGTGGTGGCAGCAACAACATCCATTCCCGATGACGCTGGTCCTTGATGATAGCCACATGGTGCAGGTCATGGGCAGTCAGGCCCCGCAAATCATTACCGCAGACAGCAACCCGCAAATGTTCCAGTTCAATCATTTGCTACGCGCTCTATTCCAGGCCGACCGTAAAGTGCTTGATGAAAACTTCTCCAGCGCTTTTACCGACCAGGGCAATGGCAAATGGCAACTGGTCTTAACGCCGACTACGACGCCGCTCGATAAGCTGTTTAGTACGATTACCCTGGAAGGCGATAAATACCTTAATCGCATTGCGCTGAATGATTTGCAGGGCGACTTTACGGAAATCACCTTTAGCGACCACCGACTAAATCCACGAAAATTGACTCATGAAGAGCAGCAGCGCTTCGCTTTCTAATATGCATCGTCGTCTGGCATGGGGTTGGCTTGCGATAGTCACTGTGCTGGTGGTGTTGCTCGCAATGTTGTTGCCAAAGGCTCGGCTCGACAGCAGTGTGCTGTCGCTGCTGCCTGCCAGCAGCCTCGGTAAAGTTCCGCCACAAATCGAGAACGGTTTTTTGCAACGTCTCGATAGACAAATGATGTGGATGGTCAGCCCCGGCAATCAACCCGATCCAGCTGCCGCGCAATGGTGGCAAACGCAACTGCAACAGCAGCCATTCCTTGCGGGTGTGCAGGGGCCGATGGATGCAAAGGGTCAGCAGGAGTGGGGGAAATTCTACTTCGAGCATCGCAACGGCCTGGTTGATAGCCAAACTCGCGATCGTTTACAAAATGGTGGCGAAGCCCAGGCTCAGTGGGTGTTGTCGCAACTTTACTCGGCGTTTTCTGGCGTCAGTGGTAAAGAGCTGACAAACGATCCGTTGATGCTGGTGCGTGGGTCACAACTGGCGCTGCAACAAACGGCCAGTCAGATGCGATTGATGAACGGCTGGCTGGTGGCACGTGATAAACAAGGGCGTTACTGGTATTTGCTACACGGTGAACTAAAAGGTTCATCGTTTGATATGCAGCAGGGGCGCGAAGCGGTTGAGCAACTGCAAGCCTTGAAGCAAAACCTGAAACAGCACTTCCCGCAGGCTGAAGTGATGTCGCGTGGCACACTTTTCTACAGTGATTACGCAAGTCAGCAGGCAAAGCATGATGTTTCAACGCTTGGCCTGGCAACGGTGATTGGCGTGTTGCTACTGGTGCTTGCGGTGTTTCGCTCGGTACGGCCTCTACTGTTGTGTGCCACATCGGTTGCTATCGGAGCACTGGCTGGCACCGCTATCACACTACTTTGCTTTGGTGAACTGCACCTGATGACGCTTGTTATGAGCATGAGCATCGTTGGTGTTTCGGCCGATTACACGCTCTATTATCTCACTGAACGCATGGTGCATGGCCGAGAAAACTCGCCCATCACGAGTTTACGCAAAGTGCTTCCTGCTTTACTGCTGGCGCTGGCGACAACCGCTATTGCTTACCTGATTATGATCCTCGCGCCGTTCCCCGGCATTCGCCAACTCGCCGTCTTTGCCGCCAGTGGTTTAATTGCCTCCTGCCTGACGGTCGTGTGCTGGTACCCGTTTGCGGTGCGCGGCTTGCCGGTTAAGGCTGTGCCTTGTAGCCGGTTACTTACTGCCTGGCTTGATGCATGGCAGAACAAAAAAGCAGTGCGCGTTGGCGTGCCGCTCGCCTTGTTGGTGGTTAGCCTCACAGGAATTGCCTCCTTAAAAATCAATGACGATATCGCCAGTTTCCAGGCATTGCCGCAGGATCTGGTACGTGAAGAGCAGGCCATTACCGCTTTAACCGGGCAGGGTATGGACCAGAAATGGTTCGTGGTTTATGGCGATACCGCCGAGCAAACGCTGCAACGCCTGGAAAAACTGGCTCCTGAACTTGCAGAGGCTAAAAAGCAAAAAGCTATCGAGAGCTATCGCCTGATTCCTTTAGCCTCTCTTGAGCAGCAACAGGCGGATTTGCTTCTGCTGCGCGAAGCCGCCCCTATATTGCAAAAACGTCTTGCCGAAAGCGGCATTCCGGTGACTGCACCTAATTTACAGCAGATGGCAGTGACTCCGGATCTTTGGCAAAAAAGCGTGATTAGTAGCGGCTGGCGCTTGTTGTGGGTATCGCTGCCTGACGGTAAAAGCGGCGCGCTAGTGCCGGTAAATGGCGTTCACAATAGTGAATTACTTGCCAACATTGCAGCAAAGTTGCCTGGCGTAAGTTGGGTCGACAGAAAAGTGATGTTTAATGAATTATTCAGCCACTTCCGTAGTTTGTTGACTATTTTACTGGCTGCGGCAGTCGTGGCGATTGCCATCAGCTATGTGCTGCGACTCGGTGTAAAACGCGGGTTATTAAGTGTTGTACCTTCGCTGTTATCGCTGGGTTGTGGGCTTGCAGCACTTGCCTTCAGTGGACATACATTAAACCTGTTCTCACTATTGGCGCTGGTGTTAGTCCTCGGGATTGGCATCAATTACACGCTGTTCTTTAGTAACCCACGCGGCACCCCGTTGACGTCGCTTCTGGCAATAAGTGTGGCATTGCTGACCACACTCTTCACATTAGGCATGTTGGTCTTTAGCCAGACACAAGCCATCGCAAGCTTTGGCATTGTGCTCAGTTGCGGCATCTTCTGTGCATTCCTGACAGCCCCCTTAGCCCTACCTACTCAGGGAAAGAGAGAATAATGAAAATACTACCTACACTGGCATTGTTGCTTGGCTCCTTATTATTGAGTGCGTGCAGCACAACAAAACCAGATAGCTCAAGGCCGCAGGCCTGGTTAAAAGCCGGCACTTTAGTGACGTTGCCCCCGCCTGGGATTTCGCCGTCAATTACCCAACAACAATTACTGACTGCGCAAGTCAAAGGCAAAACCCAATCATTGATGGTGTTGCTCAATGCCGACCAGCAGAAAATCATGCTGGCTGGTTTGTCGCCGTTAGGGATTCGTTTATTCCGGCTGACTTATGACAGTCAGGGCGTGAAAACCGAGCAGTCATTGACGCTGCCAGAATTGCCTCCAGCAAGTCAGGTTCTTGCCGATATTATGTTGAGCTACTGGCCGATAAGCGCCTGGCAGCCGCAGTTACCTAAAGGCTGGACATTAAAGGATATCGATTCCCGCCGCGAACTGCGAGATGACCAGGGGGAGTTGATTGAGACAATCCATTATCTGATGCGTAACGGCAGTCGTCAGCCGGTGAGTGTGCACCACCATCGTTTCGGTTATGTCATCAGCATTCATCATCTGGACAGCTAATTATGATTACTCTATCTGCTGCCGGAATGGTCAACGCGTTAGGTAACAACCTTGACGAAATCGCAGCAAATTTGCAGGCCAACACGGCACCTGGTATGGGGCCAGATACCGATGACTGGTTGCAGCAGGGCGAATGTTGGGTCGGGCGTGTTTGTGGAGAATTACCAGAAATAGCGCCAGAAATGGCGCAGTACAACAGCCGAAATAACCGTCTGTTATTGGCTGCTCTGGCGCAAATTCGCCCGCAGGTGGATGACGCCATTGCACGATACGGAAACGAGCGCGTGGCAGTCGTGTTGGGGACCAGTACTTCAGGGCTTGATGAAGGTGACCGTATGGTCAGCGGCAGCCACGAAGGTTCTCCACCCGCTTCTTATTATTACGGCCAGCAAGAGCTTGGCGATCCCTCACGTTTTCTGAGCGACTATTTGCAACTGTTTGGTCCGGCGTTGACGATTTCAACCGCCTGTTCTTCCAGCGCGCGAGCAATGATTACCGGTAAAAGGCTAATTGAGTCGGGAATGGTGGATGCTGCGATTGTGGGTGGCGCAGATACCCTCAGCCGCATGCCTATCAACGGTTTCAATAGCCTGGAGTCATTAAGTAACGTGCGCTGCAAGCCGTTTAGCGCCGAGCGCAACGGCATTACCATTGGTGAAGCCGGTGCATTGATATTACTGACCAAAGAGCCGGGTAAAGTCTGTTTACTGGGAGTGGGTGAGTCGTCTGATGCCTGGCATATGTCAGCCCCACATCCGGAAGGTCTTGGGGCTATTCGCGCAATTGAAATGGCGCTGCGTGAGGCCAGAATCGGCGCGCATGATATTGGCTATATTAATATGCACGGTACTGCCACGCGTCTGAATGACGAAATCGAGGCGAAAGTGGTAAATCAACTTTTTGGCGAAAGCGTGCCTGCCAGTTCCACTAAGCACCTTACCGGGCATACGCTAGGCGCTGCGGGTGCTTGTGAAGCGGTGCTCTGTTATATGCTGCTAGCACGCGACTTACTGCTGCCTGCACAAGATTTCACTGACGCGCATCAAGACATGAGCCTTGCGGCCTGTGGTCTACTCACCGCGCCAAAACCATTCCTCAAACCGATAATGCTATCGAACTCATTTGCTTTTGGCGGCAATAATGCTTGCCTGATTTTTGGAGTTTCTCATGACTGATTTTCTTGCCCCACAACACTACCTGCCGCACGAAGCACCCATGTGCTTGCTTGAATCGGTAGTGGCGGTGGAACAAGAAAGTGCGCATTGTCGGGTCACGGTGAGAAACCCTGGTGTGCTTGCACCTTTTCTAGATGCCGAAGGCAATTTACCGGGCTGGTTTGCTATTGAATTGATTGCCCAGACGGTCGGCGTGTGGTCAGGCTGGCATGCGAAAAAAAACGGTGAAGAAGAAAGCCTGGTTGGAATGCTGCTGGGTGGGCGGGGAATACGCTGCCCGGCAGGCATTTTCCCACAAGGTACGCTACTGGAATGCCACGTCACGCTGCTGATGCGTGATGAGAAGATTGGTAGTTTTGAAGGACAAATTCTCGCGGACGGCAACGTACTGGCGAGCGGGCGAGTTAATACATATCAGCCTGATAATAATGAATTAAAACAATTATTTTGATGGGATAGCAAGATGACACAGACGGTATTAGTAACCGGCGCTAGCAAGGGGATTGGCAAGGCGATTGCTCTGGGGCTTGCCGCCGATGGATTTGCGGTGGTGGTGCATTACCATCGTGACGAAGCGGGCGCACTGGATACGCTTGAGCAAATTACGGCTCAGGGCGGAAAAGGGCGCGTGATGCAGTTTGATAGCTCAGACCGTAGCCAATGCCGCAGTGTCCTTGAGGCTGATATCGAAACCCACGGTGCATATTGGGGGGTGGTCAATAATGCGGGTATGACTCGCGATGGCGCATTTCCTGCACTCAGTGATGATGATTGGGATGGTGTTATTCGTACCAATCTCGACAGCTTTTACAATGTGATACAGCCGTGCGTCATGCCGATGATTGGCCTGCGCAAAGGTGGGCGCATTATTACACTTTCTTCGGTTTCTGGCCTGATGGGCAACCGTGGTCAGGTGAACTATAGCGCGGCAAAAGCGGGCATTATCGGCGCAACTAAAGCGCTGGCGATAGAACTGGCAAAGCGCAAAATCACCGTAAACTGTATTGCTCCGGGTTTGATTGATACCGGCATGATTGAGATGGAAGAGGCGGCGCTTACTGAAGCAATGCGTATGATTCCATTGCAACGTATGGGCCAACCCGAAGAAGTGGCGGGGCTTGCGCGTTACCTGATGTCACCTATTGCGGGCTACGTTACGCGCCAGGTTATCTCCATCAATGGAGGTATGCTGTGATTAAGCGTGTAGTAGTAACCGGAATGGGTGGCGTGACGGCATTTGGCACTAACTGGCAGGATGTAGCAGCGGGCTTGAAGTCTGGTAAAAACGCGGTCCGTCATATGCCAGAGTGGCAGGTTTACGATGGGCTGAACACCATGCTCGGTGCGCCGGTCGATAATTTTACTTTACCGGAGCACTACACGCGAAAGCGTATACGGGCGATGGGGCGCGTTTCGCTGCTGGCGACCAGGGCCACGGAACTTGCGCTAATTCAGGCGGGTTTGCTCGACGACCCTATTCTTACCAGTGGCGAAACTGGTATTGCCTACGGTTCTTCGACCGGAAGCACCGGGCCGGTGAGCGAGTTCGCTACCATGCTCACTGAAAAACACACCCGTAATATTACCGGCACCACTTATGTGCAGATGATGCCACATACCGCGGCGGTCAATACCGGATTGTTTTTTGGCTTGCGTGGACGGGTGATCCCAACCTCCAGTGCTTGCACGTCAGGTAGTCAGGCGATTGGTTATGCCTGGGAAGCGATTCGCCATGGTTACCAGACAGTGATGGTTGCGGGGGGAGCAGAAGAGTTATGTCCTTCGGAAGCGGCGGTATTTGATACGCTTTTTGCCACCAGCCAGCGTAACGATCGGCCAAAGAGCACACCGTCCCCGTTTGATAAACAACGAGATGGGCTAGTAATTGGTGAAGGTGCGGGGACATTGATCCTTGAAGATCTCGATCATGCCCTGGCACGTGGCGCGACAATCTATGCTGAAATTGTCGGCTTTCATACCAATTGTGATGCAGCACATATCACGCAGCCGCAGAAAGAAACCATGCAAATCTGTATCGAGCGCGGCTTGGTTTCCGCTGGGCTTGAGGCTCGCGACATTGGATACATTAACGCCCATGGCACCGCAACCGATCGTGGTGACATTGCGGAAAGTCACGCTACGGCGGCAATTTTTGGTGCCAATACGCCTATATCTTCACTGAAAAGTTATTTGGGCCATACGCTCGGTGCATGTGGTGCGCTGGAAGCGTGGATGAGTATCGAGATGATGCGTGAAGGTTGGTTTGCCGAAACACTCAACTTGACTGAACCTGATGAGGCGTGCGGCGAGCTCGATTACATCATGGGTGGAGCGCGCAAAATCGACACTGAGTTTGTGCAGAGCAATAATTTCGCCTTTGGTGGAATTAACACGTCACTGGTGATGCGCCGTTGGTAGTCAACGGCTATCACCTGGCATTTGCCGATGCGGCGTGTTTAGCGGGTGATGTACTCGCTACACGCTGGATGTCACCTGAATTGCTGGAAGAGGCACCCGTGGGGTTGCGCCGCGCAGAATGGCTGGCTGCCAGAATTTTGCTGGCGATGCTGCTCAATGACGGCCCGTTACCGAAATTAGATCGGGGCGCTCACGGCAAACCGTTTCATCCGGCACTGCCTGCTTTTAATATCAGTAACACGGGTTCATCTGTTGCGGTGCTGGTGGGTGAAGGAGATGTGGGTTGCGATATTGAGTTCATTCGCCCGCGTGCGCGTTTCATGGCGATTGCCCGGCATAGTTTTGGTGCGCCACTTTGTGATTGGCTAGAATCGTTGCCTGAAGATGAAAAAATGGTGTCGTTCTGGCGCTTGTGGACGGCGCACGAGGCGGTGCTCAAGCAGCGTGGAGGAACGGTCTGGCAAATGAATCAGCTCAATTTACCGCTGGAGTCACTTTGCCCGCCAGACCGATATCTTCATCATGCTTGCGTCGAAAACCGGCTGATCGCGTGTTGCGGCGAGCAGCCGTTTCCCGATAGTTTTGCACCCGTAATGATTATTGTCTAAGCGCCCAGATGTGATAAACCCCATCAATCAATTCTGCGCCCTCTAGTTCTTTCTCAAAACCTGGGAATTTCTCTCCCCACTGGGCAATACTGCGAATGTATTTCAGCCACGGACCGTCCGCTGCGCCGAAGCTTTCACCAGGCATCACAATCGGAATGCCCGGAGGGTAAGGAATCACCCCGACGGCAGAAATACGGTTCGGTAATTGGTCGATAGGTAAATGGTCTGCTTTGCCTGCCATATGTTGTTGGAAGGCAATGCGCGGGCGTTTTGCCGGAACGGGAATATTGCCAAATGCCTCTGCCTGCAGTTTGTCCATCTGGCTGGTTTTCATGTAGTTAAACATCTCATCGCACAGATCTTTTAGCCCCATACCCGCATAGCGCGCGGCGTCGGCACTGATAAGGTCGGGCAAGCAGCGTTTGAGTTGCGTGTTGTTGTCGTAGTCATCTTTAAACTCCAGCAACACGTTAATCAGCGTGCCCCATTTGCCTTTTGTTACGCCGATTGAGAACAGGCACAGCACCATAAAATCGGTGGTACGCGAGGGGACGATCCCACGCTCGCCAAGGTAGGCGGTCACCATCGCGGCAGGAATACCTGACTCAAGTAAGTTGCCATCATCTCCCATCCCGGGAGCAAGGATCCCGGCTTTGATCGGATCAAGTAAACACCATTCATCTTCCAGTTGCTCAAAGCCGTGCCATTTATCGCCAGGCTTCAGTGTCCAACAGGCGGGATCGGTGGTGAGTTGCTCACGTGAGGCTTGAACAAACGGTACTTCAGCACCGGACGCATCGGTAATGGTTGGTGCATTCCACGGGGTGAAAAACCACTCGCCTTTTTTGGCAAACGCAGCATGCACTTTCGCCAGCGCAAGACGGAAATCCACAGCTTCAACGATCACTTCCTGGGTCAGCGCTTCACCCTGGCCGCCATCCATCATCGCAGCACCAATTTCGTTGGAGGCGATAATCGCATACAGCGGGGAAGTAGTGGCTTGCAGCATATATGACTCGTTAAACCGCGAATGCTCGACGGGCTTTTTGCCGTTGCGAATATGGATGTATGAGGCTTGCGACAGTGCTGCCAATAGTTTGTGTGTTGAGTGAGTAGCAAAAACCGTTGGCCCATTGCGGTCAAAATCTTTCGGATCTCCACGCATGGCAAAGCGACCTTTGTACATCGGATTGAAGCGGGCATAGGCATACCATGCTTCGTCGAAGTGAATCTGGTCAACGCTTTGCGCCAGCAACTCCTGCGCCGCTTCGGCGTGATAACACATACCGTCATAAGTACAATTAGTCACCACGGCGTAAACGGGTTTATCGCTCACTACTTCATGCTTGAGTGGGTTGGCATCAATGGTTGCACGAATGCTTTCTGGCGTGAACTGGCGCTTAGGAATCGGCCCGATAATGCCAAAACGGTTACGCGTCGGCACGAAATAGACCGGCAGCGCTCCCGTCATCACTAACCCTTGCTCGATGGACTTATGGCAGTTGCGATCGCATAGCGCAATCTCCAGTTCGCCAACTACGGCCTGCATAATGGCGCGGTTAGAACCGGAGGTGCCATTCAACACCGAATAGCTTTGATGTGCACCAAACACCTCGGCTGCGTAAGTTTCTGAGGCTTTAATTGGTCCGCTGTGGTCAAGCAACGAACCCATGGCTGCGCGTTCAATACCGGTATCTGTGCGGAACAAGTTCTCACCGAAGAAATCGAGAAACTCTCGTCCAACCGCCGATTTAGTAAAAGCAACGCCACCCTGATGCCCCGGCGCCGCCCACGAGTATTCCGGGTTTTCCAATGTGTAATTAAACAGTGCGCGGGTGAAAGGTGGGAGCAGTTGCTCGTAATAACGCTGGATCAACGAACGTGCACGGGCGGCAATAAATTCGGCAGTATCTTCGTGCATCCAGACGAATTCATTCACCAGCCGCATGGAATCGAGCGTTAATGTATCGACGCAAGAGTGCTCGGCCATTAACAGCACCGGCACACTCTTATTGCGGCGGCGAATAGTTTGCAACAACGAGAATGCCTGGCTGTGGGATTCGTCGTCATTGCCGCCTGAAGTCCAGTCCACAAAGATGCAGCACAGTGAGGCATCGGAGGTGACCGTTGCGATACCATCTTCAAATGTTGCCGCTGAAATCACGGCAAAGTTGTTCTCTTCCAGAGCCTCAATTAGCTCTGCCACTGCGCGCCCGTTGGCGGTGTTAACGTCCTGAATACTGCTATCGACCACCAGAATTTTACGTTTTTGATGCGTGCCTAAATCAAGCATAGCGCTCTCCAGTTAGTCGTTAACCACAGGTTTATCCAGCGGGTAGGGGTTTTTATGACGACGGTTGTAGTTAACGGTGTACATCGCAGTAATCACCATGATGGCGACAAACGACCACATCACTTCGGTCGCACCAGTGCCAACGACGGCCCAAATACAGTAAATGAAAGCAATCAGCGTGATGAACAGGAACGGCAAACGTTGGTTGCCCAAATGCCCCTGACCGACCAGCATTAAAGCCGCGCAGGTGTAGATGTAAGGCACCAGAGTGAATATCACTGAAACTGACGAAACGACGGCAAATTGCGATGTGGCATCAGGTGAAATACTGGCAAGTTGGAAGATGGTCATCAGCACGCCAACAATCAGCAAACCTGCGACCGGAGTCTGATCTTTATTCACTTTGGCAAAAATAGGTGGGAACAGACCATCGTCGGCGGCGGCTTTGGCCGTTTGCCCGGCGAGTAGCGTCCAGCCGCCGAGGCTGCCTAAACAACCCGCTGCGGCACAGAACGAAACAATAGCCCCGGCAGTTGGTCCCATCGCCATGCGTGCGGCATCGCCAAATGGCGACGCAGAAAGTCTCAGCTCGGCGTTAGGGATCATGCCCATAATGGCAGTACTGGAAAGCACGTAACAAACAGCGGCTATCAATACCCCACCAATGGTGGCTATGGGTACGTTGCGTTTGGGATTTTTCACTACCGCTGCGGCAACTGAGGCGCTCTCAACACCGATAAATGACCACAGCGTAACGCTTAAAGTACTCTGAATCGCGCCAAAAGTGCCTTTGCCGCTGACATTCCAGGCTTCCATATAGGTGTCGCTTTTAAACCAGAACCAGCCGAGCACAGCGACGGCAACGATCGGGATCAGTGCCAGAATAGTGGCGACTGCCTGCACGCGGGTGATCATTTTCGGGCCAACAATATTGAGTCCGACAAACAGCCACAAAATGGCAATACAGGTCACGGTAAGCGGCCAGGGCTGGTTGAGCATCGGGAAGAAATAGCTGAGATAACCGACGCCAATCACCACCATCGCGACGTTACCTATCCAACAAGCAAGCCAGTAAAGCAGATTGGTTTGATAGCCGAGGAAGGGGCCAAATGCGCGGCGGGCATAAGCGTAAGAACCACCGGGGCTGTCATCAAGTGATGACATTTTGGCGTACACCATCGACAAAGACAGTGCGCCGATAATTGTCACCATCCAGCCAAAAATGGCAATCCCGCCTGTTGCTGCAAGGTTTGCCGGAAGCAGGAAAACCCCGGAACCCATGATATTGCCTGCCACCATTAACATCACCGGGACCAACCCGACTTTTTGCGCTTCACTAGCCATAGAACCTCTCCTGAAACGAAAGTAACTACTGAAATGCATAAAACGCACATTTCAGATCCCATTTTTCGCAGCGAAAACGCCTTCTACAGATGCGGCTGCAGATAAAAAGTGTGTCAGGTCTAATGGATCTTTTTAGTAGATAACGAGAAAAAATCAGAGGTTAGGTGATGTCGTGAAATCCTCAGGAAGTGATATACGTCTGCTGTTCGGTAAGTTTAGACTACTATCAAAGACTAACTGGAGAATTCCCAATGAGTGAAAGAATGTCGGTGATACAAGGTGATATCACCTGCGTTGAAGTTGACGTGATAGTAAATGCCGCAAACCCATCCTTGATGGGAGGCGGTGGTGTTGATGGGGCTATTCATCATGCCGCAGGGCCTTCTTTGTTGGCAGCTTGTGAAGTTATTCGTCGCCAGCAGGGTGACTGCGCGCCAGGACATGCTGTCATTACCGAGGCGGGAAATATTCCGGTTAAGGCCGTGATTCATGCAGTTGGCCCGGTATGGCAGGGCGGTGAAAAACATGAAGCTGAATTACTTGAACAGACCTACCGCAATAGCCTCGACTTAGCGGCAGCTAATAGCTATCGCACTATTGCGTTCCCGGCGATTAGCACCGGTGCGTATGGTTATCCTAAAGAGCTGGCAGCGAAAATAGCCGTTGATACCGTCTACCGTTATATCGGCCTGCGCCCGTTACCCGAACAGGTAGTTTTTGTCTGCTTTGACGATGAAAACACCCATATTTACGAGCAACTACTTGCCCAACTCTAAAGTGAATAATCCTCACACCACTCGTCTGGGTCGAGCGATTGCCCCGGCTACAGCTGGGCATCCAGGCCTTAGCGGGATTCATCCGCTTGCGGATAGCCTTGATGCGTTTGCCGCGCGCTATCTGCTGTGCGGGATGGCGGAGAAAACCCTCGATGTGCAGTACTACATCTGGCAGGACGATATGTCCGGGCGGCTGATGTTTAGTGCATTATTGGCGGCGGCAGATCGCGGAGTGAAAGTTAGACTGTTGCTTGACGATAACAACACCAACGGCCTTGATGATACGTTAGCGCTTCTGAACGCCCATCCTCAGATAGAAGTTCGTCTTTTTAATCCCTTTTCATTTCGCCTGTTTCGCGCCATTGGCTATTTGACCGACTTTGCCAGGCTTAACCGTCGTATGCACAACAAATCATTCACTGTTGATGGTGAAACCACGATTATTGGCGGGCGAAATGTGGGGGATGCGTACTTTGGTGTGGGCAAACAACCGCTGTTTTCAGACTTAGATGTGCTGGCCGTGGGTCCGGTTGTCGAGGATGTCAGCCAGGATTTTGAGCGCTACTGGAACAGCCAGTGTGTCTCAACATTGGAAAAGGTGCTCGATGTTGATAACGATGCCTTACAGCAGCGGGTACAACTTCCTGACGACTGGCGTGATGACCCGACGGCGCGTCGTTATCTTGATCGACTGACAACCAGCCAGTTTGCCACCAATCTGGTCGCCCGCACGCTGGAAATGTATTGGGCGAAAACACGCTTACTCAGCGATGACCCGCGTAAGGGGCAGGGCAGAGCCCGCAACCACACGTTACTGCCGCAACGCCTGATGAATGTGATTGGTATGCCTGAGCGTGAGATAGACATTATTTCAGCCTATTTTGTGCCCACTCGCGCTGGCATTGCGCAAATCTTGGGGCTTGTGCGTAAAGGGGTAAAAATAGCAATCCTGACTAACTCACTGGCCGCCAATGATGTGGCGGTAGTTCATGCTGGTTATGCGCGTTGGCGCAAAAAACTGATGCGCCACGGGGTCGAGCTTTATGAGTTAAAGCCCGAACAAGATGTCCTGCGCAGACCACATGACCGTGGCTTAACAGGGAATTCAGGTTCCAGCCTGCATGCCAAAACGTTTAGTGTGGATAAACAAAAAGTGTTTATCGGCTCCTTTAATTTTGACCCACGTTCCGCAATGCTCAATACCGAGATGGGTTTTGTGATTGAAAGTGAGGCGCTGGCACAGGATATTCACCAGCGTTTCACCCAAAGTCAGAAAGAGAATGCCTGGGCGCTGCGTCTGGATAAGTGGGGGCGAGTGAATTGGGTGGAGCACAGTGAAGGCAAAGAGATTGTCTGGAAGAAAGAACCGCACACCCGCTTTTGGCAGCGGGTGTTGGTGAGGTTGGTTTATCGACTACCGATTGAATGGCTTTTATGAGAAGTGTCGGATGTCGCTACGCTAATCCGACCTACAGTTTCGGTTTTGTAGGGTGGATTAGCGTAGCGACATCCACCATTTTGAAGTGAACCCTCAGCGCTAACTCGTCACCTTAACCGCCACATTCTGCGGCTTGCCGGAGAACAGGAAGCGCAGCAACGCAATGCGCAGGTGGATTTCATACAGAATCACCGCGACACCAATCACGAAAATTAACCCGGTGATAAAGCCCAGCGCATTTGAAGCAATATGCGGTGTGATGTACGCGCCAAAGAACAGCGTCAACGGATGGTGCACCAGGTAAATAAACAGTGAGGCATTCACGAAATAGGTGACACGCTTTGAATGGAAATTCAATAGCTTATGGCCAAGGGAGAACACTACGTTGACCATCCACAAACCCAGCACCATGGTAATCACGCTCTCAGTTTCATACATCCAGGCGTCACCGCTACCGTAACGTTGGTTAAGCAGATAGGCGAAAAATGCCAGTGCCGCTCCTACCGCACACCATGGCGACGGTGTGGTAAATAGCGCTTTTAACTGTGGGCGTACAAACACCAGAGCCCCAAGCATGAAGAATGGTAGATAAAACAGCGTTTGCATCACTACGAAGTTAAATAATCCATCACTTAATATCGGTGAGTAAATAATAAAAATAGTCCGGCGAATAACGCCGTATAGAATACCGAACCCCAGGAAGGCGACTGAGAGCTTTCCTAAAGTAATAGAAGATGGAATATTTTCTGATTTTTCAGCAATGCGTGCTTTCATCTGTTGAAACAAAAATAAACATACGGTTGTAAGTACCACCATCACTAACAAGAACCACAAATGAGAAACCAGCTCCCAAACCAGGGTGTTGTATTTTTCATAGGGAGTCAGGCCGGGCCAATTTTTTGCTTTGTCATTAACGTGTTGCAGCATTAAAAATTGCGGCAGTGTGAGCAATGGTATCGCGGTGAGCATCGGGATGCCGACCCGCTCTACACGCACTTTCCACCAGCGTTTAAGCGGGTAGCGCAAAAAAAGCATGTAAGAGAAATATCCCGAAATGACAAAAAACACCTGCATACGAAATGCGTGAATAAAATCATTAAACAGGGTTAAACCCCACGATGCTTCGGTGCTATTGACGTGCCAGTGATGGCTTGAATAGATGAGCGAGATATGGAACGGGATGCCTAAGAGCATTAACCAGGCCCGGATAGAATCCAGGAAAAACTCGCGTTGTTGTGGTGCTTTACTCATAATACTCCAAACATTATCGGACGAATCGCCTTATCCTTAAGAACATATCCCAATAGGCTTAAAGTCCCGAACGGTATCAATTCCGTGGCAACCCTACACTAACCATGACATCCTGTCTCCAGGATGGATGCTGAAAGCGTAAGCAGTTGTCTTTTTTTGCTTAAAGGCTGAGCCGGCGCGCTGAACAATGCGGGTATTTGGTTGTCGGAAAGCAGAAGTTTCCATTAAAATGGATTGGATTGATTTAAGCACACAAAGGGGGATGTGCTGGTTAATATGAAACATAAACTAAAAATGATGAAAGTGTGTGGGCTCGGTGCTGCAGTAATGCTGTCACTTTATACCACCTCAGTTTGGGCCTTCAATATCGATGATGTCGCAAAACAAGCGAAAACATTAGCGGGCAAAAGCTACGAAGCACCGAAAAGCAATCTGCCTTCGCTCTTCCGCGACATGAAATATGCGGATTATCAGCAGATCCAGTTCAATCACGACAAAGCCTACTGGAGCAAGTTAAAGACCCCATTTAAGCTTGAGTTTTATCATCAGGGTATGTACTTCGACACCCCTGTTGCTATCAATGAAGTGACGGCAACTGCGGTTCATAAGATCAAGTACAACCCGGATTACTTTAATTTCGGTGATGTGAAACACGATAAAGACACCGTGAAAGATCTCGGCTTTGCCGGGTTCAAAGTGCTCTATCCGATCAACAGCAAAGATAAGAACGACGAAATTGTCAGCATGCTCGGGGCGAGTTACTTCCGTGTGATTGGCTCAGGTCAGGTTTATGGCCTGTCTGCTCGTGGTTTGGCTATTGACACTGCTTTGCCATCTGGCGAAGAGTTCCCACGTTTCCGTGAGTATTGGATTGAACGCCCGAAAGCTGGCGACAAAACGCTGACCCTCTACGCGTTGCTCGATTCCCCACGTGCAACCGGTGCGTATCGCTTTGTGATTACCCCAGGGCGCGACACAGTGGTGAACGTACAGTCAAAAGTTTATCTGCGCGATAAAGTTGGCAAACTGGGCGTGGCACCACTGACCAGTATGTTCCTGTTTGGGCCAAATCAGCCGTCACCAAGCACCAACTTCCGTCCGGAATTGCATGACTCCAACGGTCTGTCTATCCATGCCGGTAACGGTGAATGGATTTGGCGTCCGCTGAATAACCCGAAACATCTGGCGGTGAGCTCGTTTGCAACCGAGAATCCAGTTGGCTTTGGTTTGCTGCAACGTGGCCGTCAGTTCTCTCGTTTTGAAGATATTGACGATCGTTACGATCAGCGACCAAGTGCATGGGTTGCGCCGCAAGGTGATTGGGGTAAAGGTCGCGTTGAACTGGTTGAAATTCCAACCAATGACGAAACTAACGACAACATCGTTGCTTACTGGACTCCGGATCAGCTCCCGGAACCAGGCAAAGAGATGAACTTCAAATACACTATTACCTTCAGCCGTGATGAAGACAAAATGCATGCGCCTGATAACGCATACGTTGCGCAGACTCGCCGCTCAACCGGTGATGTGAAGCAGTCGAATCTGATTCGCCAGCCAGACGGCACTATTGCGTTTGTCGTGGATTACGTCGGCGCGGACATGAAAAAACTGCCGCAAGATACGCCGGTTACCGCGCAAACCAGCATTGGTGACAACGGTGAAATCGTTGACAGCCAGGTACGTTACAACCCGGTCACTAAAGGCTGGCGTTTGACTGTACGTGTGAAAGTCAAAGATGAGAAGAAACCGACTGAAATGCGTGCAGCGCTGGTCAATGGTGATCAAACGTTGAGTGAAACCTGGAGCTACCAGCTACCTGCCAATGAATAAGTTTACTGATACCGCGTCTGATTATATTGATGCACTCCCGCTTTCTGCTGAGCAGAAGGCGGCTCTTCCTGCATCAGATCTGCAAGCGGTGCATGAAGCGCTTGATGCGCAAGGGCACCACTATGACAGAGCCGATGATTCCCCTTTAGCCTCGGTAAAGGCCCGGCTTGAAGCAAGCTGGCCTGGATCGTTGGGCGGTGATCAACTGATTGAGGACGAAGAGGGGCGCACCCAGCTGCAGGCAATGCCTAAAGCTACGCGTTCTTCTATGTTCCCCGATCCGTGGCGCACCAACCCGATTGGTCGTTTCTGGGATCGTTTACGCGGGCGGGAAGTAAATCCTCGCTACATGTCGAAAGAAGAGGCTGAAGCTGAGCAGAAATGGCGTACCGTCGGAACAATCCGCCGTTACATTCTGCTGCTGCTGACCATTTCTCAGACGGTGGTTGCAACCTGGTATATGAAGACAATTCTGCCTTACCAGGGCTGGGCGCTGATCAATCCATCCGACATGATCGGCCAGGATCTTTGGGTGTCCTTTATGCAGCTTTTGCCGTATGTGCTGCAAACCGGCATTTTGATCCTTTTTGCGATTCTGTTCTGTTGGGTTTCAGCCGGTTTCTGGACTGCGCTGATGGGCTTCCTCCAGCTACTGATGGGCAAAGATAAATACAGTATCTCTGCCTCAACAGTGGGTGATGAACCAATCGACCCGGCGCATCGCACCGCGTTGATTATGCCAATCTGTAACGAAGACGTAGACCGCGTATTTGCGGGCCTGCGCGCGACGTGGGAATCGGTAAAAGCAACCGGCCAACAGCAGCACTTCGACGTTTACATCTTAAGCGACAGCTACAACCCGGATATCTGTGTTGCCGAGCAGAAAGCGTGGATGGAACTCATCAACGAAGTGCAGGGCGAAGGGCAGATTTTCTACCGTCGTCGTCGTCGTCGTGTGAAGCGTAAAAGTGGCAACATCGATGACTTCTGTCGTCGTTGGGGTAATCAGTACAGCTACATGGTGGTTCTGGATGCCGACTCAGTAATGAGCGGTGACTGTCTGACTAACCTTGTGCGTCTGATGAATGCTAACCCGAATGCGGGCATCATTCAGTCTTCACCAAAAGCGTCAGGCATGGACACTCTGTATGCGCGTTGCCAGCAGTTTGCGACACGTGTATACGGGCCGCTGTTTACAGCGGGTCTGCACTTCTGGCAATTGGGTGAATCCCACTACTGGGGCCACAATGCGATTATCCGCGTTAAGCCATTCATTGAGCACTGTGCGTTAGCACCGCTGCCAGGTGAAGGTTCATTCGCCGGTTCCATCCTCTCTCATGACTTCGTAGAAGCAGCGCTGATGCGTCGTGCGGGTTGGGGGGTGTGGATTGCCTATGATCTGCCGGGTTCTTATGAAGAGCTGCCGCCGAACTTACTGGATGAACTCAAGCGTGACCGCCGTTGGTGCCACGGTAACTTGATGAACTTCCGTCTGTTCCTGGTAAAAGGTATGCACCCGGTACACCGTGCGGTGTTCCTGACGGGCGTTATGTCTTACCTGTCTGCGCCGTTGTGGTTTATGTTCCTCGCATTATCAACTGCCTTGCAGGTGGTGCATGCGCTGACAGAACCGCAATACTTCCTGCAACCGCGCCAGTTGTTCCCGGTGTGGCCGCAGTGGCGTCCGGAGCTTGCGATTGCGTTGTTCGCGTCCACCATGGTGTTGCTGTTCCTGCCGAAGCTTCTGAGCATCATTCTGATTTGGTGCAAAGGCTCGAAAGAGTTCGGTGGCTTCTTCCGCGTAACGGCTTCTTTGTTGCTTGAAGTGCTGTTCTCCGTGCTGCTGGCACCGGTGCGTATGCTGTTCCACACCGTGTTTGTGGTGAGCGCGTTCCTCGGTTGGGAAGTGGTATGGAACTCTCCACAGCGTGATGACGATTCAACCCCTTGGGGCGAAGCGTTTATGCGCCACGGTTCTCAGCTGCTGCTGGGTCTGGTGTGGGCAGTGGGCATGGCGTGGCTGGATTTACGTTTCCTGTTCTGGCTTGCACCAATCGTGTTCTCACTGATTCTGTCGCCGTTTGTATCGGTGATTTCGAGCCGTGCGACCATCGGTTTGCGTACCAAACGCTGGAAGTTGTTCCTGATCCCGGAAGAGTATTCTCCTCCACAGGTGCTGGTGGATACCGACAACTACCTGAAGCTGAACCGTAGCCGTACGCTGGATGATGGCTTTATGCACGCGGTGTTTAACCCGTCGTTTAATGCCCTGGCAACCGCAATGGCAACGGCGCGTCACCGTGCCAGCCAGGTGCTGGAAATCGCCCGTGATCGTCACGTTGAGCAAGCTCTTAACGAAACGCCTGAGAAACTTAACCGCGACCGTCGCTTGGTGCTGTTAAGCGACCCGGTAACAATGTCTCGTCTGCATTACCGTGTGTGGTCTAACCCGCAGCGTTATTCCTCATGGGTTGATAACTACAAAACGGTTAGTCTGAATCCTGAGGCATTGCCGACTAAATAACGGGTAATACGCGTTATCAATGCCGACCTTCGGGTCGGCATTTTTTTGCGCTCAAGCGATGGGCAGTTATACTCAGCCGGAAAAATCAGGAGAGAAGATTTGTTTAGAGCGATTGTGGTCGTAATGATGGCGTGTTTGCTGAGTGGTTGTGGCAGTATTATCAGCCGTGCAGTTCCGGGGCAGGGACATGGTAATCAGTATTACCCCGGAGTGCAGTGGGACGTGCGTGACAGTGCATGGCGCTATATTACAGTGCTCGACTTACCATTTTCGCTGGTCTTCGATACACTGTTGTTGCCCATTGATGCCAGCCATGGGCCATACGAATAAACGTTTTATCGTTCATCCCATTCATCAGCCGCAGTTTGCCCTTCCTCGGTATCCAGCGGCGGCTCAAGTTGAAATTCACCTTCGTCCCACTCATGCAGCGTGTTTTCCTCAATCCACTCCTGGCGTAACTCGATTTCATCGTAGTCACCGTCGAACACACTTTGGGCTGCCTCACCACTGAGCATCGGTAAACAATCGCCATCTTCGCTGTCATCTGCGAAGAACTCAGCTTGCCACATAATGTCGCCATCCTGAAGAATGTACTTTTGGATGTTCAATTGCTGAACACTGGCACTCTCTTCTTCAAGTTCCGGATTATCTACAAGGAAAAGCTCGCGTGCGGCATCAATGGCCTCTTCCAGCGTCGCGTACAGACTCATATTCATCTCCTTTTGTTACAGGTCAGGGAGCGCGCTACAGCGCAATTTCAAGTTAATTGTTGACGCTGTTTGCAAAGTTGCAAGTATGAGATTTAATCCTCGTCGTACTTCGAGGATTAGAGGGTCACTCTTCCAAAATACGGGTACGAGCGGTTGGGCGGCGTAGGGTAATCCATGAGTAAAGCGCGTTGAAGAGTACGACACCTGCGGTGACTAAAAACACCGTGCGGAAGCCGTAACTGGCTGAGACTGCCGCCCCCAACTAACGGGCCGGTAACGTTGCCAATATCACGGAAAGATTGATTGTAACTAAAGATACGCCCGGCAATCTGGTTGCTGGAGTTATAGATAAGCAGAGTTTGTACCGCAGGCAATAGCGCGCCGTCGGCGGCACCGAGCAGGAAACGCAACACGCCCAATTGCCATGGCGTTTGTACCATCGACATTGGAATGAGCAGAAGCACTGAGATAACCAGTGCGCAGATTAAAATCCGCTCCGGCCCGATTCTATCCCCCAGTTTCCCTAAGCGCGGTGCACTTATCAACGCCGCTACACCAGGAACAGATGCTATCATACCGCTGATAAACGCCAGGTTGCTGACATTACCCGCCAGCTCGCGCACGTAGAGCGTTAGAATCGGGGCAATCGAACCGGTCGCGACCTGAATAATCATGGTGGTGACAAACAGGCTCAGCACCAGTTTTGGGTTTTTAAGTGAAGTGAATACCTGGCGCGCGTGCAGCATGTCTTTTTTGTTCACGGGGGTGAATTGTTCGCGAATACAGAAGAGCGTAAAGACAAAGCAGGTAAACAACACGGCTGCGGTAATGAAAAATACCGGTCGTAAGCCGTAAGTATCCGCCAGAAAACCACCGATCATCGGCCCGAGAAGCGCACCACTCACGCCTCCCGTTGATAATGTGCCCAGAGCCCAGCCACTTTTATGGCGTGGGACCTGTGTGGCAATCAGCGCATTGGCGTTAGGCACAAACCCGCCCAACAAGCCTAGCAGTGCGCGAAGCGCCAGAAACTGCCAGATATTGCTCGCAAAGCCCATCAGCACCATCACGATGGACATACCCAACGCTGAACGCAGCAGCATGATTTTGCGGCCTTTACGGTCGGCAAGCCCGCCCCAGAAAGGTGATGCAATCGCTGAAAACAAAAAGGTGATGCTGAAAACGATACCGGACCACATGTTTAATGCGCTGTGGCCTGTTACGCCAAGGTGTTCGACATACAAGGGTAGGAATGGCATTACCAGACTAAATGCAACACCAGTCAGAAAACATCCAAGCCATGCGACGGTAAGATTTCGTTTCCAGTTGATGGTGGTGCTCTCGGGGAGAGTCATAACGCTCCAAATTGGGCAGAAAAGATATGCGGGGAATTATTACCTTGCTAATTATGCGCCTGTTGGCGTTGGAGTGGCAACGTTTCTGAAACACAATTTTAGAACGAATAAAGGCGACCAGAAGCCGCCTTATGACTTTAATGAAGGATAGCTAGTAGCGTGAAGGAACGCCTTCGGGGCGCGTTTTAAAACGGCGGTGTAGCCACATATATTGCTCAGGCGCCATCATGATGCATTCTTCGATGATTTTGTTCATCCACAGCGCTGTGCCTTCCGGGGTTTCCAGCGGTGGTGAAAACTCCGCAGGCAGAATAATCAGCTCGTAGCCTTTTCCGTCAGGTTTGCGGCGCGGCACCATCGGGACAATTGCTGCACCCGACATACGAGCCAGAGTATAGGTACCGCTGGTTGTAGCCGCTTGATCAACGCCAAAGAATGGTACAAAAACGCTACCGCGTGGGCCGTAGTCATGGTCAGGTGCGTACCAGATAATCTCGCCCTGTTTTAGCGCCCGGATCATGCCTTTGAGATCTTTACGGTCGATCATACTTTTGTTTGAACGCATGCGGCCCCAGGTTTGCAGCCAGTCCAGCAGGGGATTGTCATTCGGGCGGTAAACGCCAATGCCCGGCGTATTCATGCCGAACATGCGCGCGCCTAATTCAAGCGTCAGGAAGTGAATACCAATCAGGAGTACGCCGCGGTTGGCTTCTTGTACCGCATGAATCTGGTCGACGCCGCTAACGTCGCACCAGCGCTGGATACGCCATGTTGGCCAGAACCAGGCGATACCAGTCTCCATCAAGCCAAGGCCTACGGACTCAAAGTTTTTTTCCAGATAGTGTTCTCGCTCCTCGACGGTTTTGTTCGGGAAGGCGAGCTCAAGATTGCGGCGTGTAATTCTGACGCGACGTTTCATAAAGCGTCTGGCGAGTTGGCCAAGGCCACGGCCAAGTCGATAAATCACAGGGTAAGGGAGGAGAGTAATTAAGTAGAGTAAGCCAATCCCAAACCAAATTCCCCAATATCGGGGATGAAGCAATGCGCGCGAGAATTGCGGTAAGTTCGTCATGTAAAACCTATTGTGACGGCAAATGCCGGATCTTCTTGAGTAAGACTATTGTGACACTTTTTGAGAGTCAGCCAAAATCAACGGGTGCGGAGTGACTGATAATCAATCAATTGTTGATTGCGGTGCGGCTAGATGAAGAAAATGTAGCGCAAAATGCGTGGATGTAAATTAACGATAATTGCTTTATGATGCTGCCCAGTTTTTTTCTTATCAACGATAGCCGAGCGAACACCATGCCAGTGTTACACAACCGTATATCGAATGATGAACTGCGCGTGCGTATGTTGGCTGAAACCGAGCCACGCACCACAATCTCATTCTATAAATATTTCCATATCGAAGATCCTAAAACCACGCGTGATGCTCTGTATCAGGCTTTTACCGCGCTAAATGTTTTTGGCCGTGTCTATCTCGCCCATGAAGGGATTAACGCGCAAATCAGCGTACCGCAAAGCCGTGTTGAGGTATTCCGTGAAGCGCTTTATGCCTTCCATCCGGCGCTCAATGGCGTGCGTCTGAATATCGCACTTGAAGATGACGGCAAGTCGTTTTGGGTGCTGCGCATGAAAGTGCGTGACCGTATTGTTGCCGATGGGATTGATGACCCGTCGTTTGATGCCAGCAATGTCGGTTCTTACCTTAAAGCGGCAGATGTCAACGCCATGCTCGATGACCCGGATGCCGTGTTTATCGACATGCGTAACCATTACGAATATGAAGTCGGCCACTTCCAGGATGCGATGGAAATTCCTGCGGACACGTTTCGTGAACAGTTACCGAAAGCGGTCGATATGTTACAAGACGACAAAGACAAAAAAATCGTCATGTATTGCACCGGCGGGATTCGTTGTGAAAAAGCCAGCGCCTGGATGCTGCATAACGGCTTCAAAAATGTTTATCACATCGAAGGTGGGATTATCGAATATGCGCGCCGCGCGCGTGAGCAAGGTATCCCGGTGCGTTTTGTCGGCAAAAACTTTGTCTTCGATGAGCGTATGGGCGAGCGTATTTCCGATGATGTGATTGCCCATTGCCATCAGTGTGGGGTTTCTTGTGATAGCCACACCAACTGCAAAAATGATGGCTGTCATCTGCTATTTATTCAGTGTCCATCCTGTGCAGAGAAGTTTGCAGGCTGTTGCAGCGACATTTGCTGCGAGGAGCTAGTGCTGTCACCAGAAGAGCAGCGCCGTCGCCGCGCTGGTCGTGAAAACGGTAATAAGATCTTCAATAAATCGCGTGGTGCGCTCAATACCACGTTGGGGATCCCTGATCCCGAGTAACTTTTCTGGTGGATGTTGCTTACGTGAATCCACCTGCCAAAAGCGCTTCGTAGGTCGGATTAGCATAAGCGACATCCGACGTTACGTGGTTTTATTTAAAGCGCGAAAGCGAGAATGGTGTCAGGTCGAAGCCAGGTTCTTTGCCCAGAGCGAACTTGCAGGCAATCTCCCCCAATACCGATGCAAATTTAAACCCATGCCCACTCAGCCCGGTGATCACCAGTGTATTGTCATGGCCTGGTAGGGTATCAATAATAAAATCTTCATCTGGCGACATATCGTAAGTGCAGGCTGCGCCGTGCATGCAGACACCCACGCCCGGCATGACCTGGCGTAAGAAACTGAATACTTCACTGCCATCGGTTGCGATAGCGCCAAATGGTTTGCGATGCTGCGGTTCACTGATGACTTGTCCGCCATTATGTTTCCCGAGTTTCAGCTCGTTATCTTCTCCGGCAGGGAAACCATAGTACTGGGTACCATCGGGTAACTCGGCCGTGAATGCAGGGAAATTGTTCTTTTCGCTGTAACGTCCGTCAGCCTGATGCCAGCTAAAGATTTTGCGCACAGGCGTAACCGGCAGTTCGGGTAATAATTTAGTGACCCAGGTTCCTGCGCTCACCAAAAGTTTATCGGCGGTAAACTCGCCTTCTGGGGTATCGACTACCACACCGTCTGCGGTATGGCGGATGTCCGTCACCGGGCAATTAAATAACTGCGCGCACCCACCCTGGTTTGCCAGACGGATATAAGTTTCCACCGCCAACTCGCTGCGCAGCACACCAGAATCTGGCTCAAATAAGCCAAGATAGTTCTCTGGAACGGTAATTTGTGGCCAGCGTGTCATCACTTGTTCAGCCGTCAGTGTTTCAAGCGGTAGTGACCAGCTTTGCGCACTGCTTTGCACCGTTGAGATAAATGCTGAATCCGCAGGGCCGAGGTTAATCACACCTGTGCGATGAAAGACTTTCTCACCACTAATTTCCTGCAACGCATCCCATAATGTCTGGGCGCGTAACACCAGTGGGACATATTTTTCCCCTTCGCCATAGGCATGGCGCATCAGGCGAGTATCACCATGATGGCTACCTTGCTGGTGGGGAGGGTGGTTGCTGTCGACCATAAGCACGTTTAAGCCGGAGTGAGTGGCATAGCATCCGGCGGCTGCGCCAACGGAACCACTACCGACGATGATAAGGTCATAATGCATGATGCTTTTCTCTTCTCTCTGGCAAAAAGTATATAGCAGGTTAATTAATTCTCGGCCGACTGGCAATTGAGCGAAACCTGAATAATAAAAAAGGCACCTTTAGGTGCTTGAATTTGAATGGTAACACACTGGAAAATAAGGGATTTATTTTCTTCGCGTCCACATCGCGACCACATCACACTATGAAAGCCCTGCATCGCGGGGCTTTTTTTTCATTAAAATCCTGAACCCGGGAGACGTAATTCCATCGCTTATAATTTCGGTTAGTACCCTTACATTACGCCGCATCATGTCACGCTCATTGTCATTTTTGTATTTCACCTGCATCACATAGCGGTCTGTCATCAGGACAGTCAAAGCTGCACGAAACAGAGTACCGAAAAGTGTTATCCGTTCTCTGAGATTTACATGACCCGCAATAAGTAACAGCATCGTTATTTCTCCAGCATGTAAGCAATTTGACGGCGTTCACTGCGAGGCAGGACGGCCAGTGATTTTCTTGCGTCATCACTCATTGCAGAGCGTGGCGGTGTAATGTGATATGAAAGATAAAGTGAAAATACCAGTGACGCATTGCATTCAACATTACTGCAAATGCAATACAAATTAGAAAAGCCATCACTGACATTTATTGTTGTTTTAATAAATGCTCTCTCACCACAATCAGGGCATTTAATAATTGTGCTTTGCTTCATTGTTGTCACCACTAATTATCAAAATAAACAAAGTATTATCGAGGTATTGATAATATCGTTATGTTGTTTATAATGCAATCAATGAGTGTTATTTTAATTAATGGAGATGTGGTGATGATTACAATTCAGGACTTACAGGAGCTTTACGAGAAGCAATATAATAAGAGAAATGAAATTCAGGCGCGGCTGCGCAAAGCTGCTTGTGAGCTTATATGTAACTATCGCCAGTCGCTTGATGTAAATGAAGAGTATATTAGTGTGGGGTATTTAACTTACACATCTTTCATCAAGACGCCAGTGGAAAATATTGAGATGAATGAACACAACGCATTGTGTTTTATTCTTTCAACTTTACTTGATCCATTAAATCCCGAAGATTCAAATATTTCTATTCAGATTGCTTTACGGGAAATAAAGGGCGGAGACATTGAAGTGATTATCAATGGTGATCAAGAAACGGTTGTATTAGCTGATGAAGGTAGTAATCGCTATAGCATAACGGTAATCGCAATTAAAACCGCTGTGATGAATGAGATTACACGTTAACTAAAACAGCCTGTCAGATTCTGCCCGCCTTTGTGCGGGCTTTTTTGTGGCCGTCTGACGCCACAGAACGCGCTGTAATCCATTCATTTCTTTCCGACCACTCTTGGTTTATCTCATACAGACGAACGCGCACAGCGTCGCCCACGCATCGTGACGAAACGAAAGACGTCACGGAAACCGCGCTACACCGCACCCGCCTGCGCTCTTTGCGTCATAAAGTTTTTTCAGTTGTGGATTTATGCAATTGATACCCGCAGACCGCGCCAGCACTGGTGATTTCGCGTGAAATGCCAATTGCACAAAATGAAATGAATTTCAGTAGATTTCAGTTGTGAAGCCTGTTAGCGCCGGAGAAGAAAACACAGAAACCCAGATGTGATGCGGCTTAGCGCCGTTTTACGTGAGAATTTATGTCCCACGGAATGCGCCGCAAAAATACCACGTAACAGGCGAAAGCCTTGCCGGGCGCGGCCTGGTGGTTTATGGGGTAACTGAAATCGTTTGCACAGCAAACTGGGGGACAGGGTATGTTTTGTATAACCGCCATAAGTCTGGCCGCATACAAAACGCACCAGTCAGGCCATGCCCGGCACCATGAATTTCGTGACTTTTGGCGGGTCTGGCAATGATTCGCGGTAAGTGATGACTACAACAGTGTCAGAATAAAAGCCAGCATGACTTTCTGGCTATTATTTCTGGTTTCTGGCAATAAGGTTGAATGCCTTTTTATTTACTGATGAACGCCTGATTCATCTTTTTTTATCATTTCGGTAAGTATTCCAACCAAATCACGCTGCTGGTCGGTATTAAGATTATTGACAATACTGATAACAGACCTGGGGGATTTTTTTCTAGCATTCACTTTTTTATGCTTATTTGTATGATGCATAAAAGCCACTGTCATGACGAACTGCGATAAGCATTCCGTATTTATACATCGGCATGAAAGATCAACATCTTTATTATCTTTATGTTCTATAGCAAATACTGGCGCTCTAACTCCACAATCAGGACACTTGACCCGCATATTTATTCCCCCATTAACCCTTTTCGACAGTGCGATTATCATATCGTTGATTATCGAGATGTCGATAACTATCGTGGATTTTGATAACAGAAAAAGAACGCCTGCCAGAAAAGAAGTGTTCGGGACGGTTGTTAATTTTGTGTTCATTTCTAACACAATCGCAACCATTAAAAACTGTGCGTAAAATTCTCTGGCGATAAAACCCGGTTTTTACTGTCCCATCTGTACCAGACAGCCATAAAGCCAGATATGGCGCGGCCTGTAGCTGGTACAGATACCTTTTTTCATATCTGTACCATTTACCCCAAACTGTCCCATTATCGTCGCTTTGGTATAGTTGGTTTAGTTATGGTATAGATAAAATAAATAACTGTACCAGTATAACTCTATGTAATTCATGTGATTTGTATGAGGTGGTACAGTTGGTACAGATATAAGTCAGGCTCTGTTGAAAAAACTCTAACCAAAAGGACTTGTTAAAAATAAGTGGTTATATTGTTTTGTGGGTGTAGCGTGACGAATTGAAGAATCTCGCCGTTCAGGGCTTCTTTTCTGGCGGGGATATGTTGGCAAAAAAAAGCCCCGTCAGATGCGGGGCGTGTGATGTGTAGCAATGCGGAAAGGTTTACCAGAAAGACTCACCAAATACCTGTTCAGGGGCGCTGTTCAGCATACCCGCAAAGCTACTGCGTATTGCGTCCCAGCCCTCAAAATCTTCCTTCGCCGGAAGCTCGTAGAAAATCCCGCCCCGGTCTGCGCGTCCCACTCGCTCAAGCCCAATGGCGGCAAAAATGCGTCCCATCATCCTGCGAGCCGCTGGCGCATTCATGGCAAATCCTTCCTCCTGAAACTGCGCCATAAAACGGGTAACTTCCTCACTGGCTGACAGCCTCGCCAGCCCACGGAACGGGGACGGGCTGCACAGTTCACGGTACACATAGTTTTCAGCAGGTGGCAGGTTGCTGAGAATTTCCCGGACCAGCCCGGCAGTGACCGGGGCGCGGCGCGGGTCAAATGTGGAAAGGTCAGTATTCAGCAGGTACGCCATCAGGTGCGATGCGCCATCGTTGTTGATCCAGTTATGCAGGCGGTCAAAATAATTCTTCTCCTGCGCATGTTCCGGTGTCGGCTCCAGCACCAGATAACGGCGCTCCCGGATACTGGCGCGTAACACCTGCTCGCTGTTACTGGCGAATATTAGCCGGGAAAAGTTCGGCATTGGCTCCGGGTCTATGCCCTTACGCTCAAGGTTAATCGTATCCTCACTGATGATCCCTTTCAGCCTGTCGGCTTCGCGGCTGCTGTTCACGGTCACTTCATCAGCAAACACCATCAGCTTGTTAGCCATTGTGGCGTTAAATTTCCCGGCAATCTGTCCGGCTCCGTTCACCTGTACGCCGTACTGCCCCATCATTTGCAGAATGGGTTTAACCGTGGTGCCTTTCCCCGTTCCGGGAATGGCTTTCAGCACGATAGCCACAGACGGTTTTTCATCGGGGCGCTGTACAAGATGCGCCAGCCAGCCCACCAGATATAAAAATGCCTGGTGATTGCCTGCGCAAATAACTTTTTCCAGATGCTCCAGATAGGGTGACACATCGCCCTCACGGGGCGTGACGCCCCAGCCCGTAAACAGGTTGTAGACCTGCGGCGGGCACTTCTCCGGGCGTGGATAGAATCCCACACCGTCCGGTTTGTAGGCTTTACCCGGCCATTGCAGCCATGCCGCGCCCTGGCTACGCTTCGCTATCTGCTTTTCATGCAGAAAATAATTGCGAAACTGTGACAGCTCTTCAAAAACGTGCGTTTTTCCGTTGACCATGCAGGGCTTCATACTGACCACCCGATGTTTGCCGCCGATAGTCACGTGTGTGTATTTCTGATTCAGGCGCTCCAGCTCTGTCACCTCCTCATCAGATAACACCACACTGTCACCCAGCGAGCGCCGCGCCTCATGCAGTTTCGTGGCGTTCATTTCACGCAGGCTGACGGTAAACGCCATTTTAGCGGCCTCGATACCGTGATGCTGGCGATAATCGTCCCAGTCCATCTTCATTTCACCCGGAGGCAGTGCAATCCAGCCGTTAACGGCCAGCGCGGCCTTTTCCCCGTTCAGCTTCCCGCTGTTGATTTTGGGCTTTCCCCGTTCGTCCAGTTCGCCGGGAAAATGCCAGTCATTATCGGCAACGATAATAATTCTGGCCAGTGGCCAGCGTTCACGAACGGCCAGCGCAACGGCTCTGAGATTACCGTCATCGAGCGCGGCAATTATGACGCCCTCATGCAGCATTCCGGCGCTTAATGTAGTCGCAACGCCTGTACCAATCAGAATACAGGCAGGCTTCTCCGGCAGGGGGGCAGGCGTCCAGACAGCGCCCTTTTTCGTGCTTCCGGCCATGATTTTTTTACTGCCATCCGGGGCAATGAACTGAGCGCCGCACACCGCGCCTCTGATATCCGTCAGGGCGAGACACAAGCGACCATCAGGCAGAACCGGAATCACGACATGACCCAGACCTTTACGCGCCAGATAAGGTGACGACCCCGGAAGGGTGCTTTTCAGCACACCGGACACCCGCGCGGCCACATTTTCACTGCCTGCACTGTCTGAGGCTTCTTTTCTGGCAGGCAACGGGCTGACAGCCTGCGTAAAAGCAGCACCGTTCAGCACGTCACCCACACGCGACGCGGCTACACCAATATCGACTTTCAGCACCTGTTTCACCAGGTCCAGCCCGTCACCGTGTCCACACTGGTTACAGAACCACGTTCCCCGTTCATCTTTATTATCGAAACGGAAACGGTCAGTGCCACCACATGCCGGACAGGCACCGTGTTGTTTATTTTCAGGCACATGAATACCCAAAGAAGATAATAAAAACGGCCACCGACCCCGTGATAGGGTAGATACTTCCGAAATTCTCTGTGTCATAATGCTCTCGCTATTTAGCGTTTTAATCGTGTTATATGCATTCGCTGATTTAGCGCCACAAAAACCATTCCAGACAGTTCAACTCCGTGTATATCTTGCCCCGTGTGCGACGGGGCATTTTTTTAATCACGCTCTGAAAGGTCTGTCACCAGTGAAACTCTTATCTTTCTGAAACCCCGTTTTGCCGCCGTTTTTAACGCGATATCCCGCGCCGTCAGAATATGACGCGCTGCAATGTAATAAACGGAACACACTGGATTTCCTTTGCGACTTACGGATTCCATCACAATTTTAAAATCTCTTAACTGTTCATCATTGAACATATTTCATCCCTCTTTATGTGAATAGAGCCAGCCCGCAGACAAGCGAAACTGGCTTTCTGTAATGTTATTTAACTGTCCTGTGAATCCGCAGGGCGCTCAAGTAATCCCCGTTCGTCCATTTCTTCACAAATAAAAATCATGTCTTCACTGATGTAACTGAAAATATCGGCTACCAGTGTCGAATGTAATTTCACTTCCGAAGCGCCATGCAAGTCAGAATGCATAAATTCCGAAACACCCATCACACGGTTAAGTTTGCTGATGCATTTTGGGCTTAATGAGTTCTTTTTATTTGTGGCGTGTAGCTGTGTGACACGGCTGCTTTTATTTTTCATGCGCGTATCTCCCGGATGAGAGTAATACGGGCATGCTGGTATCCATTTTCAATTGCCTGTCGGATGGCTTCCGCTCGCGCTGAGTCACGGCATCTGGCGGTGAGCGTGTAATGAATCCCAACCGTGTTTCCACGTTTGTTAACGGCAAAGCCGGAGGTCTGGAAGGTTTTACGCATGGTGCACCTCCTGAACAGGCAGGCGACCCGCAAAAGCGGCGATATGATCACGGGCAATCAGGCGACGGGCTGTAGGGTAGTCACTGGCGATGACTTCTTCACGGTGTGGGAGGTCAGACAAATCAGAACGACGAACGGCCAGAAACAGCCAGGTATATTGCAGATGCGAGGAAACCGGGGTAGTCATCATGATGATGATCTCCTTGTACTTAACAAAGGAGTCACCACCAGAGTTGCAACGCTCGTGATTGGTGGTGACACTGACAGGGGTTGCAATACCGGCGTACAAGGAGACCGGCCAGCCCGAAAGCTGCCCTGCCAGCGCCACCATTGATTCTGTGCGGGCATAGGCCGCTGAATATGGGGGTACTGACTTAACGACAATAAAAAAGACGCAATCGGCGTCTACTGTCGCCTTGTACTGTTCCGGGTTGCAACGCCCGGTTGTCACTGTGGTGACAACCCATAAACTATACCCCTGCTTTGCTAAGCTGTTCAAGCGAAAGTTATCAAAATTCATTTGCTTGCCTATTGTTGGGTTATGGTGCATGTTTCGTCCTGTTAGCAGAGAGCGAAGCGCGTATGACAAGGCTTTCTTCAGTGGATGGAACGCGACAGGGCTGTGACAACATCCAGGGATAAGAAGAAAGGGCGCGACCCAGAACCCGGAGCATTTGCTCCGGGTTTTTTCGTTTCAGCCCCGTTTAGATCCAGATTTCTTTGCTGTTCCCACCCTGGCTGTACCGCTCAATTCTTTCTTCAAGCTCATCCAGTCTGTTAAGCGTGTTCGCAAGTGGGGTATTATTCCCGGCACTTGAAGCTGAGAACGTCATAGCCACCCCGCCTCTTGCCTGGCTGAAATTTTTGTTTTCACTCATGGCCTGACCTGCGACCATAATCATATCCATCACGTTAAAAATATTTTTCTCCGTCACTTCAACGGTTTTACCGTCAATGGTGAGAGTGATTTTTTTCATTCTTTACATCCTTGTTTACTGTGGTTTAGCCTTTGCGTTTATTAATGACTCTTTCGGCACTGATTAAAATGCTGCTTTCATATTCAGAGCCTGGGAAATCAGTGTAATATTTCCCGAGGTAATCATTAAATTCATAATTCAAGGTTTTTTCTGTCTGATTTTTATAGCCGTAGCATGCCGCCAGATTCATCGCAATCGGGTTATATATGCCATTTGATGGTGTTATGTTTTTGATATAGTCAAACGCAGAGAGATGGACAACCTCTGTAATGCCATCTTGTGAGTTCTCACATTCAATAATTGAACGGTCAATCACTTCACGAATGGCAAAAATAAATTTACCTGTGGTATTTTCAGTTCTGGCCGTTTTGTAATGACGAATGGCATTTACATATTCTGAGTAAGTGCGATAAGAAGCGGCTTTAAATATCACAATTTCATCTTCAAGATTATCACGGGCAATGCTCAGTGTTTTAAGTTTGCTTTCGTGCTTCTCTTTTCTGTCCATCGCTTCGATAATGGCGCTGACATCAGCATGTGAGTTTACGGCCAGCATTTCCAGTTGATTAATGCTTTCTTCTTCATCTTTAATCAGATTATTAATTTGCACGAGGCTGGAATGCAGCTCTTTAAATTTATTGAAGCAAGGTTCATATTGTATTGTTGCTTCACTGGCTTTCTGGTGCGCATTCTTTTCAGCTACATCCAGTTTCTGAATATAAGCGGGTACATCCTGTGCTCTTACATCAATAAATCGTGAAAATAACTGCTTTGATTCGAAATTCATTTTTATTCCTTATTTAACAGACCTGATTTTCGTTTTATTCAATACCGGGATAGTTATCCGGCCATCCCCAGCCACTGTAACCAGCCGTCACGAATTTCTTTCGGTCTGCTGTCATAGGCCATTTTCATGCCTGCGTTCCATGCGGGAAGATAAACCCAGTATTCCCCGGCTCTGCCTGTCACCGACGCCGGATCAGTCATTTCGATGACCGGAAGCTTGCCTTTCTCGATCATGCTTTTTACTGCTTTTTGACTTTTACCGATAACCCTGGCGAATTCCTTGTACGGAAGTACGTCACTGACGCTGACAAGTGTGTTATCCATCTGTTACCCTCATTTGTTGGGATGCTGATAAATGCTTGTAGTTGCCATCAGAGGTTGTTAAAGGCTGGCAATGATTAGTATTTAGCGCATTAATTATCGAAAACAGCATATGATTATCGAGGTATTGATACTGTGTCAATCGACATTTCCGAAAAACTGAAACTCATGCGCGAATCAGAACGAATGAATCGCAGGCAACTTTCTGATCTTGTGGGGATACCTTATTCAACCCTGAGTTATTACGAATCAGGGCGAACAGAGCCGCAGGGAGGGGTGTTAATGAAGCTGCTACAACACCCGCGCTTCACCAAGTACACGCTGTGGTTTATGACCGAAACAACTGCACCTGAATCCGGACAAATTGCACCGGCTCTCGCACACTCTGGGCCTGGCGAAACAACGTCGCAGCATTACGACCAAAAGACTGGCTAACAATTAACCACTGTTGCGGGTGCTCGTCATGCCATGTAACAAAATGTGACACACGAGAGCAGTTCTTTACCAAATGTAAACAAAATCTAAACGATTTCGGAGGGCTTCAACTTGTCTGTTAAGAAGCTTGATGATGGTCGTTATGAAGTGGACGTAAGACCTGCCGGACGCAAGGGAAAACGTGTTCGCAGGAAATTTATTAAAAGAAGTGAAGCGCTGGCCTATGAAAAATACATTCTGACAAGTCAGCACGAAAAAGAATGGCTACCCCGGCCTGTTGATAATCGGTCAATGTCCACTCTGCGTGATGAATGGTGGCGCATACGTGGCCGGGTGACAGAACATGGCCTGAGTTATCAGGGCAAAATAAACAGGTTCATTCTGCTTATGGGGGATTTATGCGCTTTCCAGATTAACAGTGAAGTCATCACCAGATACCGTGTAGAGCGGATTGCCAGTGGTATTAAGGCAAGCACTGTTAATCGGGAGTTATATACGCTTTGTGGAATGTTTACCTGTCTCAAAGAGTCCGGAATATTCAGCGATGAAAATCCATTCAGGGGATATAAGCGACTGAAAACTGAAAATACCGGAATGAGCTTTCTCAGTACGGGTGAAATAACCCGACTACTGGGGATGCTGGAAGGCGATAATTACCGCCTTGCTACCCTTTGCCTGAGTACCGGGGCAAGGTGGGGGGAAGCCCGAAGCCTGAGACGTGAGCATATTATCCATAACCGAGTGCATTTCCTGAAAACAAAAACGGGTCAGGCGCGTGTGGTTCCTGTTTCGGCGGATGCTGTTACGAGTATTGTGCATGGGGATTTGCCCTCTGGCCTGTTGTTCCCCTCCGCAAATTACAACCTGTTTCGGTCAATACTCAAAACAGCCAAACCAGATTTACCGCGTGGTCAGGCAAGTCACGTTCTGCGGCATACTTTCGCCACACACTTTATGATTAACGGAGGAAACATTATTACTCTGCAACGCATACTGGGGCATGCAAGGATTGAGCAGACGATGGCTTACGCACATTTTGCGCCGGAGTATTTGCAGGATGCTATAGCGTTCAACCCACTTCGTGGGAAGCTCTCACCACCAGAAAAAGGGGAGTGTCCACATAATGTCCACACTCCAGCGTCTGATTAAGGCTTTTAGATGCTTTAAGAGCCAGTGCTCATGCAGTGAACCCGCATGAACACTGTATTTTATACCTTTGACAAGGCACCTTTAGGTGCCTTGCGTTATTTGAGTAGCATCGACAATCAATGCTTACGATAATCGTTTACCTGGTAATCACTAGATTCAATCTTAGCAATCCCGGCTTCTAAAATAGAAATAAATTGCCGGGCAACATCCGTGGTCAGCCATAAAGTTTGACCGATTTCAGTTTCGTCGTGCTTTTGCGTATTCGAGGTCAGGTAGTGCAGGCGAAGCATCAGGGCATCGTAGCTATCAACGGTGCTGATGTCCCATCCGATAAGGGGATGGGTCTGGATAACATCACTATTTTTTTCCATCATAACCCCTTTTATACGTGTGTTTGAGACAACGGTTCGTGAGGTTTAATGCTTGTTTAATGTGAAGCCAGTTAAGTATATCAATGATTAAGCTATTTCGACGGAGAAATAAATACCCTGCAACACTTTTTTTACAATAAAGCGCTTAATTGCACAATAAACCGCCATGATATTCTTTATTGAATCAGATGATTCTGGGTAATGTACAAGAAGGGAAATTATTTAAATGAGCGAATTTCATACAATTAAAAAAAACCGGATGGCGACACCCGGTATAAAGATAACAACGAGGGAATTTTTACCTGAAATGAGCGGCAAAATGATCTAAAGCCAGCCCATTCCCATTATGTTTTTTAATCCGCAGCAAACCAGTCGTCAGCGCTTTCCCAGGTCTCTTGCAATATTTCGCTAATGCGATCGCGGTCTTCTTTGGTAGCCCCTAAAACTGACAGGTTATTTGCAGCGGCATAACGCACCTGAACGTGGTTAACGTTTTCAGGATAGTGTTGAGTAATACGGCGTGAAAGTTCATTGGCAAGCGCATCAATAGCGCCTGGTGGCAGAGATGTAGTTTTGGCAATAGTGACTTCAATACGCATAACAGCCCCCTGTAGAACCCGTCATACTTCAAGTTGCCCCTTTGTTGGCTGCGTTCACTCACCCGAATCACTTACCTATGTAAGCTCATCGGGATTCGTTCTCTTGCCGCCGCGATGCAACTGGAATTATTTAGGGTTAATAATATACTGGATATTTATACAGTCATATCGCCAGTGATGCAACAGGGGGCGGTAAAAATTATGCTTTAACTGACCAGGCTACTTTCTCACCGGCCAGGAATGGCACGATGCTGTCATCGGATGTTTCGATGGTTTCTGGCATTTCAACCGGAGTGCGAACCAGTTCGATAGTCTCTTGGTTAACAGGTAAACCGTAGAAACGCGGGCCATTGAGGGATGTGAACGCTTCGAAGTGCTGCATTGCATTCATCTCTTCAAATACCGTCGCGTAAGCACCCAAAGCAGAAGGGGCGTTAAAGCAGCCAGCACAACCACAGCTTGCTTCTTTGCGATGGCGTGCGTGTGGTGCGGAGTCAGTCCCCAGGAACACACGGTCGCATCCGCTTGCAACCAGTTCGCGTAACGCTTCCTGATGCACACTGCGTTTTAAAATAGGCAGGCAGTACAGGTGAGGGCGCACGCCGCCAACCAGCATGTGGTTGCGGTTAAACATCAGGTGTTGCGGGGTAATAGTTGCACCTAACAGGGAATTGCCTTCCTTCACATACTGTGCGGCATCTTTGGTGGTGATGTGTTCAAACACCACTTTCAGTTCCGGCAGTTGCTTACGCAGCGGTTCCATGACAGTTTCGATAAAGCGTGCTTCACGGTCAAAAATATCAATGTCAGCGTGAGTTACTTCACCGTGAATCAGCAGCGGCATACCGATTTTTTGCATACGCTCAAGCACAGGTAGGATTGCGGCGGTGCTGGTCACGCCATGGCTTGAGTTAGTTGTCGCATTTGCCGGGTAGAGTTTTGCCGCAGTAAACACACCTTCATTAAACCCGCGTTCAACTTCGTTCGGGTCCAGAGAATCAGTCAGGTAGCAGGTCATTAAAGGCTCAAAACTATGCCCTTGCGGTACGGCGTCGAGAATACGCTGGCGATAAGCGATGGCAGCTTCAACCGTTGTCACTGGCGGCGCCAGGTTTGGCATCACAATCGCGCGACCATAAATTTCGCTGGTATAAGGCACAACCGTTTTAAGCATCTCACCATCACGAAGGTGAACATGCCAGTCATCTGGGCGGCGAATTTTTAATACCTGAGGTAATACGGTCATGAAAGTGCTCCGGCGTAGGAAGGAAATAACGATGATTTATGCCGGGCACAAAGGATAAGCGCAAACGTTTAGCTTTGCACCATTTTCGTTGAGATTTTCTTGGGGAGGATGTGCCTCCCCAGTGTTTCAGAGCTTACTCGGTGAACGGGATAATGATTTCGCCTGGTTTGATCTCAATCCCTTTGGCATATTTCTTCGCCAGTTTTTCGCCTGCACTATTATCTTCACTCAACACGTAAGCGGGCTGTTGGTTGAAGTAATTGCGTAGCGACTGATTGAGATATGGAATCAGGGTCTGGACAATCGTCTGCATTTTCTCAGGCTCGACGGTTGCCTCTACCACTTCCATTTCTTGCAAATAGATAGCACCTTGCTCTTTATTAAAGGTCGGCAAGGCTTTGAGTTTAAGTTTGATATTAGCTTTTTGATTGCCGAACAAAGATGTCATATCCAGTTTGGCATCGCCAGTCAGGGTGATTTTGTTCGGTTCTTCGCGGCCAATCGCACTGGCTAAATTAGTTAAGACAATATGGGCATCGGCAACGCCTGGCAGGCCAATATCTTTAGAGAAATTATTCCGTTTGTGCAGCGCCTGGTTGATTTCCTGTTCGCTGACGGTGTATTGCGTTAGCTGGTTACAACCCACCACTAATCCGCTGAGCATCAAGGCTGCGGCTAATACTATTTTTTTCATGGATATCCTTAACATGCTGCATCGGTCACAGATCCTGACATAAAGCATCATGATGTACTAGTACCGGGCGTGCTACAGGAAAAGGCTTAATTTTTTATTCGACAGAATAAGTTTTTGAACCATGAGATAAAGGCGGGTTAACTTACCCGCCGTAGAACCATTAACAATCTTTAAATGGCGTGGGATGACAGCAGGTTAATTTGCGTCTGTTTGGCCATATTATCCCGGTATGCCGCGACACGACTCGGCCACTCAATTCCGGCAACCAGCGTCAGGTTACGCAGCAGTGGGAAGAGGTGGATATCGTCATCAGACAACTCACCGTTGACGGCATTGGGCTGCACGATAAGTTTATCGAGCTTACGTAAATCATCGCTGATTTTTTTGGTCAGACCCGATGAATGCGTCAGATGGTCAGTAAAAGAACCGATCATTGCCTCTTTCTTCTGTGCGAAGTAAGCCCGGGCTGCAGGTGTGGCAAACTCATCAAAAGGCGCTTTCGCAATACGCGGCAATAACAGGTGTTGGACATAGCTATTGACGTGGCGTAACCAGTCGCTGATAGCTGAATTAGCAGCGCCGGTCAAAAGTGGTTCACCATCAATTTTGTCGACGTAGTGCACGATATCCATGCTTTCAGGCAGGTAGCGACTGTCATCTTTTTGCAGGATTGGCGCCATTTTCTTGCCAATCATTTTCGTCGGGGTTGCTTCATCGTCGTTTAGCAAGACGACCAGCTCAACGGGGATATTCTTTAAGCCAAAAATCATTCGTGCTTTAAGGCAGAAAGGGCAGTGATCGTAAATATAAAGCTTCACGTTACTCCTCCATATCAATCGTCAGGAAAAATCCGTCAATTTTTGAGTATGGAGGAGAATACCAGGGGCTGCAAACTAGTTGCCGGGTTCAAGCATAGAGGGGTCTATCGGTTTCGGGCTAAATTGCCACCACAAGGCGATGAGCGTGATGAAGCCTATAATCCCTAACATCACCCACGGAAGTTCCGGTTGGTTGATACTTTTCCCAGCATCGAATAACCAACCCCCACCGGCGTAACCAAATGCGCCGCCAATCGCCAGACCCAGTCGGCTAAAGCCCATATAACTTCCACGCGCACGGGAATCAGCAAGTGATGCCCCCAGCGTTTCGCGGGCAGGTTCGGCAATGATTGAACCGATATAAAACACGCAAATTAGCGTGAACAGTTGCTGAAGGTTATTGGCAAGGCCAATCGGCAACATGGCCAGGGACATAAGGAACAAACCTGCCATCAGCCGCTGCTCGAGACGGAAACGTTTTTCGCTCCAGCGTGCAATAGGGTAGAGCAGCGTTAAGGATAGTGCCGCTTCAATGGCATACATCCACTTTACTGCGGCAGGCGTACCGGCAATTTCGTTCACCATAATCGGCAGCATTAACATCACCTGCACCGCCAGCATGTAATATCCGGCCAGCGTTAACACATAAGTGATGAAACGTTTGTCGCGCAGCACGCGTCCCATGCCTTCGAGCATTGGCGTGCGAATGGTAGAGAGTTTATACGCAGGAAGCAGCCAGGCATTGACGATGGCGCAAATCACAAACATCACCGCGCCCGCACCGCACACCAGACGAAAATCGTATTGTAGCAACCAACTGCCGAGCAGCGCCCCAATGACGGCACCAGCGCTGTCTTGCATCATTAATATCGAGAAGAAACGGCCGCGTTGATGTGGACGCACCAGTTTGACGACAAGGGCTGCGCGAGGTGGGTCGAATAGTGTGCCCCCGATAGCAGAAATAAAACATGATAACCACAAAACCCAGGGTTCATGAGCGATGCCCATCAGCGCAAAACCGACGGCGCGCAACAGCATTCCGGTGACAATCATCGGTTTGGCACCTAGCCGGTCGGCGATGGCGCCACCGAAAATACCTAGCCCTTGCTGAGTAAGCTGACGTAGGCCCAGCGCAATGCCGACCATTAATGCCGCCCAACCCATTTGGTCTACAAAGCGAATGGAAATAAGAGGGAAAACCACGAAGAAGCCTAATACAACTAACATATTATCGAGCAATAAGAAGTATTTACCCTGGCTCCTGGCCTGCGCGACCCGTGACATCTCCCCTCCAGGGAACTTAAAAGTGTGACAAACCTCTATTCTCCACTGCTCTCAGGGTTTTTGACAGGGCGTACGGCGACAATATTTTTTTATCAATCCGGCGCTTTGATTTAACTCGTTAATCGAAAAAAGTATGGCCGAATGAGAAATCTGCATGTTGTTGTTTTCCTTCCATCGCAAGGGGCAGGTATAGTAATTACGTTGGCTCAAAAATACGTGGGATGTGAGGAGTAGGGTGAACATGTTTGGCTACCGCAGTAACGTGCCGAAAGTACGCTTAACAACGGACCGCATGGTGGTGCGTCTGGTGTACGAGCGAGATGCCTGGCGTCTGGCAGATTATTACGCCGAAAACCGTCAGTTCCTGAAACCCTGGGAACCCATTCGTGATGACAGCCATTGCTATCCTTCCGGCTGGCAGGCGCGGCTTGGCATGATTAGCGAAATGCATAAAACCGGTAGTGCTTATTACTTTGCGCTGCTCGACCCGGAAGAGAAAGAGATCCTTGGCGTTGCCAACTTCTCAAACGTAGTGCGGGGCTCATTTCATGCCTGCTATCTCGGCTACTCACTTGGTGAGAAATGGCAGGGGCAGGGAATGATGTTTGAAGCACTGACCACGGCTATTCGCTACATGCAGCGTAGCCAGCATATCCATCGCATCATGGCGAACTACATGCCGCATAACCAGCGCAGCGGTGACCTTCTCGCTCGCCTTGGTTTTGAAAAAGAAGGCTATGCCAAAGAGTATCTACTGATTGATGGCGTGTGGCGGGATCATGTTTTGACCGCACTGACCACCAAAGAATGGACCCCTGGCCGTTAAGGACAATAAATGAAATATCAGTTAACTGCGGTTGAAGCACGAGTTGTGGGTAGCCTGATGGAAAAGCAGGTGACCACTCCCGAACAGTATCCGATGTCGGTCAACGGTGTGGTCACGGCATGTAACCAGAAGACCAACCGCGAACCGGTGATGGATCTGAAAGAGCATGATGTTCAGGAAATGTTGGATATTCTGGTCAAACGCCACTTTTTGCGCACCGTCAGTGGGTTTGGCAATCGGGTTACTAAATACGAGCAACGTTTCTGCAATTCTGAGTTTGGTGACCTTAAACTTTCTGCGGCAGAAGTCGCGGTGGTCACCGCCTTACTGCTACGTGGCGCCCAAACGCCAGGCGAATTGCGTACCCGCTCCGGAAGAATGTTTGAGTTCAGCGATATGGCGCAGGTTGAAGCGACTCTTGAACATCTCGCCAATCGTGAAGACGGTCCTTTTGTGGTGCGCTTACCGCGTGAACCAGGCAAACGCGAAAGCCGCTATATGCATCTTTTCAGCGGTGAGGTTGATGCGGCGCAGGTTGTATCATCAGCACCGGAAAGCAGCATTGCCCCTGCTGGTGATTTAACAGCGCGTGTCGAACAGCTCGAAAATGAAGTTGCTGATCTTAAGCAACGCCTGGATTCACTGCTCGCTCATCTCGGAGATTAATTAATGACTAAACTTCGCGTAGGCGTTGTCGGTTTAGGGGGTATTGCCCAAAAAGCATGGTTACCCGTTCTGGGAGCCTCCAGCGACTGGACACTTCAGGGCGCATTTTCCCCAACACAGGCGAAAGCTCAGAAAGTCTGCGACACCTGGCGTATCCCCTATATTCCTTCTATTGCTGAACTGGCGGCACAGTGTGACGCCGTGTTCGTTCACAGTGCGACCAGCAGTCATTATGCGGTAGTGAGCGAGTTATTGCAGGCAGGTGTCCATGTTTGTGTGGATAAGCCGCTGGCTGAAAACCTTGCCGATGCTGAACGTTTAGTGGAAATGGCGCAACGTCAAAAGCGTACGCTGATGGTTGGTTTTAACCGCCGTTTTTCACCGTTGTACCAGGGTCTGAAAGCGACACTGGCGAATGGTTTATCAGTACGGATGGATAAACATCGAGCAGACAGCGTTGGTCCAAATGACCTGCGTTTTACCTTGCTTGATGATTATCTGCATGTGGTTGATACCGCACTGTGGCTGTCTGGCGGTGAAGCGCAATTGCAAAGTGGGACTCTCGTGACCAACGACCAGGGGCAGATGCTTTTTGCTGAGCATCACTTTGCCCGAGGCAACCTTCAAATCACCACCAGTATGCATCGCCGGGCGGGTAGCCAACATGAGTGGGTTCAGGCGGTCACAGAGGGTGGTTTGTACGACGTTACAGATATGCGCGAATGGCGTGAAGAGTGCGGCAATGGCGTGGTGAACCGTCCAATCCCGGGCTGGCAAACTACACTCGAACAACGCGGTTTCGCTGGATGTGCGCGTCATTTCCTTGATTGTGTGGCAAATCAGACAGTTCCTGAAACTTCCGGTGAGCAGGCGTTAATGGCCCAGCGGGTAGTAGAGAAACTGTGGCGCGATGCGATGAGCGAATAATGCGGTAACATCTGATAGTAGTAATTCGGCTGGGTATCGGTAGACTAAGCGCCTGATCGAAATGCCCTTAACAACGCCTGCCTTGCAGGCGTTGATGTTTGTGGAACCATATAATAAATGAATCTATTAAAATCGCTGGCCGCCGTCAGCTCGATGACGATGTTTTCTCGCGTGCTCGGATTTGCACGTGATGCCATTGTGGCAAGGGTTTTTGGGGCAGGGATGGCGACGGATGCCTTTTTTGTGGCATTCAAATTACCGAACCTTTTGCGCCGTATTTTCGCCGAAGGTGCATTTTCGCAAGCGTTTGTCCCGATTCTTGCTGAATACAAAAGTAAGCAGGGTGAAGATGCGACTCGCGTATTTGTCTCGTATGTTTCCGGGCTGCTGACGCTTGCACTGGCGGTTGTTACTGTTATCGGGATGATTGCGGCACCGTGGGTTATTCTGGTCACAGCACCTGGCTTTGCGGATACGGCCGATAAATTCGCGCTCACCTCCAGCCTGCTACGAATTACTTTCCCGTATATTTTCCTGATCTCTCTGGCCTCGCTGTGTGGGGCGATACTGAATACCTGGAACCGCTTCTCTGTTCCGGCGTTTGCTCCGACATTCTTAAACCTCAGCATGATTGGCTTTGCACTCTTTGCTGCACCGCACTTTAACCCGCCGATTCTGGCGTTGGCCTGGGCGGTAACCGTTGGCGGTGTGTTGCAGTTGGCGTATCAATTACCGCATCTGAAAAAGATTGGCATGCTGGTTTTACCGCGCGTGAACCTGAAAGATGCAGGTGCGATGCGTGTGATCAAACAGATGGGGCCTGCGATTCTTGGTGTATCCGTCAGTCAGATCTCATTAATCATCAACACCATTTTTGCTTCATTCCTCGCTTCCGGTTCAGTTTCCTGGATGTACTACGCTGACCGTCTGATGGAGTTCCCATCTGGGGTGCTGGGTGTGGCACTGGGTACCATTTTGCTGCCTTCACTGGCGAAGAGTTTTGCCAGCGGTAATCACGATGAATATTCACGCCTGATGGACTGGGGTTTACGTCTGTGTTTCTTGCTGGCGCTGCCAAGTGCGGTTGCATTGGGGATTCTGGCTAAGCCGCTCACTGTTTCACTGTTCCAGTACGGCAAGTTCACCGCTTTTGATGCCTCTATGACGCAACGTGCGCTGGTGGCTTATTCCGTCGGTTTGATGGGGCTGATCGTAGTGAAGGTGTTGGCACCCGGTTTTTATTCGCGCCAGGACATCAAAACCCCGGTTAAAATCGCCATCGTGACGCTGATTTTGACCCAGGTAATGAACCTTGCGTTTATTGGCCCGCTCAAGCACGCCGGGCTGTCGCTGTCGATTGGTCTGGGGGCATGTCTGAATGCCAGCCTGCTATACTGGCAACTGCGTAAACAGGATATTTTCCAACCTCAGCCGGGCTGGAGCGCATTCCTCTGGCGCCTGTTTGCTGGTGTCATTGTGATGTCAGCGGTATTGGTTGGCATGATGCACATTATGCCGGCCTGGGATCTGGGCACCATGCCGTATCGTATACTGCGCTTAATGGCCGTTGTCGTGGCCGGTATCGCAGCTTATTTCGCAACGCTTACGGTGTTGGGATTCAGAGTGAAGGATTTTGCCCGACGCACAATGTAGCGTGATGGCAATTTATCGTGCTGACACGTGCCAAAGGCATAGTCGGCACGCGCATTCTGCATTAAACTGCGCGCTGCAAAATTTGACTTATTGAACGATTAATTAGGCGGTAATAGCGATGCACGGGACAATCACAACCTGGTTTGAAGATAAAGGTTTCGGTTTTATCAAAGATGAAAACGGTGACAATCGTTATTTTCATGTGATTAAGGTCGCCAACCCTGAACTGATTAAGAAAGATGCTTCAGTCACTTTCGAGCCAACGACGAACAACAAAGGCCTGTCGGCATTTTCTGTGAAGGTTGAACCAGACAGCAAGTACATTTATATCGCAGGCGAGCGCATGAAAATCACCTCGATTAAATCCTTCCTGGTTTACAGCGAAGAAGTGCCTGCCGAAACCAAGATTGATAAAGAGAATGCGGTGCTGTCTGTGGGCGCATTGATGAATAGCATTCGTCCGAAGGTTGACCCGAAACAGGGGCAGATGCGTACCTTGAAAAAGCTGGCAGTGACCACTTTCCAGGGCACAACGTTAATCTTTTCTGAAGATGAAATTGATGTAGAAGCGACAATGAAGATTCTGAAGGGTCTTTAACGCGTTACTTGGGCGGTGCTTTGAAACCGCTCTTATTCTTTCTGGCACTAAATCGTTATTTTCTTCCCACCACGACTGACCGTGGTCGCCTGCCCATCAGCCCCATAAAGATTAGGTTCCTGATGCGGTTTGAGTACCGCCAGCGCTTGTTCATTACGCGCTAACTGATCCTCTAATAGCCAACCGTTATGCTGGTTGATATCACGTAAGTGCTGCGTTTTCTGCGTAATCGTCTGCCAACGCTGGGTAATATCCGTGCTGCTGGTATTTTCGGCTTTCTGTGCGTCACGGCGAAGCTGTTCGAGATAATCTAACGTCGCAAGTAGCGAGCTTTTATCTTCAGTAATGCGCTGCAACGCACTGCCATTCACATGGCCTGCGGATAGTTGTTGCTGCTCGGCGTCCATCACCTCTTTCAGAGAGTTGAGCACCACAGTCATTTGATCCATTACTTCTAACAGACGATTCATGCAATTATTTACTCTGGATATATACCCGTCATACTTCAAGCTGCTGGTGCGTTGACTGCACCCGTGCGCCCCAGTCACATAGTTATCTATGCTCCTGGGGACTTACGGCCTGGTCGCCTTCCCGCCACTTAAATTATTTTGGGTATCGCTGAGAGCTTCCTGGATTAATGCATCGGCGATTTTGCCGGTATCCATTTTAAGCTCGCCGTTACGGATCGCAGTTTTGAGTGCTTCAACGCGTTCCATATTAATATCACCGCTGCCTGGCTGTATTAACTTAGCCTGCGCGTCACTGAGTGTCACGTTGGTGCTGGTTGGCGTGGTACTTTTTTCCAGACGGCTCTTTTGAATCGGAGCTTCTGATGTTTCACGTGGTTGTACGGTACTTACCGGTTTCAAAGGAGACGTGCGATCAATGCTCATTATTCTATCCTCATCGAGGTGGCTCGCAGCATTTGAGCCTGCCAATATCTATCATCTGTTAACACACTATCGGCAGTCGCCGCAGAACCTTTATACCCTTCTTAATCGCCAGTTGAATATTACAAGTTAATCAGAATATTCCCATCAACATCTACTGTCCCGCTTACAATCTGACCAGAATCCATTCGTACACGCGCATTCTGCGCGACAGCCGCATTGTTGAGTGCTTTGCCTTCGCTATTCACACTAAAACCTTCACCTGCAGCAACAACCTGGACTCGTTGCCCGGCTTTCACTCGCCATGACTGGCGCACCATCGACAGCATAATTGGCTGATTGGGTGCGATGTCGCGCAGTGTTACAGCATCGTTTGCCTGGCGAATATCCAACATGGCACGCGGAGGAAGTTGATCCAGTCTCCCGCGTTTAAGTTGTACCTGGCTTTCATTAATGACACTGCCACGTGGTAGCGCCTGGGCTGCAACGACGTAATTTCCAATAGCCTGCACTTCTGCCTGAATAAAACGTTTGGCATCACCACATCGAGCTAACACGCTCACGGTTCCCCACAGGCGACCATTACCGGGCATTGAAAAATCGGGAAGCGGGCAGGAGGGTAATTGTGCATCGGGTGTTTTCACTTTTACCGTTACTTCATCGCTTATGCCCGCCAGACGCTGCTGAAAAAACTGGTTCAAAGGTGCATCCAGAATACTGGCGAATGCCGGTGGGCATGCCAGTAAAAGCGCAATCGTGCTCCAGGTTTTCAGACCGTTCATAACGTCTCTCCTTGTTCAGGTTGCAGTGATTTTAACCGCACACGGAATTGATCAAGGCGACAAATAGCGACGCATTTTGTGTCTATTCCAACGATAACGCACGCGTAAGGGGCTTTAAGCTGTCGGACAAATCCTAATTATGCGGAGGGAACATGCTAGACAAACTGGATGCCGCGCTGCGATTTCAGCAAGAAGCGATAAATTTGCGCGCCCAGCGTCAGGAAATTCTGGCAGGGAATATCGCTAATGCCGATACCCCAGGTTATCAGGCTCGCGATATAGATTTTGCCAGTGAAATGAAAAAAGTGATGGACAGAGGACGTGTTGAAGGTAGCGGCGTATCGCTTGCTCTTACCTCTTCGCGCCATATTCCGGCACAAACTCAAACTGTCCCACAGCTTGATCTCCTCTACCGCATTCCTGACCAGCCATCCATGGATGGCAACACCGTCGACATGGACCGCGAACGTACACAATTTGCCGATAACAGCCTGAAATACCAGTCAGACCTGACGGTTCTCGGCGGCCAAATCAAGGGCATGATGTCTGTGCTGCAACAGGGTGGCTAATAGATGGCTTTACTGAATATTTTTGATATTGCCGGTTCAGCGATGGCCGCGCAGTCCAAGCGTATGAACGTGGCGGCGAGTAACCTGGCTAACGCCGATAGCGTCACAGGTCCCGATGGTCAACCGTACCGTGCCAAGCAAGTTATTTTCCAGGTGGATGCAGCTCCTGGTGCTGAAACCGGTGGTGTGAAAGTGACTGGCGTTGAAGAGAGCCAGGCACCAGACAAGCTGGTATTTCAGCCAGGTAATCCGCTCGCTGACGCTAAAGGTTACGTGCGGATGCCAAACGTTGATGTGGTAGGTGAGATGGTCAACAGCATGTCTGCCTCCCGTAGCTACCAGGCAAATGTGGAAGTACTCAACACTGTGAAAAGCATGATGTTGAAAACCCTGACTCTTGGTCAGTAAAGGAGTGACTGATGGGCATAGCCGTTAATATGAACGACACCACGACCAGTGGTGTTAATACTTTATCGGGTAATAGCAGCATTACCGGGAATAATGCTGCCGATCTTCAGAGTAGTTTCCTGACGCTACTGGTTGCGCAGCTCAAAAACCAGGACCCGACCAACCCTCTGCAAAATAACGAACTGACTACGCAACTTGCGCAAATCAGCACCGTGAGCGGTATTGAAAAACTCAACACCACGCTCGGTTCAGTGTCAGGCCAGTTAAACAATAACCAGTCAGTTCAGGCAAGCGCCCTGATTGGTCATGGCGTGATGATCCCTGGTTCTAAAATTCTGGCAGGCAAAGAGGCGACCACGCCGTTTGGTGTGGAGCTGCAACAAGCCGCCGATAAAGTTACCGCTACGATCACGGATAACACCGGCAAAGTGGTACGCACGCTCGATATTGGTGGCCTAAGCGCAGGCGTTCATACCTTTACCTGGGATGGCACGATGACGGACGGTTCGACGGCGCCAGACGGTGCTTATAACGTCGCTATCAATGCCACAAATGGTGGGACACAACTGGTTGCTCAGCCGCTCAATTTTGCGATGGTCAACGGTGTGACACTCAGTAATGGCAAGACCTTGCTCGACCTCGGTACTTACGGCACCTCCACTCTCGACGACATCAGGCAGATTATTTAAGCCTATAACCCTTTGCAGGAGTAAGACATGGCCTTTTCTCAAGCGGTCAGCGGCCTGAATGCCGCCGCCACCAACCTGGACGTGATTGGTAACAACATTGCCAACTCAGCCACCTATGGCTTTAAGTCCGGCAGCGTATCTTTCGCTGACATGTTTGCAGGTTCTAAAGTGGGTCTGGGCGTTAAAGTCGCAGGTATCACGCAGGACTTCGGCGACGGTACTACGACCAACACCGGGCGTGGCCTGGATGTGGCGATTAGCCAGAATGGTTTCTTCCGTATGGTGGACACTAACGGTTCGGTCTATTACAGCCGTAACGGCCAGTTCAAACTGGATCAAAACCGCAATCTGGTGAACATGCAGGGTATGCAACTGACGGGTTATCCGGCAACCGGCACACCGCCAACGATTCAGGAAGGGGCAAACCCGGTAGGGCTTTCAATTCCTAATACTTTGATGGCGGCGAAAATCACCACCACGGCCTCAATGCAGATTAACCTGAACTCTACCGATAAGGTGCCTGCCAAAACAACTTTTGATCCAGCAGATTCAGAGAGTTACAACAAAAAAGGCTCTATCACTGTCTATGACAGCCAGGGTAACTCCCATGATATGAACGTCTTCTTTGTGAAGTCTTCTACGGCAAATACCTGGGATGTTTATACCCAGGACAGCAGCGTTGCGGGGAGTCCGATTCAAAAAGGGACATCTCTGGAGTTCAGTAGTAGTGGTGTCTTAACCAACGGTACCGCTAGCGATTTTAAGACTGAGGCTATTAATGGTGCAACGCCTGCGACATTCAATCTCAGCTTCCTCAACTCCATGCAGCAAAACACCGGCTCCAACAATATCGTTGCCGCGAATCAGAATGGCTATAAGCCAGGCGATTTGGTGAGCTATCAGATCAATGAAGATGGCACCGTAGTCGGTAACTACTCCAACGAACAAAACCAATTGCTCGGGCAGATTGTGTTGTCCAACTTTGCGAACCCGGAAGGCCTGTCCTCTGAGGGTAACAACGTCTGGGCGGCGACTAATGCTTCAGGTGTTGCGCTGTTGGGTACGGCAGGCTCAGGTAACTTCGGTACGCTGACTAACGGTGCGCTGGAAGCCTCAAACGTCGATCTGAGTAAAGAACTGGTCAATATGATTGTTGCACAGCGCAACTACCAGTCTAACGCGCAGACCATCAAAACCCAGGACCAGATACTTAACACCCTGGTTAACCTGCGCTAAGCACTGACGGGAAAGCTTAATGGATCACGCAATTTATACCGCCATGGGCGCGGCCAGTCAGACGCTGAATCAACAAGCGGTGACGGCCAGCAACCTGGCGAATGCTTCAACCCCCGGCTTTCGTGCACAGCTAACGGCTTTGCGCGCAGTTCCGGTGGAAGGGCTTTCTTTGCCAACGCGTACGCTGGTGACCGCGTCAACGCCTGGCGCTGATATGTCTCAAGGTCAGCTTGATTACACCCAACGCCCGCTGGATGTTGCCCTGCAACAAGATGGCTGGCTGGCGGTACAAAGTGCTGATGGTACAGAAGCTTATACCCGTAACGGCAATATGCAGGTGAGTCCTGCCGGGCAACTGACCATCGGGGGGCAACCGGTGATGGGTGAGGGTGGCCCGATTGCCGTGCCTCAAGGCGCACAGCTAACTATCGCGGCTGATGGCACCATTTCTGCACTTAACGCGGGCGACCAGCCTAATACCGTGGCACCGATTGGCCGCCTGAAACTGGTGAAAGCGACAGGCCTGGAAGTGGTACGTGGTGACGATGGATTTTTCCGTTTGAGCCCAGCCGCACAGGCTACGCGTGGCGCGACCTTGCAAGCTGACGCCAGCATCTCTTTGATGCCAGGCGTGCTGGAAGGCAGCAACGTGAAACCCGTAGAAGCCATGGCTGACATGATTTCCAACGCCCGTCGTTTTGAAATGCAGATGAAGATTATTTCGAGCGTGGATGAAAACGAGCAACGGGCCAACCAATTGCTGTCGATGACTTGATAATCAGCCGCGAAACTAACAGGAATTCAAAATGATCAGTTCTTTATGGATCGCCAAAACCGGTCTTGATGCCCAGCAAACCAACATGGATGTGATTGCCAACAACCTGGCAAACGTCTCCACCAACGGTTTTAAGCGTCAGCGTGCTGTGTTTGAAGATCTTCTTTACCAGACTATTCGCCAGCCTGGTGCGCAATCTTCTGAGCAAACCACGTTGCCGTCAGGTTTGCAGATTGGTACGGGTGTGCGTCCGGTCGCCACTGAGCGTCTGCATAGCCAGGGTAACCTTTCTCAGACTAACAATAGTAAAGATGTGGCTATCAAAGGTCAGGGTTTCTTCCAGGTGCAACTGCCGGATGGTACCAGTGCCTACACGCGCGATGGTTCATTCCAGGTTGATCAAAACGGCCAATTGGTGACGGCGGGTGGTTTCCAGGTTCAGCCTGCTATCACCATTCCTGCTAACGCCCTGACGATTACTGTTGGACGTGACGGCATCGTGAGTGTGACTCAGCAGGGTCAGGCGCAACCCGTGCAGGTAGGCCAGCTTAACTTGACCACTTTTATGAATGACACGGGTCTGGAAAGCCTGGGCGAGAACTTGTATGCCGAAACCCAGTCCTCCGGTACGCCAAACGAAAGCACCCCAGGGCTTAACGGCGCGGGGCTTTTGTACCAGGGGTACGTTGAGACCTCTAACGTGAACGTGGCTGAAGAACTGGTGAATATGATCCAGGTTCAGCGCGCTTATGAAATCAACAGTAAAGCCGTTTCTACCACCGATCAGATGCTGCAAAAACTGACGCAACTGTAAGGCGTTTGCCGGTGTGCAGTTTCGCACCGGCTGTCTTTATCTGAATGACCTGAAGATGAAAGCAATGCAAAACCCAATAGTTCTCCGTCCTATCGTGATGTGTCTGGTGCTCGCCTCAACGGGCTGCGCGCTGATACCAACTAAACCGCTGGTGGAAGGGGCGACAACGGCCCAGCCAGTGCCAGGCCCTGCGCCTATCGTCAATGGTTCAATTTTCCAGACGGCGCAACCGGTGAACTATGGGTATCAGCCTTTGTTCGAAGACCGCCGTCCAAGGAATGTCGGCGATACCTTGACTATTCAGCTCCAGGAAAATGTCAGTGCCAGTAAAAGCTCGTCGGCTAATGCCAGCCGTGATGGCAAAACAAACTTTGGCTTTGACGTAACGCCTCGTTATCTCGAGGGGCTATTCGGCAACGACCGCGCGTCAGTGGATGCCTCTGGCGGCAACAGTTTCAACGGTAAGGGTGGGGCAAACGCCAGTAATACCTTTAGCGGAACCTTAACCGTGACGGTGGATCAGGTGCTGGCAAACGGCAACCTGCACGTCGTGGGTGAAAAACAGATAGCCATTAACCAGGGCACCGAATTTATTCGTTTCTCCGGCGTGGTGAATCCTCGCACTATTAGCGGCTCCAATACCGTGCCGTCTACGCAAGTGGCGGATGCACGCATCGAATATGTCGGTAATGGCTATATCAACGAAGCGCAAAATATGGGTTGGTTACAACGCTTCTTCCTTAATTTATCGCCGATGTAAGCGAGGAAACTCATGACCAAATATTTATTCGGATTACTGATGCTGGTGGCAACCTTTGCGCAAGCTGACCGTATCCGCGACCTGACAACGGTTCAGGGCGTGCGTGAAAACTCCCTGATTGGTTACGGTCTGGTGGTCGGGCTCGATGGCACAGGCGACCAAACCACACAAACACCTTTCACTACCCAGACACTCAACAACATGCTTTCGCAGTTGGGGATCACCGTTCCTGCAGGGACCAACATGCAGCTTAAAAACGTCGCTGCGGTCATGGTGACGGCAAAATACCCGGCATTCGCACGCTCCGGGCAGAATATTGATGTAGTGGTTTCATCCATGGGTAACGCTAAAAGCCTGCGTGGCGGCACTTTGCTGATGACGCCGATGAAAGGTGTTGATAACCAAGTTTATGCGCTCGCGCAGGGTAACATTCTGGTTGGCGGCGCCGGGGCTTCGGCGGGCGGTAGCAGCGTTCAGGTTAACCAGCTTAACGGCGGTCGTATTACTAACGGTGCGGTTATCGAACGTGAATTACCGGGCACTTTTGGCACCGGGAATATGATTAGCCTGCAACTCAACAACGATGATTTCACTCTTGCGCAGCAGATAACGGACACCATCAACCGCTCACGTGGTTTTGGCAGTGCTTCAGCTTTAGATGCGCGCACTATTCAGATCCGTGTACCAAGCGGTAACAGTTCGCAAGTTCGTTTGTTGGCTGATATTCAGAACCTTGAAGTCAACATGCCTGCGCAGGACGCGAAAGTGATTATCAACTCACGTACCGGCTCGGTGGTAATGAACCAGGAAGTGACACTGGACACTTGTGCAGTGGCGCAGGGTAACTTGTCTGTGACGGTTAACCGCTCAGCGCAGGTAAGCCAGCCGGATACACCTTTTGGTGGCGGTCAAACAGTGGTCACGCCGCAAACCCAAATCGATTTGCGTCAGAACGGCGGTGCGCTGCAACGGGTTAACGCCAGCGCCAATCTAAATAATGTGGTTCGTGCACTGAATACGCTGGGCGCTTCACCAATGGAGTTGATGTCGATTCTGCAATCGATGCAAACCGCAGGGTGCCTGCGTGCCAAAGTGGAAATCATCTGATGCTTAACGATACCCAGTCACTGGCGAATGCTGCATGGGATGCTAACTCTCTTAACGAGCTAAAAGCGAAAACCGGGCAAGATCCAAAGGGCAACATGAAATCGGTTGCCCGCCAGGTGGAGGGGATGTTCGTGCAAATGATGCTGAAAAGCATGCGTGAGGCGCTGCCAAAAGATGGCTTGTTTAGCAGCGAGCAGACACGCATGTACACCAGCATCTATGACCAGCAAATTGCGCAGCAGCTAAGCTCCAAAGGGCTTGGTCTGGCCGATATGATGGTGGAGCAAATGGGCGGCAATGCTGACCCATCGGAAGATGCTGGCAAAGTGCCGATGAAGTTTGATCTGCAAACTGTGACCAGTTTCCAGAACCAGGCGTTAACGCAAATGGTGCGCCAGGCCATACCGAAAGCGCCTTCTAACGAAGAGCCGCTAACCGGGGATAGCAAAGACTTCCTGGCTCAGCTTTCGTTACCAGCAAGGCTTGCCAGTGAACAGAGCGGTATTCCTCATCACTTGATTCTGGCGCAAGCTGCGCTGGAGTCAGGATGGGGCCAGCGGCAAATCCTCACTGAAAAAGGTGAACCAAGTTTTAACTTGTTTGGCGTGAAGGCGTCAGGAAGTTGGAAAGGCCCGACGACGGAAATCACCACTACGGAGTATGAAAATGGTGAAGCCAAAAAGGTAAAAGCTAAGTTCCGCGTGTATAGCTCTTACCTCGAAGCACTTTCTGATTACGTAGGCTTGCTGACGCGTAACCCGCGATACGCTGCAGTCACTAATGCCAATACCGCAGAACAGGGTGCACAGGCATTGCAAAATGCCGGTTACGCAACCGATCCGAACTATGCCCGCAAGCTGACGGGTATGATTCAGCAGATGAAGGCGATGGGTGAGAAAGTGGCGAAAGCTTATAGCAATGACTTATCCAATTTATTCTGAAGCTCATCATACTTCGAGCCGCAGGTGCGTTGGCTGCACTCACAAACCCCAGTCACTTACTTTATGTAAGCTCCTGGGGATTATGCGGCCCATCCATGGGCCTTACCCCTTTGGGGACGCTGCAAGCAGCGTTCAAATTTGTTCCAGACAAATTTGTTGCTCCCTTGCCGCCTTCCTGAAACTCGAATTATTTAGAGCTAACACCTCAAGTGTTGCCAGACGCTGCCGATACTTACCAACAGGAATCGTGATTAACGCGCTAAGGAAATTTCATGTCCAGTAGCCTGATTAACAGTGCCATGAGTGGCCTGGGTGCTGCCCAGGCGGCACTGAATACTGTCAGTAACAACATTTCTAACTATAACGTCACAGGCTATACCCGCCAGACTACCGTGTTGTCGCAGTCGCAAAGTACGTTTGGTGCAGGTGGCTGGATTGGTAATGGCGTACAGGTCAGCGGTGTGCAACGTGAATATGATGCGTTCATCACTAACCAACTGCGTGCGGCACAAACGCAAAGCAGTGGTCTGAATACTCAGTACCAGCAGATGTCTAAAATTGACAATATTCTGTCTGGCACTACAAATACCCTCGCTACAACCATGCAGAGCTTCTTTAGCGGCTTGCAGACTCTGGTTAGTAACTCCGAAGATCCGGCGGCACGCCAGGCATTGCTTGGAAATGCCAACGGCTTGGTTAACCAGTTTAAGGTGACCGATCAGTATCTACGCGACCAGGATAAGCAGGTGAATACCGCAATCCAGAGTAGCGTGGAGCAAATCAACAATTACGCCAGCCAGATCGCCAATCTGAATAACCAGATTTCGCGCCTGACGGGTGTGGGGGCAGGTGCAGCACCGAACGATCTGCTCGATCAACGCGACCAGTTGGTTAGCGAGTTAAACCAGATTGTCGGTGTTGAAGTCAGTGTTCAGGATGGTGGTACATATAACGTCTCCATCGCGAATGGTTTGTCCCTGGTACAGGGTGATAAAGCCAATAAACTGGCGGCAGTGGCTTCCAGCGCTGACCCTTCACGTACCACAGTTGCGTATGTTGACCCTGTTTCAGGCACTAAGGAAATTCCGGAAAACCAGCTGAGCAGCGGCACGCTGGGCGGCATGTTGACCTTCCGTTCTCAGGATCTGGATAGCGCTCGCAACCGCTTGGGGCAGTTGGCTCTGACATTTGCCGATTCGATAAATCAGCAACATGGCAAAGGGGTTGATGCTGGTGACCCGCCGGAGGCTGGCGGTGATTTCTTTTCAATCGGCGGGCCGACAGCCTGGGGGAACGCCAACAATGTCGCTAAAGATACCTCGCTTAAAGTAAGCATGACGAACAGTTCGGAAGTGCAGGCAAGCGACTATAAAGTGACCTATGACGGTAAGGATTGGCAAGTCACACGCCTGGCGGATAATAAGCAATTCAAAGCCACGCTCTCCACTGATGGTAAAAGCATGAGCTTCGATGGCCTGAAACTTGATATTAGCGGTACGGCGCCGAGCAAAAATGACAGCTTCATAGTTAAACCTGTTTCTGACGCTGTTGTGAACATGGGCGTGCTGATTACCGACGAAAGTAAGCTGGCCCTGGCGGGTGACCCTAATGGTGGCACTGGCAATACCAGCGGTGGCGCAAGCGACAACCGTAATGCCCAGGCAATGCTAGACTTGCAAAGCGGCAAACTCGTTAACGGCAACAAATCGTTTAACGATGCATATGCAAGCCTTGTGAGCGATGTTGGTAACAAGACCAGCACCCTGAAAGTCACCAGCACAACGCAAAATAACGTGGTTACGCAGTTGAGTAACCAACAGCAGTCTATCTCGGGAGTCAATCTCGACGAAGAGTACGGTAACTTGCAGCGTTTCCAACAATATTACCTGGCTAATGCCCAGGTACTACAGACGGCATCAACTCTGTTTGATGCGTTACTGTCCATTCGTTAATTAAGGAATCTGGCGTATGCGTATCAGTACCGCAATGATGTACCAACAGAACATGCGCGGCATAACCAACTCGCAAAGTGAATGGTTGCGTTATGGCGAGCAGATGTCGACCGGTAAGCGTGTTACTAAACCTTCTGACGATCCGATTGCTGCATCGCAGGCTGTAGTGTTGTCTCAGGCTCAGGCACAAAACAGCCAGTATGCGTTGGCGCGTACCTTTGCGACTCAAAAGATTTCGCTGGAAGAAAACGTGTTAGGGCAGGTGACAACAGCCATCCAGTCAGCACAAGAAAGAATCGTTAACGCCGGTAACGGTACGTTAAGCGATGACGACCGTGCATCACTGGCGACCGATCTGGAAGGTATTCGCAATCAGATATTGAACCTTGCCAACAGTACGGATGGCAACGGGCGCTATATTTTTGCAGGTTACAAAACGGATTCGGCACCGTTTAGCGGTGGGGCCAACAGCATCACTTATACCGGTGGTAGTACATCGGTAACTCAGTCTGTAGACGCATCGCGTACCATGACCGTAGGGCATTTGGGCTCACAGATTTTCGAGTCACTGACCAGTAATGCGGTGCCTGAACCGGGTACCGGTACGTCTGAGAAGAGTCTTTTCAATATGCTTGACTCAGCTATTGCGACGCTGAGAACACCGACAGAAGGCCTGGATGACACTCAGAGGGCTGACTTGGGCGCGGCTATTGATAAAACCAACCGCGGGTTGAGAAACTCCCTCAATAACGTGCTGACTGTGCGTGCTGAACTCGGTACGCAACTGAACGAGTTGGATAAGCTTGATGAGTTAGGTAGCGATCGCGCGTTGGGTCAGGCTCAGCAAATGAGTGATTTGGTGGATGTTGACTGGAACTCAGCAATCTCTTCCTATGTGATGCAACAGGCAGCCCTTCAGGCTTCATATAAAGCGTTCAGCGATATGCAGGGGATGTCCTTGTTCCAGCTAAACAAATAAGTTTTACCATTTTGGGTGTGCCATGAAACTGGGCACGCTTTATATGCCCACTTCTGCACCCCAGAGTGGGCTTTTTTTTGCCTGAAAATAGAGGGTAAGGGGGACGTTATCGCTGGCAATTTCCCTATGAATAGACAAATTGTTTTTGTAGGTAGGATTAGGGTTGCCACATGACAGCACACGCATAAATAAAAAAGCCGACCAGGAAACTGGTCGGCTTTTTAGCAACGCTTAGCGATTAGTCAGTGCTTTGCGGGCGTGTTGCTGGTGCTGCTGCCTGGTGAGTTGCACTGCTACCACCGGCAGAACCGCGACCACTAAAGTCATAAGTTGGGCGTACCCAATCACTTTGACGTGGTGATTCTGGAGCATATTCCGGTGCTGGAGCACGAGTCATCGGTGCAGTCGCATGCTTAACGACGTGAGCGACTACGGCTACTTGTACAGGCGCTGCTTTTACTTCTGGTACAATTTCAGCGGCAGTTTCTGGAACAGCTGCTTCTTGAGTAACCGGAGTTTGCACTTCAACCACTTCGACTGGTTTTGTTTCTTCAACCGGAGCCATTGGCACAGTTTCTGCAACAACAACCGGCGCTTCCTGTGCAACTTCAGCGACCTGCTGCGGATGAGTTTCTACATTTACTACTTCATCTTGTGCAGGTGCAACTTCGTCAATCACTTGTTCAGCGACAACGTCATCTTCAGAAGCAATCAGATGTGGCTGCTCGCTGACTGGCGTAGCAATCACTTCCGGGTGTGTCGTTTCAACATGTGCAGTCTCAACAACTGGTTGCGCTGCCAATACTTCCTGAACAACACGTTGCTCGGTATACACAGCTACAGGCTCTTGCTCATGAGGAACAAACGCAGGAGTTTGCTCAACGTGGTCGTACTGCGACTCTTCTTGCGAACGGGCAACCGGATAACTAATCCAGGCTTTACCAGAGGCCAGTTCAGGAGATGCACATGCTACGGTCAACGGCATTGGCGACTGTGCAGGGTAACGCTCATCACGATAGCGACGACGACGCTGACCACTAACACGTAAATGACGTGGAGAGCGGCGAGAACGGCGCGGCATACCATTAGAGTCGTTACGTGAATCGTTGTTGTCTTCTTGCTCAACAACTGGCTTCTCGATAACGGCTGGTAACGGAATAGTTGCCAGTTCAGTGTGGGTAGCTGGTGCTGCAACTGTTTCAGCGATTTCAGGCGTTGCCACAACTTCAACAGCAGAATCTTGAGCTGATTCAAAGCGAACTTTCTGGCTCAGCTGACGCTGTTTACGACGAGGCATAACCTGGACGCGTTCTTCCTGCTCGGTCTCAGCTTCAACTTCAACCACTTCATCACGTTGCAGAACTTTAACTTCTTGTTGTGCCTGACGCTTGTCATCGCTACGACGACGGTTGCGCTCACGACGTGGCTGCTGCTCGTCACGTACTTTAGGCTTCTCAGCTTCTTCAACAACAACGTTCGGGCGGTTTTCACGCACTTCAGTATTTTGCTGCTGACCCTGACGGCGGTTACGGCGGTTATCGTCGCGGTCGCGGTTTTCACGCGGCTCACGGTTGTCACGATTTTCGCTGCGGTTTTCGCCACGCCCTTCACCACGATTATCACGATCGCGGTTATTGCGATCGCCACGATCGTTACGGTCACGACGGTTATTCTGGCGACGGTTATTACGGCGATCCTGATTTTGACGTTGGCCTTCACTCTCAGCAGGTTTTGCTTCCTGAACTTCTTTGCTTTCAGTCGTAGGTTCACCTGCGAACAGGTTTTTCAACGCACCGAAGAAGCGGCTAAGCAAGCCAGGCTGCTCAGTTGTTGCTACTTTCGCATCTACTGGTTTAGTAACTGGAGTTTGCACCGCGGTTGCTGCAGGAGCTGACTCAGGCGGAGCTGGCGGCTCGTCAGGCATCACGAAGGTTGCCAGCGCAGGTTGCTCAGGGCGTTTACGCTCTGCGTACTCTTCTTCAGACGTCACAGCCATCTCTTCTTCATACCGCTTCGGCAGCATGTAGCTCAGAGTTTTGCTTTCTTCGCCTTTACGTACGCGCAATACGGAATAGTGTGGAGTTTCCATCTGATCGTTAGGAACGATGATAGCTTTCACACCACCCTGACGGGTTTCAATCGCGCTTACCGCATCACGTTTTTCGTTCAGCAAGTAAGAGGCAATTGGTACAGGAACAATCGCGTGAACTTCCTGGGTATTCTCTTTCAGCGCTTCTTCTTCAATCAGACGCAGAATGGAGAGTGCCATGGATTCGTTGTCACGTACCGTACCTGTTCCGCTACAACGCGGGCAGACATGGTGGCTGGACTCGCCCAGAGAAGGGGAGAGGCGCTGACGGGACATTTCCAGCAGGCCAAAGCGTGAAATATGGCTAATCTGGATACGAGCACGGTCCTGGCGTACCGCTTCGCGCAGACGGTTTTCTACCGCACGCTGGTGGCGCACAGGCGTCATGTCGATGAAGTCGATAACAATCAGGCCACCGAGGTCACGCAAGCGCAGTTGGCGTGCGATTTCATCAGCTGCTTCAAGGTTGGTATTGAATGCCGTTTCTTCGATATCACCACCACGAGTTGCGCGCGCGGAGTTAATGTCGATTGCGGTTAATGCTTCGGTGGAGTCGATAACAATCGAACCGCCGGAAGGCAGGCGAACTTCACGCTGGAAAGCGGATTCAATCTGCGATTCAATTTGATAGTGGCTAAACAGCGGGATTTCACCGGTGTAGAGCTTAATTTTGCTGCTGAAATCAGGACGACCCAAAGCACCGATATGCTGGCGAGCCAGTTCGAGCACTTTCGGGTTATCGATAAGAATTTCACCGATATCCTGACGCAGATAATCACGGAAAGCACGGACGATAACGTTGCTTTCCTGATGGATAAGGAATGGAGCCGGGCGATTTTCTGCCGCTTTCTGAATGGCTTCCCAATGCTTCAGACGGAAACTTAAGTCCCACTGCAGTGCTTCGGCGGATTTACCCACGCCAGCAGTACGTACAATCAGACCCATGCCATCTGGCAGTTCAAGAGAAGACAGTGCTTCTTTCAGTTCGGTACGATCGTCACCTTCAATGCGGCGTGAAATACCACCAGCGCGCGGGTTGTTAGGCATCAGTACCAAATAACTACCTGCCAGGCTAATAAAGGTGGTTAAGGCTGCGCCTTTATTACCACGTTCTTCTTTATCAATCTGGACAATCACTTCCTGGCCTTCGCGCAAAACATCTTTAATGTTTGGACGACCATGTGATGAATAATTCGACGGGAAATATTCGCGGGCAATTTCTTTAAGGGGAAGGAAACCATGACGTTCCGCGCCGTAATCTACAAATGCCGCTTCCAGACTAGGTTCAATACGGGTGATTTTGCCTTTATAGATGTTGGCTTTTTTCTGTTCGTGTCCAGGACTTTCAATATCCAGATCGTACAGGCGCTGCCCATCTACAAGGGCGACACGCAACTCTTCTTGCTGAGTCGCGTTTATTAGCATTCTTTTCATCGTAACTTACTCATTATTCTTACATTGGTGACAGAGCTACGGGCATGGTGACGCTGACCGGGAGTGAACCGATGGCCTCGTGACTAAACGCATTAAGTCGCCAACCTCACGGTTGTCGCTTGCTGAGAGGCGCAAAGTGTCGGTAGCCTGTATTTCATACGGAAATACAGCGCAATTATCGTGGGAATAACCTTAGAAAATATCTTAAGAGTTGATTCCATTTTACCGGTCAGGCTGCAACCCGCAGCCCGCTAACTGCCTGAAAGTACAATACGTCTTACGCCATTGCTGCGTGGATGAACATTCAGGCAAAACTGGTAATTCCGCAAAATTCCTTGTTCTAACAAGTATCAACACGGAAAACCGCAACATTATTCCATTGCTAACCTTATTATAGCAAGATGACTTTTGCCTTTGATGCCTCGTTTCTTACAGTTTTTTAACTCACTTTTTCGCTGTGCGTCGCAGAAATTTGAAAAAGGAGAGTCAGGCGACTTAAAACCAGGCAATTTCTCAGTTAAGCACATAAAAATGAGTGGCGCTATGCGCGCACGCTATTTAGAATCGCCGACCATGAAAACTCAGACTCCTTCAGTACAAATCGTTGCCATTTCGTCCGACGAAGCCGGGCAGCGTATCGATAACTTTTTGCTCGCGCGCTTAAAAGGCGTACCGAAAAGTATGATTTATCGCATTTTGCGTAAAGGCGAAGTGCGCGTGAATAAAAAACGCATCAAGCCTGAATATAAAATTCAGGATGGTGACGAAATTCGTATCCCACCAGTTCGCGTTGCTGAACGTGAAGAAGAGGCGGTTTCCCCGCATCTGCAAAAAGTGGCGGCATTGACTGATGCGATTCTCTATGAAGACGACCACATTCTGGTGCTAAATAAGCCATCGGGTACAGCCGTTCACGGCGGCTCCGGTTTAAGCTTTGGTGTGATTGAAGGTTTACGTGCGTTACGCCCTGAAGCGCGTTTCCTTGAACTGGTTCACCGTTTGGACCGTGATACTTCCGGGATTTTGCTGGTTGCGAAGAAACGTTCTGCATTACGTTCGTTACACGAGCAATTGCGTGAAAAAGGAATGCAGAAGGACTACCTGGCGCTTGTTCGTGGCCAATGGCAATCGCATGTGAAAGCAGTGCAGGCTCCGTTGCTTAAGAATATTTTGCAAAGCGGTGAGCGCATTGTGCGCGTAAATAGCGAGGGGAAACCTTCAGAGACGCGTTTTAAAGTGGAAGAACGTTACGAATTTGCCACTCTTGTGCGTTGTAGCCCGATTACCGGGCGTACTCACCAGATTCGTGTCCACACGCTGCACGCTGGCCACCCGATTGCGTTTGACGATCGTTATGGCGATCGTGAGTTTGATAAGCAACTCGCAGGAACGGGGCTGAATCGCTTGTTCTTGCACGCTGCGGCCTTGCGCTTTACCCATCCAGGCACCGGTGAAATTATGCGAGTTGAAGCACCGCTGGATGAGAAGCTAAAACGTTGCCTTAATGTGTTGCGTAACGCACGCTAGTTTGTTGTCTACTGGCTAAGCATTGCGGTTGACGAAATAAAGAAGGGTGGATCAAGCTGTCGCTTTTCCACCCTTTTTTCACATCAGTAATGGGCTACACCCTTCATTACGCAGCATTTCGCACAAGCTAATCAGCGGTAGTCCTACTAACGTATTCGGATCTTTTCCAGACAAGCGTTCGAATAATGTGATCCCCAAACCCTCACTTTTAAAGCTTCCCGCGCACTGTAAAGGTTGCTCTTTATGCACGTAATTGCGGATTTCTTGCTCACTCAGATGACGAAAATGCACATCAAAGGGTTCGCAAATCACCTGTAAATTGCCCACGGAAGAATTATAAAGTGCAAGGCCGGTATAAAAAGTAACAATACTGTTGCTCGCAATCAGCAATTGTTCGACTGCTTTCTCTTCTGTGTGCGGCTTGCCGACGATCTTTGCGTCTAATACGCAGACCTGATCCGAGCCAATAATCAAATGATTTGGATATTCCTTGCTCAATGCCTGTGCTTTGGCTTGTGCCAGTCGCATGACGAGCTGGCGGGCATCCTCACCGGGAATTGGCGTTTCATCGACCAGTGGAGCCGCGGTGATAAAGGGCATGCCGAGCTTTTCAAGCAGCTCTCGACGGTATGGCGAAGTTGAGGCCAGAACAATTTGCGTCATATTTTTTTCATTAATGATAGCGATCCGAGAAAAGGCATTTTAAACTATGCCACCGCAATGTGTGCGAATAAGTAGAAAAGGCACTGTTTACAGGCTTTTTCTTTGACTCTATGACGTTACAAAGTTAATATGCGCGCCCTATGCAAAAAGTAAAATTACCCCTGACTCTCGATCCGGTTCGTACGGCTCAAAAACGCCTTGATTACACGGGTGTTTACACCCCTATTCAGGTGGAGCGTGTCGCCGAGTTTGTAGTCAGTGTAGACAGTGATGTGGAATGCGATATGTCATTTGCCATCGATAACCAACGCCTCGCAGTTATTACTGGTGATGCGAAAGTTTCGGTAACATTGGCGTGTCAGCGTTGCGGAAAGCCATTTGCCCATCAGGTTTACACACAGTATTGTTTTAGCCCGATCGTCAAAGACGAGCAGGCTGAAGCACTCCCGGAAGGATATGAACCAGTTCAGGTCAACGAATTTGGTGAAATCGATCTTCTGGCGTTGGTTGAAGATGAAATTATCCTCTCCTTGCCAGTTGTTCCGGTGCATGATTCTGAACACTGTGAAGTGTCCGAGGCGGACATGGTTTTTGGCAAACTTCCTTCCGAGGCGGAGAAACCAAACCCATTTGCCGTATTAGCCAGTTTAAAGCATAAGTAATTAAGGAGTAAGGTCCATGGCCGTACAACAGAATAAACCAACCCGTTCTAAACGTGGCATGCGTCGTTCCCATGACGCGCTGACCACAGCAGCAGTGTCCGTGGACAAAGTTTCTGGCGAAACTCATCTGCGTCACCACATCACCGCCGACGGTTTCTACCGCGGTCGCAAGGTTATCGCTAAGTAATTGGCGATACCTTGAGACGTCTAACCCTTGCGTTAGATGCCATGGGTGGGGACTTCGGTCCTTCCGTGACAGTGCCTGCAGCATTGCAGGCACTGGACTCTAACTCTCAGCTAAACCTTCTATTAGTCGGCGACCCCGACGCCATCACGCCATTACTTGCCAAAGCTGATTTTGAAAAACGCTCACGTGCGCAGATAGTTCCTGCGGAGTCGGTTATTGCCAGTGATGCAAGACCTTCACATGCGATCCGAAATAGTCGCGGATCCTCGATGCGAGTGGCGCTTGAGTTAGTAAAAGAAGGGCGAGCAGAAGCTTGCGTCAGTGCAGGAAATACTGGTGCACTGATGGGCCTGGCGAAATTATTACTCAAACCCATTGAAGGGATTGAGCGACCGGCGTTGATGACGGTATTGCCGCATCAGCAAAAAGGTAAAACCGTCGTGCTGGATCTTGGCGCGAATGTGGATTGTGACAGTAATATGCTGGTGCAATTTGCGATAATGGGATCAGTGATGGCTGAGGAACTTCTCGGCATCAACTCTCCACGTGTCGCATTGCTGAACATCGGTGAAGAAGAGACTAAAGGTCTTGATAGCATTCGCGATGCTTCAGCTTTATTAAAAACAATGCCTTCTATCAACTATATTGGTTATCTTGAAGCGAACGAGTTGTTGACGGGAAAAACCGACGTGCTGGTCTGCGATGGTTTTGTCGGTAACGTCACCCTCAAGACGATGGAAGGGGTTGCAAGGATGTTCCTCTCGCTTTTGAAATCACAGGGCGAAGGGAAAAAAAGGTCGTGGTGGCTAATTATATTGAAGCATTGGTTACAAAAAAGCCTGACAAGGCGATTCAGTCACCTCAACCCCGACCAGTATAATGGCGCCTGTCTGTTAGGATTGCGCGGCACAGTGATTAAGAGTCACGGAGCGGCCAATCAGCGAGCGTTTGTTGTCGCGATAGAACAGGCAGTGCAGGCGGTGGTGCGGCAAGTCCCTACACGGATTGCTGCCCGCCTGGAATCTGTATTACCCAAGAGTGACTGACGTACATGTATACGAAGATTATTGGTACTGGTAGCTATCTGCCAGAACACGTGCGTACCAACGCCGACCTGGAAAAAATGGTGGATACTTCTGACGAGTGGATTGTCACCCGCACAGGTATTCGTGAACGTCGAATTGCTGGACCAGATGAAACCGTCGCAACAATGGCTTTTGCTGCGGCTACGCGTGCGCTTGAAATGGCAGAAATCGATAAGTCTGAAATTGGGCTGATTATCGTTGCCACAACTTCTTCAACTCACGCTTTCCCAAGTGCTGCCTGCCAGGTACAGGCAATGTTAGGGATTAAAGGCTGCCCTGCATTTGATGTTGCAGCCGCTTGCGCAGGTTTTACCTACGCACTAAGCGTGGCAGATCAATATGTGAAGTCCGGCGCAGTAAAACATGCGTTGGTTATTGGTTCTGACGTGCTGGCACGTACTTGCGATCCTACCGACCGCGGCACAATTATTATTTTTGGTGATGGTGCAGGGGCGGTTGTACTGAGTGCATCTGAAGAGCCTGGTATCATTTCAACCCACCTGCATGCTGATGGTAGCTATGGTGAACTGCTGACGCTACCGAATGTCGATCGCGTGAATCCTGAAAATTCGATTCACCTGTCGATGGCCGGTAATGAAGTCTTTAAAGTTGCAGTTACAGAGCTTGCACACATTGTTGATGAAACCCTTGAGGCTAATAATCTGGATCGTTCCGATCTTGATTGGTTGGTCCCGCATCAGGCTAACCTGCGCATTATCAGCGCGACTGCGAAAAAACTTGGCATGTCACTCGATAATGTAGTCGTTACTCTTGATCGTCACGGTAATACCTCAGCGGCTTCTGTTCCGGCAGCGCTGGATGAAGCGGTACGCGACGGGCGGATTAAACGTGGCCAACTAGTATTGCTCGAAGCCTTCGGCGGCGGCTTTACCTGGGGTTCAGCACTGGTTCGTTTTTGATTATTAGGGATTTAACCATGACTCAATTTGCTTTTGTTTTTCCAGGGCAAGGTTCGCAAGCAGTTGGTATGCTGGCAGAAATCGCAGCAGCTAATCCTGTTGTTGAAGCAACCTTCCGTGAAGCTTCTGATGTGCTGGGCTATGATTTGTGGGCTCTGACTCAACAAGGTCCAGTTGAAGAACTAAACAAGACCTGGCAAACTCAGCCAGCACTGCTGGCAGCCTCTGTCGCATTGTGGCGTGTCTGGGAGCAGAAGGGTGGCAAAACCCCTGCAATGATGGCAGGGCACAGCCTGGGTGAGTACTCCGCTCTGGTTTGTGCTGGCGTCATTGATTTCGCAGATGCAGTGCGTCTGGTTGAGTTACGCGGTAAATTGATGCAAGAAGCGGTCCCTGCTGGAACCGGCGCAATGTATGCCATCATCGGACTTGATGATGCGTCTATTGCAAAAGCCTGTGAAGAAGCAGCCCAAGGCGAAGTGGTTTCTCCGGTGAACTTTAACTCACCAGGCCAGGTTGTGATTGCGGGTAACAAAGACGCCGTAGAGCGTGCTGGTGCAGCTTGTAAAGCCGCCGGTGCAAAACGCGCTCTGCCACTGCCCGTTAGCGTGCCATCTCACTGTGCATTGATGAAACCCGCGGCTGATAAACTTGCTATAGCGCTGGAAAATATCACTTTCAATGCGCCTGTTGTTCCTGTTGTGAACAACGTCGACGTGAAATGTGAAACCTCTGCGGAAGCTATTCGTAGTGCTCTGGTACGCCAGCTCTACAGCCCGGTACAGTGGACTAAATCAGTAGAATTTATGGCAGCGCAGGGTGTAGCCCAGTTGCTGGAAGTAGGGCCAGGTAAGGTATTGACTGGCCTAACAAAACGTATTGTTGACACACTGACTGCATCGGCCATTAACGAGCCGGTAGCGATGTCAGCAGCGCTCGAGCAATAAGACGAGGAAAACCATGAGTTTTGAAGGAAAAATTGCGCTGGTAACCGGCGCAAGCCGCGGTATTGGCCGCGCAATCGCGGAAACCTTAGTGGCCCGTGGTGCGAAAGTTATCGGTACTGCTACCAGTGAAAGCGGTGCGCAGGCGATCAGTGATTATCTGGGCGATAACGGCAAGGGTTATATGCTGAATGTCACCGATCCAGCTTCTATCGAAGCTGTTTTAGGAAATATTCGCGCAGAATTTGGCGAAGTCGACATTCTGGTTAATAATGCCGGTATCACTCGTGATAACCTGTTAATGCGCATGAAAGATGACGAATGGAACGATATCATCGAAACCAATCTGTCATCAGTTTTCCGTCTGTCAAAAGCGGTAATGCGCGCTATGATGAAAAAGCGTCATGGTCGTATTATCACTATTGGTTCTGTGGTTGGTACCATGGGAAATGCTGGTCAGGCTAACTACGCTGCGGCGAAAGCGGGTCTGATCGGTTTCAGTAAATCTCTGGCACGTGAAGTTGCGTCACGAGGTATTACTGTAAACGTTGTTGCTCCGGGCTTTATTGAAACGGACATGACGCGTGCGCTGTCGGAAGACCAGCGTGCGGGTATACTGGCGGAAGTTCCAGCGGGTCGTTTAGGCGACGCAAAAGAAATCGCCAGTGCTGTTGCATTTTTAGCCTCTGACGAGGCGGGTTACATCTCTGGTGAGACCCTGCACGTCAATGGCGGAATGTACATGGTTTAACCGCAAGATAAAACTATTTGCGTTATTTGGGCGAATGCCCGCAAAATAGCGTAAAATCGTGGTATGACCTGCCGGGATTTAGTTGCATCTTTTTCAACATTTTATACACTACGAAAACCATCGCGAAAGCGAGTTTTGATAGGAAATTTAAGAGTATGAGCACTATCGAAGAACGCGTTAAGAAAATTATCGGCGAACAACTGGGCGTTAAGCAGGAAGAAGTTATCAACTCCGCTTCCTTCGTAGAGGACCTGGGTGCTGATTCTCTTGACACCGTTGAGCTGGTAATGGCTCTGGAAGAAGAGTTTGATACTGAGATTCCGGACGAAGAAGCTGAGAAAATCACCACCGTTCAGGCTGCCATTGATTACATCAACGGTCACCAAGCGTAAGTGAACATCTCCAGGCGGTCATTCGACCGCCTGAGTTTTATCTAAGTGTCCCACTAGTATTATTTTTTCCCTCCCTGGAGGACAAACGTGTCTAAGCGTCGTGTAGTTGTGACCGGACTGGGCATGTTGTCTCCTGTCGGCAATACCGTAGAGTCTACCTGGAAAGCTCTCCTTGCCGGTCAGAGTGGCATCAGCCTAATCGACCATTTCGATACTACCGCCTATGCAACGAAATTTGCTGGCTTAGTAAAGGATTTTAACTGTGACGACATCATTTCGCGTAAAGAACAGCGCAAAATGGATGCCTTCATACAATATGGAATTGTTGCTGGCCACCAGGCCATGCTGGATTCTGGTCTGGAAGTAACGGAAGAGAATGCAATCCGTATCGGTGCCGCAATCGGTTCTGGTATTGGTGGTCTGGGTCTTATCGAAGAGAACCACGCCGCGCTCGTTAAGGGTGGCCCGCGTAAGATCAGCCCATTCTTTGTACCGTCTACTATTGTGAATATGGTGGCAGGTCACCTGACCATTATGTTTGGCCTACGTGGTCCTAGCATTTCCATCGCTACAGCGTGTACTTCTGGTGTGCATAACATCGGTCAGGCAGCGCGTATCATCGCTTATGGCGATGCAGACGCAATGCTTGCAGGTGGTGCAGAAAAAGCCAGTACTCCGTTGGGCGTGGGTGGCTTTGGTGCCGCACGTGCACTTTCTACCCGTAATGACAATCCGCAAGCGGCAAGCCGCCCGTGGGATAAAGACCGTGATGGTTTTGTGTTGGGTGATGGTGCGGGCATGATGGTACTCGAAGAGTACGAACATGCTAAGAAACGTGGCGCGAAGATCTACGCAGAAGTCGTTGGTTTTGGTATGAGCAGCGATGCTTATCACATGACTTCTCCACCAGAAACAGGGGCAGGTGCTGCACTGGCTATGGAAAATGCTCTGCGTGATGCAGGTATTACTCCAGGCATGGTGGGCTATGTCAATGCACATGGCACTTCAACGCCAGCTGGTGACAAAGCCGAAACACAAGCGGTTAAGACTATTTTTGGTGAAGATGCCTACCGTGTTCTGGTGAGCTCAACCAAGTCTATGACCGGTCACTTATTAGGTGCTGCAGGGGCTGTAGAGTCAATCTACTCTATCCTTGCACTGCGTGATCAAGTGGTTCCACCAACCATTAACCTCGATAATCCTGACGAAGGTTGCGATTTGGACTTTGTTCCTCATGTTGCACGTCAGGTAAAAGGAATGGAGTACACACTGTGTAACTCCTTCGGGTTTGGTGGTACAAACGGCTCGTTGATCTTTAAAAAGGTCTGATTGGCTGATAATAAAGGGCTCGCTTGCGAGCCCTTTATACATCTTAAATATCCCTCTTTTGCTGCACCATTCTCACTGGCACTCTTAATTCACGGAACATTGAGGAACGATGATGTATTTAATCAATGGTGAGTTGACGGCAAATCTTCCGGCAAACGATCGCGGCGTGCAGTTTGGTGATGGCTGTTTCACAACGGCAAGGGTCAAAGACAGTAGTGTGCGCTTTTTGGCGCAGCATCTTGACCGTTTAAAACAAGCCTGTGAAAAACTCCTTATCCCGTTTGTCGAATGGTCACTGCTTGAAAGTGAAATGCAGCAGCTTGCATTGTCACAATCACAAGCCGTACTAAAAGTGTTGATCACTCGTGGTAGTGGTGGGCGCGGTTACAGTGCAGCAAATTGCCAACATCCGACACGGCTACTCAGCGTTTCAGCTTACCCTTCGTTTTATCCACAATGGCGTGAGCAGGGGATTACCCTGGCATTAAGCCACATTCGATTGGGCATCAACCCGTATCTTGCCGGAATTAAACACCTGAATCGACTTGAGCAAGTGCTGATTCGTACGCATCTTGAACAGACGCAAGCCCAGGAAGCACTGGTTCTTGACAGTGATGGGTGGCTTACGGAATGCTGTGCCGCTAATTTATTCTGGCGTAAAGGATCTCAGGTCTTTACCCCTTATATGGATAAATCTGGTGTAAACGGCACGATGCGCCAGCATATTATTGCTTGTCTTGCAGACTCACCCTGGCAAGTAACGCAAGTGCGGGAGCGTCCTGAAAGTCTGGCTCAAGCCGACGAGTTACTCATTTGCAATGCATTGATGCCGGTTGTCCCTGTGAACCAGGCTGAATTATGGCGATTTGAATCTCGCGAGCTTTATCAATTTTTAGCACCACTTTGTGAGTAACCGATTAACGATGAAAAAGATGCTACGTTTCTTTCTGCTGCTGTTGGTTGTATTTGGCGTGGCGGCAGGCGTTGGCTTATACAAAGTCCGCCAGCTCGCTAACAGTCACCTGACCATTGCGCAAGAAACCATTTTCACCCTTAAACCTGGCACCGGTCGCCTGGCTTTGGGTAAACAATTGTATGACGAAAAATTGCTTAATCGCCCACGCGTATTCCAGTGGCTGCTGAAAGTTGAGCCCGATCTAGCTAATTTCAAAGCGGGTACCTACCGCTTCACGCCGCAAATGACAGTGCGTGAGATGCTCAAACTGTTAGCAAGCGGCAAAGAAGCGCAATTCCCGATTCGCTTTGTGGAAGGGACTCGCCTGAGCGACTGGCTGAAACAATTGCGCGAAGCGCCATACATTCAGCACACGCTTAAAGATGATAGCTACGCCACGGTCGCCGAAGCCTTAAAATTTGAACACCCTGAATGGGTCGAGGGCTGGTTCTTCCCTGACACTTGGCTATACACCGCAAATACGACAGATATCGCACTGCTAAAACGTGCTCATGAGCGGATGGTCAAAGCGGTTCAGGCTGCGTGGGATGGCAAAAAAGAAGGGCTGCCGTATAAAACTCAAAATGATTTGGTGACGATGGCCTCGATCATTGAGAAAGAAACGGCTGTCGCAGCAGAGCGCGATCAGGTCGCATCGGTATTCATCAACCGTCTGCGTATCGGCATGCGTTTACAAACTGACCCGACGGTAATTTACGGTATGGGTGAAAGCTATAATGGTAAACTGTCACGTAAAGACCTCGAAACGCCTACGCCGTATAATACCTACGTGATTAGCGGTATGCCGCCTGGACCGATTGCGATCCCTGGCAACGCCTCGCTACAGGCTGCGGCTCACCCGGCGAAAACACCGTATCTCTATTTTGTCGCGGATGGAAAGGGCGGCCACACATTCAATACCAACCTTGCAGGTCATAACCAGGCTGTGCAGGTGTATATCAAAGCGCTGAAGGATAAGAATGGTCAGTAAATTTATCGTCATTGAAGGGCTCGAAGGAGCAGGGAAAACTAACGCGCATAACGTGGTCGTTGCGACTTTAAAAGAGCTGGGTGTAACCGATCTGGTGTTCACGCGTGAACCCGGCGGCACACCTCTTGCGGAAAGATTGCGCGAGCTGACGCTGAACAACAAAGGTATCGGTGACGAAATCGTTACTGATAAAGCTGAAGTGCTCATGTTCTACGCAGCACGCGTGCAGTTAGTTGAAACAGTTATCAAACCGGCGCTATCACGTGGCGCATGGGTGATAGGCGATCGGCATGATCTCTCTACACAGGCTTATCAGGGCGGTGGTCGCTGCATCGATCAGGAATTACTCATGGCGCTGCGTAATACAGTGCTTGGTGATTTTTACCCGGACCTGACCATTTATCTCGATGTCACGCCAGAAGTGGGCCTGACACGTGCGCGTGCGCGTGGTGAGCTAGACCGCATCGAACAAGAGTCTGTCGACTTCTTTAACCGCACCCGTGCGCGTTACCTTGAGCTCGCCGCAGCCGACAGCCGTATTCATACGATTGATGCAACACAATCGTTGGATGATGTGTCGCAAGACGTGCGTAACGCCGTACTTGAGTGGGCTAAGGGGCTGGCGTAATGAAATGGTATCCATGGTTACGCGCGCCTTTTGAGCAAATCCTCAGCCAGTATCAGGCCGGGCGTGGGCACCATGCATTACTGCTTCATTCATTAGCCGGTATGGGTGACGACGCGTTAATTTACGCGCTCACCCGCTGGTTGATGTGCCAGAAACCGCAAGGGAGTAAAAGCTGCGGCCAGTGTCGCAGTTGCCAGTTGATGCAGGCCGGTACACATCCGGATAGCTATGTCGTTGCGCCTGAAAAGGGCAAATCAAGCCTTGGCATTGATGCCATCCGCGAAATTACTGAGAAGCTCTACAGCCATGCTCAGCAGGGTGGGGCAAAAGTCGTCTGGCTTGAAGATGCCGGGCTGCTTACTGAAGCGGCCGCCAATGCGCTGTTAAAAACGCTTGAAGAGCCGCCCGCGAACACCTGGTTTTTCCTGGGTAGCCGCGAACCGGCTCGTTTACCCGCCACGCTCAGAAGCCGCTGCCTGTACTGGTATTTGACTCCACCTGACGAGAATTTTGCCCTTGCCTGGCTGGCACGGGAAATCACGCTTGATAATGAACAACTGCGTGCCGCATTGCGTTTGAGTTCAGGCGCACCTGCAGGGGCTCTGGCTCTTTTGCAGCCAGAACAGTGGAAACACCGCCAGTTGCTATGCGACAAACTTAATGAAGCCTGTGCGACTAAAAATATGCTGGTGTTATTGCCTGCGTTGAATAGTGATGATGCAGCTGTCCGTGTCCACTGGTTATGCTCTCTTTTGGTTGATGCACTAAAATGGCAACAAGGGGCTACACCGTGGTTGACCAATGATGACCAACACGCATTGGTAGCAAACCTTGCCTCCAGCGCAACACCCGCGATGCTACAAGCTATACTGCATAGTTGGTTTTCATGTCGTGAAACACTGTTAAGTGTTGTGGGCGTGAACCGAGAATTAATGCTGACTGAACAATTGCTCACTTGGGAGCGTTTAATGCAACCGGGTGCAGTCCTTCCTACCTTCCATCTTTAAAGAGTATTTGTATGTTCCTGGTTGACTCACATTGCCATCTCGATGGCCTCGATTATCAATCTCTTCATAAAAGTGTTGATGATGTTCTGGAAAAAGCTGCCGCGCGCGATGTGAAGTTTTGCCTTGCAGTTGCGACGACGCTTGAAGGTTATCGCGATATGCGTCAGTTGGTAGGCGAACGCCAGAACGTTGCTTATTCATGTGGTGTGCACCCGCTAAACCAGGCCGAAGCTTATGATGTCGAGGAACTTCGCCGTCTGGCTGCTGATCCTGGCGTTGTGGCAATGGGTGAAACGGGTCTGGATTATTTCTATACCCCAGAAACCAAACCACGCCAGCAGGAATCATTCCGTCATCACATTCAGATTGGCCGCGAGCTCAACAAACCGGTCATTGTTCATACCCGTGATGCTCGTGCCGATACCCTGACCATTCTGCACGAAGAGAAAGTGACAGACTGCGGTGGGGTACTACACTGTTTTACGGAAGACAGAGAAACTGCTGGAAAATTGCTCGACATGGGCTTTTATATCTCTTTCTCCGGCATTGTGACCTTCCGCAATGCTGAACAACTCAGGGATGCGGCGCGTTATGTGCCACTGGATCGCATACTGGTGGAAACTGATTCACCTTACCTTGCGCCAGTGCCGCATCGTGGTAAGGAAAACCAACCGGCAATGACGCGCGATGTGGCGGAATATATGGCGGTACTGAAAGGTGTTTCACTTGAGGAATTGGCCGTTGCGACGACAAAAAACTTCGCTACATTGTTCCATATTCCTGACTCCCGCTTGCAATCCGCCTGATAAATCTGACTTATTTTAAAGCTCGTAATTAATTATCTAAGCGAGTAAAGTTCACCGCCATAAAAATGGCGGTGAAGGCTGTTTTTGTAACATTCAGATACGCATAATGTAAACTTATGAAAGTTTTTCACTGGGCTGTTTGAGAAACGTGATAGCCGTCAAACAAACTTTCTTCGATTTATTTTACTCTGCGTAATAAATCAAAAGGCACTTAGATGCCTGTTTATGGACCGGATCTCCCCCCAGTCCGATGCGCATAACGCGTAAAAAAAGCACAAATACTCAGGAGCACTCTCAATTATGTTTAAGAATGCATTTGCTAACCTGCAAAAGGTGGGTAAATCGCTGATGCTGCCAGTATCCGTACTGCCTATCGCAGGTATCCTGCTGGGCGTCGGTTCTGCAAACTTCAGTTGGCTGCCAGCAGTGGTTTCTCATGTTATGGCGGAAGCGGGCGGTTCAGTATTCGCCAACATGCCGCTGATTTTTGCTATCGGTGTGGCATTAGGCTTCACAAATAACGATGGCGTTTCTGCATTAGCCTCTGTGGTTGCATACGGCATCATGGTTAAAACCATGGCAGTTGTTGCGCCATTGGTACTGCATATCCCTGCAGAAGAGATCGCGTCAAAGCACCTGGCTGATACCGGTGTTCTGGGCGGTATTATCTCGGGTGCAATCGCAGCCTACATGTTTAACCGTTTCTACCGCATCAAGCTTCCAGAATACCTGGGCTTCTTCGCCGGTAAACGTTTCGTACCGATCATCTCTGGTCTGGCTGCGATCTTCATGGGCGTTGTGCTGTCCTTCATCTGGCCTCCAATCGGTACGGCTATCCAGACCTTCTCTCAGTGGGCTGCTTACCAGAACCCGGTTGTGGCATTCGGTATCTACGGTTTCGTAGAGCGCTGCCTGGTACCATTCGGTCTGCACCACATCTGGAACGTTCCATTCCAGATGCAAATTGGTGAATACACCAATGCTGCAGGTCAGGTATTCCACGGCGATATCCCACGTTACATGGCAGGTGACCCAACTGCGGGCAAACTGTCTGGTGGCTTCCTGTTTAAAATGTATGGTCTGCCTGCTGCTGCTATCGCAATCTGGCACTCAGCTAAACCTGAGAACCGTGCAAAAGTCGGCGGTATCATGATCTCCGCTGCACTGACCTCGTTCCTGACCGGTATTACCGAGCCAATCGAGTTCTCCTTCATGTTCGTTGCTCCAATCCTGTACATCATCCACGCGGTGTTGGCAGGACTGGCGTTCCCAATCTGTATCCTTCTGGGTATGCGTGACGGTACTTCCTTCTCTCACGGTCTGATTGACTTCATCGTGCTGAGCGGAAACAGCAGCAAACTGTGGTTGTTCCCAATTGTTGGCCTGTGCTACGCGGCGATTTACTACACCGTGTTCCGTGTGCTGATTAAAGCGCTGGACCTGAAAACTCCAGGTCGTGAAGATGCAACAACCGAAACCAGTACCACTTCCACAAGCGAAATGGCACCGGCTCTGGTTAGCGCTTTCGGCGGTAAAGAAAACATCACTAACCTGGATGCGTGTATTACCCGTCTGCGTGTTAGCGTGGCCGACATTTCTAAAGTCGACCAGGCTGGCCTGAAGAAATTGGGTGCGGCAGGTGTAGTAGTAGCTGGTTCAGGCGTTCAGGCAATCTTCGGTACTAAATCCGATAACCTGAAAACTGAAATGGATGAGTGGATCCGTAACAGCTAAGAAGTCGTTGGGGAGAACTGAGGGAGGCCATTGGCCTCCCTTTTTTATTGCCACCCCATAGCCGTCATATTTCAAGTTGCAGGGGTGTTGGCTGCACTCGCTCACCCCAGTCACTTACTTTAGGAAGCTCCTGGGGATTCGCTCATTTGCCGCCTACCTGCAACTTGAACTATTTAGGCTATGATTTGAAACCAATTTTGCATGGTGAATAATCTTGCGCCATCCACCATTAAGACGATTAGAAAGCGTAATTAGCGCTGACAGAGTAGTTGCGCGGTGCGCCGTAGACGATGGAACGGCTGTCGATGTTGCTGTCGTAAGTTTTGTCGAACAAGTTATCGATGTTCGCCTGTAACGAGAACGCTTTCGTAACCTGATAACGGGCAAACAAATCAACCAACGCATAACTGCCTTGTTCCGCACGGAAAGTACCACCCGGTACTGGAACATCCGCCCATACATGATCTTGCCAGTTAACACCGCCACCCACTGTTAGCTCGCGCAGTGTTGGGATGCGGTAACTGGTGAACAATTTAACTGAAGTGCGAGGCAGATTAGGGTTAACAGCTTTACCGTCGCTGTCTTCTGCAATATAACGTGTTGCACCAAATGTCATCTGCCAGTCATCAGTCAACGCGCCGTTAATCTCAAACTCCACACCCTTACTCACGGTACCATCAGCTTCACGGTAGGCCGTTTCACCGTTGCTGTCTGGAATTACCATGCCGGTCGATTGCGCGAGGTTATCTTGCTCAATACGAAAGATGGCAAGAGACGTGGTCAGACGGCTATTCATCCAGTCTGATTTCACGCCTGCTTCATAGTTGTTACCTGTGATTGGGGTAAGGTAATTCCCTTGCTCGTCACGCTCGGTTTGCGGCTTAAAGACGGAGGTATAACTTGCATATGTTGACCAGTCATCATTGATATCAAACACCACGCCGGCATAAGGCGACGTGTTATTTTTCTCAAGCTCCTGGGTTAGCGTATGCAGATTGTATTTGGTGTAACGCGCACCCACGATGACGTGCAAAGGGTCGGCTAGAGTAATACGAGTCGCCATATAAGCAGACTTCTGGCGAACCGTATCTTCCTGAGCGAGACTCAATGGCGTCCAGTTGGTTTCCGGGAAGTTGCCGTCATAGTCATTGTAATTGCCTAACTGGGTATCGCTGATGTTTTCCCACGAGCTGTAATAAGTATTGTTCTGTTTGGTGTAGCTGGTTCCAACCATGAGTTCATGCTGCTGGCCGAAGAGTTCATAAGAGCCATTGGCAAAGGTATCGAGAGCATCCACTTTGCGCTTACCGGTGTTATAACCCGTGCCACCTACATATGGGTAGGATGCGCCATATGGGCTAACCATCATGCCGCTGTTTTTATCTACCAGTCCATCCAGGTAAAGTTGCTTACTCTCGAGGTCCATTTCCGTGTGCGTGCCGTTAACCGTGAGCTGCCAGTCATTGCCCAGTTTTTGCTTCAGAGTGACGAAAGTACGCTGCGATTCTTTGTCGTTGTAAGCCCAGTCAGGGGCCGTGCTGTAGCTGCGGTCCGGGTCAGTTTTGCTGCCATCGGTGTACCAACGTGGAATACCGCCCCAGGTCGGGCTATTCACGTTGGTTTCCTGATAGTCATAACCGACTGAGAAACTGGTGGCCTCGGTCAAATCCGCATCGAGCACACCATAGAAGAATTTTTTCTTCTGGTTGTAGCGGTCAAGCCAGCTGTCGTTATCCTGATAACCTGCAACCATGCGGCCGCGAACATTACCATTGTCGGTCAGTGGCGTAGACATATCAGCAACATAGCGTTGTTTATTCCAGCTCCCATACTCTGCCGAAACGTTGGTCTGGAATTCACGGCTATCGGCATGTTTGCGCACCATATTGACGGCGGCTGAAGGGTTACCGGAACCAGTCATCAGGCCATTAGCACCACGGACAACTTCAATCTGCTGATACATCGCAGTATCGGTCAAGGCATCGCCCAGGTTCCAGCGCGATTCAAACAGCGTTGGGATGCCATCGACCATATAGTTGTCTATTAAAAAACCACGCGAGTAGAAGTTGCTGCGGTCGGAGTCGGCAACACTTTCAGATATACCCGTGGTGTTTTTCAGGACATCGCCCAGTGACTCAAGATTCTGGTCCTGCATGCGCTGCTCGCTGATGATGCTAACGGATTGCGGAATATCACGCGGCACCAGCAACATTTTCGTACCGCTGGTGGTGGTTTTAACACTGTAATCGCTCTCTTCTGCATCGGATGTATTAGATACCGAGTTTTCGACAACCAGCGTTTCTTCTGCATTTTGAGTGGCGGAGAAAGCGGTTGAAGGAACGAGTGCGAAAGCAATACAGGATGCCAGCATAGAAATAGCGCTGGCAGGTGCGCGTTGCCCATCCCTGGTAGAAATGGTTAAAGACATCTTAAACCCTTATGAATTATTGGAGGTTGTGTCTCAGTGCCAAAGGAGTCCGGTCACAGAGTACATTGATTGTTTGCGATTTTATTTGTGACACACGAATGAAAATGCAAATGAGAAATATACTCATTCATTGATAAGCTGTAAACATATGTTACAGCTCAAGTGAAATATGGTTTTAATCACGAGAAGTGCAGGGTTTACGAAAGATCTGAGAAGCAGGTTGCCCAAAGAGTGATAAAGAAATAATGGGTTAAGGTTGAAAGAGCACGAGTAACTCGCTCATACTCTTACGTTATGCCTTTAAGCCTGTGCGCGCAGCGACTTAAACGAGCAAATAGCCAGCAATTAATGAATAAAGGTAACGTCATGGCCGAAGAAACTATTTTCAGTAAAATTATTCGCCGCGAAATTCCGGCAGATATCGTTTATCAAGATGAGTTAGTTACTGCATTCCGTGACATATCGCCGCAGGCACCTACCCACATCCTTATTATCCCTAATATCCTGATCCCAACAGTTAACGATGTCACCGCTGAGCATGAACTGGCGTTGGGGCGCATGTTGACCGTTGCTGCAAAAATTGCTGAGCAAGAAGGGATTGCTGAGGATGGCTATCGTCTGATCATGAATTGCAATCGTCATGGCGGGCAGGAAGTCTATCATATCCACATGCATCTGTTGGGCGGTCGCGTGCTGGGTCCGATGCTGACGCATAAAGGATAAGTTGATGAAAAATAACCCGCTTTTAATGCTATTGGCCGTCATTGTCATGGCAGGGTGTAGCTCCAAACCTGCTATCCCTGTTAATGATGGGCAAACGCTGGTCATGGAGGCATCTGTGTTGGCGGCGGGAGTCAGTGCTGAAAAGCCTGAAATTTCAACTGACAAGGGCGCCACTGTTTCTCGCAGCCAGCTATATAATGAACAGTCTAACCCAGTCATCATCAACTATCGTTTCTATTGGTATGACGAAAAGGGTCTTGAGATTCATCCTCTCGAGCAGCAACGCACGATTACGTTACCAGCGAAATCAAGCGTTTCGGTGTCATCCATAGCCAGTTATCCAGACGCACGTAAAGTACGTCTTTCTCTCTCTTTGTAAGGGGTGAATTTTGATTAAGGGAATCTATCGTTATCTGGTTATTCTCGCTGCGGCGATGATTTTATCCGGGTGTATTAACCGTGGTGAAGCGCCTGCACCTGTGGAAGAAGTAAAACCTGTTCCGCAGCAACCAGTAGAGCCGCAACCAACTGTTCCAACAGTGCCAACTGTACCCACTCAGCCAGGCCCGATTGAACAGCCACAACCAACCATTCCTGCGACACCAAAAGTGCGCAGTTACGATTGGGGTAGCACCATGCAGCCAATGGTTGGCAAAATGCTTCAGGCCGAAGGTGTAACAGCCGGTGGCGTATTGCTGGTGGACAGCGTAAATAACCACACTAATGGTTCACTGCAAACCGGCAAAGCGACAGAAGCACTACGTGGTGCGCTGGAGAACAATGCCAAATTTACCCTTGTTTCAGCACAGCAGCTTTCGCTGGCGAAACAGCAATTAGGGTTATCACCGCAAGACAGTCTTGGATCGCGCAGTAAAGCGATTGGCATTGCCCGTAATGTTGGCGCGCAATATGTGCTCTACAGCAACGCCAGCGGTAATGTGAATGCACCGACGCTGAAAATGCAGTTGATGTTGGTACAAACTGGCGAAATTATCTGGTCAGGAAGCGGTGCTGTACAACAAACTCAATAATTCGACACTGCAACGTGTGATTGAGAAATATCTTCCGGCGGCTCAGGCCGCCGGTTGCTTTTCTCATCTTCAGGGATTAAGCGGCGGCAGCCTGCATTTCAACCTTGGTGGGCAAGAGTATGTTGCGCGGCATCAGCTTGCAGCGCAAATGCCTGGGGTTTCTCTCAGTAGACAATATCGGGCACTGAGACACCTTCCTACCGGAATAGGGCCTCGGCCCGTTTGTCTGGCAGAAGGCTGGCTTATCGTTGAATGGCTGAATGGGGAGGTGAAATCGGAACTCCCCTCACTGCAAACGCTCACTTCGTTGCTGTATGATTTGCATCGTCAACACTGTTTTGGCTGGCGAATCAGTCTGTTGCCATTGCTTGAGCATTATTGGCAAAACGCCGCATCACAACGAAGAAGTTTGCTCTGGTTGCGGTTGCTGAAACAAATGAAGCGGCAGGGTGAACCTAAGCCACTGCGTCTGGCACCACTGCATATGGATGTTCATGCCGGAAACCTGGTAAATCAGCCAGACGGTATCAAGCTTATCGACTGGGAATATGCCGGTGATGGGGATGTGGTGCTGGAGTTGGCGGCAATCGCGCTGGCTAGTAACGTTGATAGTGAGCAGTTAGTTCATGCTTACGCGCAGTTAAGTCATATTCCGCCAGAAGCGTTAGCCCGACAGGTCGCGTGTTGGCAACCTTGGGTCATTATGCTGATGGCATCCTGGTATGAATGTCGTTGGTCGCAAACGCAGGATAGAACATTTATAACTCTTGCAGACGAGGCCTGGAGCCAGTTGCGGGATTAGAATTGATAAAGAGAGGTTGATGTGGGTCCGGTAATGTTAGATGTGGCAGGCTTTGAGCTGGATGCCGAAGAGCGTGAAATACTAAAACATCCACTGGTTGGTGGGCTGATTCTGTTTACCCGCAACTATCACGATCCCGAGCAACTGCGTGAACTGGTGCGTCAAATCCGCGAGGCTTCCCGCAACCGTCTGGTGGTTGCCGTTGATCAAGAAGGCGGACGCGTTCAGCGGTTCCGTGAGGGTTTTACCCTTCTACCGGCGGCCCAATCATTTGCTGCGTTACATGGGCTTAAGCAGGGCGGCAAACTGGCTCAGGAAGCGGGCTGGTTGATGGCGAGCGAAATGATTGCCATGGATATCGACATCAGCTTCGCGCCAGTGCTGGATATTGGCCATATCAGCGCAGCCATTGGCGAGCGTTCATATCATGAAGATCCGCACAAAGCGTTGGCTATGGCGACACGCTTTATCGACGGTATGCATGCTGCTGGCATGAAAACTACCGGCAAACACTTCCCGGGGCATGGTGCGGTAACAGCAGATTCGCACAAAGAAACGCCGCGTGACCCGCGTGATGAAGTGCTTATCCGCGAACACGATATGCAGATTTTCCGTACGCTTATCACCGATAACAAACTTGATGCCATTATGCCTGCGCACGTTATCTACACTGACGTTGACCCACTTCCGGCGAGTGGTTCCCCGCACTGGCTGAAAACCGTGTTACGTGGTGAGCTTGGTTTTAACGGCGTTATCTTCTCTGACGACTTGTCGATGGAAGGGGCGGCGATTATGGGCAGCTATGCGGAACGTGGCCAGGCGTCACTGAATGCAGGTTGCGATATGATCCTGGTCTGCAATAATCGTAATGGTGCGGTGAGCGTGTTAGATAACCTGTCTCCGGTCAAAGCAGAACGTGTTACAGGTTTGTATCATAAAGGTTCATTTACCCGTCAGGAGCTGAGGTCATCAGCGCGCTGGAAGGCAGCAAGCCAGCAACTTGAGGCGCTGCATGAGCAGTGGCAAGCCCACAAGGCGGGTCTTTAACTCCTCAGGCCAGAAGGCCTGAATTCGTGTGGTGAGGATGCAATGATTATCTATTTACACGGTTTCGACTCTAACAGTCCTGGTAACCATGAAAAGGTGCTGCAACTCCAGTTTATCGACCCGGACGTGCGGCTTATCAGTTACAGCACGCGGCATCCGAAACACGACATGCAGCATCTGCTCAAAGAAGTCGACAAGATGCTGCAACTCAGTGACGATGAACGCCCACTGATTTGTGGCGTTGGGCTTGGAGGCTTTTGGGCCGAACGTATCGGTTTCTTGTGCGATATTCGTCAGGTGATCTTTAACCCGAATTTGTTCCCGCAAGAGAACATGGAAGGGAAAATCGATCGCCCTGAAGAGTACAGCGATATTTCGACCAAGTGTGTGCAAAACTTCCGCGAGAAAAACCGCGATCGTTGCCTGGCGATTTTGTCGCGTAATGATGAAGCGCTCGATAACACCCGTGCTGCAGAATTGCTGCATCATTACTATGAAATCGTATGGGATCAGGAACAGACCCATAAATTCAAAAATATCTCACCACATTTGCAACGTATAAAAGCGTTCAAAACCCTCGGCTAGCCGGGGCTTAAAGACGTAAAAGTGAAAGGGTCAGCTATGTGCTGGCCCTTTTTGTTTATCTTTTCGGCATAAAAATTTGACGCACATCAATTTTGGTATGACCAATACACCATCCATGTTATTCTTTGGTCACATTAGTGAGTTTGTTTAGGTAACTTGTTGTTAATTAAATGCTATTTACATAACCTTTAATTAACAATTGGTTAATATTTTAAGGGGGTCACTTTGACTACGCCATTAAGAAAGATTGTCATTGTCGGTGGTGGTGCTGGCGGACTTGAACTGGCCACTCAGCTCGGTAAAAAACTAGGCCGTGGTAAAAAAGCGAAAGTTACGCTTATCGATCGTAACCATAGTCATTTGTGGAAACCGCTGTTGCATGAAGTCGCAACCGGTTCACTGGATGAAGGTGTGGATGCGCTGAGCTACCTGGCTCATGCCCGTAACCATCACTTCCAGTTCCAGCTTGGTTCAGTGGTTGATATCAACCGCGAAAGCAAAACGCTGACGCTGTCAGAACTGCGTGACGATAAAGGCGAGCTGCTGGTTCCTGAACGCAAAATCCCTTACGACACGCTGGTGATGGCGCTGGGTAGTACTTCCAACGACTTCAACACGCCGGGTGTGAAAGATAACTGTATCTTCCTCGATAACCCGCATCAGGCGCGTCGTTTCCACTCCGAAATGCTGAATCTGTTCCTCAAGTATTCTGCAAATCTGGGTGCCAGCGGCAAAGTGAATATTGCTATCGTTGGTGGCGGGGCTACCGGTGTTGAGCTGTCTGCGGAACTGCACAATGCGGTGAAACAGCTGCACAGCTACGGCTACAAAGGCCTGACGAACGAAGCGCTAAATGTAACGCTGGTGGAAGCCGGTGAACGCATTCTGCCTGCGCTGCCACCACGTATTTCAGCAGCGGCTCACAGCGAGCTGACTAAACTTGGCGTGCGTGTTCTGACGCAAACCATGGTGACTTCTGCGGATGCTGGTGGACTCAATACCAAAGATGGCGAATATATCGCAGCAGATCTGATGGTTTGGGCTGCAGGTATCAAAGCACCAGACTTTATGAAAGATATCGGTGGTCTTGAGACTAACCGTATCAACCAACTGGTGACTGAGCCTACGCTGCAAACCACCCGCGACCCTGATATTTTCGCGATTGGTGACTGTGCATCCTGTGCACGTCCTGAAGGCGGCTTTGTGCCTCCACGTGCACAAGCGGCACACCAGATGGCCTCATTGGTTCTGACCAATATTCTGGCGCAGATGAAAGATAAACCGCTGAAGTCCTATGTTTATAAGGATCACGGTTCACTGGTGTCGCTGTCTAAGTTTTCAACTGTTGGCAGCCTGATGGGTAACCTGATGCGCGGTTCGATGATGGTAGAAGGGCGTATGGCACGTTTCGTCTATATCTCTCTTTACCGCATGCACCAGTTCGCACTGCATGGCTACTTCAAAACTGGCTTGATGATGTTGGTGGGTAGTATTAACCGCGTGATTCGTCCGCGCCTGAAACTGCACTAATCGCGATTAAGATTGATATTCAAACCCGGCCTTGAGCCGGGTTTTTTTATACATGGCAGCATAAAAATCCATAAATGAACATTTCATGCTTAGGATTTCTCTCAAACATATAGTTTCAGCCTATGAATCCGCATTTTTCATCCGTTGTCTGATTTGTGGAAAGCCTCCTTTGGCTGCAAAATTGTAAGCAATTGCACAATCAGGAGGATGTCCTGTGAATAAATCAATGTTAGCGGGTATAGGTATCGGTGTGGCCGCAGCACTGGGTGTGGCAGCGGTTGCCAGCATGAATGTTTTTGACCGTGGCCCTCAGTACGCACAGGTAGTGTCAGCGACACCCATTAAGGAAACAGTAAAAACGCCACGCCAGGAGTGCCGCAACGTAACGGTAACTCACCGCCGTCCTGTCCAGGATGAGAACCGCATTCTTGGTTCTGCGCTGGGAGCTGTTGCAGGTGGTGTTATTGGCCATCAGTTTGGTGGTGGGCGTGGTAAAGATGTTGCAACGGTTGCCGGTGCATTAGGTGGTGGTTACGCAGGTAACCAGGCTCAGGGCGCAATGCAAGACCGCGACACCTACACCACTAGCCAGCAGAAATGCAAAACCGTCTATGACAAATCAGAGAAAATGATCGGTTATGACGTAACTTATCGCATTGGCGATCAGCAGGGCAAAATCCGTATGGATAAAGACCCTGGCACGCAGATTCCGCTCAATGACAATGGCCAGTTAGTTTTAAACAAAATCTAACGGTTTTAAATTGATCGCTAAACGCCCGGATCATCGATGACTCGGGCGTTTTAGTTACGATTCAGTAGATTAATTCCATCCCTGTTTTCCACGGCGTGCATAAGGTAAAACAGACAATAAAGCCAGAATAGCTAATATCAGACCAATCCATAAGGCCGATCGTAATCCATACCCGGATGAAATAGCCATTCCACCTAAATAAGAACCGCCACCCAAACCAATATTAATTACCGAAGTATGAACCGCATTTACCATCGGACCTGGATGAGCCACACTAACAATACGTGCCATCATTGCTGGATTCATAGGAACGCCAGATAAACCGATAAATATGACTGCCAGAATTGCGATCGATTGATATTGTGTAAATAAGGCCATGCCTAATAATGAAATGATTAGAACAATTAACCCGACAACCATAATGGCTAAGCTATGACGATATGCCAGCCTTCCGGTTATCATATTACCCACAATGTTCGCCAGGCCATAGAGCATCAAAATAAAGGGGACTGTCTGCATATTAAAATCAGCTACATCAACCAATACGGGTACGAAATAACTAAAGGCGGCAAAACTGGCACCTAAAATTAAGCAGCTTGTAGCACAGGCTTTCCAGTAAGCTTTGTTTTTGAATGCTTTTATTTCTTCAGCCATTTTGATGGCACTACCGCCAGCCATAGGCGGTAATAGACGCACTAATGCGCACAGGCATATGAAGACAAGAATGGCGACCAATCCAAAGCTCATTCGCCAGCCCCATTGCTGATCGATGATAGTCGCAAGCGGGACACCAAAAACGTTAGATACCATAAAGCCAGCGATGACGATTGAAGCCGCGCGTGGACGACTCTCCACAGGCACGAGTGCCATGCTTGTTGCTAAAGACAGACTCAAACAACCCGCGCACAAAATACCCGTCACAATTCGGATTGCGACCAGAACATTGTAATCCGAGACAAACGCACTAAATCCTTGAACAATAACATACAGCCCTAATAGCCATAATAATGTTGTTCTATAGGGAGCTTTAAATTTTAGAAAAACATAGGTTAATACTGGGCCGCCCAACATCACGCCAAAAGCATAATAAGAGATGAGATGCCCGACTTCACCCACCGTAATATCGAATGCGTCTGATAGGGTAGACATCATACCCGCTACCATTAATTCAGCAGTGCCAAGCGAAAAAATAGCCAACCCTAAAATATAAACAACTAACGGCATAATTTTTAATTTTCTCCATGTATTGGAATGATCGTTACAAAATGAAAGGCAAAAATAGATGAGATTTTTAGATGGAAATTACAAGTTGATTAACAGGCCAACGACGACATCTTCGAGGGTTTTTCTATCTGAAATATTTTTGCTTAGAACACGTAAACCATAGTAACCCGCCATAAAACCTCTTGCCATTTCTATAGCTGAAGCTTTATTGCTTAGTTCACCATTCTGTTGACCCTCGGAAAATACCAATACCAAAGTTTGTTCTAAACGCTGGCGATATTCCCTGTTCAGGTTGGCAACTGTTCCGTCTTTACTGCCTTGCTCCAGAGCAGAAAAAAGGACCATTGCATCATGTTGTTCTGGTTGCGAGAGATCTTCGGTAATACCCCAGAGCAGAAGGGTATGTAATCGTTCTTTCACCGGACCAGATTGTGTAAGAATTGCTAGCTGTGCCGACATTGTTTGCTCATGGCTACGCAACAAAGCTTGCTCATACAGAGCCTGCTTGCTACCAAAGGCATTATATAAGCTTCCCCGCCCTAATCCGGTGCCATTGCATAAATCTTGCGCAGAGGTGCCCGCGTAACCATGAGTACTAAAAACAGCTACAGCGGCATCAATGACATCCTTGTCTTCGAACGTTCTTGGACGACCAGGATAAGTTGGTTTTTCGACACTCATAGGGAAGGGTGACTCGAAATGAGTTGAAGCGGCATAGTATTGATTATGGAACGATCAGTCAAATATTTTCCACAAACAAATGGCCGTTCTCTGGCAATCCATAAAGTTGTTATTTTGTGCCGTGAAAATCCCATCAATGTGGGCCGCGTAACTGCTGTTGCAACTCCAGCAAGGCAGTAACTTCTGCTATCCGGCGCTGAGTGTAGGCTGGTATTTCTTCAGGTGTGCGCAAGAACAACCTTTGCTCGCCAAAGACAACATCATGTAAACAACGGTCGTAAAGCGGCCCCGCCAAGGTGCTGCACTCGGTTCCCTGTTCAGAAATCCGTTCAACTACCTCATTCAAACCTTGACGATCGATATTGATAATTTGCCCGTTATGAAGATGAATTCGCATCCCTTTTTGGCCGCCAGCAGGCCCGGCATATTTATTGAGATGGAGCGTAAAGGGAATGCCGCTCATCGTTCCGGTTAACAGCGCTTCACCTTCCGCGGTAGTGAAGTCACCCGCCGCAATTGCATTCCCCAGGTGGTCGCGTGCGTAACTGAGTTCCACGGTGAGCTGGTCATTGCCACCTAACTGATGGACAGTTTCACGCATCATGGCGAGAGTATGAGTACCGATATCGACAATTACACCGTCAGGATGACGCAACTGGCGGGTGTCCGCTTCACCCGTTGCAAAGTTCAGGGCAATCGGCTCACCTGCGGCATTAAAACCACTTGGCTCCATTAAAAAACCTTCGATGCACTTTATCTCATTGATGTTGTGAATGTGATTACAGGCTTGAGTACGAATCATCCAGTGATCCAAAGCCAGAACACGCACGGCATTTTGTGGTTGCGCGAGCAGTGTTTTAAGTGTCTCAAGTTGTGCAAGTGTGGCAGCAACCGGTTTTTCTACCACAATCGCAGGCACATCACTTTGCAAGACTCGCTCAAGAACGGGAAGGTGATGAAGAGACGATGTCGTGATAAGCACCACGTCGAGCGGCATTGCTAAAAGTGCATCCAGGGAATCACAACGGGTAATGCCGTCAATCTCACGCGCCGGGTCAGCGTCATAACCGTAACATTTGAGCAAGGGAGTAGAGATGCGGCGTAGCGCCGGGAGATATGCTGTTTCGATGACTGAACCTAAACCGATTAAACCTGCCAACATAAGCTAATCCTACCAAATATAAGCCGTACCTATCATTAGAGTCCCTATGTTTTAAATGACTACTGGGTTTTGGTCGAGAAGGATTTTGTGTATGAGAGTAAAAAAGCAGGCTGGTTTTTAGCCAGCCTGCTGTGATCAATTTAGAATTGCAGGGAGTAATTCACACCGTAAGTGCGCCCACGCCCTTTATATTCGTACAGCGAAGGGCTGCCGTACGTTGGACTGTAAAGCAATGGTGCGCGCTGGCCCCACACGGTGGTGTAGTCTTTATCAAGCAGGTTTTCGATGTTGAAGCTCAGCTTGCCTAGTGGTAGAGCGTAGCTTCCAATAAAGTCGACGGTGTTATAACCATTAATCTTATTGTCGCTGGCATCGGTTAAATCAAAGGTCTGCTGGCTTTGAACTCGCAGGCTCCACGGGTCTGGTGCCCAGCCAACATACGCGGTGGCTTTTGAAGGGCTTGCGTAAATCACGTCCCATTTCTGCCATTTGCCATCCACTTTAGTTTCGGACTTAAGCACGTTAAAGTTAAAGCCGGTGCTCCAGTTCGAGTCTGGAATAAAGTAATCCACAGCACCTTCAACACCGTAAATACGACGCTTGTCATCTTCCACATTGATGGTCATATCTGCGCGGTTGATGGAGATCGACTTGTCAGACAACGAGTAGTACGCCGCAATTTGGCTGCGCAGGCTATCACCGGTATAACGCCAACCCAACTCATAAGAATCGACTTTGATCCCCTGAAGTTTTGACTGCCCGACGTTCACGCTATTTACCAGTTGGTAATGGCCATTCACCAGTCGGTAAGTGCCATTACCGTAGTATTTGCCTGGATCAGGAAGCTCTACACCTTGTGAGAAGTTAAACCACGCTTGCTGGCGGTCAGTAATATGCATTAACAGACCAGCATTGAATAACGCGTTGTCGTAATCCGTGCTGCCGCCAGGGATTGCGTCCGCAGACTGAGCGATACCGTTTGCAATACCTTGTTGCTGAGTAAAGCCAACAAAATCATCGACTTTGTTCTCAGTCCATTGGTAACGCACGCCGCCGCTCAGGGTAAACAGATCGTTGATGTCATAACTGCTTTGCAGGAACGGAGCGAGGTTAGTGATGGTGTAACCTGGATAGCGGCCAGTGGTGTAAATGCTCTGATTATTCAGACCACCTGAAGCATTGGCTTTTGCGAGATCAAAGAACATTTGGTTCGAGGTAAAGCTCTCGTGATCGGCATCGACGCCATAGGTAATCTGCCAGCCATCCAGCGGTTGGCTGGTAAGAGCCAGTTTCGCCCCGTACTGATCGGTATCCTGCTGGGAGGCCGAGAAACTGGTTACGGCTCCACGCGTGAGCGTCGGGAAAGGATAGAAGGTCAGAGACTCATCACGATAGTAAATCTGCCCAACCACTTCCTGGCCGAGGAAGTCGCTGTTGGAGTATTGCAGGCTAATCAGATGGCGCTCGGTACCAGGAATGCGGTCAGAATTAAGATTGTCACTGACAAACGCTTTGCCATTACCGGTCACTGCGGAGAAATTTTCACCCAGATTCAGCCCGTAATCACCGTCTCCCTGGCTTTTATAATATTGAGTCACCACCTGCAGTTGCTGGGTTTCATCAATATTTATCGTGCCGGTACCCATGACATCCAGACGGTCGGAATACTGTAAACCGGTTTGCGTGTTATCGAGCAAAGTCTGGTCGCCATTGCCATCAAACCAGCCACCAAATTTCTGATAAGCCACAGATAAACGGCCAGAGGCATTATCGTTACCGCCAGAAATGGAGCTGGCGACACGTTCATCATGATCTTTACTGCTGTTAAAACCAGACTTAATCCCGGTTTCAAATTCGGCCTGAGTGTCAGGCTGGCCCTTTTTCGTCACGATATTAATCAGACCGCCAGTACTACCACCGCCATACAGCGAAGTTGCGCCAGAGATAACTTCGATGTGTTCAATGTTGAAAGGGTCAATAGAGTCGAGCTGACGGCTATCGGTACGTGAAGAGTTCAGACGAACGCCATCCACTAAAACCACGATAGAACGGCCGCGCATGTTCATGCCGTAGTTGGTACGGCTTTGGCTACTGACATCCAGACCGGGAATTAACTGTGCAAGTGCGTCTTTCAGCTCCTTGCCTCCCTGAATCTGTTGCTCAAGCTCGGTGCCTTCAATAATCCAAGTGGTCTGCGCCATTTCAGCCACCGTACGATGCATACGGTTCGCAGAAACCAGAATATTTTCTTCGGAAGTTTGCTGCGCGAAAGCCGGAGCCATCATCGCCAGAAGCAACGGGTTAAGCACCCAGCGTGCGTTTTTATGCATCATCATCATTCCTTGGATGGGAAAATATTAACATTTTAAAATGTTTTGAAATAAGAACGAGCTGAATTCTGCCGATAACGGTTCTCATTATCAATCTCAATTGATAGTATTTCTCAAATTAATCTTATGAATAATCATATGATTTCTGTGGGTAATTTTTTTGGCGATGGCAAGACAAGGCAAAGGAGCTGAAATGGCAGAGGTACAAAGCTACAGATTGTTTAATGTGCAGCTAATGCATAAATCACACGTTTCACCTTCGCTGTTGAGTCTGGTATTTGGCGGTCCGGATGTGGCAAACATGAAATGTGATTCGCCCGACCAGCGAATCAAAATGTTGTTCCCGTCTGAAGATGGCTCAATTCCGAACTTGCCAGAACATGGGCAGTGGTATTCGTTGTTGCAAGAATTACCCAAAGAAAAGCGGCCGATTGTGCGCACTTATACCTTGCGGCACGTTGACTGCGAGCGTCAGCAGGTGACTGTTGAATTCGTCAGTCACGGCACGGAAGGGCCTGCCTCCGCATGGGCAATTAGCTCGCAATCCGGTGATAAAATACAAATTGTCGCGCCGAATGCCGATTACCCGGCAGACAGCGGCGGTTATGAATGGACGCCACCTGCGGATTTGCGCCAGGGATTAATTGTTGCGGATGAAACTGCATTGCCTGCGGCGCGAGGCATACTTGAACTGCTATCGAAACTGCAAAATCCTCCAAAAATTCAGGCGTTTTTTGAAGTCCCGGAGCAGGGGGATTGCGTGGATTTAAGTGAATTTGGTTTTGCGAAAATTCATTGGTTGCCGCGAAAGGCTGTCAACGCAAGGCATGGGGAGTGCTTACTCAAGGCGGTAAGTGAATGTGCCCAACTCCCTAAAGCTGCGGGGATCACAGAAACAGTTAATGAAGAGGCTGAAGGTGAACTGTTGTGGGATAAAGCCACAACGGCCAGTAACGCTTTTTACGGCTGGGTTGCGGCGGAATCATCGGTTGTGAAAATGCTGCGCCGTTACTTAATTGGAGAATGCGGTGTGAGCCATGACGCCATCAACTTTATGGCCTACTGGAGCAAAGGGCGAGAGCGTTAATACAAAAAGGGCGGTAAAGCCGCCCATGGTTAGTTTTTCTTTAGTTCCGGTAACAATCGTAGTGTGGTTTTCACGATCTGCATCAGCTCTTCATAGCTGGCATTTTCGATTGCGCTGATCGACATCCCCTGAATGATACAACAGAGATATTTCGCCAGATTGCGTACGCTTGTGGTTGCCGGAATTTCACCTTTTTGCTGTCGCTGCTCCAGGAAGTGAACCAGAGTCGCTTCCTGCATCGACTGACGCATTTTTATCATCGCGGAGATATCTTCCGAAGAGACGGCCAACACCGCAGAGGTACATATCATAAAGCAGCCTGATGGTGTCTCTTTGTCAGTAAACATCTCTGCCAGCAAAGAGAGATAATCTTCCAGGGTCTGTTCCAGAGTACGATCTTCGCAATAAAGGCAAGCCTCACGCTGCTGCGTTACTCGTGCGATATAGCGATCTAATACTGCCTTGAACATACCTTCTTTGTTGGTGAACTCTGCATAAAGCGTTGGCGCTTTTGCACCTGTTGCTTCAACTAAATGTGCCATAGAAGTGGCTTCGTAGCCGTGTTTCCAGAACAAAGCCATGGCCTTGTCAAGTGCAGCTTCCCTATCAAACACCTTCGGTCGGCCACGGCTTTTTTTAATGCAACTAGTGTCAGTGGACATGGGAACCGTTTAACCTTTGTCTGTTTAGTGAACGATCATTATAAAAATAATAACACGCGTAAGCCAGAGGTTGATTATTAAAAATAATTTAATCCTATGCTTATGAAAAATAGTGCGTTTATAAAATAATTAACGAGCGTTATAAAAATAGTTTGACGCGTGATGCAGATCACATCTATGATTTAGTTATCGATCGTTAAGTAAAGAACTTAACGGCCTACTAAATCATCTGCTCAAGGTAAATAACATGAAAAACGTAAAAACTCTTATCGCTGCTGCTGTTCTTAGTTCACTCTCTTTCGCAAGCTTTGCCGCTGTTGAAGTGCAGGCAACGCCAACCGGTCAACAGAAAGTCGGCACAATCACCGCAACAGCTGGGACAAACCTGGGTTCGCTGGAAGATCAACTGGCTGAGAAAGCCGAACAAATGGGTGCCAGCTCATTCCGTATTACTTCAGTTACCGGCCCGAACACTTTGCACGGTACTGCGGTAATTTATAAATAAGCATACCCTTCATACTTCAAGTTGCAGCGGTGTTGGTCGCGCCCATTCAATAAAAAAGGCCCTGTTGAAAAACAGGGCCTTTTTTCTATCCGAACTAGCGCGATAATCAGATTTCGTTGGTCGCTACAGTATGCGCGTTGACTTCAATTGGCATGCCAGAGCGGTGCAGCATCGCCTGTTCCATAACTGTCGCGTCAGTTTCAGGGGCGGCCTGGAACTGTTTCATTTGTTCAGTCAGCGTAATCGGCAGCACTTGAGGATCATCATTAATATTTTTCGACAGTGGCTGATGCACCTCAACTAAACGTCTGCCATCTGGCTCGATGGACGTTTTAATCGCGGTATTAATAATGCGAACTGGCGTTCCGACAGGCATATCTTTGTACAGCGCTTTGATATCGCCATCACGCAGACGAATACAGCCTGAGCTGACACGCATGCCGATGCCGAAATCTGCGTTAGTTCCGTGCAGTAGATAAACTCCGCCAAAGGCTGCGAGACGAATCGCATGATGGCCCATTGGGTTCTCAGGCCCGGCAGGAACAACAGCTGGCAGCTTGATGCCATTTGCCAGGTAACGAGCGCGAATATTTGCGGTTGGGGTCCAGGTTGGATTGGCCCGTTTATCTGAAACACTGGTCACCATCGTTGGCGTTACCGTATCACCACCAAGCTGGCCGATACCAATCGGGTAAACCGTCACGCTGTTCTTTCCTTTGGGATAATAGTAAACGCGTAGCTCGGCAAGATTGAGAACCAGCCCTTCACGTGGGGCATCCGGCAGTATCATCTGACGTGGAATGGTCAAAACACTGCCCGCACGGGGAACATAGGGATCGACGCCAGGGTTGGCCTGTAATAAAGCAAGGAAGCCCACATTGTATTTTTTGGCGATAGCCTCAAGTGAACCACCGTCATCTTTTACCTCATGGAAAAAATTCTGACCGATAAGACGGCTGCCTTCTGCTGGTAGAGGATAAGAGTTGGCATTCGCGTTAAAAGCGGTGAGTGCTGCGCTAACCAGCATAATCGACGCCAGCCACCGCATAGCGCGTGCCTTGCGAGATGATAAAACGCTCAAAGAGGTAATCACGATAAACCCTATAAGTATTATGGTTAATGTTATAAAAAAGTTAATCGATGATTATGGCAGGGGGAGATGTCGGGAAATCCTGGCGGATTGAAAGGATGTGTAAATGTTACGATGAAATGGAGGAGGACGGGTAAGCGCATGCGCCACCCGCCACCATGAGAACTACGCTATAGCGTTCTGCGCCAACTGATGCATAAAGTTACGTACCCATTCCATACGCGCTTTACGATCTGCGAGGTCTTCAATAAATTTGAGTCGCGTTGGCCCATCCAGACGGTAATGTTGCGGCTGTTTTTGCAGCAAACCAATCAACCAAACTGGGTTAACGTGGTTTTTCTCAGCAAACTCAATCACACCACCTTTGTCATGACCTTCAATCTTACGCACGCCAAGTTTTTGCGCCTGCTGACGCAATGCCGCAATATCCAGCAGATTGCGAGCGGCATCCGGCAGCAGGCCAAAGCGGTCAATCAATTCCACTTTTAATTCATCAAGCTCATGTGCCGTTTTGGCACTGGCAATGCGTTTATAGAACGACAGGCGGGTGTTGACGTCCGGGATGAAATCATCTGGTAACAACGCGGGCATACGCAGTTCAACTTCGGTTTGGCTACTGGTCAAATCTTCAAGCGACGGCTCGCGGCCCTCTTTGAGCGCATCGACGGCGTTTTCCAGCATCTCCATGTACAGCGAGAAACCGATAGTTTCCATCGAACCACTCTGGCCTTCACCAAGTAATTCACCCGCACCGCGAATTTCAAGATCGTGAGTCGCCAGCGCAAAGCCCGCACCCAGGTCTTCTAACGACGCAATAGCTTCCAGGCGTTTCTGCGCATCGGTGGTCATTGCTTTCGGATGTGGCGTCAGAAGCCATGCATAAGCCTGGTGATGCGAACGCCCCACGCGGCCACGCAACTGGTGTAACTGTGCAAGGCCGAAATGGTCTGCACGTTCAATAATAATGGTATTGGCAGTCGGAATATCGATACCCGTTTCGATGATCGTGGTACACACCAGCACGTTAAAACGCTGGTGGTGGAAGTCGTTCATCACTCGTTCCAGCTCACGCTCACGCATTTGGCCATGGCCGATAGTAATACGCGCTTCCGGTACAAGCTCGGCGAGGCGATCGGCTGCTTTCTGAATGTTTTCTACATCGTTATAGAGATAGTAGACCTGGCCACCACGCAGCACTTCACGCAAGATTGCTTCGCGAACCACCAGGCTGTCGTACTCGCGAACGAATGTTTTAACTGCCATTCGGCGTGCCGGAGGCGTTGCGATAATCGACAAATCGCGCATTCCGCTCATTGCCATATTCAGCGTACGTGGAATTGGTGTGGCAGTTAGCGTCAGGATATCGACATCGGCACGCATGGCTTTAATGCGCTCTTTATGACGCACGCCGAAGCGGTGTTCTTCGTCGACAATCAGCAGGCCGAGATCTTTCATCTTCACGTCATTCTGTAATAGCTTATGCGTACCGATCAGAATATCGACTTTCCCTTCTCGTGCTTCTTCGAGAATTTGCGCCTGCTCTTTAGCCGTACGGAAACGTGACAGCATTTCGATGCGCACTGGCCAGTTGGCGAAACGGTCGCGGAAGTTATCCAGGTGCTGCTGCGCAAGCAGGGTGGTTGGCACCAGCACCGCAACTTGTTTGTGGTTTTCAACCGCAAGGAATGCGGCGCGCATCGCAACTTCGGTTTTACCAAAGCCCACGTCACCACATACCAGCCGGTCCATCGCCAGCGGCCGGCACATATCGCTTAATACCGCGTTAATGGCTTGTGCCTGATCCGGCGTAGTTTCAAATGGGAAGGCGTCGCAGAACAACTGATACTGCTCGCGGTCATGCTTAAAGGCAAAGCCCTCTTTGGCTGCGCGTTGCGCGTAAATATCCAGCAATTCAGCAGCAACATCTCGCACTTTTTCTGCCGCTTTCTGGCGTGCACGGGACCACGCATCGCTGCCGAGTTTATGCAGTGGCGCGTTTTCTTCGGCACCGCCCGCATAGCGGCTAATCAAATGGAGAGACGAAACCGGCACGTACAGTTTTGCATCGCCATGATAGGTCAGCATCAAATATTCAGCGGTGATGCCGCCCGCTTCCAGGGTGGTTAAACCGGCATAACGCCCAACGCCATGTTCAAGATGCACGACCGGTTGCCCGGTACGCAGCTCTGCGAGGTTACGAATCAGGGTATCTGGGTTAATGGTGCGACGGCTGTCCTGACGTCGACGACTAACGCGCTCGCCCAACAAGTCGCTTTCGCAAATTAATGCCCGGTTACGCAGGGTGTCGATAAAGCCGTGTTCGCTCGAACCCAACATCAGGTATCGGCCTTTATCTACCGCGTCATCAAGACGATAGATGCGTTTTGGCGCCACTTTAATGCGTGACAATAGCTCGCCCAACGCTTCGCGGCGGCCTTCACTTTCTACGGAAAACACTACCGGGCCGGCGAAAGACTCAAGGAATTTACGCAAATTATCGAGCGGTGCTTTCTGTTGCGCCTGAACCGAAAGGTCGGGTAATACGCGATAACCCAGATTGGTAAACGCGGCTTTGTCGGCCAGAGATTCGGTTTTTAACTGGATTCGCGGCCAGGCTTTTAGCTCACTGAAGAGTTCATCCACGCGCAGCCACAGACTTTCTGGTGGCAGCAGAGGGCGCATTGGATCAACACCACGGTTTTCGAAGCGGGCGAACGTATCCTGCCAGAAGCGCTCGGCGCTGGTTTCAATATCGCCGGTGTTTATCAGCAAGGTATTTTTTGGGAAATAGCTGAACAGCGGCGGTAATGGTTCGCTAAAGAATAACGGCTGCCAGTATTCAATCCCGGCCGGCAGCATGCCTTTACTGACTTGCTGATAGATATGTTCAGGTTCGCGCTTCACGTCAAACTTGTCGCGCCACTGGCTACGGAACAATTCAATAGCCGTTTTATCGGTCGGGAATTCGTGAGCGGGGAGTAAGTTGATGGCATCAACTTCCTGAAGTGTGCGCTGAGTATCGACATCAAACACACGCAGGCTGTCGATTTCATCATCAAAAAAGTCGATGCGATAAGGCTGCTCACTGCCCATCGGGTACAAATCTAGTAATGCGCCACGGGTAGCAAATTCACCGTGTTCCATAACTTGATCAACGCTGCGATAACCTGCCTGTTCTAATTGGCTACGCAGGTTATCACGCGATAAACGTTGACCTTTTTTCATCACCAGCGCGTGGCCATGCAAATAACTATGCGGGCAGACGCGTTGCATCAAAGTGTTGACTGGCAATATCAGTACGCCGCGCTGCATGGTTGGCAATTGATACAGCGTGGATAAACGCGAAGAGATGATTTCCTGATGCGGTGAAAAACTGTCGTACGGCAGCGTTTCCCAGTCAGCAAGATTCACCACCAGGCTTTCCGTAAACTGGCTAATTTCGTCATGCAGGCGTAGAGCATTCTGCATATCAGGAGCAATCAGCACCACCGGCCCACTATGGCGCTCGACGATCTCGGCAACTTCGGTCGCACAAGCTGAACCGGTGAGTTCTCCAAGCTGGCGCTGATCGCCAGCTTTAACAGGTAAGGAATAGCGATAATTTTCAGACATGGTGGACGTCAGCATCTCTCAGGTTGCGCCGTGTTTACCCTTCATCTATCAAGCTGCAGGGTATTGATAAGCACTCGAAAACAATGTTGTTTATTATCCGCGATCGTTTTGTATTAGCAACCCAATCGCAACGCCTCCTGAGAAAGAACGTTTAGCGGATGTCAGTCGCGAACACCATTTTGGTGGGAGGGGTAAAAAGCATATCGCCCAATAGCGCACGCGATAATTTCCTGAATCCCAAACCTATTAGAGTGCACGTTGCCAGGCTGACAAACGGATAAACCAGTAAAACGGCGATCAGCAGGTTATCGGAGATTCTGTCTGCATTAATTTGCCCGATCATAAACAAACTCAACGCTTCGATGATGATGCGGTGGGTGGTGTAAATGGCAATGGTGTTAGAACCAACGATATTCAGAAATGCATCGGAACGGCTCTCGCGCCAACTATCCAGAATGTAAAACAGCTTCATGATGACAAAAATCGACACCACGGAAATCACTACTGGGACATTCACCAGATACAGCGCTACGGAGAGCAGAGCGCCTGCAGTACAAAGCAGCGGATGTTGGCGGAAATGGGTCGTTTTCATCCACGTCATCAATTGTGGGCCAAACCATGCGCCCAAACCGTAATAACACATATTGCGCACCACGCTGTTCATGCCCCACCACGGCAACGGCATAAAGCTGATTGCCACGTTTACTCCAAGCAGCATGATGATTACCGGAACTTTATAGCGACGCAGACTTTTGAATATCGCGAAATAGATTATTAGCGCATAGAGATACCAAAGACTGGTGCTGGCTTTTGCCATGCTGGTGGCAAATTGCAACAGGGTTTCCGAGTACGCGGCATTAGACGTGGGGTTACGTACCAGGTCGGGGGCTAGCCACTGATTGATAAGCGAAATTCCCAACCATTGCAAAACACCCCACAGCACCAGGACATAGAAAATATTCCAGATGCGCTTATCCACGCAGTCACGCCATTTCACCGACTCGATATAGCGGGTGATTAAAAAGCCAGAAATAAAGAAGAACACTGGCATACGAAAAGGTGCCAGATAGAGATTCAGGTAGATCCAGCTTTTCGCAATGTATTCAGGCAGACCAGCTTCAAGTTGCGTCAAATGCGGGTAAAAGGTGATCACCGAGTGATAGATAACGACAAGGCAGATACATAGCCCCTTGATATGGTTGATCCACAGTTGTTTATTTTTCATGCGCGGGCTTAATCTTCTGTTGGCCGGTATTTGCTTTCAGGGTGGAAGATCGCCGGGCAATTTTTTACCTGATTTGTCTGTTTTTGTAAGAATCAGGCACATTTCAGAAATTCCGCATGATTAATTAATAACCGAATTGATGCGGCTTTACAGCGAAAACAAGATGTTATGAGTTTGATTTAATTGGTATTTCACATGTTCTGAAATATCAAAAAAACGTTACGTTTCATTTACTTGATGCGGTATCGCTTATATACTTCTTGCCAACTTTGCATCCGCAACTGCCACAAGACGGAATACATGTATCAACCTGTCGCGTTATTTATAGGCCTGCGCTACATGCGTGGGCGAGCAGCTGACCGCTTCGGTCGCTTCGTCTCCTGGCTGTCGACTATTGGCATTACGCTTGGCGTAATGGCGCTGGTCACGGTGCTTTCCGTGATGAACGGCTTTGAACGTGAGCTGCAAAACAACATTCTTGGCTTGATGCCACAAGCTGTAATCACCTCAACCAGCGGCTCTATTAACCCCGAAACACTTCCTGCGAAAGACCTAAAACTCGAAGGTGTTACGCGCATTGCACCGATTACTACGGGTGACGTAGTACTGCAGAGTGCGCGCAGCGTTGCAGTGGGTGTCATGCTAGGGGTTAACCCGGAAGAAAAAGATCCGCTTTCGCCGTTCCTGGTCAACGTGAAGCAAACAGACCTGGTCGCTGGGCAGTACAACATTATTCTTGGTGAACAACTTGCCGGGCAATTGGGCATTAAGCGTGGCGATAGCATCCGTGTAATGGTGCCTTCTGCCAGTCAGTTTACGCCTATGGGTCGTTTGCCAAGTCAGCGTTTGTTTAATGTGATTGGTACCTTCGCGGCTAATAGCGAAGTCGATGGTTATCAAATGCTGGTGAACCAGCAAGATGCATCACGCCTGATGCGTTATCCGTTAGGTAATATTACCGGCTGGCGCTTATGGCTGGCTGAACCACTCAAGGTGGATGTCCTGAGCCAACAAACCTTGCCTGCGGGTACCGAGTGGAAAGACTGGCGCGAGCGTAAAGGTGAGCTGTTCCAGGCTGTGCGCATGGAAAAAAATATGATGGGGCTGCTGCTGAGCCTGATTGTGGCCGTTGCTGCATTTAACATCATTACCTCGCTCGGTTTGCTGGTGATGGAGAAACAAGGCGAAGTTGCCATTCTCCAGACTCAGGGGCTGACGCGTCGCCAAATCATGGCAGTGTTTATGGTGCAGGGGGCGAGTGCGGGAGTTATTGGTGCGCTGCTCGGTGCGCTGTTAGGCGCGCTACTTGCCAGCCAGTTGAACAACTTGATGCCGATTATTGGCGCGTTGCTCGATGGTGCTGCGCTGCCGGTCGCTATCGACCCTGTACAAGTTATTGTGATTGCGATTATTGCTATGGCTGTCGCTTTGTTATCCACGCTTTATCCATCGTGGCGTGCCGCCGCGACACTTCCCGCTGAGGCTTTACGTTATGAGTAATTCTGTCCTGTTGCAGTGTGACAAACTGTGCAAACGCTATCAGGAAGGCAAAGTGCAAACGGACGTGTTGCATGATGTCAGCTTCAGCATCAACACAGGCGAGTTAATGGCGATTGTCGGCAGCTCCGGTTCTGGTAAAAGTACCTTGCTGCACCTATTGGGTGGCCTGGATACGCCAACGTCAGGCGATGTCATTTTTAACGGCAAAGCAATGAGCTCAATGTCCTCTTCTGCGAAAGCCGAGCTGCGCAACCGGGAGCTGGGGTTTATTTATCAGTTCCACCATTTGCTGCCTGATTTTACCGCGATGGAAAACGTCGCCATGCCACTGCTCATCGGCAAAAAGAATACCGATGAAACAAAGCAACGTGCGCTGGATATGCTAAAAGCGGTAGGGCTTGATCACCGCAGTAATCACCGTCCGTCAGAGTTGTCCGGTGGCGAACGCCAGCGTGTGGCGATAGCTCGTGCGCTGGTAAATAACCCGCGCCTTGTGTTGGCCGATGAACCGACCGGGAACCTCGATGCACGTAATGCAGATAGCATTTTCGAACTGCTTGGCGAGCTGAATGTGCGTCAGGGAACCGCATTTTTGGTGGTGACTCACGACCTCAAACTGGCCAAACGCATGTCTCGCCAGTTAGAAATGCAAGATGGTCGGCTGACTCATGAGCTGACTTTGATGGGAGCCGATTAATGGCTTCGCCACTGTCACTGCTGATTGGTTTACGTTTTAGCCGCGGGCGTCGTCGCAGCGGCATGGTGTCTCTTATCTCAATTATTTCCACGTTAGGTATCGCATTGGGTGTAGCGGTCCTGATTGTGGGTTTGAGTGCGATGAACGGTTTCGAGCGCGAGCTGAATAATCGCGTGCTTGCGGTTGTGCCACATGGTGAAATCGAGCCGGTTAATCAGCCATTCCACGACTGGAAAGGTGTGTTGCAACGTGTCGAGAAGGTTAAAGGCATCATCGCTGCCGCACCATACATCAACTTCACTGGCCTGGTGGAAAGCGGTGCTAACCTGCGCGCCATCGTGGTAAAAGGCGTCGATCCAGAACAGGAAACTCACCTGAGCGCGTTGCCTGAATATGTGCAGAACAATGGCTGGAAGGACTTTAAAGCGGGTCAGCAGCAAATCATTATTGGTAAAGGTGTTGCCGATGCGCTGAAGGTGAAGCAGGGCGACTGGGTCTCCATCATGATTCCGAACAGTGATGGTGGCACTAAACTTCTGCAACCCAAACGTGTTCGCCTGCATGTCACTGGAATCCTGGCTCTAAGTGGTCAGCTTGACCACAGCCTGGCAATGGTGCCAATGGCTGATGCGCAGAGCTATCTGGATATGGGCGATAGCGTTACCGGTATCGCTATCAAGGTCAATGACGTCTTCAATGCCAATAAGCTTGTGCGCGATGCCGGCGAAGTTACCAACGCTTACGTCTATATCAAAAGCTGGATTGGCACCTACGGCTATATGTATCGCGATATTCAAATGATTCGCGCCATCATGTATCTGGCGATGGTGCTGGTTATCGGCGTTGCCTGTTTTAACATCGTTTCCACGCTTGTCATGGCGGTTAAAGACAAGAGCAGCGACATTGCTGTATTGCGTACCCTTGGGGCAAAAGATGGTCTGATTCGCGCCATTTTCGTCTGGTACGGTCTGCTGGCGGGGTTGCTGGGTAGTGTAAGTGGTGTGATTGTTGGGGTGCTGGCCTCCTGGCAATTGACCAATATTATCCACGTGATTGAAAAATTAATCGGTCACCAGTTCTTGTCAGGCGATATCTACTTCATTGATTTCTTGCCATCTGAACTGCATTGGCTGGATGTATTTTATGTCCTGATCACAGCATTGCTACTGAGTTTACTTGCCAGTTGGTATCCGGCGCGCCGAGCCAGTAATATCGATCCGGCGCGAGTATTAAGCGGACAATAAATTCTTCACCAAAATATATACCCTGAGTACTTCAAGTTGCAGGTAGGCTGCACCCCTGGAGCTTGAAGTATGACGGATATAGGGAGAAACGATGTATTACGGATTTGACATTGGTGGCAGTAAGATGGCTCTTGGGGTCTACGACAGTGAGCGTCGTTTGCAATGGGAAAAACGTGTTCCCACCCCGCATGACAGTTATGAGAACTTTTTAGCGGCTATCGCTTCCATGGTACAGGAAGCCGATAGCCGTTTTGGTATTCAAGGCTCGGTGGGTATTGGTATCCCCGGAATGCCCGTCACAGATGATGGCACGTTATACGCGGCGAATGTCCCTGCAGCCAGCGGGAAACCGGTACAGGCCGATCTGAGCGCGATGCTCGGGCGTGAAGTACGCATGGACAACGATGCGAACTGTTTTGCGCTCTCTGAGGCCTGGGACGATGAGTTTCGTGATTACCCGGTGGTCATGGGCCTGATTCTCGGCACGGGTGTTGGTGGTGGCATCATCGTCAACGGTAAATCCATTACCGGGCGCAACTATATTACCGGCGAGTTTGGTCATACCCGCCTGCCAGTTGATGCACTGAATGTGCTGGGCCGTGATATTCCCCTCACGCGCTGCGGTTGCGGGCAACATGGCTGTATTGAAAACTATCTTTCTGGCCGTGGATTTGCGTGGGTTTATCAGCACTTCTACTCTGAACCACTGGACTCTAAAGAAATTGTTGCCCGCTATCGCGCAGGTGATGAAAAGGCTGTAGCCCATGTCGATCGCTTCGTTGAGCTGCTGGCCTGCTGTCTTGGCAGCCTGTTAACGGCAATTGATGCGCATCTGGTCGTGATTGGCGGTGGGTTGTCTAACTTTACTGAGATGTACCAGCAACTGCCTGAGCGTCTACCTAAGTATCTTCTGCCTGTGGCAAAAGTACCGCGTATTGAACCTGCGCGACATGGTGATGCCGGTGGTATGCGTGGTGCGGCATTCCTCCATCTCACGGAGTAAATTATGCTATCGCGTCGTCAACATCGGCTAAGCCGGTTTCGCAAAACTAAGCGTCTGCTCCGTCAGCGTTTACGTCAGCGTGCTTTTTTCAGAGATATACCTGGACCCGAAGCGATGGAAAAACCCAGAGTTGTGGTTCTGACCGGCGCGGGAATTTCTGCTGAGTCAGGCATTCGAACTTTCCGTGCCACTGATGGTTTGTGGGAAGAGCATAGGGTTGAAGATGTTGCGACGCCTGAAGGCTTCGCTCGCGACCCTGAATTGGTACAGGCGTTTTATAACGCTCGCCGCCAGCAACTTCAGCAGTCGGAAATTAAACCGAATGCTGCCCATCTGGCACTGGCTCGTCTGGAAGAAGAACTGGGTGATCACTTCCTGTTGGTGACGCAGAATATTGATAACCTCCATGAACGAGCTGGCAATAAAAACATCATCCATATGCATGGTGAACTGCTGAAAGTTCGCTGTGCGCGCAGTGGGCAAGTGCTGGAGTGGAAAGGGGATATTACCCGCGAAGACCGCTGCCATTGCTGCCAGCTTTCTGCACCGCTGCGCCCACATGTGGTGTGGTTTGGCGAAATGCCACTGGGTATGGATGAGATTTATCAGGCTATTGCTACAGCTGATTACTTTATTGCTATCGGCACCTCGGGCCATGTGTACCCAGCTGCCGGGTTCGTACACGAAGCCCGTTTACAAGGCGCGCATACTGTTGAGCTGAACCTTGAACCGAGCCAGGTTGGCAGTGAGTTCGAGGAAAAATTCTACGGCTTAGCCAGTGAAGTGGTGCCGGAGTATGTCGACCGCTTGTTGAAAGGTCTATAACAAATAGCGGGTAGCCGATACTGCCCGCCTATTAATGTCAAAAAATTACGCTCTCGCCGCGACAAATAACTTCTCTTCCCGCAAAGCCACTATTATCAAAAATAGCGAAATATACGCGCAGCAAAGTAATGCCAATGCACTGATAAACCAGGGCAATCGGGTGACATACACTGCGCTGCAAGAGAGGATCACCATAATGATTCCAGCGTACATCGGGTGAGCTATCCACGAAAAGATCCCGCTGTGTATACGCGGTGCTTGCGGAAGGTAGTATCCCGCCCAAGTATGATGTGCCCCTAAATCGATTTTTCCTTTCACCACCAGAACGGTTCCTGCAATTGCTATCAGCAAACAAACCCAATCCAGCGGCGTAACGTATTCCACAAAGAAAAGGCTCCAGGCGAAGGCGATTATTGGTAGTAAATAAGTCAGCCGTAAGAGTTGTATCGCTCTGATATCAATCAGTGGTTTAGCCTCAGGCTTATCTTTCCTCGCGAGAATAAACGCGGTGAAAATACCAAGGTTGAGTAGTTGGGCCAGTATAAAGAATGTATTCATCACGATTTTCACTCAGTCTGCAATGAGCGGGGGTAGTGAGATGACGGCAATAGTCAGGCGCTCATTCAAGCTTAGAAAGAGAGGGAAGCGATGCCATAAGACGAAAGGATGAATTAAAAGGCGGGACGACGGCCCCGCCAGGTATAAAAATTAACGTCCCGCCTTCAACTTCTGATAGTAATTCTCATAAATCGTGCTGGCATCACCAACATCGTTTTGCCACTCACCATTTTTCAGCACCGCTTCATCCGGGTAGAGCGTCTTATCACCAGAGACTTCTTTCGGCAGCAGTTTGCGTGCTTCAAGATTTGGCGTCGGGTAGCCTATGGTTTCAGCCACCTGTTTTGCCACGTCCGGGCGCAGCAGGAAGTTAATCAGTTTCAGCGCACCGTCGACGTTTTTAGCATTTGCCGGAATAGATAGGTTATCCATCCAGAAAATCCCGCCTTCTTTTGGCCAGACAATTTCCAGTGGCGTACCTGCCTGGCGTGCGACATACGCAGAACCGTTCCACACCATACCGAGATTCACTTCGCCTTCCATAAACGGATTGGCTGGGTTATCTGAGTTAAATGCCGCCACGTTTGGCATCAGTTTTTGCAGCTCGTGGTAAGCCGCCTCAATCTCTTTTGGATTGGTGGTATTGCCGGAATACCCCAGTTTACGCAGCGCAACCTGGAACACTTCACGTGCATCATCAGTCATCAACAGGCTTTGCTTATATTCTGGTTTCCATAAATCGGCCCAACTAGTGATGGTTTTCGGGTCAATGGCATCACTATTTACGCCAATGGCCGTCGCACCCCAGATATAAGGGATGGAGTAGTCGTTATTCGGGTCAAACGGCTTGTTGAGCATCTCCGGATCGAGATTCTTGAAGTTGCTCAGTTTGCTTTTGTCGATCTTCTGGATCATGCCTTCATTGCGCATTTTCGCGACAAAGTAGGTCGATGGTACTACTAAATCGTAGGCACCTTCTTTATAGGTTTTCAGCTTGGCGTACATGGTTTCATTCGACTCGTAAGTCGAATAAATCACCTTAATACCGGTTTCTTTAGTGAACTGCTCAAGCAGGCCTGGCGGCACATACTCGGTCCAGTTATAGAAGTAGATCGTCTTGCTATCGTCGGCATGTGCAGCGCCCATACCCAGTACCAGAGCGCCCGCAGCGAGCAGGTGGCGTGGCCATTTAGTCATTTTAACGTCCCCTGAGTTTTATCACGAAGAATAAGCTGACTGGCAACGACCAGGACCAGCGAGAGTACCAACAGAATGGTAGCAAGTGCATTCACCTCGGGTGAAACACCGACCTTCACCATTGAGTAAATCTTCAACGGTAAAATTTCATAACTTGGCCCGGTGACGAACGACGAAACCACTACATCGTCCATCGAGAGCGTAAAACTGAGTAACCAGCCTGCGGCAACGGCAGGCATCGCGAGTGGCAAGAGGATCTTGCGCAGAATCGTCAGCTCGCTGGCACCTAAGTCTTTCGCCGCTTCTAACATGCGTACATCAAACCCTTTCAAGCGGGAATAGACGGTCACCACCACAAACGGCAGGCAAAAGGTGATGTGCGAGAACAACAGCGACCAGAAGCCGAGCGAAACGCCCAGCAGCATAAACAGCACCAGCAGTGAAATCGCCATCACGATATCGGGCGACATCATCACTACAAACAGCATACCGCTGACGAAAGGCTTGCCGCGAAAACGGTAGCGGTATAACGCCACCGCCGTTAACGAGCCAATTAACGTCGCCGCAGTGGCAGAAAACACCGCCATAGTCAGCGAGTGTTGAGCAGCTTGCAGCAGGCTGTCATTGTTCAGCAGCAGGCTATACCACTTGCCGGTAAAGCCTTGCCAGTTGATACCGAAACGCGAACTGTTAAATGAGTTTACGATCAAAATGATAATCGGAATGTACAGATACGCGTAAATGGCGGTCATAAAGCCGCCACGGAGCAGGCGACCCATCATTCTAATTCCACCTTTTTATTCAGCAATCTGGCGGCACGCCAGTAAATCAGCAGCATCAGACCCATCACAAGTGTCAGTGTAATGCTGGTGGCCGCGCCAAACGGCCAGTCACGAATATTCAGGAATTGGCTCTTAATGACGTTGCCAATCAGCAGGTTTTTCGCGCCACCCATCAGGTCTGAAACGTAAAACAGCCCCATTGCAGGCAGCATGACCAGCAGGCAACCGGCAATAATTCCCGGCATCGTGAGCGGAATAATAATCCGGATAAAGGTCTGTAGTTTGCTGGCACCCAAATCACGCGCCGCTTCCAGTAGCGGTTTGTCGAGCTTTTCGATGCTGGAGTAGAGCGGCATCACCATAAACGGCAGCAGGATATAAACCAGGCCGAGGATGACCGCGCTTTCGGTGTACATGATTCGAATCGGGGTATCAATCACGCCGAGCCACAGCAGGAATGCATTCATATAGCCTTTGGTGCTGAGGAAAATCTTCAGCCCATAAATACGAATCAGCGAGTTAGTCCAGAAGGGAACAATCAGCAAAAACAGCAGCAGCGGGCGCACGCGTTCTGGCAGGCGAGCAAGGAACCAGGCAAACGGATAGCCCAGCACCAGGCAGGCGAGGGTGGCTATCACCGCCATATTTAGCGAGTGAAGCAGCACTTGCGCATACAGCGGATCGGCAAGCCGGGTGTAGTTATCCAGCGTGAAAACCATGCTGACGAAATTAGCATCATCACGCGTCAGGAAACTTGTCCCGATGATCATCAGATTGGGCAAGAATACAAACAGCAGCAGCCAACCGACGATGGTGGCGATCACCAGATTCTGGAACTTACGTGAGCTCTTCATCTGCCAGCACTACCTCCCAGCTTTCAACCCAATTCACAGCCATCTTTTGATCAAGTGTATGGTCAAAATCAGGGTCGTCTTCATTGAAGAATTCGCTGACCATCACCATTTTGCCGTTTTCCAACTCAACGTTAGATTCCAGCGTCATGCCTTTATAGTTTCGTTCACGCACATAGCCAATCAAGCCATCGGCAACGTGGGTATCGTTGATCTCTTCAACACGCAGATCTTCCGGGCGCAGCAGCACTTTTAATCGTTGGCCTGCGGTGACGGGCATCGTTACGTAAATATGGCATTCGCGGCCTTCGACGTTCGCCAGCACGCGCTGTTCATCTACGCGCTCAATGACGATGGCATCGAAGATATTGATTTCACCGATGAAACTCGCCACAAACAGGTTTTTCGGCTCTTCGTAGATTTCACGCGGCGTGCCGTCTTGCTCAATGTGACCATCGCGCATCACCACAATCCGGTCGGACATGGTTAATGCTTCTTCCTGGTCATGAGTGACGAAGACAAAGGTGATACCGAGTTTACGCTGCAACGCCTTTAATTCGTTCTGCATCTGCTTGCGTAATTTGTAATCGAGCGCGGAAAGTGACTCATCAAGCAGCAACAAACGGGGTTTGTTGACTACCGCACGCGCAATCGCCACGCGCTGTTGCTGGCCGCCAGAAAGCTGATGCGGTAAACGCTGCGCAAATTCCTCAAGCTGCACCATTTTCAACGCGTCATTCACGCGCGGAGGTATTTCGGCGGCAGGTGTTTTCTGCATTCTTAAGCCGAATGCCACGTTTTCAAAAACGGTCATATGAGGGAAGAGAGCGTAGCTCTGGAAGACGGTGTTGACGTGGCGATGCTCAGCCGCAACCCGCGTAATGTCCAGGTCCTCAAGACAGATAGTCCCGGAATCAACGCTTTCCAGCCCTGCAATTAAGCGCAGCACAGTGGTTTTGCCACAGCCGGAAGGGCCAAGGAGTGTCAGAAATTCACCATCATTAATGGTGAGAGATAAATCAGAAATAACGGTTTTGCCATCAAAGCTCTTTCTTACTCCCACCAGTTCTACCAGCGGAGAGAGCGAACATTGCTGTTTATTCAATTTTTTACGCTGTCCCATATAAGACGCATCAAATTGCGGGCTGATGCGGGGTTTGTGATTAACCACCTTGCGGTTTCTGCACGTTTAAGTAAGGGCAGGCATTCTACGGCAAAGCATTGAAATCGCCAATCCTTGATGCTTTCCTGGGGATTGATTATGAAGATGTTTAAAGCAGCAAACACCAAATCCTCTCGCATTGCATTACATTCGTGACTATTTTCAACACTACCAGGCTAAAAGTGACCTAACGCAATATTTGCATCTGTGGCTTACTGATAATGAAGTCACAAAAATTGAGGGTAGCGCGACATGGATAAATTACTTGAACGTTTCTTACATTATGTCTCTTTGGATACGCAGTCCAAATCCGGCGTAAAACAAGTTCCCAGCACTGAAGGCCAGTGGAAGTTGTTGCGATTGCTAAAAGAACAAATGGAAGATATGGGTTTAGTGAATGTGACTATTGCTGAGCATGGCACAGTCATGGGAACACTTCCGTCTACCGTCGCTAAAAAAGTCCCGGCTATTGGTTTTATCTCTCATGTGGATACCGCGCCTGATTTTTCGGGCAAGAACGTCAACCCGCAGATTGTCGAAAATTATCGTGGTGGTGACATCGCACTCGGAATTGGCGATGAAGTGCTGTCTCCAGTGATGTTCCCCGTACTACACCATTTACTTGGGCAAACGCTGATTACCACCGATGGCAAAACGCTGCTCGGCGCGGATGATAAAGCCGGTATTGCTGAAATCATGACGGCTCTGGCTGTTCTGCAAGAGAAGAAGATCCCGCACGGTGACATTCGTATTGCTTTCACGCCGGATGAAGAAGTGGGCAAAGGTGCTAAGCATTTTGACGTTGAAGCATTCGATGCGCGCTGGGCCTATACCGTAGATGGCGGTGGTGTTGGCGAGTTGGAGTGTGAAAACTTCAATGCCGCATCGGTCACTATCAAAATTGTTGGCAACAATGTTCACCCGGGTTCTGCTAAAGGGGTGATGGTCAACGCACTTTCGATTGCCGCGCGTATTCACGCTGAAGTGCCTGCCGATGAAAGCCCGGAATGTACCGCAGGCTACGAAGGTTTCTATCATTTGCACGGAATTAAAGGCTCGGTCGATAAAGCGGAGATGCACTACATCATTCGTGATTTTGACCGCGAACAATTTGAAGCTCGTAAGCGCAAAATGATGGATATCGCCAAGAAAGTCGGCAAAGGCCTGCACCCGGATTGCTATATCGAGCTGGTGATCGATGACAGCTATTACAACATGCGCGAGAAAGTGGCCGAGCATCCTTACATTATTGAAGTGGCGCAGCAGGCGATGCGTGACTGCGACATCGAACCCATCATGAAACCGATTCGCGGTGGCACCGATGGCGCGCAACTGTCGTTTAAAGGTTTGCCATGCCCGAACCTGTTCACTGGCGGCTACAACTACCACGGCAAACACGAGTTTGTGACGCTGGAAGGAATGGAAAAAGCGGTAGCGGTGATTGTGAGAATTGCGGAGCTGACGGCGAAGCAGGGTTGATATAACCAATTGCTGGTGGGGCAGTCGATAATAAAGGGGCGGAAGCCCCTTTATTATTAGCTTATGAGTAATATGACAGTCTGTTTAGTGCCAGGAGCGGACCTGTGCCACTTGCGCAGAGCTATAACACCACGCTGGTATTGGCTTTTCCTACCTGATTTGTGGACACTGTAAACCGCACAAATTTCTTATTCATTACTCTTTCACTGACGAAAGAATCAAATCAGCCTCTCAGTTATCGGATGTGTAGTGGTTTACTGAATTTGCTCATCCTGCTGATAACAAAAACGAGAATTATCAGTTGCCTTCGGAAAGAGCTAAAGAGTCAATGGGAGGGGGGGGGGGGG
>NZ_LXEP01000033.1 GCF_001654835.1 Buttiauxella gaviniae ATCC 51604
GGGGAGAATATGATTAAAGCTAAACAGGAGAACTCTCAGGCGATACAAGAGGCTAACGTTGATTGTAGCTATCTACCTCGACCGGCAATTTGTGAAGTGGGATCAACATCATTAGATCCAATAACCGGAAAGCAACTACCGAAATATTAGTTTTAATATAGGGGCCCGTTCTGGCCCCTTATAACATATTGGGGTACTTACCAGAATTTTTTGACAAGTGTTTTTTCAGGGTAACCCTTTTTACCGAGTTCACCTTTAAGCAGGTAATAATCTGCACCATCGATTGAAACAGCTAACATACGAGGGGACGTATTTTTTGAATCTGCTCTCATGATAAAACCATTAAACCCTTTAGAGCTTTTGTCCAATGTAGTCTGAATAAGACCGTAACGAATGACTGAGTAATTTCCTTTAGGCAATTTTAACTGAGAAATCTCTGTACCAACTGCTGGCCTGATAGCTTGAAACATAAAAATTCGTTTATCATAAGCAATATCTTTTGTTGGTTTTGATGATAAAACACACTCATTGAATTTTGCCATCATTGACATTTCAATCACGCACTCGTCTACAGCTTTTACTTGTTTGTCAGCGTTAAATCCACGTTTCGCAGAACTGTCCTTTACAAAGTTAAACGTATAACGAGCACCTTCCTTTACGAGCGAAGGATCATCGTAGGGTAAGTTATTTGGATTGGGAACGAAGACTACATATTGTTCAACAGCAATATACTCAGCATCATCTTTACTATATAAAGAGCCTAAGGTCATGATACTTAAGCCGGACAACCCTCCAGTAACTGCCCCCATTGCACCATTCATAAGGTATTTGGAAATGCCTGCTTCATCTGAACTGCCGGGTTTAACCTCAGAATCGGCAAATGAAACATCGACACCTGCGAATGAATACGCGTTTTTAGCGACAGAATCAGTCGGATTAGCCGTCCAATAAGTACCATGGGAATTCGACTTTTGGGCTGTATCAGGGGTCTTTCCAACATTTGATGAACAACCGGCCATTACTGCAGATGAAGTGAGAACGAAAGCCAGAGAAAGTGATTGGTTAAGTTTCATTGCTGTTACCTTATTGTTGTCTTTAGATTTGCTTAGTATTCCATAGAACCCAAAAAACCTAATACCCTTTGGATAACAAAATTTGATTTTTAATCAGTGGATTAACGTACCTGTAACGTAAAAATGTGGCTTAGGTTCTACTTATACTGTCACCTCGATTAGAAGGAGGATGAGGTGTAAGTATCCCTTCAAAACGGCTCATTCACTTTTAGAGATCTTACGAAAAACTAATTTGTGCGTGCGAGGCTAGCTTCCGCTCCTCGCTCATAGCTGACGTTCGTTCATGGCTTTCATCTAGTCTCGCCAAGGCGAACTCCAGGCAACTGAAGCGCCTTCCAGACATATAGTATTCCCTTTGGCAATAAGTCTTGGTAGTGGCTAGATCTATGTTTTTTGGCACCAAATTAAAACGTACATTCTAAGTAGCCACCATCAAAAATAATTGCCCCATAACGAAATATAAAAAATATAACTCAGTAACTCATTATTTATATAAAATTAAAAACGCTTAAAGCAGTCATTAATTCTTCTGAAATTTCCACTGCTAGTTTTCCTTTAATTGTGACCTGTGCCGAAGACTTTTGGTTTCTAATAATTAAGCACAGCTCCACTGTTGACTTGTACAGTACTTTTAGCCGAGAGTAGGTGGATAGAAAACAATATTATCCTATACCCAAAATAATTCGAGTTGCATTGAGGCGGCAAGTGAATGAATCCCGCTGAGCTTACTCAAGTAAGTGATGCGGGTGAGTGAGCGCAGCCAACAAAAATGCAGCTCGAAGTATGAAGGGTATTAAATGAAACGCCCCCGCCTGGTGCAGCAACACCAAACGAGGGCTAACCACAACGTTAACTTCACAGGAGTCACGCTATGGCTGTTGCCAATAGTAACACATTTGCTCGCGCTGAAATTACTGCTACTCAATCCATTATTGCAGGGGATATCGCAGCTTTATTAAAATTACCGTTGGGTGCCACGCATGATTTATTTCAGGTTGTGGATATTTGCCAACGTTATGCTGATGAATTAATCGAAGTTGATAATCACGCTGAATATATGGCGCTGTGTGGGCGTTTACTGGCGGGGTTGAATGTATTGAAAGTGGTTTTGAAATCGCCGTTGCCAAAGCATCTTATTGAGCAATTAACGGTGAATGAAAATAATGCCGATGAATATCGCAGTCAACTTTCCACAGATTCAGAGACTACCTGCGAATATTGCTCCGCATTAACCATGGTATTACTGAATCAACAGGTCACTGAGGATCAGCAGGAGCATATAGAAGAATTGCTGTTTGAATTACTGACCATGCTGGCTGAGGATTTGAAAGCGCCGCGCTTTATCCGTACGGCATGCGGGTTGGCGATGATTGGTGGAGAAGTCATTCCAGCCATTCATTAAAACTGTGTTAACTCCTTCTCAGCCAATAAGCGGCTGAGAAGGCGGGATAGACGTTAATCCTCGAAATACCAGTATCCGCTGTTAACCAGCGCGGCCAGCATGGCAAGGAACGACGGGTCTTCGAGCGCATCACCAAACATTTCTGCTTTCAGTGTGATATGGCTCGCCAGTGCTTCAAGCGCCGGGCGATGCGGGCTGTCAATTTTCTCGCCGTTGACGTAAATCTCATCGGCGATACGCAGCACACGTAGTCCACCGAGGCGAGTAATAGCATCACCTTGCTTCAGGGCGTCATAAATCTCGTCAGGCTGATATGGCGGCTCTGGTGGCGCGACGTCAAGTTCGTGGCGTGACTGGGAAACAAACTCACCGAACCAGGTTTTAAAATGCTCCGGCTGGTTGATGAGCTCCAGCATCATTTCGCGTAACTTGTCCATTTCCTGCGGCAGCACATCGGCAGGGTGCTGGCGTACAGGCACGTCAGGGTCGGTATAACGCTGGCTGCCCAGTTCGCGTTGCAGCACGTAATCGGCAAAACCACTGATTAACTCGCGACCGCTTGGCGCACGGAAACCGACTGAGTAGTTCATCGAGTTTTCCAGCGAGTAACCTTCGTGCGGGAAACCAGGCGGAATATAGATAATATCGCCCGGCTCTAACTCTTCGTCGATGATGGCGTCGAACGGCTCCACTTGCAGTAAATCAGGATGCGGGCAGTGTTGTTTCAGGGCGACTTTTTCCCCGACACGCCAGCGGCGGCGGCCAACGCCCTGAATGATAAACACGTCGTACTGGTCGAAATGCGGGCCAACGCCGCCGCCTGGAACCGAGAAAGAGATCATCAGATCGTCAATTCGCCAGTCGGGCAGAGCGCGGAAGGGGCGCATCAGGCGGGCACTTTGTTCATGCCAATGGTTAACTGCCTGAACCAGTAAAGACCAGTTGTTTTCGCCCAGATGATCGTAGCTCTGGAACGGGCCGTGGCTGACTTGCCAACTGCCTTCGTTATGGCTGACAAGGCGGCTGTCCACCTCGTTTTCCATGGCAAGGCCTGCGAGTTCATCCGGGGAGATAGGGTCGATGAAATTTTTGAAGCCACGTTTTAGAACCACCGGGCGTTTTTGCCAGTAGTTCGCGATGAAATCGGGCCAATTTAGGTCGAGTTGATAGTCCATATTATTATCCGGCAGGTGAAGGAGCCTGCCGAGGATTATAACGGATGGCGCCCGCCGTTACGGGAGTATTTTCAATCTTCTTCCCGGTCTGGACGCTGGCGCGCAAAAATCACTTCCATGCGTGCGCCACCGAGTTCACAGCTCGAGGCCAGAATCTCACCGTCGTATTGTTCGACGATTTCACGTGCAACGGATAAACCCACGCCCTGGCCGGGTCGCAAGGTGTCGGCGCGTTGCCCACGGTCAAACACCATGCTGCGTTTGCTTTCAGGAATGCCCGGTCCGTCGTCATCAACGATTAAATGCAGCGCGTCATCGAGCTGGCGGCCTGAGATCTCAACAAATTCAAGGCAGTATTTGCAGGCGTTATCGAGAACATTGCCCATCACTTCCATAAAGTCATTTTTCTCGCCCACAAAGGTGATTTCCGGTGAAATATCGAGTGTGATATTCACCCCTTTACGTTGGTAAACCTTGTTGAGTGCGGAACACAGACTGTCGAGTAGTGGGGCGACCGGATGAAGCTCGCGGCTGATAAGTGCACTGTCGCCGCGCATGCTGGCGCGATGCAGGTAATAGCCAATTTGCTGCGAGATACGGCTGATTTGTTCCAGCATCAACGGTTCTGCTTCTTCAATATTCAGCTTCTTCGTGCGCATCGATCGCAAGGTGCTCTGTAAAACCGCCAGGGGTGTTTTCAGACTGTGCGTTAAGTCGGTAAGTGTGGTGCGGTATTTATCGTAACGATCGCGTTCCGTGCGCAGCAGGCGATTGAGGTTGCGCACCAGGCTGGTCAGCTCGCGTGTTGTTTCTGGGTTCAGGCTGTCGCGGTCATGTTTTTCCAGCTCCCGCACTTCTTTTGCCAGTTCTTCGATGGGGCGCAAGCTCCACCGCGCGGCGACCCAAAGTAACGGTATGACTAACAGCAGGTTGGCGAGGAAAACACAGGTAAACAAACTCCAGACCGTATATGAGCGTTTTAGCTCAATAGGAATGGTGTCGACAACCACAATGGTTAAGGCGGGCATTTTGCCCATTGCCGGGTATTTGTTGACTGCAACGGAGTGGCTGACTTCATCGCTATAGTCGCCATCATAAAAATCTTTTAGCTGGTTCTGGAGATTTTGGTCGTTGCCCAACAAGTCATGGCTGGTATCAAAATTGGCTTCCAGGTCGTGAAAACCATCGGTGGTGAGCCACTCTTTTTTAATTTGCTGCGCGACATGCGGCAAATCACGCTGAGCCCACATCAGCTTGCCTTTAGCATCGTAGATAAGGGCCATAGTCGGAGTTTTCAGATTCAGGTTTTCAGGAATCACTACATTTATCTTGCCGTTCTCGTAGGTCGCAAGGGTATAAAACAGGTTGCTCTCGCCGCGCAGCAGACGGAAAGTCGTTTTATCAAAACTGATGTTATAACCCACCAGTGCCACAACGCCGTAGGCCAATGACAGCACCAAAACTACGGCGGCGGTTGCGAGTAAAAAGCGAACTCGTAACGATAACGGTAAAAAATGGCGGATGAATTTCATGGTTAACGCAAATCGAAGCGGTAACCCTGACCGCGCACTGTTGTGATGGCTTCGTGGGGATATTCAGCCAGGATCTTCTTGCGCAGACGTCCCATCAATACATCAATGGTGTGGCTTTCACGCAGTTCGGCATCGGGGTAAAGCTGAAGCATGAGTGAATCTTTGCTAACCACTTTGCCATTGTTACGAATCAGCGTTTCCATAATGGTGTATTCAAAGGCGGTCAGCTTGATGAGGCTGTCGTTGATAAGCAGCTCGCGGCGTGACAAATCGACCTGAAAAGGGGGCAGGGAAATAACCTGAGACGCCAGGCCGCTGTTGCGGCGCATTAACACCTGCATGCGGGCGACCACTTCTTCGAGATGAAACGGCTTGGTCACGTAATCATCAGCACCCGCACCCAGCACTTCGACCTTGTCTTGCCAGCCTTCACGCGCGGTCAGAACCAAGATAGGAATCGTCACGTCATGGCTGCGCCAGCGGCGAATCAGGCTCAGGCCATCTTCATCGGGCAGGCCTAAATCGACTATGGCAATATCGGGGGTATGTTCATTCAGGAAATAGTCAGCTTCTTTGGCATCTTCAGCAGCATCGACCTGATGCCCGGACTCACGTAGCTGAACCTTGAGATGGTGACGTAACAGAGCATTATCTTCTACAACCAGAACTCGCATTCTTTATCCCCCAGAATATAAACGGCATTGATAGTTTAACGCTAATTATCAACGAGGGGGCATAAACCATGTATAAACAGGCGGGGATGAAAAAAACGCCACCGCGAAGGGTGGCGTTGGAAGGTTATTTCAGTTCGTCAACCATGGTGATGGCGCGGCCAATATAGTTAGCCGGGGTCATCGCTTTCAGGCGAGTTTTTTCCTCTTCTGGCAGCTCAAGGCTGTCGATAAACTGCTTCATGCCTTCCGCATCAACACGCTTACCGCGAGTCAGCTCTTTGAGCTTCTCGTATGGCTTCTCAATGCCGTAACGGCGCATCACGGTCTGAATTGGCTCAGCCAACACTTCCCAGTTGAGATCCAGTTCTGCCAGCAGGCGGTCACGGTTCACTTCCAGCTTACTCACACCTTTCAGGGTGGACTGGTATGCAATCAGCGCATAGCCAATACCCACGCCAAGGTTACGCAGCACGGTGGAGTCAGTTAGGTCGCGCTGCCAGCGTGAAACAGGCAGTTTGCTCGCCAGGTGTTGCAGCATTGCGTTAGACAGACCCAGGTTGCCTTCGGAGTTTTCGAAGTCAATTGGGTTAACTTTGTGCGGCATAGTGGAAGAGCCAATTTCGCCGGCAATCGTTTTCTGCTTGAAGTGGTTCAGCGCGATGTAACCCCAGACGTCACGATCGAAGTCGATAAGAATGGTGTTAAAGCGTGCCATGCAATCAAACAGCTCAGCGATGTAATCGTGCGGCTCGATTTGCGTGGTGTACGGGTTCCACTGAATGCCCAGTGAAGTCACGAACTCTTCGCTGAACTGGTGCCAGTCAACTTCCGGGTAAGCAACCATATGGGCGTTATAGTTACCCACCGCGCCGTTGATTTTGCCCAGAATGTCCACTTTCTCTAACTGACGGAACTGGCGCTCCATGCGGTACGCCACGTTTGCCATTTCTTTACCCATTGTTGATGGGGTGGCTGGTTGGCCGTGGGTACGGGAAAGCAGAGGAATATCACGATACTGAACCGACAGGTCTTTCACCGCGTCGATCACTTTGCGCCAGTACGGCAGCACCACGTCCTGGCGTGCAGTTTGCAGCATCAACGCGTGGGACAGGTTGTTGATATCTTCAGAAGTACAGGCGAAGTGAATAAATTCAGATACCGCATGCAGGGCAGGGACGGCCTCTACTTTTTCTTTCAGGAAATACTCAACCGCTTTTACGTCGTGATTGGTGGTGCGTTCAATGGTTTTGATGCGCGCGGCATCTTCTTCACTAAACTCAGCAACAATTTTATCAAGGTAACCGATTGCGTCTGCGTCAAAAGCAGGAACTTCCTTGATCGCTGCGTGCGTGGCCAGTTTTTGCAGCCAACGTACTTCGACTTGTACGCGGAATTTCAGCAAACCAAATTCGCTGAAAATAGCGCGCAGAGCGCTGACTTTGTCGCCGTAACGTCCATCAACGGGGGAAACGGCGGTCAGTGAGGATAATTCCATAAGTTACAACTCCAGAGAGGTTAACATTGAGCAAGAATTTGTTTGGCCTGAGCACACAGGCGACTACGAGAAAACATTAACTGCAAGCGGCCGCCGCCAACTTGATGCCACAATACGGCGGCACGAATACCGGCCAATAATGAGGCGCGGACTTTGCTCTGCACCTGCGGGCTTTGCAGCACAGCAGGGGAGCCGGTGACCTGAATACGTGGGCCTAATGGACTAATCACATCCACATAAATCCCGGCCATGGCGCTAAGCAGTGTGTCGGACTCAAGATCAAAATGATCAAGCTGGCGCTGCAACCCGGCAATGCTTGAGCCAAGTTTATCCATTGCGCCTTTGCTGCCGTGAAGTTTACGTTCGAGCACCATCAGGCTTAATGTGTAGCGCGTCAGTTCAGCGTTCAGACCCTGGCGATTACTGGCGTTCAACACGCTGAGCAAGGTTTCCAGACCGAGTTTAAGATTGGCTTCGTTGCCACCAAAAACATCCAGCGTGGAGCCCGGGTTTTGATCGATAACGCTGTTCAACGAGACATGCAGCGCATCGTTATCGCAATGCCCCTGGTGTGCCAATTGCTGAACCAGACGGGCAGACTGACAGATCCCTGCCAGTGCGATGGTGATGTCATAGTAATTCTTGGCCACGGAGCTTCTTCCTTGCTGACAATTTTTAAACAGTGAGCGGCAGACGCTGCTCAATAACACCACCACCGAGGCATACTTCACCGAGATAGAACACGGCAGACTGGCCTGGTGTGACGGCAGCAACAGGTACATCAAAACGCACTTCAATACGGTCTGCATCCAGCGGCGTAATCACGCATGGAAGGTCAGTCTGGCGATAGCGGGTTTTGACCGTACACTTCAGTGGTTCGGTCAACGTTTCACGGTCAACCCAATGAAGTTGCTGTGCAATTAAGCCAACGGACATCAGGCGTGGATGCTCACTACCCTGAGCCACAACCAGGATATTGTTCTCAACGTCTTTATCGACGGTGTACCACGGCTCTTCGCTACCGTCTTTGGTGCCACCGATGCCCAGGCCTTTACGCTGGCCCAGAGTGTGGTACATCAAACCCTGGTGCTGACCAATGGTTTCACCATCAACGGTGACAATTTTACCCGGTTGTGCAGGCAGGTATCGGCCAAGGAATTCGCGGAATTTGCGCTCGCCGATAAAGCAGATACCGGTGGAGTCTTTTTTCTTCGCGGTGATCAAATCTAACTCTTCAGCAATGCGGCGAACTTCTGGTTTTTCCAGCTCGCCGACCGGGAACAGACTTTGTGCGATTTGCTCGTGCCCCAGCGTATAAAGGAAGTAGCTTTGATCTTTGTTGCTGTCTAAGCCGCGCAACAGGCGACTTTTACCGTCCACATCTTCGCGACGCACGTAGTGACCGGTAGCGATGTAATCGGCACCTAAATCTTCGGCGGCAAATTCGAGGAAGGCTTTAAATTTGATCTCTTTGTTGCACAGAATATCCGGGTTAGGTGTGCGCCCGGCTTTGTACTCTTCCAGGAAGTGTTCAAATACGTTATCCCAGTATTCTGCAGCAAAGTTTACGGTATGCAGTTCAATGCCGAGCTTGTCGCAAACGGCTTGCGCGTCAGCTAAATCAGCAGCTGCAGTGCAGTACTCCTCGCCATCATCCTCTTCCCAGTTCTTCATGAACAGGCCTTCCACCTTGTAACCTTGTTGCTGCAACAGGTAAGCGGAAACGGAGGAATCGACACCGCCGGACATCCCGACAATCACTTTTTTTGGGCTTTCAGACATTGGAGTAACTCACGACATTGAACTTATAAGGCGGCGTATTCTATCACGCATCCCCAAAGCTATCACCCCTAACTAAACGGCCAGTTAAATGCGCCCAGAATGCTGAGTGGATAACGTTCCGCACGTAGGTAGCAGCGAATACTTTCGGCAACCAGCGGTGAGCGCAAATTATCAGCGTTAACAATTTGTTGCGCATCGAGCCATAAACAACGATCGATATCGCTATCGTGGGGCGTTGTCGGGAGTTGCTCGTCGAGATCGATGGAAAACAGGAATCGCAGGAAAGGGGTTTTATCCGGGGCTATCCATTGGTGCATGCGGATAAAGGTTTGCGGTTGCGCACAAATACCGGTTTCTTCATATAATTCGCGCGTAGCCGCTTCTATTAACGTTTCGTCAGCTTCCAGGTGCCCGGCAGGCTGATTCCACGTGGCTTTGCCATTGATTGTTTCTTCAACAACCAAAAATTTCTCTTGTGCCTGAACCACGCAGGCGACGGTAACGTGCGGCTTAAACATCGTTATTTTTCCTGTCTCAAATTCGTTAGTACGATCATTAGAAAGTGATCTGGATCACATATTTTTACTGTGACCTATACTCTGTTGGATTTCAAAAATCCCACGAGGGCACCATCATGCAGCTTACCACGCGTATTATGCCGCAACAGAAACGTATCGCTTTAGTAGCTCACGATCCTTGTAAACCCGACTTGCTGAACTGGGCGGTTGATAACCAGACGGCTCTTAGCCAACATATCATTTACGCAACAGGCACCACTGGAAACCTATTGCAGGCACACACTCGGTTATCCGTTCTGGCGTTGATGAGTGGTTCGATAGGGGGCGACCAACAGCTAGGATATCTGATTGCATCAGGCCAGATAGATGTACTGATTTTCTTCTGGGACCCGCTCAGCGCAGTGCCACATCATTCTGATGTCAAAGCTTTGATGCGGCTGGCGACGGCCTGGAATATCCCGATTGCCAGCAACGCATGTAGCGCCAATTTCTTGATTCATTCATCGCTCTTTGAGCAGGCGCTGGAAATCACCGTACCTGATAGCGATGCTTTCCTCAGTAGCCGTGTTTCGCATGTCACTCAACACGGCGTGAATACCCAGCACCTTTTATAGCGTGTCCATTGGGATTTCGCGCCATTCACCTGGCGCTAAATCTGCCAGTTCCAGCGTACCCATTGCATAACGCACCAGGCGCAGCGTCGGGTAACCGACATGCGCCGTCATCCGCCGAACCTGGCGATTGCGGCCTTCATATAAAGTGATCTTCAACCAACTGGTTGGAATGGCCTTACGCTCACGAATTGGAGGGTTACGCGCCCATATCCATGTTGGCTCATCAACTAACTCCGCACCTGCTGGCAGGGTAGGGCCGTCATTGAGCGTCACGCCATTTCGCAACAATTCCAGCGCTTCTTCCGTCGGCACACCTTCAACCTGCACTAAATAAATTTTACCGGTGCGTTTACCAGGCTCCGTCAGTTTTGCCTGCAATGCGCCGTCATTGGTTAACACCAGCAAACCTTCGCTATCTCTGTCCAGACGTCCCGCCGCATAAATTCCTTGTAACGGTATGTAATCTTTCAGCGTGCTGCGCCCGGATTCGTCGGTAAATTGCGGTAGCACATCATAGGGTTTATTGAAGATAACCAGCCGCTTCGGTCCGCTATGCTGTGGTTTTTTGGCAGGTCGTTGTGTGCTGAATCGTTTAACTTGCTGGTTTCTAAAAGAAGTTTTATTCATAGTGTTTTCAGATGTTAGGTATTAACGCATTATAACGGAAATCACCAGTGATTGGCGCGGGCCTGATATTCAAGTAGTATTGACACGCACATTACAAATCATTAACAAAAAGAAGCGCTCGAAGGAGAAGGTTAATGGAAAGCAAAGTAGTTGTTCCGGCGGAAGGTAAAAAGATCACCCTGCAAGATGGCAAACTGAATGTTCCTCACAACCCAATCATTCCTTTCATTGAAGGTGATGGTATCGGTGTGGACGTGACGCCAGCTATGATTAAAGTGGTTGATGCCGCCGTGCAGAAGGCCTACAAAGGCGAGCGGAAAATTTCCTGGATGGAAATCTATACCGGCGAAAAATCTACCCAACTTTATGGCCAGGATGTCTGGCTGCCAGAAGAAACTCTGGACCTGATTCGTGATTACCGCGTGGCGATTAAAGGGCCACTGACCACGCCAGTTGGTGGCGGCATTCGTTCCCTGAACGTTGCTCTGCGCCAGCAACTCGACCTGTACGTATGCCTGCGTCCGGTGCGTTACTACCAGGGCACGCCAAGCCCGGTTAAACACCCAGAGCTGACCAACATGGTTATCTTCCGTGAGAACTCAGAAGATATTTATGCGGGCATCGAGTGGAAGGCTGACAGCGCAGAAGCTGAAAAAGTCATCAAATTCCTGCGTGATGAAATGGGCGTAACGAAAATTCGTTTCCCAGAACATTGCGGCATCGGCATCAAGCCTTGCTCTGAAGAAGGCACCAAACGCCTGGTTCGTGCAGCCATCGAATACGCAATCACCAACGACCGTGATTCCGTGACCCTGGTTCACAAAGGCAACATCATGAAATTCACCGAAGGTGCTTTCAAAGACTGGGGCTACCAACTGGCGCGTGAAGAATTCGGCGGCGAGCTGATCGATGGCGGTCCATGGGTGAAACTGAAAAACCCTAACACCGGCAAAGAGATTATCGTTAAAGACGTGATTGCTGATGCATTCCTGCAACAGATCCTGCTGCGTCCTGCTGAGTATGACGTAATTGCATGTATGAACCTGAACGGTGACTACATCTCCGACGCCCTGGCAGCTCAGGTTGGCGGTATCGGTATCGCACCAGGCGCTAACATCGGTGACGAATGCGCACTGTTCGAAGCCACCCACGGCACAGCACCAAAATATGCAGGCCAGGATAAAGTGAACCCAGGTTCCATCATCCTGTCCGCAGAGATGATGCTCCGTCATATGGAATGGTTCGAAGCGGCTGACTTAATTGTTAAAGGTATGGAAGGCGCGATTAACGCTAAAACCGTAACTTACGATTTCGAACGCCTGATGGAAGGCGCTAAGCTGCTGAAATGTTCAGAGTTTGGCGACGCGATGATCGAACATATGTAATTAGCGATACTGCTGATTTCAAAGCGGGAGCCTGGTGCTCCCGTTTTTTATGCCATCCTAAAATCTCTTCCCCAAAACTTTCCCCAAAACTCTTCCCCAAAACCCCCGATTTTTAACCCGTTTTGACCTCAACTATTGCCCATTCTTTACCTCGGTCATCATTATATTTATCGGTCATTTTTCTTGTTCTGTGGCCAAGTAGTCGTTGTGTATCGATACCCTGGTCCCGGTATACCCTTTCCGCTAAAGATCGTTGTTCGTGGAAGGTTGGGGCAGTACCGTCTTCCCAGGTTAATCCGCATTTTTCCCTGGCCTTTTTAAACGTCGTTGTTAGCGAACTGGCTGATACGCGATCCCCACGAGTTGCCATTGAAGTAGAGTGACGAAAATGCACCAGGTATTTACTGACAACCGCATCACGGCAAACAGCAATGACTTCTCGTAATGTCATATTTATCTTTTCACATTTGATGCTTAAAGGGATCGCTACACGGCTGCCAGTTTTTTCCTGTGTTACATGCAGCATGTCGTCCCAGATATCGCTAAATTTCATATTCGTGATATCGCCAATACGTTGACCAGTTACTAAAGCAAGTAGCATCCCACTAATTAAATAAGGAGGATGGTTTTCTGCTTGTTTAAATATCGCCTGCCATTCTTCAAAGGAAAGACGCTGGCGTGTGACTCTATTTCTAGGTTGCCTGGTTGCCTGTGCCGGGTTATATCCTGGTGGCACATGCCCCGCGTGCTGAGCCTCTTTGAAAACATCTACCATTACCATCCGTACAATCTGGGCCATTCTGTTGTGACCTTCAGATTTCACATTATCCGTAATTTCAGCAATATCCAGTGCGGTAATGTTTTTTAGGTATTGCATTCCTGAATGCTCCCTGAAAAGCCTTACCGGTTTAATTTTTTGCTTATATGAATTTGGTCGAAGTTCATTAAGACTCACTCTCTCTTCCTGAATTTTTAGATATTTATCCAGCCATTCAGTGACAGTGATACTTGTTCTATCCCCTTTAATTTTGGCAACACGCTCATTTATGCTCAGGATCTGCCGTGTTCTTTGTTCGGCAATGATGGTATTAGCTTCATTCGCTATTTGCTTTGCCTCTTCTTCATCAGTACCTAGGCTATGAAACTTTCCTGATGTTGGATGTTTATACTGCCAGTAAATCCGACCAGTACGTTTGTCGAGTTTGCAGTACAAATTAGGGATAGTAACTTTATGAGTTCTCGGTCTAGCAGCCATCGGCAATAATCCGTAAAAGTCTTGGGTTGGCGTTAGCAGGAACCTGATGTGGTGCGGCTACACCCACAAACCGGGCTTCACGATCTACCATCCAGCAGTGACCAACTTTTATTGCTGGTGGAGCAATCATTTTCCCCTTGGCGAACTTCTTCAAAATTCGCTCACTGGGCGCCTGCTCGCCAAATTCTTCTTTAGCCCATTCGAGTAAAGGGATCATTCGTGCCATAAGTCCTCCGCAACACCCGGCTGCACCCGGGCTGAAATGATTAAATATCGGTACTGATGAGTAAAATATTATTAATTAGGGTCATATATGGTCTTTAGTTGTGAAATTTAATCGAAATAGCTCATGTATAAACCTTTACGGGCGTAATGGCTCACATATGAGCTTATTTTCGTGTGAATTGGTGGTTATGGTTCATTTGTGACACTTGGTGAAGTTGCAATCATGGCAGCCCAGCATAGCCTGGCTTTATGCGCAGCCTGCTCACATCCGCTCATCGCTTCATACTTCGCCCACTCATCCGAATCACTAAAGAAAGAATCAGGCTCAGATTCAAAACCTTCAACTACCATATTCTCTGTTGGCTCAACTGGAACCAGTTTCCAGCCAGTAGGCACAAGCTGGAGTGGTGGGGCTGTAAACAATGGGCCCGGCGCTATATCAAAACGCCGCCAGCGAATATCACACTTTCTTTCTTCGCCCGGCTTGTTCCACGCAACAACATCAGCCACCGGCTCACTGCTCTCCTTCCGGTACGCCAGCAACTCACGCGCCATTCCGTTTAGTTCTTCTTGTGTTGGTGGGTAGTTGTATAAATCGTCTTCTGCCGCCAACTTGGCCAGCCGCTCATCACTCAGCGTCTGCTCTAATCCCATGAGATTGGTGGTCATATAACCTCCGATTGGTACTGTTCGAACCAGAAAATTACTGGCTTCACGATTACTTCCACTAAACCGAATCTCTCTGCGGTGCGGAAGTTAACGCTGTACAGCCTGGCGCGATCGGCTTGCGCCGCTATCTGCTCACGAAAAACTTCAACTGTCAGCGTGGCTTTAAAAAGATTGCATGGCGCGCACGCGGGAAACATGTTTTCCAGCACGTCATTCTCTGGCCGCCAATGATCCCCGCTATATATGATTTTTCGAGTACCGTTTGCCTGGCGTTCACCAAATTCCCATTTACGTAAAGCAGCCTCAACATGGTCTGCATGCCAGCCCTTTTCGGGCAACTGACAGCCGCAATACGCGCACCGGCCACCAAATTTCATTCGCAGCTCTGCGCGTTGTTTTTTGGTGATTGCCATGTCACTCACTCCCCAGAACCCAGCGATTATTAACGTGAACCTGAAATTTGCAGCCTGTATCCGGCATCACAAGTTCTTCAACTACATCACCTGTTTCAACCAGGTAGTAATGTGAATCGGTAATGTTGTTAATGAAAAATGCTTCACGCTCACGCTCGCTTAATGTTCCGATTATTTTCATGGCCTTTTTCCCAATAGGCCGATAATCCGGATTCACACCAGCCAGTTTCGCCGCGGCGTAATTGTGATGGCCGTCCATAAGGATCGTGTATTGCTTACCACGCAAAACTATTGGGTAAACGCATACGATGAACCGCTTAAAGCGTGATGCTTTATCTATAACCTTTGTCCGGTCAAGGTAGCGCTGGCTGCTGATTAGCTGTCCCTTAAGCATCTCACTCACTCCCTTCAACAGTTCCGACCGCCATCAACCAGTTGCGCATGGTTTGATACTCAGCGTTCCTGAAGCCCGATTTCACATAAATAAACGGTAATCGCAGGTTGTGGCCGTTGCATGCCAGGTAGTCTTTGCAGCCCTGCTCGGTGAAGCAGCAGGTAACGAAATCGTTGATTTCCTTCACAGCTATACGCCGCCATTTCTCTGGTGCTTCACGGCTGTTTTCATGAAGCAGTTCAAGACGCCTTCTTTGATGCGTAGTGGCTTCGTTACCATCTTCATCAATCCATACAATGCGGTCATAGTCGTAATCTTCGTCAGTAACGATTTCGCGCTTCTGAAATACGCAGAACATCGGATCGGAAGTGACGCGGTTGTCCTGGGTACGAAGGTTTTCAGCAATGCGAGCAAATTCATCAGGCAGCTTCACGCATAACGGCTTAACGCATAGTGCGGAAGGTTCACGCATAGTGGAGGTGGCTTCCAGTTCTGCGATGCGATTAGCGCCATGCTCGACAGCCTCACGGCATTTCTCCTTCCACTCATCGCCCCGTAACTTCGCCTGCTCCAGCGCCGCTATCAGTGTCTGGATGTCAGCACCATCATCCAGCGGCCACGCCTTCAGAATTTCGTCACCAACGTATTCAAGCAACTGCTTTCCGGTTTCTTCACTCAACCATCTCCCGTCCATATCAAGGTCGGCCAGGCAGTGGTAAACATCGCCTTCGCCATCCCAGTTATCACGGTAGAGGATTGCGTATTTTCCAGGCTTCAGCTTCTCCACATCACTGTTAGTGGCTTCGTATGCTGGGTTAGTCATGATTGGACTCCTTGCGCAGTTGCGAGGCGAATGCTTTTGCAAGCTCATCAACATATCCATGCGTGAAATCCACCGGGCTGTGCGGGTAGTCAATATGTGCGATGAACATATCCACGCCCTGCGCCTGAATGTTTGCAATGGCGGCGTCGGTGGCTGGTGTTTGCAGCTCTGCGCCTTCAACAAGCTCTAGCTTGCAATCGGTCTCCCAGCTTTCGCAGACCCGATAGGTTCGATTTGGAAGCTTGGCTGCCACCTGGACAACTAACTCCTCGTTGTAATTAAGCTCGCACTCGCTGGCGATTTCCTCTGGGCTGTCATAGGGCAGTTCAGGATTATCAGCATCCCAGAACATCAGGTTCGACTTTAGCGATGCATTCTCCGTTGCCAAGTTAACTACCTGCTGGTTAAGCGTTGAGACCTGCTCGGAAATACTCAGCGTGTCGCTGGTGCCCATAACTTTCGTTATCTGGCTGATAGTGAGCTGGGCGCTGGATAGTTCCAACCGCGCTTCGTCACGTTCTTTAAGTGCCTGGGTAACAGCAGTTGTATTAGCACCAAGACGGGTAGTGAGTTCTTTCATCAGTTCTGAATAGATACCCACTTCTTTGATGCTGGCTGAATGCTGGCCAGCGAATTGAATCAGTTCGCTGGTGGACATATCGGTTAAACGTTGCATTAAGATCTCCACTAAATAAGAGCGCCACTGCACTGGCGGTGAATTTTGGGTGTAGAAAGCCCAACCCATTGAGCATGGGCTTTCGCAATTAATTGTTTATCGCTGTGCTTCGCCGCCGAGGGCAGCAGTCAGGCTCGTAATAAGGTGCGAGAACTCGCCAGTAAACAGAATAAAGTCGGCATCGAATCGCTGAGCAATATCTTCACGGTCGATATCGTCGTTCTGGTCGAGCAAAGAATCAGAGAACTTCACTTTCTTGATCACCATGCAATCATCAAGGGTGAAAGTCACTCGTTCCTGCCAGTCTAAGGCCAGTCGGGTTACCACTTTGCCGGCTCCAATGTGTGTGGCCACTTCGTCGCTCACCAAATCCTGATTGGTTACACGCGCCACGCCGCCACCTTCCAGAACGGCTTTCAATTCCGCTTCATCACGCATGGTGAAACCAGCTGGCATATCACCACTGCGTACCCATTCAGTCATGGACAGTTCTATTGGTGATTCCATCGTTAACGGAACCACTGGTAGTGAACCAATAGTTTTGCGGAGCAGGGCAAGGGCATCTTCGGCGCGCTTAGAACTACCAGTATCAACAATGACCAGGCCCTTGCTGTTGTCGATCCAGATTTTTGTTGATGAATTACGGCTAAAGGCGCGGGGTAACAGAGAGTGAAGAACTTCATCACGCAGTGAGTCTTTCTCTGTTTTCTTGAGGCTGCGGCCCTGATCAGATTCAAGTTTAGAAATCTTCTCTGCCAGCTCATCTTTGATAACGGCGCTTGGGATTACTTTCTCTTCGCGGCGGATCACCAGGAAGATCTGCGCACCGGCAAGGTGGAAAAGCTGATCAGACAGTTTGCCTAATGGTGATATCGAAAGCCATCGCTTCTGGGGCACTGAGAAAGCACCTCAGACAAAGGTCGATATGGCAGCGTTCGGTATTGTGGCTAAATCATTTGGCGACCGAATAGTTACCGGTCCGAAAATCCATACAGTCTTCAAGACTGATGGGATCGGCAAGGAGTACGCCTGGTGGAAACACAAATAAAGTTTGTTGTGGTTGGCCATCACTCACGGCGTGAAATGGCTACCAGCCTTGCAGCTTTGCTTAATGCTCACCTTCTTATTGATGAGGCAGATCACGGCGCGAACTGGAATCATCGTCGCGCTTTAGTCTGGGCAGAAGAGCAGGATGTTCGCGTTGTAGTGCTGGAAGATGATGCGATCCCCGTCAGTGGCTTTGCTGAGTTGGCCAACGAATGGCTATCCAGATTCCCCGATACCCTTATCAGTTTTTATCTGGGGACCGGTCGCCCACCGCAGTATCAGCTCGAGATAGCTACCAAATTGGTGCTGTCTGACAAGAACCGAACGGACTACATCACGATCCCTCGGCTGATACATGGCGTCTGCTACAGCGTGCCGCCACAGCATCTCCCTAAAGTACTAACCCGATGGAGCCATAGCAAAGCGGCTGACTATGCAGTCGGCGATGCTTACGGCGGCCCGGTTCTGTACCCGTGCTACTCCCTTGTTGATCATGCTGATGGCATGCTGGCGGAGAAACCTAAAGACAACATGCCACGCCTCGAAAGACGCAAGGCCTGGAGGTTAAATGGCAAAGCTAACAACGCTACAACCCAGACTTAAAGTGATAGAAACCCGGCGCATTAAGCCAGCCTATAGCGAGCAACGCCGCATTAGTGGAAGTGCAAGGGTTGGGATGAAGCGCAGGATTTACAAGCGCGATGGTGGTCATTGCTGCATGTGCAAACGAGTAGTTGACCTGTATGACAGCCAACTTGATCACCGTGTGGCGCTGCAGTTCGGCGGTACCAACGATGAAAGAAATCTCTGGACGCTCTGCACCGAGTGCCATGATGGGAAGTCAGCCAGGGAGGCTGCAACCGGCCAGCCTGACGAGGTGGCGCTACGATGCAAGGCGCCCGAACCCATCGGAAGTGATGGAGTCATCGCGATCTAATTCAAATGAGAATCAATATCAAGTGCGCGTCGGTGATAGTTGCATTTGAAATCATTTTATCGTGAATGATAACAATTATCACCAATGCCGGGGGGGTATCAACAAAAGTAAACCCCGATCGGGCTGGACACCGCGCCCCCTCTCACGCACAGAAAAAATCCCCTTTTGGAGGGTGTAAACATGTTAACAGGGCAGAAGCGCAAGTTTGCTATCGCGCTGATGTCCGGATCAACTCAGGCCGCCGCCGCCGTAAAGGCTGGGTATTCTGAGAAATCCGCGCGTTCCAAGGGTTCGCAGCTGGCTAAAGACCCGGATGTCATTGCGTTTATGAACAAAAAGCGTGATTCGGAGTCCGCTGTTGAAGTGCCAGTGTATGAGCCAAAAACACCACCTCCGGTTGTTAACAATCTGAGTGGTAAGTTCGAAGATCCCCTCGAGTTTTTAAAGTCGGTGATGAACGATCTCACTGAAGAAACAGATGTCAGAAAAGACGCTGCCAAAGCCATGCTGCCTTACATCCATCCTAAGAAAGGCGAGGGTGGTAAAAAAGATGCGCGAAATGCCGCTGCAAAAGTAGCAGCTGGCGCCAGCAAATTTGGAGCGATGGCACCGCCAAAGCTTGTCGTAAACAACAAGGGGTAATCCATGGCTGAATGGACCACGGCCTGCCTCGAGTGGGAGAAGCGCCTGGTCGAAAGGGCTTCGATTATCCCAGCTCCGATATTTGCCGATCAGGCTGAATATGCTCTGGGCATATTTAAAGAGCTTCGTGTTTCAGATTTGCCAGGCAAGCCGACTTTTGGCGAGTGCTCTGAACAATGGGTGTTCGATTTTGTGAAAGCCATATTTGGCGGTTACGATGCCGAAACCGGGAAGCAGCTTATTCGTGAATATGGCCTGCTGATCAGTAAGAAGAACACTAAATCGACCATCGCAGCCGGAATCATGCTGACGGCGGTAATCTTGTGTTGGCGTGAAGACGAAGAGCATCTCATCCTCGCACCCACAAAAGAGGTTGCGGATAACAGCTTCAAACCGGCAGCAGGGATGATACGTGCCGACGAAGAATTATCGGATATGTTCCAGATTCAGGACCATATCAGGACGATCACCCATCGAGTCACCCGAAATACCTTGAAGGTTGTGGCCGCTGATACGGATACGGTTTCCGGTAAAAAAGCCGGACGCATTCTTGTTGACGAACTCTGGCTGTTCGGCAAGCGGCAAAATGCTGAGGCCATGTTTATGGAAGCGCTCGGTGGGCAGGTATCCCGAGAAGAAGGCTGGGTTATCTTCCTGACGACCCAAAGCGACGAACCGCCAGCCGGGGTATTCAAAGAGAAACTTCAGTACTGGCGAGACGTCAGAGACGGAAAAATACCTGACAGAAAAACCCTGGGAATTCTTTACGAATTCCCGGAATCGATGGTCGAAAATAAAAAATATCTTCTTCCTGAAAACTTCTATATCACGAACCCAAATATGGGCCGTTCTGTCAGTGCGGAATGGCTTGAAGACCAGTTGCGTAAGAACCAGTCCAAAACAGACGGCACGCTGCAACAGTTCCTGGCGAAACACCTCAATATTGAGATCGGGCTTAACCTGCGGAGTGACCGCTGGGCAGGTGTTGATTTCTGGGAGCAACAGGCCCAGTCGGTAACATTTGAAGATTTACTCAACCGCGCTGAAGTCATCACTGTCGGTATAGACGGCGGTGGACTGGACGACTTACTTGGGTTTTCTGCCATTGGTCGGGACAAAAACACCCGCGAGTGGTTGTGCTGGTGCCATGCCTGGGCCCATAAAATTGTACTTGAGCGCCGAAAAAGTGAAGCATCCCGCCTTCTTGGTTTCCAGAAAGAAGGTGATCTCACCATCGTTGAATTTGTCGGCGAAGATACTGACCAACTGGCTGAGCTGGTGGGCCGCATCCACGAAGCCGAATTGCTCGACAAGATTGGCATTGACCCCTCTGGGGTTGGTTCGATTCTGGATGCGCTGACCGAGGTAGAGATACCGGCTGAAAGCGTGGTCGGTATCAGCCAGGGCTGGCGCCTGGGTGGTTCTATCAAAACGACCGAGCGGAAACTGGCCGAGGGTGTGCTAATTCACGCCGGTCAGCCAATGATGGCCTGGTGCGTTGGGAATGCTCGCGTTGAACCAAAAGGCAACGCCATCCTGATAACCAAACAGGCCAGCGGGAAGGGAAAAATTGACCCCCTCATGGCCTTGTTTAACGCCGTATCGCTGATGGCGCTGAACCCGGAAGCGAAGAAACAAGATTACCAGGTATTTTTCATATGACATACACGTCAGTTAATGACCCGCTTCGGCGGGTTTTTTCGTTTCTGGAGGCAGTCAATGACGTTTAAACGCGCCTGCACCCTCATGACGGTGAAGTCGGTTAACGAGGATGAACGGATTATTACCGGCATTGCCTCCACACCTTCACCCGATCGAGACGGTGACATTCTGGAGTCAGGTGGGGCGACCTACCGAAGTGATACTCCATTTTTATGGCAGCACGACCGCTCTCAGCCTATCGGGACCTGTACCCCCAAGATGGTTAAAGAGGGGATGCAAATCACTGCTAAGTTGGCAAAACCAACACCTGATATGCCATCGCAACTTGCCGCTCGGCTCGATGAAGCCTGGGCATCAATCAAGGCAGGCTTAGTTCGTGGCTTATCTATTGGCTTCCTTCCCAAGGAGTATTCCTATCTGGATGAAGGTGGCGTCCGTTTCCTGAAATGGGATCTTCTCGAAGTGTCGGCGGTGACAATCCCGGCAAATGCAGAGTGTTCCATCCAGACCGTTAAATCTTTTGACCGCCAGTTACTCGCCGCGTCAGGTAATGAGAAACAGGTAGTTATAGCAACTCCATCTGCTGGCGCTACAGCAAAAAAATCTACCGAAAATAAAGGAAAAAATATGAATATCGCAGAGCAGATTAAAAGCTTTGAAGCTAAGCGTGCAGCGCTGGCAGCATCACTGAATGACGTCATGAGCAAAGCAGCTGATGAAGGTCGCACCCTTGATCTCGAAGAAACGGAGCAATACGACAACGTTTCTTCCGAAGTGAAATCCGTAGACGAGCACTTAAAACGACTGCGTGACATGGAAAACAATATGGCAGCGACTGCCAAGCCTGTAGCTAAAGCTGCAGCAGGTGAAGTTGCTATTGTTAATAATGCCCCGGCTATTATTCGCGTTGAGCAAAAATTGGAAAAAGGTATTGCCTTTGCCCGATTCGCCAAATCTCTGGCCGCTGGTAACGGTAGTCGCTCTGAAGCCTTGCAGATTGCAAAAAATCAGTATCCAGATGACACCAAGCTTCATCATGTTTTAAAGGCTGCGGTAAGTGCTGGTACGACAACAGACCCAACCTGGGCTGGCGCATTGGTTGAATATCAGGACTATGCTCAGGACTTTGTTGAGTTTTTGCGACCTCAGACCATTATTGGTCGCTTTGGTCAGGGCAATATTCCTTCGCTACGCCAGGTGCCATTCAATGTGCGTATTCCTGCCCAAACATCTGGCGGTTCGGCAAACTGGGTAGGCCAGGGTAAAGCCAAGCCGCTGACTAAATTCGACTTTGCGACAATTACTTTTGGCTTCTCAAAAGTTGCATCCATCGCGGTGCTGACAGAAGAGTTGATTCGTTTCTCCAACCCTTCTGCCGATGCTTTGGTGCGCAACGCATTAGCTGAAGCTGTTATTGCACGTCTTGATACCGACTTCATTGATCCGGCTAAAGCCGCAGTGGCTGATGTATCACCTGCTTCAATCACAAACGGTATTACTGCAATCCCATCAACTGGTGATCCGGATGCTGATGCCTCTGCCGCATTTGGTACGTTCATCACGAACAACCTTCAGCCGAACGGTGCCGTCTGGTTAATGTCCAGCACTACCGCTCTGACGCTATCTATGCGTAAGAATGCACTTGGCCAGAAAGAATATCCGGATATGACAATGCTGGGCGGAACATTCCAGGGATTGCCTGTGATTGTTTCTCAGTATGTAGGTAATCAGCTGGTTCTGGTGAATGCTCCAGATATTTACCTGGCAGATGATGGTGGCGTTGCGGTAGATATGTCCCGCGAAGCATCTCTGGAAATGCAGAGCGCTCCAACCCACGACAGTACTACGCCGACAGCGGTTGAGCTGGTTTCAATGTTCCAAACCAACAGCGTAGCTATTCGTGCAGAGCGCTGGATTAACTGGAAACGCCGCCGCGAAGCAGCAGTGGCTGTTATCTCTGGTGTCGATTACAGCACTGGTGCAACCAGCTAAAACGGAGGGCGGGGGAGAACCCCGCCATTTTTATGGCAAGGATCAAATACCTTCAGCGAACGCATGACTCATTGCCTGGCGATGAAAAAACCGTGAATGACCAGTGCGCGAAGGTACTGGTTCTGCTTGGTAAGGCTGAATTTATTACCGGCCGCCGTACTTGTGGGCCGGGTAGTAAAAATAAAAAAAATAAAACGGGGACTGGATGATGTGGAATTTTTTGAAGCGAAAAGATAAGTCGCTACAGCAACCATCATCTCGCGGCTGGACGTCGATATTCTCTTTCGTGAGAGAACCATCTTCCGGGGCATGGCAACGGAACATGGAGATCAGTAACCCGACAGTATTATCGTATTACGCCGTGTTCTCCTGCATATCACTTATTGCCAGTGATATATCAAAGATGCCTCCTGGCCTGAAAGCTAAAGACTCAAACGGGGTATGGAAAGAAACACAAGATTCGAAAATAGACACCCTTTTCAATAAACCAAACCAGTTCCAAAACCGAATTCAGTTTCAAGAAACCTGGATTAATTCAAAGCTTTGTCATGGTAATACCTACGTGATGAAAATTAGGAACAACTCTGGTGTTATTACTGAGCTGAGAATTCTTGATCCGGAAAAAGTTGTCCCATTAGTTGCTGATGATGGTTCTGTTTTCTATCAAATAAACCCGGATAACATTAGCGGCCTACCTGCACAGGTTACTGTGCCAGCGCGTGAAATTATTCACGATCGTTTCAACTGCCTTTTCCATCCTTTGATTGGTGTTTCTCCAATTTACGCATGCGGAATGGCCGCAATGCAGGGCAAACATATTCTGGAAAGCTCTGCATTCTTCTTCAAGAACGGCGGCAAGCCGAGCGGGGTAATTACTATCCCTGGCGCCATCGATGCTGAGAAGGCCAAAGAAATCAAAAATAACTGGGATACCGGATATACCGGAGATAATGCCGGTAAGACGGGGTTGTTGTCTGGTGGGGCAGAATACAAGCCAATTACCATGTCAGCCGTTGATGCTGATACGGTTGAACAGCAAAAATTGTCCGCTGAAATGGTGTGCTCTGCTTTTCATGTTCCAGCCTACAAAGTTGGCGTTGGCGACACGCCCTCATATGACAACATCGAAGCCCTTGAGCAACAGTATTATTCGCAATGCCTTCAGGTACTTATCGAATCTATTGAGCTATTGCTTAATGAGGCATTCGAGCTTGATGTCAGGAAACAAGTTGAACTGGATATCAGTTCTCTTTTGCGCATGGACAGCGAGCGCAGGATGAAAACCCTTGGTGAAGGGGTGAAAAATACCATCCTGACACCAAATGAAGCTCGCAAAAAAGAGAATCTTCCACCCGTTGAAGGCGGTGATGCGCTTTATCTTCAACAGCAGAATTACAGCCTGCCAGCGTTAGCCCGGCGTGATGCATCGGATAACCCCTTCAGTACATCGTCATCTCAACCAACTGTGCAACCAGATGAACCAGCATCCAAAGCTCTTTCTGATTCTGAGGTGATTGCAATGAAGGCCATGATTAGAGGGATGATTGCCAAATGAATGAACGCGAAATTGAAATATTAAAGGCGATCACTGAAGAATTCAGCACTGTGCTTTCAGGTCTTAAAATGGATTTTGCAAAGCAACTAGAAGATCAGCTGAAAGCTTTTGAGGAAAAGTTTTCTTCGTTGAGCAAGTCTGTTGATGAGTTGAAAGAAGCTTCAGAACCTGACGTTTCAGCGCTGGCGCGTGAGGCCGCTGCCCTTGTGCAGGTTCCTGAGCTTCCAGCCATGCCAGATATACCTACGATGGTAAGTGACGCTGTTGCAGCGCTGCCAGCACCTGAGCCAGCAAAAAGCATCATGCCTGAAGACGTTAGGCCAATGCTTGAGAAACTGGTGAAAGAGGCTGTTGCAGATATTCCAGCACCTTCTGCACCGGAACTCCCAGATATTGCTGTGATGGTGAGTGACGCTATTGCAGCGCTGCCAGCACCTGAGCCCGCGATTGATGGCGAACATGGACGCGACGCTCTTCAACTAGAAGTTTCACCCTTCATTGACGAAGAGAAAAGCTACCCGCGAGGCAGCTATGCAACCCATTCAGGCGGCCTGTGGCGCGCTTACGAAAAAACCCACGGCATGCGTGGCTGGGAATGTCTGGTCGATGGCGTTGCGGGTATTGATATCGTCAACACCGACGAGCGGAACTTCACCGTTACCGTTACGCGCGCCAGCGGTGCAACAGAGATTAAATCTTTCTCCATGCCAACGTTGATTTATCGCGGTGCATTCAAATCTGGTGAGGTTTACAAACCAGGCGATACGGTTACCTGGGGCGGATCAATGTGGCACTGCGATGAAGAGTCCGCTGATAAGCCAGGCGAAAATGGTTCAAAAGGCTGGACGTTGGCGACCAAGCGCGGCCGGGACGGGAGAGATAAAACGTGATTGAACTCGTAACGCTTGATGAAGCGAAGATGCATTTGCGCATTGATGAGGATTACGGCGATTCCGATCTGACATTAAAAATTCAGGGCGGCAGCGCTGCGCTGTTGGCTTATATCCAGGGTAGCCGCGATAAAGTTGTCACCGAAAATGGTGATCTTATCGAAGGTGAACCGCTAACACGGATGCAAACGGCGTTGCTGGTTCTGCTTGGTTACTTGGACCGCAATCGCGGCGGGGAGGAAGAGGAGAAATTGAAGCAGGGAGAGCTACCCTACGCGGTAACGATGCTTATTTATGATCTACGCCGGACAACAATTATTTAGGAGTCTTTATGGCATGTGCAGGTTGTGAACGCCGAAAGGCATGGTTAAAAAAGTGGGTGAAAATTGCATATGAACGAACAACTGGTAAATCAGCTAATCGAGGCAATGAACAAACAGGCGTTGGCGATGGAGAAACAAACAGCAGCAATAAGCCGCCTGGCTGAATCAAACGAAGCGTTATGCTCCGTAATTGTTCAAGTACTTAGTGAAGATCGCGATGATGTAGAGGTTACCGAATTGAATGATACCCGGCCTCAATATCTAAGCCAAAAAACTATCAGGCGGTAATTATGAAAGCTGGACCGTTACGGCATCGCATTATGCTGCAGGAAACTGTGAAGGTTCAGGACCAGATTACTGGTGCGATGATTGATTCCTGGGTAGATGTGAAACCAGTCTGGGCCGAAGTTACCGCCGTGTCGGCCCGTGACTTTGTCGCGGCACAGGCATATCAGAACCAAATCATATCCCGCATTAAAATTCGCTACCGGACAGACATAAGCGACAAAAATCGCATCCTGTTCAGGGGGAGGATTTATAACATCGAGGCGGTGCTCCCGGATCCGGATAGCGGGTTGGAGTATCTGACACTTCCTTGTTCAGAGGGTGTAAACGATGGCTGATGGTGTGGAAGTTAAGCTCGATGGTCTTGATTCTTTACTGGGTAAGCTTGCCGAAATAGGTGATGACCTGAAAAGGAAAAGTGGTCGAGCAGCGTTGCGTAAGGCCGGGAATATCATTGTCACTCAGATAAAGAATAACGCACTACGGCTTGATGACACACATACGGCTCGAAGCATCGCCGATAACGCAGCTCAGCGCTGGAACGGGAAGGTATTCAAGCAAACCGGAGATCTCGCATTTCGTATCGGGATACTCCAGGGCGCCGTACTGAAGAAGAAACCCAGCTTGGGCAAAGACGCCCCGACCCCGCACTGGCGCTTGCTCGAGTTCGGTACCGAGAACATGGCCTCCAAACCACTTGTTCGCGCCGCGGCCACATCCAGGATGAACGAAACATTCAACACCTTTGCTAATGAATATGAAATCGGTATCGACCGGGCCATTAAGCGAGCACAGAAAAAAGGAGTGAAACCGTGATCCCCCCGATATTCGCCGTTTGCTCTGCAGATGCAGCGGTTAAAAGTTTGCTTGGCGATTCCCCAGTTCGTCTCTACCCATTTGGTCTTCAGGATGACGTAAAGGTTTATCCCTATGCTGTCTGGCAGAATATTCCCGGTGGTGGGCCTGAAAATTATCTTAATCAGCGTCCTGACGCGGATAAGTATTCGCTGCAAGTTGATATCTATGGTGACACTCCAATTCAGTCGATGAATGTGGCGCGCGCGTTGCGAGATGCGATTGAAGGGAAAGCTTACATCACGCGATGGGGTGATCAGAAGCGCGATCCTGAAACGAAACGATACCGATATTCTTTCGATGTTGACTGGATAGTCAGCAGATAACGAAACCTTTCATAACCGGCCTTGAGCCGGTTTTTTTATGTCCGGAGATAATTATGTCAGTAGTGACTCAAGGCACGCAGCTTTTTGTAGTCAATAACAACGTGGTCAGTGAAGTTGAATGTATTACTTCATTCTCACCTGGTAGTAGTCCAGCAGATCAAATTGAGGACACATGTTTAAGCGAGCGAAACACTCGTAGTTATAAAAAGGGGCTTCGCACCCCAGGGCAGGCAACAGCAACTCTCAATGCTGACCCAGCAAATGATAGTCATGTAATGCTCAGCGACCTTGCAGAGAGTAACGATCAGCAAGACTTGGTTTTTGCTATCGGTTGGGCCGATGGTGACTCAGTTCCAACATACGATGCAACTGGCTTAAATCCTGACGCAGTCGATGGGCTTGTGCTTCCTGATGACAGAACCTGGTATTTATTTAAAGGGTATGTGTCAGATTTCCCGTTTGATTTCCAAGCTAATACGGTAGTCCAGACTTCCGCAACCATTCAGCGTAATGGCCAGGGGCAATGGGTTCGTAAAGCTCAACCAACCAGCTAATCACCAGCGGGGGAAACCCCGCCAATTGAGAATATGCAATGAAACTGACTTTGAACTCACTTAAGCAGACAGGCGCATTTACCGGGCGCCCGGTTGAGAAAGAAATTAACTGGAAAGCCCAGGACGGTACCGAGCACAAAGCAACTACGTATGTCCGGCCAATGGGATATCACACAGCGACTAGTGAAGTGTTGGCGATCACAGGGAAAGTTGATGGTGTGGCCGGTCGCATTGCAGCTTCCATTTGTGATGAAGATGGCAAGCAGGTATTCACGATAGCCGATATTACTGGTGAAGCGGATCCGGAACGCGGTGCTCTTGACGGTAGCCTGACAGTTGCTCTCCTGGTAGCCATTCAGGAAGTTAACAGTATGGGAAAGGCGAGCTCAGCGCAGACGACGAGTTCTGGTGCGAACTAGTACTTAACGGGATAGGCGGGCGAACAGTAGCCGAGGCAAAAGAGCGCATCAGTATAACCGAGTACCGTGACTGGGTGCTGTACAGGCAGAAGTATGGAAGCCTTAATCCAATGATGCGCACGGAGTGGGCTGCTGGCCTCGTTTCATCTGTGCTGGCAAACGTCAATCGGGGAAAAGACACCCCACCTTTCAAAGTTACTGATTTTACCCCCCATATTAATGAGCCTGCCATTTCCCTGGACCAGGCAATGCAGGAGTGGACATAAGCATGGCTGGTAAATCACTCGGCACGCTGACGATTGACCTGATCGCTAAAACTGGCGGCTTCATATCAGGAATGAACCAGGCTGAAAGGGCCTCAGAAAAATGGGGTAAGCAGGTACAGAAGGATGCTGAAACCACGAGTACGGCAATAGCCGGAACAGCTGCCGCCGCTATTGCCGCTGGTGCTGCAATAGGTGCTGCTGGTTTTCAGTTGCTTAAATCTACTTCGAAGCAAATTGCTGAAACCGATCGCTGGGCAAAATCTTTAAATATTGCCACTCAGGATTTACTGGCCTGGCAGTTTGCAGCTGAAAAAGCCGGGGTAACTGGTGATCAGATGGCTGATATCTTCAAAGATATCGGCGATAAAATTGGTGATGCGGTACTCAATAAGTCGGGCGAAGCGGTCGATGCTTTAAATGCCCTTGGTCTGTCGGCTGAGAAATTATCCAAAGTACCGGTCGATAAACAACTGTTGGCTATCAGTGAAGCTTTGGGGAAAATTGGCACCCACGCCGAGAAAACCACAATTCTCGAAAGCCTTGGTAATGACCTGTCCAAATTGTTGCCGCTATTTGACAACAATAATAAAAAATTAGAACAGTTCATCAGCCTGGCGAAAGATTACGGAATCGCACCCGATCCGCAATCAATTGACGACCTGGTAAAGGTTAATGCCCTGTTTGAAGACATGGAAGCCCAGGTTCAAGGGCTAAAAATGGAGATTGCGGCGGGCCTGGCTAAGGTTGACCTTTCCCCACTCCAGTCATCACTTGGGCAGTTGCGCGATGTATTAACTGACCCTCAAATACTACAGGGGATCACAAATCTTGTTTCTGAGGTTGCACAGTTAGCCGGCTGGCTGGTTAAGGCTGCGGCGTCAGCAGGAGAACTGGCTGCTAACACTGGCAACCGTATGGCTGCACTTGGTGGGAACGTTGATCTCACCAATATTGACCAGATCAGCGAGAGAATTGATTATCTCAAAAAGAACCTTGATGGACGGGATGGTTTCTACGATAAGGAAAAATCATTTTTTGGATGGATATCGGGTGGCGACGATAGCGTTAAAACGTTAAGTGAAGAGCTCAATACGCTCATTGCTACGCGAGATAAACTCAGTAAGCAGAAGCAACCTGTATTGCCGTTGGCACCGGCGACGACAGGAACATCAAGTGCATTTGCTTTACCTCCAGGCGGGACAAACGGAAAAGTCACTCCTGATGCCAATATCAAAAAACTCGAAAGTGCATTCAAGTCGACTGAGCAAAGCTATCTTCGTCAAATAGCTCTCATTGATACCACAGGTAAAAAAACGGCAGATGTTACTGAACTGGCGAAACTTAACTTTGACCTTACTACCGGTAAATTAAATGGCCTGAATGCCGCCGAGCAGGAAAGGTTAAAGCAGCTTGCTACTGAGCTAGATACTCTTACCAGCATAAAAAAAGCTAATGAGGATAACCTAAAATTAGCTGAGTTTACTGCCAACCTTCGCAAGCAGAATCAGAACTCAAAAGCCTCAAACGATGCTGAGTTTGTCGGCGCTGGCATGGGTGATAAAGCACGCCAGCGGATGAAGGAAGAGCTGGATATTCAGCGGGAATTCCTGGACAAGCAGGCTGATCTTCAGAAGCAATATCAAAGTGGTGACATCAGTAAATCCCTTTACGATCAGGAAACGGATGCTCTGCAGCAGGCTTTAGATGAGCGGCTGGAGATTCAGAGGGATTACTACAAAAAGTCAGATGCTCAGATGGGGGACTGGCAAGACGGCATCATGGATTCGCTCAATGACTATGCTGACAACGCGAGTGATTATTATCAGATCGCCGCTGACAGCATGACCTCAATAATCGGCGGCGCCACATCTTCGATATCAGAAAACATCCAGGCATTAATTCATGACACTGAAGGCCTGGGTGATTTCTTCAGTAATATCTTTTCCGACCTCGGAGAAACCATCATCAAGACGCTTTCTGATATGGCCGCTCAATGGCTGGTTTATCAGGCAGTGCAATTGCTGGTGGGTAAAACCACTCAGGCTTCTGCGGCAGGAACATTGATTGCTAATGCTCAGGCCACCTCATTACAGGCTCAATTAGCTGCGTTCGCTTCCACAGCTGCAATCCCCATTGTTGGCCCTGCATTAGCACCGGGCGCAATGGCGGCCGCCGCCGCTGTAACCATGCCATTAGTTGCCGGCGTCGGAGCTTCAGCACTGGCAGGTATGGCCCATGATGGTATCGATAGTGTGCCAGAAACGGGGACATGGTTACTTCAAAAGGGTGAGCGTGTTGTTACTTCTCAGACCTCGGCAAAGCTTGATGAAACGCTTAATCGAGTAAATCAGCAAACCACGGGCGGCAAGGAATATGCGCCAACGTTCCAGTTCAACGTAAACGGTGACCCTTCTGATACTCAGATTGCCATGATGAAGAAAGCAGCGGCAGATGGGGCAAAGATGGGGTACCGGCAGGCATCGAGTGATCTGGCGACTGGCAAAGGTGATATTTCAAAAGCAATGCAACGGTGGAACACCGGCAGGAGAACGGGCTAATGGGCAAGAAAACCAGCATAAACTACCCAGCCGATTATTTGCCTATTCCATTACAGGATGGCTATGGGCTAAAGCCGGTAAGTCCACTACTCAGGACTGACCTGGTATCAGGAAGGGCAAGGCAGCGGCGCTTGTATACGTCTACGCCAACTCAGGCGGCTGTCTCCTGGTCGTTCAGTGATCCAGAGGGGCAGCTTTTCGAAGCATGGTACCGGGATACAATTCACGATGGAGCAGATTGGTTCAACATGCCACTGCGTTCCCCGCTGGGTACTACTGATTTATATGTCTGTCGTTTTGTTGATATCTACGAAGGGCCGACAATTGAAGGTGGAAATTATTGGCGATACACCGCAGTTCTTGAGTTATGGGAACGGCCAGTACTTGCACCGGGTTGGGCAGAATTCCCGGATTACATTATCAATAGCAGCATTATAGATGTTGCTCTGAACAGGGAGTGGCCCGGCGCATGACTATCCTGAACAGGCTTTATGCTTCTTCTGGTGAAGAGGTGATAATTGAAACGCTGCAGATAAATATAGGTCCTGAAATTCATTATCTGTGCAAAGGGTATGAGGATATAACTGCCACTACCGAAAATGGTGATGTTGTTACGTTCAAGGCCGCCGCAATAGATATTGCTCTTCCGGCCAGGAACAGTGACGGAACACAAGACCTTCAATTTGCGATCGACAATATTGACGGGGTGGTTTCTACGGCCGTTCGCAATGCTCTGGGTAATCTTACCGGCGCTACGCTGACGTACCGTAATTACGTATCTACTGACCTCGCTGCTCCAGCTGCTGCTCCATACACCTTAGCGGTTAAAAATGGCTACTGGACTGCAACTCAGGCACAAATCACAGCCGGCTATATGAATGTTCTGGATACGGCGTGGCCGAGATATCGCTACACACTGCCATATTACCCAGGGCTTCGTTATATGAGTTAAGGACCCACCACTATGTTTAATCCAGATAAATACCTTTCAGTCACCTGGCTGAAGGGCGGACGCGCTTATCCAGAACTTGACTGTTTTGGCATTGTTAATGAAATCAGGCGTGATCTCGGTTTACCGGAGTGGCCTGACTTTGCCGGTATTACCAAAGACGATGGAGGACTAAACAGAGAAGCGCGCCAGTTAATGTTGTCTTTGCAAAAATGTGCTCCCTGCGCCGGTGCAGGAGTGGCGTGTTATTCCGGTTCAACAGTGACCCATGTCGGTGTTGTTGTGGAAATAAGCGGACAGCTACATGTAGCAGAGTGCAATCCAGGGAAAAACGTTTCATTTATTCCGCTCAGTCGATTGAAGCGCCGTTTTGTTAAAGTGGAGTTCTGGAAGTGACGATAAAAATTTATCCCTCCCGCTTACCTGGTGAACCTCTGGAAACGCATCAGCATGGTGCTATCACCATCCATCAATGGCTGAAACGGAATGTAGAAAATTATCGTGCTGATATGAAACACCCTATCGTCATTGAAGTCGATGGCGTGAATATACCTGCTACCGCCTGGTTCGATTATGCAATCAAGCCGGAAAGTGACATACAAATATACCCAATCCCTTATGGTCTTTCTGTCGTAGCAATTGCATGGATTGCGGCGGCTGTGGCCGTTGCGTCTGTAGCGTACGCATTATTTTTTGCACCCGGCGTTGGTGATGTAGGTGGGTATTCATCAGGATCTGGAAACCGACTTGATATAAATCCGGCAAAAGCGAACCAGGCAAAGTTAGGTGATCCAATTCGAGAGCTTTTCGGCCGCCGTCGTATTTATCCAGATTATGTTGTTCAACCAGTGACCCGATTTGACCCTGACGACCCAACAATCATGAGAGTTCTTATGTTTGTATCTCTTGGCGTGGGTAAATCTTCATTCGGTGAAGGGGATATGCGTGTCGGTTCCACTCCCGTTTCATCACTTGAAGAGGGGTTCTCATATCTTACATATTTGCCAGATTCAAACGTGTCTGGTGACGAACGAAGCGAGAACTGGTTTAACTCCACTGAGGTTGGCGGAACGACATCTGGATCGGGTTTAGATATGGCTCAGACAGCACCGGATACTGATGATGTTGTCGCAAAATCCCTGACGGTTTCTGGGCCAACAATCACGTTTAATGGACTAAGTACAGATGATGGCGACGATGCGACAAATGACCTACCTGATTCATGGGTTGCCGGAGCGACAGTAGAAATTATCGTACCTGATTCGTATGTCGTGACAAACGAAGGGGCATACAGCCTTATTACCAGTGATGTTCTGAGTGAAATCTCCCCCTATGTTGGTATGCCTGTATCACTCTGGTACAACAGCTCTGATTATGAACTCTTCATTGCTTCATATACCCCGCATGCAGATGCATCTGGAAGTGATGAAGAGGTCACAGCCTCAATAACTCTGGCGTATGACAGCGCCACCGGAACAGCATTCACGGGGATCCCTGAAGGATTCATTCGTCTTTCAATTTCTCACTCAGGTAGTGAATATAAAATAGTTGAGGTTGATGGTTCTTCGACAACGCTTCAACGGCTGGTAGCTGGTGTTGTTGACCCATCATGGCCGGGTTTTAATCCACGTACTGTTCTTGACTTTACTGCCTCAGGTTTGAATGAAAATGATAACTGGATGGGGCCTTTTCTTTCCTGCCCTGAGAATGAAGTCTGCGATATGTTCGAGGTGAATTTCTTCTTCCCGAGCGGTATTTGTGGTTACAAAGATAGTGGCAGTAAAAAGAATCGCCAGGTTAAGTGGGAGATTCAGTACCGTGTTTATGGTTCGGGCTCTGGGTGGTCAAGTAAAACAGGTATCTATGATATGAAAAATATCAACGGCCTTGGTTTCACCGAACGAGTCACACTGGGTGCGCCAGGGCTTGTTGAAGTGCGAACCCGTCGCACGAACGAACAGGGCGAGGATAATTCCCGTGACAATATGTACTGGCAATCACTGCGCGGGAGGTTGTTAACTCGTCCATCTTCATATCCAGGTGTTACCACCATGGGCATCACAGTAGAAACAGGCGGGAAGTTGGCAGCACAGTCGGATCGGCGTGTAAATATTGTGGCCACAAGAATATATGATTCCGGCATTCAGCGAACTATTTCTGCAGCGCTCTTTCATGTTGGTCATTCTATTGGCCTGAATATGGATGTAGAGGCAATTGAAGAACTGGAAGAAACATACTGGTCGCCAAATAATGAGTTTTTCGATTTCGAAACAAATGACAGCACATCAACACTGGAAATTCTGCAAACAATAACCAACGCTGGGAAAAGCTATTTTCTTCTTTCGGATGGTCTTGCTTCGGTAGCGCGTGAAGGAGTTAAGCCATGGGCTGGCATCATCAGCCCGCAGGAGACGACAGAACTGCTTCAGACTGCGTTCATTGCACCTTCTTCCGATGACTATGACGGAGTGGATGTAACATATATCAACGGTTCAACCTGGGCTGAAGAAACTGTGCAGTGTCGAACCAGTGATAATCCAACCCCAGTGAAGATTGAAGATTACACACTGGATGGTGTTCTTGATCGTGACCATGCCTACCAGATTGGCATGCGCCGGTTGATGAAGTACTTACAGCAGCGGCTCACCCATACCACTACCACAGAAATGGATGCACTTTGTTATAACGTTGGTGACCGCATTGTCTTCACGGATGATATCCCGGGAAGTAAAACAGTCAGCACGCTGGTGGAGGACATGGTTATCGATGGGGGAGCAACCATCTTCACGGTAAGTGAACCTCTTGACTGGTCTTTTTCCAATCCGCGAGCGCTCATTCGTTATCAGGATGGTTCGGCGTCGGGACTGCTTATTGCAACCAAAGTTGGCGACTATGAATTATCTATTCCAGAGCAGCCTGAGTTCGCCAGCATCATTATGGATGACGGTGCAATTGAGCCTCCACGCCTGATCTTCTGTGATTCTTCCCGGGTCGGTTATAACGGAATTATTGCTGAGATAGCGCCACAATCTGACGGGACTTGTCAGGTAACGGCTAAAGAATACAAGGACAGCTTCTACCAGTACGACAATACTCTGTACCCCGGAAATGTATCCTGAACTTAACCACCAATTTTAATAACCCGCTTCGGCGGGTTTTTCTTTTTATGAGGCCAGCATGACCACCTATAACACCGGTAATCCTCTTGGTTCTTCAGCAGCTAAAGATCTCTACGATAACGCCCAGAATTTGGACTTTGCATTAAACAGTCTTACCCAGGCAATATGGCTTGACCGATTTGGCGTTGGCCGTCGTAGTTGGTTTGGATTAGAAGTCATGGTTGCAGAGGCCGCAGCATCTTACGGAATTATCACTTTATCCGGAGTCACGTTCACAACCGGAGCCACTGTCAAGTTGAATGAGGCATTACTAAACGATGCCAATGATACATATTACAAATGGACTGGCGCGTTCCCAACGGGCGGAAAGATTGTTCCAGCTGATTCAACCCCAGATTCAGCAGGGGGGATTGGCCCTGGGAAGTGGCTAAGTGTTGGAGATACTGTGCTGAGAGGGGAAATTTCTGACCCTGAAGGCGCAACTAAATATCCTGAATTGCAGATTGCCAGATGGAGAGATACTGGTGATATACGCGGGTGGGGGGCGATAGAGGGCGGGGATGCTACTTCTGCTTTAAATGAGGCTATTAAATCTCGCGCAGCTAATCATTGGGGTACAAGTTCTAATGTTATTATTGACGGTCATTACAGGATTGAAGGTAAGGTATTACTTACAACTGATGTGCGTTTAATTGGTAATTGGGCCACTATTACATCTACATCATCAGATTGGATATTTGAATCGGCCTATAAAGATAGTAATGGTAATATTGTAACTAATCACGGGCTGGATGATGCAGTAGCCATAGGTCAAGCCCCGTTGCGCGGGGTCGTAATAAAAGGAATCATGTTCTCTGGCGTCTCAAAAGTATTTCACCTAAACTGTTTTACTGAGCGTTGCGGAATGGAAGACCTGACATTTAAGGACTGTGGGATCGCATGGGATGCAAGGCTATCTTTTTATCCGTTCTTTAAGAATATACTCATCCGTGGAGTAAAATCTGGTTTTGAAGATGTAAGCGCGTACCAGTTGCGCCATCAATGTAATCAGGTTCGATTCGAAAAGATTACCATTGCCGAGCGTAAGTATGGTGAGTTAATTGATGACGATATCATACCAACTACCGCTGGGGCAGTGCCAAATTGCCAGAATATATCACACACTGAGTGTACCTATGAGGGGGTAACAAAAGGTGTGCAGGTTAAAATCATAACTTATGGGTATCAGAATACTGGCTGGTATGCCGAACAGCTTGCCGACAACCTTTTTGAGTTTACAACAGTAGACCATTTTGATGTATTTATAGGGAAGCCATTATGGGTGTATGGTGTTGAAAATCAAGGGCATTTCAATAACTTGAAAGGGCGATGCGAAATATGGCAAGCAGTCCAATATGATTACAATCCAATCCAAGGGAGTAAAATTCAATTTAATAATTCTGTTGCAAGGGTTGTAAGTTATAATGATCTCGGTAAATACAGGACTATAGACAGTCTTGCATCCAGAATTTTTTTTGACAGCGCTTCGATTATTATATTTGATGGTGAAACATTCAGCGCTGATGGTGTACCAATAAACACATCACAAACAAATCTAGCAAAACTTCCTGTTAATATATCAGGCTATATTCCGAGAATACCAAGAAAGGCAATAGGCGCAACTGGTGCCGCTTATACTCAAAGCTCTAATACACTAAACATATCAACGGACATCAAATGGTCAGATAATAACCTAATATTAGTGGCAATTACATATTACCAGAGCTCACTTCCTTCTAATACGCATAACTCCACTGCACTTTTGATGAATGGATTTAAAAATCAAATGGCAGGGAACCCAACCAACTACGAAAGGGATGGAGATAATACATTAATAAGAATTGAAGACCCGGCAGAGGGAGGGGATAGCGGATGGTTAGCAAGTGGAGATTTTACACTTGAGGGAATTATAAGAATTCTATAAATCACTGCCGCATGGCGGTAGACTTTTATAAATTTTATTGTCACCCCTAAACCACCTCCTAGGGAGGTGGTGATTGTTCCTGTAAGGCTATAGCCTGAAGAATGCCCATGTCCGAATATCTCTACCTACTCACCACAAGTAAAAGGAGACAAACCGACATGGGGCTTTACAGGAGTTCATCACATGTATGTTGGCGTTGCAAATACCACATAGTCTGGACGCCAAAGTACCGTTTCAGGATCCTAAAGGACAAGCTGGGCAAGGAGCTTTACAGAACGATATATATTCTCTATGGAATAAAAGATTGTGAGATACTGGAGTTAAATATTCAGCCAGATCATGTACATCTAGTTGTGATCGTCCCGCCAAAGATCTCGATATCAACCCTGATGGGGCACCTTAAAGGCCGTAGTGCCATCAGTCTCTACAATCGTTTCCCACACATAAGAAAGAAGTTATGGGGCAACCATTTTTGGTCCCGAGGCTATTTTGTCGATACGGTTGGGGTAAACGAAGAAATAATCAGACAGTATGTGAGACATCAGGAGAAAACGGAACAAACGCATGAACAGCAGATGGAATTGCTAGAGTAGTAAGCGGAGTGTGACATTAGCCCCCCTTACAGGGGGCATTCTCAAAAGCCACCTTCTAAGAAGGTGGTCTTTTACATTGTATTTCTGATTGTGATTTTTCTTGATATCTCACTTGCAATATTCATGAATCTTTTTTCAATTAATATCCAGCTAAACAACCCGGCGCAAATTGATATGGTGATTGATAACAATTGATTTGTGGAGATTCCGTAATCTTTAAAATTATTGTGTATTATTTGTTGTATCGGAAACCCGTAAAGATAAATCCCGTATGAAATATCGTATTTTGGTTTTATTTTAATGAAACATTTTCTAGAACATATAAATAAAATTGAATACATTATTGCAATGTAAAATGATAGTTCATATAAAGACGATAGCTGAGCGTTTAAAATCATTGTGACTAATATTATTGTAGATAGGTTTTTTATATTTACTTGAATTTTATCCTGGTAAATGGATGAAATAACACCAATTGCAAAACACGCAGGAAGATATTTCACCTCCACTCTGCCAATTGACTCTCTAAAAACACCAAGTGGCTGATAAACTGAATCAATAATCACCATGGCACAAATTATTGATATTGCTAGTTTATTGAATTTAAAAAGTGAAGCAATGGACATTAATATGATATAACAGCCAACCTCATACGTAATTGACCACAAAGAACCATTGAAAGTACTAGATGGGTTGTTAGAAAATACGCCAGGAAATGACCATGTAAATTTTAGAAAAAAAGAACCTACTAAATAATCAAGTGGATTTGACGACGCCATAAATTCACTGGCTGAAAAAGTTGTTGCTATTAATGCGTATAGATAGCTAATTACGATTATGGTAATCAAAGCGGGCCATATCCTGAAAAATCTACTTATTATGAAGTCATGGATATCTTTTTTCCTGAAATATGAATTTGTCACAACTAAGCCGCTAATGAAAAAGAATACCTTTACAGCCATAGAGCCAGAATAATCAAACCCAATTAGACTCCTAACAAAATCATCGGCCCCAGCCTGGGGTGATATGAAGTAAGCATGCCCATAAATAACCAAGCATGCGGCAATTATTCTGATTAAATCAAGGTTGTTATTTTCTTTTTTCAATACATCTCTCAAGAGCATTTCGTATTTCTTCATATGAACATGGGATTTTTCCAAAACTTTAGCATGTTGCGCCACTTTGATCAGCAACTACTCTTCATTACTTACCGCAGCAGCAAGCGTCCATGTGATGGCTCGATAGTGGTTGCGACAGTACAGAGTGAGTTTCGTGTGCTGCGTTACAAGACTCTGCCAAATGTTCACCTTGAAGACATCGACTGGCCTGAGCAGAAATTTAAGATGGATGACTATTTTGAGGACGATGGAGTGTTTGGCGTGGTGATGTGGATACTGAACGATGCCAGGAATGGAGAGTTCGACGATGTGCCGGTAATGTGACAGCAGGCAACAAAAAACCCGCGCAAGGCGGGTTTCTGTTAGGACCGGGAGACGCGTATCTTTTGCGTATCCTTTTTAGTCCTGTTTGTGTCTCGACAGTGTCCGGTCTGGGGCCGTAACATCATGTTTATCAAGGTGTTGTCCTTGCACTGTCCTATCCTAAGTGGTGGAGCTGGGGGGAGTTGAACCCACCGCCATTATTTGGGTGGGTAATTCGCCGGATAAGATAGAAAATCATTCCCCAAAACTATCGTAATAGTTCGCTATAACAATAAGTTAGATAAAGCCCTTTTTAGTGAAAACCTCATCGTTATTTATCTTCTTTGCATTTTATATCAATGAGTTAGTTACAAACCGCTAATCTAATGCTCCGTCATATGGAATGGTTCGAAGCGGCTGACTTAATTGTTAAAGGTATGGAAGGCGCGATTAACGCCAAAACCGTAACTTACGATTTCGAACGCCTGATGGAAGGCGCTAAGCTGCTGAAATGTTCAGAGTTTGGCGACGCAATGATCGAACATATGTAGTTAGCGATACTGCTGATTTCAAAGCGGGAGCCCGGTGCTCCCGTTTTTTATTATTAGCATTTCAATGGTTATCAACATTTAATCAAAAACCTTTCCAAAAAATTCCTAAAAGACTGTTTTTCTCAAATTTAATCTGCGAACTTTGTTCTCTGGTTTATTCATATCTAACAGTCAGCTCAAAGCAGACTGACAGATTCAATCATGCCCTAAAATCTGGACTGGAAAACAGTTTGTATTACTATCCTTCTAAAACTCTTCTGTCAAACCTGGCAAAATACTTCTGCAAAACGGTAATAAATTAATACAGATTAAACAATTCCATTTTGCATTCGATTATTTAACATCTTTAAAACCATCCAGTGTTTGCCCCCAGCTCATCTCGTGTTATCTGTGTTTTATGCTCTTTATGATTCATAAACGTTACCGTACTACGAGTCACATTAGCGTTAACTTTATAAATTTCATCAGCCAGAGTTTGTGCTTGTATCGGCGTCAAACCCATAGTTTTTTTCGTCTTGTCCCAGTTGGTATACCTGATTATAAGCAGGCGAATTTGCTTTTGCCGTTGCGTCTGGACTGCTTGCATAAATACCGCCCATGAAAGTTGGATCATGCTTAAGCAGTTGCAACCATAAAGTCTATAATTTAGATACGCCAAACTGGCGCGGCTCGCCTATTCAAGGAATAATTTATGAATAAATATGCATTGATACTGCTGGCTGCTTCAACGCTTATCACCGCTATACCTTCGCAAGCAACTGAGCAGTCCAGGCAACGGCAGGGTGCCCGTGATGTAAGGCAGGGCACACGGGAGGCATCGCGTAACGTCAAGCAGGAGTGCCGTCAAGGTGTTGTCGGCAATGCCGACTGTCGACAGGATCACCGCCAGAACAAACAGGAAGGGCGTGATAAAGCCCGCGATATAAAATATTAATCATAGGGATGGGTACGTAAATTTAAAATTGTATTTCTTCTGGCACGACGAGCAAAGCAACTGAAGTGTATTATTTGGGCCCGCCATGATGGTGTGCTAACCCACTTTAGGGGTTTAACACGTTAAGGAATTTACAATGAAAAAATATGTATTAATGCTGCTTGCTGCCTCCACCCTGATGACTGCATTACCCGTTCTGGCAACGGAGCAGGCGCAGGAACGCCAGGATGGGCGTCAAGCCAAGCAAGAGTGCCGTGACGGTCTGGTTGGTAATGCCGATTGCCGCCAGGAAAAGCGTGATATCAAGCACTGATAAAGCAAAGGGTAAGAGTCATTCCATGTTCGTGCAGTAAAAATCCCGCCACGTTAGCGGGATTTTTATTATCTGGAATTAAAAGGTGTATTTGATACCCATTCGATAACGAACTTCCATTTCGTCTTTCTCATGGTCTTCGTTGTAACGAGGAACATATCCAATTTCAGTATAGGGCTTCCAGTGCTTGTCAATATTATAGCTGGCGACAACATTATACAGCCAATAATTATGGTCGCCTTCATAATCATCATAGTTAGTAAGACGATATTCCAGATCGCCTATTATTGAGAATTGATCATTTGCGTAACCAAATTCCCAATTGAATTGGTTGTAGTTTTTATTTTTAACCGATTGGTTCTCATTAACTTCAATACCCGGACGCCAGCGCAGTGTTGTCAGCCAGTTATCATTTATTTGGTAGTTAGCTTTAATTTGAGCACGGTAAGCAATATAACTGTCGCCTACATCTAGGTTAATGGCTGGTGCTAGCGTAAGTTTTTCATTAATAATAAAGTTTTTACCAAATTCAAATTCGCTGCCACTGCCACTGTACTTTTCAATACCATTTTTGAAGCCTTCACTGTCAGTTTCAGTCTTTTCAGAGACTCTCCCTTCTACGCTCGCAAAATAACCATCTTGGGTAGTGTGACCAATTTTAATCCTGTCTGCATTGGTGCCGCTCTCAGGTTTATATTCGTGACGATAATCAAGTGTAACCGCGTTTGAAGAAACAGAGATCAATAGTGTTGCGCAGGCACTAAGTTTAAAGAGACTCTTCATTTAATCTTTCCATGTTGTGAATTAAAAATCAGTCATCGGACTGGTAACGATGCTAATTAATTTTCAGTTTGGAAATAGATAACTTGATCAAATAAATGAAATGGTGTTTCAGTTACTTTGTTTTTTATTAAATAAAATAATTATTGTTTTCCACACGGCAATATTGAAAACGTGTGAATACAGCCTCTATTAATAAACCCAGTATAGAAGCAAGTTATTCAGGAGTTTTAAAGTGTTATTCGTGATTTAGCCGGGGCCAAAGCGGGAAGCATTTTCTCCCGCTTTCCGGGAACCTTATGTGTCTGGTTTTTCATACCGAGGCAATTGGGTTATCTGATAAGTCTTCGTGCTTTCGATTGTGCAGCGATCTGGATTCGGGTTTCCCGAATAAAACATGAAGTACTGTTGTTTTTCAGGGAAGAAAACCAGGTCATCTCCGTTTTGGAAGCTGGTGACGCGGAAGGGAACATCATTTTTTGTTTTGGATTTTTTCACACCTGAAGCAACCAGAAAGTGATCGTCCCACTTCATGGTAGAAAGGTCATGGTTAAACCGTGATATGACAACATTTTCCCGCATTGAGCACGACAATTGGGTGGCTGTGGCGGCGAAAGCAGAGGATTGAACGAGGCCCAGAAGGCTAATAAAGAGAATGAGTTTCATAAACTAGCTCATTTTGTAATGAATTTGAATGGAAGGGTAACATCTCTCACTAAATAATTTAACCGCAGTAAATTATTGGTTGGATTTTAATCTAAATGGCTATTTTTTATTTATGACTGGTTGATTTAATAGCAATAAGTTGGTTTTTTAAGCGAACGATTCGCAGGGGTTTGCATAGCGGCTCGGCTTTGTATAATATGTTTTCCACGCCGACTTAGCTCAGTAGGTAGAGCAACTGACTTGTAATCAGTAGGTCACCAGTTCGATTCCGGTAGTCGGCACCATACATTAAAAAAACCACCTTTCAGGTGGTTTTTTTTCGTCTGTATTTTACCCAATGAAAAGAAAGGAAGGCTAGCTGTTGGTAGCGCTTCCTTTTGTACTCAATTAGATCCAACCCTGTTGGCTTGCCAGCCACACAAGAATGGCTACCACGATTAATACTATTGTTGTTTTTCTCATAACTGCGAAACCCGTTTAAAACATCTGACGATGAGTGGCGAGGATGATATCAGGAGTTGAAGACGGAAAACCTCACGTTTTTACTGAACCGCCAGGCTTTACTCTTCGCAAACCAGCCAAAAATCTGCTTCGTCAAACATCTCTTCAACCAGACGGTTAATCTTTTCTTTTTCATTTTTGGTGCAGTCGCTGTGAACTGCATTGGTCTGCATCGGTTTTACCCTGACGTCGGCATCGGGGAAAATGGCCTGGACCCGTCGAGTCAGTTCATTAAGAATTTTGTCATTTGCACCGGGAAGGCCCGCTACATTTCGTTTGTCGTAAACCAATTCAACGAACATAAAATGCTCCTTCTAAAGCTGTATTTATATACAGTAATAAATATCGGTATCCAAGGCAAGCCTGTTCCCGAAAAACACAGTGTATGCAGAGGAGTGGTGAGGGTTATTCTGCTTTAACGCCTGTAAGCGGAGTCTCATGTTCACGTGCTTTCATCTGTTCCATGATTAATTGGTAAGCAATGTAATATTTGAAGATATTGCTCACGTATTGCACGGTTTCATTGCCAATTCGTTGCTGGGCAATGCGTTCGACATTATCAAACCAGATGTTGGGATCAAGACCTTTAGCCTCGGCTTCTTTACGTAGCCGGGCAATTTTAGCTGGCCCTGCATTATAGGAAGCAAAGGTGAACAGCAGTTTGTTCATTTCAGTCATCGGCTGGTCTGCAAAATAGCGGTCGCACATAAAGCGGATATATTTCACACCCGCATTGATGTTTGGGTCGATTAACCGTATATCACCGACTTTTAGCTCTTTCCCTGTCGTGGGGAGCACTTGCATCACGCCAATCGCACCGCTTTTACTTCGCACCTTCTGGTCAAGACGGGACTCCTGGTAGCCTTGCGCTGCCATCAAAAGCCAGTCGACATTATATTGCTCACCATATTTGCGGAAAATTTCTGTCACCTGATAAAACTTATCCAGCTCTTCTTGGGAACGCGCATCTTTCACCCATTTCGTATTGCGCAGGTACTTATAAACCTGCTGGTTGCCGAATGAGGTACCGATTTTATGCGTGGTCATAAATTTATCGAGTTGCGCGCGCAGGAGCGGGGAATCCTTGCGCATTGCCAGGGCAATAGATCCATCATCACGCAGGGTAATGTTTTCGTAGACCACCAAATTGGGGTAAATCTGTTTCCACAGCAATGCCAGGTATCTATCGACGACGGTGTAATCCGCAAGGTTAGCATTCACCATCTCAAGAATATCTTCTGGTTCAAAATTACCAGGGGCTTTAGTGACGACTGCCGGAGGAAGTTTCTTCTCTGCTAAGCTTTTATTCAGTGCATCAATACTGGAGATGTAGCTAGTCGAAGGATTCACAAACAGAGATTTACCTGACAGGGAATCAACATTCTTTAATTTAGGCGCTTTACTACTGGCAATAACGACTTCACGGACGTTTTGTGCCAATGGAGCGCTGAAGTCGACGAGTTTTTCGCGCTCTTCGGTAATCGTCAAATTAGCCGCAATTATATCGCCACGCCCGGCCACAAGTTGGGGGATAAGTTGATCGCGAGCGGTCGGGATAAACAGAATATGTGTTTTCTTAGAGGGTTTTAAGCCCTTATTAATTTGTTTATCAAACTCTTGCATCAGTTCAACCATGATGCCGCGTTGTGTCCCGCTGTTATCAATAAAGTAGAAAGTTTTGCTGTAAGGAATCAAAACGCGCACGACGCGCCTTTTTTGCATCACATCAAAGTCGCCCATAACCGTATTAACTTTGGTGTCGAATTTCAAAGGGGAGGCTTCGGTGGCTGCGTGCGTCATCGGTATAAACGTAAGTACTAAGAGTAGTACCAATAACAAGCGGGCCATTGTTACACCATCTATTCATTCCAGCCGGGTACTGTTTAACTATAGCTGGTGCTAAATCGTTCTGGTTAAAAACTGTGCGCTATATTGTTGCAGTAAAGTAGAGGGAAAGAAGGCTAGCCGTTCAGATGAGAAAATTATTATTTGAAAATAATTCTTGCTTCCAATGAGCGTCTATGAGTAAATGCGTCATCGGTTTGGAAGACAGACCTTATGAAAGCAGTTTTAGTAAAGCAGTCCTCAGTTCAAGCGCTATCAAGTCATCAGATACCCTTCTTCGTGAGTCTCCTCCTAAGTGCCTAAATAAGAAACGTTCTGCAATACAGACCACGTTCGCCATATTAAATGGCTATAAAATATCGAGGAAGTATCTATGTCTAAAATGACTGGTTTAGTAAAATGGTTCAACCCAGAAAAAGGTTTCGGCTTCATCACTCCTGACAATGGTAGCAAAGATGTGTTCGTTCACTTCTCTGCCATTCAGAGCAATGATTTCAAAACTCTGGACGAAGGTCAGAAAGTTGAGTTCTCTGTTGAGAACGGCGCTAAAGGTCCTTCAGCAACTAACGTTGTTGCTCTGTAAGACTGCTAACGCATACTAAGACTGACGCATGCGAAGACGGTGAATAACCCGAGCCGTTAAGTCAAAGTGAATAAACCCGCCATGTGCGGGTTTTTTGTTGTCTGAATTTCCTGAATCCCGCCTTTTATCCTTATTATCAATGCCATACATCTTCTGTGGCTAATCAATTATTTACATTAAATAACGCTGTGCCCTCAGTTGGTTTACACCCGGTAGACTATGCTTCCAGTGAAATAGACTTATTTCAGCATCGCATGTATTAATAACTGGAGTTTTTTTATGGGCTTTTGGCGTATTGTTTTTACGATTATTTTACCACCGCTTGGTGTCTTGCTGGGTAAAGGGTTCGGTTGGGCATTTCTTTTGAATATTGTACTGACGCTTCTGGGTTACATCCCTGGCCTGATTCATGCCTTCTGGGTGCAAAGCCGCGATAAATAAAATAAAACACGCAGGCAAGTTTTTACGTGCGTTACGCAAGCTATAAAGTTGCGTAACGTGCTATCGGCAACACCTTTTGCCGTGTTCCTCGTATTACTGCTCATCACCCCCCTGTTTACATTTTCACCTAAGAATGTTCTGATATAGCCAATTATTTAATGAGCTACAGAGTCACTTTATGTTTCAGTTAAAACCGGGAATGCTGGCAATAATCATCGGTTCCCGTACTGCCGCCGGGCGTGTCAATGTGGGTAAATCAGTCGAGCTTTTTGGGCTGTGTGAGCCGGGTGAAAGCTTTGTTAACCCGGTAACCGGTGTGGTGACACAACTCCCACATGATGCGAATTATCCACTGTGGCTGGTCACTGGCAATGTCGTGGCATTTGATGGCCGCGAAGGTTATACCTTTGTTCGCGGCGAGTATCTTATGCCACTGGATAAGACATTATTGCCTGAGGTTGATGAAGCGCAGGTGGTTTATTAAAGAGTATGAGGGCAGAGCAGGTGAGCTATTCGCAACCCTTGCCTTCATTCACGACTATCAGCTATTAGCCTTATCTAGCTCGTCGACTCTGGCAATCAGTTCGACGAGTTCAGTTTCCGCATAAACTTCGATACCGTGCTGTCGCAACAATGCGGCTGCAACGCCCATCCCTGGCTGCGTTACCCCTTGAAAAGAGCCGTCATAAATTTTCTGACTGCCACAGGTAGGGCTGCCATCCGTCATTAAAGCTAGCTGGCACCCGGAATCTTGTGCGGTTTTTAAGGCTAGCCATGCGGCTAATAAATAGTGCTGACTGACGTCCGATCCATCACTTTCCAGAATGGTTGCCATGCCTTTTAGTGCTTCCTGACCGCCACCGCCGACCAACTCTGCCGGGAGTCGTGGCGTTGCAAGACCTGCGGCTAATTCCGGGCAATGAACGACCAGACGCTGCTCTTGCTGCCAGCGTGCTAACACCTCTGCAATCAGCGGTTTATCTTGACCGTTATAGCGAATTTTAAAGCCCATCAGGCAGGCACTGACCAGTATTTTTGTTTTCATTACATCACGCAGAAGTGAGAGACAAAGCACGTTACTACAGTATGTTGTATTTACGCCACCCTGCTAATTTTGGGCGTTGCAGGGCAAAAGGTAATGGCATACTCTATCATTCCTTATGCAGCAGGAATTACTAAACATAAGGATAATCAATTAAATGCCTCCATTGCCTTTGAAACAAACCCTTCGCGTTGCGCTGGTGGGTGATTATAACCCGTCGGTCATTGCACATCAGGCTATTCCTCTTGCTTTAGATAATGCTGCTGAATATGTTGGCGTAACTGTTGACTATGATTGGTTGCCGACACCAGAAGTCACAAGTCCGGAAGATCTGGTGGGGTATGACGCCATCTGGTGTGTTCCGGCCAGTCCTTATCAGAATGAAGAGGGGGCTTTTTTGGCAATTCGTTTTGCCCGAGAGCACCAGGTTCCATTCCTGGGAACCTGCGGTGGGTTTCAGCACGCAATTATCGAGTACGCACGGAACGTAATGGGCTGGGAAGATGCTGGTCATGCGGAAACTGAAAGCCAGGGCCGACTGGTTATTGCGCCACTCATCTGCGCGCTGGTGGAGAAATCCGACGTTATAGAACTCGAAGCCAACTCAATAATTGCTAAAGCGTATGGCAGGGGGAGAATTGAGGAAGGCTACCATTGTAATTATGGGATAGCCGAAAATTTTGCCGAACAGCTGATCCAGTCTCAACTACACGCCACCGGGTGGGATGGACAAGGTGATATTCGTGTCGTTGAGTTAAGCGGCCATCCCTTCTTCGTCGCAACGCTTTTCCAGCATGAGCGTAACGCCCTGAAGGATAAACCTGCGCCGCTGGTTGAAGCGTTGCTCATTGCGGCGCGGCGTTAATCAGGAAGAGTGATGAGAACGCGCTGGGCTGATCTCCGCATCACGCCCGGCGAAACCACCAAATACCGCCATCACGCATGCAAGGACTGCGCATCCCAATAAAGGAAGACTCCACTGACCAGAAAGGTCGTGTACTTTCCCCATGACTGGCGGCCCGAATGCAGCCAATAAATAACCTACGCATTGTGCCATGCCAGACAGCGCCGCCGCCTGGTGTGCACTATTAGCTCGCAGGCCGATAAACGTCAGGCCGAGGATCATCGTCGCACCTGTGCCAAATCCAAATAACACCACCCAGAGGCTGGCAAGAGCTGGCATAAACAGTAGCCCGATGGCGCTGGCTGCACACAGCAAAGCCATTAGGATCGCGATCCCTCGTTGATCTTTCAGGCGGCTTAGCATCAAACCAATCAGCAGACCAGGTGCAGCGGTCGCCAGTTGCATCAGCCCATGGAGTGAACCGGCTTGCGCTTCGCTATAACCATGGCTGATAAGTATCGAAGGCAACCAGCCAATCACGACATAATAAATTAGCGAGTTAATACCTAAGAAGAGCGTGACCTGCCATGCCAGTGCGGATGTCCATATCCCACGGCTATGGAGAGCGTTACTTGAACTCAACGCAGCTTTAGTGTGGTTCGATAGCTGCGGTAGCCAGATAAACAAAGCGACTATTGGGAAAATCATCAGCGCCATTAGTGCACCGGGCCAGCCGTAACCTTGTTGTGCGATCGGGACCACCATCATTGAGCCTATCGCCGCCGCAACGCCCATGGTCAGCGAATACGCTCCGGTGAGGCGTGCGACCTGGCCTGGAAAATCACGTTTAATCAGGCCGGGTAATAGCACATTCCCCATGGCAATACCGCAACCGATAATAGCTGTGCCGACATACAATAATGCGGTATTTCCCGCAGAACGCAGTGCGATACCTGCACAGATAATCAGCATGGCAGCAAACAGGCTGCGTTCGATACCAAAGCGGCGAGCGATACCCGCAGCAAGCGGAGAAACGATGGCAAATGCCAGCAACGGCAGCGTGGTGAGGATGCCCGTTTGCGCCGTAGTCAGCCCAAAAGTATCGCGAATCATATCCAGCAACGGTGCAGCGCCGGTAAACGTAACGCGAAGTGTTGTGGCAATCATTAAAATGCCGAGCAGCAACAAGCCGTGTTTTTTCACGCTTGTGGAAGAAATTGACGTCATAGAAATATCCCTTAATACGAAGCGCTCAAGATACACGCTTTAGGAATGGATGAAATCAACGTAAAATGCCAGTTTATCCCTAAATTCGGACAAGGTTATGGAGCGCGGTTTAGCCCTCGAAGGATTCGACCCTGATAGCAATTGCCAACCTGCGCAGGCATTTCGCATCCTGGTATCAGAAAGTGAGAACGAAATTGCCTTCCATCAGCATAGAAAAGGGCAGCTAATTCTGGCTTTGCACGGTGGGATTACTTGTGAAGTTGAGCAGGCGCTGTGGATGGTGCCAACTCAGCATGCGGTCTGGATCCCCGGGGAAATGCCTCACAGTAACCGGGCCACGGCTAATGCACGTTTGTGTTTTTTGTTTATTGAACCGGGGGCGGTAGAGATGCCCGCTCAGTGCTGCACCCTGAGAATTTCACCGTTTGTCCGCGAGCTTATCCTGCATCTGACTGAACAACATGAAGGTGATTTATCGCAGCCCACAACTCAAAGACTGGTGCAGGTTCTGTTTGATGAGTTGCCGCGCCAGGCGGTAGAGCCGCTGCATTTACCGATGTCTGGGCATCCGAAGATTCGCTTTATCGCTGACCAACTGGTGCAGCATCCGCAGCAACGACAGACTCTGCAACAGTGGGCTTCACAATTGGCGATGAGTGAACGCAATCTGGCCCGCCTGGTGGTAAAAGAGACAGGGCTTAGTTTTCGGCGCTGGCGGCAACAGCTGCAATTAATCATCGCGCTGAGGTTATTAATTAGTGGTTTGTCTGTGCAACAGGTGGCGAGCGAACTCGGGTATGACTCAACCAACGCCTTTATCACCATGTTTAAGAAAGCCCTTGGCAACACGCCAGGGCGTTATCTTGCATCCCTGGAACCACAGTAGCGCTGTTACTGTTTCCCGATGACCAATGAAACCAGTCCGGCAGCGATAAGCGGCCCTACAGGTACACCGCGGAATAGAGCCACGCCAAGAACAGTGCCTACTAAAAGGCCCGCCACTAAACTCGGCTGGCTACTCATGAGCGTAACGCCACGCCCGCCAAGCCATGAAACAAATACCCCCACAGCGATAGCAACCAGCGATTTCCAGTTGGTGAAAGAGTGCAGAAGAGTACTGGCGGGCAGAGTGCCGCTGGCAATCGGGGCCATTACACCGATAGTCAGAATAATTATCCCCACAGTCAGACCCTGTTTTTCAATCCACGGGAAGAAATGACTTAAAGGTGTGACGCGGACAATAATCAGTACCAAAATTGATACGGCAACGGTGGTGTTATGGCTGACAAACCCAAGCCCAGCGAGAGCCAGCAGGATTAATAGCGTGGAGTCGAAAATCATCTTTGTTCCTTGCGAAATATAATAAGAGAAAACTATTTTTATTGTTATTAACCACTTTACGTGCAAGAGGGTTATGGCGTCAGCCTTTTTAAGTTATTCCCCGTTTTTTTGTGCAAATGCATGATGTTTATTGATATTGCAGATTTTTCGCAGGTTATGTCTTTACTGAGGAATATAAAAATCAAATGACTTTATTTGAGGGATATAAAGAAAATCAGCCAGTATAAGACTGGCTGATTTTGGGGTTAGTTGTAACTTTTACTCGCCTGCTTTTGGAAAAGTTCACGGAATACAGGGTAGATATCATCCTGGTCGCGAATATGCTGCATCGCGAAGTTATCAAACGTAGATTGTAAATCCTCATATTCGCGCCACAGGGTTTGGTGGGCGCGGCGCGTAATTTCGATATAGCTGTAATAACGCACCATTGGCAGTAATTTCTTCGCTAGTAATTCATGACACAACGGCGAATCATCTGCCCAGTTATCGCCATCAGAAGCTTGTGCAGCGTAGATGTTCCACAACGCCGGATCGTAGCGCTCCTTCATGACTTCATCCATCAGTTTCAGGGCGCTTGAGACAATCGTGCCGCCCGTTTCCTGCGAGTAAAAGAACTCGTGCTCATCGACTTCTTTGGCCTGGGTGTGGTGGCGGATATAGACCACTTCCACGTTTTTATAGGTTCGGCTCAAGAACAGATAGAGCAAAATATAAAAGCGTTTTGCCATATCTTTGGTGGCCTGATCCATCGAACCAGAAACGTCCATCAAACAGAACATTACCGCCTGGCTTGAAGGCTCAGGGCGCTTTTCGTAGTTTTTGTAGCGTAAATCGAAGGTATCGATAAACGGTACACGGGCTATTTTCTCGCGCAGTTCGGCAATCTCTTTGCGCAAGCGTTCTTCTTCAAGCAACTGGGCTGGTTCGCTGTTGCTTACCGTTTCAAGACTGTCTTCAAGTTCGTGTAACTGACGGCGTTTACCGGCAGTCATTGCAGTACGTCGCGCCAGCGAGTTTTGCAATGAGCGGACAACACTGATATTCGCCGGTACACCATTCGAGGTGTAACCCGCACGGTGTGATTTAAACTCGGTTATCTGGCGATGCTGATTCTTCTTCAGATTCGGCAATGCCAGGTCTTCAAACAATAAGTCGAGATATTCATCTTTTGAGATTTGAAAGACAAACTCATCCTGGCCTTCACCATCCTGACTTGCCTGGCCCTGGCCACCACCTGAACCACCACCGCCACCTTGCGGGCGCTCGATACGGTCGTTCTGTACAAAGTGATCGTTACCCGGGTGAACACGATGACGCAGCCCACCACGCCCCTGATGAAACATCGGTTCGCTGATATCTTCACTTGGGATAGAGACGGATTCGCCGCTGTCCACGTCGGTTACCGAACGCTTGTTGATGGCCTCGGAAATCGACTGTTTAATCTGTGCTTTATAACGGCGCAAAAAACGCTGGCGATTTACCGCGCTTTTATTTTTTCCGTTCAGTCGCCTGTCAATAAAATAGGCCATATTTCCCCCAAACTTCTTTGCCAACTGCGCAGGGGTGCCACGGTTGTGGCACCCATTTTGACTTAGACGTTATGAAGATTTGCGCACCCGCAGATACCATTCGCACAGCAGACGGACTTGTTTGCGGGTATAGCCTTTCTCCATCATACGATCGACAAAGTCATCGTGTTTCTTCTGCTCGTCGGTCGAGGTTTTGGCATTGAACGAGATAACGGGTAGTAGCTCTTCGGTATTCGAGAACATTTTCTTCTCGATAACCGTGCGCAACTTCTCGTAGCTGGTCCAGTTAGGGTTACGACCATTATTGTTGGCACGGGCACGCAAGACGAAGTTAACGATCTCATTACGGAAATCTTTCGGGTTGCTGATGCCAGCCGGTTTTTCAATTTTTTCCAGTTCCGCGTTCAGGGATTCACGGTCAAACAACTGACCGGTATCCGGGTCGCGGTACTCCTGATCCTGAATCCAGAAGTCAGCGTAGGTTACATAACGGTCGAAAATGTTTTGCCCGTACTCTGAGTAAGATTCGAGGTACGCCGTCTGAATCTCTTTACCGATAAATTCAGCGTATTTAGGGATCAGATAGCCTTTCAAGTGCTCAAGATATTTCTCTGCAATATCCTGCGGGAACTGCTCGCGCTCTATCTGCTGCTCCAGTACGTAGAACAGGTGTACCGGGTTAGCAGCTACTTCCACGTGGTCAAAGTTGAACACACGGGAGAGGATTTTGAACGCAAAACGTGTCGACAACCCGTTCATGCCCTCATCTACACCAGCGTAATCACGATACTCCTGGTAGGATTTCGCTTTCGGGTCAGTATCTTTCAGGCTTTCACCGTCATATACCCGCATTTTGGAGTAAATGCTTGAGTTTTCCGGATCTTTCAATCGCGACAGAATCGAAAAGCGTGACAGCGTTTCCAGCGTACCAGGGGCGCACGGTGCGTGCAGCAACTCGCTGTGGGTCAACAGTTTTTCGTAGATCTTGATCTCTTCAGAAATTCGCAGGCAGTAAGGCACTTTGACAATGTAAACACGGTCAAGGAACGCCTCATTGTTTTTGTTATTACGGAAAGTCACCCACTCAGATTCGTTGGAGTGAGCCAGAATAATGCCGTTAAACGGCAGGGCGGAAATGCCTTCGGTCCCGTTATAGTTCCCTTCCTGGGTTGCGGTCAGCAACGGGTGGAGCACTTTGATTGGGGCTTTGAACATCTCAACGAATTCCATGATGCCCTGGTTTGCACGGCACAGAGCACCGGAATAGCCATAAGCATCTGGATCGTTCTGCGCGTGGTTTTCCAGTTTACGAATATCAACTTTACCGACCAGCGCCGAGATATCCTGGTTGTTCTCATCACCAGGTTCAGTTTTGGCAATCGCGATTTGCGCCAGAATCGACGGCCAGACTTTTACCACGCGGAATTTGGTGATATCGCCACCAAACTCATGCAGCCGTTTTGCCGCCCACGGCGACATAATCGTGCCGAGATAGCGGGTAGGGACGCCGTATTCTTTTTCCAGAATAGAGGCATCTTCTTGTGGGTTGAACAGACACAGCGGGTGGTCATTTACCGGACTGCGTTCACCGTTGGCACTCAATGTGTAAATCGGCACACGTTGCATCAATGCTTTCAGGCGTTCAGCAAGTGAGGATTTACCGCCACCGACCGGCCCCAGCAAATAAAGGATCTGTTTCTTCTCTTCCAGACCCTGGGCTGCGTGTTTGAGATAGGCAACAATCTGCTCGATGGCTTCTTCCATGCCATAGAACTCTTCAAACGCCGGATAACGGGAGATCACCCGGTTCGAAAAGAGACGGGATAGCCGTGGCTCAGTGGCAGTATCCACCATCACTGGCTCACCAATGGCCATCAATAGCCTTTCTGCCGCGTTAGCATAGGCACTGCGATCTTGCTTACATACAGCAAGAAACTCCTGCAGTGTGAACTCTTCGTCCTTGGCAGCTTCATAACGCTGGCGATAGTGATCGAATATATTCATGGCATGCCGTCCTTTCGTTTTTAGCACAGGTTAGAGAGCCGAAGGTAATAGTAATGGGGGCTCCCGGAAGACGTCTCCTGAATCTTGAGCAACCCTTATGCCAACTTGATTAGTGGCAGTTTTATTGCTGCGTTCAGCGTATTTCATCTTCCTAAAATAAAGCGTAGATGGCATTTGCAAAACTTGCATACGGCCACAAGCCAATTTCAATGACATATCAATAACTCATCCATTTATTTCTCCTTTTGTTGTTAAGGGAAGCTACGGCGTTCATATGTCGTACATAAAAGTGAAAAGAAGGTGAAACCTGTATGCGAGATGTTGATAAGTTGATTTTAGGTTTAGTTTGAGTAAAAAATTTGGGGTGAAGAGCTTGGGAGGTTACACTCTTACCGCTGATTATTTGATTAAAGGACTTAATGGATTGTGAGCAAATTCAAAATTCTGACATTAGGGGCGTTGCTTGCCTCATCTTTTTCTGCTGTGCATGCCGCTGACGGCCCATGGTCTTTAGGTGCTGCCGCACTGGTCACCCCGAATCCTTATAAAGGTGATCAGGACCGTGTTTATCCGGTTCCACTGGTCGGCTATGAAGGGGACAGTTTCTATCTGCGTGGTCTAAACGCGGGTTACTACCTCTGGAATGACAAGACCGACAAACTTTCCATCACCGCTTACTATTCACCACTATTTTTCCGTGCGAAAGACAGTGATTCAAAAAGTATGCGTCAGTTGGACAACCGCCACGCGACGCTGATGGCTGGGCTTTCCTATGTGCATTACACCGATTATGGTTTCCTGCGTACCGTGCTTGCAGGTGATACCCTGGACAACAGTAATGGCGTCACATGGGATACCGCGTGGTTGTATCGCTACAACAGCGATAGGTTGACTCTGACTCCAGGAATCGGTGTGCAGTGGAGCAGCGATAACCAGAACGATTACTACTATGGTGTCAGCAAGAAAGAGTCCAGCCGCAGTGGCCTGAGTTCTTACGAAGCTGAAAGCAGTTGGTCACCGTATGTTGAGCTGTCGGTGAATTACAAACTGACAGACAGCTGGAATGTATTCGGTATGGGTCGCTATGTTCGTCTGGCAGACGAAGTAACTGACAGCCCAATGATCGATAAGCAGTGGACTGGGGTATTGCTGACAGGCGTGACTTACAGTTTCTGATGGTGCAAATCATGCACTTAAACGGGGCGCTTGCGCCCCGTTTTCATTATGGTGGTGCAATCATTTAAGGAGAGTTGTCATGGCGAATCAAATTTCTTTCTCTGCATCAAAACCTTTATCTGGTATCGGGCAAGGTACCTGGTATATGGGTGAAAACCCCTCGCAACGTGCGGATGAAGTGCGTGCGCTCCAAACGGGCCTTGATCTCGGCTTAACGCTTATCGATACCGCTGAAATGTATGCTGATGGTGGCGCGGAAAAGGTGGTGGGTGAAGCTATTAGCGGCAGGCGAAATGAGGTTTTCCTCGTTTCAAAGGTGTATCCGTGGAACGCCGCAGGGCAGCAGGCTATTGCCGCATGCGAGGCGAGCCTGAAAAGGCTAAAAACAGATTATCTCGACCTCTATTTACTGCACTGGCGTGGTGATATTCCCCTGCAAGATACGGTCAGTGCTATGCAGCAACTGATTGAGCAAGGCAAAATTCGCCGTTGGGGTGTTTCGAATCTCGACTATTCAGATATGCAGGAGTTATGGAGTATGGCTGGTGGGCGCGGTTGTGCTACCAACCAGGTGCTTTACCACCTTGCATCTCGTGGGATTGAACATGATTTACTGCAATGGTGCCAGCAACAGCAGATGCCTGTTATGGCTTATTGCCCGTTAGCCCAGGCAGGGCGTTTGCGCAGTGGGTTGATGAACCATCCGGCACTCAATGAGTTGGCTAAGCGTAAAGGTGTGAGCGTCGCGCAGCTATTACTGGCATGGGTTATTCATCACGATGGTGTGATGGCCATTCCGAAAGCGGGGAGTGTGGCGCATGTGAAAGAAAATGCGGCGGCACGTGAAGTTGTCTTGAGTCAGGAAGAAATAACACTGATGGAAAAGGCGTTCCTGGCACCGGGCCGCAAAACGCCTTTAGATATGGTTTAAGCTTTTTTCGCTACACGGATAGTTGTCGCTAAACGAGCTGGTTTATCAGCCGTCGCTTTCTGTGTTGCGCTTGCACATGCGGTTTCAACACACACGAAAGTCTTGTAACCATCATCTGGCATATCAGCCATAGAAGTAGACAATGCCGGGCCTGGGTTCCAGCCAACCACATTGATGTGGTGGTGGTGAACAACGTCAATGGTGCGGTTCAGGCTTGCATCATGAATAACGCTGCACTCTTCTGGGTCCAGATAAACACGGTCTGTGCGGTCCGGGAAGGTCTGCACACCGTCGGTCAACTGGCCTTCAGAAGCGTTAAGCACTTTATCAATATACTTGATACCCAGCCCACTCACTTTCACATCAGCAATATCGCCAACGTTGAAATAAGTATGCAGAGCGGAGTTAACTTCGAACTCGCCGTGTGCTTCCAGTTCCATTTCACATGTTTTACCCAGCTTGTAACGTGCGTACAGGGTAAAGTCATGTGGCCAGTACTTGCGAGTCGCATCGCTGCTTTGCAATTCGAAGGTCAGGGCAACGCCACTTTCATCTTCGTTATGCGCAGTCAGTGTCCACGGCAGGTTGCGAGCAAAACCGTGTGCTGGCAGGTCTGCTTGCGCACCTGGGCCAAACCATGGCCAGCAGATTGGCACGCCGCCACGAATAGCCGTGCCGTGCTTGAACGGTGTGTTGCCGCTGAGCCAAAGCACTTCTTCTTCACCAGCTGGTTTCCATGACAACAGGTGTGCGCCTTGCAAAGTCACAGCACCACGAGCTTGTGGATGTTCAACCACGATAACTTCCAGCTCATCAATCTGACGGCGGGAAATAGAAGGAGTGATTTGTTCAACTACTGGAAGGGCAAAAATTTTGTTAATCATTGACTCACCTATCAATCGAAGGCAAAAAAAAGGCGACCGCATGGGTCGCCTTCAGGACTAATAGCTCATCTCAACTTATTTGGAGATGTGAGCGATCAGGTCCAGTACTTTGTTTGAGTAGCCAGTTTCGTTGTCGTACCAGGAAACCAGTTTCACAAAGTGATCGTTCAGTGCGATACCAGCTTTAGCATCGAACACAGAAGTACAGATTTCGCCGTTGAAATCAGTAGATACAACGTCGTCTTCGGTGTAACCCAGAACGCCTTTCATTGGGCCTTCAGAAGCCGCTTTGATTGCTTTCTTGATTTCTTCGTAAGACGCAGCTTTTTCCAGACGAACGGTCAGGTCAACTACAGACACGTTTGGAGTTGGAACGCGGAACGCCATACCAGTGATTTTACCGTTCAGCTCTGGCAGTACAACGCCTACAGCTTTAGCAGCACCGGTAGAAGAAGGGATGATGTTCTGAGCTGCACCGCGGCCGCCGCGCCAGTCTTTGTGAGACGGGCCATCAACAGTTTTCTGAGTAGCGGTAGTTGCGTGAACTGTGGTCATCAGGCCTTCAACGATACCGAAGTTGTCGTTGATAACTTTAGCCAGTGGTGCCAGGCAGTTAGTGGTGCAAGATGCGTTAGAAACGATATCCTGGCCAGCATATTTCTCGAAGTTAGCACCTTTAACGAACATAGGAGTGCTGTCTTTAGAAGGACCAGTCAGAACAACCTTTTTAGCGCCAGCAGTGATGTGCTTACGAGCAGTTTCGTCAGTCAGGAACAGACCAGTTGCTTCAGCAACAACGTCTACGTTGACTTCGTTCCACTTCAGGTTAGCCGGATCACGTTCTGCGGTAACACGGATAGTTTTGCCGTTAACAACCAGGTGGCCGTCTTTGACTTCTACAGTGCCGTTGAAACGACCGTGAGTTGAGTCGTACTTCAGCATGTAAGCCATGTATTCAGCGTCTAACAGGTCGTTGATTGCAACGATCTCGATGTCAGAACGTTCCTGAGCAGCACGGAAAACAATACGGCCGATACGGCCAAAACCGTTGATACCTACTTTGATAGTCATATATTCCACCAGCTATTTGTTAGTGAATAAAAGGTTGCCTGTAAAATTACAAAAACCTTACTCAGCGTCAAGCGGAATCGTGTCAATCATTGCGACAAATCAATCCTATGGACATCATTTGAACGACTGAACCGCCTCGCGCTTCCCTTTTGGCTCTTTATCCAAATGGGGACGATGCGAGGAATTTTAAAGGACCATTCCAACAAAAATGTGACGGCGATCACAATTGACGCTGCGCCAGAAATTCAGGGCTAAGTTTAGAACAAAAAACAGCACGGCGTTGTTAATTTTTTGTTAGAATCATGCTGTTATCAGTTACAGTTCCCACTGCACGAGATGCACGCATATGGCTAACCAATTACCTCCTGATTTATCGAAAAAAAACCTTTCTGAGATGCAGTTTTATGTCACCCAGAAACATGGCACTGAGCCACCGTTTTCCGGGCGTCTGCTGCATAACAAACGGGAAGGGGTGTATCACTGCCTGGTCTGCGACGCACCGTTGTTTATGTCAGAGTCTAAGTATGACTCAGGCTGCGGCTGGCCTAGCTTCTATGAACCTGTAAGCGACAGTGCTATTCATTACATCAAGGACTTCACCCACGGTATGGAGCGAATTGAAATCCGTTGCGGCAATTGTGAAGCCCACTTAGGCCATGTTTTCCCGGATGGTCCGCAGCCAACAGGTGAGCGTTACTGCGTGAATTCAGCTTCATTAAACTTCACCGACGACCAAAACGGTGAGCAAATCGAAGGTTGAAAAATCGATTCAGCAAATTATTCCACAGGAACTTGCCACATGATGAACCTGGACGAGATGTTAGAAGCAATGACACCGGAAGTTTATCAACGTCTGGTGACCGCCGTTGAGCTGGGAAAATGGCCAGACGGTGTGGCACTGACGCCCGATCAAAAAGAGAACAGTTTGCAGTTAGTGATGATGTGGCAGACGCGCCATAACACTGACCCGCAGCATATGACTATCGGCACTGATGGCAATATCGTGATGAAGAGTAAGCAGCAGCTTAAAGCTGAGTTCGGCATTGAGCCTGCGCCGATTATGACCGTGAAGCTGTAACGGTGAGCTTAAAGGGTGGATGGCGCAATGCCACCCACCCTGGTTTTTAAAATTAATGCTCTGTTTTAATACCCAAATCTTTGGCTAACTCTTTTGCCAACTGATTATTGTCATCTGCGCCATACTCCCAGAACATTGCGCCACCTAATCCTTTAGCTTTGATGTACTCCGCTTTGGCAGCCACTGAACGTGGGTTCTCATACGAGATAGCAAACAGATCTTTGCCCTCAGCAGATTTCATTGTCAGATAAGGCACCTGCGCGTCGTTATCCCAGTGCTCGGTAAAACGTTTTTGCGGATCGTTGAGCATTTTGCTCACAATATCGTTGTATTTCAGATAAGTGTCTTTCGACAGATCCAACCCAAACGATGTAAACACAGTTTTTTCCGGTGCGCCAAAGTAGGGTTGGGTGACCGGGTTTTTAGCTGCATCTGGTTTATCCCAGTCAATGCCTGGCTCCACTGCGCGCTTAGGTACGCGGCCATAGAAACCAATACCCAGATTTAGCTGCGCCGGTTTCATGCCCGCAGCAATGTAGTTACTCACCACATAATCAGCGCTGTACTTATCCGCTTTCGCAACTGTTGGCCAGGCTTTCGAGTCATAAAGATTCGAGTTGAAATACTGAGTGCCGTACGCCATGTCGTAGGCCATCAGATTGATGTAATCAAGCGCTGGCGCAATGGCTTTCATATCGACCCATTCGGTCGGGCCTTTCACGTTTGCAGCCACTGCAATGGTCAGTAATTTTTGTTTGCCCAGCGCAGTACGTAACTCATTGAGCAACGAAGTGAGGTTAGCGCGATCTTCCGGCATGCTGGCTACCAGGCCCCACGCACCGTTGACCGGATATTCCCAGTCCAGATCGATACCATCCAGCCCGTATTTGGCAATAACGTCTTGTGCCGAACGGATAAACACTGCACGATTTTCAGATGTTGCAGCAACGCCTGAAAAACCACGTGCTCCCCAGCCGCCAACCGACAGTAAAACCTTCAACTGCGGATTTTGTTTCCGCAGTGCAGGGATCTTTTCAAGATCTGAGATGACTTTTGGCGAGAGCCAAATTTGATGCAGTTTTGATGCGTCTTTCAGTGCCCCGTTGGTTTCGTCTTTCTCATCGTTGTAAATCAGGCCAAATGAGTAATTGAGGTGGGTTATCTGGCGCACATCAAGTTTATTGATATCGCCACCAGGCCCGGCAGTAACATCACCGCCACCATTGAAATAACCGACGGAGAGGTAAGAGCTTGCTTGAGCCACACCGGCACAAGCGATTTGTATTACTGCCAGCAAGGGCAGCAGTTTACGTGTGAAGACCATAGGGTAGTTCCTCTTTGACGAGCAAGATCGATTAAAAGCCTGACGCAACCCAGCGGGGCGACAGGTAAAAAACACAGCTAACATGCTGCATTAATAAACAAATTCATTATGAGAGCGCTCTCAGAAATGAGCGAGCTATAAAAGTTCAGAATGAGAGCGGAATCGAGAAAGGGAAAAGGGCGCGATTGCACCCTGGAGGAAACTAGTAAGTAAAATCAGCAAACGTCATTAAAGTGGCACCTGCCGCAGACACGGTCTGGAATGCCTTCAGGCTGTCCTGAGGATGAAGGTTCACGCCCCGGCAACCATCTGTAATCACTATCACGTCGTAACCCAGTGTTAGAGCGTCAAGTACCGTGAACTTCACGCAATAATCGGTTGCCAGTCCCATCACAACGAGCTGTTTGATCTCATTGCGAAATAGCCAGCTGTCGAGCTCCGTTTTCTGGCGATGCCCGTTATCGAAAAAGCCACTGTAGCTATCGATTTGAGTGTTTTCGCCTTTGCGAAAAATAGCGTCGATCTCCTGAGTGTTCAGCAAAGGGTGGAGTTGCGCACCTTCGCTGTGTTGTACGCAGTGATCAGGCCACCAGGTTTGTCTCAATCCGTCGAGTTTTCCCTGGGTGTAAGGCTCGGTTTTTTGGACGCTGGCAAAGCTTCCGTGATTAGCTGGATGCCAGTCTTGTGTGGCAACAATTGCATCTCCACGCGTTTTGCAAAAGCTAATCAGCGCATTCGCCACATCAACGATACTATCGCCGTCAGGGACAGCAAGGGCACCACCGGCACAAAAATCATTCTGTATATCAACCATCAACAAAGCACGTTTCATGGTGTCTCCTTACTCGTCTGGGGTGAGTTCACCACGCAAGTTACGCGTCATGGCCTCGCGAATGGCCTGCACATCCAGATTCTGGCTGAGCAAATAATGAAGCTTAGTCAACGTCGCTTCTACAGTCATATCATAGCCGCTAACTACACCTGCCTGAGCCAGTGCGTTACCCGTTGCGTAGCCACCCATATTGACTTTACCGGACATACATTGCGTCAAATTTACAACGATAATGCCGCGTGAACAGGCTTCTTGTAACTCTTTGAGGAACGCGCCGTGCTGCGGAGCATTACCCACACCGTAAGAACGTAGGATCAACGCTTTTACCGGCTGGCGTAAAAAGTTACCGACAACGTCTGCTGAAATCCCTGGATAAATCGTCACCACACCAATCGGTTGTGGGGTAATCGGGTGAACAATTAACTCGCCTTCGCTGTGTGGCGCGGCGGGTGTATTCAGACGTCGAATATGGATACCCGCTTCAAGCAACGGAGCAAGATTTGGTGAGGCAAAGGCATCAAAACCGTCGGCATGGGCTTTGGTGGTGCGGTTGCCGCGATACAGACGGTTATTGAAGAACAGCGTGACTTCGTTAATTGGGAAATTGGCAGCGATGTACAAAGAGTTAAGCAGGTTAATCTGCCCATCAGAACGAAGCTCAGCCAGGGGAATCTGCGAACCAGTAACAATCACCGGCTTGCTGAGGTTTTCCAGCATGAAAGAGAGCGCCGAGGCGGTAAACGCCATGGTGTCGGTGCCATGCAGAATCACAAAGCCGTCGTATTTGTCGTAATTGGCTTTAATGTCATCAGCAATATGCTGCCAGTCCTCAGGCGTCATATCAGAGGAGTCCATCAGCGGCTGATATTCGTGAATCGTGAAATCAGGCATTTCCTGGCGATGGAATTCTGGCATCAAAGCCAACTGGCGTTGTAAGTGGCCGGAAACAGGAATGTAACCGTGCTCTGAACGCTGCATACCGATAGTACCGCCGGTATAGGCAACGTAGATTGATTTTTTTTGCATGAGTGAGCTCAGGGCTGGCTTTTACGTTATGGGGCGCAGTATAAGGCGGTGGGTCAAAAAAAACAGCCCGGTAAATACCGGGCTGGATTAAAGATTATCGCACATCACCGCAGGTCAAGCAGAAGGCGTATCGGTTTTGCGGATCATTCATCGTGCCAAACTTATCGTTTTGCGCTTTTACCGCCAAGGCCGCATCCGCTAACGGTGCTGGTAAATATGCCTGCAACGCTTGTGGCAACATGGCGCGTACCGAGCCGCTCACGCTGTTGAAGACCATATCAAGCACGCTTGGCTCATCCTGCCAGAAAACCAGGTGCCAGCTTTTAAGTTTCGCAAGCTCAGCGGCTTTCGCTACGGCATCATCGAAATCACCCAGGCTGTCTACCAGGCCGTTTGCTTTTGCATCCTGACCTGTCCAGACATGTCCCTGAGCGATGGCATCGATTTGCTCCGGTGTTTTCTTGCGGGAGTCTGCAACCAGGTTCACAAAGCGCTTATAACCGTTCTCGATGGTCAACTGCATCATCTGTTGAACTTCCGGTGGCAGAGATTTGGTCACTGCAACATCGGCTAATGGTGAAGTCGCCACTCCATCAGTATGAACGCCAATCGAATCGAGGCTGTTTTCAACGGTATTGATGACGCCAAAGATACCAATTGATCCGGTTAACGTATTCGGGCTTGCCACAATGTAATTGGCTGGAGTTGAAATCCAGTAACCGCCGGAAGCCGCCATACCGCCCATTGAAACCACAATTGGCTTACCCGCCGCGCGTGCCGCTTCCAGCTCATCACGAATCACTTCTGATGCGGAGACGCTGCCGCCCGGGCTATTTACGCGCAGAACAATCGATTTCACTTTCGGGTCAAGGCGCGCCTCGCGAATTTGCATTGCTGTGGTGTCACCACCAACCTGGCCTGGCGTTTCCTCTCCATCCATGATCGCGCCATTGGCGATAATCACTGCGATAGCATCACCTTTATCAGACGGTTTTTTTACCACGTAGTCATACATGCTGGTGTAGCTGAAATCTTTGTTTTCTTTGTTCCAGCCAAATTGTTTCACCATGGCCTTATCAACCGCGGCGCTGCTGGCAAGTTCATCAACCAGTTTGTTATCCAGGGCATATTTCGCGGTATCGCCCCCCAGTTTTTGCAGGTTATCAAGCAGACCCTGTGCACCCGGGAACACTTGCTGTGCTGTAATCTGGCGGTTAGCTGCAATAGTGGTGAGGTAGTTTTGCCACAGCTCGCCAATCCAGCGGCTATCTGCTTCACGCGCAGCAGGTGACATATCATCCCGAATAAACGGCTCAACGGCGGATTTATAAGTCCCGACGCGGAAGATATGCGTGGAGACTTTCAGTTTATCGAGCAGCGTTTTGTAATAGAGCGAGTTAGTGGCAAAGCCGTGAAGATCCACCACGCCCTGCGGTGAGAGCCAAATTTTATTGGCAAAACTTGCCAGGTAATATTGCCCCTGGTTGTAGCTGTCGCCCACGGCATAAACCGGTTTACCACTGTCGCGGAATTCACGCAGTGCTTTACCGATATATTGCATAGATGGCTGGTCGCCACCGGCAAACTCTTTTAAATCCAGCACAATGCCGGTGATATTGCGGTCATCTTTTGCCTGTCGAATAGTATCGACCACATCAAACAACGAGTTTTCCTGCAGACGATCTGAGCTTGCGCCAAGCAACTGGCGGCCAATCACGCCCAGTTTATTGCTGACTGAAGGCTTATCGACCACCACGCCGGTGATATCAAGCAATAACGCACCGCGTGCAGGTTCTGCTGGCGCGCTGTTAATCTGCATCCAGATCCCTACGCCAACCAGCACCAGCAACACTAAAAATAGGTTGAGAATAAATTCTCGAATAAAGTTAAGTAGACGCCAGGTCCACTTAAAAAAACCGGCAATAAATCGCCCAATGGTGCGCATGTACTCTCCGAATTACTCAGTTTTAGCTGAGGTATAGCTAAAGTGATTGCTATCCTAAATACCCCCAGGGCAAAAGTCAGCAGGAAATCTTTACTGCGCTGTAACAAAATTTACTGCTGTGTTAGTTTTGCCGCTTAAATGTCGTTTTACCCATAAGCTGACATAAGGTACCCATAACCTGACATAAAATGGAAAGTTAGGTCGCTATAATCTAAATTTGTAGTAAAGCAACAACATGTTGGGGGTACTATGTACCGTCGGCAGCTGAAGCACTCACGGGTCAAAAAACTCTTCAAATTTGCCAGTATAAAGATGAACACTGTTTTCACAGTCGAATCATCGCTGTAGTTTGATACCTGTTTTCATCTTGAATTCTCCCCACTGGTCCAGACTTTTGAAGCACAGCCTGAAGGTTTCTATTACTAAACTGAGGGACAGAAATTCCCCTACACCCCTGATTTTCGTGTCACTGACTTTAAGAATAGGCCATATTTTTTAGAGGTTAAACCTGCCGAGTTTGTTGTAGAACCCGATTTTCTCCAGCGATTTCCCGCTAAGCAGCAAGCCGCCTTTGAGCTTGATTGTCCGCTTAAGCTTGTCACAGAAAAACAAATTCGCATGAGTCCCACACTTGGCAATCTGAAGCTGTTATATCGCTATTCAGGGTTCCAGACTATTACTCCTTTACATATGCAACTTATTGAACTTCTTGCGAAAACAGGAAAAGTATCGTTATCCAAATTATGTTATTTAACAGGAGCATCAAAAGGGGAGGTTATTGCATCTACGCTATACTTAATCGCAAGAGAATTGTTTAAAAGCAATCTTACTGAACAGGTGTTTGGCATGACGACTTCTGTATGGGTAAATAGCGAGGTGGAATGAACCATCTCTCCTGTTGACACTTTGTTTGAGGATGAATTCGCTCAACCTCTACTGAGCCTTGTGCGTGAAGTTTATCGCGAAAGTAATGGCTCAGCAGGAATTTCAGACAGTTACTGTGGAGATGTAAGCATACCCATTTTAGTTCCACGCACTTTTTGAGATTTCCGGTTTCTCAGCCATCAGCCGGTACTCTTCCGGTGTCAGGTTATTCAGGGATTCATGGGGCCGCTCACAGTTGTATTCGTTCAGCCAGCGTTCCGTTATTTCCCGTGCTTCGTTCAGCGTTCTGAACAGATAAAAATCCAGTATTTCGGTCCGGTATGTTCGGTTAAATCGTTCGATAACGTCCTTCAGCGCCCGGCATTCCAGACTCAGATCGGCAAACATCTGTTTCAGACGACGATTCTCGTCCTCAAGATCTTTGATATTTTTAATATCAGCGGCTTCCATCCCGCCATATTTCGCCTTCCAGTTGTAGTAGCTGGCTTCGGAAATAGCGGCCTCGCGACACACATCTTTGACGGTGCGCCCGGCTTCGACAGACTTCAGAACGGCCATGATCTGGTGCTCAGTGAATCTGATTTTACGCATGGCGATCTCCCCGGGGACATAATCAGTATGCCGGAAGATTTCTAAAAGGGAATGGCACGGATTACAGGGATACTTACAATCTGTCTCCCAGCAGACAGCACCTTCCAAACGTATTCAATTTCATGTTGACTTATTCCTTAGTGATCACTACAAATTACATAGTGATCACTACATATTTATCCTGACTGCTGATGGCTGATAGGGCAGTGATAAATGAATAACGCCTGGACAGGAACTGAATGGACCCAACAATTACAGAGGAACTGATCGCCAGGCTACAAGCGATGGGGTCACTCGGGCGGCTTTGTTTGCTGGTGTTTTTATTCTTGCCACGTTGTTGTTGTTTCCCGCTTCACCGCTGGCGATGTTGGCAGGATATTTGTACGGTCCGCTGAGCGGTTTGTTGGCAACTTCCATTGCCGGACTGATTTCGGCGGTGCTGGCTTTTCTGATTAGCCGTTATCTGGCAGGAGCACGCATTAAAGCACGGTCAATGCACTACCCAGGATAAAGGCCATCAATACAGTCATCTCTGATGACGGATTTCGGGTGGTGTTCCTGCTCCGTCTGGTATCGATTCTGCCCTTCGTCCCTCTCAGTTATCTACTGGGAATGAGCCGTATCAGTACCCGCCAGTACCTTCTGGCTACATGGGCCGGTCTGTTGCCGGGCACTGTTTTATACGTATTTATTGGCTCACTGGTTTCAGAGGTCAGTCAACTCTCAGAGAGCGGGGAAACTGTCTCTCACATTACTTAGGCTCTGACCATTGCAGGAGGAATTGTGGTCATTATTTCACTGACAATGAGTGCCCGTCGTGCGCGCAGGGTCCTTAATCAAAAAGCAACCCGTTAAGCATCATTCAGATGCGAGGATTTAAGCATGACCAAACCAATATATGTACAGGAATACAACGCGATCGTTAAGGTACTGAATCAGTATAATGAAGGTGGCAAACAGGCTGACAGCAGTATCATGAAACCGGCTTTCAGCAACGAAGCAACCATTTACGGCGTTGACGGTGACGGCAAACTGACCGGTGGGCCTATCCAGGGATTGTTTGACGTTATTGACTCAGCCTTCCTCCCATCGCCTGAAGCACAGGGAGTTATCGTAAACATCGATATTGTGGGTACCGCTGCCAGTGCGCGTATTGATACTAACGATATCTCTGGTTTCTGCTTTACCGACTTTTTCAATCTGCTCAAGGTCGATGGCAAATGGATCGTGTTCAGCAAAATCTATCACACTCATGTTGCCCCCTGATTAACTGAACGTTGGGGTATGCTCCCCTGATGCCTTGTCCTATAGCCTCGACCCAGAAATGACAGGCATCGCTTTTATTGTTCCGTCGTCAGCCATCCTGCGAAGAACTGTGGCCTGAGACGAACAATTATCCTTCATTACAGGTACGAATATGAAAAAGGTATTTATCATCGGTGGTGCCGGAAAAGTAGGGCGCCGGCTGGCACAGAAGCTGTCTGAGCAGGGAAATCAACCCCGTTCACTCTATCGCCATCCGGAACAGGAAGAGCCGCTGCGCGCGCTCGGTGCCATTCCCGTCATGGGAAGCCTGCTTGAACTTGATGCTCAGGGACTCGCTGCCCTGTTTAGCGGTAGCGATATCGTGGTCTTTACGGCTGGTGCTGGCGGTAAAGGTGGCCAGGACATGACCCGAGCTATCGACGGTCACGGTCTGGAGCTGGCCGTTGAGGCTGCAAAACTAGCTGGGATCAAAAGATTCATCCTTGTGTCGGCGTTCCCTGAATCCTTCCGCGCGAAAGGTATGCCGGAATCATTTGAGAATTACATGTACGTCAAGAAACTTGCTGATGTGTATCTGGCAGAAACCGATCTTGACTGGGTGATCCTCCGTCCTGGCACACTGCTTGATGAACCGGGTCAGGGTAAAGTTCGTGCCGGTCTTGCGATTCCCTACGGTGACGTTTCACGTGATGACTTGGCTTGGACACTGGCTGAAATCATCAACCGTCCGGCCATCAGCCGGGTCATTATTGAGCTGACCGCGGGTAATGAAGCTATCAGCACAGCTGTTATGCACATGGAAAAGCCCTGATACAGGAAGAGTTATGATGAAACTGATTGTGCTGGGTGCCCCATCCCAGGCTGTCAGCACCTGTTATCGACTTCAGGTACTTACCTGATTGTGGGGACTTCTGTAAAGCGGATGCCACGCTGGATCCTGTTCCGGGTAAGAACGTGGTGCAGTCGGAGCAGATGCTCTGAGGTCTCTGGCTGATGTTAATTTTGAAAAAGGAATGAACTATGGCAACGGTAACTATTACCCCAGTTGAATTATCAAAGGCATTTCGCCTGATAAACCACGGACCGACGACGCTGGTATCGGCCCGATATGACGGTGTGGATAATGTGATGGCGGCATCATGGGTTTGCGCCCTGGATTATGCCCCGCCAAAGCTGACCGTGGTGCTGGACAAGATGGCTCGTACGCGCGAGCTTATTGAAAAAAGCGGACAATTTGTTATTCAGGTTCCGACTGTTGCACAGATAGCGCTGACACACCATGCAGGAACCCACAGCCTCCACACCGATCCGGAAAAAATGGCTCATCATGGCATTCGGGTGTTTGAAATGCCCGGTACGGATATGCCTTTTATTGAAGGCTGTGCTGGATGGCTTGCCTGCAAGGTTATCCAGGAGCCGCATAATCAAAGCACTTATGATCTGTTTATCGGAGAAATCACGGGAGCCTGGGCGGATTCGCGAATCTTCAGCAACGGCCACTGGAAGTTTGATTCCGCTGATCCAGCATGGCGAAGCCTGCACTACATTGCAGGTGGACAGTTTTATGCCACCGGTGAGGGTATGACTATTGGTGGTCAGGAAATGCCATGATTAACCCGCCTATGCGGGGCGGGATCAAAGTGCCGGATGTCTTAAAATCGCGGCAGGAGCCGAACGGCTTGGGCTGAGATGCGCTTTAGTTCAGCCTGCGAGATACCATCCTGAGCGGGTATGGACATGCCTTCCAGCAGTGTATTCAACGTCAGGGCAAGACCATCCACATCCGTATCAGACGGCAAATGACCAGCTTGCTTACCAGCCTCCAGGCGTTCCCTGAAGTAAATCCTGCCTTCCTCTCTCAATGCCTTAACCGCATCGTAGACATCTTTCGAATCCGGTGAAACGTTGATGGCCGCCAGAACAACCAGGCAGCCACAGGGCGCCTCCTGACTCGTGAGAATAACGGCGGCTTCTTCAAAAAAGTTATGGATAGCGTCATATACGTTTTCTTCCTGACGCATTCTTTCCCATGGCTCATCCCAGAACGTTCTTTCGTAATAATTCACCGCCTCCATAAACAGCTGCGCCTTACTGCCAAAGGCCGCGTACAAGCTGGGCGGATTAATATCCATCACTCGGCAAAGTTCGCCGACAGAAGCTGGTTCATATCCGCATCGCCAGAAAACACCCAATGCGCGAACAAGGGCCTTGTCCCGGTCAAAATTACGGGGGCGTCCTCTTCGTGAGGGGGGACTTTGCGTCGAATCTGTCATATTCCTGCCTGATGAATAAAGTAAAACTGATGGCTCACTATACAAGATTTTGAGGTCATGTGTCGTCGGTAGGCCGTGGTTACCCCGCCCATTCAGTCCCCCTCATTCAGCGAGGTGAAGGCGCGCAGCCTGTTATAACCGGTCAGGATCATTTGACGCAGCAGCGCCTCTTTTTCAACTTTAGCCCGTCTCAGTACATAGTGATGACTGTTGAATTGTATCGATCACTACATAATAGTGTCATTAAGTAGTAAGTGCTACACAAAATATGGGATTTTGTCACTGAGTTAAACCATGATGCATCAGATGTTATCCACCTACGGGCTCCCGTCAAAAGGGCGCCCTCGCGGCTATTAATGTTTCCTCATCCGCTCCGCAGGTAACCCGCTGATAAAAAGCGATAGCTAAAACACCAATTACAAAAACAGCAAAAATGTTCAGAGAGAGAAAAATATGCTTGCCTTTTTATGTAGTGATCGCTATAAATATAATAATATTTAGTGGTCGTTACATAAATATGGCGTAAGACACTTTCTGTCGCAGCGTACGTTTTAGCATTTAAGACATAAACATTACGTCGAGAAAAATGACACAGGAAACAGAATGAACCCGAAATTTGCACCTTTATTTGAACCCTATGCCCTTAATAATGGCGTCATCATTAAAAACCGTTTTACCGTTGCGCCAATGACACATTTTGCCTCGCATGAAGACGGCAGCATGAGTGATGAAGAGCGTAACTTTCTGACCAATCGCTTTGACGGCTTTGGCCTTTTTATCGCTGCAGCAACTCTGGTGTCCCCGGAAGGAAAAGCGTTTGTCGGCCAACCAGAAGCTATTGGTGAGAAAGATTTACCCAGCCTGCGTGAAGTCGTCCGAATTGCTAAAAATCAGGGCGCCACAGTTATTCTTCAGATCCACCACGGTGGTCATCTGAGCATCCCTGAATTGCTAAACGGCCGGGATATGGTGGCTCCTTCAGCAGATGAGAAATCGGGAGCCAGGGCTCTGACCCACAAGGAAATTCGCGATCTGATTACAGCCTTTGCCAATGCGGCGCATTTGGCCATTCAGGCAGGGTTTGATGGCGTTGAGATACACGGAGCCAATAACTATCTGATCCAGCAGTTTGTATCAGGAGAAAGCAACCGCCGTACCGATGAATGGGGTGGTACAATTGACCAGCGTCTGCGTTTCCCGCTAGCCATTGTTGATGCCGTTATGGACGTGAAGAAAAAGTATGCCAGCGAAAAATTTATCGTCGGTTACCGCTTCTCTCCGGAAGAACCGGGTACGCAGGGTCTGACGATGGAAGACACCTTTGCCCTGATTGATGCACTGGTACAGAAACCACTGCAGTATCTGCACGTTTCACTGTGGGACTTCTACAAGAATGCTCGTCGCGGTGCAGATACCTCGCTGACCCGTATGCAGCTATTGCACGAACGTATTAACGGCAAACTGCCACTGATTGGTGTCGGTAACCTCTTTACTGCAGACCAGATCCTCGAAGCCAACCTGACGGGGTGGGCAGAATTTATTGCGCTAGGTAAAACCGTAATGATGAACCCAGACCTTATCAGCCTGATCACGTCAGGTCAGGAAGACCGTATTGTGACGGCTATCGATCCGCATAAGGAAGACCGTTACCGCATTCCGGATAATCTATGGAACCAGAATATGCAGCGTCTTTCTTACCTGCCTCCGGTAAAAGATGACGCGAACTGGCAGTCGCCGGATATTTGATCCACAGAGCAATAAATGCCGTTCTTTTGCTGTTCTCTTACTGTGATTCCGGGCGTTATCAATACGGGCTGGGCTGATAAAGTCAGTGATCCTGAAGGTCGTAAGGCCGATCAGGAACTGAACAAGTTTGCTATCAGTTCTGAAGATGATGCCAATGCTGTTATTTATGCGCTGAACCAGCCGGATAACGTCACAGTAAACGATCTGATTATTTCTCCTACCCTACAGAACTGGTGACAATTCTGCATTATCAATGCGTTATAGAAAATGCCCTAGTTTACCGAAAGGTAGAAAATGTCAGGGCATTTTTTTGTACTACCTGAAGTGCAGGGGTAATCCGAATGTAGATATCCAGATATAAAAAAACAGTCGCTTTTGATAATTACTATTGTTTAGATATTTGCCACTGTACCTCCGCTCCTCGCTCAGAGCGGACGTTTTCCAACTACCACTCCGGAGAAAATGGAAACCGTCATTCTTGCTGCACTTGAAGTCTAAGTGTTCCAGTCATTCGAACCTAT
>NZ_LXEP01000034.1 GCF_001654835.1 Buttiauxella gaviniae ATCC 51604
GATCAGCTTATTGGTTTCATGCGGACCGTAGAAATCGCTGGTATCAATATGATTCACACCGCTCGCCACGGCATCACGCAATACCTGAATGGCGCGGGCTTCATCTTTTACCGGACCAAAAACACCCGGACCCGCCATCTATTGAAAGCATGCACCCGTCATTTGGACGGGTGTTTTGTTAACGTAAACGAACGGCTATCTCTTCTTTGTTGCGCTTCACAACACCTCCAACTGCTCAGCCAGCTGTCAGTGTATGGAAGAAGGTGAGCTGGCGCTGGTGACCCTTAAGTCGAGGCGGATCTATGTCGGGATGATACATACGGCGACTCTGGAGTATGAAAAGACGGCAAATATCGTGCTCATCCCGATGCTGAGCGGCTATCGAGATGGTGAGAAAATGAATTTATGTATCGAGCATAATTACAGTAAGTGGTATGCCGAACATGACATTACTCTTGATTCAGAGCCCAGGAGTGCAATGGAATTCAGAAGGGTGATTATGCTGAGTCAAATTGAGAGTCTTTCACTGTTTGATCCGGCCAGTGCGAGTGCGCTGGCAATGGAGCAGCATCCTGAGAAAATAGACTGAGCCAGTTTCCAGGCCAGGATACAAACCCTTTCACGGCATTTATGTTTTGATGAGTGGAGGAGAAAGTTTGGTCTGTGCAGATTTAAGGGATGGCGGCCATAGGGCCGCCCGATATTATTTTTTAGCTGATTTGGCTTTGCCGGATTTCTTCTGCGCGGCTGATTCAATTTCAACCGGAGGTACCTTGCCAAGGTCAGTCCCGGTAACCGGATTTACCCCAGGGTCAGAGGCCGTACGATTTGCCAGTTTTTCCAGATTCGCGTTCTGGGTTGCGGATAACGTGACACTAGCCGTGCCATCTCCGCCATCAACAGCCGATTCAGGCTGCGCTACATAGGTGAAGTTCTCGTCTGAATTCCAGCTGCCGCGGACATCGTTTCCTTCGGACATGTTGTAATAAACCGTCGCGTATTTCTCCACTGGAGGGAGTTTTCCTGGTGGGAAATTGTTGCTAATAGCGTACAGCGCTTTTTCAAAAGACATCTGATGTGCCACTTCACGCGTCATCGTTATGTCGGCTGCAATGGCGTCAATAATTTCCTTATCTGCGCAGTAAATATCAGATAGCTCATGAATAAATAAATACTCAAATGAACTTTTGTTTATCTCTGGCATGTTTCCCTATAAAGATTGAAAAATGTGATTCATCTTGCCTTTGCGGTGTTTAAGCCTGGCACAACTTTGCGGGTGGTGAATTAGCTAAAGGCTGTTAGCGTCCGGCGAGAAATTCTTTCTACTTTTTGGTAAATATTGACTTCAATGTAAGTGATTGAATTTTATTGATATTAAAATTAAAGTAAAAAACATGAAACTTTTATTCAGTAAAAAAGAATAGTCTGAAAGTGCCATTTAACTGGTTTGTGGCAGTTAAAGGAAAATCATTTTGTTAAAGTTAACACGCGGGTTGCCATATTATTGATGCCAGGGAAGAGTAACCAAAATTATTTTCTTGGTGGAGTGGTGAGATTTTTTATTGATGGCTGAATCAATGTCAGACCAGCTATAACGTTGCTGGTCTATTTTTTGATTTTTCTTTCAGGTTTAATTACTCAAAAATCATATAAAATATGCTAATGGGAGCTTGCTGCCTGAGTAAGATTATTAAAGATCATCCGGGGTTCTGCGTAGCAAGCTTTCCAGAACATTTCTAAAAATGTCTTTTTGCACATCACATTTTTCTGTTTCCAGAAGTTCAATGAGTTTAATTATAATGTCTTTATTGGTTACCAGGGCTTTGGATGACATGAGCTGTTGAGTAATGGTTCTCAACGCGATATGTTCATTTTCATATGGAGCGGGTATTTCTAACTGAGGAGAAGCGGGCTTAAAGTCTGTCTGGGGTAATATCATTCATTTCTCTAAAATAGTGTTGCAGTAATAAATATCTGAATTGTTTCGATGCAGCCATTTCAAGGTAGTTTAAAAACAAGTAATTTACAAGTTGTTAACTTTATTTATTTTTCAAGCGTACTTTTCTTACCCGACAATTTCCACTGAACATTTTGACGAAAACTCACGTTGATAGATTAATGAATGTGATGTATTTCAATTGTTACGTTTCTACATATCTGTTCATTCTTGTCTGTTTAAAATAATTCCTGACGTTTTTGAGCAGTGATTTCAGATGGTCTGTAATTATGTTGAATTGAGAGGAGGTGCCAACCAGAATATTATTGAATAAGATTATTTCTGGTTATCTGTTTAATTTTATTATTCTGTAGAATGAGTCAGGAAAAAATATTTTATTTTTAGCTGTTGTACAATTTGCACTATGGCAACTACATTTATTACTCACTTAACAAAAGAGAGTTGATGTTCCAGATGGCCGATATGATGCATGATCACGTGGTTCACTGTATTCCAGAGCGATTTTTAGCTAATTCAGTGCTGCTGATTTCTGTTAAACAGGAATTGTTGATCAAAAACCAAGTGGTAACCCGCGACAGTCTTAAAATGGCGCTCGTAAATAAAATGAAGCGTGAGCCTAATGTTATTCTTGCTGATCTCTACAAGCAAATAATTGGCTATTACAGCTGAAAATTTATTTAACTTTTCCTCCGAGGTAGCGTAAATCTTATTTCATTAAGAATTTATTTCTCATTGATTTATGTTATCACGTGCGCAAGGCTATTCTGAGCCTACCAAATTACCTGGTAAACTATTCCCCTGTTACATCAAACCTGACGTAAAGTGCTGCCAACGTGCGTGAAATATTTCACGCACGGTGGTCAACTGGTTAAGTCTGGGTTGTGATGGAAAATTGAGTAACCCTGTTCATGCCAGTATTCCAACTGTTCTTTCTGACGAGAGGTAATCAGTTTACCGGCCCATACAAATATATGGTGACCAGGGAAGAATTCGGGGCGAGGTAATTCCACGGGTTCAGCGAGTAAATCTATATGCCACCCCTGAGTGGAAAGGCGCCATGCTTCAAGCCACAAACGTGTACGGTCGGGATCATCCCAACTTATCAGAAGGGCAGGTTTTCCCTTTCGTTTACGGGATAAAATCAGCTGGTTTGCAACATATTCAATCAATGCTCCATCGAGCAGTCCACAAATGTTTCGCACCGTATTTTGTTCGAAGCCAAGCCGTTGACGAACGGGGATGTAGACGTGATCAATCAGAGTTGCAGCATCAAATTGCTGGCTGTATTCCACAATTTTGAAACGTAGATCATCCGGGCGCACACACCTTAAAATAGTGATCAACTCTTCCTGTTGTGTTATCCAACCTTTATCTACAGCACCCTGATTTGTATCAAGAATGGCCTTTACCTTACTTACCGATATCCCTGATTTTATCCAGCGTTGAATTTCTTCAATACGCTGAATATCTGCTTCATCAAACTGACGGTGCCCGCCTTCACTGCGCAGGGGTTTTAGCAATCCATATCTGCGTTGCCAGGCGCGCAAAGTCACTGGGTTAATTCCGCACTTGTCTGCCACATCACCGATACTGTAAGAAGCCATAAGTCCCCCTTAAACTGATGCCGTCCTTGTTAAATATTTCCAAAAACATTGTACAACTTAGTCGAGACTGTACAACATTAATTTAATCTTATTCCTATATGTACAAAAAACCAGATGGGGTGAGGAAGAAGAACATCAATCTTTGAGAGTGCTTTGCTACCACAGTGGAATCATGTTCATTCCTCATATTTTCAATGGTATAGGAGTTTTTTGAGTTTCCCGTAGTCGGAGAAAGTGCTCCGCCAGGACCAGTACCAGGCCAATGAAATCAAGTATTGGGAATTCAGTAGCGGCAGGAGGAAGTTAAGCTCACAACGTAATGGTGTACAGTTTTTAAAAATTCACAATCAAAATAACTAGTTGATATTTAATTTAATTATTTTTCGTGTGATATTGATTTTAAAAAATTGTACAACTTTTTCTGTACAAAATGAGCATGTGCATTTAACTTTAACCAAAACTTAACTACTTGCAGCACAAGAGAAGCTTATATGCAACAGGGCGCTTACAATCCTTCCATCAATTCATCCGTGGCAGACTTTATGTCTGCAGTGAGTGAGCCATCCGAGCAGGAGGTGATGGGTAAGGTGGTCAGGGATCTTCTTAATGATGGCCAGCGGTTGAGCCGGAGAACACTGTGCACCAGGCTGATAAGTCAACTAGACCGGGCTTCGTGTAAAAAAGAACAAGCTATCTATCAGACTCTGGTTGGTTATCTTTTTGTTCGCTAATGGATTAATAACGAATCAAATACTCAAATGATGACATCTGAACTTTTATGCATTGTCTGAGAGGAAGGGAAATAGATTCTAGCATGACGCAAAAAATGTAACTAGCTCGGCCCTGGGGAAATCTATATCTGATTATAAGTTGTTTACGCGGCCTAATATAAAAACGTCTGTATAACAGATGCCAGTCGGCACAGCATTTTGATGATAAACAAAATTTTAATTTCAACCGGAGTCCATTATGATTCAGACATTATCAGATAATTTACATCATCTGCCTTCAGGGACTCGGGATATAGTCAAGGTCATTGAGGCTGGTTTATTAGATCAGCATGGTTACATTGCAGAACAGGATGTGGTATTCGAATTACTGTCATGGATGGAAAAAAATGAACACAGCATCCTGCGTGAAATATATGCTCAGGCGTTAGAGTACGTAATCAGTAAGGATTATGTGCCTTCTCAGCAGGATGTTACAGTTCATACAGAATATAACCACAGCGCTGCAACTGATATTATCGTCCAGGAATAATCTATATTTCAGGCTTCATACAGCAATTTCTCGATTCATGTCTAAAATTAAAGAGTATCACCCAATACCATTCATGCCGCTACGGTGGTAATAAGGAGTCACTTCATGAACGAAGATCGTATCAGTGGAAACTGGAAGCAATTTAAGGGCAAAGTGAAAGAAAAGTGGGGGCAGTTGACCGACGATGATCTGGATGTGGTTGAGGGCAAGCGTGAACAACTGGCTGGCCGTATTCAGGAACGCTATGGTTATAATAAAGACCAGGCCGAGAAAGAGCTTAAAACCTGGGAAGATGATAATCGCTATAAGTGGTAATCTTCTCTGCGGCAGCCTGAACGGGCTGCCGTAAGCATTACCTGTTAACTCCCTCTGATTAAATCTGCAGTATTCTTGAAGCGGGTTCTTGTCTGCAACACTCTTATATTATCTGAATGACCATAAAGCCTCGGTATGCTTTAACTCTTCTCTTTAAATTATCCCCAGCATTATTTGAACCGATATACCTTAGTGCGTGCAATAACAAACGGGTAGTTTTTCGCTGAGAGACAATGACACTCCAGGCGAAAGGGCTTTGGTGATTAACTATCCGTTCCGGCAAGCTCTACTGGCCAGGCAATTGGCTGACGACTTCCTGGTTGGCTCAGGGTTCGTTGAGGCCATGCAAGAAAATTGGGCTTACTGTGCGGAAGACTGAGCTCATCCACGATGACAAGCGTCCCGGATGCGAGTTCATTGGCAATCAAATTCCGCTGGCCAAGTATCACCCCCGCACCTGCAACAGCGGCATGCAGTGCCAGTAAAGTGAGATTGAAGATAAAGGAGGGTTGCGGTTCCGGTTCTTCTATCTCTTTAGCCTGAAACCAGTCACGCCAGTTGGGTAGAAAACGCCGCTCATTCACCCATTCGAGATGAATCAGCGGCGCCTTGCTTAACAGTTTCCGCCCCTGATAACACGCAATCAGCTCCGGGCTAGGTACAGGTAGCACCTCATCGTGAAATAAAAACTTCTTTTCCAGTTGGGCGTAGCGTTCTTCACCAAAACAGATGACAAAATCGGCATGCATGGTGTTGAAATCAAACTGCGCGTGAGTGCCGTGTAACGCCAGGTCAACATCCGGGGTGCAGGCACGCCAGTTGTGTAGCTCGGGCAGTAGCCATTTGGTTGCCAGTGAAGGCAACGTGTAGAGCATTAATCGGGGTGCCGCAGCGGCATGGCGACTGTTTTGCTGACCCAGCAGTAAAATATCAAAAGCTTCAGTGACATAGCGTAGATACTCTTTTCCAGTTTCGGTCAGCATCACTCCGTTTGGAGTGCGGACAAAAAGAGCACTGCCTAAATAGCTGCGCGGAATAGTAGATCACTTAAAGGGAACTCAGCCCGGATTGTGCGATCTGATCAATCGCCAAATATTCCACCTCACCAACCGGACTGAACGATGCCGATCATAGTACCCATATCCCGTTTCGAACGACGCCTGATGCAGAAAACTATCCATAAAACGCGTGACAAGAACCATGCCCGCAGACTGACCGCCATGCTGAAGTTACACAGGGGAGACAGAGTCAGCGATGTCGCCAGAACACTCTGCTGTGCCCGTTCATCCATCGGTCGCTGGATTAACTGATTTACGCTGTCGGGTGTCGAAGGTCTGAAATTCTTACCCGCCGGGTGCGCCCGTCGCTGGCCATTTGAGCATATATGCACATTGTTACGTGAACTGATAAAGCGCTCTCCTGCTGATTTTGGCTATCAGCGTTCACGCTGGAGTACTGAGCTTCTGCCAATAAAGATCAATGAGATAACCGGGGCTGATTACATGCCGGTACCCCTATGTGAGAACCACTCCAGTGGCTGAGGATAATACTGTTTAAGCGTGTTGATTATCCGGTTCACAAAGCGTCGTTTATCTTCAACCAACTGACGACGTTGCTCAACCAGTTGCTGGAGCAACCGGATATCCGCATTGTCGGGTTCAATAGCTTTTACCTTCTGGTGTAACTCGGTAATCCAGACATCAAGCGCTTCTGCCGTATGTTCAATCACATCGAATACGCGTTCGCCGTTTTTAAACTGAACACAGACATCGTGTTTTTTATCAGCCCAGTCCAGACCAACGTGCGCAGCAAACTGATTAGTCACAGTCATCACCAACTCCTTTCATCGGGGATTGGTATGCATTCCACGCTCTTCGAAAGAAATATAGCCAGCAGTTTATCTGCATGCCCTGAGTATTCGTTAGCGAACGTGGAGCACCTACTTGGCTCGAAAGAAAAGCGGCGATCATCACGTGATCCTCGCTCAATATTCGTAACCAGTAAGCGCATACCCTGAATCACTTCAAAGTGTAATTCTCAGGGACCGAATGACTATCGTTCGCTCATAGCAGACCTGATGACCACCCACCCTGTCCGCTGCGTGCCAACAGCGGACGTTCCGTGGTTCTAGAAATGCTCTCATGTCGTGGCCAAATTTTGTCGGCCACTTCACATGATGTTTTAAAAGGAACTTGTCCGCAGGTTTGTATGACTCAGTTGGGTTATTCGTATATACATGATTTGACCGTTACCCCGTCAGCGTTGACTACATCTACAGGGTCTGTCTTGAGTAAGTAAATGGTGGTGCACGTCGATGTAGTAATTTTCCTACAGAATAATCCGACCTGCATTTGAGCCTGTCACTTTATGTCAGCTTATGGGTAATTTTTATGTCAATTTATTGGTATATATACCACGGTAATTAATTGATTCTTGACACATGCCTATGTCAACTTATGGGTAAAGCAACATTAAAATTATTGCAGGAGTTATCAAATGGATGCACTTGAACTGCTTCTTAACCGCCGCAGCGCCTCCCGTCTGGCAGAGCCAGCACCGGCCGGTGATGTTCTGGAAAATATTATCCGTGCAGGTATGCGCGCACCTGATCATGGAACCTTGCAACCATGGCGCTTCATTGTCATTGAAGGCGAAGGTCGTGAGCGTTTCAGTAAGGTCATGGAAGAAGCTGCAATTGCTGAAGAGCAAGACGAGAAGGGCATCGAGAAAGCACGCACCGCGCCGTTCCGTGCTCCGATGATTATCGCAGTTGTCGCACATTGTGATGACAACCACAAAGTTCCGGTCTGGGAACAGGTTGTCTCTGCGGGTTGTGCGGTAATGGCAATGCAAATGGCTGCTGTAGCGCAGGGTTTCAATGGGATCTGGCGTACTGGCATCTGGACTGAAAGCGAAGCCGTGCGCGACGCACTAAACTGCCGTGAGCAAGATGAAGTGGTCGGTTTCCTGTATCTGGGAACGCCACAACTCAAAGCCTCTACTACCGTTAGCGTGCCGGATATCACTGCGTTTGTGAGCAAATTCTAAGCAAACAAACAAAAGCTGTCTGGATTGTGACCAGGAATGGCGCAATTCAGACATGCAGTCTTACTACTGAACGATTTGAGCGCTACCATGTACACTCAATTTTTGTTTATACCCTAAATAATTCGAGTTGCGCGCGGCTGTAGTCAACGCACCAGCAGCTTGAAGTATGACGGGTAGTGACCAGGAGTCGTCCATGAGTGAGCCAACCGTTCGTTTGACGCAGTACAGCCACGGAGCTGGTTGCGGCTGCAAAATTTCTCCGAAAGTCCTGCAAACTATTCTGCATTCCGAGCAGGCTAAATTTGTCGACCCTAACTTGCTGGTTGGCAACGAAACCAGTGATGACGCTGCGGTTTACGATCTCGGCAACGGCACTTGTGTCATCAGCACCACCGACTTCTTTATGCCGATTGTCGACGATCCGTTCGACTTTGGGCGCATTGCCGCCACCAACGCGATTAGCGACATTTACGCGATGGGCGGCAAACCGATTATGGCTATCGCTATTCTCGGCTGGCCAATTAACACCCTCGCACCAGAAATTGCTCGCAAAGTGATTGAAGGCGGGCGTTTTGTTTGCCAACAGGCGGGTATTTCCCTGGCGGGCGGCCACTCCATTGATGCGCCAGAGCCTATCTTTGGCCTTGCTGTTACCGGCATCGTACCAACCGACCGCGTGAAGAAAAACAGCTCAGCCACCGCAGGCTGCAAACTGTTCCTCACCAAGCCACTCGGCATTGGCGTGTTGACCACTGCTGAGAAAAAATCCCTGCTAAAACCTGAGCATTATGGCCTCGCCGCAGAAGTGATGTGCCAGCTGAATAAGCCGGGTGCCGAATTTGCCGACATCGAAGGCGTTACCGCCATGACCGATGTCACCGGCTTTGGCCTGCTGGGTCACCTCAGCGAAATGTGCCAGGGTGCGGGCGTTCAGGCCGAAGTGTGGTTCGATAAAGTCCCTAAACTGCCGGATGTCGAAGATTACATCGCGCAGGGCTGTGTGCCTGGTGGTACTTCGCGCAACTTCGCAAGCTACGGCTCTCTGATGGGCGAGATGACCCAGGCACAGCGTGATTTATTGTGCGACCCGCAAACTTCCGGCGGCTTGCTGTTAGCTGTTGAGGCAGATGCTGAAGCGGCGGTTGCCACCGTTGCCGAAAGAAATGGCATCAAACTGACGGCTATTGGTGAGCTAAAAGAAGCTCGTGCAGGTCGCCCGATGATTGAGATTCGTTAATCGGATGCGTCTGTTCATTGCCGAAAAACCCAGCCTTGCTCGTGCTATTGCTGATGTGCTTCCTAAACCCCATCGCCGGGGTGATGGGTTCATTGAGTGTGGAAACGGGCAGGTCGTGACCTGGTGTATCGGTCACTTGCTGGAACAGGCTCAGCCAGATGCATACGATGCGCGTTACGCCCGCTGGAACCTTGCCGATTTGCCGATTGTGCCGGAGAAGTGGCGCTTGCAGCCGCGTCCTTCAGTCACCAAACAGCTTAACGCCATCAAAAAATTACTCGTCCAGGCTGACGAAGTGGTTCATGCAGGTGACCCCGATCGCGAAGGGCAGTTGCTGGTGGATGAAGTTCTCGACTACCTCGAACTGGCACCAGAAAAGCGTCAGCAGGTTCAACGCTGCCTGATTAACGATCTCAACCCGCAAGCCGTTGAGCGAGCCATTAGCCGCCTACGAGCGAACAGCGAATTTATACCTTTGTGTGTTTCCGCGCTTGCTCGTGCACGTGCCGACTGGCTTTACGGCATCAACATGACTCGTGCTTACACCATTCTTGGCCGTAATGCCGGTTATCAGGGCGTGCTTTCGGTCGGCCGTGTGCAAACGCCAGTGCTTGGGCTGGTGGTGCGTCGCGATGAAGAAATTGAGAATTTCATTGCGAAAGATTTCTTTGAAGTAAAAGCGCATATCGTCACGCCAAAAGATGAACGTTTTGTCGCAACATGGATCCCCAGCGAGTCTTGCGAACCGTATCAAGATGAAGAAGGGCGTTTGCTGCACCGCCCGCTGGCTGAACACGTGGTCAACCGTATCGGCGGGCAACCCGCCATCGTCACTGCGTATAATGATAAACGGGAATCAGAAGTCGCCCCGTTGCCATTTTCGCTCTCGAGTCTACAAATCGAGGCAGCAAAGCGTTTTGGGCTAAGTGCGCAGAACGTGCTGGATATCTGCCAGAAACTCTACGAAACGCACAAACTGATTACCTACCCGCGCTCGGATAGCCGCTACTTACCGGATGAACATTTTGCCGGGCGTCACGCAGTACTGAATGCGATTAGTGTGCATCAGCCCGATCTATTCCCGCAGCCTGCGCTGAATACCGATCTGCGTAACCGCTGTTGGGACGATAAAAAAGTTGATGCCCACCACGCGATTATCCCGACGGCGCGCAGCTCCAAAATTTCGCTTTCTGAAAATGAAGCTAAAGTTTACAACCTGGTCGCCCGACAATACTTAATGCAGTTCTGTGCCGATGCGGTGTTCCGCAAATGCACCATCGATCTCGACATTGCTGGCGGCAAGTTTAACGCCAAAGCCCGCTTCCTGGCTGAAGCCGGCTGGCGCACATTGCTTGGCAGCAAAGAGCGTGATGAAGAGAACGACGGTACGCCATTGCCGGTGGTCGCAAAAGGTGATGAGTTGCTGTGTGAAAAAGGCGAGGTGAATGAACGCCAGACCCAACCACCGCGCCACTTCACTGATGCGACACTGCTGTCAGCGATGACCGGGATTGCGCGTTTTGTGCAGGATAAAGATCTGAAAAAGATCCTTCGCGCCACAGACGGACTGGGCACTGAAGCGACCCGCGCCGGGATCATCGAGCTTTTGTTTAAGCGAACCTTCCTGGTGAAGAAAGGGCGCTATATACATTCATCGGATGCCGGACGTGCGTTAATTCACTCGCTCCCGGAACTGGCCGCAAGGCCGGATATGACGGCGCAATGGGAATCGACGCTGACGCAAATCAGTGAAAAGCAGTGCCGTTACCAGGATTTTATGCAGCCGTTGGTGCTAACGCTTTATGAGTTGATTCACCAGGCACGCGCCAAACCTGTACATCATGCTTTCAAAGGCGTTAAAGCGCCTGACGAGCAGAAAAAACCGCGCAAGCAATGGGCAAAAAAAGAGGGAAGTAATGATGCGACTAAAAAGCCTGCTCGCCGCCGCCGCGGTGCTGATGGTGAGCCTACCGGGGATGGCGCAGCGTCTTGATCCGCAGGTAGATATTTCAGTGCCGCCGGAAGTGTTCAGCTCCCAGGGGCAACGCGCAGCACCCTGTAACCAATGCTGTATCTACCAGGATCAAAACTATTCTGAAGGGGCGGTGGTGAAAGCGGATGGTGGCGTTTTGCTGCAATGCCAACGCGATGAAAAAACGCTTAGCACGAACCCTTTAGTATGGCGTCGCGTAAAGACATAAACGCCTCAAGTAATGGAATATCTGCCGGGGCAAGGTCGTAATCAAACGCCTCGGCAGGTAAACACCACGCCAGTTCACTGTGGCAAAGCGCTTTCATTTCACCGTGAAATTGCGCCACATGCCAGGCATGAAGATGAATAATTCGGCCCGACACTTCACGCTGATGGCTCGCCACGTAATCGCCTACTGTTGCATAAATCGCTAACTCTTCAGCCAGCTCCCTCACCAGTGCTTCCGGCTGCGATTCTGTCCCATCGACTTTGCCACCAGGAAACTCCCATAAACCTGCCTGATCGCCACTTTCCGGGCGACGCGCGAGCAAAATTTTGCCGTTCTGCTCGATAATTGCGGCAACAACATCAATGGTTTTCATCATACCAATCCATTCTTTATGCGTGGGCGTGGCATAATACGCGCCACCCACGCTTATCTAAAGATCTTCCAGAATGATGACAAAAAAGAGTTCGCCCTGGATTGCGCCGTTAACGTCACTTCCCGCAAGTTTACGGCCCATCACTTCCATGCAAGAAAAACACTTTGGCGCGGTGCTTAACCCCACGCGTTGGTGGGGGCGGTTGCCATATCTGTTCTGGCTGGTGGCGTTGTTCGTGGGTTTCCTTGAAAGACGACGTGCGAAAATTGACCCGGTGGTGCGCTCGCTGGTGATGACGCGTGTTTCCCAACAATGTTGCTGCGATTTTTGTATCGACGCCAATAGTCTGCGACTTGCTGAACGCAGCGGTTCGATGGATAAAGTGCTGGCGGTGGCGAACTGGCGTGAAGAGACACTGTTCTCAGCTAAAGAACAAGCGGCCCTGGCTTATGCGGAGGCGATGACGGCGACGCCACCGCAAATCAGTGATGCGCTGAAAGATGAGCTGAAAACCCATTTTGACGACAAAGCGATAACCGAATTGACCGCGCTGATTGCCTTTCAGAACCTTTCCGCACGCTTTAACGCCGCGCTGGACATTCCGGCACAAGGGTTATGTGTGAGCGAACCGGGGAAAAAACCGAATGTTTGATAGCTACCTTCACCCGCGCATTAAACCGCTCCTCGAGCGAGTGGCTGTCGCACTGGATAAACCCTCCATTTCGCCTGACGGAATCACCCTGGTGGGTTTCGCCGTGGGTGTGCTTGCATTACCGTTTCTCGCATTGCAATGGTATGGCGCAGCGCTGGTGGCTATTGTCCTGAACCGCCTGTTTGATGGTTTAGATGGTGCACTGGCACGGCGGCGCGGGCTGACAGACGCGGGTGGTTTTCTCGATATCTCGCTGGATTTTCTGTTTTACGCGCTGGTGCCGTTTGGTTTTATCCTTGCCGACCCCATGCAAAACGCGCTGGCGGGCGGATGGTTGTTGTTTGCGTTTATCGGCACCGGCAGTAGTTTCCTGGCTTTTGCGGCGGTGGCGCAAAAGCATCAGCTTGATAACCCAGGCTATGCGCACAAATCGTTTTACTATCTCGGTGGATTGACCGAGGGCACAGAGACAATTGCGTTATTTGTGTTGAGCTGCCTGTTTCCACAGTGGTTTGTCTGGTTCGCATGGGTGTTTGGGGCGCTGTGCTGGATGACGACGTTCACGCGGGTGTGGAGTGGGTATGAGACGTTGAGGAAAGTTTCCTGCCGATCCGGAGAAGATTCAGTTCACTAAACGTTCAGTGTCCCCTGTGCTTACCGAAACGGTGAACGTATCAAGGGTGCTACCGCTGTACTGAAGTGCAGCACCCTTGATAATCCCGGCTCCCGGCGATTAAATCGCTGCTTCGCAGTAAACCTCCATTTTTCCTTTCAGTCCCATGGTCGGTTGTGACTCGCTCCTGGCGATCACAACCTCTTGCCGTTCCCGACGGCTCGACCCGGCCTTACAGTCAAAACGGAGGCGATTTATGCCGGACTCAAAGGTCAACGTCAAAAGCTAAGGTCAAAATCCGAACCGGTTTTGACCTTGTTCCCGCTATATATTACAGCGGCTTCCGCTCCCCACTCACAACCGGGTTCTTCGGATTACTACTCCACTCATACCAGCCGCCGTCGTACACACCCACATTCTGCCAACCCATCGCACGGGCATACATGAAGGTTTCAGACGCACGCCAGCCGGTACCACAATAAAACGCGACATGCTGATCCGGGGTAATATTCCAGCTTTTCCACATCGCCGCGATGTCGTCAGCAGAACGCATTGTGCCATCAGGATTGTGGAAATCTTCCATATGCGTGGAGTCAGAACCGGCATGACCCCAACGAGCGCCTGCAATCTCACCTTTTGGCTTGATGTAGCTATAGCCGCTGGTGGCGCCGATAAACTCAGGCCATGAACGAATACTGACCAGTGACGCATCTTTACGGCCCAACAGCCCACGAGCCTGCTCTGTATCAAGCATCAGCTGTGGCTGGCCTGGGAATGGCGCACCAAAGTCTGCCGCAGGTTTAACATCACCCGGTAAACCGCGTTCCACAGGCAATTTGGCATCGGACCAGCTCTGCCAGCCGCCATCAAGTAAACGTACATCTTTAACACCTGCATACAGCAGAATTTGTGCGACGCGTGCCGCAGCGTAGACATCACGCCCGTACATCACCACGGTGGTGTCATGGCGAATTCCGTGTTTGGCTAACAACGCCTTGAGCTTGTCGTCGGATACTTTATTCCACAACGGCTCACTTTCGATATCGTTGGTATCGATGTAATCAGCACCTGGAATATGGCTCAGCAAATACTGCTTAGGCGCCCCCCAGGCGGCTTCGATAATTTTCACTTCGCCTGCAGGCTGTGCCGCAACAGGTTTATTCTGCATCAGGTTATGTAACCACTGCGGGTAAACAAGCTGCTCGAAGTGAGCCATTTTCTGCAAGCGCGCAGGCTGCTGCAAAGCATCGGAGAGCAGGGCGATATGTGTGTAGCCCAGATTAGTCAGGCGCTCTTTAACTGCTTTTGTTTCAGCGCCTTGACCATACAGCGCAATCAGGCTGTCTGGTGCAATAGCGTGCTGTTTTGCCCACTCTTGCAGCTGCTCATCATTCATCATGGCCAACCAGCTGGCAGATAAATTCAGTGCAGCAGGTTCATGCCCACCCACACCGTGAACGGTTTGTGGCCAGCCGTTATAAAAAGCACTTGGACGTGTATCAATAACCACGCCTTTTTGCGCCTGAATATTGGAGAAAGTCATCTGAGAAGGCTGACCTGCGGCGAAAGCCATGTGCGCCAACCCGGATAACATCAAGGCGGCGGTTAGTTGAGAAACACGTTTCATCTTATAACCTGAAAAGAAGAGAAAAAAAGAGCCGCTATTCTTGCCGAATAACGGCGGCTATTCTTTGCGATAACGCATAATTATGTATGACAAATTAATAGTCGGAACCATTGACCGTAACAATATGCCCGCCTGTGGGTATATCTTGCGGATCGTGTGTTACCAGTACCACCGGAATGGCTTGTTGCTCAACCTGCTGCCAGACGAACTGACGGAACTGCTCACGTAAGGTTTGATCCAATCGTGAAAATGGCTCATCGAGCAATAACGCTTCGGGTTTCGCCAGTAAAGCCCGCAACACGCTAACGCGCGCGCGCTCACCGCCGGAAAGTGTTGCAGGGTCGCGTCGAGAAAAATGGGTTAGCTGCGCATTTGCCAGCGCTTGTTCGACATAAAACCGCCGCTGTTCGCGCCCTTTAATTGTCGCGGGAAGGGCCATCGCCAGGTTTTGTCCAACATTCAAATGCGCAAACAACAGCGCATCCTGAAACAGAATGCCAATATTTCGCCGCGCGGTTGGGTGAGTATCGCGGCGTTGCTGGTTAAGCCACAGCTCCCCTTTAACGCTAAATTCCGCTGGCAGCGCGCCAATCATCCAACTTAGAAATGTCGATTTTCCTGCCCCAGAGGGGCCCATCAGCGTCAACACCTCACCGGGGGAGACGGTGAAGCTCATATTCTGAATCAACGAGCGGGTGGCATTAGAAATAGAACAATCCTGAACACGCAGCATTAGCGTAATCCTTGTCGATAATGGGTGAACAGACTGCTGAGCTGTCGCATGGCAATAAACATGATTGCCGGAAGTAGCATTTGTAGCAACGCCTGAATGGCCTGCTGTTGCGGGTCGCCGCCGCTACTTAGTGCCACAGTTTCTGTTGTGACAGAGGTAAAGCGCCCGGCACCTGCGTATAGCGTCGGTAAATATTGCGCCACGCTCACCGAAAACCCGACAGCCAGTGCTGCCAGTAGCGGGCGGATAAGCAATGGCAGCTTGACCCAGCATAAAATCTTCCACGGTGACCAGCCAAATGTTTGCGCGGTAATCGTCAGGCGCGAATCAAACTGTTGCCATGCGGGGCGTGCGACCAGAAGCATGTAGGGGACAACCCACAGCAAATGGCTCCAGATAACACCGAGCCAACTACCGTCCTGCTCCATAACCAGCAATATCTGATATTGCCCAGCAACCAACGGTAGAGCGGGTAAGAAAAGCGGTAGCGCAAGGCAGAGATCAAAGCGTGAACTTCCCCCTTCCAGCCACAGAACAACCACCAGTAAACCTGTCAGACTACTTGCCAGCGCCAGCACTAACGTGGTGATTAAAGGTGACAGTTCAGTCGCTTGCCAGCCGGAAAGGGCGAATGCATCGGGCAAGAGAGCCGGGTAAAACCAGCCGTCTGCAAATGACCACAGCACCAGCATTGCTATCGCTGCAACGCCTGTGAGGGTCATGATAAAACCTGAGCCTAATGCCAGAGGCTGAATGCAGAGTTGATGGCGCTTCCCGGAAAATTGTCCCAGGCAGCGGCGGCTCAACCCCCATATGGCGTAGCCAATGGTGCTAAAAATTACCAGCATCACCACCAGCAGCATTGACGTTAACATGCCCATTGCCACACGTTGTGGATCGGCATCGTTAAGCCACTGCCAGGCCAGAACGGCGAGTGTTGGTGGATTGGATGGACCCAGAATGATTGCCACATCAACGACAGACAGGCTGTAGGCCACTACCGCCAACAATGCCCATTTCAGGCGCGGCAATAACTGTGCGACCAGCACCCGCATACGGCTTTGCAATGGGCCATAACCCAGGCTTTGTGCCACGGTAAGCTGTTGGGAAAGGGATTGCTGGTTGAGCTGCGTGCTGGCAATCCATAGCAGGAACCAGCACTCTTTCAGCGCCAGCAAGATACCCAGCCCAACACCATTTTCATCAAGATGAAACGACACGCTGCAAAGACGCGCCAGCCAGCCGTTATCGGAAAGCAGGAATAAAAAACCGCTGGCAAAAGCGACGTGTGGTAGAGCTAAAAGTAATGGCAGTCGCGAGGTCAAACGTTGCCAGTGCGCGCCAGGCCATAAGCCGCAAAGCAGGATAAGGCAGAGAGTTAACGAGCCGACAACACTAATCATGGTCGAATATAGTGTTGCTTGCAGTGCACCGGGCCACTGGTTATCGGCCCAAAGCTGATGCCAGATATCGGGCATCAACATCGGTTTTGCCATCATCACCAAGCCTGGTAGCAGCGGAGCAAAAACGCACCCCACGGCAAGCAAGGCTAAGGCGCGTTGCAGCCCGCGGTTACTCACTTCGCTCCGTAGCGCTGTAACCACTCTTTTTCTAGCGCATCAACCCAGGCAGCATGAGGTTCAGCCAGATATGGCACCGCCTGCTGATGGGTTGGTTTTTGCGCATCGAGCTGTTCATTTAATGGCGCAGGTAGCGTTGCGCTATCCAGAATGGTGGCATCACCCCAGATTGCTGGGGTAGCTTTGCGAATTTGCGCTTGTGGCGACATCAGGAAATTTGCCAGCACCTGAGCTCCAGCCTGGGCGCGGGCATTGGCTGGGATAGTCACAAAATGGACATTGCCCAACATGCCTTGTGCAAAGCCAAAGGCCTGTGCTGTTTTTGGCAGTTGCTTGCGGTCGATAAGGTTATCGACGTGTGCGGGATTGAACGTCATAGAAAACAGTAACTCACCGTCTGCCAGCATACGGTCCATGCGCGCGGGTGTTGGTGGGAAAGCTTTACCTTCGCGCCACAGTAGAGGATGCAGTTTATCCAGGTACTCCCACAGTGGAGCAGTGACTTGCTTAAAGGTTGTGGGATCCGGCGGCAGGCGTAGCGCCTGTGAGTCGTGGGTCAGCACGATCAGTAACTGCTCGATAAACGCCGTACCGGTGAAATCAGGTGGGCGAGGATAACTCAGTTTGCCAGGGTGTGCTTTGGCGAATGCCAGTAATTCAGCCGCGCTGCGTGGGAATTTCATATCCGCTTGCTTGTTACCAATCAACATCAACTGTGCGCTACCCCACGGCGCTTCGGCCCCCTCCGTCGGCTGGGAGAAATCTTCGCGTACCGGTTTTTTCTGGTCAACATAGCGCCAGTTGGGTAATTCCCATGCCCAGCCTTCTTTCAACAATCCAGCTTGTTTCAATGTGCGGAAGTTTTCACCGTTGACCCACAGTAAATCAACTGAACCATTTTCTTTGCGTCCGGCGGCGGCTTCACTCTGAATGCGTTTTACCGCATCAGCGGCATCAGCCAGGCGCACTACTTTCACCGTCACGCCGTACTGCTGCTTCATTTCACTTGCTACCCAGTCGAGATAACTGTTTACCGCTGGGTCGCCACCCCAGGCGTTGAAGTAAACGGTCTGGCCGTTCGCCTGCTGGCGCAGAGCGTCCCAGTTGGTGGGTTGTGCAAAGGCTGTGAAGCTGAACGCAACAAGCGACAGCAAAAGCGTTAAAAGGCGCAAAGTGGGGTCCTTAGGATTTTCGGAGCATGCGGACTAACCGGCGTGACGCCAGCGGCAGCAAACCCAACAAAATAAACATCACGATCATGCCGGGTGAAAGAATATCGCTAAGGGTACGCAACTGGCTCAGTTGGCGCCCTGCGTTGAGATAAACGACGATCGCCGGCAGCATCCCGACAAGGCTAACGGCAAAATAGCGCAGCGTTTTGATTGGCGTCAGGCCCATCAACAAATTTATCAGAAAGAACGGGAAAACCGGTGTTAGTCGCAGCGCAAAAAGATAGTACAACCCTTCGCGCTCCATGCCTCGGTTAATCGACGACATCGGCGCGGCAAAACGAAGCTGTACCCAGTCACGTAACAAATAGCGGCTGATGAGCATCGCGAGTGTTGCACCACAGGTTGCAGCCAGCGCCACCAGCACGGTTCCCTGAATCAAACCAAATTGCGAACCTGCCAGCAGCGTTAAGAGTGTGGCACCGGGAATCGAAAGGGTGGTGACCACAACATAAATCACAAAAAATGCCAGTGCCGTTTGCAGCGGATGCAGCTGATGCCAGGTAGAGAATTGTGCCTGGTATTGTTGCAGTGCCGCCAGGCTACCCGGCGGCAGGAAGATAATTAGCAGGATAAAAACAACCACCAGAGCGGCAAAAAGTAACTTACGCATCGGGCAAGAAACCGTAGCGCCAGGTGATGTTCATACAACGTCCTTACAGTTTAAATTCAGCCCACACTGGTGCATGGTCAGAAGGTTTTTCCATGCTACGAATATCGTAATCGATGCCAGTAGCGATGCAGCGCTCAGCCAGCGGTTGGCTTGCCAGAAGCAGGTCAATACGCAGACCGCGGTTGTCATCAAAGCCTTTTGAGCGGTAATCAAACCATGAAAACTTGTCGTTGGTTTCCGGGTTAGCGTGGCGGAACGTATCAACCAGGCCCCAGCTTTTCAGACGATCCATCCATTCACGTTCTTCTGGCAGGAAGGAGCATTTACCTGTACGCAACCAACGTTTGCGGCTGTCTTCACCAATACCGATATCCAGGTCCGTCGGGCTGATATTCACATCGCCCATAATCAGCACCGGGTTGTCTTTATTCAGTTCGCTATCGAGGAAGTTTTGCAGGTCTTGGTAGAACTTCGCTTTGGCCGGGAATTTGGTAGGGTGGTCGCGGCTTTCGCCCTGTGGGAAGTAACCGTTAATCACCGTCAGGTTGCCTAAAGGCGTTGGAAGCTCCGCCATAATGATACGGCGTTGTGCCTCTTCATCATCACCCGGGAAGCCACGGCGAACCGAAATCGGCGTCTCTTTAGTTAATAACGCCACACCGTAATGGCCTTTCTGACCATGATAAAAGACGTTGTAGCCCAGCTTAGCGACATCTTCGAGCGGGAACATATCGTCGTGGACTTTTGTTTCCTGCAAACCGATAACATCAGGCTGATGTTGTTCGACAATGGCTTGAAGTTGATGTGGGCGGGCGCGCAGGCCGTTGATATTAAAAGAGACGAATTTCATAAGTCGCTGCCGTGGTTGCTTAACAATGTTGCAGGATGGTAGCAGAAAAAGCGGGGAAGCGAGACTGATGGCAAATTATTTCATGGGGGCGAATTCGAACTGAGCAAAATCTGCACCAAAATACGCCATGTCGCCCCGTTTTGGGGCGTAAACAACGTGCAAACCCCATCATCGATCACAAATCCAGTATTATATTTTACCACTGCATAATCTTTCTTGTTTTTATCTGGCGATCCAAGCGGCACCGTAAAACTATGCACTATATATTCACTTTATGTGAATAGTGGTGGTGCGTAAGCTATTGATTTAACAATCCAACCTCTCTGTTATTCATTTATATCGCTGGCTGGCACGAAGCGTGCAATCTACATTTACAGCGCAAACACTCAATTATTTAACATCTAAATAACTTTTTATTTACCGGAAGAGGTCGCTATGTCGCAGTCAATTACCCGCCAGAATTTCGACGAATGGATGATGCCCGTTTATGCTCCCGCCTCTTTTATTCCGGTACGAGGTGAAGGCTCGACATTGTGGGATCAGCAAGGCAAAGATTATATCGACTTTGCGGGTGGAATTGCGGTTAACGCCCTGGGTCACGCCAACCCGGAACTGCGCAAAGCGCTGGAAGAACAAGCGGCAAAATTCTGGCATACCGGCAATGGCTACACCAACGAGCCGATTCTGCGCCTGGCAAAACAGCTGATTGATGCCACGTTTGCCGATAAAGTCTTCTTCTGCAACTCAGGGGCGGAAGCCAACGAAGCGGCGTTAAAACTGGCACGTAAATATGCGCACGATAATTTTGGCCCGCAGAAAAGCGGCATCGTTGCTTTCAAAAATGCTTTCCACGGCCGCACGCTGTTTACGGTTTCGGCGGGTGGACAACCTGCTTACTCACAAGATTTTGCGCCATTACCGCCGCAAATCAGCCACGCCATTTATAACGATCTGCAATCTGCCAGCGAATTGATTAATGAAAATACTTGCGCAGTGATTGTGGAGCCAATGCAGGGCGAAGGCGGAGTGGTGCCTGCTGATCCAACGTTCCTGCAAGGTTTGCGTGAACTGTGTGACCGCCACAACGCAGTGCTGATTTTTGATGAAGTGCAAACAGGTGTTGGCCGCACCGGTGAGTTGTACGCCTATATGCATTACGGCATCACGCCGGACGTACTTTCTACCGCTAAAGCTTTGGGCGGCGGTTTCCCGATTGGCGCGATGCTGACCACCGATAAATTCTCTAAAGTGATGGTAGTAGGCACTCACGGCACAACTTATGGCGGTAACCCGTTGGCAGGTGCCGTTGCAGGCCGGGTGATGGAAATCATCAATACGCCTGAAGTGCTTAACGGTGTTAAACAGCGCCACGCCTGGTTTGTTGAGCGTTTAAACAAGATAAACCAGAAACATCAGCTGTTTAGTGAAGTACGTGGCCTGGGGCTGTTAATTGGCTGCGTTCTGCAACCGGAATACAGCGGAAAAGCTAAACTTATCTTACAGGCCGCGGCACAGGAAGGCTTGATGATGCTAATCGCCGGGGCGAATGTCGTACGTTTTGCTCCAGCGTTGATTGTCAGCGAAGCTGAAGTGCAAAAAGGGCTGGATCGTTTTGAGCGCGCCTGTGAACGCTTTATTGCGGGAGAGCAATCATGATGATTATCCGTCCGGTTGAGCGCGGTGATTTATCCGGGCTGATGGAGATGGCGGGTAAAACAGGCGGCGGCTTGACTTCACTGCCAGCGGATGAAAAAACGCTGTCTGAACGTATCGAACGCTCAATTAATACCTGGCAGGGTGGCCTGCCAGAAGGCGACCAGGGCTATGTTTTCGTGCTGGAAGATACTGTAATCGAACGTGTGGTGGGGATTTGTGCCATCGAAGTGGCGGTTGGGCTAAACGACCCCTGGTACAACTACCACGTGGGAACCCATGTTCATGCCTCTAAAGAACTGAATATTTACAACGCGTTGCCGACGTTGTTTCTCAGCCACGATCACACCGGCAGCAGCGAGCTTTGCACGCTATTCCTCGACGCTGACTGGCGCAAAGAGGGCAACGGTTACCTGCTTTCCAAATCACGTTTTCTGTTTATGGCAGCCTTCCGTGACCGTTTTAACGAAAAAGTGGTGGCCGAGATGCGTGGTGTGATTGACGAGCATGGTCATTCACCGTTTTGGGAAAGCCTCGGTAACCGTTTCTTTTCTATGGAATTTAGCCGTGCCGATTACTTGTGCGGCACCGGGCAAAAAGCGTTTATCGCCGAATTAATGCCAAAGCACCCGATTTACACCGATTTCCTCTCACTTGAAGCGCGGGAAGTGATTGGCAAAGTCCACCCGCAAACTGCGCCTGCACGGGCGGTGCTGGAAGCCGAAGGTTTCCGTTATCGCAATTACGTGGATATTTTTGACGGTGGCCCAACACTTGAGTGCGATATCGACCGCGTAAGAGCGATTCGCAAAAGCCGCCTGGTTGAAGTAGCCATCGGGCAACCGGCGACCGAAGATCTACCGATGTGTCTGGTAGCCAATGAAAAATATAACGATTTCCGCGCCATGCTGATTAAGGCAAATCCAAAAGGTGACCGGCTTGTGATTGATGCCGTTACCGCAGATGCCCTGAAATGCAGCGCTGGCGATAAAGTACGTCTGGTGCGTTTGTGCCCCGAGGAGAAAAAAGTATGACTCAGTGGATTAATGGACAGTGGCTTTCCGGGCAGGGCGAATCATTACAAAAACATAACCCGGTAAACGGTGATTTGCTGTGGGAAGGGGTTGCAGCTAATACAACTCAGGTAGAGCAGGCATGTAACGCTGCGCGCGCTGCATTCCCGGCGTGGGCAAAACGCCCGTTTGCCGAGCGCCAGGCTATCGTCGAAAAGTTCGCGGCGCTGCTTGAAGCCAACAAAGAAGCCCTGACAGTGACCATTTCCCAGGAAACGGGCAAGCCGCGCTGGGAAGCGGCGACTGAAATCACCGCGATGGTGAACAAAATCTCCATCTCGATTAAGGCTTACCACACGCGCACCGGCGAAACGCACACTCCGATGCCAGATGGTGCAGCAACATTGCGCCACCGCCCGCACGGTGTTCTGGCAGTCTTTGGTCCGTACAACTTCCCTGGACACTTGCCGAATGGGCACATTGTGCCGGGCTTGCTGGCTGGCAATACCATCGTATTTAAACCTAGCGAACTGACGCCGCTGATTGGCGAGCAAGTGATGGAGTTGTGGCAGCAGGCGGGCGTGCCGGATGGCGTGTTGAACCTGGTGCAGGGCGGGCGCGAAACCGGCCAGGCACTGGCGCAGCAATCGACGCTGGATGGCCTGCTATTTACCGGCAGCGCGAATACCGGCTACCAACTTCATCGCCAGTTTGCCGGGCAGCCGGAAAAAATTCTCGCCCTCGAAATGGGGGGCAACAACCCGCTGATCGTTGAAGACCCACAAGATATCGACGGTGCCGTTCATCTGGTGATTCAGTCGGCATTTGTCACCGCCGGGCAACGCTGTACTTGCGCCCGTCGCTTGCTTGTAAAACAGGGTGCGCAGGGTGATGCATTCTTAAAACGCCTGGTAGAAGTGGCGGCGCGTATTCGCCCCGACGCGTGGGATGCCACACCGCAGCCATTTATCGGCGGGCTTATCTCCGTTCAGGCGGCAGAGCGCGTGCTAACTGGCTGGCAGGAACATATCGCGCGTGGCGGCAAAGCGCTGCTGGAGCCAAAACTGGTGAAAGCGGGCACCTCGCTTCTGACGCCGGGAATTGTCGAGTTAACTGGTGTCGCAAATGTGCCCGATGAAGAAGTGTTTGGGCCGTTACTGACCGTTTATCGTTATGCCGACTTCGATGATGCTATCGCGATGGCGAATGACACACGTTATGGGCTGGCAAGCGGCCTCATTTCTCCGCATCGCGAGCAGTTTGACCAGTTGTTACTCGAAGCTCGCGCCGGGATTGTTAACTGGAATAAACCATTAACGGGCGCGTCGAGTGCGGCACCGTTCGGCGGCGTGGGCGCATCTGGTAACCACCGCGCCAGCGCCTGGTACGCGGCTGATTACTGCGCATGGCCGATGGCGACACTGGAAAGCCCGTCATTCCCGCTGCCCGCCACCCTGAGTCCGGGACTTGATTTTAGCGGTAAGGAATAATCATGAAAGCGCGTGAAGTTAATTTTGATGGACTGGTGGGCTTGACCCACCATTACGCCGGGCTTTCTTTCGGTAATGAAGCATCAACCAAACACCAGTTCCGTGTTTCCAACCCAAAGCTTGCTGCGAAACAAGGTTTGCTGAAGATGAAAGCGCTGGCGGATGCGGGGTTTGCACAAGGTGTCATTCCACCGCAAGAGCGGCCCAATATTCCGCTGCTGCGCCAGTTGGGTTTTAGCGGCAGCGATGAACAGATTGTTGAACGCGTAGCAAAACAAGCGCCACAACTGCTGTCGGCGGTGAGTTCAGCTTCCTCAATGTGGGTAGCAAATGCCGCGACGGTCAGCCCATCAGCAGATACCCTCGATGGTAAAGTCCACTTCACCGTGGCGAACCTGAACAACAAGTTCCACCGTGCAAGTGAAGCACCGACCACAGAAAAGGTGTTACGGGCCATCTTCCGTAATGAACAGTATTTTTCTGTTCACGGCGCACTTCCACAGGTGGCGATGTTTGGTGACGAAGGGGCGGCAAACCATAACCGCCTCGGTGGCGCGTATGGCGAGCCATCGACGCAGCTTTTTGTCTATGGCCGCGAAGAGGCAAAAGAAGGGCTGGTACCTGCTCGTTACCCGGCTCGCCAGACGCTCGAAGCAAGTCAGGCTGTCGTCAGGCTTAACCAGGTGAACCCGGACTTAGTGGTTTACGCGCAACAAAACCCGACGGTTATCGATCAGGGCGTGTTCCATAACGACGTAATTGCGGTGTCGAACCGCCAGGTATTGTTCTGCCATGAGCAGGCATTTCTTCATCAACATGCGTTATACGAGCAGTTGCGTGTTAAAGTGCCCGGATTCACGCCTATTGAAGTTCCCGCAAATAAAGTTTCAGTGGCCGATGCGGTCGCAACTTATCTGTTTAACAGCCAGTTATTAAGCCGTGACGATGGCAGCATGACGCTGATTTTGCCAGAAGAGTCCCGCCAGCATGTAGGGGTCTGGCATTATCTCAACGAAGTGCTGGCAGCCGATAACCCAATCAGCGAACTCAAAGTGTTTGACCTGCGCGAAAGCATGGCAAATGGCGGCGGCCCGGCATGTTTACGTCTGCGAGTTGTACTGAGCGAAGCGGAACAAAAAGCGTTAAACCCAGCGGTGATGATGAACGAAACGTTGTTTGTCACGCTCAATAACTGGGTGGACCGTTGGTATCGTGACCAACTGACTCAGGCTGATTTAGCTGACCCACAGTTGTTGCGAGAAGGGCGCGAAGCACTCGATGAACTAACCCGTATACTAGACTTAGGTTCTGTTTATCCATTTCAACATTAAGAGCCTGCCTGGCAGGCTCTAACAGGAGGCACAATGTTGGATTTTTTGGCGCAAACCCTGGCGGGTAAAGTGCCAACTCCGAGCGCCGGAGAAAATGCCCATCTGCATTGGCAGTGGTGGGATGAAGGTATTTTGACACTGGCCCCACATCAGGCGACGCAAAAGACACTGGTGTTGTCGGCAGGAGTCCACGGAAACGAGACTGCGCCGGTAGAAATTCTTGCGCAGCTGGTGGACAGCCTGGTTGCCGGTGAAATAGCGTTGCAGTGGCGGTTGCTGGTTATTCTGGGCAATCCTGCGGCACTGCGCAGCAATCAGCGCTACCAGCACAGCGATATGAATCGTATGTTTAGCGGCGGTTGGCAGCAATTCCCTGAAAGCATTGAAACACAACGTGCCTGCCGACTTGAGCATGCGTTGGATCTGTTTTTGGCGGAATGTGAAGAGACCATCTGCTGGCATCTGGATATGCATACCGCAATTCGCAGCTCTTATCACCCGCGTTTTGGAGTCTTGCCTTCGCGTCCATTGCCATATGATGAGGAATTTCTCTCCTGGCTGGGCTGTGCGGGATTACAGGCGCTGGTGTTTCATCAGGAACCTGGTGGCACTTTTACCCATTTCAGCAGCGAACATTTCAATGCGCTCAGTTGCACACTTGAGTTGGGCAAAGCACAGCCTTTTGGCGAAAACGATCTCAGCCAGTTTGAGGTGACAAAGCAGGCGTTGCGGGCATTGCTAAGCGGCGAGGCGCCAGAGCCCATTGAAGGTAATCCGTTACGCTATAAAGTGGCGCAGCAGATTACGCGCCACAGTGATGCCTTTGTGTTGCATATGTCAGCGCAAACACAGAACTTCACCGCATTCCCGAAAGGCACATTGCTGGCTGAAGATGGCAACACGCAATATGTGGTGAAAGAAGATGTCGAGTTTGTTTTATTCCCTAATCCTAATGTTGCAACGGGATTACGTGCGGGATTAATGCTGCGCGAAATTTAATATGTATTGGCCTCAGCAGTGGGGCCAATAAATAATCACCGGGCAAACAACAATATACAGATAAATCTTAGTTGGCGGCTTTATCCATTCTGCATATTGCTATACACTCTCTTCATAATTGCTTTAAAATCATTGCTTTGTTATATACTGTTTCAATTCCCCTTTGTTTATCCTTATTCTCTTCATAATTGCTGCAATTTTGTTTTTCTCCCTTTCAATGCTTTACCTATGGGGACTATTACTTGACGCACAACCCCGTAAACTTAATTTCGTCAACGCGGCAAACCTTGTCGTAATAGAAATCAGAATAGGAATAAACAATATGCGTAAATTAACAGCTCTTTTTGTTGCTTCAACTCTGGCTCTCGGCGCGGCGAACCTGGCTCACGCGGCTGATACCACTACCGCTGCAAAAACTGATGCAACCATGACGCACCATAAAGGTATGCGTGGTGGTCACCACGATATGATGTTTAAGGATTTAAACCTGACTGACGCGCAGAAACAACAAGTGCGCGACATCATGAAAGAACAGCGCGGTAAAATGGAGCGCCCTTCAGTAGAAGAGCGCCGTGCGGCGCATAACATTATTGCCAGCGACAGCTTCGATAAGGCTAAAGCGCAGGCTCAGGTAGATAAAATGGCTGAGCAGAACAAAGCTCGCATGATGGCTCATATGGAAACGCAGAATAAGATCTACAACATTCTGACGCCGGAACAGAAAAAACAATTTAATGCCAATTTTGAGAAGCGTCTGACAGAACGTCCTCAACATGAAGGTAAAATGCCTGCTGATCAGGAATAACTGATCGACTGACTTAAGACCGCCGGTCTTGTCCACAATAGCGATATCGCAGTGGACAGGACCGGCGGTTTTCTTGTTTTTGTCGGATGTCACTGCGCTAATCCGACCTACGGAAAATGGTTTGTAGGGGGGATTAGCCGCAGGCGACATCCACCATTTTGAATATCAGGCAATCTGCTGCGCGCTACTCAACATTGAGCGGATAAGTTGCTCAAGCAACGGTTGCAATTGCTCGGCACGATCGGAGCGCCATGCAAACGGTGCCTGCTCATCCATATAATTGCACTGCGCAAGTTCCAACTGCACCGCATGAACCCCTTGCGCCGGTTGACCATAGGCGCGGGTGATATAACCGCCTTTAAAGCGCCCGTTCGCCACCCAGCTAAATTGCTTTTGTGATGCCGCACAAGCCACCAGATGCTCTTCTATCAACTCATCACAGCTTTTACCGCCGTTAGTACCGAAATTAAGATCCGGAAGCTTACCTTCAAACAAACGCGGAATATGGCTGGCGATGGAATGGGCATCAAACAGTAGCGCATAGCCGTGCTCCGCTTTCATTCTCTCCAGCTCACTTTGCAACTGCTGATGGTAAGGCTGCCAGATATTGTCCAGTGCCGCTTTACGTTGTTCCGGACTCGGCTCTTTTCCTGGAATAAACACCGGGGTGCCATCAAATAGCGTTTCAGGATACAGACCGGTGGTGGCGGTGGTATAGAGAGGTTTATCGTCCGCCGGGCGGTTGAGGTCGATAACCATGCGCGAATAATTGCCGGTAATCACGCTTGCGCCCAATGCGTGAACAAAATCATAAAGCTTTGGGATATGCCAGTCGGTGTCAGGCAATGGTTTTGCTGCATCGCTTAGGGCCGATTCAACGTCTGGCGTTAGTGCGGTGCCTGCGTGTGGAATGCTGATAAGGATTGGCAATTTCCCACGACTGAAATCAAAAGGTGCTGTCACGTTTCTCTCCCTGATAAATAACGGTACAGGGCAATTGCCCCCCTAACCAATAGACCAGTTCTGCGGGACGTGCCACGGGCCAGTGCACAAAGTTAGCAACTTTTCCGCACTCAAGGCTGCCGTGGCTTTCACGGATACCCAATGCCTGCGCGGCATGCAGCGTGACACCCGCCAGCGCTTCTTCAGGGGTTAAACCAAACAGAGTACAGGCCATATTGAGCATTAAACGCAATGATAATGCAGGCGAGGTGCCAGGGTTGGCATCACTTGCGACCGCCATCGGCACACCATGTTTGCGGAACGCAGCAACCGGCGGCTGTTGCTTTTCACGTAACAGATAAAACGCGCCAGGTAGCAATACGGCAACGGTATTGACTTCAGCCATTGCTTGCGCGTCAGCATCAGTTGCGTATTCAAGGTGGTCGGCAGATAACGCCTGAAAACGAGCGGCAAGAGTGCTGCCGGCCAGTGCTGAAAGTTGTTCAGCGTGGAGTTTTACAGGCATTCCCAGAGTGCGGGCGGCGCTAAAAACCTTCTCGGTTTGGGCCGGGCTAAAAGCCAGATGCTCACAGAATGCATCTACGGCATCAGCCAGTTTTTCCTGTGCTACACGCGGGAGTAACTGTTCGCAAACCACTTCAACCCATCTGTCGCTATCACCGCTAAACTCAGGAGGAACGGCGTGAGCCGCAAGGCAGGTGGCGTACACTTCAACCGGGAGGATTTCGCCTAGTCGACGGATAACGCGCAGCATTTTGATTTCATTTTCGATATCCAGCCCGTATCCCGACTTAATCTCAACCGTCGTCACGCCTTCTTGCAGCAAATGTTGCAGACGCTGGCGGGCAGAATGCAGCAAATCATCTTCATCGGCTTCGCGCGTACTGCGGACGGTGGAAATAATGCCGCCACCACGTGCGGCAATTTCTGCGTAACTCATTCCATTCAGGCGCATTTCAAATTCTGCGCTGCGGTCGCCACCAAATACCAAATGAGTGTGGCAATCAATAAAGCCCGGAGTGATTATCCCGCCATCAAAGTGGTGATGTGCCTGCGCTGAAATGTCGGGCAGCTCAGCGCGAGCGCCCAGCCAAACGATTTTCCCCTGATGCACTGCGATAACACCATCTTCAATCAACTGGTATTGCCCATTCGCCATTGTGACAAGCGTTGCACCGCTCCACAGGCTGTCGATGCTACGAGGGTAAGTCATGACATTCTCCACATCAGGTTGTATAGACAATTGACTACAAGCTAGCGCAGCATGTACTTTTCGGCAACTTCAGTCATGCGAATTATGACGGGGTTAAACAAGTTTAAAATTTGGTTTGCGTTAGTCTGATTTAATCGCTAAATCATTGGCATCGCAAAAGAAGGAATCAAATCCATGCCTGCATTTTTTGCTCCAGTTGTGATGCTCCCACAAGGTTGGGGGCACAATGTGCGTATTAGCGTCAACGAACAAGGAACGATTACTCACGTCGAAGTTGGTGCTTCAGGAGAAAATGCCACACTGCTACCGGGCGTCGTGATTCCTTCTATCTCAAACTTGCACTCTCATGCGTTTCAGCGGGTGATGGCAGGATTGACGGAAGTGGCGGGCAATCCGCAGGACAGTTTCTGGACGTGGCGCGACATGATGTATCGCATGGTGCAGAAACTATCCCCTGAACAAGTCGGTGCCATTGCCACTCATTTGTACATTGATATGCTCAAGGGTGGTTACACTCAGGTTGCTGAATTTCACTATTTACATCATGACGTTAACGGAAAACCGTATGCGTCAGGTGATTTGATGCTACAGCAACTGCTGCTTGCTGCCGATAACAGTGGGATAGGGCAAACGCTGTTGCCAGTGTTGTACAGCCATGCAGGTTTTGGCGCACAACCACCAGCCGCGGGGCAAAAAAGATTTATCCAGGATGTCGATCGTTATCTGCGCCAACAACAAGCGTTGGGCAATGTATTACGCCGTTATCCTTTGATTAATCACGGTTTGTGTTTTCACTCATTACGAGCGGTGACACAGGAGCAAATGGAAGATGTTCTGGAAGCGAGTGATTACCGCTTGCCGGTTCATATCCATATTGCGGAGCAGGAGAAAGAAGTCGACGACTGCCTTGCCTGGAGCAATGAGCGCCCGGTGGAATGGCTATATAACCGCTTTGCCGTGGACGACCGCTGGTGCCTGATTCATGCCACGCACTTGTCGCCTGAAGAGTTAACCCAAATTGTTGAAAGCCGCACAGTGGCAGGTTTATGCCCAACAACCGAAGCAAATCTCGGCGATGGCATTTTCCCTGCGACCAATTTCATCGCCCAGGGCGGCCATTGGGGCGTGGGTTCTGACAGCCATGTGTCGGTTAGTGCACTGGAAGAATTACGCTGGCTTGAGTACGCACAGCGCCTGCGTGATAAAAGGCGCAACCGCATTGTGTTGCCAGAATTGCCTCAGGTTGGCGAAGTTTTGTGGCGGCAGGCTGCAGTTGGCGGGGCACAAGCCTGCGGTGTGACGATGGGGATGATTGCTCCGGGGCAGCGTGCGGACTGGCTGGTACTCGAGCGTGATTCATGGCTTGCGCATGTTGAAGATTACGCGATTCTTAACCGCTGGTTGTTTGGTGGACGCTGCGAACAAATACGAGACGTGTGGGTTGCTGGAAAACAGGTGATAACCGACAGGCAGCACCCGCTCGATGAACAAAGTAATGCACAGTTTGCGCAGGTGATGCGCACTCTTCAGGAGTGGTGATGGAATTCTTTGATATACGGAAAGTGCCCGTCAGCTTGTGGCGTAACGGGGCCGGAGAAACCCGCGAAATTTGCTGTTTTCCGCCCGCTACGCGCGATTTCAACTGGCGCGCCAGTATCGCGTCAATCGCCAGCAGCGGCGAATTTTCAGCTTTCCCTCAGGTAGACCGTGTCATCACCTTGCTTGAAGGAGGGGAGGTGGTTCTGGATGCCGGAAAGGCGTTTCGTCATACCCTAAAGCACTTTCAGCCTTTTGCTTTTGCCGGTGATTACACGGTTAAAGCCGAGCTAAAGCAGGGTATGTCGATGGATTTCAATATCATGACGCATCGTGACCGTTGCCTTGCCAAAGTGCGTGTTGCTGACCGCACGTTTACGACCTTCGCTCCGCGTGGCGGCATTGTTTATGTGCTCAGCGGTGAGTGGCAACTGGGCGACAAACTACTGACGCCAGAGCAAGGTGCGTGGTGGCAAGATGGTCGCCACACCTTGCGCTTACTGAAGTCGGAAGGAAAGCTGCTGTTTAGCGAAATTACTTATCTCTGATCACTGCCCGGTAAAACTGCCGACCAATTGATAACGCGAGCCCGGATACAGCAGTCGGGCTACCGTCACCACCTGCGAATGGTGCCAGGTGCGGCGTTGAATCAATAAACAAGGCTGGTTAGTCGTCACTTCAAGCAATCCTTGCTGCGTTTCATCTGCCAACACCGCTTCCACAATATGTTCACCCGAAGTTAGCGGTGCGACTTTGCTCAGATAATGGTGAGGCGTTTCCAGACGGAAATCTTGTTGTAGATAGTCTGGGGCAAGCGCCGGGTTCACATAGCGAGTTTCCAGCTGTACTGCCATATCGTTGTCGTAGTGAATCAGTTGCGAATAAAACAGCGGCTCGCCAACGTTGACTGAAAAGGCATGTGCCAGTTTTTCATCTGCCTTAACTTGTTCAAGCGCTACCACCTGATTGCGGTAGTGATGACCTCTCGCGGTAATCTCTTCGGCAATGCTGCCCACTTCAAGCATTGCAGTATGGCCTTTTTGCTCAGCCACAAAGGTTCCCACACCTTGCATTCGTACCAGCCAGCCTTCGCCTGTGAGTTCTCGCAACGCCCGGTTGATAGTCATTCGGCTGACATTCAGCGCATTAACCAGTTCCGTTTCCGAAGGCACTCTCTGATGAGCAAGCCAGTTCCCACTGCGGATTTGGCTGATGATTCCTTGTTTTACCCGCAGGTAAATGGGCGCAGGTAAATCACTGATGGCGGCACGCAATTGATCCAGAGGTTGGATTTCAGACATCAACGGTTCCTTAAAAATTGCATTTTGCGGCGAAAGCGCGATCTCGCTCACTGTTCAATAAAAATTACCTATGACCCGCTGGCGGTCATTTGGGTTTATTAGTTAGGTTGTCTATACAACTCTATACGTTCACATGAATTGATGCCATCAGGATGTCGCTATGTCGCTGCAAAAAAAGATTTGCTGTCTTACACCGGGGCACGTAACGCTCGCCACACTGCGTGAAATCTACCATGGAGTCGTGACTTTGAGCCTTGATTCCGGGGCCATTGATGCGGTCATTAAGTCCCAGCAAACCGTTGAGGCTATCGTCAATCATGGCGATGTGGTTTACGGCATTAATACGGGATTTGGCAAGCTGGCGCAAACCACCATTGCCAAAGAGCATCTGGCTGAATTGCAACGCAATCTGGTGCTTTCGCATAGCGTAGGTCTTGGGAAACCGTTGCCAGATGATGTGGTACGCCTGGTGATGGCCAGCAAAATTATTAGCCTTGCGCGTGGCCACTCTGGCGTGCGTATGGATGTTATCGATAGTTTATTGCGTCTGTTTAACGCGGGTGTGATGCCGGTTATCCCGGAAAAAGGCTCGGTTGGTGCATCGGGAGATTTGGCACCGCTGGCGCACCTTTCGCTGATGTTGTTGGGTGAAGGTAATGTGCGTATCAATGGCGAGGAGCTTCCAGCAATCGCCGGGTTGAAAATTGCCGGGGTCGAGCCGCTGGTGCTTGGTCCAAAAGAGGGGCTGGCGTTACTTAACGGCACGCAAGTTTCTACCGCACTGGCGTTGCGCGGCCTGTTTGAAGGCGAAAAAGTGTTTGGTGCAGGCCTTGTCGCCGGGGCGTTATCACTGGAAGCAATTAAAGGCTCAGTGAAACCTTTTGATGCACGAATTCATGAAGCGCGTGGGCAGACCGGGCAAATCGACGTAGCGGCGGCAGTCAGAGCTTTGCTTGCCGACAGTGAAATTGTTGACTCTCATCAGCATTGCGGGCGTGTGCAAGATCCTTATTCCATCCGTTGCGTACCGCAAGTAATGGGAGCATGCCTCGATAACCTGCGCCATGCAGCACGCGTATTGCAAATTGAAGCTAACGCCGCATCTGACAACCCACTGGTATTTAGCGAAACCGGAGAGGTGATTTCCGGTGGGAATTTCCATGCAGAGCCTGTGGCATTCGCCGCCGATATTATTGCGCTGGCAGTTGCTGAAATTGGCGCAATTTCTGAACGTCGCCTGGCATTACTGCTGGATACCGGTCTTTCTGGCTTACCGCCATTCCTGGTGAAAGAGGGCGGAATTAACTCAGGCTTTATGATTGCGCAGGTGACAGCCGCAGCGCTGGCATCTGAAAACAAGTCATTGGCTCATCCGGGAAGTGTGGACAGCCTGCCTACTTCAGCAAACCAGGAAGACCACGTTTCAATGGCAACTTATGCCGCGCGCCGCCTTGGTGAGATGTGTTTCAACACCGCCGCCGTAGTGGGTATTGAAGCGATGGCTGCAGCCCAGGGGATCGAGTTTTCCCGCCCATTAAGCAGTTCGCCAATCATGGAGCAGGTCTTTAATGGCGTGCGTGAACGTGTTGCCTTCCTTGATAAAGACCGCCTACTGGCTCCGGATATCGAAAGCATGCGCCAGTGGGGCTGTAGTGGTGAATTACCTGCTGTTATTACACAACTTTTCCCTTCTACGTCGGCCTGATGCCGGGAGCCACTACAATGACTGAATCTGTAAAACAGGCGGTAGCCCGCACGGTACGCGCACCGCATGGTACGACATTGCACTGCGAAAACTGGCTGATTGAAGCGGCTTACCGCATGATCCAAAACAACCTCGATCCTGATGTCGCCGAGCGCCCGGAAGATCTGGTGGTGTATGGCGGGATCGGTAAAGCAGCTCGCAACTGGGATTGCTTTGAACAGATCCTTGCCTCGCTGCGTACACTCAAGGCCGATGAAACATTGCTGGTGCAATCGGGCAAGCCAGTCGGTATTTTCCGCACTCACGCTGATGCTCCGCGCGTGCTGATTGCCAACTCCAACCTCGTACCGCACTGGGCAAACTGGGATCATTTCCATGAGCTCGATAAAGCCGGGCTAATGATGTACGGCCAGATGACCGCGGGTTCGTGGATTTACATCGGCGCGCAAGGCATCGTGCAGGGCACTTTTGAAACCTTCGCCGAGGCTGGTCGTCAGCATTACGGTGGGGATTTGCGTGGCAAATGGATCCTGACTGCTGGGCTGGGCGGTATGGGTGGCGCACAGCCGCTGGCGGGCGTGCTGGCAGGCGCTTCGGTGTTAGCCATCGAGTGCCAGGAGTCGCGCATTGATTTCCGTCTGCGTACTCGTTATCTCGACTATAAAGCGACAACTCTTGATGAAGCGCTGGCAATGATCGAAAAAGCGAACGCGGAGAAAAAAGCGATCTCCGTCGGTCTATTAGGCAACGCCGCCGATCTGCTACCAGAATTGGTTAGACGCGCGAAAGCGGGGGGCATTAAGCCTGATATTGTGACGGATCAGACTTCGGCCCATGATCCGATAAACGGTTATTTGCCGTTGGGCTGGACGCTGGAGCGTTGGCAGAGTGAGCGTGCCTCACAACCGAAAGCCGTGGAAAAAGCCGCGCGATCCTCTATGGCGGTGCACGTTCAGGCGATGCTCGATTTCTGGAAAATGGGTGTCCCGACGGTGGATTATGGTAATAACATCCGCCAGGTGGCGTTTGATGAAGGCGTGGAAAATGCCTTTGATTTCCCGGGCTTTGTTCCGGCCTATATTCGCCCGTTGTTCTGCGAAGGCAAAGGGCCGTTTCGCTGGGTAGCGCTTTCAGGTGACCCTGAAGATATTGCGAAAACCGATGCGAAACTCAAAGAGCTATTCCCGGATAACCAGAACCTGCATCGCTGGTTGGATATGGCGCAGGAGCGTATTGCTTTCCAGGGGCTGCCGGCGCGTATTTGCTGGTTAGGTCTTGGCGAGCGTCATCTTGCTGGGCTGGCGTTTAACGAAATGGTGCGTAACGGCGAGCTGAAAGCACCAATCGTAATTGGTCGTGACCATCTGGATTGTGGTTCTGTGGCTTCGCCAAACCGTGAAACGGAATCCATGAAGGATGGCTCTGATGCGGTTTCCGACTGGCCATTGCTCAACGCGCTGCTAAATACCGCAGGCGGGGCGACCTGGGTGAGTTTGCACCATGGTGGTGGCGTAGGAATGGGCTTCTCGCAACATGCTGGCGTGGTGATTGTAGCCGATGGTACGCCAGAAGCAGCCGTGCGCTTAGGTCGTGTGCTGTGGAATGACCCAGCAACCGGCGTGATGCGCCACGCCGATGCGGGTTATGAGAGTGCCGCTGAATGCGCGAAAGCGCATGATCTGAAATTACCGATGCTACCAATTCATAACGCAAAATAATTCGAGTTGCAGGTAGGCGGCAAGGGAGCAAATCCCCAGGAGCTTACATAAGTAAGTGACTGGGGTTTGTGAGTGCAGCCAACACCGCTGCGGCTCGAAGTATGAAGCGTTAGCTATAACGGCGGGTCGCTAACCAACATAACAATGACCCGCCGACTACCATCATCACACCCTGCCAGAACGCCCAACCCGGATGTAAACCCAACCACAGGCTTGCGATTAATGCCGATAGCACTGGCGTAAAGTACGATGCGGTTGCCAGCAAAGTCATGTTCCCGCGCTGAATGCCGTGATTCCAGGCCGTGTAGGCGACAGCTGTAGAAACACCCATGAACAGGAGTTGTATTGTCGAAGGCAGCGTAAAGTGAATAGGTGCTTCGCTAACGAAAGCAAATTTAACCCACAACACTACCGCAGTGGCACAAAAGAAAAGAGATACGCCATTTTTCCCACCACTCCAGCGGCGCGTAATATTGCAATACAGCGCCCAGATTAACGCAGCGGCAAAAGCCAGGCCGTATGCCAGCGGGTTATCCAGAATGTTGTGCCACATCTGAATCGGTGACCAGTCACCATCGCCTTTCATCACCTGAATGATGCCCGCCAGTGACAGCGCAAGACCAGGCCAGAGCCATAAATTACTGCGTTGCTGGTTGATAAACAGGGCAAGCAAGATGGTCAGACTCGGCCATAAATAGTTAATCATTCCCAGTTCTAATGACTGGCTGCGGCTATGCGCAAGCCCGATAGCCAGTGCGAGGAATATTTCATAAGTGACAAATAGCGCGCCACCAATCCACAAGTAGCGGGGTGGGATTTCACGAATTTTCGGTAAACCACGCGCCAGGCACAGGCAAACTGCGCTGACGGTATAAATCAGTGCGGCACCGCCAACGGGGCCAAAATGTTCGCTGATACTGCGCAATAAACCAACTGAGGTGCTCCAGAGGAGAATGGCCACCAGGCCAAAAGCCGTGGCACGTTTTGCAGAGCTATCCATGTGTATCCAGAACGGAGTAATGTTGGATGACGCGGCGGCCATCCAACATTATTTTCAGAAACTACTGTTTCCAGAAATCATCAAATACGGTGATTGGTGGACGGCGTTTGTGTTCGGTTTTCAGATACCAGCCTTCGATGATTTTGCTGGTGGCATCGTCCAGGGTTTTGCCTTCCAGGTAGTCATCAATTTGCTCGTAGGTTACGCCCAGGGCAGCTTCATCAGGCAGAGAAGGGCGGTCATCTTCAAGATCAGCGGTTGGCGCTTTCTGGTATAAATGTTCCGGGCAGCCCAGTGTTTTAAGCAGCGCTTTCCCCTGGCGCTTGTTAAGACGGAAGATTGGGTTGATATCGGTGCCGCCATCGCCGTATTTGGTGAAGAATCCAGTCACCGCTTCAGCACCATGGTCAGTACCCACAACAACGCCTTTAGTCATGCCAGCGATACTGTATTGTGCTTTCATGCGCTCACGGGCTTTTTCATTGCCACGAATAAAATCGCTCAACTCAATACCTGCTTCACGCAGCGCTTGTTCGCTCGCCAGTACAGCACCTTTGATATTCACGGTTAGCACGCGGTCTGGCTCAATAAAGGTAATGGCATCCTGACAGTCTTGTTCATCGGCCTGCACGCCAAACGGCAAGCGTACGGCGATAAACTGGTAAGTTTCGTCACCGGTTTCATCACGCAGTTCATTGATGGCGAGCTGACAGAGTTTACCGGTAAGGGTTGAATCCTGGCCGCCGCTAATACCCAGCACCAGCGACTTAATAAATGAATATCTTTTCAGGTACGACTTCAGGAAATCAACGCTGACACGAATTTCGTGTTCTGGGTCGATCTGTGTTTTCACTCCTAGTGCCTGAATAATCTCTTGTTGCAGAGCCATTTAACCCTCCGGTGCAATTTACCTGCGTATGCAGGTAGCAAAAGTCAGATTTGTTAAAACTACCCGTTTGTGGTTAAAACGACAAGACTCATGGGAGAGAGGTTGTGCCGTTTGGTGTGATTTAGAGCTATCTGGTACGTTTTGGAGCTAACCTGGTGTTTTGTTTAATAATCCTAAAATTTACTCATTTGGTCTGCTTAGTTGAAAAATGCGCTTTTATATTCCAGGCTTATCTAACACGCATGAGCAATACCCTGAAAAACGAGGATAAAATATGAACAAGACTTTTGCAGGAATTTTAAGTGCAGCAGCGGTTATGACAATGCTTGCCGGTTGCACGGCCTACGATCGTACCAAAGATCAGGTAGCAACACCGGTTGTAAAAGATGTGAAAAAAGGCATGAGCCGTGAGCAAGTTCAACAGGTTGCAGGCAAACCGTCTTCAGAAGTGACCATGATTCACGCACGTGGTACTTGCCAGACTTACATTCTTGGCCAGCGTGATGGGAAAACAGAAACTTATTTCGTAGCGCTTGATGAAACCGGGCATGTGATGAATTCGGGTTATCAGACCTGTGCTGAGTACGATACTGACCCGCAGGTTAAAAAATAATTCCCCGTCATACTTCGAGTTGCAGATGAGTTGACTTTACCCATTAGCCTTTCTGCCACGCGAATTATTTAGGGAAATATTTTGAATAGAAAGCCGTCACTGATGTGACGGCTTTTTTGTGGGTTAAGCAGGAATATGGCTAATTTTATTACTGCGCGACCAAACGCGGTGCGCAGCTAAGAGTTTCAGGAAATCATCGGTAAATGCAGTCGTGACAGTGTCACCTTCCACCACGCCTTCCTCGCCCTGGTTATTATCGATTCCTAGCTGAGTTTTGAACTGGCGGGCATCACCTGCAAGGCCAATGACCTTTAAGTGTTTATAAGCTTCCAGTAAATAATAAGCTGCGTCACCATTATTGAGAATTGAAGTGAGATCGCCGCCGGGAACAATCACCGCATCCACTGTGACCGATGGCGAACCGGTAAACGTAGCGGCCACCGGGAGCAGGGAGCCGTCATCAGCGCTTGTTTCACCCATGCGGGAAAACAGTAATTTAGTGTGCACGCCCTGAGCTTTCAGCGCCTTCATCGCTACCAGGACATCCGCAGCATTGGCTTTTTCACTCAGCAAAATAGCCACCACACGGCCTTTCACTGAACCGCTTGGCACGGCATACAGACTTAGGCTTGGATCTTTCTTCAGGCCGTTCACATCTTTTGGCGGCGCAACATGCATCTGTTCATCAGACAGTTCAACTCCGAGATTTTCTGCGACCGGATGGGCAAGGGAAATATCAATATGTGTCAAATGATCCAGTACACGTTCGCGGATATACGGCCTCGCGACTTTGGATAATTCGAAACTAAAGGCACTGATGATGTGCTGCTGTTCCACCGGAGTCTGGCTTTGCCAGAATAGGCGCGGTTGTGAATAATATTCGCCAAACGATGGGCTGCGTTCACGGACTTTATGGCCCTCAATACGCTCCTGGTAACTTTCGAAACCGCCACGTTTTGGCCCTGGAGGAGTTTCACGCGGCCAGTTGTCGTTGATGGAGTTGGGTTCGTAGTTGGCTGGATTGTTGTCGATATCCATGCGATGCATGCCGTCACGCTGGAAGTTGTGATAAGGGCAGGTCGGACGGTTTATAGGAATTTCATGGAAGTTCGGCCCACCGAGACGGCTGATTTGTGTATCGGTGTAAGAGAACAAACGGCCTTGCAACAGCGGGTCGTTACTAAAATCTAATCCTGGAACGATATGGCCCGGATGGAATGCCACTTGTTCATTTTCGGCAAAGAAATTATCCGGGTTACGGTTGAGCGTCATTTTACCCACCAGATGAACCGGCACCAGCTCTTCGGGGATCAGTTTGGTTGGGTCGAGCAGGTCAAAGTCATATTTAAATTCATCTTCTTCCGGAATTAATTGCAAGCCCAGTTCATATTCCGGGAAGTCACCCGCTTCAATCGATTCCCAAAGGTCGCGGCGGTGGAAATCAGGATCACGTCCGGTCAGTTTTTGCGACTCATCCCACAGTAGAGAAGCTTTACCCGCGGTCGGTTTCCAGTGGAAGCGCACGAAAGTAGCTTTACCTTCTGCGTTAATCATGCGGAAAGTGTGAATCCCAAAACCTTCCATGGTGCGGTAGCTGCGCGGCAGGCCACGGTCAGACATCGCCCAGATGACGTTGTGTAGTGTTTCAGGTTGCAGCGAGACATAGTCCCAGAAGGTGTCGTGCGCGCTGCCACCTTGCGGGATAGCCCAATGTGGCTCAGGCTTCACTGCATGGACAAAGTCCGGGAATTTGTGTGCATCCTGAATGAAAAATACCGGAGTGTTGTTACCGACTAAATCGAAAATGCCTTCTTCAGTGTAGAACTTAGTGGCAAATCCGCGGATATCACGCACTGTATCGGCCGATCCAGCGCCACCTTGCACCGTTGAAAAGCGCACAAACACCGGAGTGATTTTGTCGGGGTCAGAAAGAAAATCTGCTTTGGTCACTTCCGCCATATTTTTGTAGGGCTGGAAATAACCGTGTGCCGCTGATCCGCGCGCATGAACGATACGCTCGGGAATCCGCTCATGGTCAAAGTGAGTGATTTTTTCCCGCAGGATAAAATCTTCCAGAAGCGTAGGCCCACGCGTACCAGCACGCAGCGAGTTCTGGTCATCAGCAATGCGCACGCCCTGATTGGTGGTCAGAGGGTAGTTTTCACCGTTTTTGCGATGCTTATCGAGCAATTTCAATTTTTCGTTGGAGGTGTCCGGGCTTTTATAACTCCCTGCTGCAGTGGGTTGCGCTCCTGGAGGGCTGGGTTCAGTTGAAGGGCGATGAGAGCCATCTTCGGGTGCCAGCGAATCCATACCAGGCTTCGATTCATTGGCGTCATGTATAGGCGCACTGTGATTCAGAGGGTGCTTATCGTTAGTCGACATTGAACTCATCTCCTGTTTTAGTCCTGCTCTAATTGGGCTTCGTATGGCCCAAAACAGCTTTAACTATAGGACAAGGTCATCTCGACGCGAGACTTATGGGACAGTTCTCCGTTATCATAGCGAAGTTGTTCATCAATTTAGTTTTGATTCCATTGCCTATGAAACCTTTACGCCAACCGAATACTCGTCCCGTTCTTACGTACCAACCGCGTGTTGAACCCTCACCACCTTCTCATGCTTTTCGAGTGGATGGGTTTAAGGATGTGTGGCTGCTAAGCAATCGCTACGTGGCTTTTGTGCTGGTAGGAAATGCGTTCCGCCAGTCACCGCCCTTTACCTTACCGGAATCGGCACAACGCTGGGCAATACAGGTCAGACATGAAAATGAGATTTACTGAGAGAAGAACGAGCTCAGAGCTGTTTTAATAGACGTGAGTTTAAAGGCCTGCTGGGTGCAGGCCCTGAACGCTGATTGACTTACCCGCCGTTACTGAGCCGCTCAAACTCTTCACAACCGGTATCAAAGCCTTCCATGCAGCTCAAATTTAACCACTGCAATGCACGCTGTTTATTGACAGCGATAAAACCTTTTTCGCCGTTTAAAAATAACATTCCAGCCCAGTACTCGGCGTATCCGGTGCGGGAGAGTGTAGAGCTGCGTTTAAACCAGAAAGTGGCTTTTTCGTCATCTTGCGCTGTCCCTACACCGTTGGCGTAGATTAACCCCAGGAACATTTGCGCATCGACTGCCGAGTCACTTTCTATATCCTGCGAGGCGCTTTCAAGCAGTTCAATGGCCCTGGTGTAATCGGGTTTACCCGCTTGGGTATTAACGAAAATGCGTGCCAGAGTCACTTTTCCAGACTGGCTGCCTCGTTGTACGGCCTGCTCTGCTAACGATTTAGCCTGTGGGTAATTAGCGGTAGCAGGATCAAGTATTTTGAGTTGAGCCAATAACGCCATGGCGTCGGCATCACCCTGAGCGGCTGATTTTGCAGCCCAGCTTTCTGCCTGCTGATATTCGCCGGCACTAACCAGGGTATCGGCAAGATAGAATTGCGCGCGGCTGTCACCTTCCTGCGCATGTTTCAGGTAAGGGCTATCGACATTTTCTGCCCAGGCGCCAGAGACAAAGAAGAAAAGTAGAATGCAGAGTCGTTTCATTGAGGGAAGAGGTCCGTTGAAGGCGAAAGTATTTTGGCACCCTGAGAGGGGCTCTAAGTTATAAATAAAAAAAACGGTTCCCTGTTAAAGGAACCGTTTATTGTCGCAGATTATAAGGTGGTTTTGCTACTGATTAGCGATGCGCCAATTCCGCTTCTTCATCACTATTGAGTAATTCTTTATCCGTCTGCTTCATCAACTGGCTGGTGATAGTACCGGCAGTCATTGAACCGCTAACGTTCAGAGCAGTACGACCCATATCAATAAGTGGCTCAACAGAAATCAGCAATGCTACCAGTGTGACCGGCAAGCCCATGGCTGGCAGAACAATCAGGGCTGCGAAGGTTGCACCGCCACCGACGCCCGCAACACCTGCGGAGCTTACGGTTACGATACCAACCAGAGTTGCAATCCAAATAGGGTCCAGCGGGTTAATCCCGACGGTTGGAGCGACCATCACCGCCAGCATGGCAGGATACAGACCAGCACAACCGTTCTGACCAATGGTGGCACCAAAGGACGCAGCGAAGCTTGCGATGGACTCAGGAACACCCAGACGGCGAGTTTGCGCTTCAACGTTCAATGGAATGCTGGCGGCGCTTGAACGACTGGTGAAGGCAAAAGTCAGTACAGGCCAGACCTTACGGAAGTATTTCAGCGGGCTCACGCCGTTTACGGCCAGCAATACTGCGTGCACGCCGAACATAATTGCTAGACCGAGATAAGACGCAACCACGAAACTACCAAGTTTGATGATGTCTTGCAGGTTTGAACCGGCAACAACTTTGGTCATCAGCGCAAGTACACCATATGGCGTCAATTGCATGACCAGGCGCACCAGCTTCATTACCCAGCTTTGCAGCGTGTCGATAGCCACCAGAACACGTTCACCTTTCGGCGCATCGTCTTTGAGTAATTTCAGTGCGGCGACACCCAGGAAGGCCGCGAAAATCACTACGCTAATTATTGAGGTTGGATTCGCTCCAGTCAGGTCAGCAAACGGGTTTTTCGGCACGAATGACAGAATCAGTTGCGGCACGTTCAGGTCAGCCACTTTGCCCACATAGGTGGTTTCAATGGTGCTTAGACGAGCGGTTTCAGCTGTACCTTGTACTAAACCTTCAGCCGTCAGGCCGAACAGGTTGGTCACCAACACGCCGACAAGTGCCGAGATCAAAGTGGTAAACAGCAAGGTTCCGATGGTCAGGAAGCTGATTTTCCCCAGTGAAGAGGCATTATGCAAACGAGCTACCGCGCTCAGAATTGAGGCGAACACTAATGGCATGACGATCATTTGCAACAGTTGTACATAACCGTTACCAACGATGTTAAACCACTGGATAGATTGTTTAAGTACCGGGCTGTCTTCGCCATAAATGGTGTGCAGCGCCAGGCCATATACTACGCCCATTGCTAAACCAAGCAGTACTTTTTTTGCCAGACTCCACTGTTTGTGGCGAGTTTGCGCCAGCAACAGCAGCAGAATAACGAACACGATAACGTTCGCTATAAGTGGAAAATTCATCCCCGTATCTCCTGAGTGTTTTTTAAATAGATGGACTGATTGCCATCTTTATTGTGTAAATCGTACCAGAAGCTTAGAACGACACTTATATTCAAAAGGAATTGATTATTACATTTTGATTAGTTTCGTCTAATTATTGTGCTGAATGGTGATTTAAAAGGCTGTTGAAGGTCATTTGCATTGAAATTATCACCTGTGATGACCAACGCACCGCACTGTTATCGGGCAAACTTTGCGGCATCCACACAGCCAGACCAAACAGCGCCATACACAAAACGCGTTCAAGTTGGTTGCCTTTTTGCGGTCTGACAATCGGAAAGCGAAAGCGCAAACGGCATGGCCACAGCAGTGGAACTCCAGCAGGCGTAAGCATATCTGCCAGAATATGGCTCAAATAACCCAACACCATGCCTTGTAACGCATCGGCGGGAATAACCCAGGTTTCAGGGACTTTAAGATAGAACAGTGCAAGGCTTGCAAACACCGCAAACAAACTGTGTGTAAAGCCCCTATGACCGCAGGCACGGGCGATAGGTTTGGAAATCCACGGCAGGCGCTGGCCCAGAAACGACTTTGGATGGTCGATATCTGGTAATAAGCAGGTCAGAATGGCTGACGGCACAATATGCCACCAGTCTCCTTGAGCAAGCACGGGCGTGAGTTCGGCGTTTTTTGCGAAAACTGCGCAGGCAATGGAAAAAAGAAGATGGCCTTCCGCCGTCATGATACTACCTGGATGAAAACTGTCGATTCATACAGTATAGGGATTTTATACAGTAGACGGAAGAGGTGACGGCGTAACATTTTGCTACCGCCGGTTACCCGGCGATAGCGGATTTACCGGGCTAGCCAGCCACCGTCGACTGCAATGGTATATCCGTTGACGTAATCGGACGCGCTTGACGCGAGAAAAACTATTGGGCCTTGTAGATCCGCGGGAGCACCCCATCGGCCGGCTGGAATACGGTCGAGTATTTCCTGGCTGCGCACTTCGTCATCACGCAGTTGTTGAGTATTGTTAGTAGCCATATATCCCGGTGCAATGGCATTCACATTAATACTGTGTTGTGCCCATTCGTTTGCCAGCAGTCGCGTGACACCGAGCACCGCGCTTTTTGATGCCGTATAAGAGGGAACCCGGATACCGCCCTGGAATGACAACATTGAGGCGATATTAATAATTTTCCCGCCACCACCTTGCCTGATGAATTGTTTTGCTACCGCCTGAGAGAGAAAGAACACTGATTTAATGTTCAGGTTCATCACGTCGTCCCAATTTTTCTCGCTAAATTCAAGGGCGTCTTCGCGGCGAATGGTGCCCGCGTTATTGACCAGAATGTCTATTTTCCCCATTCCCGCCACAGCTTGTTCGATGATGCCCGGAATGACCTCGTGCTGACTTAAATCTGCCTGGATGGCGAGAAAACGTCGCCCCAACGCTTCCACTTTTTGCGCGGTTTCGTGCGGAATTTTGCGGTTCACACTAACGATGTCACAACCAGCCTCAGCAAGGCCGATCGCCATTCCCTGACCCAATCCAGTGTCACAACCTGTGACGATAGCGACTTTACCCTGCAGATTAAAAGCATCGAGAATCATAGTTACCCCGGTATCCGGAAAAGCGCATATGCGCGTGTAAATCAAGAATAGATACGGGATGGGGGAAATTCAAATTAATATGAAATAGTGTTTCAATAATTTTGACGGAGGTATGATTTCGAGAAAGATGCGGGGAGTCCCGCACCTTATAAAAGATTAGCCAAGGAGGTGTTCAGCGCGTAATTCAACCAGTGACGGGAGTTTAACGTTGGCAAGACACCAGCGCACATCATCATGGTTTTCTTCGGCGGGAACCACGATTGAACGCATCCGTGCAGCTTTGGTGGCAATCATTCCATTTACGGAATCTTCAAGTGTCACACAGGTAAGGGGATCGACACCTAATTTTGCTGCGGCATCCAGGTAAACCTGAGGGTGCGGTTTGCTGTAAGACAGGTGTTCAGCTGAGGCGATGGCATCAAACTGGTCACGCAGATCAAACATTTCCAGAACGCGTTCAAGCATATGCAGAGGTGATGCAGAAGCTAAACCTACTTTCAGCCCCTGTGCTTTGCACAATGCAACTGCTTCACGCACACCTGGCAAGAGAGGGCGTTTTTCTTCAACTAAGGAGATGGCTCGGGTAATGACACGGTTGGTCACTTCTTCACGCGTTGGACCATTCCACGGTTGGTGTGAGAACCACAGGTCGACGACCAGATCGATACGCAAGCCGAGCGTATCGGGTAGTTCGCAACGGCGGGAAATATCTACGCCTATGCTTGCCATAACCTCCAGCTCTGCTTCATCCCATAACGGTTCTGAATCAATCAACAAACCGTCCATATCAAAAATTGCAGCTACAATTTGGCGAGTAACAGCCATTTATCGACTCCTGTCATTTATGTATTAAAGATAAGATCTCTAATCAATAGCTGGAATTACCCGAGGATGCCACTGCTTTGTGAAATTCGCCCGTAAAGCTCAGGCGAAATCACACCGGACAAGGTAGACTTTGTGCGTACAAGTTGCGTCTTAACTAAGGGGAACGAATGACGTATCAACAAGCTGGACGCATTGCCGTACTCAAACGTGTGGCTGGCTGGGTAATTTTTATCCCGGCGGTAATTTCTACACTGATTTCGATTTTGAAGTTTATGGATGCACACAGCGAAAAACAGGCAGGCATTAATGCCGTGATGCTGGATTTTGCTCATGTCATGATTGAGATGATGCGTTTCAATACGCCATTTTTAAATTTCTTCTGGTACAACTCGCCTCAACCAGAGTTCCACCAGCAGGCAAACATACTGTTCTGGGTCATCTACGCATTGATATTTGTTGGCCTCGCATTACAGGCATCTGGGGCACGTATGAGCCGCCAGGCGAAGTTTTTGCGTGAAGGTGTGCAAGATCAATTGATTCTGGAACAAGCAAAAGGCCCCGAAGGGTTAACGAAAGCGCAGATCGATGCAAAAATTGTCGTTCCACGACACACGATTTTCCTGCAAATTTTCCCGCTCTATGTTTTACCTATCATCATTATCGTCATCGGCTACTTCTTCTTTTCATTACTGGGTTTCATCTAATAAGACCGCTCTCCTGGAGATGGAGAGCGGTTAATGTTTTGCTTCAGTGGGCGATTAAGTAAAACAACCCGGTTAAAGCTGCACTCATCAGATTGGATAGAGTGCCTGCCAGAATGACTTTTGCACCCATTTGAGCGATAAAACTTTTCTGTGCGGGAACAATACCACCCAGTACGCCAATCAATGCCGCGGGTGCGGACAGATTAGCGAATCCTGCCAGTGCCATAATCACGATGATTTGCGAGTACTCGGAGAGTTCCGACTTGAGTGATATAAAACTGGTGTAGGCAACAAACTCATTTAGCACCAGCTTTTGTCCCAGCAAACTCCCAACTTGCAGCATCTCGGCTCCAGGTACACCCAACAGCCATGCAATGGGAGCAAAGAGATAACTAAATATGAGTTGTAGTGTGATGTTAGCGACGCCAAAAAGATTAAATGCCCAGCCAAGCAGACCATTGACCATGGCAATCAATGCGATTAATGCCAGTAGCATTGCACCGACATTCACCGCTAACTTCAGGCCAGATATAGCTCCGTTAGTTGCCGCTTCAACGATGTTAATCGGCCTTTCTTCATGGTTTTCATTATCCTCAATGTGAATATCGGCAACCTTGTCAGGTTCGGTTTCCGGGTAGAGAATTTTTGCCATTAATAGCCCGCCGGGCGCGGACATGAAAGAGGCCGCAACCAGATAACGCATTTCAATCCCCATACTGGCGTAACCGACCAGAACCGACCCAGCGATGGAAGCAACGCCGCCACACATCAAAGCAAAAAGTTCTGAGCGTGTCATTTTTGGGGCGTAGGGGCGCATTAGCACGAATACATCGGTGTTACCGGCAAAAATATTTGCAGTAGCCGCCATGGATTCTGCGGGACTGGTTTTTAACAACTTATGAATGGCGGTACCGATAATACGGATCACCCATTGCATAATGCCGAGGTAATAGAGCACGGAGAAGAGTGCTGACATAAAGATAATGATCGGCAAAACGTGAAACGCGAACAGGAAGCCCATTTTAAAGCGGCCTAAATCACCAAAAAGAAAATTAATCCCCTCAGATGAATAAGTTAGCACTCCAGAAAGGCTGTTAGAGATGGAAAGTAAGATTCTCTCGCCAGCGGGAACATAAAGTATGAATGCCGCCACGGATGCCTGAATAGTAAAAGCACCGATGACTGTGCGTAACTTAATTGCTCTGCGATTTGACGAAAATAGCAGTGCGATGGCCAGCAGAACAAGAATACATAGGCAAAGAATAAATATGCGCATGTTTATTCCTTATCGGCATCAATAATTTTACGAAACAGATCTTTAAACAGATCGTCTCGTTCGATAAATTTCACCACCCGAATCTGGTGGCGACGGTTATCAAAACTCCAGTTCAGATTGTCATTAACCAGTGGTGCAGCCAGATACTGGCAGGTAAACCATTCAGGGTTCAGTACATAGCCTACGGTGGTGATATCCCAAATAACTTTGCGAGAAGCGAAGCCAATCCACGGACAGCGTGGTGCTATCTCGGCGATGTAGTTGCCAAAACGACTGGTATTCGAAAGATAAAATTGTAATTCTGGTACTGAGGTTGCCATACAGTTGGCTACGCCAAAGCAGGGGATTTGCGTAAGTGCGGCACCGCTATCAAAGAGTATGCGGCTGGCGAAAACATCCTGCATCAAATTAAATTCTTGGTTATTTTTCCAGTCATAACTGTTGCCGCCAAGCCAAATGACATGGATTTTATGGATAATATCAGGGGCAGTAAGTAGCGCATTGGCAACATTAGTTGGCGCACCAATACAGAGAACCTGAAGCGTCTGTGTCGCGGCGCGTGCGCGAATAATTAAATCTTCTACGGCTGGTGATATTTCTATTTCATCACTCTTGGTCAGGTACCGCGTAGAACCTTTAAATATTGCTGGGAGTGGCTGCCGGTGTGGAAGTTTTTCAAATACCCGGTGAATTTCGTCAAAACTCAATTCCATTCCTACGGCAGGATTATCAACATAGGTGTGAGAATTGCCCTCGCCAAAAAAATGGTTGGTAAAAGGGGCGGCATAAATGGCTTGAAGGTCTATACGTTCCGGATGCAGGTAAGCCCAGGCGATGGCTATCTGATCGTCAATTTCATTATAAGTATCGCTATCCATCACGACAGGAATCACGCCGTCGGACGGAAGGGACATCAGTGCTGCGCGTTGTACCGGCGTGAGTTCCGGCCATAGTGAGATTTTCATATGAATAGATTCCGTAAGTTAAAAGTCATAAGCGAGACGATAAATTAAAATATCTCCGTAACCATCCGCCCCCAACTTGTTATAAAAATAGCGATACATAAATGTTGTTGAAATATGGTTGGTTAGTTTCCATGTGATATTTAAACCACCATTTAAACCTTCACGACCAGAGTTATTGGCTGTGTAATCATCGTTGCGGTCTAGTTCTATTTCATTCCAGTTGGTAAGCAATAAATCCTGGTTGAATAGAGTGAAGGCATAACCTGCATTCCAGCCGATACTGAAGCCATTTAGACCGTTAACATCATGCGCGGGGCCAAAATTATTATGGGCGGTAATATATTGCCGTGCTATCCATGGTTTAAACCACCAGCCATCACCTTTTATATCGGTATAACCTAACCCAATAAATTGGTTGGTTTCTTTAAAGTCGGGACTTTGCGAATTATACACTTTAGTAAATAGACTTACGCCGCTGCTCCATAAATAAGTATGGATTTCTCCATTGGCGGTCTGCCCCTGATTACCTTCTTTGTCTAAGATGTTTTCATAATCATAAAAACCATACATCTCTCCCCAATCGAAACCCATACCGCCTTCAATACCAATTAAAGCCTGCTCATATTCAAGATCTTTAACGCCTGAGTCCCAGGATTGATAGTCAAAATGGATATTCCCCCAGCCATATTTTTGTTCGGACTGTACAAGAAATGAAGTTGCTAACAAAATCAAACTAATGATGATCCGTGTCATTTTAATTCCCTTAAAAATAATTAGCTCACTGAGTTTTTTATTTTCTCAATGACGAAGTGATGCTCAGGCATATTCGCAGCACCTTCTCGTTCAACGGCTAAAGAGGCAAATGCACTGGCGTAGTTGAGTGCGGTTGAAAGGCTAAGGCCACAAGCAAGCTGAGCGGCTAGCGCGCCATTAAAGGCATCTCCTGCGCCAGCAGTATCAATGTTGACTGCAGGGTAGGCTGGAACTTGACGATGTTGTTTGCCATCGTAGAACCAGCAACCTTGGCTCCCAAGCGTGATAATGACAATTTGCGGCCCCATTTGGTGGATAGCTTCCGCAGCACGGAGGATCTCTTCATTTGTCCGAATAGAGGTGGCTGTGATGGATTCGGCTTCGGTCAAATTAGGTGTTGCAATGCTTACCCATGGCAGCATGTCGCGCACTTCCTCGCGCCACGGGGCCGGGTTAAAAATGGTGGTTATTCCACAAGAGTGGGCAAATTTTAGGGCTAGTGCGGTTGCATCTGGGTTATTTTCCATATGAGTTAGGAAAACATTGGATTTCTTGATAGCACCGTAGCAACTGATGATTTCATCTGCGGTAAAGGTCTGATTTGCACCAGGGTTGATGATAATGGCGTTATCACCCGCCTCTTCAGACACCATGACAACAGCACTTCCGGTAGGAGTCTCGGGTTGGGTAAAAAGAGTTAATGCTTCGAAGCCGAAATTGTTAAGGAATTGTTGTGCTTTAGCGGCGAAATCATCGTTACCTACCTTTGCGACAAAATCTGTTCGTACGCCCGCCATACAGGCTGCAATAGCCTGGTTACTTCCTTTCCCCCCAGGTAAGCAACATGAATACAGGGCTCGGGTGGTTTCACCAGAGCAAGGGAAATTTTGCAAGCGGTATACCAGATCCGTATTGAATGAACCTAAAACAAATACTTTTCCCGTATTTTCAGGGGAAAGTACAGTCATATCAAATGAGTTAATTTTCATATTTGTATGTAGATAAGGTTGGTTATTTTTATAAAGAGCGGATTCTTTAGTGCTGAGTAGAACAGCACCACCATAACGCGGTCGAATCATTCCCGTTAATTCCAGCTCCTTAATATCCCGGCGTATTGTCCTTTCTGTAACGTTTAGTATTTTTGCAAGCTCTTTAATTTTTACGGATTGATTCTTCTTTATTTCTGAAAGGATATATTTCTGGCGCTGTTGATTATAGGGTCCGAACATAATGAAGAACCTCAATTGCTATTGGTGTCTGGTGAATAACCCCCCCCGCATAAAATACGTGCGAAATCGTAATGGCGTGTTTTTAATAACATTAAAAAGTTATTGATTCAGGTGGGTTGTTTTATATTGGCATCCTCTATTTTTTATTGTTTGGTGTATATCCATAGTATATAAAAATCTAAATGATTGACTGTGGAGGAAATCACATAAAAAATGAACAATCGGACATTATGTCCGATTCATGATTAGATTAATGTATTGATTAATTTTTATAAAAATCGGTTAATTATTGATTCAAATAATAGAATGCTTTTTGATAGGGAAATGTTTTGGAGAGCAGGCAATGCGGGGAGATGAGTCTCCCCGCATTGGAGGATTGGATTTACGCCGCCAGAACTCTATCTAATGCTTTTTGTGCGACCACTAAATGCTGGCCGCCAAAAAGAATCGCCCGGTTAAGTAGGGTATAGAGTTGATAGACCGGTTGGCGTAGGAGGAAATCAGTGGGAAGAGGGGATATCGACTGGTAACCGTCATAGATTTGCGGTGGTTGATCAGGATGCAATGGCAACATTGCCAGGTCGCATTCACGATCTCCCCAGTAACACGCCGGGTCGTAAATAAATGGACCATCAGGCCCCATTGCGCAATTTCCTGACCACAAATCACCATGTAGCAATGATGGCTGCGGCTGGTGGGAGGCAAGTGTTTGGTGTACAAAATCAACGATAAGATCGATATCACCAAATTGGATCCCTTTTTCAGCTGCGAGTTCTAACTGCCAGCCAATGCGTTGCTCCGCAAAAAAAGTTGACCAGCGTCGTTGCCAGGCATTGGGTTGAGGGGTAGTGGAAAGATCATTATCAAAATCGAGGCCAAATTGCGGTTGTTCGCTCCATAGATGCAACCGTGCCAGCTGTTGCCCCAGCAAAAAGGCGTTATGCGCATCCAGCGGTTTTGATGGCATGTATTCGAGCAGCAGGAAGCTGTAATCGCGATCGCTGCCAACCGCCCAGACTTTAGGTACGCGTACCGTATTGCTGCGCGAAAGTAACTCAAGCTGGTCGGCTTCAGCAGTGAAGATGGGTAACATTTCACGCGCATCGCTTTTGACAAAGATCTCATGACCGGCATAGTGAATTCGCCATGCGGCATGTATTTCTCCGCCGGGTAATTCCGTGCGTTGTTCAATTTCAGCAGTGCCGAGTTGTTCACTTAACAGACGACTAATAGCTTGCCACATGATGCTTCTCCCCAGGTTTTCTGGTAGATCATTAGCTTACCGCTGTTAACCAGGTCAAACTTCGAACTGACGCACATCCCCGGTCATGATATTTAAAACAAGGTTATTTACTTTCTTGTAGCCAGTTTTCCCATGTTGTTACTGACACTTCGGGTTCGATACCCAGTGCTAACTGGCCAAGGCCACGGGATAACTCTTCAACTTCTGTCTGGCTTGATGTGCTTATTAACCCAAAAGTATTGATACCTAACTCGTGAATTTTCCCTTCGTCATCTGACATAGTGAGCAAAAAACCGCCGCGTGTCAGTTGGTTATTAAGCTCGTTAAGATCCGTGAGATTATTTTCCTGGAACTTAAATGTGACAACATAGTGCACGATGTCTCCGCTACTCATTATTCACCTCATTGTTATCCCAAAGGTTTTAGCATAGTTGATCTATATGAAATGGCGACTTTTGGCGAAACGACAAGCCACCATTCAGGATTTAGTCGCTAACTACGCAAGTAATTGTAGATTTTTTGCGTATTTTCCAGTGAGCACAAACGAGTGCCATGATTTAGGGTGGCAGCACTACCTGCGGCGACACCGAAACGAACCATATCTAATAAAGGTGCGCCTTCCGCCAGTTTCAATGTCATTGCTCCGACCATGCTATCGCCTGCGCCAACCGTACTTTGGCTTTTGACTGGCGGTGGAACAACTTGCACACAACCGCTGGCATCAACACCAAGAGCACCTTGTGGACCAAGAGAAACCACCACGCGTTTCGCTTTGCCACTGTCGACAATCTCTTGTGCAGCTTGGCGCACATCGTCAGGCTGAGTGAGATCACGGTTTACTAATGCACTGAGTTCTTTTTGGTTTGGTTTAACCAACTCAATATTGCCGATTTCAAGGGTTGCTTTTAAGGCTTCGCCAGAGCTATCCACGATGCAGCGGATTCCTGCTTTTTGAGCTGCTTTTACTAATGCGCAAAGTTTAGAAACGTTAATACCTGGTGGGAGACTGCCACTAATAACCAGAATGGCTTCGGGTTCAATGGACAATATTTTTTCTTCGAGCAAACGGAATTCATCATCGGTGAGTGCGGCTCCTGGCATCACAAAACGATACTGTTCGCCAGTTGATTCCGCATGAACATGTAAGTTTTGTCGAGTCCAGTCGCATGCATTAACAGTATCAATAGCGACATGTTCATCAAGCAGGAGGGCACAAAGGTGTTCCCCGGTCGCGCCACCGGAAGGAAATATGGCTGTTGCCTGGCCTCCCAAATGCACAATCGCACGTGCAACGTTAATGCCGCCACCGCCAGGTTCAAACACTGGAGCGGTGCAACGGAGTTTTCCCTCCGGGTAAATTTGTGCGGTTAATGTTGCACTATCGAGTGAGGGAGCAAGTGTCAATGTATAAATCCGAGCCATATATCCTCCTTAATTTAGCGTTGGGTTAAAGCGTAGCACTGTTTTAGCCCAAAGAATGTCAATTAACACAATGATTTATCAAATGATTTGTAAAAAGCAATAGAACACTATGTTTATGAAAATAAAGATGTTTTAAGAGCTCTCTTATTCAAAAAATGAAAGAAGAATTCATTGCTATGTTATTCGGGCTTTTTTATAATTTGTAACCTTTCTTGGCTCATAATTATTTGATCCACAGAAGAGATTCCGGAACCTTGATGGTTTCTTTTTATGTTGTACGGACGATTAAATGAATTTAGTTAAGACAGTACCGGCTGCAATTTTGCTGACCGGAAGTGCGCTATTGAGTCACTTTGCAATTGCAGATAATTCGGTTTTCACTGTCATGGATGACCCATCTACCGCTAAGAAACCGTTCGAAGGTAACCTGAATGCGGGTTATCTTGCGCAATCAGGTAACACCACAAGCTCTTCGTTGACTGCGGACACCAACATGACCTGGTACGACACCTCTACCGCGTGGTCACTTTGGGGTAATGCAAACAACACGTCCTCTAACGATGAGCGCTCTTCTGAGACTTATGCTGCTGGTGGTCGTAGCCGTTACAACATGACTGATAGCGATTATCTATTTGGTCAGGCAAGCTGGTTAACAGACCGCTACAACGGATATCAGTCGCGTGATGTGCTGACCGCAGGTTATGGTCGTCAGTTCCTCAGTGGCCCGGTACACAGTCTGCGTGTGGAATTTGGTCCTGGCGTGCGTTATGACGAGTACACAGATGGCGGGCATAAGACCCAGCCGCTGGGTTATGCGTCAGGTATCTATAACTGGCAACTGACCGATAACGCCAAATTTATCCAGGGTGTTTCTGTGCTGGGTAGTCAGGATACGACGGTAAACTCTGAAACTGCTCTTGAAGTTGCAATCAATGAGCACTTTGGTTTGCGGGTTGGCTACAACGTTACCTGGAACTCAAATCCACCTGATTCAGCTCCAGAGCATACAGATAGACGTACCGCAGTTACTCTTGGTTATAAGATGTAATTGGCAAAGCCGGGTAACTCCCGGCTTTAATGTTTTATTTTATCACTATGTGCTAATATTATTTTGGTCCATGGTTTTGTTTTAAATAAAATCAAATATGCCTGCTTTTCCTTCATAATCTCTCCACAATCTATCACTTCGACATATATTCAGTATCTTTGAAACTCTTTGACAAATAAATTGACTGGGAAAAAGTGTGATCTGGATCTACTCTTATTTGGTGTAAGGCAATATGCCTGCTGGTCCACTAAATAAGAGAATAATGAATATGAAAACAATTAAATATACCGCTGCAGCAGTCGTACTTTCTGTGATTTCATTTGGTGCATTTGCAGCTCAACCTGCAACTACCACCACTTTAACAAGCACTACAGCCACCACGCAGACAGCACCATCTAATACATGGCATGCCACTGATATTGAAGCTGGTTCAAATATCCAGCCGGGCGCTCAGTCAACTGGCCGTTCAATGGATGATGCTTTTGATGTCCATACCTTGGTTGCTGGCGAGTGGTATTAATAACTAACCAGTGATGTTTAGTTTTCATTTATACGAACTTGCTAATTGATCGCTCATTTTTCAAATTCGTATGAAATAAAAAACCGGAGCAAGATGCCCGGTTTTTTATTTTCCTAATCTTATAAACCGATAATGTAATTATTGGTCAGCGCAATGTTTAGAAAATCTTATTAGTTTCATTTGCATCTTTTTCGAGAATACAAACGTATTTTCACTGATAGTTGCGTGAAAAAATGGGGATAAAACAGTCAGTTAATATTACCGGTATCAAGATGATTCTGGACTGCGAAACGCGACATACCCTCCTTAAAGTGATAGTATTCTCAACCGTAGTGAAGTTGTGAACCGCACATTCACGCAGGAATTGTGGACCCGGCCTTGCAATTGTAGGCGAGAAGGTGACGCAACCTATTGAAACTAAAGTAAAATACATGTTGCATGTGATCTTACGTGTGGGTCACCACTGCAGATAAGGACTTATTAATGCCTGTTATTACTCTTCCTGATGGCAGCCAACGCCATTACGACCATGCTGTTAGCCCGCTGGATGTAGCCCTGGACATCGGTCCTGGCCTTGCAAAAGCGTGTATCGCTGGCCGTGTTGATGGCGAACTGGTTGATGCATCTGATGTTATTGAGCACGATGCTAAACTCGCGATTATCACCGTTAAAGATGAAGCTGGCCTGGAGATTCTCCGCCACTCATGCGCCCACTTATTGGGTCATGCCATCAAACAACTGTGGCCGCACACTAAAATGGCGATTGGCCCGGTTATTGATAACGGTTTTTACTACGACGTTGACATTGACCACACGCTGACGCAGGAAGATCTTGAGCTGCTCGAGAAGCGTATGCACGAGCTGGCTGAGAAAGATTACGATGTCATCAAGAAGAAAGTGAGCTGGCACGAAGCCCGCGAAACTTTCGTCAACCGTGGCGAAAGCTACAAGGTTGCGATTCTTGATGAAAACATCAGCCATGATGATAAGCCTGGTCTGTATCATCATGAAGAATACGTTGATATGTGCCGTGGTCCGCACGTACCGAATATGCGTTTCTGCCATCATTTCAAACTGCAGAAAACATCTGGTGCATACTGGCGTGGCGACAGCAGCAACAAAATGCTGCAACGTATTTATGGCACCGCGTGGGCAGATAAAAAGCAACTGAATGCATATCTGCAACGCCTGGAAGAAGCCTCTAAACGTGACCACCGTAAAATTGGTAAGCAACTCGACCTGTATCATATGCAGGAAGAGGCGCCAGGTATGGTGTTCTGGCATAATGACGGCTGGACTATCTTCCGTGAGTTGGAGGTGTTTGTACGCTCCAAACTCAAAGAGTACCAGTATCAGGAAGTGAAAGGCCCGTTCATGATGGACCGTGTGCTGTGGGAAAAAACCGGCCACTGGGACAACTATAAAGATGCGATGTTTACTACTTCTTCCGAGAACCGTGAATACTGCATCAAGCCAATGAACTGCCCAGGTCACGTGCAGATCTTTAACCAGGGTCTGAAGTCTTACCGCGACCTGCCATTACGTATGGCTGAGTTTGGTAGCTGTCACCGTAACGAGCCGTCAGGCGCGTTGCATGGCCTGATGCGCGTTCGTGGTTTTACTCAGGACGATGCTCACGTATTCTGTACCGAAGAGCAGGTTCGCGATGAAGTGAACAGCTGTATCCGCATGGTCTATGACATGTACAGCACCTTCGGTTTTGAAAAAATCGTTGTGAAGCTGTCTACCCGCCCGGAAAAACGCATCGGTACCGACGAAATGTGGGATCGTGCAGAGGCGGATTTGGCCGTAGCGCTGCAAGAAAATAATATACCGTTTGATTATCAACCGGGTGAGGGTGCATTCTATGGCCCTAAAATTGAATTTACCCTGTATGACTGCCTGGATCGTGCATGGCAGTGCGGCACTGTACAGCTGGACTTCTCTTTACCATCACGCCTGAACGCGTCTTATATCGGCGAAAGTAACGAACGCCTGGTTCCGGTAATGATTCACCGTGCAATTCTCGGGTCAATGGAACGTTTCATTGGTATCCTTACCGAAGAATTTGCGGGCTTCTTCCCAACCTGGCTTGCGCCGGTACAAGCAGTGGTCATGAATATCACTGATGGACAGTCTGATTACGTCGAAGAATTGACCCGTAAACTGCAAAATGCAGGCATTCGTGTAAAAGCAGACTTGAGAAATGAGAAGATTGGCTTTAAAATCCGTGAACACACGTTGCGTCGTGTCCCTTACATGTTAGTTTGTGGCGATAAAGAGGTCGAAGCAGGCAAAGTTGCCGTTCGTACCCGTCGTGGCAAAGATTTGGGGAGCATGGACGTAAACGAATTGATTGAAAAACTGCAGAATGAAATTCGCAGTCGCAATCTTAATCAACTAGAGGAATAGAGTTATTAAAGGCGGAAAAAGAGTTCAACCGGCGCGTCCTAATCGCATAAACAGAGAAATTCGTGCCACAGAAGTTCGTCTGACAGGCTTAGACGGCGAACCTATTGGTATTGTCAGTCTGAATGAAGCTTTAGAAAAAGCCGAGGAGGCTGGGGTTGATTTAGTTGAAATCAGTCCTAATGCTGAACCGCCTGTTTGTCGCATTATGGATTACGGCAAATTCCTCTACGAAAAAAGCAAATCTTCTAAGGAACAGAAGAAAAAGCAAAAAGTTATTCAGGTCAAGGAAATCAAATTCCGACCTGGTACCGATGATGGCGACTATCAGGTAAAACTCCGCAGCCTGGTTCGCTTTCTGGAAGAGGGTGATAAAGCTAAAATCACACTGCGTTTCCGCGGTCGTGAAATGGCTCACCAACAGATTGGCATGGAAGTGCTTAACCGCGTCCGTGACGATCTGAGTGAACTGGCAGTCGTCGAATCCTTCCCATCGAAGATCGAAGGCCGCCAGATGATCATGGTGCTCGCTCCGAAGAAGAAACAGTAAGGCCATCAAGTAACAGTTCTCGCGAGGTTTCGGCCTCGTGAGTTTTGTTCGCCTTCTGGTTCGTTTTATTAACAATGCGAAGTGGAAAGTTATTAAATGCCAAAGATTAAAACTGTACGCGGCGCCGCTAAGCGCTTCAAAAAGACCGCCGGTGGTGGTTTTAAGCGTAAGCACGCTAACCTGCGTCATATTCTGACTAAAAAGTCTACTAAGCGTAAACGTCACCTGCGTCCGAAAGGTATGGTCTCCAAAGGGGATCTGGGCCTGGTCATCGCTTGCCTGCCGTACGCATAAGTAGCACTTTTTAATTAATTCAGAATATAGAACAGGAGAGCTAATATGGCTCGCGTAAAACGTGGTGTTATCGCACGTGCTCGTCACAAAAAAATCCTTAAACAAGCCAAAGGCTACTACGGTGCGCGTTCACGCGTATACCGCGTTGCTTTCCAGGCTGTTATCAAAGCTGGCCAATACGCTTACCGTGACCGTCGTCAACGTAAACGTCAATTCCGTCAGCTGTGGATTGCACGTATCAATGCTGCAGCTCGTCAGAACGGGATCTCTTACAGCAAATTCATCAATGGCTTGAAAAAAGCTTCTGTTGAAATCGACCGTAAGATCTTGGCTGACATCGCCGTATTCGACAAAGTGGCATTTACTGCACTAGTTGAAAAAGCGAAAGCAGCTCTGGCGTAAGCCAGTTATTAGAGGGAGCTTGCTCCCTCTTTTAATTTCTAACGGTAATGTTTAACACTGCTCAATAAGGTAACTGCAAGCATGAATGCTGCTATTTTCCGTTTCTTTTTTTACTTTAGCACCTGAACTAGGGGGCTTTGCGCGTAAGAAAAGAAACGAAAAATAGCGCCGAAAGCCTCCATTAGGAGGCTTTTTTTTTGCATCCTTTTTTATCTTTGTATACGGATCAACTACCCCGGTAATTATGCCGGCATAAGAGGAATACCATGCCACATCTCGCAGAGCTGGTTGCCAACGCAACGGCCGCCATAAACGAGGCCCAGGATGTTGCCGCGTTAGACAACGTACGCGTCGAGTATTTAGGGAAAAAAGGTCATCTGACCCTCCAGATGACCACCCTGCGTGAATTGCCAGCAGAAGAGCGCCCAGCTGCGGGTGCAGTAATTAACGAAGCCAAAGAGAAAGTGCAGGAAGCATTGAATGCTCGCAAAAATGCACTTGAAAGTGCGGCACTGAATGCTCGCCTGGCCGAAGAAACTATCGATATCTCACTGCCTGGCCGCCGTGTTGAAAATGGTGGTTTGCATCCAGTTACTCGCACCATCGACCGTATTGAAAGCTTCTTTGGTGAGTTAGGCTTCACCGTAGCTACTGGCCCGGAAATCGAAGATGACTACCACAACTTTGATGCACTGAATATCCCAGGCCATCACCCAGCTCGTGCTGACCACGATACATTCTGGTTCGATGCAACTCGTTTACTGCGCACCCAGACTTCTGGCGTTCAGATTCGCACGATGAAAGACAAGCAGCCGCCGATTCGTATTATCGCGCCGGGCCGGGTGTATCGTAACGACTACGATCAGACACACACGCCAATGTTCCATCAGATGGAAGGCTTGATTGTTGATACCAATATCAACTTCGCCAACCTGAAAGGCACGATTCACGATTTCCTGAACAACTTCTTCGAAGCTGATTTGCAGATTCGTTTCCGCCCGTCCTACTTCCCGTTCACCGAACCATCCGCAGAAGTTGATGTAATGGGTAAAAATGGTAAATGGCTGGAAGTATTAGGCTGCGGCATGGTGCATCCGAACGTTCTGCGTAACGTTGGTATCGACCCAGAAGTTTATTCAGGCTTTGCTTTCGGTATGGGCATGGAACGTTTAACCATGCTGCGCTACGGCGTAACCGATTTGCGTGCATTCTTCGAAAATGATTTACGTTTCCTCAAACAGTTTAAATAAGGGCGGGATATCCAATGAAATTCAGTGAACTCTGGTTACGCGAATGGGTAAACCCAGCCAACAGTAGTGAAGAGCTTTCCGGTCAAATTACTATGGCTGGTCTTGAAGTTGATGGTGTTGATGCCGTTGCGGGCGAATTCAACGGTGTGGTTGTGGGTGAAGTGGTTGAGTGCGGCCAACATCCAAACGCTGACAAATTGCGTGTAACAAAAGTTAATGTCGGTGGCGACCGTCTGTTAGACATCGTTTGTGGTGCACCAAATTGCCGTCAGGGCCTGAAGGTTGCTGTGGCAACCGTTGGTGCTGTGTTGCCTGGCGATTTCAAAATTAAAGCTGCAAAACTGCGTGGGGAGCCATCAGAAGGCATGCTCTGCTCATTCTCCGAGCTGGGTATTTCCGATGACCATAACGGTATTATTGAGCTGCCGCTGGATGCGCCGATTGGTACTGACATCCGCGAATACCTGAAGCTTGACGACAACACTATCGAAATCAGCGTAACGCCAAACCGTGCCGATTGCCTCGGTATCATCGGTGTTGCCCGTGATGTTGCGGTTGTGAACCAACTGCCATTAAACGTGCCAGAAATAGTTACTGTCGCGGCGTCTATTACCGACACGCTGCCAATTCGTGTCGATGCGCCTGAAGCATGTCCACGTTACTTGGGTCGTGTGGTTAAAGGTATCAACGTCAAAGCGCCTACGCCGCTGTGGATGAAAGAAAAACTGCGTCGTTGCGGTATTCGTTCTATCGATGCGGTAGTTGACGTAACTAACTACGTGCTGCTGGAACTCGGCCAACCGATGCATGCGTTCGATAAAGACCGCATTGAAGGTGGCATCGTTGTACGTATGGCAGAAGAGGGCGAAACCCTGACACTGCTTGATGGTAACGAAGCGAAGTTGAATGCCGATACTCTGGTCATTGCTGACCACAACAAAGCGCTGGCAATGGGCGGCATCTTTGGTGGTGAACATTCTGGTGTGAATGATGAAACCCAGAACGTACTGCTTGAGTGCGCATTCTTCAGCCCACTGTCTATTACCGGCCGCGCGCGCCGCCATGGCTTGCATACCGATGCTTCTCATCGTTATGAGCGTGGTGTGGATTCAGCGTTGCAGTACAAAGCAATGGAACGTGCTACTCGTCTGTTGATCGATATCTGTGGCGGTGAAGCAGGCCCGGTAATTGATGTGACTAATGAAGCACATCTGCCAAAAGCTGCCACAATTACTCTGCGTCGCAGCAAGCTGGACCGTCTGATTGGCTATCATATTGCAGATGTACAGGTTGGTGATATTCTGCGTCGTCTGGGCTGCGAAGTGACTGAAGGTGATAACCAGTGGACGGCAGTGGCTCCAAGCTGGCGCTTTGATATGCAGATTGAAGAAGATCTGGTTGAAGAAGTGGCGCGCGTTTATGGTTACAACAGCATTCCTAACGAGCCTGTTCAAGCGGGTCTGATCATGGGTACTCACCGTGAAGCTGACCTTTCGCTCAAGCGTGTGAAAACAATGCTGGTCGATAAAGGCTACCAGGAAGTGATCACCTACAGCTTTGTTGATCCTAAAGTTCAACAACTGTTGCACCCGGGTGAAGAAAATCTGATTTTGCCAAGCCCAATTTCCAGCGAAATGTCAGCAATGCGTTTGTCCCTGCTGACCGGTCTGCTCAATACAGTGGTTTATAACCAAAACCGCCAGCAGGCGCGTGTGCGCATCTTTGAGTCAGGTTTACGCTTTGTTCCTGATACGCAGGCAGACCTGGGTATTCGTCAGGATCTTATGCTGGCTGGTGCGATCTGTGGTAACCGCTACGAAGAGCATTGGGATCTGGCGCGTAACACCGTCGACTTCTATGATTTGAAGGGCGATCTGGAAGCAGTTCTGGATCTGACCGGTAAACTTTCAGACATCGAATTTAAAGCAGCAAGCAACCCAGCCTTGCATCCTGGCCAAAGTGCTGCCATTTATTTAGGTGGGGAATACGTTGGTTTCATTGGTGTTGTGCACCCGGAACTTGAACGTAAGCTTTCACTCAATGGTCGTACACTGGTGTTCGAAGTACTGTGGAACAAGCTTGCAGACCGCGCTGTGCCTGAGTCTAAAGAGATTTCTCGTTTCCCTGCGAACCGTCGTGACATTGCAGTTGTGGTTGCAGAAAACGTTCCCGCAGCAGATATTTTGGCAGAGTGTAAGAAAGTTGGCGCAAATCAGGTAGTTGGCGTAAACTTGTTTGATGTGTACCGTGGTAAAGGTGTAGCCGAAGGTTATAAGAGCCTTGCCATAAGCCTTATCCTGCAGGATACGGGCCGTACACTCGAAGAAGAGGAGATGGCCGCTACCGTTGCAAAATGTGTAGAGGCATTAAAAGAGCGATTCCAGGCATCATTGAGGGATTGAACGTATGGCGCTTACAAAAGCTGAAATGTCAGAATATCTGTTTGATAAGCTAGGGCTTAGCAAACGTGATGCTAAAGAGTTGGTAGAACTGTTTTTCGAAGAGATCCGTCGCGCTTTGGAAAACGGCGAGCAGGTTAAACTATCAGGCTTTGGTAATTTTGACTTACGCGATAAAAACCAACGTCCCGGGCGTAACCCGAAGACTGGTGAAGATATTCCTATCACGGCACGCCGTGTAGTGACCTTCCGACCTGGTCAGAAGTTGAAGAGTAGGGTTGAAAACGCGTCGCCGAAAGACGAGTAACCTGAATTAACCAAAAAGGCCGCTTTAGCGGCCTTTTTCTTTGCTTAAAATCCAGCAATTCATCTCATTTTAATGCTGCAGCAAGAACTATCTCTATGCCAGATTCGCAATTTGCGTCGCCATATCATCCAGTAACTGGAAGCGGCGACGATATTCCGCCCGTTTCTTACTGGCGATGCTCTCAAGAGTTTTTCGTTCCAACTGCAAAGGAAGCTGCCAACGGCATGCGTTGTTTTTTACACCTTCAATGGATTGCCAGAAATCATCATAACTTGCGTGGAAATGGCGGCCTTTACTTAACCGGTAACGCAACGCCCGGAAGACATGACCATTATCGCTGACGCCATAAACGCTGGAAATTCCGCTCCGGGCTGCAAATTGCCAGATAAACTCCATCAGCAGACGTTTAGGGAACAGACCATAGCAGGCTCGTGTTGCCTGCTTTATTACCTCATGAGGTACTTCCCGTCTTGGCCCCTGTAGGCCACCAATTACAAGCTGCCATTGGTCTTTGGCGCGTAAAACGCTAAAAGTGAGGCTGGCGAGCACGTGTTGGTTGCCGTCCCGAAGCCACAGTGTACTTTCCCCTTCACGTTCGGCACTTCCTGCACAAGAAGACGAGAGCGAAAAATGACTGTCATCTTTTCCTGTAAGGGTCACCAGTTTTTTTTCTTGTCCCGCAATTAATGCGCCGGCCAACTGCTTCGATGATAATGAGTCCACGAACTGATAATGCCCGATCACCGCATCAGCACGTTGGTTGGCGTTTAATCCCCGAACTAAATATTGACGATGTGGTTTACTTGGTAATGTTATTTGCGCCTTTAACATCTGCTCAAAATCAGGTCGCAGTGCAAGACTCTCAAGCATCCGGCGAGTGGGTGAGTAGAAGAGGGCAGTGCGCATCATAAATTTAAGTCGATAATTACGCTTATGCCATATTGCACCCGGGCGCAGTTTTCCTGTAATGAGATCAGAAATAAGGTTTCTGTCGGGAGTTCGCAGATATGTATTTTGCAGAGTGTTGTCAGACACGGTAATTACCTTTCCTTGAATTTTTATTTATTTTAATCCCTGCAGTCTGCAATGATCACGCCTTGCCTCCTTATAATCACACTTCGTTTATTCTCGATTTAATATTCTTAATGCCTATGATAAACAATGGTTATTTATTAAATAATTACAAAGCTAATTATGACGTGGTGGGGTTTTATGATCACTGTGGTTGGTTATATATGGTAGTGAAGCCATCCGTGCTATTTCCTCCGTAAATTATTATCTATTTACCTTTCATATATTATTACGAGCGTAGAATAGAAGAAATCTCACGCGCAGACCCGCGCGCTTCCTTTAGCGCTTGTCGAATGTAGGAAACTCCCCGTAAAATCAGTTGCATGAATTCTCTCTCATCGGATCTTTCCAAGCAGATGCTCACTTTTGTCGCTCAACAACGCCGCCACGAACGCCGTTGGCTACTTGCATTGTTTGCCACAATGTTGGGGATGGTGGTGCTGAGTTTAAGCGCCGGGGACCAGTGGTTTGCTCCTCAACACTGGATGCGTGAGGATGCACAGTTGTTCATCTGGCAGATCCGTATGCCCCGTACCTTAGCAGTGCTCTTGGTTGGCGCGGCATTGGCGATTTCTGGCACCATTATGCAGGCACTTTTCGAAAACCCACTGGCCGAACCTGGCCTGCTTGGTGTCTCCAATGGTGCAGGTGTTGCGCTGGTAGCAGCGGTATTACTTGGACAAGGGATGTTGCCAGATTGGATTCTGGGTATTTGCGCGATCGCCGGTGCGCTGATTATCACTTTTATCCTGCTGCGTTTCTCGCGGCGCCATCTTTCTAATAGCCGATTGCTGCTTGCAGGTGTGGCCCTGGGGATTATCTGTAGCGCGCTGATGACCTGGGCTATCTATTTCAGTTCAAGCCTCGACTTACGCCAGTTAATGTATTGGATGATGGGTGGTTTTGGAGGTGTAGACTGGCGGCAATGGTGGCTGATGATAACTCTGCTTCCGGTGATGCTGTGGTTATGTCGGAACTATGCACCATTAAACTTAATGGCGTTGGGTGAAATGTCAGCTCGTCAGCTAGGTCTGCCTGTCTGGTTGTGGCGCAATATTATGGTTATTGCAACAGGCTGGTTGGTAGGTGTGAGCGTGGCACTTGCCGGCGCTATTGGTTTTATCGGCCTGGTCATCCCGCATATGCTGCGTCTGAAGGGGTTAACGGATCATCGTATTTTATTGCCTGCCAGTGCGCTGGCTGGAGCAACAGTGTTGCTTGGCGCTGATGTCATTGCACGTCTGGCGTTGGTTTCAGCCGAATTGCCGATAGGTGTTGTGACAGCAACGCTGGGCGCTCCGCTATTTATATGGCTACTATTAAAGGCTGGTAAGTAAAGTGTCTGTAATAAAAGGCTTATTTTTTTACCCAGCTTATCTTGGGACACTATGGGGGCTTGCTTAACCCAGCTTCTCATTCAGCATGCCTATCTGATCATTATTCATTGTGGCAATCCATTTTGAATAAATCATGTAGACCATCTGTGCATTTTCATGCCCCATCTGACTGGCTATAAACGATGGGTTTGCACCAGCGGATAACAGCCAGCATGCATACGTATGCCTGGAGTGGTAAGGAGAGCGATGCCTGATGCCAGCTCTCTCCATTGCTCGCTCCCATGATCCTTTTATTGTATTCGAAGAATAATGGCCGCTCTTACTGGCACCCTCATGGCGAGGAACAAAGCAAAAACTCAGCGTCTGTTTTTCATGCTTCCCTCGCTCGCGGTGGTGAAATGTTATTTCAGTCGCTTCCATGTGTCCAGTGAGTAGGAACTGTCGCTTAAGAGCCTCCAGCGCAGGCTTAAGCAATTGAACAGTTCTGTTCCCCGCATGAGTTTTGGGTGGACCAAATTGCTTGGTTAAGGTGATAGTTCGTTTAACGTGAACCTCACCTGCATTCAGATCAACATCCTGCCATGACAAACCGGTTAACTCTCCATGCCGTAGCCCGCTAAACACTGCAAATTCCCACAAATTAAGCGATTGACCAGTCAGGAAAAGCTTTAGTTCTTCAAACTCATTCTTAAGCAACGGATCTGGATCAATCTGTGATTTTTTCAAACTTTTGACGTTTTCATAGGGTGTGTGACTAATGTAATTACTCATATGTGCAAATTTCAGCATTCTGCAAAGTTGAGCCATGAAACCATTAACTGTCCTCACGGTTCTATTTCCCTTCAGGCGAGACTTTAGCTCCCCTTCGAGAAGTTTCTTACGCCAAATTAATATGTCGTTGTGCTGAATGTCTTCCAGGCGGGTGTGCGAGCCTATTAGACGCTGCAGTAACCCGCTAACGGATTTTGTCACAAGCATGGTCGATGGGCTGATCTCAATCTCTTTCACATCATGAAAGGCGTCACATAGCTCCCCAAATGTAGAAACGCTTTTAACAGGAGAGCAGAACCGGGTTAATGATTTACTCTCCGGGAAGCGTTCTTCATACCTGAAGGTGCCAAATTGAATTTCGCTACAAATTAATGCTCTCAGATTTCCTGCTTTTTTAATATTCGAATTATTGACTACCCAACCCTTCAATATTTCCCTGCAGCGCGTTCCACGATAATTAAAAGAGATCCTGATTTTGCCACTGTGGATCTCTACGCCGGTTGGCAAACTTGCCATCAAGCCTCCGCTATAAATAAATTAATCCTGGGAAAGTTGTACCAAAGAAGGCCTTTTGCTGATGTCGCATCACCATCGGCAGTTACGCGCTTAAAGTGAATACCCTCAATCCAGCCTTTGTGGCGGTAGCTTTTAATTTGCCCACATGACAGACCTGTCCTGTCAGCAAGTCGAGCCTCAACCACCCATTCTTCGTTAAAAACGACCTGTGCCATGATTCACCTCATGACCGACCTGCACTGTAATTTACAGGTCGGTATAAAACTGATTAATGAAAATCACTGTATTTAACGATGTCCGGGTATCGTTACCGCCAGCCACTACCGATCCCGTTTCTGCCTGGCGCATGCCCTATATGGAATTTGTGGCAGAACTGACAGCGGTAGGCTCGCATTTGCCCCTGGTGGCCATAACGACGGTGAAGCATCTTTATCGCTATAAACGCACCTTCCAGACTAGGGTGCCGCAGCTTTCCATCGCATTGCTTACGACGCAGCCGGCGCTTACTGGACATTTTTGCCACGCTTAGGCTTGCGCTCTGACTCAATGGCGATGCATTGAAAATCTGTCACTGACACGTACTCTTCAGCGGTTTTTCCGGCTTCTTTAGCCCGGGAGAACTTCTTTTCGCACTGAGCGCTGGTGAGCGGTTCCTTCGAGTTACAAGTCCACGCAACAGGCAGTCCACCAGACTTCAGGATGGTTGCAGTTATTTTGCACATGATGCTTGCACTCCTTTACCCAGGTCACTCAATGCAACGTGCTTTAGTCGACGCTGTATTTCGTCAAACAGACCAAATCCCTGACGATTTGTTTCGGTACCAATAGCTGTGAAAATGTCGCCCACCGTGATTTGATTGAGCGGGCGTGTCAGGCGATAGCCGCCTCCAGGGCCACGCACTGATTCAATAAGCTTCGCTCCTCGCAGTTTTGTAGCCAATTGCTCCAGGTAACTGACCGATAAGTTGATCTCTACAGATATACTGGCGAGGGTATGAACTTCATCAGTTAGCGCCAGTAGTAAAGCCAGTGCGGCATCGTGCTTAGATGCTATTTTCATTCGCTCACCCCGGAATCAATTGACGACGCCACGAGAACAGCCATCTCTGCAATTTCATCGAAAACACCGAAGCAGGCTGGGTTAGCGCAAAATCCCTGAACAGCTGCAATAGTTAGCTGCTGGCGATAGGTGAGACCAGCTGAAGTGGTGGCGTGAACTGCCTGAGCATGAATTTCTTCTGGCTCCGGGCGAGGCTTTACCTTAATAACGGGTTTCTCGATGACTGCCGGTGCGGGTAGTTCGGTACGCAACTCCGTAATAGCATCCAGGGCAACTATCTGGCGCTTTGCTTCATTATCAGACCATGCATCGAGAATGCTGGTGGCCACGTGATGAATTTCTTCGTCGCTAAATCCTGGTGACAAGAGATCTTCTGTTGCGATGATATCCGCGAGAAGAAGCAGGGATATTTCAGCGATAAGATGACCAGTGCAGATAACGACGCCTTCAGCTTCATCTTTACCCATGACATTGGTGTAACCGGAAAGCAGGGCGTTAATCGGGTGACAAATTTCAATCTCCCGGTCGTTCATCAACACGCGGGCATCTTCAGGGCCTACTTCCTGCGTCGGTTCGCCATCACCAGCTGCATTTTCTGCCAACTTGCCATCTTCTGAGCTGTCAGTGACCAGAACATCTGCTGTGTTCTGCGGGCTCTGTTCGGGCGCATTTTCATTGTTGTCTGTTACCTGTAATTTTATGCCACACGCTGCAGCGACAATTTCGGCA
>NZ_LXEP01000035.1 GCF_001654835.1 Buttiauxella gaviniae ATCC 51604
GGGCCACTGCGCGGTTTCTTTCAGGCGAGCATGTACCGCATCAAGTAGTTCCTTTTGGCGCTCTGGAAATAGAGCGAGCACTCTTGGTGTACGTGTAATAGCTTCGCCCAGCTCCCGGGCAAAACTTGGCATATCGTCGTTAGTCAGATCGATAGCCAGGCCATATTCAATCTTGGTGATGTTATCGGTACGACCAAACAAAGCGAGCAGGGCGGCGCGGAAACTGGTTGGAAGTTTTGACGCTTCAACATATTCAGGTGTAACAGAGTTGTCGGGGTGGAGTGTTTCTTCATCTTTGACAGTTGATAATAATTCGATACACCCGGAGTCTTTATTCCAGATGAAATCAGTTGACCACTCATCCATCGCGGGTCTGTCATTTCCTACGATAGCTTCAATGATTTTTACATCAAAATAGTGCTCTGCAATGTCAGCGTATTTCTGGAAGAACTCGCCAGTAATAATGGCACCCGCAGCCTTTTTATTTGGTGCGTTTTTAAGAATACAAAGAGTTAGCAGGTTGAGTTTCTCTGCTGGTCCTTTTTTGGGAATAAAACAGCCAGTAAATGGTTTCATAAATACCTCATTAATTAACGTTAAGCGCGGGCGTTAACGGATTTTCTGTAAGTAGTGCGAACACTCTGGAGTTTGGCCTGCTGATTTTTCTTTTCGATACAGCCCGCGCAGTAGTAAACGGTGCGGCTGGCATAACCCCTGGTATTTTGCCGTTGGGTTAACTCGGCATCTTCAAAGAGATGACTGCAGCACGAACAGGCTCTGCTCATGATGCTTGCTCTATGCTGTAAGCCGCGAAGGAGTAGCGGCACTGAGTTTTAATCTCTGCTTCACGAATCAAGAACCAGATGCGTGTGACTTCTTCTAATGCGCAGTGATGACAGGGATAAGTGTCGTGAATAATCCCACCTGGAAATTTAACCGTTACAGTTTTGTCGTTGTTGAAAACGAAATAAGAAAATACATTTTCGTCTGCGATTGTTTCTGCAACATCGGGACTGATTTTATTAAGCGTGAAAATTTGAGAAAACATAATCAACTCTTATTTAGAATGAGTAATTCCCTGCCGATTAAGGCATATATTTGTAGTTCTTAAATTTTGGGCGTATAAACCCTGTCGCGTTATTAGCCGACTCGATTCTTTTCAGTAATTATTTAAATCCGACCCCGATATGGGAATTCCCATATCGCTACATCAGTGAATCCCCGTACCTGCAGGAACCAGGCGAGCATCCAGCTCGTTACAGATATATGACTGACGAAGCAGGCGCGTATTACCCACTGGCTGGCAGTAGTAAGTACCGAAATCACTATTGAATGACACAAGCCATGGCGCAAGAGTGACACTGTCACGGAAATGGCGAGCCTGACCTTTGGCCAACTCCGGATAAGCCGGTACGTGAACCACGGGAACAACCGGGCGGTGCTGAAACTGAAAAATGCCTGTTACCTGTCTTAATAAACTGAACATATCAATCTCCATTGTTTTAACTTTACGTCTGAATGAAACAAACTTTGCGGTGTGGTGCCGGGTGCCTCCCGGTGCTGTCTGGCGGCAAACCATCCAGCGATGACCTATACCGATAATGACTTGATGTTTTGCCTTTCATCGCGAGCGCTGAGCCGCATTCACCACACTGCAAAGTCAGTTCTAACATTCTGTGTAATTTTGCACATATTCGTTTTTGTCATTCTTTTAACCACTTAAGGCTACGGTGGTAGAATACGGGTGCCAGATCCTTACCCGTGTCTGGCGCACGAACTCCACCTCACCCGTGGAGAACTCCATAAAATACCAACCCCATGGAGGGTAAAATGCTTATTAACCAGTTTGGTGAGAGAGACATTCCGAAACCTGATGGACAGGTGCCGTACAGGCAATCCGAAAGGGAACCGGAGCCAGAACCTAAACAGTAAGAGGTACACATGACCCGAGATTCAACGCTATTCAACATTCGTTACTCGTTCCATATCGAAACGATGCAGGCGACTTTCTACAATCGACTGGACAGACTTTTAACGTTTGCTCAAATCATGCTCGGGTCAGCTATTTTTGCTTCCTACGGTAGTCTGCCTTTGTTTGGCGCTGTTGTAGCCGTTATCTCAGTAGTTGGCTTTGTCTGGCAGCCAGGTAAAACAGGCATGCTGTGTGAGATTCAGTCTAAAAAAATGAAGGAGCTCATAAGCAAGTCAGCCGAGCTCTCAGAAGAAGATCTCCACGCTGCATATCTTAGGGTTGAGGAAGGTGACAACCCAACACTTGGATTGCTACGCGACGCAGCTCACAAAAGAACACTGATTGCTCTTGGTAGGTCGCCTGAAGCAAGGGGAATAACCTTAAGCCTTCCAGAGAAAGTGACTGCCTGGTTTGCAGGGGATCTTCCAAAAGACGAATGATTCACCAAACTGATTTTTAAAGAGCTAAGCGTCCAGTAGGGCGCTTTTTTTATTTCTGTTATTTCGCCCTTATCGCCAGGCTGGCGGAACGTTTAACTGAGTATCACTGTGTGAGGTTGTTTGATGGGTTGTAGATTAGGCATGTCTAACAAGGTTGGCAAGATATTTTTGTTAGGTAAACCTAACTTAATGGACGTAAAAACATAACTAACTGGTAGTTATGGATTTATTTTTTAGATTGGCGCTGCCTGGCTTTCAACATTTCATCAAAGAGCTTGTTGAAATTATTAACCCGAGCTCTCATTTGTTGGATTTGGGCTTCTTGTTCTGATTCAGGAAGGGCATCGAAAAGCTCGATTAGCTCCTTGTGTTTATCACTAATCTGCGGGGGCAGGGACTGTTCCGCTGCTGGGGCGGGGCTTTGGTCATCATCACCGAAAAGCAACCATGTAGGGGTGCAGGATAAAGCTTTTGCTAAAGCGAAAAGCCTAGCTCCCACGGGCTGTGTCTCATCTCGTTCCCATTGCGAAATCGTAACGTGTGCAACGCCCGTCAGCTTTGCCGCTTCGCGCTGGGTTAACTTTAGCTCTTTGCGTCTTGCCAGAGCTCTTTGTCCAAGGGTAGTTAGTTCTCTCATAGTTAGACAATTCTAAATTTTATTGACTTAGGTATCCCGCGCAAGATATTGTTAGACATACCTAACAAGATGGAGGCCGCATGCTTACATGTGACGCACTTAATTTTTTCGGAACCAAAACCAAATTAGCAAAAGCAGCCGGTGTTGAATTGCAATCTCTTTACAAATGGGGGGAGCTCGTTCCTGAGGCTCGAGCTCATCGCCTGGAAGAGGCATCCGGTGGCGCACTGCATTACGACAAAGACATTTACGACCAGCACCGCAAGGCCAAGCGCCTTGCAAAACAGACTAGCACCCAGGGTGTTTAAGGACTGATTCATGGAAATCAATACTCTGCACATTGAGCTTGAAGCATGGGCTGCAAAGAAGGGCTGGAAGTACGTTGTCGAGCTGATTACAAGGCATCAACAGGGTGAGCTGCTTGAGACACTTGATGACTTGGTTGATGGCGATGAATTCGCTCGCCGGGTTCATAACAACAAGCAGCGCATCCAGCGCGCTTTCGATGGAACTTCAAAGAAACACCAACTACACGCCGCATTGTTGGCGCCGGCAGTTCGCGCCGCCATCGATGCAGAACGAGCGGAACAGAAAGACGAGCAG
>NZ_LXEP01000036.1 GCF_001654835.1 Buttiauxella gaviniae ATCC 51604
GGCTCTCGTCTGGCTGGATTACGAGATTAAGCCTGATGGTTCAATTCTGGTGAAAACCTATCATCGTACTCACCCGGAAGCCCCAGAATTTGCGCAAAACAAAGTTGGACACAAAAATGATGATGGTTCATTTACTGAAACCGTGATGAATGGTGCGCCTATTGATATCCCTGCTGACCAGTTCGTCTCTGTGCGTGTCGAAATGCCAGAAGGAAGTATTTATAACCAGAAGAAGCGTGCAGCGGAAAAAGAGAGGAAGGAAGCCGAGCGACTTGCAGTAGAGGAAGCAGCCCGCAAAGCGACGGAGGAAGCACAAGCTGATCCGGACCAACCATAATCCTGAAAATTTACACAGCGCGTAATCCCTTCATCAGTAAAGCCCTTTAATCCCACCCATCCAAAACATGACCAAATCATCTGATTTATCTATGCAGTCATCACGCGTATGAGTTAGAAAAAGAGCTCGTTTGGGGGCAGAATTGGGGGCAAATCTTGCGTTAGGGACAAGAATAGGGGCATTTAATTAGCTGTTATTTGCCGCTATTTGCTGTTGAGGTAATTTCTAATCCTTTGTTTTAAGTATAAATTTATGATTATCAAGAGATTCTGGAATTGGTTTCTTTATATGGCTACTATTAAAAGCTGGGAAATAATCCATCGTTTGATTTCAATTTAAGGGAACACAATGCAAGACATTCTGAATACTGAAGTCACCACCATTGACGGTGAAGCGACAACGCTTGAAAACTGGAAAGGTAAAGTACTGCTGGTGGTAAATGTAGCCTCTAAATGCGGTCTGACGGTGCAATACGAACAGTTAGAGAATCTGCAAAAAGAGCTGCAGCACGAAGGTTTCTCGGTTCTCGGTTTCCCATGCAATCAGTTCCTGGGTCAAGAGCCGGGTAGCGAAGAAGAGATCAAAACCTTTTGCAGCACCACTTATGGTGTAACGTTCCCGATGTTTAGCAAAGTGGATGTCAACGGAGAGAATCGCCACCCGTTGTACCAAAAATTAGTGGCTGCTGCGCCAAATGCAATTGCGCCTGATGGGAGTGGTTTTTTTGAACGCATGAGCAGCAAAGGTCGTGCGCCCGCTCATGTTGGCGATATTCTGTGGAATTTTGAAAAATTCCTTATCGGGCGCGATGGCCAGGTTATTCAACGTTTTTCACCTGATATGACGCCTGATGATCCAGCGATTATTGATGCTATTAAGTCGGCGCTAGCGAGATAATGTCGTTGTTACAGCTTAACAATGTGGTTGTGGCGGAGCGGCTTGGGCCGATTTCCGCCACTGTATACACGGGCGAACTGGTGCATCTCGTCGGGCCAAACGGTGCGGGGAAAAGCACATTGTTAATGAGAGCTGCGGGGTTGAGTTTGGGGGGCGGAGAAATAGCCTTCGCCGGCAGTAACCTGAATGAATGGCAACCCACGCAATTGGCTCGCCATCGTGCTTATCTCTCTCAGCAACAAATGCCACCATTTTCCATGCCTGTCTGGCACTACCTGCAAATGCATCAGCAAGTCAGTCCTGATGATAGCGTGATGCTCAAGCTCGTTGGCAGTCTGGGTCTGACAGATAAACTCACTCGCAGTGTTAACCAGCTTTCTGGTGGCGAATGGCAGCGTGTTCGCCTGGCAGCAGTTGTGTTGCAAATTCACCCTGAAATTAACCCGCATGGGCGCTTGCTGCTGTTGGATGAGCCAATGAACAGTCTGGATATTGCTCAGCAAACTGCGCTGGACAGAATTCTGATGGCGTTATGCGAAGCGGGCATTGCGGTAGTGATGAGCAGCCATGATTTGAACCACAGTTTACGTCATGCACATACTGTCTGGTTATTGCGTGCGGGTAAAATGATTGCTCAAGGTAAGCGGGATGATGTGCTGTCTGTGCAACATTTAGCGACAGCCTATAACATGCACTTTCGCAGAATGCAGGTTGAAGGGCATAGCATGCTGATAGCCACACTTTAGTTGCTGGTAAAAACTTGCACCAAATCATAGGTAAGCGCTAAATTACTGGAAATTATAAACGGGTGAGGATTAGCCTGAAAATGCGTGTATGGATTCTTGTAGTGGCATGTCTGGTGCTCGCTGGGTGTAGTCATCATGCGCCGCCTCCAAATTCTCGTCTCTCAGACTCGATAACGGTAATTGCCAGGCTTAATGATCAACTCAGTGGCTGGCATGGCACTCCGTATCGTTATGGTGGCATGAGTCGTCGTGGCGTCGATTGCTCCGGTTTTGTTTCAATTACTTTCCGCGACCGGTTTGATCTTCAACTGCCACGCGAAACGCGCCAGCAGGCCAAAATTGGCACTGAAATTGATAAAGATGATTTACTCCCGGGCGATCTGGTGTTCTTTAAGACGGGGTCCGGTGAAAGTGGCCTGCATGTTGGTATTTACGATACGGACAACCAATTCATTCATGCCTCGACCAGCCGCGGCGTGATGCGTTCGTCGCTCGATAATGTCTACTGGAGCAAGAAATTCTGGCAGGCCCGCCGTATCTAGCACCGTTTTTTCTCGGGCAGGGCCGCGCTATTGGCCCTAAACGTGACTCCCTTCAGCAATTCAGTGGCTAACCCAGGTGCGTTTCACAATATCAGGTAATATCTGGCAGCATTTCGCTCCCACTAAAGGATAGTTCATGGTTACTCTCGAAGATGTTGCCGCCAGCGCAGGTGTATCCCGGGCGACCGTCTCGCGCGTGGTGAATGGCGATAGTAAAGTTAATGCGCAGACACGAATCAAAGTTGAAGCGGCGATCACTGAATTAGGCTACACGCCGAATCCTGCGGCCCGAGCTTTAGCGTCCAGTCAAAGCAATACCTTAGGGCTTGTCACGACCTCTTATCGCGGCGGTTTCTTCGGGGCACTAATGGATACCATTCAGAGTGAAACTGAATTACAGGGCAAACAGCTATTAGTGACTCAAGGGCGGGATACTGCTGAGAAAGAACTCAATGCTATTCAGCGACTGTTTAATTTACGTTGCGACGGTCTGATATTACATGTCCGCGCTATCACCGATGCCACTCTTGTGCATTTGGCTGAACAAGACCGTAAATTCATTATTCTGGACCGAGATGTACCAGGGCTTGAACCACGCTGTGTGGTGTTTGACCATCGTGCGGCGAGTGCTCTTGCCACTGAGGTACTTATTGATGCCGGCCATACTGCAATTGCTTGTTTGCATGGGCCGAGTGGGCGATCTTCAAGCTTATTGCGTCTTCAGGGCTTTATTGATGCCATGAATCAGGCGCAGCTTGTGCCCATTGCGGTGCTGGGTGGGGAGTACGACATGCCGGGTGGCTATCAGCTTGCATCTCAGTTACTTGAAAGTGCCCAACCGACGGCTATTTATTGTTGTAATGAGGAATTGGCAGTAGGTGCGATGCTGGCAATCACTGAGCGTGGGCTGCGAATTCCCCAGGATATCTCACTGGTTTGCTACGACAGTGGAGAAAGAGCCTCGTTTGTTCGACCTGCAATTACCAGTGTTCATTTTCCGATAAGTGAAATGGCGCGTTTTGCGATCCGTAAATTATTGGAAAATGATTATGAGAATGAATCTTTTTCTCCCGCGATAATCCACCGTGATTCTGTCCGTCATATTCGCTAAAACTGGCGATAGGAGGATAACCAGGATAATATAATTATATTCGAAAAGAATCTGATACACATATCAAGGATGACCTTGCGTCTAAATACAATCAAATCAATCCAGTTAACGCTGGATGTTCATCGTGTCACGATGCCATCCACCTCATTTGAAACACGGCTGGCAACATGATCCTCTCACTCGATGCACAATATCGTTCGGATTTTTATTTCCAGCCTGTTTACTTGCCGAAGGGCGAAGTTTTAGGTGTTGAATTATTGGTTAATTTTGTTGGGGTCGATGCGCCGGTGCGTATTCCAACAGAATTAGTTACGCCAGTTATTAAACCAGAACAGCAATTAATATTGTTTCATGAGCAAATAGAATTACTCGAAAACTATCAAGAATTCTTTAAGGCTCAGAGCATGGTTGTCTGGGTAAATATAAGTGCGGTAATTGTTGATGACGTTTTAGCCAATTCGGTGCTGGCTTCCCGCCTGGCGCAGCTTCCGTTCATTGAGTTTTCTATCAATGAAAGCTTCCCCGATTTAAATCGTGGCAATGAAAATACGCGTTTGGTAACAATGTGTAAGCATTATTCATTAGTGTTAGCTAATTTTGGTGCGGGAGTAGCGACGACTAAACCGATTTTTGATGGGCTATTTAAACGTGTATTTATGGATAAATTATTTATTCATAAACAAATTAAACAACGTTCTTTTGAACCCTTTATGCTAGCAATGCTTGCCCAACTGACTCCTTTTTGCCAGACATTAGTTATAACGGGAGTTGATGACGATGCAGCGCGCAAGAAAATCCTCTCATTAACTCCCCTCGCCATGCAGGGTAATTGCTGGCCGGCCATTGCACCTAAGGCATTAACCGACTGGTTTCATTCTAATTAACCCGCTCGAGTAAATACCCCTGCCAACGTGCTGTGTTTAAAACCCCGTACAAGCACTACACTATCGGCAGGAGGTAACATGACCAATAAACCTGTATTTAACAATAGCTGGCACGATGAGTTGCCCGGCTTTTATACGGCTCTGAAGCCAACGCCGCTACATCATTCCCGGCTTTTTTATTATAACCGTCCATTGGCTGATGACCTCGGGCTTGATGCCTCATTGTTTGACGAATCTCATGCAGGTATCTGGAGTGGCGAAATGCTGCTTCCGGGTATGCAGCCTTTAGCTCAGGTTTATAGCGGGCATCAGTTTGGTGTCTGGGCGGGGCAACTTGGCGACGGGCGCGGTATTTTGCTCGGTGAACAACAGTTGGATGATGGGCGAAAATTTGACTGGCACTTGAAAGGTGCAGGCTTAACGCCTTATTCGCGTATGGGCGATGGCCGCGCCGTGTTGCGCTCAACGGTACGTGAATTTCTCGCCAGTGAAGCGATGCATGGGTTAGGGATCCCAACCACGCGTGCGCTCAGTATCGTCACCAGCGACACTCCGGTACGCCGCGAAAGCACTGAGCAAGGTGCTATGCTGATTCGTGTGGCGCAAAGCCATGCCCGGTTTGGTCACTTCGAGCATTTCTACTATCGCCGTGAACCCGAAAAGGTACAGCAATTGGCAGATTATGTGATTGCCCATCACTGGCCGCATCTGGTTGATGAAAAAGATAAATATCAGCTTTGGTTCCGCGATGTTGTCGAGCGTACCGCGCAGATGATTGCTAGCTGGCAAACTGTCGGTTTCGCCCATGGCGTGATGAATACTGACAATATGTCGATTCTCGGGCTGACGATGGATTACGGCCCGTACGGTTTCCTTGATGACTATCAGCCTGATTTTATCTGCAACCATTCCGATCATCAGGGGCGTTATGCTTTTGATAATCAACCTGCAGTAGGTCTGTGGAACCTACAACGCCTGGCGCAGACGCTGTCACCGTTCATCTCGGTCGAATGGCTAAATGAATTGCTCGACCACTATCAGTTCGCACTGATGAAAGCATTCGGGGAATTAATGCGCGGCAAACTGGGCCTGTTAACCGAACAAACGGCAGACAATGAAATTCTCACGGAACTGTTTGGCCTGATGGCAAAAGAGGGTAGCGATTACACGCGCACTTTCAGAATGCTAAGCCTGACTGAGCAAAATTCAGCAAGCTCACCGCTACGGGATGAATTTATCGACAGAGCCGCTTTTGATAGCTGGTTTACCCGCTATCGTACTCGTCTGCAAATCGAGCAGGTCAGTGACGAGCAGCGGCAGCAGGCAATGAAAGCTGCAAATCCTTCAATTGTTCTACGTAACTGGTTGGCTCAGCGTGCTATCGATGCCGCCGATAAAGGTGATGTAAGTGTTCTGGCTGAACTACATGAAGCACTGCGCCAGCCATTTGCTGAACATTCGGACGATTTAACACAACGTCCGCCGGACTGGGGCAAACGGTTAGAAGTGAGCTGCTCAAGCTAAAAATGGTGGATGTCACTGCTGTAACCAAACCTGAGGCACCGGGTATTCTGGATGATTGAATACCCGTAAATCCGCCTTATACCAACGCTGTAGCGTGGACTCTTCCAGCACCTGTTGCGGCGTACCATTTGCCACCAGCTTCCCTTCATGTAGCAATATAATCCGGTCAGCCCACAGTGCGGCCAAATTCAAATCATGCAGCACCACGCAAACCGACAATGTTCCCATCAGCGATAAACGGCGCAGTAAACGCAAGATATGTTGCTGATGATAAAGATCGAGCGCAGAGGTCGGTTCATCTAAAAACAGCCAGCCGTGGGGTTGCCCATCCAGCCATAGTTGCGCCAGTGCACGAGCCAGTTGCACGCGCTGTTGTTCACCGCCAGAAAGCTGGCAGAAATCGCGCCCGGCAAGCGTATCGCACCCCGTTAGCGCCATCACTTCCTGGACGACAGATTTAGTCTCTTTCTCCGGCCACGGCGCACGCCCCATAGCAATCACATCTTCAACAGCCCAACTGAACGCCATACCGCTGCGCTGGCGCATGACTGCACGTTTACGCGACAGAGCATCTCCAGTCCATGCCGTTAGTGGACGCCCAGCAAGGGTAATTTCGCCACCGTCTGGTGGCTGGAAACCAGTCAGTACCCTCAGCAGCGTAGATTTTCCGGCACCGTTAGGGCCGATTAGTGCCACGACTTCACCGGCAGCCAGCGTCAAATTAATGTCATCGAGTAATTTTCGCTCGCCTGGGCGAAACGTAACGTTTTTCGCCTGCAGTAAATCAGCCATCAGTTTCCCTCCCTGGGCGGAAAATCATTGCTAAAAACCATGGGCCGCCAAGCAGGCTGGTAAGCAGTCCAACGGGCATTTCAGCGGGTGCAACCAGCGTGCGAGCGAGGGTATCGGCAACCAACAGGAGCATTGCGCCAGCCAGCACTGATCCGGGAATAAGCCAGCGATGATCGGCACCTAGCCACATCCGTACTAAGTGCGGAACGACTAAACCAACAAAGCCAATCACACCGCTTACGGCAACGGCTGCTGCGACTAACAATGCGCTTAAAATCAGCAGGTGCCGTTGGGTTTTTTTGACATCTACGCCAAGATAATGGGCTTCTTCATCTCCAAGCTGTAACAGGTTAAGGCGTCTGGACAGAAACGTGATAGCCAGCGAAGCCGGGAGAATAAACGAAGCGGTAGCAAGTAAGGTTGACCACTGGGCTTGCCCAAGACTGCCCATGCCCCAAAGCGATAACTGGCGCAATTGGGCATCGTTACTGATCCAGGAAAGTACGCCGACCGCCGCACCACATAATGCATTTATGGCGATCCCCACCAGCAACAGACGAGAAAGACTGTTGTTACCCTGGCGGCTTAAGAAGAAGATCACCAGCGTGACCGCGAGACTGCCAACAAATGCCGCAAGCATTGGGACATATAATGCCAGGACTGCCGGTAGTGCGATTGGCAGAACTACTGAAAACCCGACTGCCAGTGCCGCACCGCTGCTGATCCCAAGTAAACCTGGGTCAGCAAGCGGGTTGCGAAACAGCCCCTGCATCACGCAGCCTGAAAGCGCCAGTGCACCGCCAACCAGCGTCGCCAGCAGCACGCGCGGCAAGCGAATATTGAGCCAGATATGGCGCAACGCTTCATCCTGGGCTTGCCACAACACGGCGATAGAAAGGCGCATAGCGCCTAAATTGGCAGCAACCAAAGACAGCGCCAGTAACGCCAGAATCATGGCGAGCAGAGCGCGTTGGGGCAGGGGACGGCGTATCAAGGCAATTGCTCCGCTTTTTTACGTAATGCAAGGATCGCATCTGGTGTTTGCAGGCCGAAACCAAGCAACGCCATATCGTCCACGACTAACAGCTGCCGGCTTTTCCCTGCGGGAGTTTGCACAAGCCCCGGCAGTTTCCAGACGTTATCTTCACCTCCCAACGTTTTCACACCGTCTGCTGTCACCAGTATCAATTGCGGCTGGCTAGCAATAACGCCTTCCTGCGACATTGGCTGATAACGTTTGAAACCTTGCATCGCATTTTGCAAACCTGCGGCGTGAATGGCGGCATCTGCCGCCGTTTCTTGCCCGGCAGCCATGGCAGTCATGCCACCGTGACTCATGATAAACAGCACTTTCACCGGCAATGGTTTTTCCGGAATCAACGCCAGTTTGCTATGCACTTGCTTGCGCAAAGCATCGCTCTGAGCTGTTTTCCCCATCGCTTGCGCGACTGCGTCAATCTTCTCATCGATAGCATCCAGCGAATTACCCGCCGGAATAGTGACGACTTTGACGTGGCTGCTGGCGACTTGCTCAAGTGCGAGCGAAGGTTTGGCCTGTGCACTCGCGAGTACCAGCGTCGGGCGCATAGCCAGAATCCCTTCGGCATTAAGCTGGCGCATATACCCGACATCCGGCAGCTTTGTTGCAGCCTGCGGGTGCAGACTGGTGCTGTCCCGGGCGACCAGCTGGTCACCCGAACCTAGTGCAAAGGCAATTTCCGTAACATCGCCACCAATTGCCACCACTCGTTCATTGGCGCTCGCAATCACTGGCATTGCAAGCAGGGCAATTAACCAGCGTTTCATGCGGCCAGCCCTTTGCTTACCAATGCTTCCAACTGTGAGCGCCACTGCTGCTGCTCAGGCTCGCCTTCTGTACGTTGACCGTAAAGCTGCGCGATTTGCGTGCCGTCAGCCGCAAACAGTTCCAGGCTTGTCACGAAGCCATCGCCGCTTGGTTTACGCGTCACCCAGCTTTCAGCGATGGTGTCGCCCATCAAGTGCAGGGTGAATTGCGGGTTGAAGATGTTGATCCAGTTATCCATTGGCACAACTTTTTCCACCTTGCCGGTGAAAATCTGCACGGTGCCCTGGTTGCCGACGAAGATCATAATTTCATTTTGATCTTGTTTCGCCTGAGCGAGCAGTTGTGCCAGTGCGCTGTTATCAACCTGGCAGGCCAGGTCTTCAGCCACCAGACGGAATGCTTGTTGGCGAGTCAACTGGTGGCGTTTGAGTAGACTAAAGAACTGATGCACGTCGCGCAGGCTGCGCCATTCAGCATCAACCTGTTGGCCATCTACCGCTGGCGTCATCACGGTTTCTTCAGCGGCTTTCAGTTCAAGATCCGGGTTATCGGCATAGATAAACTTCGCCAGCATATCGCCCCAGGCGGCGAAATCGGTGTTGTCGGTGGTGTACACCTTCAACAGCGCATCGCCCTGATGGTCAAAAAACTGAATGCTCTGGCGCTCGCCGCGAGCAGTTTCCTCACGAATATGGAATGCGAAAGCCCATTGATTGAGGAACAGACGCAAATCCAGCGCGCGGGGGTTAAGAACCAGCCCTGCATGGCCATGAAGTTGTTGGTTCTCAAAACGTCCAACTTGTTCATGCACTGCATATTCGTTACGGCAAATGGACTTGATTTCGCCCACGTTTTCAAGGGAGGCGAGAATGTCGCGAACTTCACCTTTTAAGCGCCATGCATCATGCCCTACGCGAGCATGAGTTAGTTCGGCCTCGCTGATGTTCATCAGTTTTGCGATGTCACGAGCATATTTTTTAGGGTGCTGTTGTTTTAGCTGCAACCAGTTTTCATAACGCTGAGTCATATTGCTTCCTTACCATTGATAACTAACGAAGATTTTGCCGTTACGGCCATCTTGTGGGAGCCCCTGTGGCGACCAGTATTCCTTATCAAAGGCGTTACCCAGTACCAGGGAAGTAGTTAGCCCGCGCAACTGCTGCTGGCCTGTATAGCTGACATAGAAATCGTTCACGCCGTAACCCGGCTGCGCGCTGTAGCTGCTGCTAATATGCGTTGAGCGTTCAGCAAAAGTGCCAACCCAACCTACGGAGAAGCCACTTTGTGCCACAGGAACATCGAGGATGCTGGTGACAGTGTCCGGGTTCAGGCTTGAAATCCAGTCGCCGGTGCCGGTGTCTTTACCACGGGTGCGGTTATAAGCCAGATCAAGGCTGAACCACGCGCTGGTGTACTTCGCCGTCATATCCCAACCCCAGATTTTGGCATCAGGAACGTTATAGGACATGGTGGTCGCTTTGGCGAAATCGACGGTGGTAGAAATGTAGTCTTTTGCTTTGGTATCGAAGTAGCTGGCTTTAAATTCGAGGCCATCATCCGCCAGCATCAAATCGTCGAAGCGCAGACCAAAACCGCCTTCCAGCGTTTCGTTAGTTTCCGGGCGCAGATTCGGGTTCGGAACCCAGTAGTTGGTGTAACGCGTACCGATAGAGAAGTGTTTCGCGTCGTTATACATTTCGCCCATAGTCGGGGCGCGGAATGCCTGGGCATAAGAACCAAACAGCATCAACCATTCGGTTGGTGTGATGGAAAGTGCGCCACGCGATGACCACTTATCGGCATTCACATCGTCATAGCCGTCGCTGCTGCCGCTGTAATTGTCATAACGCGTACCGGCTAACAGGGAAACAGGCAGGTCGCGCAGGGTGATTTCATCTTGCAACCAGCCGGAGCCGAAGTCGATGTTGGCCTGTGGGAAGCCCGTAGTGTTGCCGCCAGGTTTTTGATCCTGACGATAATACTCACCGCCGTAAGTCAGCAGGTGGGCTGCGAAACTGTCGGTAAATGCACGGCTGCGGTTTTCGACTTTTCCACCAGTGGTGGTTTGCTTGCGGAACTCAGCACCATCAGTTTGGCCCTGCGCGTTGATGCGCGCTTCAGACCAGTAGGCGGTAGCATCGGCATTTAGCCAATCGCTTTGGTCCGGCCCAATGTGGTATTTCAGCTGTGCGTCGCGCTGAATGGTCGAGCGGTCAACCATCGGGTTACTCGGGTCTGCATTCGTGGTTTGCGGGTTTTTAGGCTCCTGCGCGGCGTTATTGTAGTAACGCAAAGAGCCTGCAAGTGACTGTGCCGGGTCGATATACCAGGTGCCTTTAGTCAGGAAGTTACCGATGTTTTCGTCGTTTGGCGCAGTTTCGCCGTCGCTCTGACGAATGTCGCCACGGTCGCGACTCGACCACGCAACCAGTCCATCAAGGTCATCCGTGCGACCAAAGGCGCTGGCACCCATTCCGACACTGTGATCGCCCGTCGCACCGCTACCAAACACGCGGAAACCACTGTTCTGGCCTTCATACAGCAAATCGCTGGCATCGGCTGTTTCATAAGAAATCACGCCGCCGAGTGCACCGCTGCCATATAGCAGAGCTGCCGGGCCGCGCACCACTTCGATACGCTTGATTAATGCCGGGTCAAGAAACGTGCTGTTTAGATGCCCGGTGTCCGTGCCCTGGCGTACGCCATCAACCAGCATCAACACGCCACGGCGATCGTAACCGCGCATGCTGACGTCCTGACCATTGGTGCGGCCGGTGCCGGAAAGGGTGATCCCAGGCACCCGGCGTAACATGTCAGCGGCAGATGATGAGGTTTGGCTTTCAGGGGTAGTGGCGTCAATGACGGTGACCATCATTGGCGCTTCAAATGTGCTGCGTTGGTTGCCGGTGGCCACCACGGTCATTTGATCGTCTTTCGCGAAAGCGGGCAGGGCAGAAAAAACCGCAACAGTCAGTAATGACAGACGGAAGCCGACTGTGTGTAAAGCAGGCATGCGCAAATCTCCATAAGAAAATTTAAAAGCGCTGGCTGCCTGGGAAAAACCTGGGTGGCTTGCGTTTCTCCTTCATATTTCAAGCCGCATCTTTGTTGGCTGCGTCACTCACCCGAATCACTTACTTATGTAAGCTCATCGGGATTCGTTCCCTTGCCGCTGCGATGCAACTCGAACTATTTCGGAGAAATAATTTGGGTTGTATTTCGGTTCTGTTCCCCCTAAATAATTCGAGTTGTAGGAAGGCTAGTCGCCAACGCATCAACAACTTGAAGTATGAAAGGGATTTACTTGGTCAGGATTAGCTTCCCGGCCTGAGTTTGTCGTAAATGATACTGCTGGCCTTCGTGGACAATAACCACGCGCCCGTCAGGGCCGAGCAAAAGCTTACTGTCTATCTGACGAGGGCCAGCCGCAGATTGCGGATTCGTAGGGGTGAATGCTTTATCCATGTTTCACTCTGTTTACAAATGACAATCAATGTAACAATGATAATCATTATCAATAAACTATGTTTCATCATCAAGTGTTATTTGTAAGAAATTTGTGAATGGATCAATTTTGAGCGGAAGAGGGGAAAAGGTCGGATGTCGCTTACGTTAATCCGACCTCGGAAATGCGGTTATAGGGCAGATGATTGTCATCCACCGAAAATTTAGAAACGGCTATCCGTTGCGTCTGCCAGCATATCGAGCAGCGTTTCCGTGTCTTCCCAGTTCAGGCAAGGGTCGGTAATTGATTGGCCGTACACCAGTGGCTGTCCGGCAACAATTTTCTGTGTGCCTTCACGAATGAAACTTTCAGCCATCACACCCGCAATTGCCCGCGAACCATTACGAATCTGGTTACAGACATCTTCGCAAACTTCGAGCTGGCGACGGTGCTGCTTCTGGCAGTTGCCATGACTGAAATCGATCACTAGTTGTTCTGGCAAATCAAACTCATGCAGGCTGTCGCAGGCAGCGGCGATGTCGGCTGCGTGATAGTTCGGCTGTTTGCCGCCGCGCATGATGATATGGCCGTACGGGTTGCCGCTGGTTTGGTAAATGGTCATCTGGCCGTGTTTGTCCGGCGAAAGGAACATATGGCTGGCGCGGGCGGCACGAATCGCGTCTACCGCAATACGCGTGTTTCCATCGGTGCCATTTTTGAAGCCGACCGGGCATGAAAGGGCGGAGGCCATTTCACGGTGGATCTGGCTTTCGGTAGTGCGTGCGCCAATGGCGCCCCAGCTAATCAAATCGGCAATATACTGGCCGATCACCATATCGAGGAATTCTGTTGCGGTCGGAACACCCAGTTCATTGACCTGCAACAACAGGCGGCGTGCCTGTTCGATGCCGTGGTTGACGCGGTAGCTGCCGTTTAAATCTGGATCGGAAATCAGCCCCTTCCAGCCCACCACGGTGCGCGGCTTTTCGAAATAGGTACGCATCACGATTTCAAGACGATGCTGGTGTTTCTCACGCGCAGTCTGCAATAGACGGGCGTAATCCATTGCCGCATCCAGATCATGAATGGAGCAAGGACCAACAATCACCAGCAGGCGATTATCTTCACCATTAAGGATTTTTTCGATACGACGGCGTGAGGCCGTTACGTTTTGCGCAACTTCCTCGGAAACAGCCAGACGCTGTGCCAGCTCCGCAGGTGTGACCAGACTATCGATGCGCGCGGTGCGCAATTCATCTGTTTTATTCATTGGGTGTCTCAAAAATTTTGTCTTCAGCTCGGCAGGAGTACCGGGAAGTGATGGCTGTCACGATAAACCAATCTATGTTGAATTCAACCGTAAAACTGAATCGTTACCACCAGATTGCGTACAGCCTGACATACAAAATTGAACTTGTGAACTAGTTTGTTAGTACATGCGACGATTCAGTCCCATGATATCCAGAATCTTGGTCGCCATTTCCTCAACCGAATAATTAGTGCTGTTCAGGTAGCGAATCTGGTTCTTGCGAAACAGTGCTTCGACTTCCGCCACTTCCAGACGACACTGGCGCATCGAGGCATAGCGGCTGTTTTCCCGGCGTTCTTCACGGATTGCCGCAAGGCGCTCCGGGTTGATCGTCAAACCAAAGAGCTTATGTTGCAAAGGCTTGAGTACCGCTGGCAGCTGAATGTTATCCATATCGTCGGCAATAAACGGGTAGTTTGCGGCGCGAATACCAAACTGCATGGCGAGGTACAAGCTGGTGGGGGTTTTTCCGCAGCGCGAAACACCCAGTAAAATCACCTGTGCCTGATCGAGGTTGCGCATTGAAATGCCGTCATCATGCGCGAGTGTGTAATCAATGGCGGCGATACGCGCATCATATTTGATTAAATTCCCGGGATTAAGACCGTGAGTTCGGTGAGCAATCGGCGTGGGTTCAAGTTTTAATTCTTGCTGCAAAGGGGCAACCAGCGCTTGCACAATATCCTGACAAAAACCTTCACTTTGCAAAATAATGTCGCGAATGACCGGTAAAACGATGGAGTAGAACACTAATGGGCGCACGCCAGATTGTTGATAAATGGCATTGATTTGTTCTTTCACCGCATTGGCCCGGCTTTCGTTTTCAACAAACGGCAGCGTGATGCTGTTAATCGCAACAGGAAACTGTGACATAACCGCGTGTCCAAGGACTTCGGCGGTAATTGCGGTGCCATCGGAGATATAAAAAACTTGCCTGTCTGCTGAGTTATCCATTTTTTTTCCTAAAATATTTCACATAGGCTGAAGCATAAATTAAAACCTTACATTCTGGAGCAATCTCATTTCATTTTTAAAACTGAAACGTAGTTTTTATTTTTAATGAAATGCACGGTTCATTTTTACTTATCTTAATAAACCTTTATTAATATAGGGATTAAATTAAGAATCAACAAGTTAGGCAGTATGTAAATATATCTGAAAAATTCAAATTTTTATTTTGCTTGAACGATTCACCTGTTTTATTCCCTCATCTAATTATGCCAATCTAAAAGGGAGGTAATGTATTTCTCATTCATATATCACAAAAGGATTGTTTCGATGTCCAACTCGTCACCGCTGGTGCTTTGGTACAACCAACTCGGCATGAATGATGTAGACAGGGTCGGGGGCAAAAATGCCTCTCTGGGTGAAATGATTACTAACCTTTCAGGTATGGGTGTTTCCGTGCCGAATGGTTTTGCCACCACGGCCGAAGCATTTAACTTGTTTCTTGACCAAAGTGGCGTGAACCAGCGTATCTATGAATTACTGGATAAAACGGATATTGATGATGTGACTGAGCTTGCCAAAGCCGGTGCCCAAATCCGCCAGTGGATAATTGATACGCCATTCCAGCCTGAGTTTGAAAAAGCCATCCATGATGCCTACGAACAGCTTTCTTCAGACGATGCAGATGCCTCTTTTGCCGTGCGTTCTTCTGCAACCGCCGAAGATATGCCCGATGCGTCGTTTGCCGGACAACAAGAAACTTTCCTCAACGTACAAGGTTATGACGCGGTGCTGGTTGCCGTGAAACACGTCTTTGCTTCCCTGTTTAACGACCGCGCTATTTCGTATCGCGTTCATCAGGGTTACGACCACCGTGGCGTTGCGCTCTCGGCTGGCGTGCAGCGCATGGTGCGTTCAGATCTCGCATCATCCGGTGTGCTGTTCTCCATCGACACTGAATCCGGTTTTGACCAGGTGGTGTTTATCACCTCCGCTTATGGCCTGGGTGAAATGGTGGTGCAGGGTGCTGTTAACCCAGACGAGTTTTACGTTCATAAGCCTACGCTTGCTGCCGGTAAACCGTCGATTGTGCGCCGCAATATGGGCTCGAAGAAAATCCGCATGGTTTATGCTCCAAGCCAGGAGCATGGCAAGCAGGTGCGTATTGAAGATGTACCGCAAGCCGACCGCGACCAGTTCTCTATCACGCCTGAAGAGGTGCAGGAACTGGCGAAGCAGGCGGTGCAAATTGAGAAACACTACGGCCGCCCGATGGATATCGAATGGGCCAAAGATGGGCACACCGGCAAGCTGTTTATCGTCCAGGCTCGCCCGGAAACGGTCCGTTCTCAGGGGCAGGTGATGGAGCGTTACCAGCTGCATTCCCAGGGAAAAATCATTGCTGAAGGACGTGCCATCGGCCATCGCATCGGTGCCGGTCCGGTCAAAGTCATTCATGACATCAGTGAGATGAACCGCATTCAGCCAGGTGATGTTTTAGTCACCGACATGACTGACCCGGACTGGGAACCGATCATGAAAAAGGCGGCGGCAATTGTCACCAACCGCGGTGGGCGCACCTGTCACGCGGCGATTATCGCCCGTGAATTGGGTATTCCAGCGGTAGTGGGTTGCGGTGACGCGACAGAACGCCTGAGCGAAGACCAGAACGTGACGGTTTCCTGCGCCGAAGGGGATACCGGTTATGTCTACCAGGAACTGCTGGATTTCAGCATCAAAAGTTCTACGGTCGATACCATGCCGGATTTGCCGCTGAAAATCATGATGAACGTCGGTAACCCGGATCGCGCATTTGATTTTGCCTGCCTGCCGAACGAAGGCGTGGGGCTGGCGCGTCTGGAATTTATCATCAACCGCATGATTGGCGTGCACCCGCGTGCGCTGCTGGAATTTGACCAGCAAGAGCCTGCGTTGCAAAAAGAAATTAGCGAAATGATGAAAGGTTATGACGACCCGGTTGAATTTTACGTCGGTCGCCTGACGGAAGGGATTGCGACACTCGGCGCGGCATTCTGGCCGAAGCGCGTTATCGTGCGTCTTTCTGATTTTAAATCTAACGAATACGCCAACCTGGTGGGCGGCGAGCGTTACGAGCCGCATGAAGAAAACCCGATGCTTGGTTTCCGTGGCGCAGGCCGTTACGTAGCTGACAGCTTCCGCGACTGTTTCGCGCTGGAATGTGCTGCAATGAAACGGGTACGTAACGACATGGGCCTGACTAACGTCGAAGTAATGGTGCCGTTTGTGCGAACTGTGGCGCAGGCCAAAGCGGTGGTTGAAGAACTGGGACGCCAGGGGCTGAAACGCGGTGAGAACGGACTGAAAATTATCATGATGTGTGAGATCCCATCTAACGCCTTGCTGGCAGATGAATTCCTGCAATATTTTGATGGTTTCTCCATTGGTTCAAACGACATGACTCAGTTGGCGCTGGGGCTGGACCGCGACTCTGGTGTGGTTTCTGAACTGTTTGATGAGCGCAACGACGCGGTGAAAGCACTGCTGTCGATGGCGATTAAAGCGGCGAAGAAGCAGGGTAAATATGTGGGTATTTGCGGCCAGGGCCCATCTGACCATGAAGATTTTGCTGCCTGGTTGATGGAAGAGGGGATCGATAGTCTTTCCCTGAACCCGGATACCGTGGTGCAAACCTGGTTAAGTCTGGCGGAATCTCAAAAATAATTAATATTCATCATAGTAAGGCTCCTCATTGCTGAGGAGCCTTTTTTATCATAATGCTTTCGGTGTCATTACTCCGGTAACTCCGCTTTCGCTCTGGAATTTACCCATTCGCAAATCACCCACAATACTGTTCATTCTCTCTTCGGTAAGTTTGTAATAGTGAATCGAAATAGCCGTAATGATGTAGAAAATTGCCGGTAGTACGGTAAACAGAATCAATACACCACGGACGGCTTCAGCTGATTGCTGTTCTACTCCTGCCTGATAACCAAACCAGGCCAGACCCCATCCGGTTAATGCACCACCAATCGCCACACCTAACTTAATAATGAATATATTCGCCGCGACGTTCATTCCGGTAATTCGACGCTGAGTTTTCCATTCACCGTAGTTATTAGCATCGGTAATCATTGACCATTGCAGAGGGGCATTTATACCCTGCAATATATTAAGGGCAATATGCACGATGAATGCGGGCATCCAGTAGTTTGTCGGCAGTACGAGGAACAATAAACCGATTAATGCGCTTAACACGTTCACCCAAATGGAGGCGCGAATTTTACACATCCAGCTACCGAGATGCTTTGCAAATAAACTGCCGAATACGGCAGCGATAGTCGTGGCAAGCATGAACATCGAAATAATGCCACTGCCCTGATTAAGGATATATTGTACGAAATAGACCAGTAAACTCCCGCGAACGACGACACCGCACAACATCGCAAGGTTATAAACAGACAAAATACGCCACTGATCGTTTTTTAATAAAACTTTTACGTCGCGCATAATATTCAGGTTTTCTTCTTTCACTGGCGTAATTCGTTCGCGAGTAGTGAAAAAACAGACCAGGAACATGATACAGCCGATCACACCGAAGATGCCCATTGCCCACTGCATACCCGTAGCTCTGTCAGTTGGTGAGATGAAATCAGCCAGTGGCAGAATCAGCGCCGTACCCATCGCACCGCCGATTGGCGCAATGGCAAAACGCCATGATTGCAGGGAAAGATTTTCCTGAGGGTCAGAAGTAATCGCAGCACCTAATGAGCAATAAGGGATATTGATCGCGGTGTACATTAGCGTCATGAATATATACGCAAATACGGCGTAAACAATTTTACCGGTTTGCTCAAAATCAGGCGTTGAATAAACCAGCACACAGCTGACTGCAAACGGGATACAGATAATCAATAACCATGGGCGGAAGCGCCCCCAGCGGCTTTTTGTCTGGTCGGCAATCGCACCCATAATAGGGTCAGTAATCGCGTCCAGTATTCTGACGAGTAAAAATAGAGTCCCCATGACCGCAGGGGGTAAACCATAAATATTGGTATAAAAATAAGCGAGAATAGCAACGGAAGAGTCAAAGACAATGTGACTTGCCGCATCGCCCAGCCCAAAACCCAGTTTTTCTTTGATGGTAATTTTTTCAGTTAACACCGACATACATTCACCTTTATTAAGAGCCGGAATATGCCCTTAGTTATATGTGGTGAAAGTTAAGATGAGTATTGTAATTTTTTATTTGTGTTTTATGTTTCTTACCAACTGTGACGGAGTTATCTCTTATTTGATTCTCCTCGTCGTGAATGGGTTTTATTTCATGGATATTTTTGAAACCCATCACATTTATCACTTAAAACCAAAAAACGTAATCTTGCAGGTTATTCTGGCAATTGTTTGCACCCGCACTCATCACCCATATTGATGATTAAAAATCATCTCCGCGAACAGTGTCGCGGATGGCTGAACTCGAAAGGGGAATATTATGCCTGCAATTTATCAGGATGCTCGCCGCCCGGTAGATGAACGTGTCGCTGACCTGATGTCACGCATGACGCTGGAAGAAAAATTTGCCCAAATGCATGCGTACTGGCTGATTTTATCGAGCGATGGTAACCACCGGGAGCGCACAGATTTAAGCGATGAATTTTCAGGGGTGACAGAACAATCTGCACTTGCCGAACGGCTCAAACTGGGTGTGGGGCAAATTACCCGGCCACTGGGAACCCACATTGTTGATGCTAAAGAGGGCGTGCGTGCCGCTAACCGCTTACAGAAAACACTGGTAGAAGAAACGCGGCTGGGCATTCCGGCGCTGTTTCATGAAGAGTGTCTGGTGGGCCTATTGTGCAAAGATGCCACCTTATTTCCGTCATCACTTAACTATGGCTCGACGTGGGATTTGGATCTGATTGAGCGCGCGGCTGCTGCGATTGGCGAAGAAGCGCGTTCAACTGGCTGCCATCAGGGGTTGGCTCCGGTGCTGGATGTTTCGCGCGATGTACGTTGGGGGCGCACGGAAGAAACATTCGGTGAAGACCCGTGGCTTGTGGGCATGATGGCGACACATTACGTCAAAGGTTTGCAGGGTGAAAAACGCTCTGTGCTCGCCACGCTCAAACATTATGTTGGTCACTCATTTAGCGAAGGTGCGCGCAATCACGCCCCGGTTCACCTGGGTTTTTGCGAGCTAAACGATACCTTCCTGCTGCCATTTGAGATGGCGGTGAAGCTCGCAAATGCCGGTTCGGTCATGCCGGCTTATCACGATATTGATAATCAGCCAGGGCATTCTGACGAATTCTTAATGACCACAATTTTGCGCGAGCAATGGGGCTTTGACGGCCTGATTGTGGCGGATTACGGCGGTGTGAGTCTGTTGCATCAACATCATGGTATTTCACATGATGCAGCGGAATCTGCGGCGCTGGCGTTTAATGCCGGTCTGGATGTGGAATTACCAAAAGATGATTGCGCGCGCCATCTCTCTGAAGCGGTAGAACGCGGCCTCATCACGATGCAAAAAATCGATGAGATCGTGGCTCGGGTATTAAAAGAGAAGTTCCGGCTGGGCTTATTTGAACACCCTTACCGCGATGAAAACGGTGTCGTGCTGCAAAGTGAATCTACCGTACAGATTGCGCGTGAGGTGGCGACACGTTCAATCACGATGCTTGAAAACGACGGCATATTACCGTTGAAAGGGTACCCGCGCGTGGCGGTGATTGGCCCGACGGCTGATGACCCGCTCGCGCTGCTGAGCGGCTACAGCTTCCCGGTGCATCTGATTATTAGCGATATGCTTGAACAAACATCGCAAGTCACCACGCCGTTAGACGCCCTTCAACAGCAACTTGGTCGCGATAACGTGCGTTATGCCAAAGGCTGCCACATCATCGAAAAACGCATGGCTGGCGCGCCAGTTTTCCCCGGTGACAGCGGTGGAAAACCGATGCAAGCCTCTCCGGTTTCACACGATACCTCGCTGATTCCGGACGCCGTGAAAACCGCTGATCAAAGCGATGTTGTGGTGCTGTGCGTGGGAGATTTATCCGGCTTATTCCAGAGCGGAACAGTCGGCGAAGGTTCGGATACTGACAGCCTGGAACTACCGGGCGTGCAGCAACAACTACTCGATGCATTGGTTGCTACCGGCAAACCGGTGATCGTAGTGATGACTGGAGGGCGCCCGTACAACTTAGGCGGCCAGGAAGATAACGTTGCTGCGCTATTGATGGCCTGGGCTCCAGGGCAAGAGGGAGGCCATGCAATTGCCGATATTATTACCGGGCGTGCTGAACCAGGCGGCCGCCTGGTGGTGTCCATTCCTAAAAGCGCCGGGGCAATGCCGTATTACTACAACCATAAACTGAAGAGTGGTGGTACGCCATTTGCCTTCCACTTTGGCGCCCGATACCCGTTCGGTTTCGGTAAAACATGGGCTGAATTCAGTTATGGGGCGCTGCAAATTGCCAGTAATGAGATTCCCAATGAGAACGGTGTGGTGAGTGCGAGTATTACCGTCAGCAACAGCGGAACGGTAGCAGGCAGCGAAGTAGTCCAGCTATATGTTCATGACAAAGTGGCGTCAATGGTGCGCCCTGTTCAGGAACTCAAAGCGTTCCAGCGCGTGCATCTTGAGCCGAGTAGCAGCGCACGACTCACGTTTAACATTCCAACCGATATGCTGAATTTCACCCGCCGCAATGGGGAGCGTGTTGTCGAACCTGGCGAATTTGAAATCCGCGTAGGCGCATCAAGTGGCGATATCAGAAGCACGGGCGTTGTGCGGGTGACCGGCGATACGCGGGTTATTAACGGCAAGTGGCGGATGGTGAGTCGTTGCGAGGTTTTAAATTATCCCTAAATAATGCATGCCCTAAATAATTCGTGCTTCAGCCTGTTGAACGCCGCTGTAGCGCAAAGTATGACGGGCAAAACGGCACGCAAAAAAAAGCCCATCGTTGAGATGGGCAAAGACTACACACAGCAATTCGTTGTTTCACTCAGGGGATTTCCATGCTTATAAATCAATGTGTTGATTCATAGCCGTGAAGTAATAGTAGGCATCTCATCCTGGAGCGTCACTCGGATTCGTCTCAATAGTTAATAGAAAGTAAACGGTTGGGGTCACATTACGGGATGTTTGATGCATCAAGGAGTTCTGGGGAGGGATTCAAGCCTGAAATTGATAAGTAGTGTTAATCAGTTTGGTTATGTTGCTCCTACAACTGTAGGAGCAACATTCGTTTTAGGTGGTGTACTTATTCGTGCTCTTCAAGGACTTCCACGACTTCATTCGGGTCATCCTGCGGCGCTGGTGCCTCATGCATCCATACCGAAATCAAACGGTAAGAGACTGCAAGTAGAACTGGCCCGATAAACAAGCCAATCATGCCAAAGGCAATCAACCCACCGATAACGCCGGAAAGAATCAGGATCATCGGCAAGTCCGCACCCATACGAATCAGTACCGGACGGATAAAGTTATCCATCGTGCCGACTACGCAACTCCATACCAGCAGCACCGTGCCCCAGGTGTTATCACCAGTCCAGTACAACCAGGCGATTGAGGGCACCAGCACCAGCAATGGGCCGATTTGCACCAGGCAACATAACATCATCACTACGGTTAGCAGTGTCGCATTTGGGATACCGGAGATGGCAAGCCCCACGCCACCTAAAACCGACTGAACCAGTGCGGTGACAACTACACCAAGTGCTACAGCGCGGATCGCTTGTCCAGCAAGTAATACAGCGGCATCACCACGCGTTCCCGCGAGGCGGAATGCAAAGTGGCGAATCCCATTACCTAGCGTTTCACCTTTCGCATACAGCAGCACACTAAACAGCAGCATCAGACCACAATGCATCAGGAAACTGCCTACGTGTATCGCCTGGCCCAGGAACCAGGTTGTTGTGGTGCCGATATATGGACGCACTTTCGCCATAATGGCACTACCACCACTCTCGACCAGTGTATTCCAGCCTGCGTAGAGTTTGTCGCCAATAAGCGGAATGGTATTAAGCCACTCAAACTTCGGTAACTCCATATTGCCTTTGGTGGCCCAATCAATAACCGGGCCGCTGTTATCCACCAGGCTGTTCACCAGCAACGCCACCGGAATAACAAACAACATCAACAGCAATAGCGTCATCACCAGAACGGCGAGCGAGCGTTTTCCCCACAATAATTTCTGAACTTTGAGCATCAGTGGCCAGGTGGCGAGCACAATTGTACCTGCCCAGGCAAAACCAAGAACAAATGGGCGGACTATCCACAAACAGGCGATGATCATCACCGAGATAAACAACACCGACAGCAGGATTTGTAGCAGATCCTTTGGCTGACTCACTTTAACCATAGATAAAATCCCTTAATTACTGATAACGGGCAAAACGCCACGTTAAAACCGCGAAGCGGATGTGTTAATGATGATGTATTTCCTCGATTTTGGACAGGTACAAAACAGACGGGAATGTCTGAATAAAATGTGTTAAAAACGAATACCCGTCATAATTCGAGCCGCAGGTGTGTTGACTGCACCCGAGTGCCCCAGTCACATAGCAATCTATGCTCCTGGGGACTTACGGCCTTGTCGCCTTCCCGCAACTCGAATTATTTAGGGTATTAGAATTAATAAACGCAAACGATAACTCACAACTCTTACAACGTCAGGCAGGGTCGGAAAGTCAATGATCCCACAAATTTCTCAGGCACCAGGTCTTGTTCAATTGGTGCTCAATTTTTTGCAGGCACTGGAACAACAAGGTTTTACCGGCGATACCGCCACCAGCTACGCTGACAGGCTTACTATGGCCACTGACAACAGTATTTATCAGCTGTTGCCAGATGCGGTGTTATTCCCTCGTTCTACAGCAGACGTGGCATTACTTGCCAGACTGGCCTCTGAAGAACGCTTCAAAACTCTGGTCTTCACACCACGCGGTGGCGGCACCGGCACTAACGGTCAGTCTTTGAACAAAGGCATCGTTGTCGATATGTCGCGCTATATGAATCGCATCATTGAAATTAACCCCGAGCAGGGTTGGGTGCGGGTCGAAGCGGGCGTCATTAAAGATCAGCTTAACCAATACCTGAAGCCGTACGGTTATTTTTTTGCACCGGAACTTTCCACCAGTAACCGGGCCACGCTCGGCGGGATGATTAATACCGATGCTTCGGGGCAAGGTTCATTGGTTTACGGTAAAACGTCTGACCATGTTATGGGCGTTCGTGCTGTGTTATTGGGGGGCGATATTCTCGACACACACCCGATGGCGACAATGCTTGCGGAAGAAATGGGGCGCGATGAAAGCCCAACCGGCAGGATTTATAGCACGGTGCTTGAGCGTTGCCGCGAACATCGCCAGTTGATTATCGATAAATTCCCGAAACTTAACCGCTTCCTGACCGGCTACGATCTGCGCCACGTATTCAACGACGATCTTTCGCAGTTCGACCTGACACGTATTCTTTGCGGCTCAGAAGGCACGCTCGCGTTTATTACCGAGGCGAAACTGGATATCACGCGTCTGCCAAAAGTGCGTCGCCTGGTGAATATCAAGTACGACTCCTTCGACTCTGCGCTGCGTAACGCGCCGTTTATGGTAGAAGCCCGTGCGCTCTCCGTCGAAACCGTCGATTCAAAAGTCCTGAACCTGGCGCGTGAGGATATTGTTTGGCATTCGGTCAGTGAATTAATCACCGACGTTCCTGGCAAAGAGATGCTGGGTCTGAATATCGTGGAGTTTGCCGGTGATGACCTCGAGCTCATCGAAGGTCAGGTTGCTTCACTATGTGAGCGTCTCGACTCGCTGATTTCACAAGGCGAAGGCGGCGTTATCGGCTGGCAGGTTTGTAGTGAACTGGCAGGCATTGAGCGCATTTATAATATGCGCAAAAAAGCCGTTGGCCTGCTGGGTAACGCGAAAGGGCAGGCAAAACCCATCCCGTTTGCGGAGGATACCTGTGTACCGCCGCAATATTTGGCCGATTACATCACTGAGTTCCGCGCGTTGCTTGATAGCCATAACCTGAGTTACGGCATGTTCGGCCATGTCGATGCGGGCGTTTTACACGTGCGTCCGGCGTTGGATATGACTGACCCGCATCAGGAAGTGCTGATGAAGCGCATTTCTGACGATGTAGTTGCGCTCACCGCGAAATATGGCGGTTTGTTGTGGGGCGAACACGGTAAAGGTTTCCGTGCCGAATACAGCCCGGCATTCTTTGGCGAAACGTTGTATGAAGAGTTACGCCGTATTAAAGCGGTATTCGACCCGAACAACCGCCTGAACCCTGGGAAAATCTGCCCGCCGTTAGGTGTGGATGACCCAATGATGCAGGTCGATGCTGTGAAGCGCGGTACTTTCGACAGGCAAATCCCGATTGCGGTGCGCACCTCATGGCGCGGTGCAATGGAGTGTAACGGCAATGGTCTGTGCTTTAACTTCGATGTGAAAAGCCCGATGTGCCCGTCGATGAAAATCACCAACAACCGTATTCACTCGCCAAAAGGGCGGGCGACGTTAACTCGTGAATGGTTGCGTTTGCTTGCCGATCGTGGCGTTGACCCGGATGCACTCGAAAAACAGATGCCGGAAAAACGCGCCAGCCTGCGTACGCTTATCGAACGTACACGCAATACCTGGCATGCCCGTAAAGGCGAATATGATTTCTCTCATGAAGTGAAAGAGGCGATGTCGGGTTGTTTGGCCTGCAAAGCGTGTTCAACGCAATGCCCAATTAAAATCGACGTGCCGGAATTCCGCTCTCGCTTCTTGCAGCTGTATCACACCCGCTATTTGCGCCCGGTGCGCGACCATTTGGTGGCAACCGTCGAAAGCTACGCACCGTTAATGGCGCGTGCGCCAAAGACCTTCAACTTCTTTATGAGTCAGCCGTGGGTACGCAATCTATCTGCTAAACATATCGGCATGATCGATCTCCCAATGCTCTCAACGCCATCGTTGCAACAGCAGTTAGTAGGGCACACCTCAGCAAATACCACACTTGAACAGCTTGAGAGCTACAGCGCTGAGCAGAAAGCTAAAACGGTGCTGGTAGTGCAAGACCCGTTTACCAGTTACTACGATGCGCAAGTAGTGGCGGATTTTGTACGCCTGGTCGAGAAGCTAGGGCTGGAACCGGTAGTTCTACCATTCTCACCTAATGGTAAAGCGCAACACATCAAAGGCTTCCTGCAAAAATTCGCTCGCACCGCGCGTAAAACGTCGGACTTCCTCAACCGCATTGCGAAATTGGGAATGCCAATGGTGGGGGTCGATCCGGCTCTGGTGCTCTGCTATCGCGACGAATATAAGCAGACGCTCGGTGAAGAACGCGGTGATTTCCACGTTCAGTTAGTGCACGAATGGCTGCCTGCTGTGTTGGAAAACCGTGAAATGACAAGCGTTGGTGGTGAGTCGTGGTATCTGTTTGGTCACTGTACCGAAGTCACCGCGCTACCCACTGCGCCAAACCAGTGGGCGGCGATATTTGCACGTCTGGGCGCAAAACTTGAAAACGTTAGCGTTGGCTGTTGCGGCATGGCGGGAACCTATGGGCATGAAGTCAAAAACCATGCGAGTTCCCTGGGGATTTACGAGCTGTCCTGGCATCAAGCAATGCAACGCTTACCGCGCCAACGCTGCCTGGCAACCGGCTATTCTTGCCGCAGCCAGGTCAAGCGTGTGGAAGGCAACGGTGTTCGTCATCCGCTACAGGCACTACTGGAGATTATGGGATGATCTGGCGACGTGAAGTAAATCTGGACGCGCTTAATAAAATGGGTGCCGACAATATGGTGGAGCATGTGGGTATCATATTTACCCGCATTACAGAAACCGAGCTGGAAGCCACCATGCCGGTTGATAACCGCACCCGTCAGCCGTTTGGCCTGCTGCACGGCGGTGCGTCGGTGGTGTTAGCTGAAACACTCGGTTCTGTGGCCGGGTACTTGTGTACCGAAGGCGAGCAGAAAATTGTCGGGCTTGAAGTTAACGCCAACCATCTGCGTTCCGCGCGTGAAGGTATCGTGCGCGGTGTTTGTACTGCAGTGCATGTTGGGCGTAGGCACCAGGTCTGGCAAATCGAAATCAGCGACGAGCAAGGGCGGCTTTGCTGCACATCGCGCTTAACAACTGCCGTGGTGTGATAAATAGCCTGAGCCTGGAATTATTCAAAAATAAACAATAATGGCGGTGGGATATTATCCCGCCGCTTTTTATTTACATCCTGAAATGAATAACCGTGCTTTTCTGTATTTATTGAGTGATCCACTTCACCTTTCCCCATCAGTTGCCGAAATTTGTTATTCCCTTTTGCGGTTTATTGTCAGCATGGCGGTAATTCTTCAGGAGGCGCAATGGAAAAGGAACGCATTATTCAGGAATTTGTTCCTGGAAAACAGGTAACACTGGCGCATTTAATTGCCCACCCAGGCGAAGAACTGGCAAAGAAAATAGGTGTGCCCGGCGCTGAAGCCATTGGCATTACGACGCTGACTCCCGGTGAAACGGCAATGATAGCAGGTGATCTCGCCACAAAAGCCGCCAGCGTACAAATAGGTTTTCTGGACAGATTTAGCGGCGCTCTGGTGGTTTACGGTTCGGTCGGCTCGATAGAAGAAGCCTTACAACAAACGATTACCGGCCTGAGCAGCATTCTTAGCTATACCGTCTGTACCATGACGCGGAGCTAGGCCTGATGAAACGCATCGTTTTTGTCGGCACCGTGGGCGCGGGAAAAACAACGCTGTTTAACGCATTACTGGGAAATTATTCACTGGCGCGAAAAACTCAGGCGGTTGAATTTAGCGATGCAGGGAATATTGATACGCCGGGGGGATTTATCAGCCACCCACGTTTATATTGCGCATTAATAAATACCCTGATTGATGCGGGTTTATTGATATATGTCCATGCTGCCAATGATTCGCAGTGCCGTATTTCCGCCGGTTTACTGGGTATTTACCCGCACCTGCAACAGGTTGCGGTAATAAGCAAAATTGATTTGCCCGATGCAAATATTGCCCAAACGCAGGCGATGTTAATTGACTCAGGATTTACGTCGCCAATATTTGCACTGAATTGCCTGAATGCTGAGAGCGTCAGGCAGCTTGAGGATTATCTGGCCGAAGTCGCAGGCCTGAAGGAACCTGTTCAATGAAAAAGCTGATTACTGCAAACGATGTTCGTGAAGCCCAGGCTCCTTGCCTTAAAACTATCGCTTTCGTGCTAAAAGAATCGATTATCACGCCCGAAGCCCGCGTGGTTGCCGACCAACTCGAGATAACCTTAGTCGAAGAGGGTGCAGGCCCAGTGGCAACAGACCATACGCCGCCTCGTTCTGAACGCCAGCGTATTCGTGAAGAAATCATCTCTCAGTTACCTGAGGGCAAGTTCACGGAAAGCCTGATGGCACCTTCATCACTGAAGACTGGCTGCGGGCAAACCATACCCTCAGCGAAGGGAGCGAAATTCGTCTGCCTGCTGGCAGTCGTATGACGCCATCTGCCCGTGAGTTGATTGACGCTCGCCATTTATTGGTGAAATTTCAGGATGACGACGGAAGGCTTTTTGTTGAAGCGCAGGAGCAGTTACAGCCAGTTCATGGCTTGACGAGTGAGGCAGTCGCGCAGGTAACGGTACTAGAAACTGTGCAATGAGTTACATGTTAGCCGCCGTACTTTGCAAAATGGTTTCCATGCAGTACTGGGTATCGGTGGAATACGGTGAAGGCGGCGATGCATTAGGGCTTTTGGCACCTCGGACAGTTCGCCACTGACTATCAACGCTTGTTCCTGGAAAAGCCTTCTGAGACATTGCATTTGCGTGGTCGTGAATGGCAGCGATAGAAGGAACTAATGTTGGATGACGCTGCGCTAACCCGAAACCGTTTCAAGATACAAGGTGGATTAGTGCAAGCGATATCCACTTTTCGTTGAGTAAAAATTAGCGTATTCGGACGAATAAAATATTTCTAACAATAAATAGCATAAATGATTCGTGAAATATGAAGATCAGTAAAATCATTAGATCATAAAGAGTTACAGCAACCCAATACGTTTTAAAATGTGATAAATATCACATTTTGCCATATAAACTGGCCTGCAATCTTAAAGTTGCTATGAGATTATCAACGATTGCTGTTCAAAAAATAGACTCATGAAGGAATCTCTTATGCACCACCGTTCATTGCTCATCGCCACGCTTTTAATTACTGCCACTCAATTTTGCTATGCCGGTGTAATCAACCCAGACTGCACCGTATCTAAAGCGGCAAAAAGCACCGCGATGAAAGCGACTGTCGGCGTAGGCGGCCGTTGTGATGCAAAAGAAACCGTAAAAGACCAGACACCTGATGCGGTGAAAAATGGTGTTTCTGATGTGAAGCAGACAAAAGCGAACGTTCAAAGCGTGGGTCATAATGTCTCTAATACTGTCGACGTCATTAAAAATAACTAGCGTAATAATTAAATTGGGCATTCTGGCGTATGCTTAGAATGCCAAAATTTCTGATCATTTCGATAAATTCTAATTACCGTTCTCCTCGCAAATATCTAATTATCATCGTCAGAGCCATTATTCTCGCTGAGACTCACGAGCGCATTTCTGCTAACGTCAGAAAAACTAAAGACATCAGGAGGTCGTATGCGCCAGAGAGTTATCGTTTGTCCAATTATTGAAAATAACGGTGAAGTACTGCTGTGTAAGATGGCAGACGATCGCGGAGTGTTTCCCGGGCAATGGGCGTTATCCGGCGGCGGGATGGAGCCGGGTGAACAAATGGAAGAGGCGTTGCTACGAGAAATTCGTGAAGAGTTGGGCGTTGAACTCCAGATAATCACCATTAAGCCCTGGACCTTTGCCGACGACGTGCGAGTGAAGACCTATGCTGATGGCAGCAAAGAAGAAATCTACATGATTTATCTGTTGTTTGACTGCGTGAGCGCCAATCGCCATGTCACGTTTAACGAAGAATTTCAGGAGATCGCCTGGGTTAAACATTCAGAACTGGGCAACTATGATTTGAATGAAGCGACACGAGCGACCTTCAGCAAAAAAGGCTGGCTTTGATCTCTATTGTACAGCTCCGAAATTAAGGAACCCGATGCGTAAAGTCCTCATCTGGCTGATTCTCACTGCGCTTTGTGTCGGGGCGTGGTGGTCTATGCTCTGCATCAGCAGTATGAGGAACAAAGCGCTGAGTTCCGTATTTTGTATCGCGATATCACGGTCAAACTTGCGCAAAACGATGTCATTCTCGCCTTGCTTTCAAACAGTAGCGACCCGGCCTTAGTGCAGAAGAAATTCACCACAAGGTTCTTTGTTAATTGATTTATCCCGGGCTTCTTATTATTGGGCGGCGGAATACCGGTGAAAGTTGATAACCAAACCATCGGTGCCATTGGTATTGGCGGTGCACCAGGCGGCCATTTGCATCAGCAATGTGCCGTTGATGCGCTAGAGGCAAATAAAGCAGCCCTCAACGCATCCTGATATCGAGTTTCATGACGTTGTAGGCGTATTGTGGCGTGCAACGTCATGCGTAAATCCACTTGTGCAACATATTCTTCTTTGCCCCTGTTGAGATTATTTGTCAAAATAATGTATTCAGCGTCAAATACTTTGCGTATTACACGGACGTTTTTTATACATTGATGAGAAGTAAGGGAGTTAAAATGAAGTATATATTCGCGCTTATGTTGAGTCTGACATTATCCGGATGCACCGCGAGCGATTGGGTCGATGCTGCTGGTGGAATAATGCAGGCTACTGATAAAAGTGAAAAAGATTCAAGAAATAAGCGCATAAAAGCGGCTAACAAAGCTGCGGGTTATTAAGATTTAAACAAACTGTAAAAGTGGATTAAGTCATTCCTCTTCTGAACGTATTGAGTAAGAAGAGGAATGATCTTTTACTGACTAAATACTCCCTTAGCTCTCGCCTCCTGGCACGAGATATAGCCATAATGCTTTCGGTTTCCATTCTTATCGAAAGCGACATAGAAAGGCATTGTCTCTGTATCTTTTTTTAGTCTGTAGTTAATGCAAGTTCCGTTGATTTCTGGAACATTCATCTCACTATCTGGTTCCCCTCCTGCAGCAATAACCGTACTTTTTGTCGCGCTATTTGCGTATGTTGCTTGCACCACAGGTTCATTATCAAACTTCATAAAGCTAAAACTACAGGCGCTTAATAAAGGCACAATTATAAAAAGTATATAGCGCATTAAATATCCTTCCGTAGATGAAATCTACCACTAAAGTAATGTAATTAAACCGGGCAATTATTGCCGTTTAAATTCATCTGCTCATATATTTTGCTCATATGGGAAACATATTTCTCATATCTCTGAGCAACAATTGACTGACTACAACATTATCGCAAAAAGAGAAGACGAGAGCGATAAGACAAACGTTGCCCGGCTTGGGTTATATCCATGTTATTTGTAATGACAAGTGCTGGTAGTCTTCGTATTATACGATGTGTAAAATTAAAGCATACGAATAATCTCATAACTATCATTGTGTTAATAACATTTTATGCGCGAGGAATCATGAAGCTCAAACTAGTTACAGGCCTGTTTTTGATGGCTGCTGTGGGTAATGCCTATAGTGAGACACTAATGTCTAATGGTCAGCCCATATCAGTTAATTTAAGCAACAAAGGTACGGCAAGTATCTCAAACTGTGCTGAATACGTTGCGTTGAGAAAGGAGGGCGGGACGGTCAACGATTACCCAGGTCTTTCTGACCCGGATTTCAGGGAGGCGCAGGATGCACTGAAAAATTGTTATCTGGATGCATATGCCAATGAAAATGGTTTAAAGGAAGTTACGCCTTCATTGACGACTTTATCGGTAGCAAACGTTGTTGAACATTTTCCAGCTCAAGCTGCCCTGGCGATAAGTGATGAAGAAGTTGCAAAACTGAAAAAGAACTTTATCGGCAAGACAATTATTGATACTGCGCCAGATTTAAAATCCGACGGTGGGCGCATGATTTCTACAAAAACGGATAGCGGCTACATGGTTTGGAATCGTCGGGCTTTCGAAGATAGTGCCGGGAAGATGTATTCATTTATAACTTTATCTTCTTTCCCACTCTCCGGTACATATGCATCTTTAAGGACATATCAGATATTGTCAGAACAAGAAAAAGTTTGGACGATTAAAGAAGTGACTGAAAATAGTCCACTATAAAATGGGAAAAGGCGCTATCAAGCGCCTTTGAAAGTTGAGAGTTCATCTTCAATGCTTCGAATGGAACTCATGGAACTCATTGGGCTATGCACTGGCAATACGTGATAAGCACGAACCCGCCTTATGCGGTTCTGCTCGAGAGTGACAGTTTTATAAAAGTGAAATTATTTCAATTGGATACAAAAGTTGATTTCAATCTACTCGTGAGTATTTCATTTCGCTGACAATCCCTCTTTGTGGCTTTTTTTATGGAAGGGAAAGTGAAGAATTTTAATTTCAGATTCAGCGGGTCTGGCCTGGTATTAATCGTGATTGCCTGTACCGTAATATTATCTGGATGTGTTAAACGTCAACCAAGCACCCCTTTGTTGCAGCCTCTAGAATGGCGTGCCTGCCCACAGGTTCAATATCCAGCCAGGGCACATGCAACGAAACAAGAAGGTATTGTTCATGCCGTAATGCATGTCGATTCTGGCGGGAAAGTTACTTCAGTGGACACATCAGGTGATGAGTTATTTTTCCGTGAGACTGTAAACGCACTTAAACGGTGCAAGTTTCCTGAAGGAACGGCAGCACAAGTCTGGAGAACGGTGACATTTAAACTGCAAGGCGGTGCTTCAATTGAATACCCATCACCTAAAGAAGTGGATGATTTATTAGGTGATCTTTCATCGAGCGAAGATCATAACAAATTAAATAGTGAGGTTGGGAGTTACGCTGGCGAGATTAAAACGGCAATAGAGAGCAAGTTTTATGATCACGTTTCATTTAATGGAATGACCTGCTATGTCCGAGTTAATCTGGCACCTGATGGCTTACTCATGGTAATCAGAGCAGAACGTGGTGACGCTTCTTTGTGCCAGGCAGCCCTAAAGGCAGCCAGTCAGGCTCATATACCAGCACCACCAAATAAGGCTATATATGAAGTTTTCAAAAATGCGCCATTAGATTTCAAACCATAAGATTTAAACAAACTATAAAAGTGGATTAAGTCATTCCTCTTCTGAACGTGTTGGGTAAGAAGAGGAATATTGATGAAGTTAATTGCGTCTGAAAAGCTGATTATTTTTCATATAAGCGTTCGAGCTTGAAGCACTGCGCTCCTTTATATAAGCACTCATCATAAATACGGTAACCGATATGTTGAGCAACGCGAATTGAAGCCGGGTGATGCTTCACAATAAGGCACACGGTTTTGGATGGCGAAAACGAATCGACATACCAATGGTGTGCGGCATCGGCAGCCTCTTTTGCAATCCCGCAGCCCTGGGCCGCGCGCGTAATGACCCATGAAGCTTCAGCGCACTTATCAAACGCTTCATCAACGTTGCGATGAAAATTAGCCAGCCCCGTTTCCCCTAAAAAAACACCATCAGATTTTTGGAAGATGGAGAAGATCCCGAATCCAAATGTTGACCAGTGCCCGATGTTTCTCAAAATACGATTCCATCCTTCTTCCGGTGTAAACCCTGGAGAATTGGTCACATGGAAAATTTCAGGGTCCGCATACATGGGCAACCACACATCAAAATCTGCAATGGTTTGAGGACGTAAAATTAATCTTTCCGTTTCAATGATTGTCATTAATTTATCTTTTACGTTTTTATCCAAAAAAACAGGGCTTTCTAGTCTAAAAAGTAATCCCATCTCGCTTTCATTACCCAGCCTCGACGTTCTGAGTAAAGGGCTAAAAGCATGACTTCTAGCCTGGGGGTAAACTCATTCAGCAGCCGTTTCACCAGGCATACTTTTCAAAGCTTCAAGATCAATCTCAGCATCGTTTGTTTCCAGCAGTTGCGTTAACAAAAGTAGGTTATTGAATTCATTTAAAAGTATCTCAGCGTCAGTCTTCAGGGGAGTATCAGCCGCATCTAAAGCTGCATTGATTGCTTTTCTGACGTTCTCAAGCATTTCATTCATACCGCCATTTTTACCAATGGTCAGTAACAATGCTCCTATAAGCAAAGATTGAGCTTCGACTTTTGCCGCCAGTTGCTTGGCTTCGGCATCCATTTTAGAAATTTTTGCTATCACACCCAGTATCAAGTTTTTCATTAAAGCCCCATTTCTAGCCAGATAACCCCTAAACAAAATAAGGGTGAGATTTATTTGATGAAAATGAAAATAGCCTAAGTTGTGACTGTGCACCACTCCGCCAGGTGAACATCATGTGCCTGACGTTTATTAGAATGCGCATGTATGCATTGTCGATGAACATCATCGTGCTCACTGGAGCTACCAATCGCATAAATCGGTATTCTCTATACATCTTTTACTTTCTATCACCTAAGCTTTCTTATTCCAGTTAAATTCTCTTAATTTCATTGGGTTAAATAGCTCATTTCACCGCCTGCAAGACTTTCAGCAGGGTCTATCCTTAGTTAAGACGCCTAAAAATAGCGCATTTCGTGAATACCCCTGTTATCAGGATGTTGTATTGATAATAGTTATCATTAACATAGGGTATTGGCCTTTGGGCGGCAAAACATAAAGAGGTGAACTATGGATGTGCAAACCGGTAGCTTCGATCCCAGTGAGTTTGCCTGGAAGGGACTGACGTTAACCCCTGATGCTGTGGCTCATATTCGCAAACTGGCCAGCCAGCAGCCGGATTTCCTCGGTGTACGTTTGGGCATTAAACAGACCGGGTGCGCGGGTTTCGGCTATGTGCTGGATACCGTCAAAGAGCCTAAATCTGACGACCTCCTATTTGAAACGGACGGTGCAAAGCTGTGGGTGCCACTTTCAGCAATGCCGTTCATCGACGGAACGGAAGTCGATTATGTGCGCGAAGGATTAAACGAAATATTCAAATTCAACAACCCGAAAGCACAGCACGAATGCGGCTGTGGTGAAAGCTTTGGGGTGTAGGCGGGATTATGTCACGTAATACTGAAACGTCTGAAGAAGTGCAAACCTGGGCGGGTGGCCACTCTTATAAAGAAGGCTTTTTCACCCAGTTGAAAACCGACGAAATGGCTCACGGCATCAATGAGGATGTGGTGCGGGCAATCTCTGCGCGGCGTAATGAGCCTGAGTGGATGCTTGAGTTTCGTCTGAGTGCATATCGCGCCTGGGTTGAGATGGAAGAGCCGCACTGGCTGAAGGCACATTACGATAAGCTGAACTATCAGGATTACAGCTACTACTCGGCACCGTCGTGCGGCAGTTGCGATGATAATTGTGAATCGCAACCCGGCGCGGTCCAGAAGCCTGGTAGCAACGCTTATCTGACCGGTGAAGTGGAAGAGGCATTTAAACAGCTCGGTGTTCCGGTGCGCGAAGGCTCGAATATCGCCATGGATGCGATTTTTGACTCTGTTTCTGTGGCGACCACGTACCGTGAAAAACTCTCTGAACAGGGCATTATTTTCTGCTCTTTTGGCGAGGCCATTCATGAATTTCCGGAGCTGGTGCAGAAATATCTTGGCACCGTCGTGCCGAGTAACGATAACTTTTTTGCGGCCCTCAACGCAGCAGTGGCATCCGACGGGACGTTTATTTATGTGCCGAAAGGTGTGCGTTGCCCGATGGAACTGTCCACCTATTTCCGTATCAACGCTGAGAAAACAGGCCAGTTCGAACGTACCATTTTAGTGGCCGACGAAGGCAGTTACGTCAGCTATATCGAAGGGTGCTCGGCACCGGTGCGCGACAGCTACCAGCTTCACGCCGCAGTGGTGGAAGTCATCATCCATAAAGATGCTGAAGTGAAATATTCCACGGTGCAAAACTGGTTCCCGGGCGACGGCAACACTGGCGGCATTCTGAACTTCGTGACCAAACGCGCCTTGTGCGAAGGGGCGAACAGCAAAATGTCCTGGACGCAGTCTGAAACCGGCTCGGCGATCACCTGGAAATACCCAAGTGTGATTCTGCGCGGCGATAACTCGATTGGTGAGTTCTTCTCGGTGGCACTGACGGCAGGGAATCAACAGGCCGATACCGGCACCAAGATGATTCATATTGGTAAAAACACCCGCTCGACCATTATCTCGAAAGGGATCTCCGCCGGGCACAGCCAGAACAGCTATCGCGGCCTGGTGAAAATTATGCCAACGGCGACAAATGCCCGTAACTTCACCCAGTGCGATTCCATGCTTATTGGGCCGGACAGCGGCGCGCATACTTTCCCGTATGTTGAATGCCGCAACAACACCGCCCAGCTTGAGCACGAAGCAACTACATCGCGCATTGGTGAAGACCAGCTGTTCTATTGCCTGCAACGTGGGATAGCCCAGGACGATGCCATTTCAATGATCGTCAACGGGTTCTGTAAAGACGTGTTCTCAGAGTTGCCGCTCGAATTCGCGGTGGAAGCACAAAAACTATTAGCGATTAGCCTTGAGCACAGTGTTGGTTAAGGATTAAGGGAAAATTATGCTGAGCATTAAAGATTTACAGGTAAGCGTTGAGGACAAAGAGATCCTGCGCGGTTTGAGCCTTGAAGTGAAACCCGGCGAAGTGCACGCCATTATGGGGCCGAATGGCTCAGGGAAAAGTACGCTTTCCGCAACGCTTGCCGGGCGTGATGACTATGAAGTCACCGGGGGTGAGGTTCATTTTAAAGGCAAAGACCTGCTGGAGTTATCACCTGAAGATCGCGCGGGCGAAGGCATCTTTATGGCGTTTCAATACCCGGTGGAAATTCCCGGCGTTAGCAACCAGTTCTTCTTGCAAACCGCGCTGAATGCGGTGCGAGAGTATCGAGGCCTTGAAGAACTCGACCGTTTTGATTTTCAGGATTTGATGGAAGAGAAGATCAAACTGCTGAAAATGCCGGAAGATTTGCTGACTCGTTCGGTGAATGTGGGTTTCTCTGGCGGTGAGAAAAAACGCAACGATATTTTGCAGATGGCGGTTCTTGAACCTGAACTTTGCATTCTTGATGAGACCGACTCCGGGCTGGACATTGACGCCTTAAAAATCGTGGCGGAAGGGGTTAACTCCCTGCGTGATGGCAACCGTTCGTTCATTATCGTTACTCACTACCAGCGTATTCTTGATTACATCAAGCCTGATTTTGTTCATGTGTTGTATCAGGGGAAAATTGTGAAATCGGGTGATTTCAGTCTGGTGAAACAACTGGAGGAGCAGGGTTATGGCTGGCTTACCGAACAGCAGTAACGGCAACGCCCTGCAACAGTGGCACCACCTGTTTGAAACGCAGGGCGAGAAACGCAGCAAAGAAGCTCAGGAACATATGCAGCAAATGCTGCGCCTGGGTCTGCCGACTCGTAAACATGAGAACTGGAAATACACCCCGCTTGATGGGCTGCTCAATAACCAGTTTGTCTTGCCTGCACCAGAGGCATTAACTGAGATTCAACGCGATGCGCTGGCGTTGTCAGTGGATGCGTGGCGGCTGGTGTTTGTTGACGGGCGCTTCAGTGCGCAATTGAGTGACGACTTAACCCAAAGTGGTTTTGAGGTGACGGTTGACGAAGCGCGCGACTCGCTACCGGCGGCAGTGCAGGGCGAAGTGTTCTTGCATTTGACTGAAAGCCTGGCAGAAACGGTGACCCACATTCGCGTGGCGCGTAATCACAGCCCGACGAAACCACTGTTGCTGATGCACATTAGCCGGGGCAGTGAGCAGGGCGAGATGAATACCGCGCATTATCGCCACCACTTGTCGCTTGGCGAAGGTGCTAAGGCAACGGTGATTGAGCATTACGTCAGCCTCGATGAGCACGCCCATTTTACCGGGGCGCGTTTTACGGCTGAAGTTGGTGCAAACAGCCAGTTGCATCACGACAAAATGGCTTTTGAAAATGCTCAAAGCTACCACTTTGCCCATAATGATTTAATCGTTGGTCAGGATGCGACAGTTGAAAGCAACAGCTTCTTGCTGGGGGCTGCGGTATTACGCCACAACACCAGTTCGCAATTAAACGGCGAGAACACACAACTGCATATGAACAGCCTGGCGTTGCCAATCAACAACGAAGTGTGCGACACCCGCACCTGGCTTGAACATAACAAGGGCTACTGTAATAGCCGCCAGTTACATAAAACTATCGTGCGTGACAAAGGTCGTGCGGTATTTAACGGTATGATCAAAGTGGCGCAGCACGCGATTAAAACCGACGGGCAGATGACCAACAATAACCTGCTGCTCGGGCGACTTGCGGAAGTGGACACCAAGCCGCAACTGGAAATCTACGCCGATGATGTGAAATGCAGTCACGGTGCCACGATTGGCCGTATTGACGACGAACAGATGTTCTATCTGCGCTCACGTGGGATCAAAGAACAAGCCGCACTTCAGATGATTATTTTTGCCTTTGCCGCGCAGCTTACGGAAAGCATCAGTGACGGGGCATTAAAACAGCAGGTGCTGGAGCGTATCGGCCAGCGCTTTGCAGGAGGCGTTGCATGAGTTTTTCCATAGAACGGGTGCGTGCTGATTTCCCGATTCTGAGCCGGGAAGTGAATGGGCAGCCGCTGGTCTATTTAGACAGTGCTGCCAGTGCGCAAAAACCACAGGCGGTGATTAATGCCGAACTGGATTTTTACAGCCATGGTTACGCGGCGGTGCATCGCGGTATCCACACGCTGAGTGCAGAAGCCACCCAGCTGATGGAGAACGTGCGTAATCAGGTTGCAGGCTTCATTAATGCACGAACCCCGGAAGAAATTGTCTTTGTTCGCGGGACAACCGAAGGGATTAATCTGGTTGCTAATAGCTGGGGGCGCGCCAATATCCAGTCCGGGGATAACATCATTATTTCCGCGATGGAGCATCACGCCAATATCGTGCCATGGCAAATGCTCTGCGAGCAGACGGGCGCTACGCTGCGCGTTATTCCGCTCAATCAAGATGGCACCTTGCAGCTTGATGTGTTCCCGACGTTGATTGATGAGCGCACAAAACTGTTAGCGATTACCCAGGTTTCCAATGTGCTCGGCACCGAAAACCCGGTACGTGAAATGATTGCTACCGCGCATCAGGCAGGCGTGAAAGTGCTGGTGGATGGCGCCCAGGCGATTATGCACCACGCCATTGACGTGCAGGCGATGGATTGCGATTTCTATCTTTTCTCCGGCCACAAAATTTATGGGCCGACCGGGATTGGTGTGCTGTATGCGCGCGAGGAGATCCTACAAAACATGCCACCGTGGGAAGGGGGCGGGTCGATGATCGCAAGCGTTAGTCTGACAGAAGGCACCACGTATGCCGCAGCGCCGTGGCGTTTCGAGGCTGGCACACCTAATACTGCCGGGATTATCGGGCTGGGAGCGGCTCTACGCTACGTGGAGAGCCTGAATCTTGCCGAGGTCAGTGAGTATGAGCACTCGCTAATGCGCTACGCTCAGCAGGTACTACAGGCGGTTCCTGATTTGACCATCTATGGCCCTGAACATCGTCTTGGGGTTATCGCCTTTAATCTTGGTAAGCATCATGCTTATGACGTGGGCAGCTTCCTTGATAACTACGGCATTGCAGTGCGCACCGGCCACCATTGTGCGATGCCGCTGATGGCGTTCTACAAAGTGCCAGCAATGTGCCGCGCTTCATTTGCTATGTACAACACCGAAGAAGAAGTCGACCGCCTGGTGGCAGGTTTACAGCGCATTCATCGCCTTCTGGGCTAACAGGGAGAAAGCCATGGCTACGTTGCCAGATAAAGATAAATTGCTGAAAAACTTCAGCCGCTGTAGCAACTGGGAAGAGAAATATCTCTATATTATTGAGCTGGGTGCGCGCCTTCCTGAATTAGCGCAAGCTGAACACAAGCCAGAAAATATCATTCAGGGCTGCCAGAGTCAGGTATGGATTGTGATGCATCAGCAACCCGATGGCGTGATTACCCTTGAGGGTGACAGCGACGCTGCTATCGTCAAAGGCCTGATTGCTATCGTGTTTATTCTCTACCAACAGATGACTTCGCAGGATATTGTCGCGTTTGATGTTCGCCCGTGGTTTGAGAAACTTGAACTGGCTCAACATCTTACGCCGTCTCGCTCTCAAGGGCTTGAAGCAATGATCCGTGCTATTCGCACCAAATCCGCCAATCTTAGCTAAACTCAAAGAACAGCTTTCATCCTGTTAACGCGAGGTAATTCTATTACCTCGCATGGCTTTCAGCATTCCGGCATTCAGCCGGTGAATACAGGAATTCAGTATGAAACGCGCGTTCTCTCAAATAACATTACTTTTGATTAGCGCCCTGGCGGCAAACCAGTCGGCGTGGGCTGTCGATTATTTACTCCCGCCGCCGGGTAGCCGGATAATCGGCGAAAACCAGACTTATATCGTGCCTGATGATGGTAAAAACCTTGAAGCGGTTGCCGCGAAATATAATACCGGCGTGTTATTACTGCTTGAGGCAAACAATACGGTCGATCCCTTCCTGCCAAAAGCGGGCAGTGAGATAACGATTCCATCGCAAATGATCCTGCCAGATACGCCGCGAGAGGGGATTGTTATTAACCTTGCTGAGTTACGGCTCTATTACTACCCGCCAGGACAGAATCGTGTTGAGGTTTATCCATTGGGTATTGGTCAACTGGGGCGTGAAACCCCCGTGATGGTGACCCGTATCAGCCAAAAGATCCCAAATCCAACCTGGACACCAACTGCTAACATTCGTGCGCGTTCCGCAGCGCAGGGTATTACGCTGCCTGCTGTCGTGCCTGCGGGGCCAAATAACCCGTTGGGTCGCTATGCTTTACGTCTTGAGCAGGGCGGTGGTGAATACCTGATTCATGGCACTAATGCGCGTAATAGCATCGGTTTGCGGGTGAGTTCGGGTTGTATGCGCATGCGAGCACCCGATATTAAGGCACTGTTTAGCCAGGTGGCCTGGGGCACGCGTGTGCAAATCATCAACGAACCGGTGAAATTTAGCACTGAGCCTGATGGCAGGCGCTATGTGGAAGTGCATCAGCCACTGTCGCGCAACGACTGGGAAAACCCACAGACCGTCCCGATTGCGATTTCAGCTTCGTTTGGGTCGTTTATCGACAGCCCAATGAGTGACAAAGCGCAGGTCGATAGTGCTATCTCGAGAAGGTCGGGTTATCCGGTGTTGGTGAACGCGCCGCAGGGTGTGCCGTCACAACCGGTGAATATCACGCCAATACAGAGCGTCAGGACGACGACAGGCAGTGCGCCCGTAACAAGTAGTGGTGCAAGTGTGATAAGTGAGCAAAGCAGCGTGGTGATGAATTAGCGGGGTATTTCGTGTTGCAGGAATTTCAGGCAAAAAAATGGCGCACAATGTGCGCCATTTTAATACAAGTACTCTTACTTACGGTAAGAGTGAGCTTGGTTGTCCAGACGCTGGTTAGCGCGTGCTGCGTCGTCTTTAGCAGCTTGAACGTCAGAACGCATTGCGTTCACGTCGTTGCTCAGCTGATCAACTTTAGCGTTCAGAGTCTGAACGTCAGAAGACAGTTGATCAATTTTAGCGTTAGAAGAACAACCTGCCAGCATAGTAGAAGCCAGGATTACCGCGCCCAGTACCAGTTTAGTACGATTCATTATTAATACCCTCTAGATTGAGTTAATCTCCATGTAGCGTTACAAGTATTACACAAAGTTTTTTATCTTGAGAATAAATTTTTGATGGGAATGCACTTAAATTTGATCGTTCGCTCAAAGAAGCACCGAACCGGGGCTAAAAACTAAAAAAATAGAAAAAACAGAGGATTTTAATCGGATTCATCTTACTAAATTGCGACTTAAATAGAGCAAGCCGATTTGCTTTTTAGTGCAAATTGTCTATTTAACCGAATAAAAAAAGCGCCCGAAGGCGCTTTTTAAGCAAATTATTCGTTCACAGGAAATTTACAGTACGTGAACAGACGCAGTATTGGTGGTGCCACTTGGTACCAGAGCACCAGAAACCATCACTACGATGTCGCCTTTACGAGCCAGGCCGCTTTCCAGTGCAACTTCTTTACCCAGACGGTAGAAATCATCAGTAGATGCGATTTCTTTAACCAGCTGAGGAATAACGCCTTTGCTCAGAACTAACTGACGAGCAGTGACTTCGTTGGTAGTCAGAGCCAGGATAGTTGCGTTAGGGAAGTATTTGCGCACAGCTTTAGCAGATTTACCGCCTTGAGTGGCAACAACAACAACTGGAGCATCCAGTTTTTCTGCAGTTTCTACTGCACCACGGCAAACTGCTTCAGTAATACGCAGTTTACGGCTGTCTTGATTGTTATCCAGACGGCTGGTCATCACGCGGTCAGTACGCTCACAGATGGTAGCCATGATGGTCACAGCTTCCAGTGGGTATTTACCTTTAGCAGACTCACCAGACAGCATTACTGCGTCGGTGCCGTCGATGATGGCGTTAGCAACGTCACCAGCTTCTGCACGGGTAGGGCGTGGGTTTTTGATCATGGAGTCGAGCATCTGAGTTGCAGTGATTACAACTTTACGAGCGCGAACACATTTCTCGATCATCATCTTCTGAGCGAAGATAACTTCTTCAACTGGGATTTCAACGCCCAGGTCACCACGAGCAACCATGATGCCGTCAGAAGCTTCGAGGATTTCGTCGAAGTTGTTCAGGCCTTCCTGGTTTTCGATTTTGGAGATGATCTGGATGTTTTCGCCGCCATGAGCTTTTAAGTGCTCACGGATTTCAACAACGTCAGAACGTTTACGGATAAAGGACGCAGCAACGAAGTCAACGCCTTGCTCGCAACCGAAGACCAGGTCTTGCTTGTCTTTTTCAGCCAGTGCTGGCAGAGCGATAGAAACACCTGGCAGGTTAACGCCTTTGTTTTCGCCCAAGTCGCCGTTGTTCAGTACTTTACAAACAACGTTTTTGCCTTCGATTGCAGTTACTTCCATACCGATCAGACCATCGTCTACCAGTACGGTGTTGCCCACGCTCAGGTCGCTGGTGAAACCTTCGTAAGTTACAGCAACGATATCGCTGTTACCCACAACAGTTTTGTCAGTGGTGAAAGTAAAGGTCTGGCCCGCTTTCAGGGAAACGTCGTTGCCGCCTTCCAGTTTGATTGTGCGGATTTCAGGGCCTTTGGTGTCCAGCAGGATAGCTGCTTTCTTACCAGACTTTTCCATCACGTTGCGCAGGTTCTTGATACGCTGACCGTGTTCTTCGTAGTCACCGTGGGAGAAGTTCAGACGCATAACGTTCATGCCAGCATCAAGCATTTTGCTCAGCATTTCTTCGGATTCGGTTTTTGGACCGATGGTGCAAACAATTTTAGTCTTTTTCATGACAGTCTTATCTGTAAGTTGAGAAGGATTGTGAAAATTCGGTTCCGGTCGATACGGGCGCCGGAGCGCAAACTAAAGCTGGTATTGTTCATGTGCCACCCGGTAAGGATAGGTGACAGAAATAAAGCGTGCAGAGGAAAGTGTGCTTGCGGTTCAGCCTGCCGAGGATATTGATTGCTTTCTATTGTATTAGGACAGTTCAATGCGCTGAAACCATTCAAGTCAAGACGCGCACATTATAGAGGTAACTTGCACTGAAAGGAATTGAAAACGCTGTTTCAAATTCAGAATGCGCATAAATACAGCGAGGTGTTATCGGTGGGTTGCAAAAACATGAATTAAATTGGTAGGCAAAAACGTAGGAAGCGGTTTTTTTCTTATAAGAAAACTTACTTAAAATATATTTGTATAATATAATATTTTTTTGAATGAGTTAATCAGCAACCAAACAGCCCTCCTCATTCAGTGTTTTTATTAAATGAAGAAAACAATTAATGATTAAGTTTATGGTTCCTGCTGTCATCGCAGTTGCTTTTTTTGTTGCTTGTGGGAATGCCCCGGCGAAACGGATTGCGCAATGTGAGAACCACGGCAACAGTGACGGCGTTTGTGCTGCGCAAGAATGGGATTTTTCCATGGAAAGCCCATTCCCCGATAACGACCTATCAACACTTGCAAGCCGCGTTACCGCTCAGAAGTAAGCCGGTACGCGGGTTTCTTACAGCCTCCATGCATCCTTGGCGAACTTGTGAAAATATCGCTTACGGCATACGAGCGATTTTCTCACCCGCCCGACGTGCGGTTGCAGGCAAAATACTTGCCGTAGCCACATAGCCATCGGGATCGAGACAGCGATCCCGCTCCAGCGCCTGGTCAATAATTTCGGCATCCCAGTAAATTTTCTTACGCTGATCGCCCTGAGTAGTCAGCGTCGCCTCCATTACGCCGTCAACCGCGCGGTATTTCCGCCAGCTCCCTGCAGGAACTGAAATCACCGAGCCTTCTTCCGCCACAATCGTCACTTCTTCACCTGGTCGATTCCACGTGACTTCCAGCGTCCCTTTAAACACCATTAGCACCTGAACATCCGGGCAGGAATGCAGCCCAACACGATGTTGGTCCTGAATGCGCAACCACTCAACAGAGAAACCATGTGGGTTAATAATCGGCGGCGTGTTATGTAAGTCCTGCGAAATTCCGTAGCCAATCACCGGTGCGATTTCGCCACCGTGGCCCGGCAGAACGGAATCCAGCAGTGCATTTGCCGACCATGTCCGCTGCTCGCCAGTCACAGCACGCTGGCTCATTTCCTCTATTGAATAATCGCGCAACGCGGCGATATGCTCCTCGCCCAGCGGCTTTAACAAGTCAGCTTCATCAGGGGTTTTACCCCCCGTCTCGACATCAATCAGCATATTGTCGCGGCTCAGATACAGGCCGTATTCGCGAGCCGCGTCGAGAATCGACGGATGCCAGATAATCCCGCCAGTGTTATTGCCGCCCAACACGGTGAACACCATACCGCAGGTATCCGTTGGGCTGACGTTGGTAAAGCCACGGAAAATCCACGTTGGTATCGACAAAATAGCAGGAGCGCTAAATTCTGCCTGATGTTCACCGTTAGCGCCCCAGCGGAAACGCCAGCTTCCTTCATGAATCAAAAACACTTCGGCGGTGAAATGCAGATGCAGATTGTTGGTCACGCCTTTTGGCATCGCCGCCGCACCGATATTAAAGCCGTGCGGCTCGGGAATATTCACCACCTGTGAAGCCGACTGCGTCACGCCTGGGCCAATAAATGAATAGTTTTGCTTGAGGTGCGAACCCGGCAGCTTGCAGTCGATAAATGCCACGCTACAGGAAACGCGATCTTCAGGGCGTACCAGGCGGCGTTGGGCTTCTTCCTGGGTCAGAGTGATGGTTTGCATAATGTTCTCCATTAATATCCAGATGCGCCACTAGCTGGCGGGGTTTCACCTCGTGCGGCGGCGATGGCAATGCGCGAAGCACTGCCGAGTTGCATGACGTCATTTGCCGGGGTGACAAAGTTAAAGCCTTGCGCAATTCGATTCGCGGCTGCCTCCCCGGAAGTGCAAAAAATTCCGGCGAGCTTGTTGTGGGCGCGACAGCGACCAAGCACTAACTCAATAGCCGCCAGCATTTCCGGGTGCTGCGACTCAGCACTCGCGCTGCCCGTGAGTGTTAAAGAAAGGTCGTTCGGCCCGATAAACACGCCGTCCAGCCCGTCGATATCCAGAATCGCATCGAGGTTTTGCAGGCCATCGCGGGTTTCAATCATTGCCAGCGTCAGGATCTCTTCATTGGCATACTGCGGGTAATCTTTACCGCCGTATAAAAGGGCGCGCGCCGGGCCAAAAGAGCGGTTACCGAGCGGTGGGTAGCGGCAGGCTGAAACAAACTGCTGCGCTTGTTCTGCCGTCGAAATCATCGGACAGATAATTCCCCAGGCTCCAGCATCAAGCAGGCGCATAATTTGTGCCGGTTCGTTAGTGTTCACACGCGCCAGCGGAGTGGCAGGCGTCGCGGAAATCGCCTGAAGCATCGACAACGCGCTGGCGAAATCAATCATGCCATGCTGCATATCGACGGTGACCGAATCATATCCCTGATGGCCGATTATCTCGGCGCTATAGCCTGAAGGGATCGCCAGCCAGCCGTTAATAATCGGTTGCTGCTGACGAAAGGCCGCTTTGAGCGGATTTTTTCTCATGATGCTGACTCCTGTATCCAGTTGCGCATGGCGATTGCCACTAATTGCGGCGACTCAAGGGGGAGGAAATGTCCGCTTTCCGGTAGCGTTAACCAGCGGGATTGCGGAGCGGTGGCAACAACCGCTTGATGATGTTGTGGGGTACAAATAGCGTCATAAGCGCCGTTGATAATCAGAATCGGCGAGTTAAAAGCTGCCAACGCTGCACGACGATCATCGCGGGAAATCGCCACTTCTGTTTGTCTTGCAAAAACGTCGATACCGCATTCTTCCGCCATCTGAACTATCGTTTGGTGAAGTACCGCATCATCCAGACGATGCGGCGCAACATACTTCGCCCACAAATTTTTAGTGAGCCACGATGTGATCCCAAGGCTTGCGGCTTCCTTTATTGCTGCCCGGCGCGTGGCCACATTTTCCGGCAAATCCCGCAGCGGATTGACAGACAACAATGCCAGCCCGGCAATTCGCTGCGGTGCCAGCGCCACCATTTCCAGCGCGACCATCGCGCCAAGGGAAAATCCCGCCAGGCAAAAACGCGGTGGTAGCACGTCAAGTAATCGCTGAGCCAGCGCGTGAGTGGAATTGCCGTCGTTCAGCGTGACGCAGCTATAATGCGCGACATTTAGCTGCTCGATGAGCGGCTGCCATAGCCGCCCGTTGCACAGCGTTCCGCCTAGCAGAATCAGTGGCGCGTCATGATTTTCCAGCAAAGGAGAAGTATTCATGTTGCTGTCCACCCGCCATCGACCATTAATGCTGTGCCGGTAATTAGGGCGGAAGCAGGCGAGGCGAGAAACACCACCGGCCCCATCACATCTTCCAGCGTTCCCAGCCGTTTCAGCTTGATGTTATCCAGCACATAGCGACTGAACGCCGGGTCCGCGAGATTCGCGCGCGACAGCTCGGTTTCGATAAACGTCGGGCACAAGGTATTCACCCTAATCCCTGATTCGCCCAACTCCAGTGCCATCGTTTTAGTCAAACCCTCAAGGGCAAACTTAGAGGCACAATACACGCTGCGCTGTGGCCCGCCGACATGGCCCATCTGCGAAGAAATATGAATGATGGAACCGGCTACCTGGCGCAGCTTCATACTGCGGGCAACTTGCTGACTCACAAAGAAAGTGGCCCGCAAATTCAGCGCCATCACCGCATCAAAATTTTCTTCACTCACTTCAAGGAAGGGTTGATGGCGCGCAAGCCCGGCGCTGTTCACCAGAATGTCGAAGCCCGGCAACTCCATCAGCGTTTTGCCAACCTGCGTGGTATCGGTAATATCCAGCGCCACGCTGTTTAATTGCAGGCCTTCTGCGGCGGCGCTTTTGACCGCCTCGTCAAGCTGTTCGGGCTGGCGGGCGATAATCCACACCTGCGCCCCAGCTCGCGCAAGAGCTATGGCCGCCGCAAAACCGATACCACGGGAACCGCCAGTCACTAAAGCCCGGTGATTATCGAGTCGAAATTCCGGTGTGCGAGGAAGCGCCATCATTACGACGCCTTCTCGATATCCACTGCCGGAACGCTACCAGCGTATGGCACATCCTGGTTGCCATAGCGACGTACGCGAATATTGGCTTGTTCCGCATGGCCGGAAAAACCTTCCAACTGGCACAGGCGCGAGCAGTAGCTGCCAATTTCCGTGGAAGCTTCATCACTGAGCACTTTCTGCCAGGTGCAGGTTTTCATGAATTTGCCGACCCACAGTCCGCCGGTATAACGCGCGGCTTTTTGCGTTGGCAAAGTGTGGTTGGTGCCGATAACTTTATCGCCGTAAGCGACGTTGGTGCGCGGCCCCAGGAACAGAGCGCCAAAGTTGGTCATATTGGCGAGGAACCAGTCATCGCGGTTAGTCATCACCTGCACATGTTCGGAGGCGATGCGGTCGGCTTCCTGCAACATCTCTTCGTAGCTGTCGCAGACAATCACTTCGCCGTAGTCGCGCCACGCCTGGCGGGCAATTTCTGCGGTTGGCAGTTGAGTCAGCAGTCGTTCGACTTCACGCATCGTTTCCTGCGCCAGTTTTAGCGAGTTGGTGAGCAAAATCGCAGGCGTGGTTACACCGTGTTCGGCCTGGCCGAGCAGGTCGGTGGCGCACATTTCGGCATCTACCGTTTCGTCGGCAATCACCAGCGTTTCCGTTGGCCCGGCGAACAAGTCGATTCCCACGCGACCAAACAGCTGGCGTTTGGCTTCTGCTACAAAAGCGTTACCCGGGCCAACCAGCATATCAACAGGCGCAATAGTGTCGGTGCCGAGGGCCATCGCGCCAATCGCCTGAATCCCGCCGAGTGCGTAGATCTCGGTTGCGCCTGCCATCGCCTGTGCGGCAACAATCGCCGGGGCAGGGCGACCATTAAACGGCGGCGCGCAGCTAATAATGCGTGAACAACCGGCGACATTGGCGGTAATAATCGACATATGCGCGGAGGCTAATAGCGGATATTTACCACCAGGTACATAACAGCCGACCGCATTAATCGGAATGTTTTTGTGGCCAAGAATAACGCCGGGGCGCGTTTCAATTTCAAGATCGGTCAGGCAACCTTTTTGCGCCGTGGCGAAATTGAAAACTTGCTGCTGGGCAAATTCAATATCTTTAATATCCTGACGGCTTAATTGTTTAATGCAGGCATTAATTTCACTTTGCGATAAACGGTAATCCTGGCGGTCGTAATTATCGAACTTAATGGATAGCTCACGAATTGCTTCGTTACCGCGTTGCTCAATATCGGCCAGCGTATTTTCAACCACAATACTGATTTGTTTATTGGCCTGCTGACGTTCAGATAAAGACTTACTGGTTTTTAAATATTGCGCCATGACGCTCTCCTTTGATTTTTAATGCGTGTTTATCCCGCCCGGCATCGCGGGTGAATGGGGTGAATCGGATTAAATAAATGACTACGGGTTAAATTTACTGGCTGGTTTTATTGGCATATTCCTGTGCCGATGAAACTTTCGGTAGACTCTTTTGCGCCGCTTTAATCTGGCGCTGCTCCACACTGCGTGCCGCCATCGGTGTGAGGAAAGCTGCAATCACGCACAGCGCGCCAATCATCAGATACCCGGAAGACAAGTTAATGTGTTGCAACATCAAACCCATTGCTACAGGGCCGACAAACATGCCGACAGAATAAATGGTCTGGAATAAGCCCATGCGCGTTGATTGTTCATCCTCAACCGTATTCACCACGCTTAAAGACATAAACACGGCGAACGCCATACCAAACGAGAAGCCCGCCATCGCCTGTAAGAAATAGATCAGGTACATATTGCTGGTGAAAGGAATGCCGATACTGGAAATCACTTGCAGGATAATGCCGATAACGGCGGTTTTCACCAGCCCGAGGCGTTTATAAAACACAGAACTACACATCGCTATCGCCAGCGCGTAGAAAATCAGATGAATATTGCTGAGCAAGGTCAAAATACCTGCTTTTGCGCCGAGCTGCTGTGCGTAAATTGGCGTTAGCGTGTCGCGTGTGGCGAAAGGCACCAGGATGACAATGGTGGCCAGCAGGCCAATAAACCATACGGAAGAGTCCGCGAGCTGGCGCTTCGCACTATTGATACAGGCTTTAAGTGTGGGTGCGCGGGCAGCATCGTGAAATTCTTTAATGCGAAACGTCAGAATCAATGCCAGTAGCGCCGAGACGCTTGAGACAAAATAACCGATGTTCTTGTCAAAAAAGTGGATTAACGCGCCACCAATACAGTTGCCGAGGAATACCCCTAATGGCCCGGCAAGTGCCAGTAATGCCACAGCGGCAGGCGCATCTTTTTTATCAAAATAGCGAATAAACAGGATGTTATATAAAACCCATGTCGCCGCAGTGAATCCATCGGCGGCTTTAGCCAGGTATAACGTCATGGCGGTGGGTTCCAGGTAGGCTATCGGCCAGGTCACCATCGGTAGCAGCAGGCTGAACTGGATAAATATTTTTCGGCTCTTTACCACATCCGACAAAATGCCAATCGGGAAACGGATAAACAACGTGGCTAACCCACTGGCGCCCATAATCATTCCCACCACTTCTGGCTGCATTCCTTCGCTGATTAACATCGGGGCGAGGAAGGCATCAATACTGTGGATGCAAATGAAGAACAACACGCTAATGGTAAAAAAAAGTCTGACTTCGGAACGACTAAAGAGTGCACGAAACATGTGGTGAACCTCTTAAATATTAATGGGTTATAACCAATCAAGTACGGCATTAACCGGTGCAGTCCTTTGTCGCTCATTTGCGTCACCGGTAAAACTGACGGCGTATTTTTTGTTTTCTGCATACGTATTCAAAAGTTGAAGTTACGAAAAGGTTTCAGATTTGTAAAGGTTGATAATGTAAATGTGAAAAAAATAATTTTGTCTGTTGCATACGCATGCAAAGATGGTGTAAGTATAAAAAACAGGCATTCCAGAGGGATGTGGATAAGGACTACCAAATCATGAAACGTAAGACTTTTGGCCCCGTGACTTCACAGCAGGTGGCGCAAGTGGCGGGAGTATCACAATCGGCGGTATCGCGAACTTTCACTCCGGGGGCGAGCATTTCGCCAGCCACCCGTGAAAAGGTTCTGAAGGCGGCGCGTGAACTGGGCTATCGGCCAAATGCCATCGCCCGTTCGCTGAACACGGCTCGTTCGCGCATCGTCGGCGTGGTGATGTCCTATTTTGATAACCAGTTTTACCCGCAGGTGCTGGAAGCGCTGGCGCAAAAGCTCGATGAGCTGAACTACCACCTGCTGCTGTTTGTGGGTGACCGCGATGGTAATGTCGACCGGATTTTCGACCAGATCATGCAATACCGGGTTGACGGTATCGTGCTGGCTTCGGTTTCGCTTTCCGTTGAGCTTTCAGAAGAGTGTGTCGCTGCCGGGATCCCGGTGGTGCTGTTTAACCGCAGTGAAGAAAATGCCACGGCCTCGAGCGTGAATACCGATAACGAAGCCGCCGCGCGTCAGATTGCCGAATTTTTACTGGCGGGGGAGCACCAGCGCTTTGCTTATGTCGCCGGGCTTTCCGATTCTTCGGTTAACGTGGCGCGCCAGAACGGGTTTATCAGCACTTTAGAACGCAATGGAATCAAGGATGTACGCGTGGTGCAGGGCGATTACGATGCCAAAACAACGGCAAAAGCGGCGTGGGAGCTGTTTTCATCGCCCAATCCGCCAGATGCCATTTTTGCCGCCAACGATCATATGGCGCTCACCGTTATGGATGTCGCCCGCTTTGAGTTTGGCCTGCGCATTCCTGAAGATCTCTCGGTAATTGGCTATGACGACACCGGCCCGTCCGGCTGGCCGTCTTATGCGCTGACATCGGCTTCGCAGCCGGTGGATGCCATGGTCAGTGCCACGTTAGCACTGCTGATGAAACAAATTGAAAGTGAAAACATTGAGCCGGAACAGGTTGTGGTTCCCGGCGTGCTGGTGGTGCGACACTCCGCAAGGCGTCCACGCTCTGGCGTTATCGAAAAAGATGGGCTGTTTTTATTCCAGCCGCAGGAGGTTGAATGACCAGGTTGCCGGGCTTTAGCCCTCAGTTTGACTCTATCCAGCAGTTTATTTTGACGCTGACCCATGTGGTGTGGGAGCAAAAAGACATCGGCCAACTGGCGGATTTTTACGCCACTCCGGTGGTGTTTAATACGCCTGAAAAACAGCTCAACGACCTTTCGCAGTTTATGCGCCTGACGCTTGAAGCGATGCACAGCTTTCCACAGCGCACGGTGCTGACCGAAGATATTCTCTGCTCCCATTCACCGCATTCAGAACATTACGCCGCCCAGCGCACCGTGGCCTGTATTCAGCACCAGGGCGAAGGGTTCTTTGGGAAGCCGAGCGGCAAATCTATTTGGGTGCGTACCTGGGCCGATCGAGTGTGTGCAGATGGCGCGGTGCGCCAGGAATGGTTGCTACAGGATCGTGCCGCCATCATTTTGCAAACCGGAATAGAAGTGCGTGATTTTGCGAGACAACTCGCAGATTCGCGCCGTGAAGCCGGGCTGGAAAATATCAGCGCCGAAGAGATGGACGCGCGCTGGGCGGGCGGTCCGGAAGGCGATGACATCGATGGCCCGCTGGCGGGACTGGTAGAGCGCTATTTGTCTATGTGGGCGGGCGGCAACAGCGGCGTGGTGCCGGGGCTGTACCACCCAGCAGCAACGCTGCATGGGCCAGGCCATGCTTTATGCACCGGCGAGCAGGATATCGGCGGTTTCCTGTCGGGATACCGCGCGTCGTTTGCCGACAGCGAAACGCATCTCCATCATTTGGTTGTGCGCCGCGACGCCAATGAACCGGTGCGTCTTTCGTTGCGCTGGTCGCTGTTAACCTGGCACGACGGATACGGGAAATTCGGTACGCCGACGCGTCGCCCGGTTTCTATTACCGGTATAAGCCAGCTGGAATTACGTGATGGTTTAATTATCCGTGAATATCTGGGTGTAGATGAATTAGCTATCTGGTCTCAGATTCTGAATTAAAATTAGTTGTGGGGAGGCCATCCCCAAATAAATAAAACACTTGATAATGACAATTAATTTGTCAGGTGTTTCTATCGCCTGAATATTTAATTAATGATTATCGCCATTGCAGGTGAGGGGCATCTTCATCCCCAAATAATATGCACTGTAATAACCTCAGTGTATTCAAATAACGCAGGAGGTCATATGTCTTCAACTGAAACAACCAATAAAACGCCAGTAGCTTCAGAGAAAAGTAATACCAAACCCACTCGCGATGAACCTGTATTACAAGTCGAACGCCGCGACTTTGTGGATTTAGTCCCTGAGAAACGCCCGCGCGTGCAATCATTACGCGGCTTTGACGATTGTTATACCGATATTGTCGATTACATCGTGCGCTGCACCCATAAAATATGGGACGAACGCGATGTTGGTTTAATTTATTCCCATTACACTCACAACTGCGTTTTATATAATGCGCTTGGCACCATGTATAACCGCGAACAGGTAGTACAGGATACCCTACAGCGTTTAATTGCCTTCCCGGAACGCCGCGGCATGGCGACTCAAGTTATCTGGAATGGTAACGACGTTGAAGGTTTTTACACCTCCCACCTGGTGACCGGCACGGGCCGCCACACGCAATACAGCCATCTCGGTAAGCCGACCAACCGCACTTTTGTTACCCGCACCGTGGCGGACTGCATGATCCACGAAAACAAGATTTACCGTGAGTGGGTGGTCAGTGACAACATGGCGATGATGCGCCAGTTGGGGCTTGATACCGATGTGATAGCGCACGGCATGGCTAAAGAGCAGTTCGATAAGGGCTTCCGCGTCACCGATATTGGCGAAAACCGCCGCATGGTCGGGCAATATCCGCCGGAAACGGAATGCGACGTTTCAATCGCCCACACCGATACCGAAGAACAGTGCCTGCGCTGGCTGCACGAAATTTATAACCGCCGCATGCTCGGCAAAATTAAAGATGTCTATGCGCCGAACGTGCAGTGGCACGGTCCATTAATGAAAGAGCTTTACGGCCAGGCGGCGGTTATCCACCAGACGCTGGCGCTGATTGGCATGATCCCGGACGGTGCGTGGATGCCGCAGCACATCTGTTCTAACCCTTGCGACGAAGGCGGCACCAAAGTGGCGGTGCGCTGGATTATGGAAGGCCATCACCTCGGCTATGGCGAATTAGGCAAACCAACCGGTGAACGCCTGTTCGTGATGGGCATGTCTCACTATCACATCGTCAATGGCAAAATCATCGACGAATGGGTGGTTTACGATCATCTGGCACTGCTGGCGCAAATCAAACTGGGACAAATGGGGGAATAAGAGATGGGTACGATTTCTGAAGCTGATGTTGAGTTTATCAAACACCCTCAGGGGCAAGATGTTCAGGCTGACCGCACGCTAACCGAGACGGTACAAAATATTATTGACGAGGTGCGCGAGCGTGGCGATGCCGCGCTGCGCGATTATTCGGCCAAATTTGATAAAAAGACACCGGACAAATTTGAAGTTTCAGAGCATGAAATCGCCAGCGCGCTGGCGGGGCTAGATCCGCAAACTCGCAAGGACAGTGAGTTTGCCATTGCCCAGGTCAAGCGTTTTGCGCAGGCGCAGTTGGCAACCATGCAGCCGCTGGAGATTGAAACGCTGCCGGGCGTGCATTTGGGGCACCGTATTATCCCGATTCAAACTGTGGGCTGTTATGTGCCTGGCGGGCGCTACCCGATTTTATCCGCGCCGGTGATGTCCATTGTTCCGGCGGTGGTCGCAGGCTGCGATGAGATTATAGCCTGCCTGCCACCGGGTGCGCATCCGGCGATGATCGCCATTTGTCACCTTGCGGGCGCGCATCGCATCTTTAAAGTGGGCGGCGCGCAGGCCATTGCCGCCATGGCCTGGGGAACGGAATCTATCCCGGTGGTGGACAAAGTTGTCGGGCCGGGCAACGCGTTTGTTAATGAAGCTAAACGCCAGGTGTTTGGCAAAGTCGGTATTGATGCGTTGGCGGGGCCAAGCGAGATTTATGTGATTGCAGATGACAGCGCCGACCCGCGTATTTTGGCCGCCGACCTGCTGGCTCAGGCCGAGCATGATGTACATACCCGTGTCGGTATGGCGACAACCAGCCCGCAAATCGCCCGCGCTACGCTTGCTGAAATTGAACGCCAGTTAATGAATCTACCAACGGCGGCAACCGCCGGTGAAGCCTGGAAACGGCAGGGCGAAATTGTTATCTGCCGCGATGAAGAGCAACTGATTGCGTGGGCCGACCATATGGCAACAGAGCATTTGCAGGTGCATACCCGCGACCCGCACGCAACGGCGAGCAAAATCCGCAACTACGGCTCGTTGTTTATCGGGCAAAACGCCAGCGTGGTGTTCTCCGACAAATGCTGCGGTACCAATCATACTTTGCCGACTATGGCAGCCGCTCGTTATACCGGCGGATTGTGGGTGGGCGCGTATGTGAAGATTTGCACTCATCAGTGGATTGACGACCAAGGCATTGCGGCTGTAGCGCAACCCGCCGTGCGTCAAAGTCGTACTGAAGGGATGCAGGCTCATCGCCGTGCGGCAGAAATTCGTTTGTTACCCGATAGCATTGATGCCATAACCAACGGGGAGCGTGATTAAAGATTATTTCTAAGTGAACAATATAACGCCAATCCACCTGAAATATTTTCAACTTAAGTTTTATTAATGTTTATTAGCTTGATAAGGTTATTTCTTAACTACATTATTATCTTGTAAGGGAAGGGCGGTAAATGAATTACCCCCAAGTGTTAATATTAATCATGGATTTGGATTATGCTGTCACTGGAAATGGAAGAAGATGTTGTCCTGCGGGTAAAAGGCATGGAAAAAATGCTTGAAGGGATTGTCCGCGAACTCAAAGCTAATAAAGGCGTTGTTGATGAGTTTATTCGGGATGATATCGCAAGGTTCCGGCACTGTTCAAAAGATGTAATAACGCACCATGTTCAGGCATCTCGTAACGTGCGTAAAAGACTGGAAGATGTCACCATCCATTCTCAAAAACGCGTACGTAAAACGGCCCAGAATAATTTGTTATATGGTGTATTGTGCGGAATGTCATTCTGCATGCTTCTACAATTGATGTAATTAGCATCGATGTATTATGGGAGAAAGTTACCTTTCTCCCTTTTTTATTATGGGGAAGTTACGGAATAGGGTTAAGACTTTCGAGTAATGTAATGATACATTTCCGTGGAAAGAGGAAGGTGTAGATTAATATTTTTCCCAGGTAACGTACTGTTAAACCATTGCTCATAAAATTGCTTAAAATCGCTACGATTGAAGCGTGCAGCAAGATTCTTATCAACAAGATTTTTTAGTTCAATGTCATTATGACGCAGCATTATACCTAAGTCTTGCGGCGTCCCTAATGTCAGTGTAGATATCTGATATTCTTTCATATCTTCACTAGTTTCAATGAGTTGTCATAGAGAAACTTCATTCATCGCAGTGGCGTAGCTTTTATGGCTACTCATCGCAGCAAATGCGTCTTTCATCGTGGGTTGAGTAAAGACCATAATGTTAAGCTTCTGCAAACGGTTAAGGCTATTCATATTAATTAAATCAGTTGTACCTTTTGCTACGCTGATCGTTCTGCCTGCTAAATCTGAATAGGAACTAATATTTCCTTTAAATGAACCAAATCGCGTATAAACGGACAGGTAATGACGGGAAAACAGAACGACGTTTTCCCGACTCACTGTATCCGTATTAACGGAGCAATCCATATCAATAATATTATGATTTAGCATCGTGGTACGCATAGTTACTGGTGTTGGAATGAAATTAACAACCAAATCTTTAATATGCAGATCTTTTTTCATAGATTCAGTTACATCTTTGCATAAGTCAATGACATAACCCACCACATGCCCCTCACTAGTTTTATAAGAGTAGGGCGGTGCATCACGATAACCAATATTAACAACTTTATGGCTAGATATTCTTTCCAGCGTGGACATGTTCGTCTCTGCCTTCAAAAAGACGGCGTAGCAAAACAATAATAAGCTCAGTACGTAGTTAAGAAAGTGTTTCTTTTTCATTTATCTTTTTTATGGTTGATCGCTATCTTCTCGGTGGAGTATAAGCGAATAATAGCTAATAAGAATAAAGTTCCGTCGAGGAAAGTGACTGTTTTAATTCAGGTGGCATTGGCCAGTTGAGAGTAATCCCTTGAGGCATGATGGGCTCAAAAAACCATTTATTATAAATGCTGATGAACTCTTTGCTCAACATCAGCTGCTTCATGGAGTGGTTAATCAGATCGGCAAAATGGTCATTATCTTTTTGCATCGGCATACCAATGGGCAGTTGTGGGCTAAGGGTATCAGCCGATATAGCAAAAGCCTGGGGGTGCCCAGAAAGTGCTATTTGCCCAAGTAACAGAATATCGCTTGAGACTATCGCGGGAGTTTGCCCGCTTTCAAGCGCGGAGAAAGCTTTAATATTGTCGGTTCCAAGATCAATATTCAGTGAGAGTTGATGCTCAGAATTAGCTTGCTGGATGTGTCTGACAAACACGGTGCCGCTTTTTACCAACACGGTATGGCCATTGAGCTCGCTGATAGCCGAAATCCGATCTTCTTTGCGTGATACATAACGGGTTGCGGAGAAAAAATAGGGTTCCGAGAACGTCACTATTTTTTGGCGTTCCGCTGTGTAGATCGTGGGAATGCACCCCATATCGATAGTTTTGTTCTCAATGGTTAAAAATTGAGTTGCTGTGGTGACAGGCACCCAATTAATTTTCAATGCTGGGATTTGTAGCTCCTGCTTAAGCATATCGACCAGTCGATTGCATATTTCAATGGAGAAGCCTTGCGGTTTATGACCTTCAACATATGAAAATGGAAATACATCAGTCTGGTAACTAAGCGTGATAGTCCTGGTTTGTACGATACGTGATAAAAGGTCATCGGCGCGGCTATCGGAAGGTGTCAGCAGGCCAACACTGATTAAAATGGTTACTGCCAGAGAAAATAGCGTCTGATACAAATGAGTGGTTATAAGTTGCATGTGCTCTCCATTTTCTCCAGCTCCAGCTCTAGCTCCAGTTCAGCCACGACACTGGCATTCTCTACCGCCCGGCTAAAATAATATCCTTGAACAGTTATTTCTTCTCCACCAAGGGTGGCTAAAAACTCATACTGTTGTTGTGTTTCAACGCCTTTGGCGGTGACTTTCAACCCGCGCTGTAGTGCGTAACGAACCAGCATACCTACCAACACCTGGCTGTCTTCGCACTTGTCGAGTACATCAATAAGAGAGCGAGCAATTTTAATGTGGCTGAATGGGAAAATAATCAGGTAGTCCAGTGTGGCGAAACCTGTTCCAAATTCGTCCAGTACAATGCCAACGCCTAATGCCTGAATTGCATTCAAGGCTGGCAGGATAATTTCGCGATCGAGTTGCTCAGAGCCCGTAATTTCAATTTCCAGCCGCGCGGGATCTAAACCACTTTCTTGTAATGCGTTGCGAATGATGTCCAGTATTCTTGGACTACGCAGTTGGTGTGGAGAGACATTCACCGCCACTGTTTTAGCCGTTGGCCAGTTAGCGGCGTCCATACAGGCGCTGCGGATCAGCCATTCACCTAACCTGGTGATAAGTCCAATATCTTCAGAGACGGAAATAAAGTGGTGTGGTTGTAGCAGGCCTCTAGTCGGATGTTGCCAGCGAACCAGAGCTTCATAACCTTCGATGGCGTAATTTCCGAGGCTGGTAATTTTTTGATAATGAAGGAAGAACTCATTATTTCTGATGCCATCTTCAATTTCCTGACTAAAGAGCAGGTTATTGGATGGATTCATCGTCATTCCGTGGGAATAGAAATGGAAGCAATTTCGCCCGAAACTTTTGGACGTATAGAGCGCAAGGTCTGCGTGAGTGAACAAATCTTCTCGGGTATTACCATGCCGAGGTGCGCAGGAAATCCCAATGCTACAACTGATAGAGAAAGTATGCCCACTACAGGTGAAAGGTTGGCTGAGCGCCTCTAAAACTCTTCTAGCCAATGTTTCAGCTTCAGAAATCGAGTCCTTGTTAACTCTCTGAAGAATCGCAAATTCATCTCCACCGAGACGGATTGCCATATCCCCATCATTAAGTAAGTCCGTTAGACGTGTCGCAGATTCGACCAGCAGTTCATCACCTACGACATGGCCATAGGTGTCATTAACGGGTTTGAAATTGTCCAGGTCTATCAATAGCAGATTGAAGATACAGCCTTCAGTTCTTAATCTTATTAGCCTATCGTCGATGGAGTTGCGGTAAGCCACTCTATTTGGCAGCAATGTCAGAGAGTCATGGTGTGCCATGTACTCCATCTTTTGCGCCATCTCTTGCATGCGTTGTAGATAACCGCGGTCAACCATTGCCACGCGTAGTTTTTCAATCGCTTTTGCCAGTTCACCTATCTCATCTTCTTGATTCTGGAACGGGGTGACCTGGTCAGTTTGCTCATCAGCTATCAACGTCACTGCCTGCACAAGGCGAGGTACCGGGCGGAAAAGATTACGCACTAGCCAATTAACGACCACAACTGTAATACCCAGGATCAAAATCAGCATCAGTAAGGTATTTTTCAACAACTGATTATGAGTAGCAAACAGGGCATTGCGCTCACCAATGCTACTGACAACTGCACCGATCAACTCGCCTGAAAGATTAACGATGGGAATTGAGCCTACGAAGTACTCTTTCCCACCAATAGATACAAAGCCTCGGTAATACTTTTCTAGTGCAGCACCATTTGCGGTGTCGTCAACGGCGGTAATTTTTTGCACTGTTTGAGTGTCGGTAAAACCTTTGTTTTTGTCGTACAGCAATAGCCACGTCGGATTATGGGTTTGTGTTGAAACCAGGGTCAGCATATCGGCTGGATCAAAGCCTGTCTGGATTACGGTCTCGTCATCGCAGAGCGGGCGTTCGGATTCGATGGAAATGACCTGCCCTTCGTGGTTGGATTTTACCGTTACTGAGGTGTAGATATTGCGGATGATATAACTGGTAATTTGCGAATTAGTTGATGCCTGTTTAAACCATTGTTCATGAGATATTCGGTTAACCTCGAAAAGGCCCGCCCCAGAGCCAACTCCATAGGCAATTAGAATCCCCAACATAAGGTAGATAGCAACTTTTCCAGTAATCGAATGATACCAGTGATATTCCCCACGTAAGCTAGAATCCTTTTTACAAGGAGGAACAACCTCATGTTGAATGAGCTCTTTATCTACCATTTTTCTATTCGTACTCTTTTTTAAGCGACTAAAGAAGGCTCAAGAGGGATATTTAATTATATAAACTATTATTTTCATTGTGGTTTATATGACGATATTTGTTAATGCGTTATTTTTTCAATGTTAGCGCATTGTGAACTTGCCAGTGAGTCATGCTTTTTAGAAGACATGCTCGTACGGCCAGGTCGTAGGTTTATTATAAAACACGGAGTATAGAGTTGGCTAATTAATGCGTCAACGATAAACATTAACATATCCATGACTCTGCACATACATTTTAAATTTCTCATAACAAACGAAATATCCAAAAAATAGATTTATTGAAAATGAGAATATCCATTATTCACGATGAACAGAGTTAAGTATTAACTACTAAAAGGTTACATAATTTGTTAATGGGCTGTGGTCGATGAAACAGGAACCCTTGTGCTAAATGGATACCACAGTTCTTAACTATTTGATGTTCTTCATCTGTTTCTACACCCTCAATCAATACCTGACTGCCTGAGCTTTTGCAAAGTTGCACAACATGGTGGAGAAATGCTTCACCGCCTTCACGTGCTAATCCGAGCACAAGCGTACGGTCTAGTTTGATTTTATCCAGCTGATATTGTGTTAAATAAGACAATGTGGAATAGCCTGAACCAAAATCATCAAGAGCAATTTTAATACCCAATCGCCGTAGTTCAGCGAGAACCTCAATAATTTGCTCGGGTTCTTTAACTCTTTGTGATTCAGTAATCTCCATTTCTAACTTCCACCCTGATGGCAACGGATTGCGCAATAACTTACTCACCAGACTTAGGAAACTAGGATCAAGTAATGTTTGTGGCGAAATATTCACCGAAAGTGTCATGCCTGGAAAACGAGATAGTTCATGATGAATGGCTTCAACAGCATTCTCAAGTACCCAAAAATCCACCTCCGGCATCATACCAATTCGTTCATAATATTTTAAAAAGTAGGGCGGTGTTATTTTCCCATCATCACTTTGATGACGAAGTAACACTTCCATGGCTACAATTTTCTGACTATCAACAGTTATCTGTGGTTGATACCATAGTACAAAATTACCACTGTTCTGCAGGTCATTAATATTACGCCTTGCATCTATATACTCATTTACTTCGGAAAGATAATGATGTGGTGATTCAGCTTCACGATAGCCAGGCACAGGTAATTGAAACTGATTTCCTTTCAATGGAACAAAGCTTGTATTGCCAGAGGGCAGAGTGATCTCTTTATAATCACGTTTTTCCATATAACGCAGGAAAGGCCAGTAAATCCCAATTCCGGTACAAATTAAAAACATCTGGAACAACACGGCACTTATTGCGCCATTTGTGCCCAACCAGGCGTTAATGATGGCAGGCGTTGCCCAACCCACCATTTGCTGAAGAGGCGGTACAATGTGCCAAAAGGTAGCGTAGTAGGCAATGATGTAATCCACTGCGGGAGTCATTACGAAGGGGATAAACATCACCGGATTCAATACTACCGGTACACCAAAGATGAGGGGCTCATTGATATTGAAGATGGCCAGAGGCAAGGAGACGTTGATTAAATGTCGATTCGAAGGATTGCGGCTAATGAGTAAACAAATTAAGAGGCTAAGCGTGCCTCCGCTGCCACCAGATGCGCACCATGTCTCATAAAAGGGAACACTTAATATATTTAATGATTCTTTGCCAGCTTTCCATGCGGCTATATTAGATATCGTTTCATTCGATAATCTCAAACCGATATCCTGGAAGATATAAATACCATGCACACCAAAGAACCAGGCGCCTTCACGCACTAGCTCATAAAAAAGTCCATGAGTAAAATTATCAGGATATATTACTTTGGAAATATCCTGAGTCAGCCAATCACTAGCATGTAAAATGAGATGACCAACCAGTACAAGAGCAAGCAGTTTACTGATAAATATTAATAATGTTTTTATTGAAATCCAGTTAAATTTTATTCTATTGGTGCGGAATAGCTTGATGTTTTTTTCTAAAATTAAGTTGGTAAAGATCGCAGCCAATAGAGCGACTGGCAGGCTTACACCAATAAAAAAGTTAGCTTCATTATTGTTATGCTCAAGACCGGTAATACCAAGTAATACAGTCAGGCTAAGAGAAATGCTGAGCATTATAGATAAACGATATCTGACAGCCCATTGTAGGGAAAAAATGATATTTAAAAGTATAGGAAGGAATACCAACATGCTTTGTTGCAGGTTTTCTAACCAAACTGAAGTTTTAACCCAGTGAAAATTCAGACATAACGTGCTTGCAACAATAACCAATCCTCGTAACACAGAAAATGGCATAATTGCCATAGTGCAACTGAGGACTGCTTGTGAAATACGATTGTTAATGAAATTTAATTTTAATTTGTGAAATATGCTAATCGCGTTTCTTTTAGTTATAGTGTAATTCATTCGTTACTTAATTGTGGGTTGATTTGTTATTGTTGTTACAGTGTCAAAAGTTACTATATCACCATATGCCAAGTGACGATATTGAATTTTATTACTGGTGCTAATTAAGCAAGGCGGTTATTGATTATTCGTTATATTGTTTGAACAGTCATCCGACCTGATGTGTTTCTTATCCAAAAATACACATTTATTCAGAGGTGATTTATTTATAGGTGGGTTTGGTAACAAAACTCTTGAAACATGACTATATTTAAGTTTCGGTCATGACTTGAAGTAAATCCACCTGATGTTTTATGTTTTTTACAGGCATGTTAAAAAATTGGAGCGTCTGGCTATGCCACAATCCACGGCATCAAGATTAGCAGAAAACCGCAAAGGCTGGGCATAGTGGCAGTTCCAACACTCTGTTGGGCTGTTTCTAACCTTGATACTGAAATATATTGTGCGGAGAGCCGAACTTTTACACGATATAGTTATATTGTCCCCACTATTAATGTGCATAATTCCCCCGGTCAATAAATTACTGCAAGTAATAATAAATATACAGTTAAGGGATGTCGTTTATGGCGCAGTCAGAGCAAAAACAGTTGCGATGGTACAACATCGCGCTGATGTCGTTTATTACCGTCTGGGGATTTGGCAATGTTGTCAATAACTATGCCAACCAAGGGCTGGTGGTTGTTTTCTCCTGGGTGTTTATTTTTGCACTTTACTTTATTCCCTACGCGCTGATTGTTGGGCAACTGGGGGCAACATTTAAAGATGGTAAAGGGGGCGTCAGTACCTGGATCAAACATACCATGGGTCCTGGTCTGGCTTATCTGGCGGCATGGACTTACTGGGTGGTGCATGTTCCATATCTTGCGCAAAAACCGCAGGCAATTTTGATAGCCCTGGGGTGGGCCATTAATGGCGATGGTTCGCTTATCAAAGAATACAGTGTGGTTGCCTTGCAGGGGATTACGCTTGCGCTATTTGTCCTGTTTATGTGGGTGGCCTCCCGAGGAATGAAATCACTGAAGATAGTGGGATCGGTTGCCGGTATCGCCATGTTTGTCATGTCGCTACTGTATGTTGTGATGGCAGTAACCGCACCCGCCATCACAGAGGTGCATATTGCCACGACCAATATCACATGGGAGACATTCATCCCTCATATTGATTTCACCTATATCACGACCATTTCGATGCTGGTATTTGCTGTCGGTGGAGCGGAAAAAATCTCTCCTTATGTCAACAGTACCCGCAACCCGGGCCGTGAGTTTCCCCGTGGAATGCTAATACTAGCCGTGATGGTGGCCGTCTGCGCGATCCTTGGCTCTTTGGCGATGGGGATGATGTTCGATTCGAATAATATTCCCGATGACCTGATGACGAATGGCCAATACTACGCCTTCCAGAAACTGGGCGAATATTATCATCTGGGGAATTGGTTAATGGTTATCTACGCGGTGGCTAACACGCTTGGTCAAATTGCTGCACTGGTATTCTCCATTGATGCGCCGCTGAAAGTATTACTGGGCGACGCTGACTCCCGCTATATTCCTCAGAAACTATGCCGGACAAATGATGCGGGTACGCCTGTGAATGGCTATCTGATGACACTGGTACTGGTTGCTATTTTGATAATGCTGCCAACGCTGGGTATCGGGGATATGAACGACCTGTATAAATGGCTACTGAACCTTAATTCCGTGGTTATGCCATTGCGTTATCTATGGGTCTTTGTGGCCTTTATTGCGGTACTACGCCTCGCGGAGAAATACTCACCAGAGTATGTTTTTATCCGAAATCGCAAGCTGGCACTCACCGTTGGTATCTGGTGTTTTGCTTTTACGGCTTTTGCCTGCCTGACGGGGATTTTCCCGAAAAAGCTGGATGCATTTACGCCTGAGTGGATTTTCCAGTTGTCGCTTAACATTGCCACACCAGTAGTGCTGGTTGGGCTGGGGTTCATTTTCCCACTTCTGGCAAGGCGACATACCCGAGGGCAGAAGCCAGCCGTGCGGAGCAGTTAATAACCTGATGCAGTGTTAATCTGCGGTCACCACAAACTGGTTATGATTTTGTGGTGACCGTCTAAATGTTAGATCCTGTTATTTCAATGTAATGGACCTGCCGATAGCTATCGTTCAGTTGGCGATGTTTTTCGCGGGCATTGCATTGGCTTTATTACTGGAGTAAATAAAGAAAAGCGCTATTCCCAGGCAGACCACTGCACCAAGGCGCGTCCCAGAAAAGTGAATCGCTTCATTTCCTAACCAGCCAAAATTATCAATGAGCATGCTCATTGCCAGTTGGCCAAAGATAACCGCAACAGTAGCAACAGCCGCTCCAATTCGCTGAACAGCCAGAACCATAATGACAATGTAAGGAACACCACAAAGAGCGCCAAGCAATTGCCATTTCGGCACATCCAGCAAGGTCACAGCATGCTTTGGTTCGAAGAAGAAAATGAGCAGGGCAGTCACCAGTGCGCCAACCGAAAAAGTCAGAAATGCACTGCGAAATACTCCAACATTGCTACCCAACTTGCCATTAATTGCAGCCTGCATGCTAAGAAACGCACCGCCAACGACAGCCAAAATGATCATTAATATATTCACGAGTTCACCTCAGCCCTTTGCCATGAGGAATAGGGCGGCAATAATAAAAATCAGCGCGATAATACGCTTACTGTCAATTTTTCGATGAGAAGAACCAAACAGCCCGTAATGGTCAATGACCAGACTTTTGGAGACCTGCCCTGCCAAAATACCAATCATGGTCATCGCAATACCAATAGTGGGAACGGCAATGGTGAGGATCACGACATACACAGGGCCCAGTATGCCGCCCAGCAGAGTCCATGATGGTTGGGTAAAGAAGGAAGGGCTGTTTCGTGGACTAAAGAACAGCATTAACAAGAATGTCAGCGCAGCTCCGACTCCGAAAATACTGAACGTCGCCCATAAGTCTCCGACTTCGCCGCCCAGTGGTCCTAACAATCCGGCTTCTACGGATAGCCCCATCCCGCCTGCAACGACGAGTAATATAAATAAAAGCTGCATTAAAACAGTCTCCAATGGTTGAGGTGGAGAATCCTATAGCAGTGAAGTGTAATGAAAAACGGTATAATCCAGGAAACACCTTTGCAGAAGGCGGGATAATGTACGACCCAAGCGCCATAAATTTTCGCACACTGTTATTTTTTATCGGTGTCTTTGATACCCAAAGCTTTTCAGTCGTAGCAAGGCGTGAAGGGGTTTCAGTATCAATGATTTCACGTGTCATCCTTCAACTGGAGGACGCGCTCGGTCAGCAGCTTTTTTATCGAAATACCCGAGCAGTTATTCCCACTGAAGCTGGGCGGTTATTTATTAGCTATGCCCGTACCATGACTGAGCAACTGAGCGAAGCCCGAAAAGAGATGCAGGATAGAGCCCTTGAACCTGCAGGGCTGATAAGGATTAATGCGCCTGTATTTTTTGGCCAGCGTCATATTGCCCCCTGGCTTAGCGAACTTTCAGCTCGCTATCCCCGATTGCTGATTGAACTGACGCAGACTGATGATTACATCGATCCTCTCAGGGATGCCTCAGATGTAATTTTCAGAATCGGCACGCTGACGGATTCTTCTTTCCACGCACGCGTATTTGGAACTCAGCGCTATCATCTGGTCGCTTCTCCCGGCTATATAAAAAAATTTGGAAAACTGGAATTCCCAGCCCAACTGAATGACCATAAATGCCTGGTTTACAGAGGGTCATCGGGTCCTAACCGATGGTTGTTCAGGGAACCTGCTGGCTCCTGGACTCACTATCCCATTACTGGGTTACTGACCTCCAACAATGCTGAATCTCTTCTTACCAGCGCACTTAGCGGCATGGGAATGGTGTTATTTCCCGACTGGCTTATTGGTGACAGTCTTAAAAAAGGTGACCTTGTCAGATTGATGGAGGGATTTGAGGCCGCGATCAATACCGAGCCACAGCATATCGCAGCTATCTATCCCAACGCGCGCCATCCCCCGCTTAATGTTCGGGCAGTCATTGATTATTTCGTAGAGGTTTATGGCACGCCGCTTTACTGGCAGTTCGACTGAGATTTTGCGACAAGAGTTGGGATATAGTTCCCTTAGGTGAATAAAGACACGAACAATAACCGGGTTATGGAAACCTGAATTAACTGAATCTGGTAAGGGACCTTATAATGAGTGTGATTGAAAGATTGAAGACGAAATATCCGGGAGCACCGGCGTGGTCCTTTGGTGACAATCCTGATATGGCAAATGAGCTTGCCGACTTAGTCTTGAAAGGAATTAAAACTGCGTCATGTGGTTCTCTTTCCTCTTTTCTGTCGGAAGAACCTTCCCCAAAAATAGGCAGTTATAATATTGTTCTCAATGGAGAAGGTGCCCCGGTATGTGTCATCAGAATAATTTCGATGAGCCTGATGTGTTTTTCTGACATAACTGAAGAATTTGCCAGAAAAGAAGGTGAGGGGGATATGAGCCTTGAATATTGGAGGAAAGAGCATAAAGCGTTTTTCACCCGGGAAGGCTATTATTCTGATGATATGGAACTTGTTGCAGAAGAGTTTAAGTTGATTGAAATTCTATAATTTGAGCGAGGCTAAGGTTCATTTGCATTTGAAATAGTAGCTGTTAGCTCACTTTTTCGAGCTCATGCTTTACCGCCTTCAGCACTTCTCAAGCATCAAGTGAAGGATGTTTTGCTTACCTACGTGGCTTTATCCATGTTTCTAATAAGGTTTAAAGCTGAGGTGTACCAGCAGGTTTTCATTTTTCCAACTCTTGATGAAATTAAAGCAGAATAAAATTCACCTCCATTATCTGCGCTTTTTTCACTTAGAATCAGAAGGCGATTAATACCCTTGGTTATTTATGGTTATTATTAAACTGGGGCTGAATCGGGGTGAGGCTATGGTCTTGCTTCAGGGCGAGGACGTTCGATAATAAGATGATATAATTATATATATCATAATAATAGGCGGTTGCGCATTCCCTTGTAACCTCCCCACAAGTCTACCCAGTTAACCGCTCCCGGCCCGATGGATTCCAGCGGTGAATCCTATGGGAAGGAGACTACGTTCCTGATATCGACTATAACCTTTCCCCTCAACATGAAGATAATTCATGTTCGCTGAAATTTAATCACTTTTCCTCAATCAATGACTCTGGCATAAATTACCCACTGCAATTCGCTACAGACAATATGAAAAGTACTGAATAAATCACCTGAAAAGAAATTTGGCGATGCTGAAAAAGCAAAAATAAATTCAGGTTTTATCAGAAATCAGGAAACCATCGCGATGAATAAAGAATTTACCTTTACTATTAAAAGCCTTTCTTTCGATGAGAATTACAATCCATCTGAAAATACACGCATTACGACTAACTTCGCTAATTTAGCCAGAGGAAGTCAACGCCAGCAGAATTTGTGCAATACCTTAAAGATGATTGATGACCGTTTCAATTCTCTAGCGCATTCCGATAACCCAGCAGGGGACCGTTATTGCGTCGAACTTGAAATCATTTCCGTTGAGATAGATGTTGAAGGCAAGGGCGACACCTTCCCGGTGATTGAAATATTGAAAACGAATATTGTCGATCAAAAAACTAACGCGCGTATTGAAGGCATTGTGGGGAATAACTTTTCCTCTTATGTACGAGATTACGACTTTAGCGTATTGCTGTTAGATCATAACAAGAATAAACCTGGATTTAGCACGCCAGATAATTTTGGTGATTTGCATGGCAACATATTCAAATGCTTCATTAACTCAAGTGCTTACACAGAGCGCTTTAAGAAACCGCCGGTTATATGTTTAAGCGTGTCCAGTAAAAACACTTACCACCGCACTGATAATCAGCATCCTGTATTGGGCGTAGAGTATCAACAAAATGAACCCTCTATGACCGACCACTATTTCAATAAAATGGGCTTACAGGCACGCTATTTTATGCCGCCAAATAGTGTTGCGCCGCTGGCTTTCTATTTTGTAGGTGATTTAACTGGCGATTACACGGATCTTGAACTGACAGGTACTATTAGTACGATGGAAACCTTTCAAAAGATTTATCGTCCTGAAATTTATAATGCTAATTCTGTAGCAGGAAAAGAGTATCAACCTAGCTTGAATCAACAGGATTATTCATTAACTCAAATTGTTTATGATCGAGAAGAACGCAGCCATTTAGCGATTGAACAGGGCAGGTTTACAGAAGAGAACTTCATCAAACCATACCGAACTCTCCTTGAGCAATGGTCCGCTAACTACGTTCTTTGATTAACTAAAAATATAAGGTCATCTATTATGAAAATATTATTACCGACGTCGACTGCGGGTAGTTTACCGAAACCTTCCTGGCTTGCACAACCTGAGACACTTTGGTCACCGTGGAAATTGCAGGGCAATGAATTAATTGACGGCAAGCAAGATGCTCTGCGTTTGTGCCTGCAAGATCAGCTACAGGCCGGTATTGATATCGTCAGTGATGGCGAGCAAACGCGCCAACATTTTGTCACTACGTTTATTGAGCACCTCAGTGGCGTTGATTTTGAAAAACGTGAAACAGTTAGAATTCGCAATCGCTATGATGCCAGCGTTCCTACGGTTGTTGGCCCTGTATCCCGCCAGAAGCCTGTGTTTGTTGAAGATGCCAAATTCTTACGCCAGCAAACCAGCCAACCTATTAAATGGGCGCTGCCAGGTCCGATGACCATGATCGATACGCTTTATGATAGCCATTATAAAAGTCGTGAAAAGCTGGCCTGGGAATTTGCCACAATTCTTAATCAAGAAGCCAGAGAATTAGAGGCTGCAGGTGTCGATATTATCCAGTTTGATGAACCGGCATTTAATGTGTTTTTTGACGAGGTGAATGACTGGGGGATTGCCGCTTTAGAAAGAGCCGTTGAAGGGCTTAAATGTGAAACTGCGGTGCATATTTGCTATGGCTATGGCATTAAAGCCAATACAGACTGGAAAAAGACATTGGGCTCGGAATGGCGGCAATATGAAGAGTTTTTCCCGAAGCTGCAGGCCTCTAATATCGATATCATTTCGCTTGAATGTCAAAACTCTCGTGTTCCAATGGATCTCATTGAACTCATCCGGGGCAAAAAAGTCATGGTCGGGGCCATTGATGTGGCAACCAATATCATTGAGACACCAGAGGAAGTCGCTAACACGCTACGAAAAGCACTGCAATTTGTAGATGCAGACAAGCTTTATCCAAGCACTAACTGCGGCATGACCCCGTTATCTCGCCAGGTCGCAAGAGGCAAGTTAAGTGCATTAAGTGCAGGCGCGGAAATTGTACGTAGAGAACTCTTAAACAAATAACTTCGGTAAATATTAGGTCATTGAAGTGGAGTGATACACTGAATTTAGGCACTTGGATAGAGGTGATATGCTCACCTCTTTTTGAGTCTGGATCAGGCAGCCAACCAGCGCTTACCTTCAACTTTCATTTTTGCTTCCAGTTCGCTGCCGCGGGTGGCAAATACGCGGCTAAGTGGGAAACCGCTCTGCTCTAGTAAATAGGCCAGTGCTGCATATTCACGCGGATACTTCGTCACAACCGCCTGGTCAATTTCCACAGGACCTAAAGGGAAGGTGAAGGTGCCGATATCGTAAACACTCTGACGGTGGAACAACTTCCACACTCCATCTCGTTTTTCTGCCAGGTCGTAAAAACGGTTATGACACTCACAACCAATGTTCAGTTTTACGTTCTCAGCGATGATGATGGCGTTAGTTTGAAGGATGGCTTTATTTCCGGTTTCATTGAACGTCACCTCAGGAGAAGCGATAAGATGTTTGGTGCGCAGGTCGGAAGCACCCATACGCATTGAACCATCAACAAAATCGCTTCCCAAGCCTTCAAACCAGGTTATTTCAATCGTGCCGTCAGGGTGGAACAAGTTTCGTAACTGATCCCATTCGCCTAAATCACGGTGCATCCAGCCATTCATCAGGTCGTTAAGTTGCTGGCGGTCTTGAAGTTGGTTTTGCATATTTTTAGTTCCTGTTTAGTTGACTGGATTCAGTTTGGACGCAAAGTAAGATAAGCTCAAATATATAGATTTTACTGATTAATCATTTTTAATGATTAATGGAGCCATTGATGGATTTACGCCACCTGAAGTATTTTTTGGCTGTCGCAGAAGAACGGCACTTTGGCCGGGCGGCAGAACGGCTCAACATTGTGCAACCCGCGTTGAGCATGCAGATTAAAGCCCTTGAGGCTGAGCTGGGTGGCCCACTGTTAATTCGTACCAGTCGTCGTGTCGAACTGACCGAAGCCGGCATGCTCTTGCAGGTGGAGGCCACGCGTACGCTGAAGCAAGTGGAAAATACCCGGCTTGCCGTGGAGCGTTCTATTCGCGGTGAAACAGGCCGGGTGCGGATAGGGTTCGCCGGTAATGCTGTCTTCAGCGGAAGGCTGATGCAGGATGTGCGATCTTTTCATCAGGCATACCCGGACGCTGAAATAATCTGCCAGGAGCTTGCGCCACAGCTTCAAAATGAAGCCATTCAGAACGGGACGCTGGATGTGGGCTATATGCCTGATTACTACCCGGACCATGAATCAACTCTTGTCTACGAGTCTGTGGGCGAATGGGGGCGGGTTGTGGTGATGTCCAGCGAGCACAGATTCGCCGGTAAAGAGAGTCTGACGGTAGATATGCTGGCCCATGAACCTTTGATTATTTACGCAATCAATGACATGGATTCACAACTGGATACGCAACTCCGTAAACTGCTTGGCGACTCTTTGCATATTGCTTATCGGATATCCAGTTCACTGAGTGTGCTCGCCATGGCCGGAGCCGGGTTGGGTATCGCCCTGGTCCCAGCACCATTAGCACAGGTGGCGATTCCCGGGGTGGTGTATAGGGTTCTTGATTCGAAGGAGCTGGCGGCTAATTTGATGATGGTTAGTCGTAAAGACGAACCCAGTGCCGCCGTGCTTGCCTACCTCAAGCACACCCGGAAACACGGTCTATTTTTAGGGTGAACAACTTCCCGGCGTTACCGTGGGCGATTTTTTCCATTTTTCCTCAGTGAAACCAGGACTTGATGCAATTCATTGGCAGACAGTGCCGGCTCGGTGGTTCATCTCGCACTCTCTGGAGTTTATTAATTACTTAACTAAAATTATTTGTGCAGTATATATCCAGAGGTGTTCGAGTGACTTTTATATCAAATGGAAATGCCGCAGTCTGACTGAATGAAAGAAAAATCCACGCAAAAGCGTGGATTTCCTGATGTTAACTGTTCGCTATGAGAATTAATTCGCGCTAAAACCTGGCCCTATAGAGCGTGAAAACTTAAAGGAAGCGGCGCAGCAGGTCAGCTTTGTCGGTCTGTTCCCAGCTAAAAATATCACGTCCAAAATGACCATAGACCGCTGTTTGCTGATAAATCGGTTGCAGCAAATTCAGCGAGCGAATTAACCCATGTGGGCGGAGGTCGAAAAACTCGCGAATAATCATAATCAGTTTTTCATTATCCAGTTTTCCAGTACCGAAGGTTTCCACCATTATTGAGGTGGGTTCCGCAACACCAATGGCATAAGAAATCTGAATTTCACAGCGGTCAGCTAACCCGGCTGCGACAATATTCTTAGCGACATAGCGGGCAACATATGCGGCTGAACGATCAACTTTAGAAGGATCTTTACCGGAAAATGCGCCGCCACCATGACGCGCCATACCGCCGTATGTATCAACAATAATTTTTCGTCCAGTGAGTCCGCAGTCACCCCTTGGGCCACCAATAACAAATCGGCCTGTTGGGTTAATAAAATATTTGGTATCTCGCGTCAGCCACTCTTGCGGTAACACAGGTTTAATTATCTCTTCCATCACGCCTTCACGCAGGGTTTGCTGAGTGACTGCTTCACTGTGTTGAGTGGAAATAACTACCGTATCAATACCGATTATTTTACCGTTGTCATATTCAAAGGTGACCTGACTTTTCGCATCTGGCCTTAACCATGGCAATAAACCGCTTTTCCGCACTTGAGCCTGGCGTGCCATTAAACGGTGAGCGAAGGTAATAGGCGCAGGCATTAGTGCATCGGTTTCGTTGGACGCATAACCAAACATAAGTCCTTGATCGCCTGCACCTTGATTCGCTTCATCTTCACGATCTACTCCGCGATTAATATCGGGAGACTGCTTACCAATCGCGCTTAAGACTGCGCAAGTGTGGGAATCAAACCCCATTTCTGAGCTGTTATAGCCGATGTCGTGGATCGTGCGGCGCACAATCTCTTCTATATCGACCCAAGTGTCGGTAGTAATTTCCCCACCCACCAAAACCATGCCGGTTTTAACCAGCGTTTCGCAGGCCACGCGTGCTTTGGGGTCTTGTCGAATAATGGCATCGAGAATGGCATCAGAAATTTGGTCGGCTATTTTGTCAGGATGCCCTTCAGAAACAGATTCTGAGGTGAATAACTGTTGTGACATACAAAATCCTTAAATTAATAACTAAATTCTTTAATTCTGATAATAAAAATAGAGGGCTATATTATCGAAGTTAATTTTACGGCTCAGACAGTAACCAATATCAACGATAAACATACATGCCGCCATCAACACCACGGCTAAATAAGACTTGCCAAAGTTGAATGTCACGCGCACGGAAAGCCCCCGCACAAGACGTTAGGTAATAATTGAACATGCGTTTAAAAGACTCGCTGTAATTTTCCTGAATTTCAGGCCAGAAGCTATTAAAACGCTGGTGCCAATCCATTAACGTCAAGTCATAATCGGCACCGAAATTATGCCAGTCTTCGACGATAAAATGGGGTTCCGAGGCGCAGGCGATTTGTTTTACAGAAGGCAGGACACCGTTAGGGAAAATGTATTTGTTAATCCACGGATCGACGTTGTTAACTGATTTATTTGCGCCGATAGTATGCAACAGGAAAATTCCGTCCGGTTTAAGGCAACGATTTACCACTTCAAAATAGGTGTCGTAATTTTTTGGCCCAACATGTTCGAACATCCCGACCGAAACGATGCGGTCAAAATGGCTGTCAAGATCGCGATAATCCATCAGCTTTATGGAAACATCCAGCCAGGTGCAACGCTCCTGCGCCATTTTCTGCTGTTCTTCGGAGATGGTTACGCCAGTAACATGGACGTTGTAATGTTCTGCGGCGTATTGCGCCAAACCGCCCCAACCGCAGCCAATATCCAGCAGTTTCATACCGGATTTAAGCTGCAATTTTTCACATAACATTTTCAACTTGGCTTCTTGTGCCTGGCGCAGATTGGTTGCATCTTTCCAGTAACCGCAGGAATACTGCATATACGGATCTAGCATTTTAGCAAACAGGTCGTTGCCGATATCGTAATGTTCTTTGCCGACAATCCAGGCACGTTTGCGTGTCTGTAAATTAAACAAACGCATACCCGCGACCCGGGCTAAATCCTTGAAGTTTTTTGGTGCTTTTTCATCGAGCTTTGCACGAAGGATTTTCTCGAATAAAACATCCAGCGCGGCGCAGTCCCACCAACCTTCCATGTAGGATTCACCAAGAGCAATAGAACCTTCCTGCAAAACACGTTTGTAAAAGTCTGGATTGTTTACATGAATATCCCAGCGGCGACTGCCGTTAAAACGGACATCAGCCTGGTTCAAAAGTTCTTCCGCAATCCGATACCAGTTGTCTTTGCGTACGACGGGTGCACTTTCAACTTCAACACTCATATCTCATCCTCAATAAAAGCCTAAGCTAAATTTCTACTCGACTATCTGAACTCATTTATGTTTCGTTAAAAGAAAGATTGAATAACAAATATTTAAATTTGTTATTGATTGACTGCTGCGATATAAATAATTAACTCATGCTAACTATTTATTTTATAAATAGTAGAGTGGCTTATTTTAAATACCTCTGAATTTTTTATTGGCTAAACTAATGGCGATGTCAATCAACGCTTTATTCTGAGTGCGATTAAATATTGCACGTTACTACTTTATTGATTACTCATTGACTGGGCTGATGAATTAATTATCGCAGCTAAGAGGGATTGTGTATCATGAAGGGATGCCAAGTTGTGTCGAATAAGCGTCAATTTAGGTGGGGTAGATGGTTAAAACAAAAAAGGTACTGCACTCATTCCGCTACACGGGCGATGTAACAGGGGCTAAACTTGCCCGCCCTGTTTTCTTCCGTTCGTTTATGCTGGCGGAAAATGTGCAATCAGAACTACATTCTCATCCTTTCATTCAGTTCCACTACGCCCGTGAAGGCTCCCTATACATTTCCGTGGAGAATAATTCATACATTATTCCTGCCTGTTATGGGTTATGGATACCCGCATTTATGCCTCATCGGGTGCAAACTGCCAGTGAAGTGATGCTGGAGAACCTTGATATCGACCCGGATTACTATGCTGCTACGGGTTGTACAGCGGAGCTAAAGTTGGTTACTGTCTCTGACTTTGCGCGCAGTTTTATCCACCATGCAACGCAGACTATCCCTGAGTTTTATGATGCTAACGGTAAAGAAGGGCGCCTGGTGTCCACTTTGATCGACGTGCTAAACGATCTTCCCGCCGCAGGATTTGCAATGACCTGGCCTACGGCACCGGCGTTGCTGGAAATGTGCCAGGTAATCAGTGAATCACCCGATTTACCCCATTTAATGGAAGAGTGGGCTGAGCGCATAGGAATGTCGCCACGTACTTTTTCACGACATTTCATTAAAGAAACCGGCATAACGTTCAGTAACTGGAAGCAACGCCATCGTTTACTGCATTCAATTATTTTACTACGCCAGTCGCGCAGCGTGACCGAGATTGCGTTAATGCTGGGTTACGGTAGTACGTCAGCTTATACCTATGCATTCCGCCAATTATTTGGCGTATCGCCCTCGCGCTATGAAGCAGCACCTCCGCCACCAGATGCGATTTTATATGATTAAAGCAATTCCTCTATCGTCGCCATCGGCACTTAAGTGCTAAAACAATTAGCTCGGCAATGCCGCAGCCAGCAGATCCCGCGCCGACGAACATAATACGCTGTTCGGAAAGCGATACTTTATTACGCAGACAGGCCGCGAGAACAGAACCTAATGCTACAGCTGCAGTTCCCTGAATATCATCATTAAAACAACATAATTTATCCTGATATTCTTTTAACAATGACATTGCATGTTGCAATGCAAAATCCTCAAACTGCAATAACACACCTGACCAACGACGCTCGATTGCCGACACGAAAATATCAATGAACTCAAAATATTCTGCTTCGGAAATGCGCGCGTCGCGGACTCCCAGGCAATAAATACTCCTCGGTTTTTACGCCAGATATTCGAAAAATGCTGACAGGCATAACCAACCGTTGGCGTATAAATTAACGGCAGGGAAGCTTCGATATCAGATGTGATGTAATGATAAAAAAGAACCTCATTTGTATCTTGCAGGCTACGCAAAAAAACATGCTTGTCTTCATCATTAATGAACTTATTTAGCTAGAAGCGTATTCGATCGCTTTGCTCATCTATTGTTTCATCAATTGTTGGGATAAGGCCATGTAAATTAAATTCATTACATTCACTGTTACTAAATGCGCTCCCCTTATTAAAGGTGGTGTTGCTAAGCAAGGGATACCCGGAAAGATGGGTGTATAGCATTTTACTCTTGCTTTGTTAAATAGTTGACTCTCTGAATTTGAATGGATGTATATTCCTAATTATTTTCTTATGCAAATGAGCTAAACCAGTAGCCAGAAACCTTAATCAAAAAGGCTATGTATTTTGCATGTCAGGGGTTTAATTAGGAATAATAAACACAAAAAAAATAACATTGGTAATTCTGAATAAATTTATCTGAAACATGCCAATGCACAAAAGAAACATAATTAAGACAGGTGTGTTATTTTAAGGTGAAGTGCAACAAAATATAACAAAAAGGTGGGTGTTGGTTTAAACAACCATATCAACGCCACCTATTCTGCCGGCCAGCCTATGATCAGCCGTGATGAGATTTATTTTGTGATGTTAATTTGTACAGGCAAGCCTGCGCGCATTGCCAATGCTTTTTCTACAACGTCAGGTTGCACCTGTTTATCCCGCAAGACGGATTCAATTTTCTGAGACAGGTGAAGAGGTGATACGTTTGCCGTGTTAAATTCTGCTTCATTTGAAGACAGTGGGTTATGAACCTCTACATAACGAGATCCATCTGGCTCAACAGTGGCTTTCACCGGTTCGTTAATCAATTCAACGCGAGTGCCGACAGGGACTTCATTAAAGAGTTTTTTCAAATCATCAGCCCTTAAACGAACGCAACCGTGGCTGACTCTCAGGCCAATCCCAAAGTTTGCGTTTGTGCCATGAATGGCAAAAAGATTACCGATATACATCGCATATAAACCCATTGGATTTTCTGGCCCAGCAGGAACAACCGCAGGCAATATTTGTCCTTCTGCTGCAAACTCAGCCCTTTCATTTGGCGTAGGAGTCCAGGTTGGCCCTGCTTTTTTGCGTTGTATGCTTGTCACCCAATGATCAGGTGTATCGTGGCCAACCTGACCTATACCTACCGGGAAAATTTCAACTGCATTCTTGCCTTGCGGGTAATAGTAAAGCCGCATTTCAGCAGTATTAATGATGATTCCTTCATGTACCGTATCAGGCAGAATCACTTGGAGAGGGAAAGTGACAACAGTTCCCGATTGCGGCAACCAGGGGTCTATACCTGGGTTCGCTTCCAGCATATTGCTTAAACCCACATGGTACTTAACTGCAAAATTTTCCAGCGGCTGCTGGTTGAGGAAAGGGATTTGCTCAACAGCATTTTGCCCAACCAAACGACTGCCGTCAGAAGGGAGAGTAAATGTTGAGGCGAATGAAGACTGTGAGGCCAGGAGTCCAATGACCAGGAGAGAGGTTGCGCGGAATTTCATGATAAACCATTTGTATGATGAATTGAGTTAATATTACTCCCAATATAATCAGTGCTCCATACTCGTATTAACTTACGCAAAAATTAAATGATGTGAGATTACATTTACTGAGCGAGGCTTTATCTTTTATATGGGCATTTCGCTACATTAAGTTAACAAAAAAGCACTTTGAAAGATATTTTTAGATAGGTTGGTTCGATGTCTGGTTTATTAATATGCTGTTTTTGTCTATTGCATGAATAAAGTCATGTCTATTATTACCTATTGCAGAGAATATATTTAAAATTTTTAAGGATGTATGCTTAATACTCAGGATAAACGCCTGCTAAAATGCATTTTAATTTTATAAAAGTATCCAGCCATTACTTTAACTGTACTCTATCTGTATTACGAGGATGTTACCTATATGTTTAAAAAACTCTCTTTTCACATTATCCCGGTACAAATTTTCCTTGGTATCTTTTGGTTTAAAAATGGGTTCATTGATAAGGTTTGTGGCATTTTCAATGGTCTCATCTCGCCAGCGACGGCTTACCATGGGGATACATGGGCTGGCTGGAAGGAGTACATCGTTGGAACCTGGGATAAGAGTCAGGTTGCCCATGTAGTATTAAGTCCGTTATTTGATGCGCTTTTCCCTGTTTTGATTATTCTGCAGTGCCTTCCTTTCATCTTTATTATTGTTTCTATTCTGAAACTGGAATTCCTGACGGATGCTAATGCCCGTCCATGGCTGATGAAAAGTGCTGTGGCGTCACTATTTGTTACCAGTGTGATGTTGTTTAGCCAGACACTTTCAGGCGCAAGCGATGGAGAATATCTCTGGCATCTTCTGGCTGCGGGAATGGTTCTAATAATGTATATCAAAAATATTAATACTATTATTCGAAAAGCATAAGACTGCGGAGTAGTAAATGGGGGTATACCCCCCATTATTGATACCGTTGCTGTACTCACCGGGAATACGCTTTCTCGATATTATGTGAGACACGATGAAATAAAAAAAACCACGCAATTGCGTGGGTTTTATGGTGCTTGTCAGTCCTCACGAGATTCAATGAAATCTCATGAGGTAACAAAACTATTAGACGTTGAACAGGAAGTTCATTACGTCGCCATCTTTAACGATGTAGTCTTTGCCTTCTGCCCGCATTTTGCCTGCTTCTTTCGCGCCTTGTTCACCTTTGTAGGTGATGAAGTCTTCGTAGGCGATGGTCTGAGCACGGATGAAGCCTTTTTCGAAGTCAGTGTGGATTTTACCTGCGGCTTGTGGAGCGGTTGCGCCAACAGGGATAGTCCATGCTCGTACTTCTTTCACGCCAGCGGTGAAGTAAGTTTGCAGGTTCAGCAGCTCGTAACCCGCGCGGATTACGCGGTTCAGACCTGGTTCTTCCAGGCCCATTTCTGCCATGAATTCATCACGGTCAGCATCGTCGAGTTCAGCAATGTCAGACTCAACAGCGGCACACACTGCAACAACCACAGAACCTTCGGCGGCGGCAATTTCACGCACTTTGTCGAGGTAAGGATTGTTCTCGTAACCGTCTTCGTTGACGTTTGCGATGTACATAGTTGGTTTCAGCGTCAGGAAGCTCAGGTATTTGATAGCTGCTTTGTCTTCTTCAGTCAGAGGAAGCGCACGCAACATACCGGCGTTCTCAAGCTGTGGCAGACATTTTTCCAGCGCAGCCAATTCAGCTTTTGCGTCTTTATCGCCACCTTTAGCTTTCTTCTGCACGCGATGGATGGCGCGTTCGCAGGTATCGAGGTCAGACAGAGCGAGTTCGGTATTGATAACTTCGATATCGTCAGCCGGGTCGACTTTGTTATTTACATGAATGATGTTGTCGTTTTCAAAACAACGCACCACGTGGCCGATAGCTTCGGTTTCACGAATGTTGGTCAGGAACTGGTTGCCCAGGCCTTCACCTTTGGAAGCGCCTTTTACCAGACCGGCGATATCGACGAATTCCATGGTAGTAGGCAGGATGCGCTGTGGTTTAACAATTTCGGCCAGTTTATCCAGACGTGGGTCCGGCATTGGTACCACACCAGTGTTCGGCTCAATAGTACAGAACGGGAAGTTTGCTGCTTCGATTCCCGCTTTGGTGAGCGCGTTGAACAGGGTTGATTTACCAACGTTCGGCAAGCCGACGATACCGCATTTGAATCCCATGGTTTAATTTACCTTAATTACTTGATATTCAATGAGTTGATGATGCCTCATTGATAAAATGATCATAACTTTCCACATTATACACGCAAACAGCATATAACGGGCGCAGAAATCCTCGTTGGCGGTTGTTCAGGCTAGGGTTGCGCCTTAAAGGTATGCAGACGGTTAGTGGCTTTAGTTAAGCCTTCCTTTAGCCAAACTTCAGTACAACGTGCCGCTTCGTCTACCGCATCATCAATCAGCTTCTGTTCGCTGAGTGGCGGTTTACCTAATACAAAACCGACAACTTTGTTTTTATCACCCGGATGGCCAATTCCGATACGTAAGCGGTGAAAGTTAGGGTTATTACCCAATTTGTTAATGATGTCTTTCAGACCATTGTGTCCGCCGTGACCACCACCGAGCTTAAATTTCGCAACGCCTGGAGGGAGATCTAGCTCGTCATGTGCGACCAGAATTTCATCGGGGGCAATGCGGAAAAAGGTCGCCATCGCGCCGACCGCTTTACCGCTAAGGTTCATAAACGTGGTTGGCACTAACAGGCGAACATCTTCTCCGGCAAGGTTTATGCGCGCCGTGTAGCCGAAGAATTTACTTTCTTCTTTAAGCGACTGGTTATGGCGCTGAGCCAGCAAATCCACATACCAGGCTCCAGCGTTATGGCGGGTAGCCGCATATTCCGCACCTGGGTTTGCCAGGCCAACTATTAATTTAATACTCACGTTTAATTTCCTGAAAACAGACCAGAGTCGCGTAGTTTACTGTGCTCAAGACGCGTTGACAAAGAGCCAATGTGTCATCTATTGAATTCTTGAATAGTTCAATGAATGAACCATTAGAATTTGATGCTATTCAGCGAGTTATTTGTAAACTTTTGTAGCTTTTTCATTCGTTATTGTGATCGCTGACGCACATCATCCGAAGCGGTGTTGTCTATACTTTACACACAAGGAATGGGGATTTTCCCCACCGACCCAAGAACACCCGGAGGTGACATATGAAACGCAAAAACGCTTCATTACTCGGCAACATTTTCATGGGGTTGGGGCTTGTCGTTATGGTGGGTGGCGTAGGTTATTCCATTTTAAACCAACTCCCTCAATTCAACTTCCCGCAATATTTCGCCCACGGTGCTGTTTTAAGCATATTTGTTGGTGCGGTTCTTTGGCTGGCAGGTGCTCGTGTAGGTGGGCATGAACAAGTTGGTGACCGTTATTGGTGGGTTCGCCACTTTGATAAACGTTGCCGCCGCGACGATAATCATCGCCACAGCTAAAAAAGTCTGGAAGTGAAAACGGTTCTGGTCATGAACCGTTTTTTTTGGCAAAAATCTTATTCAGCCAGAGCTGCATGGATATCCGGGAAGAAAGCAAGACGACCTGGAATCGGCTGAACACCAGCACGTGCCAGCGTTTTTAGAGGTTGGAACTCCAGATTCGTCACCCGCAATTCGCAGCCATCCGGCAATTTTTCTACAAAGCGTTGAAACGCATCAAGGCCGCCTGCATCAAGCACCGGCACGGCATCCCATTGCAAAATGATCAGCTGATTTTGCTCAACACGCTGGGCGAGGTCATTGAATAATCCCTCGGCTGCGGCAAAAAACAGCGGGCCTGTTATACGCAGCGCCAACACGCCTTCCGGTGTATGGACATTGACAGGGGCGAGCCGCGTCATACGCGCGACACGGCGCATGAACAGCAACGATGCCAGTACAATCCCAACACTGATAGCAATGACCATATCGAACAGCACCGTCAACGACATACAGATAAGCATTACCACGATGTCATCTTTTGGTGCCCTCCTAAGAAGGCTCAGTACCTTGTGCGCTTCACTCATATTCCACGCAACCATCAGCAGCAGAGCCGCCATGGCGGAAAGTGGTAGCCATGAAAGTAATGGGGCTAGCACCAACAACGCCATAATTACCAGCAGCGCATGAATAATTGCGGCAACAGGTGATGTTGCACCAGCACGCACGTTTGCCGCCGAGCGCGCAATGGCCGCAGTAGCCGTAATTCCACCGAAAAATGGCGTAATGATATTACCCAGCCCCTGGCCAATTAGTTCACTGTTGGCGTTGTGTTTGGTGCCGGTCATGCCGTCTAACACCACGGCACACAACAGCGATTCAATCGCGCCGAGCATCGCCATAGAAAATGCCGCAGGCAGCAGGGCACTAAGTGAATCCCAGCTCAGGGTAAAGTTCGAGTCAGGAATGTTCCATGGCAGCATCAATTGCGGCAGTAATTGCGGAATACCGTTACCTTGTGTGCCATCAGCCAGCACATAGTGAAAACGAGAGCCGATAGTTGCTACATCGAAACCTGCAGCATGGACAATCGCCATTACCGCACAGCCAGCCAAAAGCGCTGGTAAATGACCCGGCAAACGGATACCCAGGCGTGGCCATAGAATCAGCACGGCGAGCGTTACCACACCAATTGCGGCATCACCAAGATTAATCGTTGGCATCGCCATCGCCAGAGCAGCCACTTTATTCAGGTAGTGTTCCGGCACGTGTTCCAGCGTCAGACCAAAGAAATCTTTTACCTGCATGGTGGCGATGGTAATCCCAATCCCGGAGGTAAAACCGAGTGTCACAGAAAGTGGGATGTATTCAATCAGACGGCCAAATCGCGCCAGACCAAATAAGATTAGAAATACGCCAGACATCAGTGTCGCAATCAGCAAACCGGCAAGGCCAAACTGTTGAGCAACCGGGTAGAGGATCACGACGAACGCAGCGGTCGGCCCGGAGACGCTAAAGCGTGAGCCGCCGCTTAATGCGATAACAATCCCGGCGATAGCCGAGGTATATAGACCATACTGTGGGGCGACACCGCTGCCGATAGCCAGAGCCATCGCGAGCGGGATGGCAATAATCCCAACGGTAATACCGGCAATAATATCGCGACTAAAACGGGAAACTGTGTATTTCTCGCGCCAACAAGCGTCTACCAGAGCGCGGAAAGGTAATACAGAAGAAGATACGTTTTTCACTTTGATTCCATCCGTGAGCGCATCATCTGTCATTAAGGCAGGTGAAGGAGGCTAAACTTAATTACATACTACTTAGCGCCGTAGCGACCTTGCTACAGCTCCAGTTACCTTGTGGCTTTACATGCTATAAAAAGAAAAAACCCGCCGCAGCGGGTTTTTTTATGCGAGTTCTATTAGTGCTCGAACATCGCAGAGATTGATTCTTCATTGCTGATACGGCGAATTGCTTCAGCCAGCATACCGGACAGAGTCAGGGTGCGGACGTTTGGCAGTGCTTTGATTTCTTCAGACAGTGGGATGGTGTCACATACGATAACTTCGTCGATAACGGAGTTACGCAGGTTGTGAACCGCATTGCCAGAGAAAATCGGGTGAGTTGCGTAAGCAAATACACGTTTAGCACCACGTTCTTTCAGAGCTTCAGCTGCTTTGCACAGAGTGCCGCCGGTATCGATCATATCGTCTACCAGTACGCAATCACGGCCAGATACATCACCGATGATATGCATAACCTGAGAAACGTTAGCGCGAGGACGACGTTTGTCGATGATAGCCATGTCGGTATCGTTGAGCAGTTTTGCGATAGCACGAGCACGCACAACGCCACCGATATCTGGAGAAACCACAATTGGGTTTTCCAGGCCGATTTGCAGCATATCTTCTAGCAGGATTGGGCTACCGAAGACGTTATCTACAGGTACATCGAAGAATCCCTGAATCTGTTCTGCGTGCAAGTCCACGGTAAGAACACGGTCAACCCCAACACTTGAGAGGAAGTCAGCAACCACTTTCGCGGTGATCGGCACACGGGCAGAACGCACACGGCGATCCTGACGAGCATAACCAAAGTAAGGGATAACAGCGGTGATACGACCTGCAGAAGCACGGCGCAGGGCGTCTACCATAACAACCAATTCCATCAGGTTGTCATTCGTTGGTGCACAGGTGGACTGGATGATGAAAATATCACCACCGCGTACATTTTCGTTGATTTGTACGCTTACTTCTCCGTCGCTAAAACGACCGACGGCGGCGTCACCAAGGGAGGTGTACAGGCGGTTGGCAATACGTTGTGCTAGTTCCGGGGTAGCGTTACCAGCAAAAAGCTTCATATCAGGCACGAGAAAAACCTCAGGCATGCGTCCAGTGGCGGATGGTACTACCGCAGCTTATGCGGGCGGGGTAGCGCCATCCAGGCGGTGTATAAAGAGCTTGATGCAACGTCTGAAACAAGGTGACGTTGTCACCAATACTCAGCTTTCCCGGATATGGCCTGATGCAGCGGGGAGACATTAACGCCTCGCGCAACAAACCCATGCAGCCATTCCGGGGCTTGCTTAAGCACCTGGCGGGCAGCGTCCTCGGTGTCAAATTCAGAAAACACACAAGCGCCGGTGCCGGTCAGGCGCGACGGCGCGTATTCTAACAGCCAGGAAAGCAGCTCATCAACCTTACGAAAACGTTTTCTTGCGATAACCTCACAATCATTACCAAATTCACAGTTTAATAACGTGTCAATTGATCTGATCGGGGTGTTTCGTGGTAGCTCTGGATCTTTAAAAATGACCGGAGTGGGAATACTGACTCCGGGATGTGCAACAAGGTACCATTTTTCCGCTGGTGAAACCGGCGTGAGCTTCTCACCAACACCTTCTGCGAAAGCGGCAAACCCACGGACAAATACCGGCACATCAGCACCAAGAGTCACTCCCAGTGCAGCAAGCTGATCTTCAGTCAGGCCGGTGTTCCAGATATGGTTAAGCGCCACCAGAACTGTTGCTGCGTTTGACGAACCGCCACCCAATCCACCACCCATTGGCAGCTGTTTTTCAACGCTGATATCGGCTCCAGCACCTTGCGGTAATGTGCCCATTAACAATGCTGTGTCTTGCAATAATCGGGCGGCGCGGACAATCAAATTTTCTTCATCTGGCACGCCTTCAATCGGTGTCGCAAGACGAATTTGACCATCGTTTCTCGGCTCAATGATGATTGTGTCGCCATAATCGAGGAACTGAAATAAAGTTTGTAAATTATGATAGCCGTCCTCACGACGACCCGTGATATACAAAAAAAGATTCAGTTTTGCTGGTGATGGCCAACGCTTTCTCATTATTTAACCGTCCAGCTGTCCATTTTGAGTTTGATGCGTTGATCCCCTTTGCGCAGTTCCATATTAGATGGCAGGGCAGGTTGCACCTTGTCGTCATAATCACTGTAAACCACTTTCCAGGTTTTACCGTCTTGGGTGTAGTTGATTTCACTCAGGCGATATTGCGAGTCGATTTTATAGTCGGTCGCCTCGCCTGGCAGGCCGAGAATCCATTGGCGCAGGCTGTTGAGCGGAATTGGCATCCCGGTCAATTTGCCAATCATCTCTTCGGCGTTATCAGCAACGTATTTTTTACCATTGCGATCGGTTAGTTGTACAACGCCCGGTTGCGCATTCAGTTCAAGCTCAGTGCTGCCTAATGGGTTAGTCAGCAGCAAGCGATAGCGTTCTGGCGTAGTCTGTTGCCAGTTGAAACGTGCATATACTTTTTGGCTATCGGAAAGATAAGCAAAAGCACCTCGCGTCTGGTATTGGGTGATTTTTTGTACTTGTTGCTTGTGTTGTAACCATTGCGGAGAGTCAGGACTTTTTGCCGGACCGCTTGGTTGATGAATAGAACAAGCAGCCAAAACAAGGCTTGCCAGTGGCGCAAGGCGCAGCAGACGGGCTTTCGTCATAAACATAGTGGCAGCGGATCCTTCTCATTAATTTTAGTTGTTAACTGTTTATGCTAGCGGCGCATAGCGAGGTCGTCTACGTTCAAGTTGTCTTAAATCATAAATTGCGACGATACTCCCCATGGGGTGGCTCCCTTTTATTGACTGCGCGCATCCTGTATGATGCGCCGAGTTAATCCTTATCAACGTCGGTGTTACTCACAGTCGCTCAATGACCCTTTTAGCTCTTGGTATCAACCACAAAACAGCTCCTGTATCGTTGCGAGAACGTGTTACGTTTTCGCCGGACACGCTCGACCAGGCATTGAACAGCCTACTCGAACAACCGATGGTACAGGGTGGGGTGGTGCTGTCGACGTGTAACCGTACCGAGCTATATCTAAGTGTTGAAGAACAGGAAAACCTCCACGAACAACTGGTGCGTTGGCTTTGTAACTACCACAACCTTGAAGAAGAGGAAGTGCGTAAAAGCCTTTACTGGCATCACGATAATGAAGCGGTAACGCATTTAATGCGCGTTGCCAGCGGTCTTGACTCCCTGGTGCTCGGCGAGCCACAAATCTTAGGGCAGGTCAAAAAAGCCTTTGCCGACTCCCAAAAAGGACATTCGCTTTCCAACGAACTGGAGCGCATGTTCCAGAAATCCTTCTCGGTTGCCAAGCGCGTACGAACCGAAACAGAGATCGGCGCGAGTGCTGTATCCGTAGCCTTCGCGGCCTGTACCCTGGCACGTCAAATCTTTGAATCCTTATCGACTGTGACGGTGCTGCTGGTCGGTGCCGGTGAAACTATCGAACTGGCGGCGCGCCACTTGCGCGAACACAATGTCCAGAAAATGATCATCGCCAACCGCACGCGGGAACGTGCTCAAGTACTGGCAGATGAAGTTGGCGCAGAGGTTATTAGCCTGAGTGACATCGATTCACGGTTACAGGAAGCCGATATTATTATCAGTTCCACCGCCAGCCCGTTGCCTATTATTGGCAAAGGTATGGTAGAACGCGCCCTGAAAGCTCGCCGCAACCAGCCGCTTTTGTTAGTGGATATTGCCGTTCCTCGCGATGTAGAACCCGAAGTCGGCAAACTGCCGAATGCCTATCTCTACAGCGTTGATGACCTGCAAGCGATTATTCAAAGCAATCTTGCGCAGCGCAAAGCTGCTGCAGTTGAAGCCGAAACTATCGTTGAGCAGGAATGCAGTGAATTTATGGCCTGGCTGCGCGCTCAAAGCGCCACAGAGACCATCCGCGAATATCGCAGTCAGGCTGAACAGGTTCGTGATGACCTGGCTGCCAGGGCTATCGCCGCTCTTCAACAGGGTGCCGATGCCGAAACCGTTCTCCAGGATCTGGCGTGGAAATTAACCAATCGCCTGATCCATGCACCAACTAAATCGCTCACGCAGGCTGCCCGTGACGGGGATGAAGAACGCCTGCAGATTCTGCGCAACAGCCTCGGGCTGGATTAGCAAATAAACTCTTATTACAAGGTGAAACACCGCCCATGAAGTCTTCTATCGTTGCCAAACTAGAAGCCCTGCAAGAGCGCCATGAAGAAGTTCAGGCGCTTCTTGGAGATGCATCCACCATTGCCGACCAGGACCGTTTTCGCGCATTGTCCCGCGAATACGCCCAGTTAAGCGACGTTTCCCGTTGCTTCCTGCAATGGCGCCAGGTGCAGGAAGATATTGAAACCGCACAAAGCATGCTCGACGACCCAGAAATGCGCGAAATGGCGCAAGAAGAGTTAAACCAGGCCAAAAGCGACAGCGAAGAATTAGAACAACAACTGCAAGTGTTGTTGCTGCCAAAAGACCCGGATGACGAGCGTAACGCGTTTGTTGAAGTTCGCGCAGGTACTGGTGGTGATGAAGCGGCAATTTTTGCTGGTGACTTGTTCCGTATGTACAGCCGTTACGCGGAGTCGCGTCGCTGGAAAGTCGAAATTCTTAGTGCCAACGAAGGTGAGCACGGCGGCTTCAAAGAAGTGATCGCCAAAATCAGCGGTGATGGTGTGTATGGTCGTTTGAAATTTGAGTCCGGTGGCCATCGCGTGCAACGTGTTCCTGCGACTGAATCCCAAGGGCGTATTCATACTTCAGCGTGTACCGTTGCGGTAATGCCAGAGATTCCTGAAGCGGAATTACCAGATATCAATCCTGGTGATTTACGTATCGACACCTTCCGCTCTTCGGGGGCGGGCGGCCAGCACGTTAACACCACCGACTCTGCAATCCGTATCACACACTTGCCAACTGGCATCGTGGTCGAATGTCAGGACGAACGTTCACAGCATAAAAACAAAGCCAAAGCGTTGTCTGTATTGGGCTCACGTATTCGTGCTGCCGAAATGGCTAAACGTCAACAGGAAGAAGCGTCAACGCGCCGTAACCTGCTTGGCAGTGGCGATCGTTCAGACCGTAACCGCACTTATAACTTCCCGCAGGGCCGCGTAACAGACCACCGCATCAACGTGACGTTATATCGTCTGGATGAAGTGATGGAAGGCAAGCTCGACGGACTTATTGAGCCAATCGTACAGGAGTTCCAGGCAGACCAACTAGCGGCGCTGTCTGAGCAGGACTAATGGATTTTCAACACTGGTTAAAACAGGCAATTGCCCAGCTTGAGGATAGTGAAAGCCCGCGTCGTGACGCGGAAATCCTGCTGGGTTTTGTCTGCGGGAAAGCGCGAACCTTCATTCTGGCATTCGGTGAGACCGAATTGACCGTGCAACAACAGCAACAGCTGGATGTTTTGCTGGCGCGCCGTGTGAAAGGGGAGCCCATCGCGCATCTGGTGGGCGAGCGTGAGTTTTGGTCGCTGCCGCTGCGTGTCTCTCCCGTGACGCTTATCCCGCGCCCGGATACGGAATGCCTTGTCGAACAAGCCCTCGCCAGAATGCCTGCAGCTGCATGTTCCGTGCTGGATTTAGGCACGGGTACAGGCGCAATTGCTCTGGCGATTGCCAGTGAGCGCCCGGATTGTCATGTGACAGCACTTGATCTGGTTCCTGAGGCGGTAGAACTTGCGGGTGATAATGCGAGCCGCCTCGGAATAACCAATGTTAAGGTCTTGCAAAGCAATTGGTTTAGTGCTCTCAATACCCAACGTTTCTCCGTGATAGTCAGCAACCCGCCTTACATCGACGAGGAAGACCCGCATCTTTCACTGGGTGATGTTCGTTTTGAACCGCGTAGCGCTCTGGTGGCAGATAATCACGGTTTGGCTGATCTGCGCATTCTTGTCGAATCAGCTCGCAATTTCCTTGAGTCTGGTGGTTGGTTATTACTCGAACACGGCTGGCTTCAGGCTGCGCAAGTCCGCGAATTGTTTACACAAGCAGGATATACCGAGATACAAAGCTGTCAGGATTACGGTGGTAATGACCGACTGACAGTAGGACGCTATTTCTAAATAAGGAACTGAGCAAAATGGCTACTTACTTCGCGCTCAAGCATTTGCATATTCTGACGGTCTTCATTTCCGTGAGTCTGTTCGTTTTGCGCTACTGGTGGCAATACCGTGAATCAACCATGTCAAACAAGCGCTGGGTGCGCATTGTGCCGCATGTGAATGACACCGTATTGCTGGTCAGCGGCATCGCTCTTGTGATGATTACGCATTTCTATCCCTTCACGCCACAAGGTGCATGGCTGACTGAGAAGCTATTTGGCGTTATTATCTATATCGTTTTAGGGTTTATCGTGTTGGGCAAACGCCCACGCAGCCAACAGATACGGTGGTTTGCCTTTCTGTTGGCCCTGGTGGTGCTTTACATCATCATTAAACTCGCCACCACAAAAATACCATTACTGGGGTAAGTCATGAGGTCGTTAGCCGATTTCGAATTCAATCAGGCGCCGTTATGCGAGGGCATGATTTTAGTCTCGCAGCTGATCCGTGATGATTTCCCGGCAGAAGAAGTGCGAGCACAACTGGAAAGCCTGGCCCGCCTTGCGCGTGAAGAGATCTGCGAAGGTCTCCACCAGGATGTGCAGCTCGAAAAATTAGTCGAACTGTTTTATGGCACCTGGGGTTTTAAAGACTCCAGCGGCGTTTACCGTTTATCCGATGCACTGTGGCTCGATAACGTACTGACCAAGCGTCAGGGCAGTGCAGTGTCTCTGGGTGCTATTCTATTGTGGATAGCCGACCGTCTTGATATCCCGTTGAATCCGGTAATTTTCCCCACTCAGCTGATTTTACGCGGCGACTGGATGGACGGTGAAATGTGGCTCATCAACCCATTCAACGGTGACACGCTTAACGAACACACGCTGGAAGTGTGGTTGAAAGGTAATGTCGGGCCGACAGCCGAGCTGTTCGATGAAGATTTAGATGAAGCAGACAACGCGGAAGTGGTGCGTAAATTGCTCGACACCATGAAGTCCGCGCTGATGGAAGAGCGTCAGATGGAGTTGGCGCTGCGCACAAGCGAGGCCTTGCTCCAGTTTAACCCGGAAGATCCTTATGAAATTCGTGACCGTGGCTTGATCTATGCTCAGCTCGATTGCGAACATGTGGCACTCAACGACCTCAGCTACTTTGTTGAACAATGCCCGGAAGACCCGATAAGCGAGATGATCAAAGCGCAAATTAACTCTATTTCGCAAAAACAGATCATTCTGCACTGATGCCAAATTTTTAAATGTTTCCCAACAAGGCGAGATTAAGATGAAACAGAAAGTCGTAAGCATTGGCGATATTAACGTCGCAAACGACCTGCCATTTGTACTGTTTGGCGGCATGAACGTGCTGGAATCACGTGACCTGGCGATGCGTATTTGTGAGCACTATGTCACTGTGACCCAGAAACTGGGCATCCCTTACGTATTTAAAGCGTCTTTCGATAAAGCCAACCGTTCATCCATCAACTCTTACCGTGGTCCCGGCCTGGAAGAAGGGATGAAGATTTTCCAGGAGCTGAAGCAAACTTTCGGCGTGAAAATCATCACCGACGTTCATGAAGCAAGCCAGGCACAACCTGTTGCGGATGTGGTTGATGTGATTCAGTTGCCTGCTTTCCTTGCTCGCCAGACTGACCTGGTTGAAGCGATGGCGAAAACTGGCGCGGTTATCAACGTCAAAAAACCTCAGTTCGTAAGCCCTGGCCAAATGGGTAACATCGTTGATAAATTCCACGAAGGTGGCAACGACCAGATCATCCTGTGTGACCGTGGTGCGAACTTCGGTTATGACAACCTGGTTGTCGACATGTTGGGCTTTAGCGTGATGAAACAAGTTTCTAATGGCTCACCGGTTATCTTCGACGTGACTCACGCACTGCAATGCCGTGACCCGTTTGGCGCAGCATCTGGCGGCCGTCGTGCGCAGGTTGCTGAATTGGCACGTGCGGGTATGGCGACTGGCCTTGCTGGTCTGTTTATCGAAGCACACCCGGATCCAGATAAAGCGCGTTGCGATGGCCCATCAGCACTGCCACTGGCGAAACTTGAGCCGTTCCTCCAGCAAATTAAAGCTATTGATGACCTGGTGAAGAACTTCGAGCCGCTGGATACCAGCAAGTAAGAATGAATGAATCGCGGTTGGCGTTGCTGTTAGCCACCAAAACAAAAAGCCCTTATCTCACGATAAGGGCTTTTTTTATGATGCTGACCCGTCAGGCAAATATCGTCATCAGATAAGCGGCAAACAGCGCAAGGTGCGCGGTGCCGTTGAGGACATTTGTGCGCCCTGTCGAGAATGAAATCTGGCACAACACAAGCGAAGTCAACATCACAACCAACTCCGGCATTCCTAAACCAAAGGTCAGATCGTTGCCCGTCAGCATAGCAATTATCGTCACAGTCGGAACTGTTAGTGAGATAGTTGCCAGTACAGAGCCGAAGAACAGGTTCATTGCGCGCTGAACCTGATTATTTAGCACTGCTTTCAGCGCCCCTAAACCTTCCGGGGAGAGAATTAACAACGCTATCAGGAAACCGGTAAATTGCGCTGGCGCATTGAGCGTCGAGAGCAATGACTCTAGTGGCACTGCGTTCATCTTGGTGACGGCAATTACGGCAATCAGATGCACGATCAGCCAAATGGCATGCCAGGTGCTGCTGTGTGCCGATGGTTTACCATGATGCGGGTCGTCATCGTCAGCCTCGTCTTCATGCTCGTAAACAAACAGGCTTTGGTGTGTTTTAGTCTGAATCAGTAAGAACACGCCATACATTGCAGCGGAAATGGCCGCAGCCATTAATGCCTGCCCGGTACTGAAGTTACCTTCTGGCAGTGCAGTTGGAAGAACCAGCACGATGACTGCTAGTGGGAACAAAGCAATTAAGTACTGTTTGATGCCAAACAGATTCATATATTGCGTCGCGAATTTGTTTCCACCCAGCAGAAGAGAGAAACCGACCAGCCCCCCCGTCACAATCATAATGATCGAGTACAACGTGTCACGCATCAGTGTTGGCGCTGCGTCGCCTGTCGCCATTAATGCGGAAATTAAGCTGACTTCAAGAATAACAACGGACAGACTAAGAATTAGAGAACCGTAAGGTTCACCCAAACGGTGGGCGAGTACGTCTGCGTGACGAACGACGCTAAATGCGCTACTTAAAATGCCCACCAGGGCCAGAATATTGATCCCAATAACCGCTGGAAAAGACTGGCTCCCTCCCCACATCACCAGTACGACCAGCGCTAATACCGGGAAAATGAGCGAACTCTCCTTATGACGGGTTTTCACCGCCTCATGTTGTGTTTTGGTCAAAATACATCTCCATCTGTGCAGGCATTAAGCTATTTATTGATTATAGTCGGACATTATGTCCCCGTTAAAATAGCAAAGAACGGGCGTTTTCTGAGAAAATTTACTCAGTTTTACCGCTTTGACAGCAATAGTATTTCTGATGAATGAAAATAGATGTTTTCTGATATTAATCAATACAAAACATAATGATGTATTTTCAATAAACACAATTATTGATTTTAGCTGGCAGGATCGGACCTCGTGTTTCAAACTTTAGGTTTAACTGATTCAGGATAACGTGATGCCTTATAAAAGCCGAAATGACCTCCCGGAAAGCGTACAAAATGTCCTTCCCGCTCATGCCCAGGATATCTACAAAGAGGCGTTTAACAGCGCGTGGGATGAGTACAAAGATAAAGAAGACCGGCGGGATGATGCCACCCGTGAAGAAACCGCCCATAAAGTTGCGTGGGCTGCCGTGAAACACAGTTACCAAAAGGGTGATGATGATAAATGGCATAAGAAAACTTAAACCTTGCACAATGTATTGATATTCATCTTCAATCTTCCCCTCACACTCCAGTATGGCAAGTTAATATGACATTTTTATTGTTTTGTGATCGTCATCAAACTTGCCAGCGTGTCGCTAATTGCTTATGTTCACTGATATGCTGCTCTAATAGTAAGCAGTAACTAAAAAGCCCGGAAGGCGCATCTGACGTAGTCACACGGAAGTATACAGTGGCGGAGGTGTATGGTGTTAACGCGTGATTTCTTAATTAAAGCAGATTGTAAGACAGCTTTTGGCTCCATTGAGGAATCGCTGTTGTGGACCCCTGAGCAGCGATCGGCATCACTCGCCGCAACGCTCGCTTGCCGTCCCGATAGCAGTCCTGTGTGGATTTTTGGCTATGGTTCCCTGATGTGGAACCCTGCATTTGAATATGAAGAGTCAGCGGCAGGTACACTTGTTGGCTGGCATCGGGCCTTTTGTCTGCGTTTGACGGCAGGGCGCGGAACTGCATGCCAGCCTGGTCGCATGCTCGCCCTGAAAGAAGGTGGGCGCACTACAGGGCTTGCTTACCGTTTGCCAGAGGCCATTCTTGAAGACGAACTGACGCTGGTGTGGAAGCGTGAAATGATCACCGGCTGTTATTTGCCTACCTGGTGCAAACTCGAGCTGGATGATAGTCGCGTGGTGAATGCGCTGGTGTTTATTATGGACCCGCGTCATCCACTCTATGAAGCTGACACGCGTGCTGACATTATCGCGCCGTTGATTGCCGCCGCCAGTGGTCCATTGGGTACCAACGCACAGTATCTGTTCTCACTTGAACAAGAACTGATAAAGCGGGGCATGCACGATGATTGTCTTGATGAACTGGTGAATAAAGTCAGAGACTGGTTGCAACCGAAAGGTGAGGATGGGGAGTTGCAGCCCGGCTTTGCCTGACCATTTCTGAGCCTCATCCTGCAAAAAAGTAGCCCTCAAAAAGAGGGCCGGGATGAGGTTTTTATGCTGCTACATAACTGATTGAGTGCTCAAGCGATTTACTGTGGCTATCAATCAACACTTTCCACGTCCCGCTGTACGGCACCGTCAAGTAAGCAGTCTGCTTATCTTCCACGCTAAGAATATCAGCTTGTGGTTTACCCGCAGAACTGGTGTCGCTCATCAAATGAATATGGCTTTTGTTTGAACAGTGAACCACCACTGTGTCACCGCCAAAAAGATGCAAACTGGCTTTCACTACTGGCATTTTTATACTCCGCTATCACATCAAAGTTAGACATCCATGCGCCGGGTTATCCTTGCAATCAGTGATGCTGCTCACAAATTACACTTCATGCATAACACCAGACCCCAGCCTCACAAATGCTGACTTTGATCAAAAAATGCCATAAGGATTAAACAAAAATGCAGATGTACCTGAAACCATTCAGCTGATGGTTTTTTATACGGATAATTAGCGTCAGGTCATCATTAAATTTGGTTTCAGGCCAGAGTTATAAGCTCGTTTATTAGAACGTTAAAACCTTATCCGCACTCAATGTCCACTGAGCTAATTCCACCAACGTGCCAATTTCCACACCATCAGCCAGCGGTAATGACGTGATGCCACGCCCGTCGGTGCAGGTCTTACACAATTTCACCGGCACATTTTGCGCGGTTAAAATCTCCAGCATTTGCTGGATGTTATAACCTTCAGCCGGTTTCTGACCGCTTAATCCGGCAGTCACCGCATCAGACATCAAAAACAATTTCACTTCTGGTTGTGGCTGCTGGTCACATAGCGCAATCGCCAGGCGCAGGCTGTTAAACAGAGATTCGCTGCCGTAAGCAGCCCCATTGGTAATAATCACAATCTTCTGCATTTTCTCTCCTTGTCTTATCAGTTATGACGGTTGTGCATATCCTACATTGAGTGTTATCTGAAATCAGCACCCAGGCTGTACGTTACTGAAATCCGGAAATACAGTATGTTATAATTTCCAGATGTTCAGAAAAGCTGTTCCATTTGTCACTGTATCATTTGCACTCCTCAGCTCGGGAGGAGCTGCCAGTACCCAGCAGACCTTTACCGAGAAAGCCCAAAACCCATTCAGTCAATCTACCGAACAGCTTCCCGATATGGGCATTGCCCCAGAAACCGATGCCGCCGCGCGTGAAATTGCTGCGATGGCGAAGAAATTCGGCGAAGCGAGTATGGTTGATGACGGGCTGGATGCAGGGGATCAGGCGCGCTTGCTGGCGTTTACTCGTCTGCGTGATGTGTTGACCGACAAAGTAACCAGTGAAGCGGAGTCGCTGCTATCGCCGCTCGGCAAAGCAAACATCAATTTACTGGTCGATGAACACGGAAACTGGAACGGCAGCAGTGCCTCGGTATTTACGCCGTGGGAAGATAACAATCGTTATCTGACCTGGAGCCAGGTGGGTTTTACGCAGAAAGACGAAGGCACGATTGGCAATATCGGTGCCGGGCAGCGTTGGGTGGCGGGCGACTGGCTGCTGGGCTACAACGCGTTTTATGACAATCAGCTTGCCACTCAATTACAACGTGCCGGATTCGGTACCGAAGCATGGGGCGAGTATTTACGTCTCTCCGCGAACTATTATCAGCCGTTAACCAGCTGGCAGGACGGCGATAATGAAACGCTGGAACAACGCCTGGCGCGGGGCTATGACATTACCGCGCAGGCGTGGCTGCCGTTTTATCGACATATCAATACCAGCCTCAGTTTTGAGAAATACTACGGTAACAGTGTGGATTTGTTTGATAGCGGCACCGGTTATCGCAACCCGGTGGCGGTAACTATGGGACTCAGCTACACGCCGATCCCGCTGCTGACGCTTACCGCGCAGCATAAACAGGGGGAAAGCGGCGTTTCACAGGACAATCTTGGTCTGAAGCTGAATTACCGTTTTGGCGTCCCGGTGGCAAAACAGCTTTCTGCCGCCGAAGTGGCGACCACCAGTTCATTACGCGGCAGCCGTTATGACAACGTGGAACGTGATTCTCTGCCGGTGATGGAGTATCGCCAGCGCAAAACTTTATCGGTGTTTCTGGCGACGCCGCCTTGGGAACTGCACGCGGGCGAAACCGTGGCGCTTAAGCTGCAAATCCGTGCCAGCCACAAGATTCGCAATATTACCTGGCAGGGCGATACCCAGGCGTTAAGCCTGACGCCGCCTGCGGATAACCGCGACACCAGCGGTTGGAGCATGATCATGCCGATGTGGAACGAAAACGGCCCGAATGAATATCGTCTTTCGGTGGTGATTGAGGATGATAAAGGCCAGAAGGTCACGTCGAACTGGATTACGCTGAAACTGGCGGAGCCGCTGGTGGTCAGCCCTGTGGACGATCCGCGTTATGAGTTGTTACCGAAGTAACGTGTGATGTCGGGATACGGTTTGGTATTGTTGGGTGGATAAGCCGCAGGCGTCATCCACCACATTCACCATTGGTAAACTTAAAATATCCGATCCTGATGCACCCAAACCGCAGCTTCAACGCGGGATTTTAGCTTCATCTTCTTCAGCAAATGCTTAACGTGCACTTTCACCGTGCTTTCGGTGATATCCAGGCGGCGAGCAATCATCTTATTTGGCAAACCCTGGGCAATCAGCTTCAGGATATCGCGCTCGCGTGGCGTTAACAGATTCACATCTCGGTCTGAGGTGGCGCGGTTGGCACGCAGGCTTGCGGCCAATACTGGCGTTAACGCTTCGCTTAGAACCATCTCGCCAGCGGCGGCTTGTTGCAGTGCCTTGAGCAAATCTTCTGGCTCCATATCTTTTAACAGATAGCCATCAGCCCCACGTTTTAGCGCGGTAACCACATCTTCTTCATGATTTGAAACGCTGAATACCACAATGCGACCAGACAGCGGTTTTTCACGCAGACAATCGAGTGTTTCCAGTCCGTTCATCCCCGGCATATTCAAATCCAGCAGGATCAAATCAGGGTCGAGCTCTTCGGCAAGCAGCACTCCTTGCTCACCATTGCCTGCCTCACCAACAACTGCAAGTTCAGGAGCCATACTGATGAGCTGCTTAACGCCAGTACGCAGCATGGGATGATCGTCGATAAGCAGTATGGTTGAAGCTTCCGGGTTACTCATGATTTGCTCCTGTGGCTATTTCGGGGATAAAACTCACGATGACCTGGGTACCGCCACCCGGGCGCGTTTGCACCTGGCAATCACCTTTCAAGCTTTGTGCGCGGTCTCGCATAATGATAAGTCCGTAGTGGTTGCGGCGCTCACCGTTGTCGGCAATGCCCTGACCGCTATCCCATATGGTTAAGGTAATTTGCTTGTCGTGATATAAAACACTGACTCCACATGAACTGGCACAGGCATGTTTCAGGCTGTTATTAAGTGCTTCTCGAGTGATTTGTACCAGATGAATTGCCTGATGCGACGGCACAAGGCGTGGTGGCACTTGATAATCAAGAGTCACCTGGAAACCCAATTTCTCACTAAATTCGCGGCAGCTTGCTTCTAGTGCCGGGCGCAGTCCAGGTTCGGTTAATTGCAGGCGGAACGTGGTCAGTAACTCTCTGAGTTGACGCCACGAAGTATTGAGTTCGCTGCGCATTTGACCCAGCAGAGTCTGCATCTGCTCAGGCAGTGTCGCCCCTTGCATTTGCAGACAACTCACCTGCATTTTCAGGCAAGAGAGCGATTGAGCAATGGAGTCGTGCAGCTCGCGGGCGATAGCGGAACGTTCTTCCATCACCACCAACTGCTGCTGATGTTCATATTGCCGCTCTAGCGCAAGTGTCGCTGTCAGCTGTTCCATCAGTGTCAGAATTAACTGTTGCTGATCGTGTGTCAGGCTGCGGCCAATTGGCAATTGGGCCAACACCAAACCGTACTGAATATGGTTGTCTGTTAAACGCCATTTTTGTGCGGTGGTTTCGCAAGGTTGCAGGATGGGTTCGCGCGGGCAAAGATTACAGCCGCTGGCTTCACAACTGCTATCAGGTTGATAGGTATACTCTTCGTAATTCTCTTCATCCTCATACTCATAAACCCGTAGTTCGATATTACGCAGCGGTGTTAAGTGTTGTAGTTCGCTGAGTACGGGAGATAAGCGCTGGCACAGTGGGGCCTGAGAGTGCAGCCGGCGGTTAGCCTGATAGAGAAATGAGAGTATCTGGTTTTTTTGCTCAAGCCCGGCGGTTTTTTCGTGCACACGCTGCTCAAGGCTTGCATAACTTTCGGCCAGTTCCGCAGACATACTGTTTAGTGCAGCACCGAGAGTCGCCATTTCATTGCGCCCACGAACGTTCACCCGGTGGGTAAAATCTCGCTGCCCAATGGCCTGGGCCATCGTCAATAATTTCTGCCACGGGCGCAACAATCGCTTGCGTAACCAGATGACGGTGAAAATAATCAGCAAGCCCATTAAGGCTGCCATTCCCATCTGCAGCTGGATAATGCGGTGTAGACGCATTTCTGTGGTGTGATCAAAAGTGGTGACCAACTGATCGATTCGCCCGACAAATCCGGCCACATGCGGCTTAACTTGTTCTGCACTTTGTGCCTTGCGCAGAGCGGGTTCTAACTCTTCACGCCAGTAGTGCTGCAGTGCAGCTAATTTTGCTTCCTGCCCGTCTTGCTGTGCCGCCTCTTGTAAATCGGTACTCCAGGTGGTTTGTTCCATCTCATCTAACAGAACGTTGTCTTTCTCGGTTAGCGGAATGGCGGCCAGCAGGCGATAACTTTGCATGCGCATCGAACCAGCTTTATTGATAGCGTGCGCGTTTCCCTGAATACCTTGTGCCAACCAGCCTGCAAGGCTCATCCCCGCGACCCCCAACAGTGCCAACAACAGCACAATCAGTGCCAATTGGTTGAACAAAGTGAGGGGGGAAAGCAGGCGTTTTAGCATTGACAGGTCTACTCCGGGGTAAAGGAAATCTATTGCGGGTATTCTCAGCCATCCCCAGGAGTATACCCATACCCCTTAAGGATTACCCACTAATTGCCGGAAGGAGCATGAAGCGCTGTAAGGTTACTAACACCTGCGTTCAGGTTTGTGAAAAGCCACACTATTTATGTTTTTTATGGTTACCCATAAAGAATGACAGTTGATTTTTAGCCGTCTGCAAGATGGTTTATCCCTTGATTCACATCAATTTTTATTCCCCATTAGCACCTAAGGTGGCGGCAATTACTCTCACTTTTTTGAGGTGTTTATGTCTCAGTCCCCGGATCACAGCCCAAAAACGGGATCGCTCATTACCGAATGGCGACCTGAAGACCCAGTATTTTGGCAAAGCAAAGGCCATGGTATTGCCAGCCGCAATTTATGGATTTCCGTTCCTTGTTTGCTGCTGGCATTCTGTGTATGGATGCTCTTCAGTGCGGTTGCGGTAAACCTCAACAAAGTAGGGTTTAGCTTCACCACTGACCAACTCTTTATGTTAACCGCGCTGCCGTCTGTTTCCGGCGCATTGTTGCGTGTGCCTTACTCCTTTATGGTGCCGGTATTTGGCGGCCGCCGCTGGACGGCATTCAGCACCGGGATTCTGATTATCCCTTGTGTGTGGTTGGGTTTTGCGGTGCAAGACCCATCAACATCATTTAGCGTGTTTATCATCATTGCATTGCTGTGTGGTTTTGCGGGCGCAAACTTTGCTTCCAGTATGGCGAACATCAGTTTCTTCTTCCCGAAGGCGAAGCAGGGGGGAGCGCTGGGTATCAACGGCGGCCTGGGTAATCTCGGTGTGAGTGTTATGCAGTTGGTTGCACCACTGGTGATTTCACTTTCCATGTTTGCTGTGTTCGGTGGAATAGGTGTTGAGCAGGCCGACGGCACTATGCTGTTCCTGGAAAATGCGGCGTGGGTATGGGTACCACTATTGGCAATCTTTACCGTTGCAGCCTGGTTTGGAATGAACGACCTGGCAACGTCCAAAGCTTCTTTAAAAGAGCAGTTGCCGGTTCTTAAACGTGCGCATTTGTGGATTATGGGTGTGCTGTATCTGGCGACCTTCGGTTCATTTATCGGTTTTTCTGCCGGTTTTGCGATGCTGGCGAAAACCCAGTTTCCTGATATCAATATTCTGCACTTCGCCTTCTTCGGCCCGCTGTTTGGCGCACTGGCGCGTTCGGCGGGTGGAGCGATATCTGACCGTTTTGGTGGTACTCGTGTGTCCCTGCTGAACTTCATCTTTATGGCGATTTTCAGTGCGCTGCTGTTTACCACGCTGCCACACAATGGCGTGGGCGGTAACTTTATTGCCTTCTTCGGCGTATTCCTGATGCTGTTCCTGACGGCCGGTTTGGGGAGTGGTTCTACCTTCCAGATGATCTCCGTTATCTTCCGCAAGCTGACCATGGACCGCGTGAAAGCGCAGGGCGGCACTGAAGAGCGTGCATTGCGTGAAGCGGCAACCGATACAGCCGCAGCACTGGGCTTTATCTCGGCAATAGGCGCAATTGGCGGGTTCTTTATTCCTAAAGCATTTGGTACATCCCTCGCGCTAACCGGCTCGCCTGCGGGCGCGATGAAAGTGTTCCTCGTGTTTTACATTGTTTGCGTGGTGATTACCTGGGCTGTTTATGGCCGGAAATCAGCGAAATAAGTTTTGACCATTTTGGTTATCCCTTGCGCGACTTCGGTCGCGCTTTTTTTGTTTCTAATTCCCCCTCGATCCACCTTTATTCTGAGAGAAACCTCACATTTAGAATAACTACCCCACCAGACACCATTGTCACATTCGTTGGCTAAGAGTACCGTGACGACAAATCTGGTTTAAACCAAATGGATTAAAGCATGAAAAGCCATTCCACCGTAGAGACGGCAAAAGAGATGCTCAATGACTGGCTGAGCAAAGGGGTCGTCCAGCCGGGCGGTAAATTACCTTCCGAGCGTGAGCTGGAAGAATTACTGGGCATCAAGCGCATGACACTGCGACAGGCGTTGCTGTTTCTTGAAGGGGAAGAAAAGATCTTTCGTAAAGATCGTCGCGGCTGGTTTGTGGCCTTGCCGTGTTTCAAATACACCCCGAACACTTCGACCAGTTTTAAGCAAGCAGCTCTGGAGCAGGGGCGTTTGCCGTCCTGGGGCTTTCTGGAAAAAGAACGGGTTTACGCAGCGGAACCGGAGATTTTGTCGCAGCTGAATGTAAAAGACGGTGATGAAATCTACAAAATCTGCGGTTGGGGAGCGCTTGATAACCATAAAGTTTTCTATCACGAAACCTTTATCAACGCGCAGTCCGCTCCCGGTTTTATCGACAAATTAGGCGATCGTTCTTTTGTTGATGTGTGGCAAGAAGCCTTCGGCAAAAGCTCGCACACGCAGCATTTAGCGTTTAAACCGACACGACTTTCGGCAGGCGCTTGCAAGGGGATGGGCGGCACGGCGGGGACTCCGTCTATCCGGGTTGAAAAATACCGCGCCGACGAAGCCGGGCAAGTTATTCAGGTTGATATCGAATATTGGCGTTTTGAATCAGTAGAGTTTTATATCGATTTATAGGAGTTTCCATGAACAACATCCAGGCTACAAAAATTGTCGATCGCGCTGCAAATTTGCCGCTGTATCTGCATGCCTATGCGTTTCATTTAAACATGCGTATGGAGAAGATTCTGCCGGAAGACTTGCTGGATATTGCCAGCCAACAGCAACTGAAAGGGGTGAAAATTCATGTTGTGGATGGAGAAAGCCAGTCTTTAAGGCATGCCAGTGATGAGCGGCTTGCGAATTTTGCAGATAAATCGCGCCAGTTGGGGTTGGATGTTCACATCGAAACCAGCGCCTCAGATGCCCGAACGATTGACGAGGCCGTGAGAATTGCGCTGAAATCGGGTGCGACTTCGGTGCGGTTTTATCCGCGCTATGAAGGGACACTTTCTGAGGTAATGGAAATCATTGCCCAGGATATTCAATACATTAAAGCGAAATACCAGCATAGCGGCCTGACATTTACGCTTGAGCAACACGAAGATTTGCAAAGCCACGAATTGGTGAAGCTGGTTCAACAGGCTGACTTTCCACAGCTTTCCCTGCTGTTTGACTTTGCCAACATGATTAATGCCAACGAAGAGCCGCTTGACGCGCTGGCGGTGATGGGAAAAGAAGTCACTCAGGTGCATATCAAAGATGCGTTAATCAATCACGAAGGTGAAGGGCGCGGGCATACGGCCTGTATTTCTGGGGAAGGTGAATTACCGTTTAAAGAGTTATTACTGCAATTAATTTGTTTGGGCGAAGATAAACCGCAAGTCACCGCATTCGGTCTGGAAGAAGAAGTGGATTATTACGCTCCGGCATTTCGTTTTACCAACGAAGATAAAAACCCGTGGATTCCATTGCGCCAGATGAGTGAAACCCCGTTGCCAACCTCCGGACTGGAAGAAAGATTAAATAAAGAAATTGACGACGCTATGAATCAAATAATGCATGTGCGTAATATTCTTGGCGATCTTCATAAAGATGCTGTAGCTATTTTAAGATAATAATTAATCCAAAACATTTAAATTCAGCTGTCTCACCTTTCGTGAGGTCACTGTGCTCTCAATATAATAATTAATTCCGCTAATTCAGGGGTGGGGTGTCTTATGCTATCCAAAAAAAGATGGACTATATTTAGCTTGTTGGTTCTGTGCGGTGGCACAATATATAAATTGCCGTCATTGAAAGACGCATTTTATGTTCCTATGCAGGAGTATTTTCACCTGACCAACGGTGAGATTGGTAATGCGATGTCGGTTAACTCCATTGTCACGACCATTGGTTTCTTCTTATCAATTTACTTTTCTGACAAATTACCGCGCCGCTTTACCATGTCGCTTTCGTTGATTGCGACGGGTCTGCTGGGCATCTACCTCTCTACGATGCCGGGCTACTGGGGGATACTCTTTGTCTGGGCGTTGTTTGGCGTGACTTGCGACATGCTCAACTGGCCGGTGTTGCTAAAGTCGGTGAGTTTGCTGGGTGACAACACTCAACAGGGGCGCTTGTTTGGCTTCTTTGAAACCGGGCGAGGGATTGTCGATACCGTTATCGCATTTAGCGCCCTGGCGGTGTTCACCTGGTTTGGTAGCGACTATTTCGGGTTTAAAGCCGCAATATTGTTTTACTCTTTCATCGCAATTCTGGTCGGCGTGGTTATTTTCTTTGTATTAAAAGAAAGCCCGGAAGAACAAGTGGCTAAACAAGAGAAAGCAGAGAAAAAAGAAGCTAATCCAGGCTTGGGTAATGTATTAAAAAACAAAACTGTCTGGTTAATCGCTTTTAGCGTGTTCTGTGTTTATGCGGTGTATTGTGGTCTGACATTCTTTATTCCATTCTTAAGAAATGTCTACGCGCTACCGATTGCATTGGTAGGGGCATATGGGATTATAAATCAATATTGTTTGAAAATGGTAGGCGGCCCTATTGGTGGTTTAATTGCTGACAAGGTTTTAAAGTCTCCAAGCCAGTATTTGTTCTATACCTTTATTATTAGCGCTCTGGCGTTGGTTGCCTTGATATTATTGCCGCATGAACAAATGCCTGTTTATTTAGGCATGGCCTGTACCCTGATGTTTGGCGCGGTCATTTTTACTCAGCGAGCGGTATTCTTCGCCCCTATCGGTGAGGCGGGAATCAGTGAGAAAAACACCGGTGCGGCAATGGCGTTGGGAAGTTTTATCGGTTATGCCCCAGCGATGTTCTGCTACAGCTTGTATGGCTACATCTTAGATACCAACCCAGGGTTATTGGGCTATAAAATCGTGTTTGGTTTGATGGCTGTTTTCGCCTGCGCCGGGATTGTGATTTCGGGTCTGCTTATCAAAAACATTCGTGCGCAGCGCAAAGCTGAACCGCTAATCTCTGTCTGATTGTGACACCATTCAACATGGGGCTTCTCTGAAAGGGGATGCCCCATTTTTGGTTTCACGCCCTCCATATTGGCGGACTTACCCCTTAATACCCAGTCGCCCTGATTTCTACTCCTTACAGAATGTAGATAATGGGTATTTTGTTTATATATCAATTAATTAATTATAAATATTCGATTGCCACTTTGGTGGTATATCGACCGTTCGCGTGCAAATCTTCCTCCGCCACAGTTGATCGTTATCAATTCTCCCTTCATATGCGCGCGTTACCGTGCCGCCATCGTTAGTAATCTCGTTTTCATAAGATAGAGCCTCCAGGCTCCACATCAGGAGAACCCCGATGAGCAAATTTCTTGACCGGTTTCGTTACTTCAAACAGAAGGGCGAAACTTTTGCCGATGGACATGGCCAACTGCTCGATACCAATCGTGATTGGGAAGAAGGTTATCGCCAGCGGTGGCAGCACGATAAAGTGGTTCGTTCCACTCACGGTGTAAACTGCACGGGCTCCTGTAGCTGGAAAATCTATGTTAAAAGCGGCCTGGTGACCTGGGAAACGCAGCAAACCGACTACCCGCGTACCCGCCCGGATATGCCAAACCATGAGCCACGCGGCTGCCCACGCGGCGCCAGCTACTCCTGGTATCTCTACAGCGCCAACCGCCTGAAATATCCATTGATGCGCAAGCGCCTGATCCAACTTTGGCGTGAAGCGAAAACCCTGCATGAAGACCCGGTCGATGCCTGGGCTTCCATCATCAACGACGCGGAAAAAGCCAAAAGCTATAAACAAGCCCGTGGTCGCGGTGGTTTTGTCCGTTCAAGCTGGGCTGAAGTAAACGAACTGATTGCCGCAGCAAACGTGTTTACCGCAAAAACCTTCGGCCCGGACCGTATCGCGGGCTTCTCGCCGATCCCGGCGATGTCGATGGTTTCTTACGCGTCAGGTGCACGTTACCTTTCCTTGATTGGCGGGACTTGCCTGAGCTTCTACGACTGGTATTGCGATTTGCCGCCAGCGTCGCCAATGACCTGGGGCGAGCAGACGGACGTGCCGGAATCTGCCGACTGGTATAACTCCAGCTACATCATCGCCTGGGGCTCTAACGTTCCGCAGACCCGTACACCAGATGCCCACTTCTTTACCGAAGTGCGCTACAAAGGCACCAAAACCGTAGCGGTGACGCCGGATTACGCTGAAATCGCTAAATTATGCGATCAGTGGCTGGCACCAAAACAGGGTACCGATGCCGCGATGGCACTGGCGATGGGCCACGTGATGCTGCGTGAATTCCACCTCGATAACCCAAGCCAATACTTCACCGATTATGTACGCCGCTACACCGACATGCCAATGCTGGTGATGTTAGAGGAGCGTGAAGGATTCTACGCCGCAGGCCGTATGTTACGTGCCTCTGACCTGGTGGATGGTCTTGGCCAGGAAAACAACCCGCAGTGGAAAACGGTGGCGATGGATAGCCAGAATGGCGGACTGCTGGCACCAAACGGTTCCATCGGTTACCGCTGGGGCGAGAAGGGCAAGTGGAACCTCGAACAGCGTGATGGCACCAGCGGTGAAGAAGCCGAATTGCGCCTGAGCCTGCTGGGCAGCCACGACGAAGTGGCAGATGTTGGCTTCCCATATTTTGGTGGCGAAAGCACTGAACACTTCAGCAACGTTAAACTTGATAACGTGCTGATGCACAAACTGCCGGTGAAACGCATTCAACTGGCTGACGGTTCCACCGCACTGGTGACCACCGTTTATGACCTGACGTTGGCGAACTACGGCCTCGATCGCGGCCTGAATGATGAAAACTGCGCGACCAGTTATAACGATGTAAAAGCGTATACCCCTGCGTGGGCTGAGCAAATCACTGGTGTTTCTCGCCAGAACATCGTCCGCATTGCGCGTGAATTTGCCGATAACGCTGATAAAACCCATGGCCGCTCGATGATTATCGTCGGTGCCGGGATGAACCACTGGTTCCACATGGACATGAACTACCGCGGTCTGATCAATATGCTGATCTTCTGCGGTTGCGTCGGCCAAAGCGGCGGCGGCTGGGCACACTATGTCGGCCAGGAGAAACTGCGCCCACAAACCGGCTGGACACCACTGGCGTTCGCACTCGACTGGCAGCGCCCGCCGCGCCAGATGAACAGCACTTCGTTCTTCTATAACCACTCAAGTCAGTGGCGCTATGAGTCGTTGACCGCGGAAGAATTGCTTTCCCCGCTGGCGGATAAATCCCGCTATAGCGGCCACCTGATTGACTTTAACGTGCGTGCTGAACGCATGGGCTGGCTGCCATCTGCACCACAGCTCAATACCAACCCGCTGACCATCGCGAAGCAGGCGAAAGCGGCGGGCATGAGCCCGGCTGATTTCACCGCACAGCAACTGAAAAGTGGCGATATACGCTTTGCCGCAGAACAGCCGGATGCGGGCAACAACCATCCGCGCAACTTGTTCGTCTGGCGTTCAAACCTGCTGGGTTCTTCCGGTAAGGGCCACGAGTACATGCTCAAATATTTGCTCGGTACTGAGAACGGTATTCAGGGTAAAGATCTGGGTAAAGAAGGCGGCGTCATGCCGGAAGAAGTTGAGTGGGTAGATAACGGGCTGGACGGCAAACTGGATCTGGTGGTGACGCTGGACTTCCGCCTGTCGAGCACCTGTCTGTACTCAGATATCGTGCTGCCAACGGCCACCTGGTATGAAAAAGACGATATGAATACCTCGGATATGCATCCGTTTATTCATCCGCTTTCTGCAGCTGTTGACCCAGCCTGGGATTCAAAAAGCGACTGGGAAATCTATAAAGCCATCGCGAAGAAATTCTCCGAAGTGTGCGTCGGCCATTTGGGCAAAGAAACCGATGTGGTGACGCTGCCAATTCAGCACGATTCCGCCGCAGAACTGGCGCAGCCGTTTGGCGTGATGGACTGGAAAAAAGGCGAATGTGACCTGATTCCGGGCAAAACCGCCCCGCATCTGGTGACGGTTGAGCGCGATTACCCGGCGACTTACGAGCGTTTCACCTCGGTTGGTCCGTTGATGGAAACCATCGGCAACGGCGGTAAAGGTATTGCGTGGAATACGCAGTCTGAAATGGATCTGCTGCGTAAGCTCAATTACACCAAAACCGAAGGCCCGGCAAAAGGCCAGCCGACTCTCAACACGGCAATCGACGCCGCTGAAATGATCCTCACCCTGGCACCTGAAACTAACGGCCAGGTTGCTGTTAAAGCCTGGGCGGCGCTGAGCGAATTTACCGGTCGTGACCACACGCACCTGGCGCTTAATAAAGAAGATGAAAAGATTCGCTTCCGCGATATCCAGGCGCAGCCACGCAAAATTATCTCCAGCCCAACCTGGTCGGGTCTGGAAGATGAACACGTTTCCTACAGCGCCGGTTATACCAACGTTCACGAACTGATTCCGTGGCGCACGCTGTCAGGCCGCCAGCAGCTTTACCAGGATCACCAGTGGATGCGTGATTTTGGCGAGAGCCTGCTGGTGTACCGTCCGCCGATTGATACCCGCTCCGTCAAAGGTGTGATGGGTAAAAAATCCAACGGTAACCCGGAGAAGGCGTTGAACTTCCTGACGCCGCACCAGAAATGGGGCATTCACTCAACCTACAGCGACAACTTGCTGATGCTGACGCTGTCGCGCGGCGGGCCGATTGTCTGGATGAGTGAAATCGACGCCAAAGCGTTGGGTATCGTCGATAACGACTGGATTGAAGTGTTCAACAATAACGGTGCTTTGACCGCACGTGCGGTGGTGAGCCAGCGTGTGCCGGAAGGCATGACCATGATGTACCACGCGCAGGAACGTATCGTGAACCTACCGGGTTCTGAAATTACCGGTCAGCGTGGTGGTATCCATAACTCGGTCACCCGTATTAGCCCGAAACCGACGCATATGATTGGCGGTTATGCGCAACTGGCGTACGGCTTTAACTACTACGGCACCGTCGGGTCAAACCGTGATGAGTTCGTCGTGGTGCGTAAGATGAAAGACATTAACTGGTTAGACGGTGAAGGGCGTGACCAGGTACAGGAGAGCGTAAAATGAAAATTCGTTCACAAGTCGGCATGGTGCTGAATCTTGATAAATGCATCGGCTGTCACACCTGTTCTGTGACTTGTAAAAACGTCTGGACCAGCCGCGAAGGGATGGAGTACGCGTGGTTCAACAACGTCGAAACCAAACCAGGAACCGGCTACCCAACTGACTGGGAAAACCAGGAAAAATGGAAGGGCGGCTGGATCCGTAAAATCAACGGCAAACTGCAACCGCGCATGGGTAACCGAGCGATGCTGCTGGGTAAAATCTTCGCTAACCCGCATCTGCCGGGTATCGACGATTACTACGAGCCGTTTGATTTCGACTATCAGCATTTGCATAACGCGCCCGCAGGCAAACATCAGCCGATTGCGCGCCCACGCTCGCTGATTACCGGCCAACGGATGAACAAAATCGAAGCCGGCCCGAACTGGGAAGACGATCTGGGTGGCGAGTTCGAAAAGCTCTCCAAAGACCAGAACTTCCAGAATATGCAAAAGGCGATGTACGGCCAGTTCGAAAACACCTTTATGGCGTACCTGCCGCGCTTGTGCGAACACTGTCTGAATCCGGCGTGTGCGGCGACGTGCCCGAGCGGTGCCATTTACAAGCGTGAAGAAGACGGCATTGTGCTGATTGACCAGGACAAGTGCCGCGGCTGGCGCATGTGCATTACCGGTTGCCCGTACAAAAAAATCTACTTCAACTGGAAGAGCGGTAAATCTGAGAAGTGCATCTTCTGTTATCCGCGAATCGAAGCGGGCCAGCCAACGGTGTGTTCTGAAACCTGTGTGGGCCGTATTCGTTATCTCGGTGTGTTGTTGTATGACGCAGATGCCATTGAACAGGCGGCGAGTACCGAGAACGAGAAAGATCTCTACGAGCGCCAGTTGGGTATTTTCCTTAACCCGAATGACCCAGCGGTTATCGAGCAGGCACTGAAAGATGGCGTGCCGCAGAGTGTTATTGACGCCGCACAACAGTCGCCAGTTTATAAAATGGCGATGGACTGGAAACTGGCGCTGCCGTTGCACCCGGAATATCGCACGCTGCCGATGGTGTGGTATGTGCCGCCGTTGTCGCCAATTCAGTCTGCGGCTGACGCAGGTGAACTGCCGCATACCGGTATTCTGCCTGATGTTGAAAGCCTGCGTATTCCGGTGGAATACCTGGCGAACTTGCTGACGGCGGGCGACACCGCGCCGGTTCTGCGCGCCCTGAAACGCATGATGGCGATGCGTCATTACAAACGTGCTGAAACGGTGGAAGGTGTTCACGATATTAGCGCGCTGGAAGAAGTAGGTTTGACTGAAGCTCAGGCGCAGGAAATGTATCGCTATCTGGCCATTGCGAACTACGAAGATCGCTTCGTGGTGCCATCGAGCCACCGTGAACTGGCGGCGGATGCGTTCCCTGAAAGTAAAGGTTGTGGGTTCAGCTTTGGCGATGGTTGCCACGGCTCAGACAGCAAATTCAACCTGTTCAACAGTAAACGCATTGATGCGATTGATGTGTCCAGCAAAACGGAGCCAAAACCATGATTGAACTTCTGGTGATTTCCCGTCTGCTCGAGTACCCGGATGCTGCCTTATGGCAGCACCAACAGGAGTTGCGCGATGCGTTAGCCGAGGGCGGGGCGCTTAATTTGCAACAGGCCGCTCAGCTTAATAATTTTATTTCGACGCTGTGTGGCGGTGATTTGCTGGATGCGCAGGCAAGCTACAGCGAGCTGTTCGATCGTGGTCGTGCCACTTCTATGTTGTTGTTTGAACATGTACACGGGGAATCCCGCGACCGTGGGCAGGCGATGGTCAACCTGATGAACCAGTATCAGCAGGCGGGAATGGAAATCGACAGCCGTGAGTTGCCGGACCATTTGCCGTTGTATCTGGAATATCTGTCGCAGCGCGAGGAAAGTGAAGCGCGTGGCGGTTTGCAGGATGTAGCGCCGATTCTGGCGCTGCTGGCAGCACGCCTGAAACAGCGTGAAAGTGATTATGCGGTGTTGTTTGATGTGCTGTTGGGGTTATCGCAAAGCGATGTGGCGGTGGAAAGTGTGAGCCAGCAAATCGCCAACGAAGCCCGCGATGATACGCCGCAGGCGCTGGATGCGGTGTGGGAAGAAGAGCAGGTGAAATTTGTGGCAGACGCAGGGTGTGGCGAGTCTGAAATCAGCAGCCATCAGCGTCGTTTTGCCGGAGCTGTCGCTCCGCAGTATTTGAATATCGGAGGACAGTAATCATGCATTTTCTCAATGTGTTCTTCTATGACATGTATCCGTACATTTGCGGGACGGTATTCCTGCTGGGCAGCTGGCTGCGCTATGACTACGGGCAGTACACGTGGAAAGCCGGTTCCAGTCAGATGCTGGATCGCAAAGGGATGAATCTGGCGTCCAACCTGTTCCATATCGGGATTCTGGGGATTTTCGCCGGTCACTTCCTTGGCATGTTAACGCCGCACTGGATGTACGAGTCATTCCTGCCAATTGATGTGAAGCAGAAAATGGCGATGTTTGCCGGTGGCGCGAGCGGTGTGATGACGCTGGTGGGTGGCTTCTTGTTGCTCAAGCGCCGTCTGTTTAATCCACGTATCCGTGCGACATCGAGCGTGGCGGATATTCTGATTCTTAGCCTGTTGGTCATTCAGTGCCTGCTCGGTCTGTTTAGCATTCCATTCTCAGCGCAGCATATGGATGGCAGCGAAATGATGAAATTAGTGGGCTGGGCGCAGGCGGTGGTGACATTCCACGGTGGTGCATCTGAGCACCTGGATGGCGTGGCGTTTATCTTCCGCGTGCATTTGGTGTTGGGGATGACGTTGTTCTTATTGTTCCCGTTCACCCGTCTGGTGCACGTGTGGAGTGCACCGGTTGAGTATTTGACGCGTAAGTATCAGGTTGTTCGCGCACGCCGCTAATTATCGCGTTTTTTGTTCCAGGCCCTGCGAGAGCAGGGCCTTTTCTTTTGTGCCCCAGCCGAGATTATTTCCTGCCGCAGCCAGCAAAATCAGCGCACCCCCGATAAATTGCACCACGCTCAACGTATGACCAAACATCAGGCTATCTACTGTGACCGCCACCAAAGGATAAATAAAAGAGAGTGAGCCGATGATCGGCGTTGGTAGTTTCTGAATCGCGCTATAAAGCAACTGGTACATCACTCCGGTGTGAACGATTCCGAGCGTCAGTAAAATTCCCCATGGGAAACTTTCCGAGAGAGTGACGAAATGGGCCAGCGGCAACAATATAACCACACCAACCAGCACCTGGATAAAGGCAATATGTTGCGGTGGAAGAGGGCGTAATTTGCGGGTGATGATTGCCGTCAACGCGTAGAAGAAAGCGGCACCAAGCGCCATGGCAATACCTGTTATCAAGTTAGCGTTATGCGCCTTAATAAGCTCACTAGAAAGTAGAATCGCCACGCCGATAAACGCCAGCAGCAGCCAACCCCACTTTATCAGTGTCACCCGCTCACCCATTAAAATGCTTATCAGAACCAGCATGAACGGCTGGGTATTGTAGACCACGGTCGACATGCCGATGGAAATCTGGTCGTAGGCGGCGAACAGCAGTAACCAGTTGATGACCAAAGCCACCCCGCCGATTACGGACAGCAATAACGTGCGACGTGTAAAGTGGCTGAAAGGCTGTTTGCTCACCAGGATAAAAAATCCAAGCGCTGCAGCGCCGATCGCACAACGCCAGAATACGACGTCAATAACGGGTAAACCTGACAACAATACAAATGCGCCAATGGAGCCTGAAATAAGCATTGCCAGGCACATTTGCCAGATACCCGTTTTAAATTCACTCATAGAAACCTCCCGAATCAGATGTCTCTATTGTGAAAAAATCGACGTGTGCTTTACAGAGTTGTTGTAAGGTAAAAAGAGATAATTTCTTTTTTTATGAAGGTAAATTAGATGGAATTCCTTATTGATGATATCGACCGGGCGATTGTGACCTGCCTGGCGCAGGATGCCAGGTTGTCGCTTAAAGTACTGAGTGCGCGAGTGGGGCTAACCTCGCCGAGTACGGCAGAGCGACTGAAGCGTTTAGAAGAGCGGGGGATTATTCAGGGCTATAGCGCGCGAGTGAATCTGGCGGCGCTGGGGTATACATTGCAGGCTCTGGTCAGAGTGAAACCGCTGCCAGGAATGCTGCAGAAGGTGGAAAAATATCTGCAAGCCATGCCCCAATGCATTGAGTGTGACAAAGTGACTGGAGAAGACTGTTTTGTGGTGAGACTGGTAGTAAAAGATATTGCGCAGTTGGACACGCTGCTCGATGGGCTTGCCGAACAGGCTCAGTCTAATACGGCGATTGTGAAAAGTTCGCCAGTTACGCGGCGATTGCCTGCGATGTAAAGACAGCTATTACCAGCCTACACTTCTTCCCCAACGGGAATATGAAAGTTTGTGCGATTTGGATTTGTTTGGAGGTATTACCAGAAGATGGTGGCGGGGGAAGGATTCGAACCTTCGAAGTCGATGACGGCAGATTTACAGTCTGCTCCCTTTGGCCGCTCGGGAACCCCGCCAGGGGTATAGGTACTACTGAATTTTGATAAGTGCTCATGTTGATGAGAGCTTATCGTCTTAACCACAGCCAGTGGTTAAGAATGGTGGCGGGGGAAGGATTCGAACCTTCGAAGTCGATGACGGCAGATTTACAGTCTGCTCCCTTTGGCCGCTCGGGAACCCCGCCAGGGGTATAACATTTTGTTGGCTTTCTTACTCGCCTCCTTCGTCTGGAAGCGGGGCGCATCATATCAAATGAAGCGCCGCTGTAAAGCATTCACTGTAAGAAAATGAATCGTTTGCCGTTTTTTTACACGTAACGTCGCAAACCTAAGCAATTACATGATTGATCTACAGAATAATCGTGCGATTACCGTATACAAACACACGCTGGGCCAGTACTTGATACAGTGCGCGGCTGAGAACATTTTTCTCAACATCACGCCCGGCACGCATCATATCTTCTGCAGTGTAGGTGTGATCGACGTGAATAACATCTTGCATGATGATTGGGCCTTCATCCAGATTGTCATTCACATAGTGCGCAGTGGCACCGATGATCTTCACTCCGCGTTCATAGGCCTGGTGATAAGGACGAGCACCGATAAATGCAGGCAGGAATGAGTGGTGGATATTGATAATCTGGTTCGGGAAGCGTGAAACAAATTCAGGAGTTAACACGCGCATGTATTTAGCCAGTACCACATAATCAGGTTTGTGCGCTTCAATAGCGTCAGCCATCTGTTTATCGTGATCTTCACGCGTCAGCCCTTCATGGCTCACCAGTTCGAACGGAATATCAAAACGTTCAACCAGGGTACGCAAAGTCTCGTGGTTACCAATTACCGCAGCGATTTCGACATCCAGGCCGCCGTAGTTAGCTTTCATTAACAGGTCACCTAAGCAGTGCGCTTCTTTGGTGACCAGAATCACCACGCGGCGACGGCCCGCAGGAATCAGTTCGCGCAACGAACCTTCAGGCAATGCGCCATCCAAATCTGCCAGCAGCGTATTGTCGTTAAAAATACCTTCGAGTTCGGTACGCATAAAGAAGCGCCCGGTGCGGTGGTCGACAAACTCATTGTTCTGAACAATGTTCAGTTCGTGCTTGTAACAAATATTGGTGATCTTGGCGATCAGGCCCTTTGCGTCAGGGCAAATGGTGCGTAGTACTTTTCGTTGTAATGCTTGCATTGCAGGCTAAGTCCTGTTGTACGTGTGTTTGCTAATTGATTTGTGCCATGACGAGTCATTACCCACAACACTTTTTATATTTTTTTCCAGAACCGCAAGGGCAGGGGGCATTTCGACCAAACTGCGGGCGGGTTCCATCAACATAGTACCACCGGCCGTTTTCCTTTAAGAAACGAGAACGCTCGATAATCGCACTTTCTTTGCCCTGTTCTTCAAAGCGCGCGACAAAACTAACGTAACCTTCGTTTTCATTCTCACCTGCGGCGGCTTCATAAACTGTCAGGCCCAACCAGTGAGTATTCCCAAAACTTCCCAAAAGATCTGTTGTCAGAGCAGGACTGCGTGTTTGCGGGTACCAGGTGGCAACAAGATAGTCTGCATCCTGCATCACATAAGCGCTATAACGTGAACGCATGAGCTGCGATGGGGTTGGCGCAAGCTGGTCCGCGCGTAGGTAAGGCTGGCAACATAAGCTATACTCCTGACCGCTACCACAAGGGCAAAGTTGCGACACAGCATCTCCTTGGTTACAAAAAAATAGTCGGCGTAAATACGCGGGGTAGTTATGTTAACTGAGCTGTGGCGAGTTCGCCACGAGGTGATATATCCATTGGCATTTGAGTTGCAATCAACACCCCCGCAGCTTGAAAAATGATGGGTATAAACCGGGGAAGAAAGACCGAGGCGAAATGAGACAGGTAAAGATCGGCCTTGCATTAGGGTCGGGAGCAGCAAAAGGGTGGGCGCATATTGGTGTCATTAATGCGTTAAAGCGGGCTGGCATTCAGGTTGATATCGTTGCTGGCTGCTCGGTTGGGGCACTGGTCGGTGCCGCGTATGCAAGTAATCGCTTACCTATGATGGAACGATGGGTGCGCTCGTTCGGCTATTGGGATGTACTGCGACTAATGGATCTTTCCTGGCGTCGTGGCGGTTTGTTGCGTGGCGAAAGAGTGTTCAATAACGTCCGCAAAATCATTACCGAAGAGAAAATTGAAGATTGCGCGCTGCGTTTTGGCTCTGTTGCCACCAATTTAAGTACTGGACGTGAATTGTGGTTCACGGATGGTGATTTGCACCAGGCTGTTCGAGCGTCTTGCAGTATGCCGGGGCTATTGTCGCCTGTCGGGTATAACGGCTACTGGCTGGTGGATGGCGCAGTGGTTAACCCGGTGCCTGTTTCGCTGACCCGTGCGTTGGGTGCCGATATCGTGATTGCCGTCGACCTGCAACATGATGCGCATTTGATGCAGCAAGATTTACTCTCCGTCAATATGACGACTCCACTGGCGGAAAACCTGGTGCAGCCTGATTCATGGCGTGGTCGTTTGCGCGAACAACTCGGCAAAATCACTACTCGTCGTGCCAATACCACGCCAACGGCCATGGAAATCATGACCACCTCCATACAGGTGTTGGAAAACCGCTTAAAGCGTAACCGTATGGCAGGTGACCCACCCGATATTTTGCTGCAACCTTTTTGCCCCCAGATTTCAACACTTGATTTCCACCGTGCCGCGGAAGCGATAAGTGCGGGTAGTTTAGCTGTCGAGAAAAAGATGGATGAGTTGCTACCATTGGTTCGTACCCATGATTGAGTATGGTGAAAACTCGCATCTTCAGGCAATTCTGACAGGCGGTGATTGTCATACCATGCCACTATTGATCTATCGCCAGTCAGGGGAGCGAAAATGACACAGCCACTCGTTGGAAAACTGATTCTCATTGTTGAGGATGAGCCCGTTTTCCGCTCTTTACTGGAAAATTATCTCTCTTCCTTAGGTGCGGTCATTGTTGTTGCCGTTGATGGTATAGATGCTCTGGAAAAGATGACCAGTTTTGCGCCCGATCTGCTGATTTGCGATCTGGCTATGCCTCGCATGAATGGGTTGAAGCTGGTAGAGCACTTGCGCAATGAAGGCGTGCAGACCCCAATACTGGTGATCTCCGCCACCGAAAACATGTCTGATATCGCTAAAGCGTTGCGCTTTGGGGTACAGGATGTCCTACTCAAGCCAATTAAAGACCTCAATCGTCTGCGTGAAACCGTTTTCGCCTGCCTCTATCCCAACATGTTTAATTCGCGTGTTGAGGAAGAAGAAAGGCTATTTCAGGACTGGGATGCGTTAGTCAGCGACCCGCAGGCTGCATCAACGCTACTGCAAGAACTTCAACCTCCTGTACAACAGGTGATTTCGCATTGCCGGGTGAATTACCGCCAGTTAATTACTCATAATCAACCAGGACTTGTTCTGGATATTGCTGCGTTGTCAGAGAACGACCTGGCTTTTTATTGCCTTGATGTGACAAGAGCAGGGGATAATGGGGTGCTGGCGGCACTGTTATTACGAGCACTATTTAACGGGCTATTGCAGGAACAACTTTCTAAACAAAACCAACGTTTACCTGAGCTCGGTAATTTACTCAAACAAGTGAATCAATTATTACGCCAGGCCAATCTCACGGGGCAGTTTCCCCTGATGGTCGGCTATTATCATAGTGAGTTAAAAAACCTGATTCTGGTATCTGCGGGGCTAAATGCCACCTTAAATACCGGTGAGCATCAAATTCAGGTCAGCAATGGTGTGCCATTAGGGACGCTGGGCAATACTTATCTCAACCAAATCAGCCAGCGTTGTGAGTCCTGGCAGTGTCAGGTATGGGGGACGGGCGGGAGATTACGCCTGATGTTGTCTGCGGAGTGAGCATTTGAATGGTTGAAATCATTTAGGTTTTCTCCCCTATCATTGCTGGTGGTAATATCGTATTCAACTCATTCGTATTTATCTTAAATTGCCAACGCAACGGGTAAACAGCCGTAGATCTCACTTTTAAGCTGATATACTCGAGACGTTTTTTTAATTGACTTGCAAGTGAAAACTTGAACAGTCCAGGAGATTTTTCAATGGCTGCCATTAATTCTAAAGTAAGAAAAGCAGTAATCCCTGTCGCGGGATTAGGTACGCGTATGTTACCGGCGACCAAAGCAATTCCAAAAGAGATGTTGCCTCTGGTTGATAAACCATTAATTCAGTATGTGGTAAATGAATGTATCGCTGCAGGCATCACTGAAATTGTGTTGGTGACGCACTCTTCGAAAAACTCCATCGAAAACCACTTCGATACCAGCTTTGAACTTGAAGCCATGCTGGAAAAACGTGTTAAGCGCCAGTTGCTGGATGAAGTCCAGGCTATTTGCCCTCCGCATGTCACTATTATGCAGGTTCGTCAGGGCCTGGCGAAAGGTTTGGGTCACGCTGTTTTGTGCGCGCACCCGGTGGTGGGTGATGAGCCAGTAGCCGTTATTCTGCCAGATGTAATTCTCGATGAGTTCGAATCCGATCTTTCCCAGGATAACCTGGCAGAAATGATCAAACGTTTTGACGCTACGGGCAACAGCCAAATCATGGTTGAGCCGGTAGAAGATGTTACCGCTTACGGTGTTGTTGACTGTAAAGGTGTTGAGTTAAACGAAGGCGATAGCGTGCCAATGGTCGGTATCGTTGAGAAACCTAAAGCCAACGTTGCACCATCTAATCTTGCAGTTGTAGGCCGTTATGTGCTGACTGCTGATATTTGGCCGCTGCTGTCCAAAACACCTCCAGGTGCAGGTGATGAAATTCAGCTGACTGACTCCATTGCTATGTTGATGGAAAAACAGACTGTTGAAGCTTATCACATGAGAGGCGTGAGCCATGACTGTGGTAACAAACTCGGTTATATGCAGGCGTTTGTGGAGTACGGTATCCGTCACAGCACTTTGGGCGCAGATTTCAAAGCCTGGCTAGAAGAGACAGTTGGCGCGAAAAAGTAATTCATTTCAACGCAGGATAGAAAGATGAAAGTTACTGTATTTGGTATCGGCTATGTTGGACTTGTTCAGGCAGCAGTGCTTGCGGAAGTTGGTCACGATGTAATGTGCATAGATGTCGATGCGAAGAAAGTCGAAAATCTGAAAAACGGCGTGATCCCAATTTTTGAACCCGGCTTAACGCCGCTGGTGAAGAAAAACTATGAAGAAGGCCGTTTACAGTTCAGCACCGATGCTGAATTGGGCGTCCATCATGGTGAAATGCAATTTATTGCCGTTGGTACGCCACCGGATGAAGACGGTTCTGCTGACCTGAAATATGTCACCGCTGTGGCGCGTACTATCGCGCAGCACATGACATCCCACAAAGTTGTGCTCGATAAATCTACCGTTCCTGTCGGAACCGCAGACAAAGTGCGCAACGTAATGGAAGAGACGCTGAAAGCCCGTGGCGTAGACATTCCATTTGATGTGGTTTCTAACCCTGAATTCCTGAAAGAAGGTGCGGCAGTTTCTGACTGTATGCGCCCTGAGCGTATCGTTATTGGTACTGATAACGATGATGTGGTGGATTTGCTGCGTGAACTATACGAACCGTTCAACCGTAACCACGATCGCATGATCCTGATGGATATCCGTAGTGCCGAGCTGACCAAGTACGCCGCTAACTGCATGCTGGCGACTAAAATTAGCTTTATGAACGAAATCTCTAACCTGGCAGAACGCCTGGGCGCAGATATCGAAAAAGTGCGTATGGGTATTGGTTCAGACTCCCGCATCGGCTACAGCTTTATTTACCCTGGCTGTGGTTATGGTGGCTCCTGCTTCCCTAAAGATGTGCAGGCTCTGATTCGTACCGCTCAGCAGATTGGCTACACGCCACGTATTCTGCAAGCGGTAGAAGAGGTCAACCACGACCAGAAGTTAAAACTCCCTGAGTTTATTACTCGTCATTTCGGTGAAGATCTGAAAGGTAAAACCTTCGCGCTGTGGGGACTTTCCTTCAAACCGAATACCGACGATATGCGTGAAGCCTCTAGCCGCGTCCTGATGGAAGCGCTGTGGGAACGCGGTGCTCAGGTGCAGGCGTATGACCCGGAAGCAATGGACGAAGCTCAGCGCATTTACGGACATCGCCCAGATCTGAAATTGATGGGAACTAAAGAAGCTGCATTACAAGATGCAGATGCTCTGGTTATTTGTACTGAGTGGCAAAGTTTCCGTGCACCTGATTTTGATGCAATCAAGAAATCCCTAAAGCAACCAGTTATCTTTGACGGTCGTAACCTGTATGATCCTGAGAGACTTAACAAACGCGGCTTTGTTTATTATGCAATCGGCCGCGGAGCGTCCATCAATATTGCGTAATATATCCTAAATAATTCAAGCTGCATCGCGGCGGCAAGTGAACACATCCCGATGAACTTACATCAGTAAGTGATTCGGGTAAGTTCACAAAACCAACAAAGATGCAGTTTGAAGTATGACGGGTATAAATGAGGATTATATGAAATTTTTGGTTACCGGCAGTGCAGGCTTTATTGGATTTCATGTCAGTGAACGTCTGCTGGCAGCCGGTCACCAGGTTATCGGTATCGATAACCTGAATGACTATTACGATGTCAATCTTAAACAAGCTCGCCTTGATCTTCTCGCACCACATTCTTCATTCCGTTTCGATAAAATTGACCTTGCCGATCGTAATGCCATGGCAGAGTTATTTGCCAAAGAGAAATTTGATCGTGTGATTCACCTTGCTGCTCAAGCAGGTGTACGTTATTCCATCGATAACCCTCACGCCTATGCCGATTCAAACCTTGTGGGGCATTTAAATGTTCTTGAAGGTTGTCGCCATAATAAAGTGGGGCATCTGTTATATGCTTCGTCAAGTTCAGTATATGGGCTAAATCGCAAACTTCCATTCTCAACTGATGACACTGTTGATCATCCAATATCATTATATGCGGCAACCAAAAAAGCTAACGAGTTGATGTCGCATACGTACTCTCACTTATATGGGTTACCGACGACCGGCTTGCGTTTTTTCACCGTTTATGGTCCATGGGGCCGCCCGGATATGGCGTTATTTAAATTTACCCGTGCGATTGTCGAAGGAAAGAGTATCGACGTTTATAATCATGGGCAAATGCGTCGTGACTTCACTTATATTGATGATATTGCAGAGGCGATTGTTCGTTTGCAGGATGTCATTCCACAAGCCGATGCCATGTGGACAGTAGAGGAAGGAACTCCGGCGACAAGCTCAGCGCCTTATCGAGTTTATAATATTGGGAACAGTAATCCAGTTACGTTAATGGATTATATTACTGCGCTTGAAACCTCGTTAGGTAAGGTTGCCCAGAAGAATATGATGCCTATGCAGCCAGGAGACGTTCTGGAGACCAGTGCGGACACGAAGGCGTTGTATGATGTCATTGGCTTTAAACCACAGACATCGGTTCAGGATGGCGTACAGCGCTTTGTAGACTGGTATAAGGCATTCTATAAAGTCAGCTGATGCTGAGATTGCTGAGAAGTTAAAAGAAAAAGGAAGCCTGGCTTCCTTTTTTATGAGCGCTATTTGTAGCAACAAAGATTTTGCTAATGATGTACCCAAAATAAAAATCCCGCCGAAGCGGGATTTAATAAGCAGCACTAAAAGCGAAAATTAGGCGATCAGGAAGTCTTCCAGTTTCTTGCCTTGCTCTTCCATTGCTTTTTTGATTACAGCTGGAGTACGGCCCTGGCCAGTCCAGGTTTTGCTTTCGCCGTTTTCGTCGATGTACTGATATTTAGCTGGACGTGCAGCGCGTTTTGCTTTGCCTGCAGTTTTAACAGCAGCCATGCTATTCAGTAATTCATTAGGATCAATGCCGTCAGCAATTAGCATTTCACGGTATTGTTGCAGTTTACGAGTACGCTCTTCAATTTCTGCAGCAGCAGCGTTATCTTCTTCACGGCGTTCGTTAACAACAACTTCTAATTTTTCCAGCATTTCTTCCAGCGTTTCCAGGGTACATTCTCTGGCTTGTGCACGAAGAGTACGGATGTTGTTCAGAATTTTAAGTGCTTCGCTCATTTTAGTAATCTCAAACTTATATTGATGGTTGGCTTGTTGGGCTAATAATAGAGGCTTAAATTAAGTTCTGCAATAGGAAGTAATGTAAGGAATTCAAAATTCCATAATATTTTGTCGATTTATAAAAGGGTATTAACTTAAATTTTGGCTTGCATCTAAGGTAAACAAAACGTGGGGAACTCACTTTTTCTACAACAACCCTGATAGTTTCAGGGTTGCCGAAGGAGTAAATTGAGACATAAACGCATTAATGGTGAAATATCAACCTTTGGTATTATTGCCTGTAATGGTGGATATTTTTAATAGATAATTATTATTAGCGATTCAATAGGTTTCTTGGAATTGCAGCAAAAACACTGAAAACTCCGTAAGTTAAGTGCAACGTGATGAACATCAACCCTCTGCCGATTTCAGGCATTCCACGCTATGGTTTATATATCTCTCGAACACTCTATGAATTTTTCCAGGAGTCATAAGGTAAAAGCAACTCCCTAACGGCTTATGATATAATCCTGTGTTAATAATATTTACATTTTAACTCAGGCTAGCTGACCAATGGCACAACTCTACTTTTACTATTCCGCAATGAACGCGGGTAAATCTACGGCATTACTGCAATCGTCATACAACTATCAAGAGCGCGGAATGCGCACATTGGTGTATACCGCAGAAATTGACAATCGGTTTGGTTCTGGAAAGGTGAGTTCGCGTATTGGATTATCGTCTCCTGCAAAGCTCTACAATGGCTCAACCCAATTATTCAATGAAATACGTGAAGAGCATCAGCGGGACGCTGTGCATTGCGTTCTGGTAGATGAATGCCAATTCCTCACACGTGATCAAGTTTTGGCGTTATCAGACGTCGTAGATGAATTAGATATTCCCGTATTATGTTATGGCCTACGCACTGATTTTCAGGGCGAGTTATTTGGCGGAAGCCAATATTTATTAGCGTGGTCAGACAAACTGGTGGAATTAAAAACTATCTGTTTTTGTGGACGTAAAGCCAGCATGGTTTTGCGCCTCGACCAGGAAGGTCGCCCGTATAACCAGGGAGAGCAGGTTGTGATTGGTGGGAACGAGCGCTATGTATCTGTTTGCCGTAAACACTATAAAGAAGCACTGCAGACAGGCTCTCTGGAAGGCATTCAGAGCGAATAAAATTAAACGGGAAGGGCAAAGGGTTGCCTTTCTCAATCATCGTCGTGAGAGGCTTTGTGCGACGTTTTTAGAAAACAGAAACAAAAAAACCCGCCGAAGCGGGTTTTTTATTAGGCTTTACAATTAAGCGGTTTTCTTCGCTTTCTTGTCAGCTTTAACGGCTGGAGCTGCAGTTGCTTTAGCAGATGGTGCTTCGTTGCCTTCTTCGGAGAATTCACGACCGTAGAAGGTATCCATCAGAATTTGTTTCAGTTCAGAGATCAGCGGGTAACGTGGGTTAGCACCGGTACACTGGTCATCGAACGCATCTTCAGACAGTTTATCAACGTGAGCCAGGAAGTCAGCTTCCTGAACGCCAGCTTCGCGGATGGACTTAGGAATACCCAGTTCAGCCTTGATGCTGTCAAGCCATGCCAGCAGTTTCTCAATCTTAGCAGCAGTACGGTCGCCCGGTGCGCTCAGACCCAGATGGTCAGCGATCTCAGCATAACGACGACGCGCTTGTGGGCGGTCATACTGGCTGAATGCAGTCTGCTTAGTTGGGTTGTCGTTCGCGTTATAACGGATAACGTTGGAGATCAACAGGGCGTTCGCCAGACCGTGAGGAATGTGGAACTGAGAACCCAGTTTGTGAGCCATTGAGTGACACACACCCAAGAAGGCGTTCGCAAACGCGATACCCGCGATGGTCGCAGCGTTGTGTACACGCTCACGAGCAACTGGGTTTTTAGAGCCTTCGTTGTAAGATGCTGGCAGGTTTTCTTTCAGCAGTTTCAGTGCTTGCAGAGCCTGACCGTCAGAGAACTCGCTCGCCAGAACAGAAACATAAGCTTCCAGTGCGTGAGTTACGGCATCAAGACCACCGAATGCACACAGGGACTTAGGCATATCCATCACCAGGTTGGCATCAACAATCGCCATATCTGGAGTCAGAGCGTAGTCAGCCAGTGGGTATTTCTGGCCAGTTGCATCATCAGTTACAACTGCAAACGGAGTCACTTCTGAACCAGTACCGGAAGTGGTGGTAACCGCGATCATTTTCGCTTTTACGCCCATTTTCGGGAACTTGTAGATACGCTTACGGATGTCCATGAAGCGCAGAGCCAGTTCTTCGAAGTGAGTTTCTGGGTGCTCGTACATGACCCACATGATTTTCGCAGCATCCATCGGTGAACCACCACCCAGCGCGATAATCACGTCTGGTTTGAAGGAGTTCGCCAGTTCTGCACCTTTACGTACTACGGACAGAGTCGGATCAGCTTCTACTTCGAAGAATACTTCAGTTTCAACGCCAGCTGCTTTCAGAACAGAAGTGATCTGGTCTGCATAGCCGTTGTTGAACAAGAAACGGTCGGTAACGATCATCGCACGTTTGTGACCATCAGTAATCACTTCGTCCAGCGCGATTGGCAGAGAGCCACGGCGGAAGTAGATAGATTTCGGAAGTTTATGCCACAACATGTTCTCAGCTCGCTTAGCAACGGTTTTCTTGTTGATCAGGTGCTTAGGACCCACGTTCTCAGAGATGGAGTTACCACCCCATGAGCCACAACCCAGAGTCAGGGAAGGCGCGAGTTTGAAGTTGTACAGGTCACCGATACCACCCTGAGAAGCAGGGGTGTTGATCAGGATACGTGCAGTTTTCATTTTGTCGCCGAAGTGCTTAACGCGCTCTGGCTGGTTGTCCTGGTCTGTGTACAGGCAAGAGGTATGACCGATACCGCCCATCTCAACCAGTTTCTCAGCTTTAACAACAGCGTCTTCGAAGCTCTTAGCACGGTACATAGCCAGGGTTGGAGACAGTTTTTCGTGAGCAAATGGCTCTGACTCGTCAACAACGCTAACTTCACCAATCAGGATCTTGGTGTCAGCCGGTACTGTGAAGCCTGCAAGTTCAGCAATTTTAGTTGCTGGCTGACCAACGATAGCTGCGTTCAGTGCACCATTTTTCAGGATGATGTCCTGAACAGCTTTCAGCTCTTTACCCTGCAGCATGTAGCCGCCGTGGGATGCAAAACGTTCGCGCACTGCGTTGTAAGCAGAGTCAACAACGATAACTGATTGCTCGGAAGCACAGATTACGCCGTTATCGAAGGTTTTAGACATCAGGATAGAAGCAACTACACGTTTGATGTCGGCAGTTTCGTCAACAACAACAGGGGTGTTACCTGCGCCTACGCCGATTGCTGGTTTACCGGAGCTGTATGCTGCTTTAACCATGCCAGGGCCACCAGTAGCCAGAATCATGTTGATATCTGGGTGGTGCATCAGAGCGTTTGACAGTTCGACAGATGGCTGGTCAATCCAACCGATCAGATCTTTAGGTGCACCAGCAGCGATCGCAGCTTGCAGAACGATGTCCGCTGCTTTGTTGGTCGCGTCTTTTGCACGTGGGTGTGGAGAGAAGATGATTGCGTTACGAGTCTTCAGGCTGATCAGAGACTTAAAGATAGCCGTTGAAGTTGGGTTAGTCGTTGGCACGATACCGCAGATGATACCGATTGGCTCAGCGATGGTGATAGTCCCGAACGTGTGGTCTTCAGACAGAACACCGCAGGTCTTTTCATCTTTATAGGCGTTGTAGATATACTCTGAAGCAAAGTGGTTTTTGATCACTTTATCTTCAACGATACCCATGCCAGATTCGGCAACGGCCAGTTTCGCGAGAGGGATTCGAGCATCTGCGGCAGCCAGAGCGGCGGCGCGGAAGATTTTATCAACTTGCTCTTGAGTAAAGTTGGCATATTCACGCTGGGCTTTCTTGACGCGCTCTACAAGTGCGTTAAGTTCAGCGACATTAGTTACAGCCATAATGCTCTCCTGATAATGTTTAAACTCTTTTAGTAAATGAGCTGCTCGAGACGACAGTATAGTCAGCGGGCAACAGCTTGCGTAAGACACGAGCCACGACTATCCAAAAACTTCCCAAAACATCTTACTGACTTACTAAAAGAGCCTACCTAAAAAAACCTATTCATCCTCTGAATCATTTGCTCTTCAGATGCATCAAGAGTACTCACTTCTGAGTAGGTTTTTTGTGATGTAAATCACAATATTTTAAGGCTGACTCCATTCAGCAGGGAGGATTCAGGTAACGGATAAGTCTTTAAAATTTTAGTCACAGCAAAGATAAAACAAATTACCATAATTTCAACAAGTGGGTAACAATATCGTTTAATATCGCATTTGCTAATAAAAGTAGTTATCTATGCTGCGAAAGTGCGTGGCGCCAGCACCTGTTTTCCATTACATTACGCCGGCCTTTGCTACGTTCATTCGCGGAGTTTTGAGTGGCCCAACCCTTGTTCGATTTGCCTACCTATTTTAAGTTCTTTATTGGCTTGTTCGCGCTGGTAAACCCAGTGGGGATCATTCCTGTATTCATTAGTATGACCAGCTACCAAACGGCGTTGGCCAGGAATAAAACAAACCTTACCGCCAACCTGTCGGTAGCGATTATTTTATGGACATCGTTGTTCCTCGGTGACGGTATTCTGCAATTATTTGGTATATCAATTGATTCTTTCCGCATTGCCGGCGGTATTCTGGTAGTCACCATTGCGATGTCGATGATCAGCGGTAAGCTTGGGGAAGATAAACAGAACAAACAAGAAAAATCAGAAAGCGCCATTCGTGAAAGTGTAGGTGTTGTGCCATTAGCATTGCCTCTAATGGCAGGTCCTGGTGCAATAAGTTCGACCATCGTATGGGGCACGCGTTACCATAGCTGGAATTATCTGGTCGGTTTTACAATCGCTATTGCACTCTTTGCATTTTGTTGTTGGTTGGTGTTCCGCCTTGCGCCATGGCTAGTACGCCTGCTAGGTCAAACCGGCATCAACGTCATTACCCGTATAATGGGTCTGTTGCTGATGGCTCTGGGTATAGAGTTTATTGTGACTGGCCTGAAAACGATCTTCCCGGGACTGTTAAGTTAGTTCTGCTGAAAGGTTCGTATGAAAAAGCAGAATAATTATTCTGCTTTTTTTTGTTAATTTCACACCAATACCAATAAAGCATAAGCATTTTTTCAGTTTTCATAAGAAAATTATTCATAAGAAAATGCTTTGGAAACCGCGTATTAACTACCTTCACTTTTCCCCGCTGTACATAAAACTGACAATCAGTTCGTTATTTAACTCACACTACACAATGATGCTTGCTGCCGCTTTATTGAGATGATATTAGTTAATCATGCTATCCAGCAGATGAATGTGCTAGAAAATAACCAATTGTTAATTTTTCGTGAATTAGGGGTGGGTGCCGTCAGTCTGCGCGAAATTCATCTTTTTGATCACCGGTATATCTTTTATTTTTAAAGAGTTAACCGAGTGTTTTACACGGAAAAAGCATCGTTACGAACCAGTCTCCGAATAGATAAAAGAGAAATGGTTAACAAATTTGCAAATTGTATTGGCGAGCGTCAGAGGCTTTTGATACTTTCCGGGCAACACAATTATCTGAGAAATGTTTCATTTACAGATGACTCATAAAAATCAACCTGAGTACAGGGTAGGTTGATTAAGAATCGACGGAGCAGGGTGCCAATAAGAGCGTCCCCAAAAATAAAGTCGGTGATAGCAAGTAAGACAAGAAGTTAATCCGGACAGTCGCATAACGCTCTTGCGCTGTTAAGGAACCCTAAGGGGAAGAGGCTGGCTTTCGGGTCGGTAATTATAATGAGTGGAGTAACAACACAATGTCCATCATCACAAAAAAAAGTCTGGTAGCAGCAAGTATTTTATCCGCGCTAATCGTAGGCAATGTGGCCATGGCGGCCGAAGTTCCTGCAGGTGTTCAACTGTCAGAAAAGCAAACGTTGATCCGAAATAACGGTGCTGAACCACAGTCTCTGGACCCAAATAAGATTGAAGGTGTTCCTGAGTCAAACGTGAGCCGTGACCTGTTTGAAGGTTTATTGATTACTTCTCCAAAAGACGGTCACCCAATTCCGGGCGTAGCAGAGTCCTGGGATAATAAAGATTTCAAAGTCTGGACCTTCCATCTGCGTAAAGATGCGAAATGGTCTAACGGCGAGCCAGTCACAGCACAAGATTTCGTTTATAGCTGGCAGCGTCTGGTTGATCCAAATACTGCTTCCCCATACGCAAGCTACCCGCAATACGGCCATATCGTAAACGTTGATGCTATCATCGACGGAAAAATGAAACCAAGTGAACTGGGCGTAAAAGCCATTGACGACCACACTCTGGAAGTCACTTTGAGCGAGCCTGTTCCTTACTTCTATAAACTTCTGGTTAACCCGGCGATGTCCCCGGTGAATAAAACCGCCATTGAGAAGTTTGGTGAGAAGTGGACCCAGCCTGCAAACATCGTGAGCAACGGTGCTTATAAACTGAAAGACTGGGTTGTTAACGAACGCATCGTCATGGAGCGTAATACCAATTATTGGGATAACGCGAAAACCGTTATTTCGCAAATTACCTATCTGCCAATCTCTTCCGAAGTCACGGATGTTAACCGCTACCGCAGCGGTGAGATTGACATGACGTATAACAACCTGCCAATCGAGCTGTTCCAGAAGCTGAAAAAAGAAATTCCAACTGAAGTACACGTTGACCCGTATCTGTGTACTTACTACTACGAAATTAACAACCAGAAAGCTCCATTTAACGATGCGCGTGTCCGTACCGCGCTGAAACTGGGTCTGGATCGTGACATTATCGTTAATAAAGTGAAGGCGCAGGGCGATCTGCCAGCATATGGCTATACCCCTCCTTATACTGACGGTGCAAAACTGACAAAACCTGAGTGGTTCTCATGGACTCAGGAAAAACGTAACGAAGAAGCTAAGAAGTTGCTGGCTGAAGCGGGTTACACCAAAGATAAACCGCTGACCTTCGACCTGTTGTACAACACCTCCGATCTGCACAAGAAACTGGCTATTGCAGCTGCTTCTATCTGGCAGAAAAACCTCGGTGTGAACGTTAAGCTGGTAAACCAGGAGTGGAAAACCTTCCTCGATACGCGTCATCAGGGCAACTATAACGTTGCGCGTGCTGGCTGGTGTGCGGATTACAATGAACCGACTTCCTTCCTGAATACGATGCTGTCTACAAGCTCAATGAACACCGCGCATTATAAGAGCCCAGCCTTTGACGCCATTATGGCTGAATCGCTGAAAGCGACTGATGATGCGCAACGCTCTGCCGCATACGATAAAGCGGAACAGCAATTGGGCAAAGATTCTGCAATCGTTCCGGTTTATTACTATGTGAATGCCCGTCTGGTGAAACCATGGATTGGCGGTTATACCGGTAAAGACCCGATGGATAATATCTATACTAAAGATATGTATATCATCAAACATTAATGGCAATTCGTGGGGCAAGTTTTATCCCTCATACTTCACGCTGCAGGTGCGTTAACTGCGCTCATTCACCCCAGTCACATAGTTTGTCTATGTTCCTGGGGATTCATGAGCTTGTCGCCTTCCTGCAACGTGAATTATTTAAGATAAAAGGGTAGAGCTTGCCCCATCGTGTCTTATTTTATCGCACTCTAAAGGCACAGCCAGAAGGTACGGGCAATGTTGAAATTTATTCTGCGTCGTTGTCTGGAAGCAATTCCGACACTATTTATTCTTATAACAATTTCATTCTTCATGATGCGCCTTGCGCCAGGTAGCCCTTTTACCAGCGAACGCGCACTGCCGCCGGAAGTTATGGCGAACATTGAAGCCAAATACCATTTAAACGATCCGATCTCGACCCAGTATTTCAGCTATCTGAAACAACTGGCGCACGGTGATTTTGGCCCGTCATTTAAATATAAAGATTATTCAGTGAACGACCTGGTGGCTTCAAGCTTCCCAGTCTCGGCAAAACTGGGTGCTGCTGCATTTATCTTTGCCGTTGTTTTAGGGGTTTTCGCTGGGGTTATTGCCGCACTGAATCAAAATACTAAATGGGATTACGCCGTAATGGGGATAGCCATGACCGGGGTAGTTATCCCGAGCTTCGTGGTTGCGCCATTACTGGTTCTGATTTTTGCGATAACCCTCAAGTGGTTGCCCGGAGGCGGGTGGAACGGAGGGGCTATTCAATACATGATCCTGCCGATGGTCGCGTTGTCTTTGGCTTATATTGCCAGTATCGCGCGTATCACTCGTGGCTCAATGATTGAAGTTCTGCACTCCAACTTTATCCGTACCGCCCGTGCGAAAGGTTTGCCGATGCGCCGCATTATTTTGCGCCACGCGTTGAAACCTGCACTGCTACCCGTTCTGTCATATTTGGGCCCGGCATTTGTCGGTATCATCACAGGCTCGATGGTTATTGAAACCATTTACGGATTACCGGGTATCGGCCAGTTGTTCGTAAACGGAGCGTTGAACCGTGACTATTCATTGGTTCTGAGCCTGACCATTCTGGTTGGCGCGCTAACTATTCTCTTTAACGCGATTGTTGATGTGCTGTATGCCGTTATCGATCCGAAAATCCGTTACTGACGCTGGAGTACGCCATGATGTTGAGTAATAAAAACAGCGAGGCGCTGGAAAACTTCAGTGAAAAACTAGAAGTAGAAGGCCGTAGCCTTTGGCAAGACGCCCGTCGCCGCTTTATGCATAACCGTGCAGCGGTAGCGAGTCTGATTGTCCTGGCACTTATCGCGCTGTTCGTGACCTTCGCGCCAATGCTGTCGCAGTTTAGCTATTTTGATACCGATTGGGGAATGATGTCGGCCGCACCGGACATGACCTCTGGTCACTATTTCGGTACGGACTCTTCAGGTCGTGACCTGCTGGTTCGTGTCGCAATCGGTGGCCGTATCTCATTGATGGTGGGTGTTGCGGCGGCACTGGTCGCGGTAGTCGTTGGCACATTGTATGGCTCGCTTGCAGGTTATCTGGGTGGCAAAACCGACTCTGTGATGATGCGTCTGCTCGAGATCCTCAACTCCTTCCCATTCATGTTCTTCGTTATTTTGCTGGTGACATTCTTCGGGCAAAACATCCTGCTGATTTTTGTCGCAATCGGCATGGTTTCCTGGCTGGATATGGCACGTATCGTGCGTGGCCAAACGCTGAGCCTGAAACGTAAAGAGTTCATTGAAGCAGCCCAGGTTGGCGGTGTTTCTACCGTTAACATTGTTGTTCGTCACATTGTGCCAAACGTACTCGGCGTAGTGGTGGTTTATGCCTCGCTGCTGGTGCCAAGCATGATCCTGTTCGAATCTTTCCTGAGCTTCCTGGGGCTGGGTACACAAGAGCCACTAAGTAGCTGGGGTGCATTGCTGAGCGATGGTGCCAACTCCATGGAAGTTTCCCCATGGTTGCTGATGTTCCCGGCAGGCTTCCTGGTTATCACTCTGTTCTGTTTCAACTTTATCGGCGATGGTCTGCGTGATGCCCTCGACCCGAAAGATCGTTAAGGAGTGCCGCGATGAGCACAATTGAAAATCCTGCGGTGGTTACTCCACTGAGCCAGGCTTCTACGTTGTTAGACGTAAAAGATCTGCGCGTCACCTTCAGTACGCCAGACGGTGATGTTACTGCGGTAAACGATCTGAATTTCAGCCTGCGTGCCGGTGAAACACTGGGTATTGTGGGCGAATCCGGTTCCGGTAAATCGCAAACGGCTTTTGCTTTGATGGGTTTGCTGGCGGCAAATGGCCGTATTGGTGGCTCAGCGAAGTTTAATGGCAAAGAGATTCTGAACCTGCCCGAAAGCCAGCTTAACCGCCTGCGTGCAGAACAGATTTCGATGATCTTCCAGGACCCAATGACCTCACTGAATCCTTACATGCGTGTAGGTGAGCAGTTAATGGAAGTGCTGATGTTGCACAAAAAATTGGGCAAAGCGGAAGCGTTTGAAGAATCTGTTCGTATGCTCGATGCGGTTAAAATGCCTGAAGCACGGAAACGCATGCGTATGTTCCCGCATGAGTTTTCCGGCGGTATGCGCCAGCGCGTAATGATTGCCATGGCGTTACTGTGCCGTCCAAAACTGTTGATTGCAGATGAGCCAACGACAGCATTGGATGTGACCGTTCAGGCACAAATCATGACGCTGCTGAACGAGCTTAAACGTGAGTTCAACACCGCGATTATCATGATCACCCACGATCTAGGTGTTGTTGCCGGGATCTGCGACAAAGTACTGGTGATGTATGCTGGCCGTACTATGGAGTATGGTCAGGCGCGGGATGTGTTTTACAACCCGGTTCACCCGTATTCTATCGGTCTGCTAAATGCGGTACCGCGTCTGGATGCTGAAGGTGAATCACTGCTGACTATTCCTGGCAACCCACCAAACCTGTTGCGTTTGCCGAAGGGGTGCCCGTTCCAGCCTCGTTGCCCACATGCGATGGAAATCTGTAACACAGCACCGCCGCTGGAACAATTTGGTGAGGGCCGCTTACGCGCCTGCTTTAAGCCAGTGGAGGAGTTAGTATGAACGCCGTGACGCAAGAGAAAAAAGTCCTCTTAGAAATCGCTGACCTTAAAGTTCACTTTGATATCAAAGACGGCAGGCAGTGGTTCTGGCAACCCTCTAAAACCCTGAAAGCGGTTGATGGCGTGACGCTGCGTTTATACGAAGGCGAAACGCTGGGCGTGGTAGGGGAATCGGGCTGCGGAAAATCGACATTTGCCCGTGCGATTATCGGCCTGGTGAAAGCGACGGAAGGCCGCGTTGCATGGCTGGGTAAAGATTTGCTGGGCATGAATCAGGACGAGTGGCGCGATGTGCGTAGCGACATCCAGATGATTTTCCAGGACCCGCTCGCGTCGCTCAACCCGCGTATGAATATCGGCGATATTATCGCTGAGCCGCTGCGCACCTATCACCCGAAAATGCCGCGCCAGGAAGTTCGTGACCGCGTAAAAGCGATGATGATGAAAGTGGGCTTGCTGCCAAACCTCATCAACCGTTACCCGCACGAGTTTTCAGGTGGCCAGTGCCAGCGTATCGGGATCGCCCGTGCTTTGATCCTTGAGCCAAAACTGATTATCTGTGACGAACCGGTTTCTGCGCTCGACGTATCAATCCAGGCTCAGGTTGTGAACCTGCTGCAAAAACTGCAACGTGAAATGGGGCTTTCCCTGATCTTCATCGCGCACGATTTAGCAGTGGTAAAACACATCTCTGACCGCGTTCTGGTGATGTATCTGGGCCATGCCGTTGAGCTGGGCACCTATGATGAGGTGTATCACAACCCGCTGCACCCTTACACCAAAGCGTTGATGTCTGCGGTACCAATTCCTGACCCGGATCTGGAAAGAAATAAAACGATACAACTTCTCGAAGGGGAGTTGCCCTCGCCAATCAACCCGCCGTCAGGCTGCGTGTTCCGTACGCGCTGCCCGATTGCAGGGCCAGAATGTGCGAAAACTCGCCCAGTTCTGGAAGGCAGTTTCAAGCATGCCGTTTCCTGTCTGAAGGTTGACCCGTTATAATCTCGCAGGGCTGGCATTACGCCAGCCCTTTTTTTACAGGCGAGGTTTTCGTGACAGGGAATAAGAGTTCTTTAAGACAACGTTGTTACCACGTTTTATTTGACCAACGAACCCGCTCAGGGCGCCGCTCCGAAGTATTATGGGGTTTGCTGGCGCTGCTTAGTGTCATCACTGTTTTTATTGAATCCAGCATCGGCAATCAAGTCACTTTCACACCTGAACAGTGGCGGATGTTTATCGCCATCGAAATCGGTTTTACCCTGGTCTTTACCCTTGAATACGTATTGCGCGTGCTTGTCTGGCCTGAGCCAGTGCGCTATGTATTCAGTTTCTGGGGGTTTATCGATCTTGCGACAATTCTGCCGCTTTATGTTTTATGGTTGTGGCCGGAGCTGGCGATACACTATTTCTTTGCATGGCGTGCCATGCGGGCAATTCGCGTACTACGTATCCTGAAATTACTGCGCTTAATGCCTGCGTTAAATAGCTTATGGCGTGCGGTAGTCAATTCCCGTCACCAACTCATTCTATTCTATTCATTTATCGCCATCGTATTAGTCACCGCTGGCGCATTAATGTATGGAATTGAAGGGGCTGTTAACGGCTTTACAAGTCTTGGCGTTTCGGTTTATTGGGCTGTAGTGACGGTTGCGACAGTAGGTTACGGCGATATTACGCCTCATACTCCGTTAGGAAGGTTCGTGGCGTCATTACTTATCTTGATTGGTTACTCGGTGATTGCTATCCCAACGGGGATTTTGACCGCGCAAATGACGACGGAATTACAACGCAAAAGGCTGGAGCGAAAATGCCCGTTATGTCACCAGCAAGATCATGAGACTAACGCTCAATATTGTAAGTCGTGTGGTGGGCGATTACCGCTAATAGGGAAAGAAGAGTAGCGCGGCAGCAGTGCCGCGCTAAAAAGCATCACTCGCGCCAGAGAATATGGCAGAGCTTGTGATCTTTTTCGCGGCACAGCAGCACACGAGCAAAGATATCGTTGATTTCGCCACCGTCTGTGTCGGCAAGGCCAATCACTACTTCGGCAAAGAAGTCAGGGTTCAGGTCGAAATCTACATGCTCCTGCCAGTCTTCAGCGGGGTCAAAAAGCTCGGCACCGCCACGCTCTTCAAATTGCAGGTTAAATAAAATCACATCTGCCGGGTCGAGGTTATCAACCGCCAGTTCGAGAAAAATATCGTAAGCCTGCTCGAGAGTTTCATCTTCTGTCAGGCGGTTGTTCAGATCCATTTCCATGTCTATTTCCACTTATCGAGTGCTGATGCGCCACGTTTTACAGCAACGGGCTAAAGAAGTAAAACAGTCGCTCTACCACACGTTGCCACATTGGGCGTTTCAACCACAAGCGTAGATCAACCAGCCGTGAGCGGGAGATATAATCGTCCTGTACGGCGGCAAGGTCGCTGGCAAAACCGGAGTCATCGATAACCAGGGTTATCTCGAAATTGAGCCAAAGACTACGCATATCCAGATTAACCGTACCCACCAGACTGAGTTGCCCATCGACCAGTACGCTCTTAGTATGCAGCAGGCCGCCTTCGAACTGGTAAATCTTAACGCCAGCTTCCAGCAATTCGGTAAAGAATGCCCGGCTTGCCCAACCCACCAGTAATGAGTCGTTCTTGCGTGGCACAATAATACTGACGTCGACGCCACGTTGTGCCGCAGTACAAATCGCGTGAAGCAAATCGTCGCTCGGCACAAAATAGGGGGTCGTCATAATCAGGTATTCACGTGCCGCATAAACTGACGTCAGCAGTGCCTGATGAATCAAATCTTCCGGGAAGCCTGGGCCTGAAGCAATCGTGTGAATAGTATGCCCGGTCGCTTCTTCAAACGGCATGATATTGGCATCTGGCGCGGGAGGTAAAATGCGCTTACCGGTTTCGATTTCCCAGTCACAGGAATAGACAATCCCCATTGCTGTGGCAACCGGGCCTTCCATACGCGCCATTAAATCGACCCATTGCCCAACGCCTGCATCTTGTTTAAAGAAGCGTGGGTCGACGAGATTCATACTGCCTGTGTAAGCGATATAGTTATCGATCATCACCATCTTACGGTGCTGACGTAAATCCATACGGCGCAAGAACACACGCATCAAATTAACTTTGAGTGCTTCAACGACTTCCACGCCGGCGTTACGCATCATGTTCGCCCAAGGGCTGCGGAAGAAGGCGACGCTGCCAGCTGAGTCGAGCATTAAGCGGCAGTGAATACCACGGCGAGCTGCGGCCATCAGCGATTCAGCCACCTGGTCTGCTAACCCTCCTGGCTGCCAGATATAAAACACCATCTCGATGTTATGGCGAGCCAGCTGAATATCACGAATCAACGCATGCATCGTTTCATCAGAGGTGGTGAGCAGTTGTAGCTGGTTGCCCTTAACGCCACCAATCCCCTGGCGACGTTCACACAATTGGAATAACGATGTCGCGACTTCGCTGTTTTCTTCGGCAAAAATATGTTTGCAGCTTTTAAGGTCGTTAAGCCATTTTGCCGTTGATGGCCACATAGCACGCGCGCGTTCGGCACGACGTTTGCCCAGATGCAACTCACCAAACGAGAGATAGGCGATTATCCCTACCAGAGGAAGAATATAAATAATCAGCAGCCATGCCATGGCCGAAGGAACTGCGCGGCGCTTCATTAAAATTCGCAGCGTTACGCCGGCTATTAGAAGCCAATAACCTAAAATGATCAGCCAACTAACAACTGTATAGAAGGTTGTCATAGTTCAAAAATCCTTTAGAAACCGTATGCTTTTGAGTTTACGCACAACCGCCAGAGGTTGACACTAAAACTATACCCAAAATAATTTGAGTTGTAGTAAGACTGCGAACCGACAACTTAAGTATGACGGGTATAATCGTAAAACGACTGGTCTGGCGTGAAGAACGCTCTATAATGGCGCGTCTTAAATGCAACCCGAGTCGTAAAAATGAGGCGTAGTAGAACTGAGGTCGGACGGTGGCGGATGCTGCGTCAGACACAACGGCGCAGATCGCGTTGGCTGGAAGGTCAGTCACGCCGTAACATGCGCATTCACGCCATCAGAAAGTGCCAGACAAACCGCCAGCGTAACTCCTTGCTGTTTGCCATTCACGATCAATGGGCGTCGTAAAGAAAAGGGCACCGCTTGCGGTGCCCAGTATCTTCAAAATCTCGGTCTTACGAGAAATGCATTGCCAGTAAAATAATCAGCACTGTGACCGATGCCGCCGCGACAATCACCAAAGGATGTTTGGCAAGCCAGGCGTTCCAGCGCGCTTCCTGATTACCCACAGATTGCTTGTGGCGCTCATAAGACTCATCAAACAAATCCATAAAAAATTCCTGATAACTTCATTCACCGTACGAATAGTTGAATCAGAATACCTTTTTATATGGTTTGATCGCCACCTGCTTGTACACACCCGCCGCAATATAAGGATCTGCTTCAGCCCAGGCTTGGGCATCTTCAAGAGATGCAAACTCAGCAATCACCGTTGAACCGGTAAAACCCGCAGCACCAGGATCATTACTGTCAACAGCAGGCATAGGCCCGGCAGTTAACAGGCGACCTTCATCGCGTAAAAGTTGTAGACGGGCCAGGTGGGCAGGGCGCACAGCCGTGCGTTTTTCGAGAGAGTCGGCATTATCTTCCGCATAAATGACATACAGCACGTGCAGCACTCCTTATATAGATATGAGATATGTAAAACACGGTAAGTGAATGGAGCTAAGACTGCAACTTGAAATCTATTGCGTATTAACAAGATGTTAAATCACTACGTTGAATGTGGGAAAATCCAGCGCCTGGCAGGAAAATGAGCGACTTTGTTCGATGCGTTGTTGAATATGATTGCTATTTGCATTTAAAATTGACGCCTGTTTAAGAGACCTAAGACATTATGACGTCAATGACCCTTGATTTACCTCGCCGCCGCTTTCCGTGGCCGACCGCACTTTCTGTCGTACTTCATGGTGCTATTGTCGCGGCGGCTCTCTATACCTCGGTACATCATCAGGTTGTTGAGTTGCCAGCACCTGCGCAGCCTATCAGTATCACTATGGTGACTCCGGCTGAGCTAGAACCACCACAACCTGAAGTTGTTCAGCCACCGCCAGAGCCGGTAGCCGAACCTGAGCCTGAACCGATCCCTGAGCCGCCGAAAGAAGCGCCGGTCGTCATTCATAAGCCAGAGCCGAAGCCTAAACCTAAGCCAAAACCGAAACCGGTGAAAAAGGTTGAAGAGCCGAAACGCGACGTTAAGCCTGTTGAACCGCGTCCGGCTGCTCAGACAAATACCGCACCTGCACGCCCGGCACCGGTGGCGAAAGCTGCACCTGTGACTTCCACGGCACCAGTTGCAACAGGGCCTCGCGCGCTGAGCCGCAATTCGCCGGTGTATCCTGCGCGCGCGCGCTTACTGCGCCTTGACGGTAACGTCCGCGTGCAATTTGATGTGGAACCTGATGGCAGCGTGACTAACATCAACGTGCTGGAAGGGAAGAACTCAAACCTGTTTGCGCGCGAAGTGAAAATGGCAGTGAAAAAGTGGCGCTACGAAAGTGGTAAGCCTTCGCGTGGCATGACGGTTAACGTAATATTCAAGCTTAACGGCAGTGCGACCATGGAGTAATCACACTCTTTGGCCATAAAAAAACGGAACCAGCTGGTTCCGTTTTTTTATGCTTACTCTATAACCTTACATGAAGGTATAACTCAGGTTCACGCCCACACCGTAATTGCGGCCTGGTGCCGGTTCGTAATAGCGATTATTACCTTCATTAACGATAACGGAACCGACGTATTCGCGGTCGAACAAGTTATCAACGCGCCCCCAAATATCCAGCAACCAGCTTTCCTGAATACGCAATTTATAGCCGCTGTTAAGCGACGCGACGGTATATGAAGGCGCTTTTGCGGTGTTTTCATCATTAGCCTGAATATCGCTCATATAACGCACATCGGCACCTGCGTAGAAACCTTCAGGCGGGGCGTACCCAAGCGACGCGTACCCCATATTCCGAGCGATACCCGGAATGCGATTACCCTCGCAGTTTTCAGCGCCACAGGCGTTGCTGCGATAAGTCGCGTCCAGATAAGTCCACGCCATTTTCACGCGCCAGTCATTGGCAAACTGGCTATCAGCAGAAAGCTCCACACCCTGACGACGCGTTTTCCCGGCATTTTTATACGTCGTACGCCCACCGCTGCTCTGGTCGGCGACAATTTCATCATCGGTATCGGTCTGGAAAAGTGCCGCGCTCAACAGACCATTGCCGACACGCGTTTTGCTGCCGATCTCAACCGTATCGCTGGTGGACGGTTTTAAACCGAAATTCAAACCTGATTGCCCGTTATCACGATAGGAAAGCTCGTTGATGGTCGGTGTTTCAAAGCCCCGGCCCGCAGAGGTATAAATATTCCAGGCGTCGGTGACTGCGTATTTCAGCGCTGCCGCTGGCAACCATTTGTGGTAGCTCGCGTCTCCGCTGTCATCGCCATTTTTACCGACAATATATTCATCATTCGAGTCGAACCAGACCGAACTAAACCTCACCCCAGCATCAAGACTGAGCTTGTCAGTGAATTGCCATGCGGTTTGCAAATAAGGATCGACATTCCACATCAGGTTACGCTCATCGCGTCGCAGGTCGCCTTTCTCGCCCAAAACCGTCGTACCATTTTCGACGACAAAGTTTTGATAGCCTTTGCGTTTTTCCGACATCGTTTCGTAATCCAGCCCGGTGGTAAACGTCACCGGAACCGCGAGCAGGTTTCCACGATGCGTCCAGCGTGAGTCAATCCCCTGATAATGCCGGGACAACTCAATCACGCCGCCTGGATGGGTAGGGTTCAACTGCGGAGCCACAGGAATTGACTGGTATTGCGTGGTTTCTCGCACACCGGCATACATCATCACGCTCAGATCGTCATTGGCACTGAGCTGGCGGTCATAACGCAGTCCGGCTTGAGTCTGCTGAGTACTCTTGCGCGTATTGTACTGTTCAGCGCGAGGAGCCTGAGTTGGATTGTCATGCCATTCCTGCTCGGTTAAACCGCCGGGATCGTCGGCATCAATATCCACGCTATTGAACAGAAGCGTTAACTTACTCGCTTCGTTAAGGCGCACGCCCAGTTTGGCATTGCCGAGATTTTTTTGTGCGCTGCTGTGGTCACGATAACCGTGAGTGGTAAAGCGTGACGCTGAGATAGCGTAGTCAACATCGCCCGCCTGGGTGCCGTCGCCGGTAGCGCCAGTGGCTTTAACGCTATTGCGCCAGCTTGCAAAACTCCCGTAATAGGTACTGGCTTCCAGTGTTGGCGGCTGCGTGCCTGTTGTGGTCGTGACATTAATCACGCCACCCGACGCGTTGCCGTAAAGCGCGGAGAATGGCCCGCGCAGCACTTCAATGCTTTCAACGCTGTTGATGTCGATATTTGAGGTTTGCCCTTGTCCGTCAGGCATGGTGGCAGGAATACCGTCAACATACATGCGTATCCCGCGCACACCATAAGTGGAACGCGAACCAAAGCCACGAACAGAAAGCTGTAAATCCTGCGCGTAATTCTGGCGATTCTGGACTTGCAGACCCGGTACGCTGCTAAGACTTTCTGAAAGATTAACGCGTGGCGCCGCCTGGCGCATATCGTCGCCATTGACGACACTCACCGCCGCTGGTGTATCCAGCTCGGAAATCGTGCCTTGTGTTGCGGTAACGACCATCGTCTCTTCGGCGGCAAGTGCCGGAAGGGCAAAAGACGAAAGGGCCGGGACTAATATCAGTGGCAGGGAGATCTTTCCATGGTACACAATTTTCATCAGACATTTTCACAGGTGGGAGCATTTTACGTTCCGGACGAACCATCTGGAACATTCAAGAGGCTATGTTAATACTTGTGATGAATGCTTGAAAAGTGTTAACGGCACATAAAGTTAATGCAAGTTTTTATTAGCGAAAGTGTTTTGTGAGGATTTCCGCGGCGATTGGAGCGATTTTTCCGGAGTGAAAAAATATTTTCATATTCCTGCATCCAGTTCATTTCCTCGTACGTATATCAGAGTGTGAGCCAACAACGTGCTCCTGACTCAATGAGGAAATAACCATGAACAGAATCCTTACTGCTGCTATCTCTACCTCGTTACTGTTTAGTGCCGCCAGCATGGCTGCCATGATGTCAGACTCCGTGATGGTGGGTGGCGCTGCGATGTATCCTTCAAAAAACATCGTAGAAAATGCGATCAACTCTAAAGACCACACAACCCTGGTTGCAGCGGTAAAAGCCGCGGGTTTGGTCGATACCCTTCAGGGAACAGGGCCGTTTACGGTGTTTGCGCCAACTAATGCAGCGTTTGCAAAACTGCCCGCAGGGACCGTTGAGAATCTGGTGAAACCGGAAAACAAAGCGGTACTGACCAACATTCTGACTTATCACGTCGTGGCTGGAAAATACGACATGAAGCAGCTTGAGAAAAAAATTAAAGAGGGTGGTGGCCATGCGGAACTGAAAACCGTGAACGGGCAACCTTTATGGGTAATGAGTAACGGCCCGCATAACATCCAGTTGAAAGATGCCCAGGGAAATATCGCGAATATCAGTACTTATGACGTAAATCAGAAAAACGGTGTAATTGACGTTATTGATACTGTCCTGATGCCTAAATAAATCCTGTCTATACTCGGTGTGAGTGACTGACTCACACCCAATCAGGAAAGATATGGATAATCAGCAAGTGCAACAACAGGTAGCGCTTGTGCGGGCGGTTGCCGATGGTGACCGCCGCGCCTTTGAACAACTTTATCGCCAGACGTCACCGATGCTTTTCCCGGTAGCGTTACGTATGTTGCGCCGCTCATCATGGGCCGAAGAAGTTCTGCATGACAGTTTTCTTGCCGTCTGGAATCGCGCTGCAACTTATGATCCTGCCTCCAGCTCCCCGATGACCTGGCTTACGCATATTGTGCGCAATCGTTGTATCGATTGGCTAAGAAGTGGCACCGCTCGTAGTAGTGAACTGGAAGATGAACTGACTGAATATACTCCAGTAACGAGTTATCAAAATGAAGATAGCCAGCACGATGATAAGCAGGTCGACAAACTGACACATTGCCTTGCTCATCTGCCGCCAGAACAACGGCAAAGCGTGGTGCTGGCCTACTATCAGGGGATGTCTCACAGCGAAATTGCGACCTGGTTGCATCAACCGCTTGGTACAGTAAAAAGTTGGGTGCGCCGGGCTCTGGACCACCTTAAGGACTGCGTAGGATTATGAAAAGCAGACACGATATCGACAGCGCATTGAGCGCGCAGTATGCCCTGGGCACCCTGCGTGGTAATGCGCGTCTGCGTTTCGAAAAACGCCTTGCGCAGGAACAAGAGTTGGCACAGCAACTTGGTCGTTGGCAAACCTTGCTGGCACCATTTGAAAACAATACACAGCAACAGATTCCGCCAGAACGAGTATGGAAAAAAATACAGCTCAGCTTACCGCCGCAAAGACCTACGTCATTGTGGAACTGGAATTACCTGGGATGGGCGCTGGCAGCTGGACTTGCCGCGGTTATTCTGGTGCCGTATTTCACCAGCCGATCACCCGATCTCACACCGCTGGTGGTGTTAAACAGTAGCGATGCAACCAAAGGTCAATGGGTTGTCAGTGCTGACAGTGAACGTAAAACGCTGCAGTTGGTTTCGGTTCAGCCTCGCACCATTGCGGCCAATAACAGCTTGCAGTTATGGGCGATACCTTCGGGTGCAAAACCGATTTCACTTGGCTTAGTGAATGCCAGCGAGCCGACACAACTTACTGCAACCAATGTGGCTTTATCGCCAGGCACGACGATTGCAATCAGCCTCGAACCGCAAGGCGGCTCTCCAACGGGGCAACCGACCGGGCCAGTGATATTTAGCGGGACATTGTAAATAGCAGCAAAAAGGGCAGAAAATATTCTGCCCTTTTTCGCTACGAAACATTGGCTCAGTATGGGTTTACTTGACCTTGTGCGGCGCTTCCTCAGGGGTAGCGTCGGGATTGTGGGCAAGTTCTTGAACGCGCTTACGTGCGCCAAACCAGCCAATCACCAGCAACAAAGCAATCAGCGGAATAGATGCAATGGTATAAGTTCCGTTCGGGTAATCGAATCCCATCAACACCAATACGCTAAACAGGAAGAGCAGGGTTAACCATGAGGTGAACGGTGCGCCAGGTAATTTAAAACTAACGTCTTCAGCTTTCCCCTCTTTAATCGCTTTACGCAAGCGCATCTGGCAAACCATGATAAATGCCCAGGAAGAGATAATCCCCAGCGAGGCAACGTTGAGGACTATCTCGAACACTTGTGATGGCACTAGATAATTCAGTACCACACCAATCACATATATCCCAAGCGTAACCAATATCCCGGCATAGGGTACGTGCTGCTTGCTCATTTTCGACATGAACTGAGGTGCTGAACCACCCATCGACATTGAACGCAAAATACGCCCGGTGGAATAGAGGCCAGAGTTTAGGCTGGAAAGCGCAGCAGTCAGAACCACCATATTCATGATGTCGCCAATGTATGGCACACCGAGTTTAGAGAAAAATGTCACAAACGGGCTTTGTCCCGCCTGGTAGGCGTTCCATGGCAGCAATAAAACCAGCAATGTCACGGAGCCGACGTAAAAAAGCCCAATACGCCAGATAACGCTGTTAATCGCTTTTGGCACCATTTTCTTTGGATCTTTGCATTCACCCGCCGCGGTACCCACCAGTTCGATTGAAGCAAAAGCAAACACCACGCCCTGAATAAGCACTAATGCAGGCAGTAACCCATGCGGGAAGAAACCACCGTTATCAGTAATTAAATGGAAACCTGTCGTGTTGCCATCAAGCATTTTCCCGCTGCCAAGGAACACCGTTCCCACTACCAGGAAGCCGACGATTGCGAGGACTTTTATCAGCGCAAACCAGAACTCCATTTCTGCGAACCATTTCACACCGATCATATTCATGGCACCGACAATACCAAGCGCACCGAGAGCAAATACCCACTGTGGCACATCACCAAAAGCGCCCCAATAGTGCATATAAAGTGCCACTGCGGTGATATCGACAATGCCCGTCATTGCCCAGTTCACGAAGTACATCCAGCCTGCCACGTAGGAGGCTTTCTCACCGAGAAATTCACGGGCATAAGAAACGAAACTACCGCTCGAAGGGCGATGGAGCACCAGTTCGCCTAACGCGCGTAAAATAAAGAAAGAGAAGATGCCGCAGACCAGATAGACGAGTGCCAGAGCCGGGCCAGCCATTTGTAGACGTGCGCCAGCACCCAGGAAAAGCCCTGTGCCAATTGCGCCGCCGATGGCAATCATCTGTACCTGGCGGTTACCCATTGCTTTGTGATACCCGGAATCATGCGAATTTAGCCAGCGGCGTTTAGCTGCGTGCTTTTCCGCTTCCGTTTTGTGTGTTGTGTTCATGTAGACCCTGTTCCTTTGTTAAAAAGACCCCTACGTAATGCCTGACGTTTTATAACTTCCACGCCATGACAAAATCGGGCGACAGATCCTATCCATAAATGGTTAAGGACGCTAATGCCTTTTTTCAAAGAGTAGAGATTGTAGCGGTTATTCGAAGATGGCCTGCGACTACACAGGCCATTGTTGAAGGAGGGATGTTAGCGGCGCTGCCAACTTAACTGGTAGTGATAATGCTGCTTATCAAGCAAGTATTCCGGTGAAACGCTTGGGCTCCAGGAGTCATCGCCACCAACACCCATATGGAAACCATCCATATTTAAGCAGGTGCCTGTTTCTGCGACAAGCAAATGGCGATGCGAGGTTTCGCGCAATTGTTGTTGGCTAAAGCGGCTGATATTGAAGTGGAAATTCCCGCGCCACTGGTTGTCGCCGTATTCCAGTATTTGGGTATCGCAGCGCAAGCCATTCTCCGTTGGGAAAACATACGGTGTGTACAGTTCGTCAAGTGGAAGCTGCCAACTATCGAAGAGCGCAGATTGCTTGCGATCGGGGTAGTTTTCATGTGGACCCAGACCAAGCCAGTTCACTTCAGGATAGACTTCCGCCAGTTGGCAGGTCAGACCGATGCGCGCAGGTGGAGGTGTGCCATAAGCAATTTCAACATCAACATTGACGTGGAGTTCGCCCTGGCAATCAATTCGCCAGAGCTTACGGCTGATAAACAGCGTTTTGCCGTTGTGCTGCCAGCTATGAACGGTGCGCAGCTGCACTTCATTGTCCAAAGCCTCCGCTTCGCAGCTCTCCACACGTGGCTCAAGCTCATACATTCCTGCTGCCTTCCAACGCTCGACCCACGCGTTCGGGTCAATGCGCGTCACTTCGCTGACACCAATATCGTTATCAAGCGGTGCGCGGGTGAACTGATCTTGTAGTGGCTTTAATAGTGCAGGCTGCTGTGCCTTCCACCACTGGTTTAACAAACCAGTTTCGCGGTTGAACTGCCAGTGATGCAGGCCGAGGTGAATATCGAAATGGCAGTTACTGGTTACCAGTTCAGGCGCTTTACCATTAAAAGGCAGCGGGCTTGCGCTGAGGATACTCGGCAGTTGCCACTGATCCCATGCACAAATATGACCGGCATCAGACCAGTCTGTGGCGTTGGTTTGCAGTACTTTTACCGTCAGCCACACATCACCGCTACCGCTGATTGCAGGGAGGGAATCGAACGTCATCGTCTGCTTACCTTCTGGCGCAATATCGAGCAGCATTTCACCTTCTGCGAGGGATTCACCTACTTGCGAAATCTGCCAAACCAGGCGTTCGTTGTTGCTGTAGCGGAACAGGTACTCGCTGGTTATTTCGAGGCGTAACGGGGTTTCACGATGAAGTTCAAACTGGAAAAACTGTTGTGCTTGTTGTGCTTCATACAGTGCCGGATGCGCTGTGCGGTCGGCAAAGACAAGGCCGTTCATGCAGAACTGACGATCGTTAGGTTTGTCGCCAAAATCCCCGCCGTAGGCTGCGAAGGGCTCGCCATTTTCATCGTGTTTAATCAGCGACTGATCGACCCAGTCCCAGACAAAACCACCTTGCAGACGCGGGTGCTGGCGGAATGCCTGCCAGTATTTATGGAAACCACCAAAACTGTTGCCCATGGCGTGGGCATATTCGCAAAGGATCAACGGACGGGTTTCATCGGGCATGCCAATCCACTTTTTAATGGACCATTTAGGCACTGCCGGGAAGGGCTGATCCTGGTCAACACGCGCATACATAGGGCAAATAATATCGGTTGCCGCGCTGTTGGCACCACCACCTTCGTACTGCACCGGGCGGGCGGGGTCGACAGATTTTATCCAGCGATAAAGTGCATCATGATTGGCACCGTGACCGGACTCGTTACCAAGCGACCAGATAATAATTGATGGATGATTTATATCGCGTTTCACCATACGAGTGACACGTTCCGTCATCGCGGGCAGCCAGCCAGGATCGTCACTCAGGCGATTCATCGGCACCATGCCATGGGTTTCAATGTTCGCTTCATCCACCACGTAAAGACCGTAACGGTCGCACAAGCGATACCACAACGGATGGTTCGGATAATGCGAGCAGCGCACCGCATTAAAGTTGTGCTGCTTCATCAAAATAATGTCGCGGCGCATGGTTTCGACATCCATCACCTGGCCAAATTCCTGGTGATGTTCATGGCGGTTGGTACCGCGAATGAGCAAAGGTTTGCCGTTGAGTTTTAACAGCCCTTGATGGATTTCGACTTTACGAAAGCCCACGTCATAGGCTTCTGCCTCTATTGTCACGCCTGCGCTATCCAGCAAAATAACGACAGCACGATAGAGGTTGGGGATTTCCGCACTCCACAACAAAGGGTTTGCGACAGGCATTCGGATAGTGGTGCGGTCGTTATAGGCTCCACGTTCATCAATAATCTCGCTGACCAGCGTTTGTTGCCGCTCACTCACGAATTCTTCGCCGCGCCACAGCTGCACTTTTACCTGTAACGCGCCGTCGGTTTCGCCTTTCACCGCAACAGCTGTTTCCAGTATCGCATGGCTGAAATCTTCGTTTAAATGGATGGCAATATGCACATCGCTCAACTGGGTGGAAGGTTTATGCAGTAGTGTCACATCGCGGAAAATACCGCTCATACGCCACATATCCTGATCTTCCAGATAACTTCCATCGCACCAACGTAGCACCATCACCGCAATGCGGTTTTGCCCCGCGTGCAGGACTTCACTGAGGTCAAATTCAGAGGGCAGGCGACTATCCTGACCGTAGCCAATCCAGTGGCCGTTACACCAAAGATGGAATGCCGAATTCACACCATCGAAAATAATCCTCGTCTGACCATGATCAAGCCAGCATTGTTCGACATTAAATGTGAGCGAGTAACATCCAGTTGGGTTGTCTTGTGGCACAAATGGCGGTGTAACCGGGATGGGATAAGTGACATTGGTATAAATCGGGGCATCAAAGCCATGCATTTGCCAGTTTGATGGGACTGGTAAGATTTGACCATCGGCTAAATCATCCTCAAGCCAGCTTTCGGGAACACACTCGGGCTGAGTGAAGTAGCTAAACTGCCACTCACCATTAAGACTGCGCAGACTTTCAGATGATGAGTCGTCGCGCGCGGCGAGCGCATCACGCCAACTGGAAAATGGTGGGTGGGCAGGCAAGCGATTTAATTGCGTCACTGCTGGGTTCTCCCAGTCGCGTCGCCCAAGGATCGCGGCCAAAGTGGCCGCAACAGAACCCGATCTGATGGTCATACTTGATGTTCCTTTACATTTTGCGAAGCGCTCACAATTATTAATTAATATGTTTTTTACCTGCGCAGATGTAAAGCAGTAAAACAACTTCAGGTGAGGCGATTCACAAAAATTACTTTAGACGCGCGACCTGACGGGCAAGCACCGCAAGCGCGTCGGCCAGGGTTTGTGGTGACACAGCTTCAGAATCTGGTGCCGCCGTCGTTTTACGCTCAATAAGTGTGACGGGAAGGACGGTGGCATGGCCCGGTAAAGCGGGCGTGTGGATTTGGGCAATCAGTTGGTCAACGCTGGTATTCCCCAGTGCTTTAAAGTCTTGCTTGATGGTAGTGAGCGGCGGGATAAAACAGGCGCTGTCTTCGGTATCGTCATAACCCACCACTGAGACTTGCCCAGGAACGGATAACCCTGATTCATTGAGTGCACGTAATGCACCTAACGCCATTTGATCGTTAGCGACCAGCAGGGCGGTGAACTTCGATCCCGTACTAATGAGCGCCAGTGTCTGGAGATAACCTGAGATTGAACTCCAGTCGCCCTGCAATTGTGCGACAGCCATCAGATGATGCTTTGCCAGAGCCAGTTGCCAACCTTCCAGGCGCAGGCGGGCTGAAACTGAGGTCAACGGCCCGCTCAGTAAAGCAATATGCTGGTGGCCTTGTTGGACGAGATGAGTTACTGCCAACTGCGTGCCGGTGGTGGCATCAAATGTGATGCTGTGGATATTGAGAGTCGGGGATACATCGAGGAACAATACCGGCACATTGCCGCACATGTCAGTGATGGCTCGAACCTGGTCATCTTCCAGAGGAATATTCACAATCAGCCCATCAACCCGCTGGGAAAGCAGGCTATTCACTGCACCTTTGCAGGCACTCAAATCAGGCTGCTCAATCATCGATATCACCACGTTAAAGTGGAGTTTGCTGGCCTGAGACTTAATGGCTGCGGCGATTTGCGACGGGGCATGGAGGGACAAATTGCTGGTCACAAGCCCAATCGTATGGCTCAGTTTTCCGGCTAGTTGCTGCGCCACCCGGTTAGGAACGTAGTTAAGTGCCAGCATCGCTGCTTCGACTTTACGGCGCGTTTTATCAGAAACGTGCTCTGCCTGATTGATAACCCGCGAAACGGTCTGATAGGAAACATTGGCATGTTTTGCCACATCATAGAGAGTCATCGACTTGGGTTTCATGGCGCATCCTTCTGGCACTTAATTTCCGGGGAATAGTCTACAGGCCTGTTGTAGCCAGAGCATTATCGATCATTTGCCATGAAAAAAACGCTTTATAGTAAAGACATCGGATTTTAAGAGGTTGAGATGATGACTTTCGATCGACAAACCTATTTTGCGCGTATCGGTTTTCATGGTGAAGCCGTACCCACCTTAGAAACCTTGCAACATATTCATCTGCTGCATACTTGTTCCATTCCTTTCGAAAACCTGGATGCGCTTCTTGGTCGAACCATCAGGCTTGAGCTCGATAATGTTTTTGAAAAGCTTGTTGTCGCTGGGCGAGGAGGCTATTGCTATGAGCAAAATGCCTTGCTGCGCGCAGCGCTTGAAGACATTGGTTTTGGAGTGGAAGACCTGGCGGCGAGAGTGTTGATCACGCAACCGCCTGAAATGCCAGCAAGAACGCACCGACTATTGCTGGTGACGATAAATAAACAGCGTTATCTGGCAGATGTAGGATTTGGTGGGAAAACACTGACTTCCCCTTTGCGGCTGGAAACTGATGTTGAGCAGCCTACGGCGCATGGTGTCTATCGCTTAACGCATCTGGACGGCGATTACTTGCTGAGCATCAAACAACAAGATGGCTGGATGCCTCTGTATCGGTTTGATCTGCAACCCCAATATTTCAGTGATTTTCAGGTCGCAAATCACTATGTTTCGACCTGGCCTGAATCGCATTTCCGTCATCATTTAATGTTGTGTTTGCATAAACCCGATGGCACGACGTTAACGCTGAGTAACCGGCAGTTTAGCGGCGAGCAACGCGAGGATATGGCTGATGAGAGGGCGGTGTATCAACTACTGCAAGAAAAGTTTGGCTTGCGGTTGGACCACGAGCAGTACGGCATCAGCTTTGATGAGTTTGCCTCCATCTGCCCCAAATGATTTTCTATTGCTATAACTTGGTATTTTAACGTAAGAATAGAGTTCGCCGTTCAAAGGAGATTTGTTGTGCCGCATATTACCGTAAAGCACTTTCCGCGTGAGTTGACTGAAGAACAAAAAGAAGCGCTTGCCGCTGATATTTGTGCCGTGCTGAAGAAGCACTTTGATTCATCTGACGAGTCGCTCTCTGTTGCGCTAACCCCTATCCAGAAAGATCGCTGGAAAGAGGATGTCTACGATAAAGAGATAGCTCCGGCACTGGATACTTTGGCCAAAAAACCGGGTTACAGTATGTAGTGTCACTACATAGCCGCTCTGTTATCCGGAGCGGCTATGGCTCTTTAGTTATTGGTCACATCACTCAACAGCACGGCAATACTCTTGCCACCCTCGTTTTGTTCAAGTGCTATTTTCACCGCGATAGTCAGTGGAACCGACAGTAGCATTCCCACCGGGCCCAGCAGCCAGCCCCAAAAAATCAACGACAAGAAAACCACCAGAGTAGATAAACCTAATCCTCGCCCCATCATGCGTGGTTCGATGATATTGCCAAACACCAGGTTGATGGCCAGATAACCGGCAACGACAAGCAGTGCATCATACAGTCCACTAAATACCAGCACCTGCGCAACCGGTGGGATTGCGGCGAGAACGGATCCAATATTGGGAATATAGTTGAGTGAGAAGGCGAGCAGCCCCCAGACAAAGGCAAAACGCACATCCAGCATGGCTAACATTATCCAGACCACCAACCCCGTCACCAAACTGATAGCGGTTTTTAGCACTAGATAATGGCTGACGCTGTCCAAAGCTCGCTGGATAGCACCCATACCTTCTGCCGGTCGGGACATCAATTGTTGAAGTTTTACCGGCAATTGCGGTACTTCAATCAACATAAATACTACGGTCAGAAGCAGTAAAAAGATTGAGGTCATCGCATTGGAAAGCTGAGTGATAAGACTTGTGACTAACGTCATTGCCGCATTCGGGTCGATATACTTAACCAGTTCATCCACCGACACAGAAATCCCGACCCGTTGTAGCCACGGATCAAGTGTTTGCAGAGGGGAGATTAACAAGGAACGGTATTGCGGCAGCGTACGCGTCAGCTCATTAAGCGTGGTTCCCAGGTAGGCGAGCAGTACAGCCATGAAGAAAATAATTACTGAAATGACGAAGGTGATCGCCAGCACTCGCGGGACACGTATGCGCTCCAGACGACGAATCATTGGGTTGAGGATAATGGCAATAAACAGTGCCAGAATAAATGGCACGATTATCTCAGCAGCCACTTTTATCCCCACAAGGATGATGACTAACATCCCCAACATAATGACTACTTTTAATCCACTTAACGTAATTATGGGTTTTGCCATTATTGACGGTCTCCATCAGAATAATCCGTTCCTTAATTGGCTATATAGTACGGGGGGGGGAAAGGAGGGGTATACACTTATTTTCTGCCACACAAGCGTAAAGAATTGAAAATGGAAGTCAGGCATCTTGCGAAATATGGTACAAATTCAGCGTGTTTGACTACTGAGGACAATTTACTATCCGCAACTGATGAGAAGCAACACCGCGGATACGTTGTGAAAACTATGGACATTATGCTTACGAACAAGCTGTTCAAAACGTTATTAACCCATCAAGCCCCATCTTTCTCTTCTGCTTTCTCGCTTTCCGGTGAACAACACTGGCGTAACGCGCTGTAGATTCACTCTCCTGTTTTTCCCTTGATACTTCGCGCCCAGTTGCGTTGACTGCACCGGCTTGCTTACGGTCTTGTCGCCTTACTGGTACACGAATTATTCCGGGTAAATAAGCTTATTTTTTATTCAGCTTGTGCGCTTTATTTAGCACCTTACAAGCATTAGTACGGCTATTTTCTCTATCAGGAGAGGAATCATGATCTATTGGATATTATTAGCATTGGCTATTATTGCCGAAATTACCGGCACGTTATCCATGAAATGGTCCAGCGTCAGTGATGATAATCTCGGCTATATTTTTATGCTGTTGATGATCACCTTGTCTTATATTTTATTATCATTTTCGGTTAAAAAAATCGCCCTTGGTGTCGCGTATGCCATGTGGGAAGGAATTGGTATTTTATTTATTACCCTTTTCAGTGTTTTGTTGTTCGACGAATCGATCTCACTACTGAAAATCATCGGTCTGACCACGTTAGTGGTGGGGATTGCTTTGATTAAATCGGGAACCAGCGCTAAAAAAACGCGAACGGTAAAACCAGCAAAGGAGAGCGAACATGCAATCGTTTGAATGGGTTCACGCGCTATGGCTGTTCCTGGCAATCGTGTTAGAAATTGCCGCTAATATTTTCTTGAAACACTCTGATGGTTTTCGCCGTTTTGGCTACGGCATATTGTCGCTGTGTGCAGTTCTGGCAGCTTTCAGCGCGCTGGCGCAGGCAGTAAAAGGAATTGAACTGTCGGTCGCTTATGCACTATGGGGTGGCTTCGGCATTATCGCTACCGTGGCGGCTGGCTGGATTTTATTCGGCCAGCGTCTTAACCATAAAGGCTGGGTGGGGCTGGTTTTATTACTAGCGGGCATGGTGCTTATCAAACTTGCATAAAAGCAAACCGCCGGGCGTGATACCCGGCGGTGAAATTATTGGCTGGCTAAACTCTGTAGCTGGTCACGAAACCCCGTCACAGAAATCGCCCGATTATCTGCACGATAACGATCTTTCGCCGCAGGCGCTGAGCTCTGCACCGCAATCAGCTGCCAACCATTTTCCGTTTTCAGCATCAAGGGTGAGCCACTATCACCAGGCAATGTATCGCACTGATGCGAGAGAACAGTTTTCTGTGCCCAGCCGGTAATCAGGCAATCATTATGCGTATAGAGATCGTCCAGATGATCCTCGGGATAACCCGACTGCGTGACTTTACGATTCTGATTTTTAAGCGCTTCGGTTAGTGCGTCACGATCACCCTCAAACAATGGCAACGGCGTGATACCTGAAGGCGGGTTGTGCAAAATAATCAGACCAAAATCATGAGGTGCTGCACTGGCAGGGACAATCCAACCGTCGCCATCGGGTTTAAGGCGACGACCCAGCGTTGATTCAACCCGACCTTCAATATCATGAATTTCATAACGCCATTTGCCTTTATTAGACACAAAGCGCAAAGCGATGGCTTTATCGGGTTTCCCATGGGGTGGTTGCAGCAAACAGTGCCCGGCGGTAAGTGCCAGGTGAGGGGAAATTAAGGTCGCGGTGCAAAGATTGCCGCTCGCCGTCTCAAGTTGACCGATAGCATCCCACGGCGGTGTTGCGGGATCATTCACTCTTGTGCGGTCATCCTTGCCAAAAAACAGCGTTTTGACATTCGCAGCACTTTCGTCATCAGCATGAGAAAGGGCAGGCAACAAACACAGTACACCTAACAACATCACAACTTTTTTGCGCATATCACTCTCTGTGGGGCGATTAATTTTGATTGTTATATAAACCCAGCGAATGGACTAACTATAGACGGGTCGCACAAAAAGTGGGAGTAAAAAGTCATTACAGCCAGAAGCTTAGCGTAATAATGCCGCAAAGAATAAGCAGCGTGAGGATGATTTCAAAGCTGTAGCGTCGCAACATCATCCAGACTCCGGAAGTAAACACCCGGCGAACCGGGTGTTTTTAACCGTCATACTTCACGTTATCGGTGTGTTGGCGTCGGTAGTTCATCCCAGTCACATAGTTATCTACGCTTCTGGGGACTCACTTGCTTGCCACCTGCCGACAACTCAAATTATGCAGGTTAGTAGTGTGGCTATGCTTTCGGGATAACCCCGATAACCTTATGCAGCTGGCTGAGTTGCAGGTTTTGCTGCTTCAGTTTTAGCGGTAGGTTTTTTGTGGTGCTTTTTAGCAGACTGGGCTTTCTGTGCAGCTGGTTTTGCTGCTTCAGTTTTCTTCACTTCTTTTTTGTGTTTTTTAGCGGCTTGTGCTTTCTGCTCGGTAGCTGCTTTTTTGTGTTTTTTATGATGAGTAGTTTTTGCAGCAGGAGCTTTAGCTGCAGCAGAAGTGGTAGCAGGAGCTGGAGTCGCAGTAGTCTCAGCAGCGAAAGCAGCAGAAGACAGACCCATTGCAGCGGCAACAACCAGAGCTAATACTTTATTCATCTCGACATCCTCAATTCATGTTTGAATTCATGTTTGTTTGAAGCCCTGCGGGGCCGTTGAGATGAACTATAGACTTGTGGATCAACGCGTTCAGTGAGTGATTGGTTTCGGCGTGTAACGGTTTGTACACGCCGGGGAATTGATGAAGAAATTTCGTGGTAGGTCGGATTAGCGCAGCGACATCCGACATAACCTGCGTCAATGGTGGATGTCGCTAACGCTAACGCTAATCCCCCCCTATAAAACCCGAATTATTTAGGGCGCGGACAGGTGAGGAAGATTAAAGGTAACGCGCTTCTAAATGTTTGCGGAAATACAACGGGTTAAGGTCTTCACCGGTAGCGTTGGTAATCAACTCTGAAGTGGTGAAGCGGCTGCCGTGTTGCCAGATATTCTGACGTAGCCAATCGAACAATGCGCTGAAGTTTCCTTCCGCAATATCGCTTTCGAGCTGTGGCAGTGCGAGTTTTGCCGCATTGAACAGTTGAGCAGCATACATTGCGCCCAGCGTGTACGAAGGGAAGTAACCGAAAGCACCGTCCGTCCAATGAATATCCTGCATACAACCATTACGGAAGTTATCTTTGGTGGAAAGCCCCAACCATTGCTGCATTTTTTCATCCCACAGTGCCGGGATGTCTTCCACTTCAATTTCACCATCAATCAGCGCACGTTCGATTTCGTAACGTAAAACTACGTGGGCCGGATAGCTGACTTCATCTGCATCAACGCGAATAAAACCACGCTCGACACGCTGGTTAACGGCAATAAAGTTTGCTGTTTCAAATGCGGGTTGTTTGCCAAAACGCTCAGTGACCATCGGTAGCAGCAGTTTAAGAAACTCTTTGCTACGCCCTAATTGCATCTCAAAGAACAGACTTTGTGACTCATGAATCGCCGTGGAACGCGCCAGAGCAACAGGCTGGCCGAGCCATTCACGTGGCAGGTTCTGCTCGTAACGCGCATGGCCCGTTTCGTGGATAACGCCAAACAGTGCGCTTACCAGATCTGTTTCATCGTAACGCGTGGTAATGCGTACATCTTCCGGCACGCCGCCGCAGAACGGATGCGCACTGACATCAAGTCGGCCGCCGTTAAAATCAAAGCCCAGCAGCTTCATGGTTTCCAGACCAAGCTCGCGCTGATCGTGCGTAGCGAATGGGCCAACAGGAGTTATAACCGACTCTTTTGCTTGTTTATCGACAACTTTTTGCAGCAACTCAGGCAGCCAGGTGCGCAAGTCGCCAAACAGAACGTCAAGTTTAGAGCTGGTCATCCCTGGTTCATAAATGTCTAACAGCGCGTCGTAGGGGGATTTCCCCTTTGCTTCTGCGCGCAGTTTCGCCTCTTCACGGCTAACACGAACCACTTCTTTTAAATTGGTGGAAAAACCCTGCCAGTCGTTGGCTGGGCGTTGCGTGCGCCAGCCATGTTCACAGCGCGTCCCAACCAGCGATTTTTCTTCTACCAGTGATGCGGGTAATAAAATGGCTTCTTGGTACTGGCGTGTCATTTCACGCAGGTTTGCACGTTCAACATCATCCAAATTTTCCTGAACCGCGGCCTGCAATAGCGTAGCGATTTTTTTATCGGTCAGGATTTGGTGCTGCAAAACACTCAGTTCGGCCAGGGCTTCGCCGCGTGCTGTGCTGCCGTTTGGTGGCATATTGGTGAACATATCCCAGCCAGCGATGGCCGAGAGATGTCCAAAACGTGAAAGACGCTGGAAGGTGCGGGTGAGATGATTATAGTTTTGCTTTTCCATAGGGCCTCATAAAGAGATGGTTTACGCTGCGAAAATAGCAAAAAGCCATCCCGAAAACGAGGCCGTAACGGGGTTATTGTGCGCGATGATGCAAACGCGTCCCCACCAGTAAGGATATGACCAAAAGTGAGCCAATAAAACTGGCGACTCCCGGCCAGCCAAACTGGTGCCAGAACACTCCGCCGAGCGTTCCGGCAAGACTTGAACCGAGGTAATAGCTGAATAAATAAAGTGACGAGGCTTGCCCTTTAGCGCGTTTAGCTCGCGGGCCAATCCAGCCGCTGGCAACAGAGTGTGCGGCGAAGAATCCAGCTGAAAAGAGCAGCATGCCGATGAAGATAATCGGCAACGGTGAAAAGACAGTTAACACCACGCCTGCCAGCATCACCGCGGTGGAAAAGACCATCACCGGGCCACGGCCAAATTTTGCGGTCATGGCCCCGGCTTTTGGCGAACTCCATGTTCCGGTTAAATACGCTACAGACAGAAGCCCGACCACCGCCTGGCTTAAATACCATGGCCCCTGCATCAGGCGATAACCAATGTAGTTAAACAGGGTGACAAACGCCCCCATCAGCAAAAAGCCCTGCGCAAATAACAGAGGTAGCCCCTGATCGCGCCAGTGCAGCCGGAAGTTGATAAACAGCGTTTTGGGCCGCAGCGAAGAGGGGCGGAAATGTTTTGAGGCGGGCAGTATTTTCCAGAACATTAACGCTGATGCCAGAGCGAAACAGCCAATAGCCGCAACCGCAATCCGCCAGTTAAAGAAGTCGGTCAACACGCCGCTTAACAGGCGGCCACTCATGCCACCAATTGAGTTCCCACTGATATACAGCCCCATCGAAAATGCCACCACGCTTGGGTGGATTTCTTCACTCAGATAGGTCATGCCCACCGCGGCAACACCGCTAAGAGACAGCCCAATCAGGGCACGCATCACCAATATGCCATGCCAACTTGTCATCATGGTTGAAAGCAGCGTACAGCATGAGGCGAGTAATAGCGCCGTAACCATTACGGGTTTACGACCGATAGCATCGGACAGTGGGCCAGTAAAGAGCAGCCCAATCGCCAGCATAGCAGTTGAAACAGATAGCGAAATACTGCTACTGGCCGGTGAGACACCAAATTCATGAGAAAGAACCGGCAGTATCGGTTGTACACAATAAAGTAGCGCGAAGGTGGCAAGTCCTGCGGAAAAGAGCGCAAGCGTAACGCGCATAAATTGAGGTGAACCACGCTTGATGTAAGTGACCGGCTGGGGAGATCGTCTTTCGTCAATATCTGCTGCCGGGGCGGTGTTGACGAGGGTTGTACGGCTCAAAATCGGTCCTTAAAAATACACAAATGAAGTCTTCTTTTCAGAGTAGAAAATTGTAATTGTTCTGTCTAATATATTAATAATCTCAATTGATATTTTAAAAGTATGAATATTGAATTGCGTCACCTGCGTTACTTTATTGCCGTTGCTGAAGAGCTGCATTTTGGGCGAGCTGCCGCGCGTTTACGTATCTCTCAGCCACCTCTGAGCCAGCAAATTCAAATCCTTGAACAGCAAATTGGTGCGCGTCTACTGGCGAGAACTAATCGCAGCGTGAATCTGACCGCCGCAGGTAGCCAGTTTTTGCAAGATGCCCGGCAGATTTTAAGCCAGGTTGATGCAGCGGCAGGGCGCGCAGCCCGGCTTCATCAAGGGGAGACCGGCGAGTTGCGTATTGGTTTCACCTCATCCGCGCCCTTTATTAAAACGGTATCCGATAGCCTTTCGACATTTCGCCGCAGCTACCCGGACGTACATCTCCAGATGCGGGAAATCAACACTCGCAAGCAAATTGCACCGTTAAACGACGGCGAACTCGAACTCGGTTTAATGCGCAACACGCGGCTCCCGGATACGCTCGACTGGAGTCTGGTTCTGCGTGAGCCACTACTGGCAATGGTGCACCGTGACCATCCGTTAGCCCATTGGTCAAAAGTTTCTCTGCAACAGCTCGCAAATGAACCTTTTGTCTTCTTTGATCCGCTCGTTGGGACGGGGCTGTATGAAGATATTCTTGGCTTGCTGCAACGCCACGGGATTTCACCCTACATCACCCAGGAAGTGGGCGAGGCCATGACCATCATTGGACTGGTGTCCGCCGGGTTAGGGGTATCGATACTTCCGGCGTCATTTAAACGTGTCCGTCTATCGGAAGTGGTGTGGCTACCCATTGATGAGCCAGAAGCGCAATCTGAAATGTGGCTCGTTTGGCCAAAGCATCGTGAACTTTCTGCGGCGGCACTTCGCATCTCTGCGCTGCTGACTGAGTCAATAACGACGTTAAAAGGTGGTTAATACAGCAGATTATGTGCGGTAAATCACAACCCTACCTAAATATTTGACTCCTTCACTTGAAGTGTTTCACCATAGCCCAAAGTTTATTTCGAAGCGCGAAAATAAAGGGAGTCGCAAGTGGTTGCTGATAGTCAACCGGGCCATATCGATCAGATCAAGCAAACCACCAATGCGGGCGTAGTTTATCGCTTGATTGATACCCATGGGCCGGTGTCGCGCATCGATCTTTCTCGCCTGGCGCAACTTGCGCCTGCCAGCATCACGAAAATTGTTCGTGAAATGATTGAAGCTCATCTGGTGCAGGAAACGGAAATTCAAGACCCTGGTAGCCGGGGCCGTCCAGCTGTGGGCTTGATGCTGGAAACTGAAGCATGGCACTATTTGTCCGTGCGTATTAGCCGTGGGGAAATCTCCCTTGGCCTGCATGATTTAAGCAGTAAGCTGATTGTTGAAGATACGGTTGACCTTGCTATTAACGACTCACAACCGCTTATTGAACGCATCATCGCGCAGATTGACCAGTTCTTTATCCGCCATCAGCAAAAGCTTGAGCGCCTGACGGCGATAGCTATCACTATGCCGGGTATTATCGACACCAAGCGCGGCATCGTGCATCGGATGCCGTTTTATGAAGTCTGCGATATGCCGCTCGGTGAGATTCTGGAAAACTACACCGGTGTGCCGGTCTATATTCAGCATGACATCAGCGCCTGGACGATGGCGGAAGGGCTGTTTGGCGCTTCAAAGGGCGCTCGTGATGTGATTCAGGTTGTTATTGATAATAACGTCGGTGCCGGTGTGATTACCGATGGACGCCTGCTCCATGCGGGCAGTAGCAGCCTGGTTGAGATTGGCCATACGCAAGTTGATCCTTACGGCAAGCTTTGTTATTGCGGTAACCACGGTTGCCTGGAAACGATTGCCAGTATCGACAGCGTGCTTGAATTAGCACAGCTTCGCATGAGTCAGTCGATGGGTTCCATGCTGCATGAACAACCTCTGACGGTCGAATCTCTCTGTGACGCTGCGTTAAGTGGCGATCTATTAGCGAAAGATATCATTCTCGGTATTGGTACTAACGTTGGCCGTATCCTTGCGATAATGGTGAATCTGTTCCATCCACAAAAAATCCTGATTGGTTCCCCGTTTAACCGAGCCGCAGAGATTCTGCATCCGGCAATCACCAGTTGTATTCGCCAACAAGCACTCCCTGCGTATAGCGAGCATATGGTTGTTGAAAGTACCCAGTACAATCATCGCGGAACAATGGCAGGAGCGGCGCTGGTAAAAGATGCAATGTATAACGGTTCATTATTGATTCGCTTGCTGCAAGGTTAATGTCATTGCCTGATCCACTAAAAATTGCGCTATCTCAATCTGGTCGAATGACTATTCTTTTAGACTTTCACTCCTGAATTATTCAATTTTTAATCACTCATACCCTAAATAATTTGAGTTGCAGGCGGGCTATATCCGTCCCTGCGACTTGAAGTTAGATGGGTACTTAAAGCATTACCTTGGGAGTTAGTCATGCTTACGCGTTTCTTTATAACGGGTACCGATACTGCAGTCGGGAAGACTGTGGTTTCTCGCGCCTTGTTGCAGGCTCTTGCAGCCAGTGGCAAAAGTGTCGTCGGCTATAAGCCGGTAGCCAAAGGCAGTAAAGAGACGCCAGAGGGCCTACGCAACAAAGATGCGTTAGTTCTACAAAGCGTTTCCACTGTCAATTTACCTTATGAAGCCATCAATCCTATCGCTCTTAGCGAAGAAGAAAGCAGCGTGAGCCATAACTGCCAGATTAACTATTCGCTGCTGTCTGATGGGCTGCAGTGTTTGGCCGGGCAGGTGGATCATGTTGTTGTCGAAGGCACTGGCGGCTGGCGCAGCCTGATGAACGACTTACGTCCATTGTCGGAGTGGGTGGTTCAGGAACAGTTACCGGTGTTGATGGTGGTTGGGATTCAGGAAGGGTGCATCAATCATGCCTTGCTGACAGCGCAGGCGATTGCCAATGATGGCTTGCCACTGATTGGTTGGGTGGCAAACCGTATCAATCCAGGGCTTGCACACTACGCAGAAATTATTGATGTATTAAGCAAGAAATTGCCTGCACCGCTGGTGGGCGAACTGCCTTATTTGCCTCGAGCAGAGCAGCGTGAACTGGCAAATTACATCGATTTATCCCGTCTTAGCAGCGTTCTGACTGTAGACCGTTTGCGGGCGTAACCAGCGCGAAAGCGCAGAAGCAATTACGCACGCCAGCAGTAAGCCGGGGAGTAAAGTAAATTCCCCGGTCATTTCACAAACCATCAATGTGGACATAATCGGTGCATGCGTGGTCGCCGCTAAAAGCGTTGCCATTCCGGTTAATGCCAACAAAATAGCGATGCTATCGCCACTCCACTCCCAAACTCCAAACCATTGACCGACCACCATTCCCAGTGCCGCCCCAACAAATAGCGTTGGCGTAAAGACACCACCTGGCGCACCAGAACCGCTACTTGCCAGCACCGCCGCCAGTTTGTAAACCAAAATACCGGCGACAAACAGCAGTGCCGGGGGCTGTGAGAGGAACGATTGCACTACGCTATAACCATTTCCCCAAACCAATGGCGTAATCAGCGAAAGCAGTCCAACCAGCAACCCCCCTAACGCAAGCTGTAGCGGAGGCATTAAATGCAAACGCTGGAATAGCTTGCTGCTATGTGACATCAGCCAAAGAAACAGTGGCCCGGCAAGACCTGCAAGCAGGCCGAATGCTGCCATCAGCAAGTATTGTATAGGTTGCGGAGCGCTTAACGCTCGCACGGTATACAGCAACGCTTGTTCGTCATTGAGTAAATGAGTCATCAACAAGGCGCTGACGGCAGCAATTACTACTGGGCCAAGTGAGGCGAGCATCAGCGTGCCAAACAGAATCTCTGCGATAAACAAACTGCCAGCCAGTGGTGCGTGGTAGGCGCTTGCCATCCCGGCTGCGGCACCGCAGGCGACCCACAATTTCCATTCATCTTTATTTGAGAAACGCTGGGCAAATACCGAAGCAAAAACGGTGGCCAATAATACCATCGCGCCTTCGCGACCAATGGCACTACCGCTTGCTACCACAATCAGTGACGCGGCCGATTTGACCAGACTTGCGGATACATCAAGACGCCCGTCGCCGGTTTCTATGGCTTCCATATAGTCAGTGGGAGCAGAAGGGCGCTGGCGTGTAGCGCGTTGCCAGCCCCAAAGTAAGGTGCCCGCAAGTAAACCACCAATAGCCGGAGTGAGTAATCTGCGCCACGGCGATAGTGCAGCAGCGGCGGCAACCAGGCTTCCGCTATGATCGCCAAGGAAAAGGCCTTCAAGAAAATACATTGACTGGCGAAACAGCCAGACGACCAATGCAGAGGCAACGCCAATCCAGACGGCGAAAATTAGCCGTCGAAGCATGCCTTTCATATCGGGGAAGTGGTTTAGATGGCGCATCAAAGCATTGTAAGGTGGATAAGCGTGAGCGTCATCCACCGTTTGTTGCTGTTTTGTCGGATGTCGCTGGCGCTAATCCGACCTGGAGTAGAGTAATATTGGCGTTGAAACTACGAAATATTCAGCGCTCGGCGGGTACGGCCTGAACTGAGGTAATCGGCGATATAATCTTGCGAAATTTCACCGCTGTAGCGGCCATCTTCGTCAGTAATCGGCATCCACACCATGTTGTGCTCGTAGAGCTTAGATAGCACGATTCGCAGGTTATCTTCCGCACGTCCGGTCACGCGGAACGGGTGCAGTAACTCAGAGCATGGGCCGATAGCACCACGTGCTTCCCGGCGCTTCACAAAGCCTAATGGCTTACCTTCACCATCCACCACGGTTATCGAGCGCATGTCGTTATCATCCATGGTAGAGAATGCTTCCGGTAACGGTGTGGACTCACGCGCGGTAATTGTCGGTTGTTGGTCGGTGACATCACCAGCCTGAACCAACAGCAGACGTTTCAAGGTGCGATCCTGGCCAACAAACGACCCCACAAATTCATTGGCAGGCTTAGCTAAGAGTTCATCGGGACTGGCGCATTGCACAATTTTCCCCTGACGGAACACGGCGATACGGTCACCCAATTTCAGAGCTTCATCAATATCATGGCTCACCAGCATGACGGTTTTCTTCAGCTGACGTTGCATTTCCAGAAATTCATTCTGTATAGCTTCACGGTTGATAGGGTCGACCGCACCAAACGGCTCGTCCATCAGCAGTACCGGAGGATCCGCCGCCAGTGCCCGAATCACGCCAATACGTTGTTGCTGCCCGCCTGACATTTCACGTGGGTAACGGTTCAGGAAACGGTTAGGGTCGAGCGCCACCATACTCATTAATTCGCTGGCGCGTTCTTTACAGCGCGCTTTATCCCAACCCAGCATCCGCGGGACGACGGTAATGTTTTCTTCAATCGTCATGTTCGGGAACAGACCGATTTGCTGGATAACGTAGCCAATATTGCGGCGCAGCGTGACGGTATCCAGCTCGTTAGTGTTTTTACCGTTAATCAGAATATTGCCGCCGGTTGGGGCTATCAGGCGGTTAATCATCTTCAGTGTGGTGGTTTTGCCACAGCCAGAAGGGCCGAGCAGCACGCACATTTCGCCTTCAGGCACATTCAGGCTGACGTTATCAACCGCGTTAAATGTTTGGCCGTTCTTCTGAACGAACTGTTTGGTGAGATTTTCCAGTTTAATCATTATCGAATCCCCTTAGGAGTCAGCACCACTTGTAAACGATGCAGTAACCAATCAAGCACAATAGCCAAAACACAAATCATCACCGCACCGGCAATCAACATACGGATGTCGCTGCTGCCGATACCGTTAAGCAATAACAAACCTAAGCCGCCAGCACCGATCACCGCAGCAATTGCCATTACGCCAATATTCATGACCACTGCGGTACGAATGCCGCCAAAAATGACCGGCAGGGCCATCGGGATTTCAACCCAACGCAGGCGTTGCCAGAAGGTCATGCCGATACCACGCCCGGCTTCACGCAAGCCCGGAGGCAAGCTGTCGAGAGCGGTGTGCGTGTTGCGCACAATCGGCAAGAGCGAATAGAGGAAGACGGCGGTAATGGCGGGGAATACGCCAATCCCTTGTCCAACCAGCGAAAACAGCGGAATCATCAGACCAAACAGTGCGATAGAAGGAATTGTCAGCACGATGGTGGCGATACCCAGTACCGGTGTGGCGAGCCATTTATGGCGCACAATTAAAATCCCCAACGGCACGCCAATAATTATCGCCAGCCCCACGGCTAATAAAACTAACCACAAGTGCTGTAGTGTCAGGCTGCCAAGATAACCTGCGTTATCAATCATATAATGCAACGTTTCCATGATGCCTCCTTAGAGCAAGCCTTTGTGCTGCAGGAATTCTTGCGCAACTTTTTGTGGGGTTTCATGGTCGATATCCACTTTGGCATTCAAGGTGGATATCACGTCGTTATTGAGTGATGCGGAGAGGGTGTCGAGAGCCTCCTCAAGCCCAGGGTTCGCCGCTAACGTCTCTTTACGCACAACAGGAGTCACGGCATAACTTGGGAAGAAGCCCTTATCGTCTTCCAGCACCTTAAGATCAAAGCCTTTTACGCGCCCGTCAGTGGTGTAAATCAACCCTGCATCCACAAACCCATCGCGCACCGCGTTATAGACCAGACCCGGGTCCATTTGGCGAATCTGCGGGCGGTCGAGCGGCATGTTGTAGGCTTGCTGCAAAGGCTTCATGCCATCGCTACGCCCGGCAAACTCCAGATCCAGTCCTAGCATCCAATTTTTATCCGGGTCTGTTTTGCGAATTTGTTCAATTTTTGCCACCAGTTGCGACATGGTATTGATGTTCTCTTCTTCAGCGCGTTTGCGCTGCATCGCGAAGGCGTAGGTGTTGTTCATATCGGCAGGTTTCAACCACACCAACCCGAGTTTGGCATCAAGTTTCTTAACGGTGTCGTAGGACTCTTGTGGGGTCATACGTTTGTTGATGTGATTAAAAATAATCAATGAGGTACCGGTATATTCCCATGTCATATCCACCTGTTTGTTGATCATCGCATTACGGGAAATCACGGTGGCAATGTTGGTCTGCGGCGTCACCTGGAAGCCTTTCTTACGCAGGTACTGTGTGGTCATGGCAGACAAAATATGTTGTTCGGTAAAGCTTTTTGTTGCCAGCACGATAGGTTCAGCTTTTGCAGTACCTGCGAATAGCAGCGTTGTGGTGAGTGCGGCAAGTAACGGTTTAAACGGTTTCATGACGGGCTCCTTTTTATTGTTTTTATTTCACTGTGTGGGGACTTAACACGCGACCTAAGCCCGCGAGTGCAACATCAAGGATCAGGGCAAACAGCGCTGTGGCAGCTGCACCCAAAATCAGTGTCGGGAAATCATTGAGGTAGATGCCCGGGAAAATAAGCTCACCATAACTGCTGGCACCTATCAAAAACGCCAGCGGCGCAGTACCCACGTTAATTGCTGTTGCAATACGGATGCCCGAAAGCATGACTGGCCATGCGTTGGGTAACTCAACCTGGCGCAAGCGTTGCCATTTAGTCATGCCAATGCCGTTGGCAGCTTCGATAAGCGAAGAAGGGACACCGGATAAACCCGAGTAGGTATTACGGACAATTGGCAGCAGCGAGGCGAGGAACAGCGCGATTATTGCAGGTTTGTCGCCAATCCCGATAAACACCATCGCCAACGCTAAGACGGCCAGCGGTGGCAAGGTATTTCCGACGTTAAAGATTTGCATCGCATATTCAGCGAAACGGCGAGCAGCAGGGCGACTGAGCAGAATTCCGCTTGGGATCCCCACTAGCAGAGCCAGCGCCATCGAACTAAACACCAAAATTAAGTGTTGTTGCCCGAGATAAAGCAAATCCACTTTACGAGCGACTATGGTTTCGGGGCCAATTCCCCAAATCAATAATCCGAGGACGACGATTATTGCCAGTGCACCAAAAAAAGTGCGTTTTACGATGGAAGTATTATGCATTGCAGTGTGTCTCCCTGGGTGCACGTTATAGCAACCTTGAGGTCGCTTGTTGTTATGCCTTGTGTCGGCAGGGTGTTTTGACCTATAGCAACGCAGCGGGAATGATTCCAGTAAATGGGGAAATTACCTGGTGAATGATTAGCGTGTAAATTAACGAGTTAGCCTTGTGCCGCCTCGCTTAAAGCGTGGTTGTAAAGAATTGTCTTAAAATTAGCTGAGTGAAGTTACGTTGTAACTTTTGCAGGGGAAGTGACGGAGAGAAACTGTAGGATAATGTGGGGTTAATACGCGGGATCGATAAGAGAAAAGTAGTCGGTGGATAAGCGCGAACGCCTTCCACCGTTACTCAGATTCTTAGGAGTAGAGCTCTTTTTGTGCGACAGGAATCTGTAAACCTTTACTCCACTGAGCAAGTGTCAGGTGAGTTAATTCGCCTAACGCTTGATAGAACGGATGTTCAGCATTAGCGATAAACAACTCCAGGAAACGCCCGCTCCACGGCAGGATGTGCCAGGCAAGAAGTTCGTCAACTTTCGGCTGCAATCTTTCTTCAGCAAGCCAGGCGGCCAGCATCAGTAGCAAACCGAAGTGATCTTCGGGTTCGTTGTTATCTTGCTCGTTGGAGATGTCGTTTTTACGCATCCAGCGGCGTAATTCAAGCATCGAATCACCAAAAAGCACTTGTTCTTTATCGAGATAGACCGAACCCCAAGGCGAGGCAGGTAAAGCATCCGGGCCGATGAACAGGCGCTGCCAGGCTTCACTCAAAGACTCAGGCTCATAGTTAAAACCTTCCGCCATACGCTGCGCGATACTCGCCAGTTCTTCATGTTGTACTGGCCATTGCTCAGTCCAGGATGGATCCTGAAGTGAGGCATACAGTGATGCGACATCCCGGCTTTTAGGTTCTTGATAAAAAAGCGCACCGAGCACTCTTCCTGTCAGGGCGATTGTCGCCAGTCGTTGCGTTGTTTCAGACATCATTCTCTTCCTTGTTGCGCGAGTTATGCCGCGCATTCTCTACGGATTGCCTGGCAATTGCTATGCATTAGACATCTACATCCGTTTTAATAGCTATTGTGGCTCACTTTGTGACCCATCCTGCGTACTACCACCGCTTACCGGATAGTTTCCGCTGCTGGTACGCGTATAAAGGATTTTTTGCGTATCATTACCACAATGGCCAACAACTTGGGCATCAGGCTTATCAGCTTGATCGTTAGGAACAATTGTTAAACTAAAGCCTGATTCAGGGACACCGTTATTGATTATTTTTTGCTGAATGTCAGCCTTGACCGTATCGCAGGAAGTCTGTGCGGCCAGTACGGGAGTTGCTGCAACCAACAGGCATACACCAAGCCAAATTGAACGTTTCATCGTATCTTCCTTCTGTTGAGGGGCTGTAGTAAGAATAGTATCTGCAGTGTAAATTGTTGTATTTGCTTATATCATTGTTGTTACATTTCAAGTCGGGGACAGGAATTACGTGAAGAAAATCATTATCCTCTGTGCGCTGGCAGCGTCTGTTGCCGGGTGTGACAATCAGAACAATACGCTTTCTTACACGCCAGAAATGGCGAGTTTCTCGAATGAATTTGATTTTGACCCGTTGCGTGGGCCGGTAAAAGACTTCAGCCAGACATTAATCAATGAAAAAGGCGAAGTCGTTAAACGCATTGTTGGCCTGATATCGGAAGAAGGGTGTTTCAACGAGCTCGAATTTCACGATCTGGAAAACAATACCGGTGCAACCCTGGTGTTGGATGCTAATTACTATCTTGACGCCATCACCCGTGAAAAACGGGTAAAGCTTCAGGGGAAATGCCAGTTGGCAGAATTGCCGAGTGGCGCTATTACCTATGAGACGGATGATAAAGGTTTTGTGGTGGCAGCACACAGTGAAGCGACATCCATTGTTTACAACTACGACGCTGATGGATATCCGTTAGGTAAGGTAACTAAAGCAAAAACTGACACCTTGGCTATCAAGGCGAAATCCGGTAGCGACAATAAGAAAAAACTCGATTACACCTCTGAAAGCACCCTCAACGGCAAGTCTATCGCTTTGGTCAAACAAACTTGTGATTATGACGGGTATTTCAACCCTCTGGAATGTGTACTGAATATCACCGATGAAAGTGTCAAACCGCCGAAGGTTGAAAGTTTTACGATTAAAAATAGCATCAATTATTATTGATACTTAGGGTAAAAACTCGTGTTAATGGCATTGGATTTACGCGCAAACAACAAAAGAGAGCTTGAGTCAGCTTCCTGACTCAAGCTCTTGTTGGCGCTACGCGGCGCGAACCTTAGCAATCAGCGCCTGTTTTTCTGCATCAGATAAGAAGGCAATTCTTAAACCGTTCTCTTGTGCGGTACGGATATGTGCCGCACTCAAACCTGCTTGCGGTGCAGCCACATTATATTCGTGAATAATATCGATACCCTGGACGGCTGGGTCATCAGTATTTATCGTTGCCAGCACGCCTTTATCCAGGAAGGTAATCAACGGGTGCTTATCCATTGAGGCTATCGTGCTGGTTTGGATATTGGACGTCAGGCAGGACTCGATGCCAATCCCATGTTCCGCAAGAAAATCCATAAGCGCCGGATCTTCGATTGCCTTAACACCATGTCCGATACGCTCGGCGCCCAGCTCACGAATTGCCTGCCAGATACTTTCCGGGCCAGCGGCTTCACCGGCATGAACGGTGATATGCCAACCCGCATCACGTGCACGGTTAAAGTGACTCAGGAACAAACTACCCGGGAAACCGAGTTCATCACCGGCAAGGTCAAGGGCAGTAATGCTATCGCGATGTGCTAGCAGGGCCTCCAGCTCAGCCAGACATGCAGCCTCGCCGAAAGTACGGCTCATAATGCCAATTAAGCGGGCTTCAACACCGAAATCACGGCAACCCTGGCGAATACCTTCAATCACCGCTTCCACCACACCCGCAACCGGCAGGTTATGGGTCATGGCCATATAGCCTGGGGAGAAACGTAATTCGACATAATGCAGGCCATTCAGGGCTGCATCTTCAATGTTTTCCCATGCTACGCGGCGGCAGGCATCGAGATCCGCGAGGACTTTAACGCCCCAATCCAGTTTTTGCAGGAAACTCACCAGGTCAGGTGCTGTTTCCACAACTTGTACGTGAGGACGAAGTGCTTCAAGGGAGTCAGCCGGGAGCGGCAAATTAAACTGGCGTCCCAGATCGAGAATAGTTTGAGCACGAATATTACCATCAAGGTGGCGGTGCAAATCGGTTAACGGCAGGGTGGTATCAATCATGGTCGCACTCTTTTTTTGATTTAAGTGCGCAACAGTATAAGAACAAACGCACCTAAATAGCTACGTTGCGCAAACAAAAAGGGGAGTTTTCTCCCCTTAACTTCACTGGAGAGATTTAATCGCCGCAATCAGGCGCTTCACACCTTCTTCAATCTTAACTCGTGGGCAGCCGGCGTTCAGTCGCACAAATCCTTTTCCTTGCTCGCCGTAGGTATATCCCGGCATGATGGCGACTTTTTGCTGCTCGATAAGCACTTTTTGCAGCGCATTGTCATCAATACCCAATGGGCGTAAATCTATCCATGCAAGAAGATAACCGACGGGCCGTACACTACCGACTCTTTATTAATCACACTGTTAAAACGCGTGTGATACCAACGCACGATCGCACCAAGAAACTCGTCATTCTTCCAGCGGCTATAACCTAATACACCGTGAGATAAGCGTTGTTGCAGAGCTTCAAGTATGACTGGAGCGGTAGGGAAATCCATATCGGAGATGGTAAAGGGCAGGAGGTCGGCGGCACCGAAACGGTCAGCGACATAATCCCACTGAGTACACCAGGTTCCGTGGCGGTCACCGACTGTGGAAAAATCGAACATATTACCTCGCAACAAACGGGCGCCGTAGCGCCCGTTATGGTTTACGCCTGAGCAGTTTGCATCAGATGCGCCATTTCATCTTTCACCGACCGGACCTGCGGACCAATCACCACTTGCAGATTGTACTGGTTGAGTTGCACCACACCGATGGCACGGAGGTTTTTCAGTGCTGCACTGTCGACCAAATCCATATCTTTCAATGACATATGCAGGAGGGTGATGCAGTTATCGAGAGAAACAATATTCTCGGCACCGCCCATTACTGCTGTGCTCTGCCACAACAGCACTGTAGCGATGGGGGCATGGTTTGGTTTACTGCGCGCTGGAAGACAAAGTGGCGAGGGAAGTATCGATAGTTACTATGACCGCCATGTGGCATTGGCCGCTTTCGCTGAAGTGATGGACGATGAACTGGATGACTTGCCATTAACCTGGGTTTCTACACCTGCTCGTGAGATAGGCCGTATGGCTGGGCAGCGTATCCTGCAACGTACACAGAAAGGTGATACCAGTGCGCTCAGTCAGATTATGTCAGCACGATTGGTGGTGAGAAAAAATTAAAAAAGCCTCCCTAAAGGGAGGCTTTAGCCAGGCATTGCTCACAATTATTGCTGAGGAACAGCTGGCGCTTCTGGTGCGGCAGGTGCTGCAAGTTCTGGTGCTGGGGCAGCTTCTGGTTCACTCATAGTCGGCATGCCAAACATTCCTAACAGATCGCCCAGTGCCATTTTCTGGCCGTTCAGTGTCACCTGACCGTTAGAGTACTGCAGGCTGGAAACCACATTGTTGCCTTCCATAGTGGTCACGCGGAACATTTGGCCCATTGCGGCCAGACCTTTGATTTGCTGCTCGGCAAGTTTAGCTGCTTCGGCAGGCTGGTAGCCTTCAAACTGTGCAACTTGCGTCATCAACTCAGTCGCCATATCGACTGGAATAACCAGTTTACTGTCGAGAGATTTAACCACACGGTTCAGTTGTTCTTCCGGAGTTGTTGGTTCAGCCTTTGATTGCGCCGGGTCTTTCAGGAACAAAGAGAGATTGAAGCTGCTTTCGCCTTTAGCATTTTTCCAGCTTAATGGCGCAACGGTAATCACCGGATCACCTTTCAACAATAGCGGCAGGTTGGCGGCAAACAGCTCAACAATTTGCTGCTGATAAGCTTCAGGATTCTGCGCGAAAGCAGGATCTGCCAGTAATTTTTGCGACTCAGCGTTATATTTCTGGCTAAATTCGCGCACCGCAGCTCCGTCAAGATTGCCTATTTTGAGCGTTAGCTTACCGCTACCAATATCTTTGTTCTGTATCTTCAAAGAATTAATCGCGTAATCGATTTGGCCGGTAAGATGCTTTTTATCTTCCTGAAGCTCAGATTTGGCGTTGATGTTAAAACCTTCCACAACGGCCATTTCTTTTCCTTCGATGGAAATGGATAACTTATCGATCGAGGCTTTCTGGCTACCAATTCGCTCGATAAATTCGCTACGCGCACTATTGCCTTCGGTTTTGATACCGTTAAAGGTCATCTGTACGTGCTGGCCGTATTCGTTGACGGTATTGACCAGGCCGCTTTGCGCTTCGCCACTCACGGCAATTTTATCACCCTGGGCATCCACATCAGCCTTGAACTCACCACCGCTAAAGGCAACTTTTTGTTCGCCATTTTCATAATTCAGTGGCAGCAAGTTGATATCAGAAGAGGTGTCACCGCTATAGCCAATACGCGTTTGGGCATCAATAAAGGACTGGCCTTTAGCAATATCAAACAATGGTTTGGTGGTTGGGTTATTCATCAATGTGGTATGAACTGACGCCATGGAAGGCAACAGATTGAATTTTTTCAGTTGCGCGAACGGGAACGGGCCATGATCTATGGTTTCGTTAAATACGATAGTTTGGTCAGGCTTGAGGAGCGCGCTTGTCATTCCTGCGGTTGGCTTGATGACTAACTGCATGGTGCTGCTGAACAGACCACGATGATAATCCTGGTAGCCCAGCGTCAAGCCAGCTTCGGGCGAGGCTTTGTTCAATGCGGTATTAGCGTTGCTGATCATCTCCGCCATACGGCCTTCGAGCTGTTTACCGGTGTACCAGGCTGTGCCAGTCCACACCACACCCAAAGCAACAATAACACCTACTGCAACCAGTGATTTTTTCATTCTGTCGTAGTCCATATTAAGTGCATCTGCCGGTAGTCCTCCGGCAGATGATTGAAATGCCCGCGGGCATTGAAGAAACTGATTCTACACAGCTTAGCAATCCTACCCAAAAAGATCAGTAAGTTGCTTTAAACTCAGATTTTAGAGAATACACGAGCCACACGACCTACACCGCTGAGAGATACCGGTGATTCTTGCGCAGAAATAAACGCAGACTCACCAGGTTTGAGCGTCAATTGCTGCTGGTCTTTGCTTAAAATTGCTTCACCTTCAGTGCAGAACACAATGGCCGCACTTGGTTGGGCAAGCTGCACTTGGTGAGAGCCGAGATCGTGCAATGAGAAGGCGAAGTCATCAACTGGAATAGGGAAGTCCAGTTCGCTGCCATTTTTCTCTGGCTGAGTCAGTAATTCAGCGGCAGGTTTTGGCTCAAACTTAACGTTTGCGACCAACTCAGGAATGTCGATGTATTTTGGCGTGAGCCCTGCGCGTAGGACGTTATCCGAGTTTGCCATCACCTCAAGAGCCACACCTTTCAGGTAAGCGTGTGGGGTTTCTGCAAACAGGAACATCGCTTCGCCCGGCTGTAATTTCACCACGTTCAACAGCAGTGGTGAGAATAAGCCACTGTCGTCCGGATAAAACTCGGAAATCACGCGAATGGTTTCCCACGGCTCGCCTTGCTGATTATTCAACGCTGCCTTCAACACGCCGAGTGCCAGGGATTTCTCATCGCCTTTCATATTCAGCAGGCTTGCGAAAAGTTGTGACAAACGTTCCGCATTTGGCTCTTGTAAGAAATGAGCAATCGCCGGGTGAGCCCCGGAAACTGGCTGGAGCAAAGAGACGATATCGCTAAACTCACGGAAAGCGTTCATTGCCAGGAACGGCGTTAATGCGAACACCAGTTCTGGTTTGTGGTTAGGATCTTTGTAGTTACGCTCGGCGGCATCTAATGGAATGCCTGCTGCGTTCTCTTTGGCAAAACCCAGTTCAGACGCTTTTTTATTAGGATGGACCTGAATAGAAAGGGGTTGATCGGCGCACAGCACTTTGAAGAGGAACGGTAACTCACCAAAACGCTCTGCAACGGCCTTGCCTAACAGTGCGGGTTTGTCGGCATCAATCACGTCACGCAGTGAACGAGCTTTGCCGTTATCAAGAATTTTTGAGCTGCTTTTCGGGTGAGCCCCCATCCATAATTCTGCCATAGGCAGGTTTGCTGGGTTTTCCACGCCGTAAAGTTCCGTTAACGCAGTTTTACTTCCCCAGGCATAGTTTTGCACTGAGTTAATGAGTTTTTGCATTATCAAGCCCTGTTGTAAGGTATATAAAGTTCCGACTATTAAACCAATTATCTGAGATGAAGTAACCAGGCGAGTAAAAAGTCGTACTAGTCTCAGTTTTTGTTAAAAATTTGTGTAGGATATTTTGACTTGTGTTACTAACGCAGCGTGTCATTTTGCGCAGAAAAGATAAAAACTAACGTATACCCAAAATAACTCGAGGTGCAGGAAGGCGGCAATTGATGGAGTCCCGATGAGCTTACTGAAGTAAGTGATTCGGGCGACTGAGTGCAGCCAACGCGCCTGCAGCTTGAAGTATGAAGGGTATTTGATGTTGTAAGTGAGAGAACAATGCCTAACAAAGCCTTTCATTATCAAGAGCCGTTCCCGTTAAAAAAAGACGAAACAGAATACTACCTGCTCAGCAGCGATTATGTTTCCGTGTCAGAGTTCGAAGGGCAGGAAGTCCTGAAAGTTGATCCTAAAGCCCTCACGTTACTCGCCAAACACGCCTTCCACGATGCCTCGTTTATGTTACGCCCGGCCCACCAGCAACAAGTAGCCGATATCCTCAATGACCCTGAAGCCAGCGAAAATGATAAGTATGTCGCGCTGCAATTCCTGCGTAACTCCGAAATCGCTGCAAAAGGTATTTTGCCAACCTGCCAGGATACCGGCACGGCAATTATCATGGGTAAAAAAGGCCAACGCGTCTGGACCGGCGGTGGCGATGAAGAAGCGCTGTCCCGTGGCGTCTATAACACCTTTATTGAAGATAACCTGCGCTACTCGCAAAACGCGGCGCTGGATATGTACAAAGAGGTGAATACCGGCACAAATCTGCCTGCGCAAATCGACCTTTACAGTGTTGATGGCGCTGAATACAAATTCCTCTGTATCGCCAAAGGCGGCGGTTCAGCAAATAAAACCTATCTCTATCAGGAAACGAAGGCGTTGCTGAGTCCTGGCCGCCTTAAAGATTACCTGGTCGATAAAATGCGTAGCCTCGGGACTGCCGCGTGTCCTCCGTATCATGTGGCGTTTGTGATCGGCGGTACATCGGCTGAAGCGACGCTTAAAACCGTAAAACTCGCCTCAACCAAATACTATGATGGTCTGCCAACCGAAGGTAACGAACATGGCCAGGCATTCCGCGACGTAGCACTTGAAGACGAGTTATTAAAAGAAGCTCAGAACCTTGGCCTTGGCGCGCAGTTTGGTGGTAAGTATTTTGCCCACGATATCCGTGTTGTGCGCTTGCCGCGCCACGGTGCGTCATGCCCGATTGGCATGGGTGTTTCTTGTTCAGCCGATCGCAACATCAAAGCAAAGATCAACCGCGATGGTATTTGGATCGAAAAACTCGAACACAACCCAGGTAAGTTTATCCCGCAGGAACTCCGTCAGGCGGGTGAAGGGGAGGCAGTAAAAGTCGATCTGAACCGCCCGATGAGTGAGATCCTAAAACAACTGGCGCAGTATCCTGTTTCAACTCGCCTTTCTTTAAGCGGCACGATAATTGTGGCGCGTGACATCGCCCACGCTAAACTCAAAGAACGTATCGACAACGGCGAAGGTTTGCCGCAATACATCAAGGATCACCCGGTGTATTACGCGGGGCCAGCTAAAACGCCAGACGGTTATGCATCAGGTTCACTTGGGCCAACAACAGCCGGGCGTATGGATTCCTATGTCGACTTATTGCAAGCCAACGGCGGCAGTATGGTGATGTTGGCAAAAGGCAACCGTAGCCAGCAAGTGACGGATGCCTGCCATAAACATGGTGGTTTCTATCTTGGTAGTATCGGCGGCCCGGCGGCAGTTCTGGCGCAGCAGAGCATCAAGAGCCTTGATTGCGTCGAATATGCGGAATTGGGTATGGAAGCCATCTGGAAGATTGAAGTTGAAGACTTCCCGGCCTTTATTCTGGTGGATGATAAGGGCAATGACTTCTTCCAGAAAATACACGCCTCGCAATGTACGCGATGTGTGAAATAGATAACTCAAGCCGCCCACAAGGGCGGTTTTTTTATCCCCCTTCATTCTTCGAGTTACGTCTGTGTTGGCTGCTCTCGCTTACCCGAATCACTTACTTATGTAAGCTCATCGGGATAAGCTCCTTTGCCGCCTTGACGCACCTCGAATTATTTTGGGGGATGCTCAACGTCTAAGGAGAATGAAATGGTAGCCAGTCGCAGTGAAAAAGACTCAATGGGCCCAATCGACGTCCCGGCAGATAAACTGTGGGGCGCGCAAACTCAGCGCTCACTTGAGCACTTCCGTATTTCCACCGAAAAAATGCCCACGGCGCTGATCCACGCATTGGCATTAACCAAGCGAGCTGCCGCGAAGGTAAATATGGAACTCGAATTGCTGGTGGAGGATCGGGGCAACGCTATTATTAAGGCGGCCGACGAAGTTCTGGCGGGTAAACACCCGGATGAATTCCCACTGGCTATCTGGCAAACGGGCTCGGGTACACAGAGCAATATGAATATGAACGAAGTGTTGGCAAACCGGGCGAGCGAAATTCTCGGCGGCGTGCGCGGCATGGAGCGAAAAGTTCACCCTAACGACGATGTGAACAAGAGCCAAAGTTCGAATGACGTTTTCCCAACGGCGATGCATGTTGCCGCTGTCATTGCGGTACGCGAACAACTTATCCCGCAGCTAAACGTATTAAGAGAGACGTTGCTGGGTAAAGCGGAAGCCTTCCGCGAGATCGTTAAAATTGGCCGTACTCATTTACAAGATGCAACCCCGCTTACCCTGGGCCAGGAAATTTCCGGTTGGGTAGCGATGCTTGAGCATAATCTCAGGCATGTTGAAAACAGTCTGCCGCACGTTGCCGAACTCGCATTAGGCGGCACGGCGGTGGGGACAGGGCTTAATACCCACCCGGAATACGCAGTACGTGTCGCCAAAGAACTGGCAGAAATTACCGGGCAACCGTTTATCACCGCGCCGAACAAATTCGAAGCGCTGGCGACCTGTGACGCGCTGGTTCATGCGCATGGTGCGCTAAAAGGGCTGGCGGCATCGCTTATGAAAATTGCCAACGATGTGCGCTGGCTATCTTCCGGCCCGCGCTGTGGCATTGGTGAAATCGCTATTCCTGAGAACGAACCGGGCAGCTCAATCATGCCTGGTAAGGTGAATCCTACCCAGTGTGAAGCGGTGACGATGCTCTGCTGCCAGGTGATGGGCAATGATGTGGCGGTGAATATGGGTGGGGCGTCAGGCAACTTTGAGCTCAATGTTTATCGCCCGATGGTGATTCATAATTTCTTGCAATCGGTGCGTTTACTGGCTGATGGCATGGAGAGTTTTAATGAACATTGCGCGGTGGGTATTGAGCCGAATCGTGATCGCATTACGCAATTACTGAACGAATCACTGATGTTGGTGACGGCACTCAATCCACATATTGGATATGACAAAGCAGCAGAGATTGCCAAGAAAGCCCATAAAGAAGGGCTAACTTTGAAAGCTTCAGCGCTGAAACTTGGCTATCTGAGTGAAGACGAGTTTGATGCCTGGGTGCGGCCAGAAGAGATGGTTGGCAGCATGAAACAGTAAGCCCGACGCGCCTGCATTTACTCCTCGCAGTACAAATGCAGGCGCGGGATTACCAACCGTAGCGGTTGCGCATCCGGCTTATAGCGATGACGAATATTCTCCGCATCATAATTCAGTAACTCCCCCATATCCGGTGGCATTTCGCCATTATCAAGATTACACAGCACCACCAAAGGTGACGGGCAGGCATGTTGTACCTGTTTTTTACGCTCCTGGTACCAGGCGCGGGCAACGGGCTGTACTTTTACCGGGCGTTTAATCTTCAGGCGTACGTTATCTGAAAGGTTGGTAATGGAGTTCAGCTCGCGGGTAATTTGCTCCGCCCATTGCTCACGGGTATAGGGCGGTACAGCGCGATTCGCTTTGAGGCTCTTTTCCAGTATTTCAATAACTTCCCGGCGTGAGTAATTCTTGATGATTTGTTTATTTGCCCAACCAAAATTCAACGTAGTAGGGTTTTCCAACAGTGTAATAGAGCGGTAAGCATTAAGGGTTATAAGCCCAGGAAGCTGGCGGTGAACCCACTCAAACCGCTGCACGCTGGGCAGTCCCGACTCAACGCTGATAATGTTTTCAAGCTCCTGTTTACGCTGATTAATGCGAAGAACCAGGGTTTGAGTCTGAAGGCGGGATGTGTCGTCAACCTGATAGCAAACCGCACCAGGCAGGCGCACAGCGGCTTTACTGCTGGTTTTCTCGGACTGCTGCTGGATAAACAAATGAGTGAAATGGGCGAGGGTGGCCTGATGTGCTTCTCTACCTAGTCGTTGTGTCACCTCGATTTTGCTTACCGCATCGTGTTCATTCCCTTTATCAACCGTAGGTAGTTGAAAGACACGGCCAACTAACAACCTGTAGCTGTCGAGTTGTTCACTGAACTGACGTAGATCTCGCTCGAGCTCGCGAAATGTACTGTTAAGGCGTTCAATCAAATCATATTTTGTCATTTCGCCACCAAATTAGTTACAACATACTAATGTTTGTTTATAACACAGGCAGATGAACCTGACCATCTGTGTTGCAATAGTCAGGCAGGAGATAATGTGATTTTTAGCGGCTTGGCTTGATGGATGCCAGTGTCATTGCGGATTCAGTTTTAATTGGCCAGCTAAAGCGAAAACGCGCACCGCCCAAGGCACCGCTATCAACTACTACAGAGCCTTCCATAGCGGTTGCGACAGAATGCACAATTGCCAGCCCAAGGCCACAGCCACCGGTAGCACGGTCGCGGCTTGGGTCGAGGCGAACAAAGGGTTCAAATACTCTTTCGCGTTCTTCTGCGGGTATACCTGGGCCATCGTCTTCCACCTGCAAAATCGCGGTTTGTCCATCAAGCCACAGGCTAATGCGTAATTTCTCGTTACTGTAACGCAGTGCGTTGTTGACCAGGTTATCTGTCACTCGTTCCATCAGACGCAGGTCAATCAGGCCAAAATTGCCGCTGGGTGGGGTATCCAACAAGATATCGAGATGCGGATGAATAATTCTGACGTCGGCAATGTGCTCATCAAGCCACCGAGGAACGTTGACACTTGCCAGTTGTAACTCCGTTTGCGGGCGATCCAGACGTGCGTAGGTTAGCAATTCTTCAATTAACGCTTCCAATTGTCCAATGTCGCGGTTTAGCGCCAGTGACTCCGCTTCGGTAAGATTATCACTCATCTCGAGGCGATAACGTAAACGGACTAATGGTGTACGCAGTTCATGAGCAATTCCGTCAATCAGGAGCTTCTTACTGGCAATTTGCGCATTAATGCTATCGGCCATGTGGTTAAACGCGACGCCCAGACGCTCAAAACTTGAAGCACTGTCGAAATGAATTCGCTCATCCAGATGTCCTTGCCCCAATCTTTGCGCCGCCGTTTCTAGTTTGAGCATGTCCTTCCAGTGCGGTCGCATCCAGATAAATACGGGGAAGGCGAGGGAGATGGCAATAAATGCCATCAGTGCGACGTCCAGTAAGCGCATTTGGTGTAAGAAAAAGAGATACGGTATTGGCCCTACGGCCAGTACATAGTGGCTGCGAGGGATGCGCTGGATAAATGTATACTCATCGTCGAGAGCGACAATTTCGCCTGCGCGCAGGTGATGCATGGTCATCTCATCAAGCTTGAATTTATCCATTGGCTCAATGTGCAGCTTAAAGGATAAATTAAGGTCGAGATCTTTAATGGTGCGGTTCCAGTCGCGAGGAGGAATTTCTCGCAATTCGCTACGCATTAAATACAGTGAGCTTTTCATCAAATCATCTAGCGACTGGCGACCTGCACGTTCGGCGGTGAATTTGTATACCAGGCCAACCAGCATGGTCATCACCAAAAAGCAGACGAACAGTAAAAGATAGAATTGTATAAATAACTTTTTCAATGAAAATCACCGGGTTATTGCGTATCTGAAGACTGGCCCCTGCTTTACAGGAGCGCTATCGGGATATGAGCGATGTCATTCTAGAATTTTCATACCCCATCTGGGAGGCTATGAAAGCAGGGTTTGCCCCTGCTGACAATATCTGGTGTGTGTTAGTGTGGTGTTTAATGAGAATGGTGGCTTAAGCGATTGCTTCAACCTCAGGTAGAGAATGGCCCGGCTGCATTTCCATCTTGTGTTGTTCCGCCAGAAGTTGACACACGATTTTTCCCGGTAAAGGGCGGTGGAACAAGAATCCCTGGCACAACTCAATGCCGGCCATTTTTACTAGCTCTAATTCTTGCTCAGTTTCAACACCTTCGATAAGTATTTCGCACTGAACCACCATACATAATTTAACTACCTGCTGCAGGAAGCTAAAGCCATCCGGCTTGGCCAGACCGAGAACCATCGATCTATCGAGCTTTATCTTGTCTAGTGGGTAGCGGGTCAAATAGTGCAGCGTCGAGTACCCTGAACCAAAATCATCGAGTGCGATTTTGATACCTAGACTGCGCAACTTTTCCATCACCTCTGCCAGACGTACAGGCTCTTGAATCTTCTGTGACTCCGTTATCTCAAACTCCAGACTCCAGCCAGCAGGTAGTGGTTTGGCCAGCACTTTGTTCACAATATGCAGAAGTCGATAGTCGACTAAGGTTTGTGGCGAAATATTGACTGACAGAGTCATGCTCTCTGTCTCAGACATATTTTCGCGTAGGTAATCCAGTGCGTTTTCCATCACCCAGAAGTCTATCTCTGGCATCAGACCTGCACGCTCATAATATTTCAGGAAAATAGGGGGAGTAATCTTGCCACTGTCGCACTGATGGCGGATCAGCACTTCAAGAGCGACAACCTTGTTATCAGATAAGCGTACTTGGGGTTGGAAATAGAGAATGAACTGACCACTGGATTGTAGCTTTTCAATTTGTCGCTGAGCTTCAATGTAGCTGTTTTCTTCAACAATATGACTATAATTTGGCACCATCTCAAAATCAGTCGGCTGAACGACTTTCATCTCACCGGTCAGTAAGTCCATGTCATTATTTACAGCGCTTTTTTGTTTTAATGTACTTTTGACAAATGGGTAATAAATAGCCACGCCCAGGGCGACAAGAGCAATATATAGCAGTACGGCGGCACTTGATTCTCCGCTGGCTAACCACACCTTGATAGGCCCTGGAGTTGACCAGCTCACGATAGCGGTAATTCTTGGAATGAAACTATAGTAAGTCGCGCCATACGCCACGATGTAAGAGACTAACGGGGTCAGGACGAACGGAATAATCATTACCGGATTGAGAACAATCGGAAAACCAAAAATGAGTGGTTCGTTGATGTTAAACAATGCCATCGGCCCAGCGATGGTCAACAGACGGCGGTGTGGGCTGTTTTTCTGCATTAAAATACAGATCACCAAACTAAGCGTATTTCCTGTACCACCGGAATTACACCACATGTCGTAGAAGACTGGGCTGAGAATGTTGAGTGCACCACGTCCTGAATACCAATCATTAATATTTAATTTTGCAGCAGCAGTAAAGGCAACATCAATGTCCATAAATAGATAATAGCCGTGGAGACCAAAGAACCATGGAACACTGCGCAACAGGACGTATAAAATGCCATTTAGAAAGTTAGTAGGGTAAAAATAAAGTGACAGTTGGCTGAAAAAACTCATTGCATGATGCAAGCCAGTTTCAGCAGCAAATTTTATAATGCTGCTGAATAGAGCAACTATCATCAATGTAACAAAAAATGAAACAATCGTAACGTTATTGTTATCGCGCCACTGGCGAAGTTTTAACAGATTTTTACTGACTATTTCTTGTAATACATTACCAATTATTCCGGAAGCCAAAGCCATAGGAATACTGATATCCAGGTAAAATTGTGCATTATCATCCAGTATTCGCCGGAAGATCATCAATGTGCTGATACTTAACGCAATGCAGTATATTTGTGACAGGCGGTTTCTGACAGCCCAGTGAACAGCCACATAGATATTCATAACCAGCGGAGCGAGCGCTAAAAAACCAATTTGCAACTGTATAAACCACTGAGCTGCCTGGTCAAAACCTGCTGTTTCACAGAGTACCGATGCGGTGATGACTAAACCACGGACAATCGATAAGGGAACGATAGCCATAGTGCTGGCAATAATGGCATGGGCATAGCGATTGTTTAATAACTTGATTTGGCTGTTATTTAAACGGTGTAAAAGATTGTTTTGTAGCCACACTTTTATCACAAAATTACCTGAAGCAATTACGCTTGTAATGGTTTTTTAAACAGATAACTGTGTTGTCAAAGCGAGTTATCTGGTGTTAACAGAAAGGTGAGATTAGCTATTTTTCTACATTATTCACGGTTGCTTTCCCGCGAATAAAGTTTAAATCTTATTTTTGTTAATTCAGATAAGTAACAAAAAGAACACAAAGTAATAATGAAAATAGTTTTTTTGTGAAAAATTCATCTGATTTTTTTGAAGCAAATCACAGACAGAAATCTATCATATAAGTTAGGTGTATTTCTATACATAAGTTTACAGAATTAAAACTAGTCTGGTGGGTAGTGAAATATATGAGGAAGGATTTCGAAAGGAAGTCGTTGAATCAAAATAACCGCTCATTAAATGAACGGTTATTTCTAGCGTTAAACAAGTAAAATACAGAACACCTAAACTTCGCTCTCCCATGCGTGGGGGGCGAATAAATAACCTTTATTACGCACTGTTTTGATACGAAACGGTTCAGTAGCACTGTCGTAGAGTTTTTTTCTAAGTCGTGAAATAGCGACGTCAACGCTACGATCCAGACCGTCGTAAGTCACCCCACGCAAGTTTTTAAGCAACGCATCGCGATCCATAATTTGCCCTGCGTGAGTCGCCAGTTCCCAAAGCAGATCGAAATCAGCAGTAGAAAGCGTGATGTTCTCTGAACCAAGCGTAACTTGACGATTGACCGGGTCAATACACAATGCGCCAAAGCGCATAGCTTTGTGTGGTTTAAGCGCTGTAGGGCTACTTTCAACGGTATGTTGTGCAGAAACACGTTGGCGTAGGTGCAAGCGTAAGCGTGCAAGAAGAACGGCTGGAGGCGTGGTTTTGAGGATATAGTCGTTAGCGCCCATCTCCAGCGACAATATGTGGTTCATATCGCTGTCCAGAGAAGTCAGTAGCACAATCGGGCCATCCCATTGAGGACGCAGGTCACGGCACAATGTCATACCATCTTTGCCGGGGAGCATGACATCCAGCAACACAAGGTCAGGGCGCTGCTGCTGGATTGTTGCCTCAGCGCAATCACCGCGGCTTTCAACAATAACGTCAATGTCATGTTTGCCGAGATAAGCGGCAATTAACGCTCCTACTTCAGGATCGTCTTCTACGTATACGATTTTGTTCATAGCCCGATACATTGGATCAAAAAGAAAACATACACTGCAAAAGGTTTTAATGCCATAAATCGAGGGTAAACAAAATTATCGAAGCGGGCGGCCGCCATCAACGCAGTGGGTGCGGCCTGTGACGTAACTGCTGTTCAACAGATAATTTACTAATCCAACTATTTCTTGTTCACCAGGCGCTATTTTCATCAAAGATTTATTCAATGCAGCTTTTCGGTACTCGATATCGTCATGCTCATTGAACATGATCATTGCAGGCGCAATGGCATTCACTTTGACTTCAGGTGCCAGTTTGCGGGCAAATGAGCGAGTCATATTATCAAGCGCAGCTTTACTGGCGGCATAGGCAATGTGCTTATCGCTTCCACGTTCTACAACGTAATCTGTGAAATGAATGATATCGGCACTTGAATGCCCACCTCCACGCAATAGTGGCTCAAGAAGATGATTGAGAAGATAGGGGGTGTTAACGTGAATTTGTAGCATTTCAGCCAGCGTCTGCGCGTGCGACGAGTGAGAGGACTCTGGAAGCCAGGCACTGGCATTGTGCAGAATGGCTCGCAGGCCGTCGCAACGCTGTGTGACGTTCAGGGCAAATTGCTCAATACCCTGATTAGTTGAGAAATCTGCGAACAGGCAAGTTGCCCCTGCCTGTTCTAGCTCATCTACCGCCGGATAACGCGTACGGTAGCTGATAATGACGGGTTGCTTTTGAGCCAGGAAGTGTCGCGCTAGTGCCAGGCCAATTCGTTTACCGGCACCAGTAATCAAAATAGGGCTGGCGGATGATGTTATCTCCATCGACGACTCCTTACTGTTGTTATCTGGTGATTTACTTCACCAGTACCCATGTTGCAGGAAATGCAGCCACCAGCATCAGGAAAATGACAGATCTTTCCTTGAAGTTAAGTTTGATGTCATGCGTATGCGTGCTGCGCGTATACATAAAGACTAATAATCCCGGCGCATACAATACCACCGAAAGCAGTAAATGCATGGGGCCTGATGCATACAACAGCCATAAGCCATAAATGCATGCCCCAAAGCCAATTGCTTTATGCAGAGGGCGTGTCGACACTTTTAGCAAAAAGGCACCGACCAGGAAGTAGGGAACCAGAATCATCTCTGAAGCGATTGTCAGCAGCGTGTTGTAATCTGAGCCCGTCAACCAAATCAAAACCAGGCAAATCTGGACACTAATATTGGTAAGCCACAGCGAAGCAGACGGTGCATTATTCTTGTTCTGACGAGCAAAAATCTTCGGGAAGGCCTTATGTGTGGCTGCAAGATATGGCACTTCTGCGGCCATGATAGTCCAGCTCAGATAGGCACCACATACTGAAACAATGAGTCCAGCAGCGATAATGACTTCACCCCAAGGGCCCATCATTTCGACCATTAATCCGGCCATCGAAGGATTGCGCATTCCGGCGAGTTCCGGACGGGCAATTACCCCCAACGAAAGCAATGTGACGAGCAGATACACGCCTAATGCAGCAGTCACTGCAAGAAGTGTTGCTCGCCCGACATCATTTTTATTACGCGCACGAGCAGAAACAACCACCGCCCCCTCAACACCAATAAATACCCAAAGGGTAATCAACATGGTGTTCTTGACCTGTTCCCAAACGGGAACACCCAGCGCAATCCCGCTAAAATCAAGGGTGAAGGTACGAAGTTTAAAGGCCAAAGCGGCTAGAACGATAAACAGACCTAAAGGCAATAACTTCGCAAGTGTGGCAACCAGATTGATACTGGCCGCAGTTTGCACGCCGCGAAGTACCAGGAAGTGAACCATCCACAGTAGCACCGATGCCCCAATAATCGACTGCCAGGTATTCCCATCACCAAACAGGCGTAGTTCCGGCGTATCGGTGAAGAAACTCAGTGCGGAGAAAACAATAACCAGGTAGGAGACATTGGCGATCACTGCACAAAGCCAGTAGCCCCATGCGGAGAAGAATCCGATCAGTTCGCCAAAACCTTCGCGTGCATAAGTAAAAATTCCGCCGTCCAGATCTGGCCGCAGGCGGGTTAGCACCAACATTGCCAGCGCCAGCAACAAAATACCTGCACCCGTAATGGCCCAGCCAATCAGTAATGCTGAGGGACTGGCCACACTCGCCATGTTTTGCGGCAGGCTAAATACACCAGCACCGAGCATCGAACTCAATACCAATGCAGTTAATGCGGCGAGGCCAAGTTTCTTTTCCATAGCAGTCCCGTGATATTCAAATAAGACCCAGAATAATTATCATGTTTTTATGCATAAAAATGGTGGGTAACACTAAGGCGCGGAATTTTACGGAGTGTAGACGCTGCTTGCAATGACATGAGCCATAAAATGCCAGGGAAATAAAAAAAGGGCGGCATAGCCACCCTTTTTGCTACAAAAGCTGCGCTTATTTATACAAATCAGCGCTAATTGTCATGTTACCGCCACGTTCATCCCATTGACGAGTGATGTGGTAGAACTTCGCACCTTTCTTGGCCGCACGTTTTGCAACCTGGTAAGAAATTTCAGTACCGCTGCCATAATGGCCAGTGAATTTCACGCTATCAAATGGAACCATTTGAGCGGCAGTCACTTTATTCAGTTCCTGAATTTTAGTGCCGTCTGGCAGCGTTACAGTGTAACGACCACCTTTGCTTGTTTGTGTTTCAAAGAAGCGGCCAACATCTGAGCTTGGCATGCTGGAGCTTGCTACACCTGGAATCTCAACTTTGGCGGCTGCGGCGCCACCGGCTGCCAGCGCTGCTTTACCTGCTTCTGAATCAGCAGGAATCGCGTCAGCGCTTTGCAGAACACGTTTTTTCGCATCTTTTTTATAGATGAAAGCTGTAATACGCTGGTTACCACCTGAGTTTGCATCAACCTGGCGCACGATAAAGAAGGAGTCCGCACCTTTTTCTTTAGCTGCACGGGTAATCACATCGTTAACTTCTGGTTGGCTGCGGTAGAAGCCCTGGACGGTCACAGTATCGAATGGCTCAAGCGCATATGCCTGGTCTTTCGGTAACTCCGTCACACCATTAATAACGCGATTGGACGTATTTTCGGCTTTAGGGGCATCAGCATGATACACATCAGCGACTACGCGCCAGTTACCGCTGTTGCTGGCATCGTTAGTGCTCTGAACATAGAAAGATGCAGCGCCGATCTTATCTGCACGACGGGAAACAGCATCGACAGCGTCACTAATCGCATTAAAACGACCAGTGATAGTAATGCGATCAAATGGTTTAAGAGCCGCAGCTTGATCCGGTGTCAGTTCTGTTGCTGCCTGAGCAGACAGCGCCGTTAAGGAAATCAGTGCTGATGCCAGAAGGGTGTTCTTGAGCTTCATAAAAATAGTCCTTCGCCTTGCGCAAAATGAATACAAATACCGCATTCTCTGAGGGTTACCTGTTAGCCGCAGATTATTGCATTGAAATAGTGGCTAATCTACAACTGATCGATTTAGCTTGTCATGACAGGTTAACTAATTGATATTAATGAATATTAATAGTGTAATAACTGTCATGTACTTTAGCTGTTTTTCGGTTCAAAAGGCTGACTTGATCCGAGTCCAATCCGGAAATTCATGCAGAGTAGACCGTATATACCATTTGCGCATTCTCATGTCCCAACTGTCAGGCAATAAAAGCAGGATTTGCACCAGCTGAAAGCGCCCTGTAAGGGTGTTTATGACGCGTTTGGTTAGTACGGTGGTTATCTCAAGAAAGACGTGAAGCAAAGAGCAGAAGAATTTGCGAGTCAGTCTAGCTCAACGATTTTTACAGCGTCGCTCTGGAAAACATATCGACAAAGAATCTTGTAACTGTCCCGGTCAAAATGTGAGGGAGGAGTAACCATTGCTTTACCTGACTCCAGAGAGTTTACCGTTCCCAAATACAACCAGTTATTCAATATATGGTACTCAGTTTGATCTCCTGATTTCTCTTTTAACGCAATGCGTCCAGGGTATGGCCAACTCCGGACTCTTATCGATTCAAGAGAACTTCTAAGCCGTTCCTGGTGACGCTCAATAGTCTCTTTCCCGCAACACGCACCCGCACATTTGTTCAACGAGAAACGGAAGCACGGCCTGCCAGCAGTCAACTTTTCAAGGCCTAATACCCCACAACAAAGTTGTTCCTTGTCTGCCAACTCTCTTAACTGGTCTATAGCTGCATGCCTGGTTTTAAACAGCCCAAATAAGCCCTTAACATTTGTGAAGTCGGTTTCGCTGCTGAATACAAATTGTGTTGTTTGATCAGTAATACGAAGAGAACAAAGCTTTCTCGTCACCCGTAACCTTTTGTTGAAGAGTGGGCTGTGATTCTTTATGAGCTGGGACTCAAGTAACAGGGCGCCAATTTCACCAATGGTTTGGTGAAATTCAATACGAGTGGTCATGTGCAGTAATTTCGCTTCAGATTGCGTTCTGAAATGCGACTGAACACGACTACGAATGTTGATGCTTTTCCCGATGTAGAGAGGAAAGCTTTGATCCGAACCGTAGAAAATATATACACCAGGACTTGATGGAAGAGTTTTAAGTGTATGACGGAGATGCTCTGGATATTGATACTGTAGGGTCATGCTTTTATTGGCTAATTTATTTGAAAGTGGATTTGCTAAAAGGCGGCTGCTTGAGACGTCTGTAGATTGCGCGTGTTTTAATCAGTTCATCGTAATGTTCTCTCGTCATCCATGCAACTTTATGGTGTGTGTTAATTGCTCACAGAATGTGTGTTTCATGGTTTTTATCACGTACTAGGGCTTCAGAAAAAGGTCTTAGAATTCGGTGTTCTATGACGAATGGGGCATGAAAAGTGGAAAAAATTGTGTAAGTTGGCAGGCTTAAGGTTGAAGGTTGCAACCTCTAACTACCTGCGGCATCTTGCACTCTGCAATTATTGATTCCAGCTATTTTCCATAACGAAAATTTATAGCTTCATAAAAGAGTGCTTTGACCAGTAAAAGTGGTAAAGCTTACAACTTAATTGGTTAACGTAATGTTAAATGTGCAATTTGCAGCGGCGCAGAATCGTGAATTGCCGCACTGATGAAGCGTATTATCAGGTGTTGTAGATGAAAATTAGTCGAAAAGAGCTGTCTTAAGGCCCTGGAGCTAAATTTTTACGATAATGATACAAATACTGAGATCCTGATCTAGATCACAGGCGTTATTTTCAGTAGGTTATAAATAGTTTGTTACAGATGCATTTTTAATTGAACTGGTAACGGAACTGACGATTGCCAAGGCAATGTCTGACAAACCATCAACAAAAAATCAGATGGAAGGGAATACTATGCGTATTGGGGTACCAAAAGAGCGGTGGGCGGGCGAATCCCGCGTGGCAGCCACGCCAAAAACAGTGGAGCAATTGCTGAAACTGGGCTTCACCGTCACTGTCGAAAGCGGAGCGGGTAAACTGGCGAGCTTTGATGACGAAGCATTTGTACAAGTTGGCGCGACCATTTCAGATACCGCTGACGTCTGGCAATCTGACATCGTTCTGAAAGTGAATGCACCGCAAGATAGCGAAATTGAGCTATTGCGTGAAGGTTCCACGCTGGTGAGCTTCATCTGGCCTGCTCAGAATCCTGAGTTGCTTGAAAAGCTTGCCGCTAAAAATGTCACCGTAATGGCGATGGACTCCGTGCCACGTATTTCACGTGCGCAGTCGCTCGATGCCCTAAGTTCAATGGCTAACATTGCGGGTTATCGCGCAATTGTTGAAGCCGCTCATGAATTTGGCCGCTTTTTTACCGGGCAGATTACCGCTGCGGGCAAAGTGCCACCAGCTAAAGTGATGGTCATCGGTGCTGGTGTTGCGGGCCTTGCGGCGATTGGTGCAGCCAACAGCCTTGGTGCTATTGTACGCGCCTTTGACACCCGTCCAGAAGTGAAAGAACAAGTGCAAAGTATGGGCGCTGAGTTCCTTGAACTGGACTTTAAAGAAGAAGCAGGCAGCGGCGATGGCTATGCCAAAGTGATGTCTGAGGCCTTCATTAAAGCGGAAATGGAGTTGTTTGCAGCCCAGGCGAAAGAAGTCGACATCATTGTTACTACGGCGTTGATCCCAGGCAAACCAGCTCCAAAACTTATCACCCGTGAAATGGTTGATTCCATGCAAGCGGGCAGCGTGATTGTCGATCTTGCAGCGCAGAACGGCGGTAACTGTGAATATACGGTTGCAGATCAGGTGACTGTAACGCCAAACGGCGTGAAAGTTATTGGTTACACCGATTTACCAGGACGCCTACCAACGCAATCCTCCCAACTTTACGGTACCAACCTGGTTAACTTGCTGAAACTGCTCTGCAAAGAGAAAGATGGCAATACCGTGATTGATTTTGAAGATGTTGTTATTCGTGGTGTGACGGTTATTCGTGATGGTGAAGTCACCTGGCCGGCACCGCCAATTCAGGTTTCTGCACAGCCTCAAGCTGCGGCGAAGAAAGCTGCTGTTCCTGTCGAAGATAAAAAACCAGCTTCACCATGGCGCAAATATGCGTTTATGGCGTTGGCGATCATTCTGTTTGGCTGGCTTGCAGACGTTGCGCCTAAAGAGTTCCTCGGCCACTTCACAGTGTTTGCGCTGTCTTGTGTCGTCGGTTACTACGTCGTCTGGAATGTTTCTCATGCACTTCATACCCCGCTGATGTCGGTCACTAACGCCATTTCAGGGATTATTGTGGTGGGTGCATTGCTGCAAATTGGTCATGGCGGTTGGGTTAGCTTCCTGAGCTTTGTTGCCGTACTGATTGCCAGTATCAATATTTTTGGTGGTTTCACCGTCACTCAGCGAATGCTGAAAATGTTCCGGAAGAACTAAGGGGTAACACATGTCTGGTGGATTAGTTACAGCAGCATACATTGTTGCCGCTATTCTGTTTATTTTCAGCCTGGCGGGGCTGTCAAAACACGAAACATCTAAGCAAGGCAACTTGTTCGGTATGGCCGGTATGGGTATCGCATTGGTTGCGACCATCTTCGGGCCAGAGACTGGCAATGTGGTCTGGATTATCGTTGCCATGGTTATTGGTGGCGCCATCGGTATCCATCTTGCTAAGAAAGTCGAAATGACCGAGATGCCGGAGTTGGTTGCAATTTTGCACAGCTTCGTAGGTCTGGCTGCGGTTCTGGTTGGCTTTAACAGCTATCTGGACCATGCTCCTGGCCTTGAGCCGATTATGGAAAACATCCACTTAACGGAAGTCTTCCTCGGTATCTTTATCGGTGCCGTGACCTTCACGGGTTCCATCGTGGCGTTTGGTAAACTGCGCGGCAAGATTTCCTCTAAACCGTTAATGTTGCCACATCGTCATAAACTGAACCTCGCGGCGCTGGTTGTTTCCTTCGCTATGCTAATCATCTTCGTGCGTACTGAAAGCGTTGGCTTGCAAGTATTAGCGTTGCTGGTGATGACTATCATCGCACTGATTGTTGGCTGGCACCTGGTTGCGTCAATTGGTGGCGCAGATATGCCAGTTGTCGTCTCAATGCTGAACTCCTACTCCGGTTGGGCAGCAGCGGCAGCGGGCTTTATGCTCAGCAATGACTTGCTGATTGTTACCGGTGCGTTGGTTGGTTCGTCCGGTGCGATTCTGTCTTACATCATGTGTAAGGCAATGAACCGTTCCTTCATCAGCGTAATTGCCGGTGGTTTTGGTACTGACGGTTCTTCTACTGGTGAAGATGACGAAGTCGGTGAGCATCGTGAAATCACAGCTGAAGACACAGCGGACATGCTGAAAAACTCAACGTCTGTGATCATCACTCCAGGGTACGGCATGGCTGTTGCGCAGGCGCAATATCCGGTGGCAGAGATTACTGAGAAGCTGCGCGCACGGGGCATCAAAGTTCGCTTTGGTATTCACCCGGTTGCTGGTCGTTTACCTGGCCACATGAACGTTCTGTTGGCGGAAGCTCGTGTTCCGTACGATGTGGTTCTGGAAATGGATGAAATCAACGATGATTTCACCGATACCGACACCGTTCTGGTTATTGGTGCGAATGACACCGTTAACCCGGCAGCACTTGAAGATCCTCGCAGCCCAATCGCGGGTATGCCAGTGCTGGAAGTGTGGAAGGCGCAAAACGTAATCGTGTTCAAGCGTTCGATGAACACAGGTTACGCAGGTGTGCAGAACCCGCTGTTCTTTAAAGAGAACACTCAAATGCTGTTTGGCGATGCCAAAGCCAGCGTTGAAGCGATTCTTAAAGCGCTCTAGTTTTTAAGTCGTAAGAGAGACTTCCCAAAACCGCCCGTTGTGGCGGTTTTTTTACGCCAGCTTTTTACTGGAGTAAAGCTTTAGCATTACGAACTGTACTTGTATACGTAGAGCTCGAAGGGGCCGATTCATACGGCAAGGAATTTCGGAGGTGCGCACAATTAGACGCTTTGGAAAAGCAGGGGGATAACTGCAGTTGCATCAAGAAGTGATTTTTCTAAGGTGCTGAATGTAATATATCGGCCATCTATACATCTGAGAGTTGTAACTCCATGAAAGTTGAATTAAATAAAAGTGCTAAAGAACGGTTATTTCATGCTGTGCTTTTTGAGATTATTGCAAATATTCTCATTGCCGTAGTCATGGCATTCGTTCTGCGTATCCCATTGCTGAAAACAAGCATCCTTTCCTGTGTTTCAGCGCTCACTGCAATGGCATGGAACTATATATTTAATATGCTTTTTGACCGTCTTCAGCAGCACTATGAGTTTAATCGTAATCTGCTGGTTCGTATATTGCATGCTGTGGGATTTGAAGCGGGTTTAATCCTGGTACTGACCCCAGTTGCGATGTTTTTGCTTAGCTTACCTTTAGCTGGTGCATTTGCAGTAGAGATTGGTCTTGTACTTTTCTTTTTGCCATATACGGTCGTTTTTAACTGGCTCTATGACTATGTTCGCTGGCATCTCGTCAGCACCTCGCTATAAAAGATGTAAATCGTGGCGGCAGTTCATTTCGGTACGCGTGTGGAATGAAGCGTTATCGTAAATAAGTATGGCTGGTAGATTCATCCAAAATTGTAGGAGTGGATTTTGAGAGTGCAGAAAAGATGCATGGGGTATGTGGCTATCGTTGTTGATGATTACGATCGCGCAATTGATTACTACACAAACAACCTTGGATCTACACTTGTTAAAGACACTCCACAACCAGGGAAACACTGGGATTTGTATCAAAATACCTGATGCCGCTTTTTTTAGTTGGCTAGTCCTGATATGAGATTGAACACTCCTCCCAACAAAAAAAACCGGTCACTTATTATGACCGGGCTTTTCCATTCTATGGAAACGACTTATTAATCGTCTTCTTCGTCATCCATTTCTACCGGTGTTTGGTAATCATCAGGTTTGATGACCAGCAAATCGCAACGCAAATGGTCGATAACTTGTTCGGCAGTATTGCCAAGGAATGCAGCAGAAAGGCCGGTGCGACCTACAGTGCCGAGCACCACGATACCCGCTTGCAAATGTTCCGCGAGATCAGGAATAACCTCTTCAGGTAATCCTTTCTCGACGTGAGTCATTTTCTCATCGATTCCAAATTTTTGGCGTAACGCTTTCATCGCAACTAAATGCTGGCCGCGAATAGCATCGTTATAAACGCTTGGATCAAAATCAGGGAGTTCAATGGCAATGTTAATTGGAGTAATTGGGTAGGCACCTACGAGGTGAACTTCAGTGTGGTTAACATCCTCGGCTAAGCGAATGGTCTCTTTAACCAGCTTTTCATTGAGCGCGTTGTGGTATTGCTCTTCACTTGCAAGGTTGACCGCAACGACCGCTCGGCCGCCTTCAGGCCACTGTTTTTCATTAACCATCCATACCGGGCTTGGGCACTTACGCAGCAGATGCCAGTCGGTTGGTGTGAAAATTACCGCTTCCAGTTTATCGTGCTGATGCGTCATTTTGAGCACCAGGTCATGACCACCGCTGATCACTTCCTGAATAATTGCCTCGAAGGGACGATTATGCCAAACCACTTTAATCTCAATCGGTACACCCGAATCGATGTAGTACTGGGCTTGTTCTTTTATCCAGGCTGCACGTTGGCTAATAACGCCTTTGCGCATAGCTGTGCGTTCATCTGGTGACAGAAGGGTGGTCATTTCGTAGGAAAAATCATAGATAGGCAGAAATGCTTTGATCCTGCCACCAATCCGTTGATGCAAATAAACAGCACGCCGCAGGGCGGGTTGATCGTCCTGATTAGGATCTATAGCGACTAGCATGTTTTGATACTTTGCCATACAGGTCTCCTTACAACTGATTAACCACAGTCTGTAAATTAAGATTAACCCATATGCGATGAATGAAACAGGTGATAAGTCTCTGTGGGATCAATAAATCAGGAAAATTTACGGCTCATGATTTTATACATCTAATTTTAAACAACTTTTAGTAATTTCAATTCTCCTTTGGGGCGTAATGGGGGCAAACTTGATGGAATTCGATTGTTTATCATGTTCACCTGATCCCGATCCATGTCACCAATCCACTTGGCATAAACCTCATAAACCATCCGTGAATCTTCATGTCCTAACTGGCTTGCAATAAAGGAAGGATTCGCGCCGGCAGAAAGCGACCAGCATGCGTAAGTATGCCTTGACTGGTATGAGTGACGGCTACGAACACCCGCGCGACGTAACCCATACCTCCATCCATAAGATATTGATGACTGGGAAAAGTAACCCGTCTTTTTCTTAGAGTGCGAAGTTGGGACAAAAACCGTCCTGATGGTTTGCTTTTCAGTTCTACCGTGCTCACGGTGGTGATAAAGAATTTCATGGCCCGGAAAACCCCCCGTGATTTTAAACTGTTCGGTAAGAGCATCAAGTGCTGGCTTCAGTAGCGATACCGTACGGATGCCAGCTTCCGTTTTTGGTGGAACGAAAATACCTCTTTGGGTCAGGTTGCGGGATATGCGTATTTCACCTTTCTGTAGATCAATATCTTCCCAGGCAAGTGCGCACAATTCCCCGTGTCTCATGCCTGTATGAATAGCTACCAACCAGATAAGCGTATGATGCCGGGAGAGTACCGACATAAAAGAATTGAATTCATCAAAGCTCAAAGGGTCTGGCGAACGTTTTGAAACTTTCAGCGCGGAGACACCTTCATAAGGAGAGTGGCTGATAAATTGACTGCGGTTAGCTATCTTCAACATTCCCGCCAAAAGACTCATGAGTGTATTTACTCTTGATGGTGATCGGCCCTGTTTTTTCAAATTTGGAAGCCCGGGGTTTAGCACCTGGCCAATCAGCAACTCTCTCCTGTAATTCAGCATATCAGCATGCTGAATGTCTGTTATGCATGTCAGGTTTCCTACGGTGCGTCGAAGCGTGTTAACTGACGATGTAATTGTTTGCATAGATGCTGCGGAAACTTCTAGAGATTTCGATTCGAGGAATAGATCGCAAAGTTCTGCGAAGGTGCTTATGCGTTTTTTTGTGCCGAACTTGCTCAGGGCTTTAGACTCTGGAAATCGCTGGGCATAATCAAACGTTCCCATTTGAATTTCACTTACGACCAGCGCACGAAAGTTACCTGCCTTTTTAATATTGGCGTTTGATACCAGCCATCCGCGAAGCACTTCACGGCAACGAGTGCCGCGATAAGTGAAGCTAATGCGAATTTTGCCATTATGTAATTCAACGCCGGTCGGGAAATTCATCATATATCCTGAACTAACTGATTTATCTTTGGGAGGTTGTACCAGAGCAGGCCTTTGGTACTGTCCGTCTGACCTTTTGCAGTCAGGTGCTTAAAGTGCACGCCTTCTACCCACAATTGCAGGCGGTAGTTTTTAATCTGGCCTTCACTAAGGCCAGTTCTCTCTGTTAGTCGAGATTCAACCATCCACTCTTCGTTAAAAACAATCTGCGCCATGATTCACCTCATGACCGACCTGTACTGTAAATCACAGGTCGGCGTAAAACTGATTACTGAAAATCACTACATTTACCGATGCCCGGGTATCGTTACCGCCAGCCACTACCGATCCCATTTCTTCCTGGCGCATGCCCTATATGGAATTTGTGGCAGAACTGACAGCGGTAGGCTCGCATTTGTCCCTGGTGGCCATAACGACGGTGAAGCATCTTTATCGCTATAAACGCACCTGCCAGAGTAGGGTGCCGCATCTTTCCATCGCATTGCTTACGACGCAGCCGGCGCTTACTTGCCATTTGCGGCCGCCTTACGTTTGCGGGGCACACTGACGCATTTAAAATTCTTCACCAACACACGTTCTTCTGCAGTTTTCCCGGCCTCTTTAACCTGGGAGAACTTCTTTTCGCATTGGGTGCTGGTTAGCCTTTCTTTTGACATACAGGTCCATTCAACAGGCAGCCCGCCAGGTTTCAGGATGGTGGCGGTAATTTTGTACATCAGTTATTTACCTCTTAGTGGAATCAGAAAGAGCATCATTTATTTTTTAGATTTAAGGTCAGTATTAATTAATTTCATTGAATGATTTTTTTAATTAACGGAACGTGCGTGCATATACATATTTGTTATTAGCTGTGCGAGCGGCTTTTAATTGAGCTTGCTGGTTTTTCTTTTCGACGCAATCTGCGCAGTAATAAACTGTTCTACAGGAATAGCCCTTTCCAATCTGACGACTCGTCAATGCTGCTTCCTCAAAGACCTGGGTGCAGTACGAACAGGCTCTGTTCATGGCTTCCATTTCCTTAAGTTAAAAATCAAGGTAGTACAGCGCTGCGCTTTAATTTCTGCCTCGCGAATTAAAAACCAGATACGAGTTACTTCTTCTAATGCGCAGTGATGGCAGGGATATGTGTCGTGAATAATCCCACCTGGAAATTTAACCGTTACAGTTTTGTCGTTGTTGAAAACTAAATAAGAAAATACATTTTCGTCTGCAATTGTTTCTGCAACATCGTGACTGATTTTATTAAGCGTAAAAATTTGAGAAAACATAACCAACCTTTATTTAGAATGAGTAATTCCCTGCCGATTAAGGCATATATTTGGAGTTCTTAAATTTGGCTTGTAGAAATCCCGTCGCATTATTAGCCGACATTACTTCTGGTGTTTTATTTGTCCGGAGTCTATTCCGTCATAGCTGGTTGTTCGCCAGAATGGATAATCTCATCAACTGGATAACATTCGCCACTAACATGCTGCTCAATTGCAGCTTCTTCACACTTATCCTGGCTGTAATAAAACCCCAAAACCACTTCCTGATAATCACCGTTGGTCATGCCTAAAGTCAGCACC
>NZ_LXEP01000037.1 GCF_001654835.1 Buttiauxella gaviniae ATCC 51604
GAATCTGTCGCGCCGCAGTTGTGCTTTGCTAAGATGGAGGCAAGATTACTATAATAAGTAGATGTGTCAATACAAAAAGTAGAATGTAAAGTGTGAATTATCTACTTAATGTAGCTTTTAAGTGGTCTGGATTAGGGATGACTCAAACTTAAGACGTAAAAAAACCGGCTTAGATGCCGGCTTTTAAATGGAGAGGGGCTAAGGTTTGCCACCGATAGATTTGAAGTATTCTCGGTAGTGTTCTTTCAATTCATTTAGTCGCATTTCAAAGACGAGAAGCATATTTTTGCTCTCAGCACTCGGATACTGTCTGAATGTTCGCAGTAAACGTTTTTCGTCTTCTGTTAAATTACTGAATTCACTTGCATCTTCAGCGCCTTCCATTTGAATTATTGGCGGCATTTCAGTGTTGGATTTCTGCACTTCCTCATGCCCGTAATCAAGCCATGAGGGAGAAACGTTCAACCATTCCGCAATTTTTATCAACTTTTCATCGCGTGGCTTAGCCGTACCCAGCGTATAACGCCGGGCCATCTCATATGTGACGCCACATGCCTGACTTAAGTCTTTAACGAATAAGCCATTTTTGCTCATTTGCGCGTTTAGGCGCTGGGCAAACTCATGATGTTTATTTGTATTTTCTACCATAGGTAGAAGATTAAGACACTGAGCCAAAATAGTCATTTCTATTTTCTGTAGTTGTATATTCTACTTTATGTAGTATTATGCTTTCCATAAGTTTACAGGAGAGCGTTATGACTACCACTTACAAAAACATCACCGACAAGGCAGTTAGAACCGTTGGCCGAGTATCAACGGTTGCCCGGTTGTTCAACTTCAAAACATCTCAATCGGTAGCAAACTGGATTGAGCGGAATAAGGTTCCAAGCGAACGAGTCATCAAATTATGCGAATTAGGTGGCTGGGTCGTGACCCCTCATGAACTCCGTCCGGACCTTTATCCTGAGCCAACGCATGGACTGCCAACTGAACAATATTCTATCACTCAAGCCTCGTAAGGACTGATTTATGGAAATCAAAACTCTGCATATCGAGCTTGAAGCATGGGCTGCAAAGAAGGGCTGGAAGTACGTTGTCGAGCTGATTACAAGGCATCAACAGGGTGATCTGCTTGAGACTCTTGATGACTTGGTTGATGGTGATGAATTCGCTCGCCGGGTCCATAACAACAAGCAGCGCATCCAGCGTGCATTCGATGGAACTTCGAAGAAACACCAACTGCACGCGGCGTTGTTGGCACCGGCAGTTCGCGCCGCCATCGATGCAGAGCTTGCTATGCAAAAGGACGAACAGCATAGAGTCGCCGCTTCCAGCAAGGAACACTCAGAGGTTATTTGCGCGGTGCTAACCGGAGCGCCACTTGCCGTTATTCAGAAAGAAGCCATTGAAGCAATTAACTCGATCGCCGTGTTTGTTCCTGGTCTGGTTGTGCAGTTTGCACATGTTGGCCAGCAGCTGCTGTAGGGGGAGGGTATGCGGCATAACGATTTTCTAATCACCCAGATTAAAAGCCTGCTTCTTTCCGGGAGTAAATGCGACGAAAGCGAAGCAAATGCCGCGGTAGCGCTTGCCATGGAATACCGGCGTATTCATCCGAACACTGGAGTCCAGGCGCTAATCGACAAGGCAAAGTTCTATTTAAAACACAACCGTCGACCAGCTGCGGTTCCACGAACGGAGCCAATCAAGAAAGCCACGCTTCCAAAGCGCCGCCAGTTTAGCTGAGTCAGGAGGTGATCATGCGTAACACAGCTGCATTAATGGAACGGTTCAAAGCACAGTTACAACGTAACTATTCTGGCAATGAATCTTGTCTGCAGGTACGTGAAGTTGCCCCAGGTGACCGCTTCAAGGATGGCTACGGACGGTTGGTTACTGTGATTGCTGTAAGTCCAAATACGATTATTTTCCGTCGCGATGGTTACGACAAGAACTGCGAGACGCGGCGGGATAAGTTTTTGAAAGAATTTGTAGAGGCTGATGTATGAGCATGACCCTGATGGTTCAGGCTATGAATATTCGTGTTGGTCACCCGATACGTAAACTTGTGCTCCTGAAACTCGCTGATAACGCAAATGATAAAGGTGAGTGCTGGCCGTCATACCAACACATTGCAGATCATTGCGAGTGCAGTAAAAGCGCGGTGAGATCACACATCGATGCGCTGATTAAGCTGGGTTTGTTACTCAAGATAAACCGTATTGGAATCAATAACGGAAAGGGTAATACGTCCAATATTTATAGCCTCAAACTCGACACCCCTGTAGCGCCAGAAAGCACAGGGGGTGAGGCTAAAAATAATAACCCCCCTATGTCGCCACAAAGCATAGACCCTGTGTCGCCACAAGGCATAGGTATGCCGCACGGCGACAGCCCTATGCCGCCACAAGGCACACCCCCTATGTCGCCACACGGCACCAGAATCAGTCACTCTTTTGAACCTGTCATGGAACCAGTCAAAGAACCAAAAGAATGTCAGGCAGACGAGCTGCCCGACGATTTTGACAATCCAGCTTTGCGAGTTTTAAACCATCTCAACAAAACCACCGGTGCTGCATTCCAGGATGGCAAGACCACGATGGGGTTTATCAACGGACTGCTGGCGGATGAATACGTTGCAGACGAACTCATCCTGGTTATCGAACACCGGGCTGACCTCTGGCTCGATAACGTGACGATGGCCCAGCACTTATGCCCGAAGACACTTTTTAACTTTGAGAATTTCGAGGGGTATCTGCCGCTGGCCCGCAAGTGGGACAACGAAAGTCGCCCATCCAGCAGAGCGCCTGTTATCGACTGCAGCGAACGAGATGCGGCTCACAAGCGGTTTCTTGGTCAGGCGGCAAATCTGATCCTGAAATCTCCGCTGGAAATATGCGTCCGCAAACTGGCCTCAAATGCGAGTGTCGGTGGGCTTTCGCCTGAAGCGTCAAAGCGCACATGGGATCGGCTTTGGTCTGAACAGGCAGCCCGTATGCAAAAAAACGAATTGACCGCCTAGCGGTAAGATTAATTGAACCTGGAGATGACTATGGAAACCGTACTTGAAGCACTGAAATTGATGGGAAAGGCTACAGCACGCGAAATATCAGCCCGCATGAAAATCGACGTGAGAGAGATTCTTGGTATATTGCGTGAACATGAAGAGCTCGAGCAGATTGAGCTGGTTAACGGCTGGTGGCAGTTGACAGGTACCGGCGCTAAAACCCCTCGAGTAAAACCTGCGGTACCAGCGGTTAAAGTCGTGAACAGCAAAGAGCGACCAGCATCACCTGCTGTGGCAACACCGGCTCGCAAAATTAACGAAGCAGTTTTGGCAGAATTAATGACGCAGCATGGTGAGCTGACGACTGAGCAAATGGCAAAACTTGCTGGTACCACCGTTCGCGCGGTTGCCTCAACGCTGGCTATGCCGGTTAACAAGGGGCGTATTGTTCGGGAGAAGCGCGGTAGCGTCTTCCATTTTGATGTGGCACCCAAGGCACTAACCACAAAACTACCGGCAGTGGACGATGTGATCCAGCAGCCTGAACCTGCAGTACCAGCAACACGAAGTGACGCCGAATTCCTGGATGCTATTCCGCAGATGGCCAAGTGCCAGGCGGCCGAGATGGTTTGCCCTACACCAAAATCCATAGCGGCAGAAATTCGCCGCACGAAGTCCCGCCTCAATCAGCTTGAAGAGCTGCGCGTTACGGTTCGCCGGCTTGCTCGCCAACAACGTGCTCTGGGGTTCTGATGACAACTGAGCTCAAACTCTGCCCTAAGGGTAAAAAACCAAAAATCACCACCCGTGAGCCTCGTGGTTACTGGTGTGTAATGGGCTACAAGAACATCACATGTCCGTGTGGATGCCTTAGAGAAACGGCTGCGTATACCAAAGGCGGTCAGGCCTGGTGCAAAGCAGAGGCTAAGGCCATCGAGCAGTGGAACCGTGAAGTGATGCAGTACACCTCAGGAATGAAACTACAAAGCCAATCAAACGAACCTAACAAATAGGGTGATTTGTCGTTATGAAATTCACGATGCGTAAAAAGCGTGACTGGAAAGCATGGTTCGAGGTGGGTGTTTTTAAAAGGGTAGTTGTGCTTCGTAACCATGAAATCAACCGCTGGCAGATAATGGGACTGTGTGCCACCGGCGCGCCAGTATTTATAGAAGCTGCTCGCGGTAAATGCCAGATTAGGGCGTGGACTGATTTTAATCAGCTGGCGTTATTTCTGGAGGCTATCGGCGTACAGCGTTACGAGGTTCATAACAAAGCAACCGTATCCGCCTGACCAGCGGCTTTGAGCGAACAGCGTACGTTTGCCTTTCATATATGTACGATTTACTCGCTGGCCTGCTCTGACGTATATATCATAG
>NZ_LXEP01000038.1 GCF_001654835.1 Buttiauxella gaviniae ATCC 51604
ATAGATTCAGGGATTCATTAGTATGATCGGAGATTGCATATGTTGATATATAACGTTTTTGGGCGGCATATTGGCGTTCAACGTAAGAATGAACGATGGCTGGTATTTCGTGCTGACCTGACGGAGAGAAAGTTTTCTCGACTCTATGACATCGCTTTACCCGACGATATGTCGGAAGGCGAGATTGCCGGCTGGCTGGGTGACATTTTCCATGAAGCCGCAACAGAGCGACATCCAAATGTGGAACGCATCGAATAAGGATTTGATGGATAGCATTACATTGAGACCGTTCCTAGGCGTTTCCGGATCTCATGAGAAGAAGAGACAGACTAATGCTGAAAATGCATTAATAGATGAAAATTGTTGCGAGTGAGTGATTATTGGTAGCAAAGCATCAAATTACATAATCTCTTAACTGAAATGCAGTTGACCAGCGACACCTATGTCAGTGTCGCCGATCGTATGACATCAGATATGTTCAAATCGGGCCACAAGAGAGCCAGTCACTTGCATATCAAGTTCCCAGAGCGTTTTCATCACGCCCTCAAGAGGATCTTCGCTGCTGCGGTAAAACGTATTGAAAAGCGTCCCATCCGGATAACGGAACAGTTTCAGCTCACCAAAGGATTCATCACTGACCAGAAGTGAATAATCCTGTCTAGTATTGCGTACCTGATAGATCAGACAGTTGTTAATCCGGAATGGTAGGCCATTGACACCTCTGGCAGACGCATCAACATGTATGCCAAGCGGACCATGTTTCTCCACTTGGTAAATCAGGTCCATTAATTCATAACTAAACCTGGAGCCATATACGACTAGAATATAATACCGCTGGTCTGCTGTTCTTTGTTGGACTTCCTGAAGCATCACCCCAAGGTCGTTGACCTGCCTTAAAAGAATAGCTGGTAATTTACCCAGTAAATAATGCAGTCGGTGGAGTATGTTTGCCTTAACATCTGAGACAGAGGGAAGTTCGCCGGAAAAATTCTCGTTAAGCTGCCTAGACACATAATCTTTTGGTACACCCATAGGGATGTATCTCATCTGCCAGTTATGATGAGGGTCTGAGTCTTCGAGAAAACTGAAACGTGTAAGTAATATATCTTCAGCCAAAGCGCCTGGCAGTGCGTTGGTCAGACGGGTATCGATATTTCTTAGGCGCTCCGTATCTACTGCTGCACCGATGATATCTGCTGTTTTGCTGCGATTGAAAACATCGATGTATTTGTCGATAACTTCATTAAAAATGACAACATTATTTGCGTAATCCTCCAGGGAAATAATATAACCTTCATATGCGATAAGAGGATCTCGCTTCAATTTTTCCAGAATGGAAATTATTCTACATTTGCAAAAGTAGGAAAATACCCCTCCTGCCAGAGCTTCCGTAACTCGCTGTGTAACCTGTTCTGAGGCTCTGGAAAGTTTAATGGCCAGTAATGCAAAAGCACCATAGAGGCTCCCTAAATCTTCTCTAACGCCTGAATGTACACGGCCCGAAATCAATGGGCGTTCATTAAAAGAATTCAGAGCATCTATAGTTTCTGATAATCCTGCATACCAGTTACAATCTTTGTGAAGATTAATGTGTTCGATTCTAAGTATAATATCAATAATATCAGTAGCGGTTCTGAATGCAGGTGTCAAAGTATCATGAGAATCTCTTCCTTCATATAACTCTGACGCAAGAAGATGATTAACAAGATCCGATAAATCTATATTTTTTTGTGATTCAATATGAGCAATAATATAACCGGAAATCAGCAGTCGCATGTCGGACAAAGCATTTGAAAACAAGATAGACAATGCAGCTTTTTTATTATAGGGATTACCCCTGAGCAACATATTCCATTGCGGACCTGTTACATCCTGATGTAGGTAATCAGGCGTCAGAAAGAAACTGTGCCACCGGAACTCTTCTTCCCAGTGTCGTGTAAAGCGACTCTGGTTATACCAGAGACAGAGCACATCATGAGCGTATCTAGCAGACGAATCATTATCTGCAACTACCGGCGGGATAAGTAGCCGGACAGTGTTATGCAGATGGAACAGCAGGCGGCCAGCCATTTCATCATCGTCGGATTTGCCAATGATTAACCCCATACTCCAGCCTTCCCACTGGCTAATGAAGTTGCGGATAAGTCCCTGGTGCGTTTGCTCCTGACTGGCCGAAAGGGTGACACCTAGCCCTGCTTTCCATTCGTTAAGCGCATGCCACACACCGAAGAGCGACAGCATGAATTGTTTGAAATCGGTTAAACTCGTGCTTTCTGAATTTCTGTATATCTGTAAAGGAATATACATAGTTTCGTAAAAATATTCGCCTGAACTATCCGTGGATTTTACCGTTTCACGAATAAACTTCCTCAAATCATATTGAAATGACTGGCTGAATGAATGACTAAATTCTGATTCATTTAGTGCGTCAAGATAGTTTCCTTTTGCATGGGAAAAGCTTCGTTTTATTGAAGAATACGTATCTACCAGGCGTTTAACTGCAATTTTAAAAACACTGATATTTTTATCATTCAATGCATCATAAGCTTCACTAAAAAAATCATAGGTAATATCGTCAAGATTATTTATGTTCTGGCGCGCACCTGTTACAAGACAACATCTGTAAAGCCAGGCCCACAACCGGGAAATTTCAACACCTGCTGAAGATAAAACTCTCAGCTCTCCTGAAACGTTGCCGGATGAAGGTAGAATTATAATTTTCGCATCCTGATCAGAGGCTGTCCTTATTCTTCTTAAAAGGAAGAGAAGCGGTCTGATGTAGACGTCCTTTACAATGTCATTTTTATTAACTTTGCATGTGATATGGTTCATATACTCCTTATCTGATAAAGAGTAAGGAAGTATCTTGATATTATTCAGGTAATTTTCGCCAATGTGATAGCCTGGATATCGTATCCATGAGTTCATCATGGATTTTTGTAGGTATCCACTCACGATATGTGACTGAAAATACTTTTTCATAAGGACGTCACGCTTATTATCATCCAGCACATTCAGACTGGTGATAAAAAACCATATAGAAAGCCATATGTTGAAAAACATCCATACAAAAGCAGTTACAGCAAAAGCCGTATCAAGATATTTATCTCCACGTGATGAAGCCAGCCCACCTATTAGAATGAATGCTGCCAGCGAAAGACCACTCAGGCCTGAAAACATATAGCCGGAATGCAGTTGATAGGCAGACTGAATATGAATTCTGGAAGACTTTTTCTGAAACAGAACACTGATCAGGCCTACAACCAACGGAAACACGATCCCGATGACGGTCAACTGGCTTCCCAGCAGGTCGGACATCCATTCAGAAAGATTGGTAATACCCCGCAGATGCCGATGGGCAAACGGATAAAATACCGGGCGGAAATATTCAGCAACGCCGACAGCAACAGTGGCAGCGAACCAAAGCATCAGCATGGCCAGGATGTAATGAGTTGAGCAGTAAATCTGTAATCTCTCTGCCAGATTCCAGCTAAGATTTTTGTGGTCCTGATTGGATTTCAGACTCCGGCGGAAATCGGCTTTGATCTGCCAAGAGACACTTTTGAGGAGTTTTCCAAACATAGATATCTTGAATTACCTGTTAGAAATTTCATGAATAATAAGTGCTAAGCACCTTTTTATCTCTGTAAATATCACATCTTGTTTTGATCACTACCAAACTGCATATTCATCTAGTCCTCCGGTAATGGCACACAGCAGTCGTTTAGGTCGACACTGCTTCGTATCATTGCGTGGCATAAAATGACCAAGTGCCGACATTTTAAATTGTACTCACAACAAATTACCCGCCTGACTTCGGTTAACAATAACGATCGAATTTTACTCAAATGTAGCGAAAAAGATTATTCAAATCAGCTGGATAAATAGCCTTGCATAGATACATGGTTTTTGTGCATACTTGGCAAAAGAAAATAACACTGTGATTATATACAGTTATTGTCTATGTTTTCAGCAGTTTTGAACGTTGGGTTCTGGGCCACAATTAGTTCATAAGGGGTATTGAGTGAAAGTGAATGAAGAATTACCTGCTACGGGTTACGCGGTTATTCGTTGTCAGGATTGTGCTGTAGTGGCGAGATTTGATTGCTTCCCAGATAAGGGGCGCATCCTGATGTACCGCAACATGGACGTGTACTCATTCATGCCACTGAGCGACAAGCAAATCATCATCTCGCCAGAATCACATAAAGAACTTATCAGTGCATAGCGGCTTAAAGTAACTTAAAATAGCTGCAGGGCTGAACACCCTGAAATCTGTTGCGCCATTGGAGACACGATGGCGCACCCACTCAAATTTGTACCCCGCATTACACTGACGAATCTATTCGCCAGCGATTTTCTGCATCCATTGTTTACCGCTGGTGGTGAGCAATGAAGAAGGCAGAACGCCAGCACCTATCCCGTGTTGCATCTCTTGGCTGCATTGTTTGTCGCAACCTTGGACATGGCGAAACACCCGCTGAAATACATCACTGCAGTTCCGGTACCGGTCTTTCTGTTCGTGCAGACAATTATCATGTCATTCCTCTTTGTCATATCCATCATCGCA
>NZ_LXEP01000039.1 GCF_001654835.1 Buttiauxella gaviniae ATCC 51604
TTCATTAACAACATTCGCCTCATTAGTTTTTCACCCGTATCCCGTGATGCGGGTTTTTTTACGCCCAGAGGTTAATGAATAGCCTGCTTGTGCGGCAAAAAGACTTTCAGCTTGCTGCTTTATCGAACCAGAGTTATCTGTGTGTCACGCCAAAAACTAAGGGTAAAAGACATGCTAAAACAGCAAGATATGACGAAAACGGGAAAGGCAGTTTTCAATGAATTAAACGACAAACCCGCCACGGTGGGGGAAATTGCACAGAATACACATCTGACGCGTGAACGATGCCAGTTAATACTGACGCAGTTAGTAATGGCGGGCTTATCGGAATACCAGGTTGGATGTTACAAGCGCCTCCAGTAAACGGAGGCTTCTGCTGTGAAATGGGCGGCTGGTGGGTGTTGTAGCACCCGACCAGCCATTCGCTCATGTCTTATGGTCACAAGCGAACCGAGGCCCACAGCTTTAGCGCTAAAGCACAGTGAGCCTACCAGAGAGCCGCTTACTGATCTATGAAAAATACTGTAATTTTAAACAGTGTTGAGTTGTTCAACGCTGATTGTCTTCAAGTTCTTGCTTCCCTTCCTGATAATTCCGTCGATCTCATCGTTACCGATCCGCCTTACTTCAAGGTGAAACCCAACGGCTGGGATAACCAGTGGCGGGGTGATGCTGATTATCTGTCATGGCTCGATACTTGCCTGGCTGAGTTCTGGCGGGTGATGAAACCAAACGGAAGTATTTACCTGTTCAGTGGCCATCGCCTGGCGGCTGATATTGAACTGCTGATGCGTCATCGCTTCAACATTCTGAACCACATCATCTGGGCGAAACCTTCTGGCCGTTGGAACGGTTGTAATAAAGAAAGCTTGCGTGCTTATTTCCCTGCTACTGAACGCATTCTGTTTGCCGAGCATTATCCGGGGCCGTATAAGCCCGACAGTTATGCCAAAGAGTGTGACAGTGCTAAACAGCATGTACTGGCTCCGCTGATTGATTACTTCCGTAATGCACGCGCAGCGCTGGGTGTAACGTCAAAGCAGATCGCCGATGCGACGGGCAAGAAGAACATGGTTTCGCACTGGTTCGGTACCAGTCAGTGGCAGTTACCAAACGAAGCGGATTATTTAAAACTACAGGCGCTGTTCACTGAAGTAGCCATTACGAGGCATGTGAACCACGAGCTGGACAAGCCACACCACCAGCTGGTGGAAACATGGCAGTCATTAAACCGAACTTACTCTGATCTGCTGAGTGAGTTCAAAGCTCTCCGGCGTCCGTTTGCTGTTTCAGTTTCGGTTCCGTACACCGATGTTTGGACCCACAAGCCTGTCCAGTTCTATCCAGGCAAGCACCCTTGTGAAAAGCCCGCCGATATGTTGCGGCAGATTATCAATGCCAGCAGCAAACCCGGCGACGTGGTAGCTGATTTCTTTATGGGTTCCGGATCGACAATTAAGGCGGCGTTGGAATTAGGCCGCAAGGCTATTGGCGTGGAGCTGGAAGAGGAGCGTTTCAAACAAACTGTAGAAGAGATACTTCATCGGTCGCCATAGCGCGGCCATTTTTCGTTTCCCCTCATGTTGAGAGGATGCACAGCAAAAGAGGGGGCTTGATGGCCGCTGATCCAATATCTAGTACCGGAGCAGCAACTGCATTAACTGGAGTCACATTCTTCGGTATTCTTTCTGGCCTTGATTACGGCGTTGTATTTGGTGCTTTCGCTGGTGCCGTTTACTACGTCGCTACTGCAGCAGACTTGACTACACCACGCCGCGTTGCTTACTTCCTCGTATCTTATATTGCCGGGGTACTTTGCGCGGGGCTGGTGGGTTCAAAGCTTGCAGTTGTGACGGGCTACAGCGACAAACCTCTTGATGCACTTGGCGCAGTAATCATCTCGGCGTTAGCCATTAAGATCCTCACTTTCATCAACAATCAAGATTTAGCCGGGGTCTTCTCGCGATTCAGAGGGGGAACCAATGGTAACAAGTGACCCAATAGCGACAGCAAACGCTCTGATCTGCGTCGTGATAGTCGGTGTGCTGATGCTCTACCGTAAGAAAGGGGCTCGTCATCGCCCCTGGATATCTCATCTCGCTTATTTTGCTGTGCTGGTTTACGCCAGTGTTCCTATCGCCTATCTGTGCGGCATCTATGCCGAATCACACTGGCTGGTGGCGTTGGTGAATCTCATTATTTGTATCGTGGTGCTGCGTTCCCGGGGGAATGTGGCTCGCCTGGTCGATGCTTTGAGGCTCCTATGACTAAAGACGAAATCTTTGAAGCCATACTCGGCAAAGAGGGCGGTTACGTTGATCACCCAGATGATAAAGGTGGCCCGACCCGTTGGGGTATCACTCAGGCAGTAGCCAGGGCACATGGTTATTCAGGCAGCATGAAAGACTTACCTCGCTCAACAGCCCTGGAAGTTCTCACCGCTGATTATTGGGCTGGCCCGCGCTTTGACCAGGTAGCTTCACTTTCGCCTTCTATTGCCGCTGAGTTATGTGATACCGGCGTGAACATGGGCCCGTCAGTGCAGAGCAAATGGTTTCAGCGCTGGCTCAATGCCTACAACCAACAGGGGCAGTTATACCCTGACTTGATTGCTGATGGTCAGATAGGCCCGCGAACAATCAGCGCGCTCAAATCATTTCTGGCGGCGCGTGGTAAAGACGGTGAGCAAGTCATGCTTAAGTCGATTAATTGCAGCCAGGGGCAACGTTATCTTGAACTGGCAGAGCAGCGCCCGGCTAACGAGTCGTTTGTTTATGGCTGGATGAGAGAGCGGGTGGGGTTATGACAATTGAAATGATTCTTGGCGCTATCGGGCTGGTGGTTGCAGCTATCGCTGGAGCATTCGGCATTGGTCATTCACGCGGCACCAGCAAAGCGGAATCGGCAGCCGATATACAGCGTACCGAAGAGAACGCCGCAGCAGTCGAAGCCGTTTCAAACCGTCGTGTGGAAGCAACAAAGGGGGCAAGTGATGTTCAGCAAGCTGTTAACCATATGCCTGATGACGATGTTGATCGCGAGCTGCGCGAAAACTTTACCCGCAAAACCTGAAGTCATCGATACATCGTGTGACTGGGTGAAGATCATCTACCTGACTGAGCACGATATTGAAGTGATGGACAGGCAGACTAAGAAAGACATCCTGACCCATAACAAGACATGGCGGGCAAATTGTTCTTCAAAAAACTCTCCTTAGATATTGTATGTAATCAATAGACAAGCAGGCTAAAAACCTTTATTGTTCCATGGGATCCCAAAGGTTAACTAAAGGTAAAATCATGGCAAAAACATACTTTCCATTTGAACGCACTGTTGAGTTAGTTACAGCTTCAAAGCCACATCCAGATAATACGTATTACAAAGTGTCGCGAGGCACAGAACTCTGGGATGGAGAGAATGTTGAAGTATTCAAAGTTCAAATGGTTTATGACGGAGAGATTGCGGGAAGACGTAGTCCATCATATCCAGTTGGAACGGATGACCACCAACGCGTACAGCTCGCAATAGAGAAGATCATTCGTTCAAGATAATTTGCTGGCCGTTTTGGTGGGTTTTTTAGTATTAACCAGATCATGCCAATACCCTAAAGGCCAGTCAGTTCATCGGAGATATTGCAAACGGCAACGTATTCGCCGATACGAGCTTTTCCGGCTCCAGCGGAATAGTGACCAGGTCATTCCGATATATTGACAGTACCGAGGATACTCAGGCTAAACAAATTGTGATCATGGCGACCATTGAATCCAACGTATTGCTTCCGGGAAGTGGGGTTGATGTGTCGATGACTATAGGCGGTCAGGCTAAGAACTATCGGTTTGTACCTGCATCTGATGCCAATCCATCGGGCGATCGCCTGGCGAGCGCGACTGCTATGTTCAGTGCTCGTTTGAGTAGTCGGACGGTTGATTGCACGATTTCAGTTAAAGGATCTAACCCCTCGCGCATCCTGTCACCGACAATGCTTATTTTCCGTGGTTCTGGCTCCTTCTCACAACTCTAGGCAGACAATTCGCCTTAATTCCACATTAATTCAAATTCTGACCCGCTTCGGCGGGTTTTTTTATGGAGTAAATATGATTTACACAACAGGCACTATTGCAGGCAATGGCAGCACCATCACCGGTACCGGCACAAACTTTACTGCTGCCGGCAGTCTTATTCGCGTGGGCTGCACGCTGATTGCCTTCACCAACCCGGTACAAGTCCTTCAAATCACTGCAGTGACCAGTGGTAACGCTTTATCCGTCACCCCGGCAGTGAGTCCTGCAATTGCAGCCGGCACGAGATTTGCCATTCTACTGAGCGACAGCCTGAGTGTTGACGGGCTTGCACAAGACATTGCCGAAACGTTTGGCATGTACCAGAAATACATGGGGGGATTCTCTGATGTGATGAACGGCACTGGCGATGTGACGATTACTATAAATGGTCAGGCCGTTACTGTGCCAGGGCAGAAATCAGTAGCGAAGAAGGGTGCTAACACTGATATCACTAGTCTGGGTGGGTTAACCACTGCATTAAGTGTAGGCCAGGGTGGTACAGGCGGGAAGACGCAGTCGGAGGCTCGCGCGGGCATAGGTCTGGGAACTGCATCAACTAGAAATACAGGAACCGCGCAAGGAGATGTTCCTGTCGTTGGTCAGTTTGGCCTCGGTGGCCAGGCCGTACTTTTAAATAACGCGGATATTGCTAATCCTATAACGGGTTCACAATTGTTCATGTACGGAGGGGGGGGGAGTGGTTACTGGACCCAGTGGGGGGCAGGGGTAAAACTTAACTATGGAGGCTCACACAACTTCCATATGTATCTGGCGGGTGACGACGCAACGCTCTTGACCCTGGTTCATAATTTTGCGGCAGGAACTCCCCCC
>NZ_LXEP01000040.1 GCF_001654835.1 Buttiauxella gaviniae ATCC 51604
GACTGTGATGAATGGTGCGCCTATTGATATCCCTGCTGACCAGTTCGTCTCTGTGCGTGTCGAAATGCCAGAAGGAAGTATTTATAACCAGAAGAAGCTTACAGCTGAAAAATCGAGGAATGAAGCTGAGAGACTTGCTGCGGAAGAAGCAGCCCGCAAAGCGACGGAGGAAGCACAAGCTGATCCGGACCAACCATAATTCTGAAAAATTTACACAACGCGTAATCCCTTCATCAGTAAAGCCCTTTAATCCCGTTAGCTCATAACATCGCCAGCCCACATTGCCGGTTCGCTTGATCAGATTTATCGATAGATATACTGTATAAATACACAGTTATTAATATTGGCTATCATATGAACCTTATCAAGCCCGTCTTACTTCGCGAAGTTATTACTATTCCGCTGTTTAGCGACCCGGTGAAGTGTGGCTTCCCGTCCCCTGCCCAGGACTATGTAGAAGAGCGCTTAGATATTAGTGAGTTAATCGCACCTCATCCGAGCAGCACCTATTTCGTCCGAGCGTCGGGTGATTCGATGATAGACGGCGGGATTAGCGACGGGG
>NZ_LXEP01000041.1 GCF_001654835.1 Buttiauxella gaviniae ATCC 51604
TGTCGTCGTTCTCTCGAATAACGATGGATGTGTTATTGCCCGGAGTGCAGAGGCGAAAGCCATTGGCGTCAAAATGGGTGACCCGTATTTCAAGCAAAAGGATTTGTTCCGGAGGTTCGGCGTTGTCTGCTTCAGCTCGAATTACGAGTTGTACGCCGATATGTCTGACCGGGTGATGACCACGCTTGAGGAAATGTCCCCACGCTGTGAAATTTATAGTATTGATGAAGCATTTTGTGACCTGACTGGCGTGCGTAACTGTCGCAACCTGGAAGAATTTGGCCGGGAGATTCGGGAAACTATTTTGCTGCGAACGCGTCTGACCGTGGGCGTTGGGGTGGCACAGACCAAGACTTTAGCCAAGCTCGCTAACCATGCAGCCAAGAAGTGGCAGAGGCAAACGGGCGGCGTGGTGGACCTTACTAATTTAGAGAAACAACGCAAGCTGATGGCGTATTTCCCGGTTGATGAAGTGTGGGGCGTAGGGCGGCGGCTTTCTAAAAAGCTCGAAGCCATGGGTATCAAAACCGTCTTGCAGTTAGCTGATACCGATATCCGGTTCATTCGGAAGCACTTCAACGTAGTGCTCGAGCGCACCGTTCGTGAACTACGCGGCGAACCCTGCCTCGGCCTGGAAGAGTTTGCACCCACCAAACAGGAAATTGTGTGCTCTCGCTCATTCGGTGACCGGGTGACTGAATACGAACAAATGCGCCAGGCCATCTGTAGTTACGCTGCGCGTGCCGGGGAGAAACTACGGGGTGAACATCAGTTCTGTCGTTATATCTCTGTATTCATCAAAACATCACCGTTCGCACTGAACGAGCCCTATTACGGGAATCAGGGCGCAGTGAAGTTAATGACGCCCACGCAGGACACTCGAGACATTATCGCAGCGGCGATGCGCTGTCTCGATAAAATCTGGAAGGATGGATATCGGTACCAGAAAGCGGGGATCATGTTGGGTGACTTCTTCAGCCAGGGCGTGGCACAGCTCAATCTGTTTGACGACAACGCGCCGCAACAGAACAGTGCAGCGCTGATGGAAGTGCTGGATCATCTCAACAACAAGAACGGGAAAGGGGCGCTGTATTTTGCAGGGCAGGGGATTCAACAGCAGTGGCAGATGAAGAGAGATATGCTTTCACCACGGTACACCACGAGATGGTCAGATTTACTAGTGGTGAAAGTTAGATAGGCTGAATTTGTCGGGCTGCTCGCTAAATGTTAAAAAGTCTGCTGTGTGCTAGGAGCGGACATAAATATCAGCTCATTGAGTTAATCAATGAGGAATCTGTGATAGCAGTTAGCACATCGAATGCACAGGTACACACTCCTCGACCTGCTAAATACAATATATGACACACTAGCAACCTGGAAAAATGGATAGCATGCATATATTTATAAAATATAATTACTGTTTTTTTATTTCTTTTAAATATGAAATGGATTTTTCAACAAACTTATTATCTGGTTCTATTTGTTGCCAGAAATTAAGTTTACCAATCAAAGATTCTAAGTAGTAAGGATTTCTCACTTTGAGTTTACTTACATGTGAAAGATAACCATGTTTTTTAATATGATATAATGTATTTGTGATGTTTTTTTTATAAGTTCTAGGCAGAGTAATAACCTCATTATGAACAGCAACGCCAGTTACAATTTTTCTTTTAGAAGTGCGGATCAAATGGGTCTTTTCTGTATTAACGTTTAATCCGTAAGAGGTTACGATATTAGTTACAGATTTAATCAAAGATAAAGGAATCTTGTCTCCAGAGAAAAATAAATCATCAGCATAGCGGGTGTATGTTACTTTGTATTTTTTCGAGAGTTTTCCCAATCGATTGTCTAAGGATAATGATAATATATTTGAAAGGCATGGACTGGTAACAGCACCTTGAGGTAGGTGATTCTTTAAGCAGCAAAGGGATGCAAGATAGAATGAAATATCATGGGCGTAACCCAATTTTTTAAAAAAAACAATTACCCAATTTATACTTATAGATGGAAAGAAATCTTTAATATCCATTTTGAGTAGATTGTTTTTTCCTGCATGGATTGTAGCATTAGTAATAATTGATTTAGATTGGACATAACCATGTGCATGGGAGCTAACAGATTGTTTTTTCAAAATGTTTTCATATATCCAACGCTGGCATTTTTTTAGAGAAGGATAAGGGGTGGATATTTTCCTCTTACCACCACTACGTTTAGCTATTTCAAACTCTCTGTAAAAGTCACTTGGGCTGTAAATCATTTTAAGTAATTCTGAGGTGTTTATTCCTATTAGTTGCGATAGATGTTTTATTTCAAATATTACAGGTGCATTATTTTCTATAAGAGAGGATATATAAGAGAGATAATCGGAAATGAGGTTTGTTTCAAGCCCGTGATCGATAAAGAATTTTTTCCAATCGTTAATTTCTTTTTTTATTTCTTCGGCCGATTTTGTCATTATATTATTCCGTAAAGATGCTTGTAGAGGCTACTCTCTATACTTGCGATCCATAATCTTATAAAGAAAATTTGCGTTAGCGCAAATTTTGCTTTATAAATTTTGTATCCACATAAATTCTTGAATTTATGTGGATAGTACTAAGTTTTAAACGAAGTGCAAAACTTAGTACTGAGGTTAAAGGTAACCTTAACCAAGGGGTCAACTTGACTCCCATTGTGCTAGCCTCTACAAGCTGTATTCAGTATACCATAAGCAATTTATACATTAAATGTTTTTTTACTTAATAACTTTCTACTAGGAATATAGAACTCTGTCGTGTTTTCTTTATCTGTTAAAAAGTAATCAGGGATTACGTTCCACTTTTTTTCTGAATGCTTCTCGCTTATGGTGTTAGTTGCAATATATTTTATACCCTCTGGAAGTAATATTATCTGTTCTGAGTCGTATGAAATAAATCCTGTTTTTTCCAATAATTTAAGAGAAGTAAAAAGGACAGGAATATCTAACTTCATTTTTTTAAAAAGAGAAAAATTACTGATGGTTGAATTAGAGGCTGTATAAATATATTTTAATATGTCTCTCTCAATTTTACTCAACTTTATCATGCGTCCCCCATGGCTCTGATAAACATAGTTTCTCTGTGTGAATCATTTTCAAGATAACACCACCAAAAGATAGGAAATACATTGTTAGGCGTGTTTCCATCTTCACGAGAATATAAAGACTCTGAACGCCCATATCCAAATCTTGGCATAACCCGCCCCTCATATTTTTTTGATAACTTTTCTTCGAGCTTATACATTATTTTGATTTTTTTCTTATCTGTTTTTTTTATACCACTACCAGTTATACCTTTATAAATAACCATTTGAGCGGTGACATCAATACCTTTTTTAGACAAAAAATCCATACCCTCTTTAGTCGCCACTATCGATTTTATGAAAATTTTTAAAGGAATTCCTTTATCGGTAAAGACTTTTTCTAGTTCAAGGTATCTTCCTAGAGCACTCCTCCCTGTTCCTATGAACTCATCTATCAAAATCAAGTTTTTAACAATCCCTGCAGGTTTCGTTTTTTTATATGCATCATATGATTTACCGAAAGTATTAACTGTCTTATGCTTTCTCCAATTAAATTTCTCTAGAATTGGTTTCATATAATATAATACAAACTGCCCACTATCAGAGTTTGAATCACCTGTCATTGAAACAATCATAGTGTCGTAGTCAAAAATGTTAGGGGTCGTAACAATATCTTCAACTAAACAATGTATTTTTTTTGAAAATGAAGAATAATCTAGGTATGAAAACTTCTCCAGGAGTTCAACAATCAATTTTCTACCGGCATTATTGCTGCAGTAAGTATCGTATAATTCAAAAAACTGGTCGGCTTTCGATATAACCCAAGGTGATTTTTTAGAGAGCTCAGCAAAATTTGAAAATGCCTCTTTTGAAATCTTACCTGTCAAGTGAAATCCCTCTCGCAAATAATGGTGTCAGGCTGTATAAATAGATGGTAATTTGACAGATTACTATGAATTTACTATTTAAGACAGTATGACGTCTGATTTTTCTGACCAAAAATAATTGTAGAATTTATAATTCCATACCCCATTACTCTTCATTACGCAACATTTAAATACACTTAAAAATCGCTTTTGTCATCTGCAAGTTCTTCATTCTGTGATAAGACAACACATTAATGTTTAGCGCTTAGGTTGCAACCAATTGATATTCTACGGTTTTTAATCACCACGAATTTAAAAGATTGCATCTATTTATATGTAAAATAAAGTGCAACAATCCCTCCTGGTTGGTTATGATATGTCACTGTTAGTAAAGCTTTAAGTGACCTTTACACGCTGTGGTTTGAAAGGTCTGCTCTTCGCTCAAAGCAGACAGCCCTTATTAATGGTCGATATTGATGATCAAATCGTTACTCTGATTTTTCACATTACCCACAGCTCGAGTTACAGGATGCCAGGTAAATTCGTTAGCCGGTATAGCCGCCTCATGAGCCAGCTCGCTCGCTTGTGCACCGCTGGTTTCCGGATTCATCCATTCTAGGATAGCTTCAGGCGTAAACACTAAAGGCCTACGGTCATGTATATCGACCAGGCCTTTATCAGCAGCAGACGTCACAATCAAAAATCCCTCAGCATCATCCCCCACATCAAACGGCTGCTTGCCAATCGCGGCAAAGTAGAGCGGTTTCCTGTCTTTCCTGTAGATGTAATACGGCTGCTTTTTGTCTCCTTCCTTTTTCCACTCATACCAGCCATCAGCAAACACGATCGCCCGGCCATGATTCCATAACGGTTTAAACATGCGACTGGTGGCCGCAGTTTCTACTCTGGCATTTATTAGCGGTGCTTTATCCCACCAACCCGGTGCGTATGACCAGACAACAGGATCGAGGTGAAGGATATCGTCGCGATTATTTAGAAGGAGAACTTTAGAGCCAGGTGCGACGTTGTATCGACCAATCGGCTCAGGATCGTAAGCAATATCGTTCCCAACTTCTTCAGCCAGAAATTCAAGATAGTCGTCACGAGACTGGATTTGGGTAAAGCGTCCGCACATGGTCATCCCCTGTAAAACTTAAAGTATAGGTTGAATGGGGAATGCACCGCTCATTGGGTGGTTAACATATGATGGATTCTCTTTCCTGAACGATGGGAAATGAAAGAGAGTTTGGGGGCAAATTTGGGGGCAAAGATCATTCGGGGGCAAGAAATGGGGCAACGAAAAACCCGATATAATCTGCTATTGTCAGGTAGTTGAGCTTTGTATCTCTTTGATATTTAGGTAACTTGCTGAAGTCATGGCATTTATAATGTGGGATCAATAAATCAGGAAAATTTAATGATCCCACATAGGAAAGCAGATACTAGGCGACGTTACGCGATTGACCAGCGAGTTGTGCAAGAAGATCGATATTTTCGATAGTAATGTACTTTCCTTTCACGGCCAGCATGCCACTTTTCTGGAAACGGCCTAACAGGCGACTAATGGTTTCCACCGTCAGCCCAAGATAGTTACCGATATCGCCACGAGTCATGGTCAGACGGAATTCCCGAGGGGAGAAGCCGCGCTGGGCAAAGCGACGTGAAAGATTGTAGATAAATGCGGCCAGACGCTCTTCTGCATTCTTTTTGGAAAGCAACAGGATCATATCCTGGTCGCCCTTAATTTCCCCGCTCATCAAACGCATCATCTGCTGGCGCAGATTTGGCATTTTACCCGACAAATCATCAAGGGTTTCGAATGGGATTTCGCAAACCATTGAGGTTTCAAGTGCTTGCGCAAAGCTTGGGTGCATACCCGTGCCAATAGCGTCAAAGCCCACAAGATCGCCTGCTAAATGGAAGCCGGTAATTTGCTCATCACCTTGTTCAGTAATGGTGTAGCTCTTGATGGTCCCTGAACGAATTGCGTACAGCGACTTCAGCTCATCACCAGCCTTAAACAGGGTCTGTCCCTTCTGAATAGGCTTCTTACGCTCGATGATATTATCAAGCTGATCAAGCTCATGTTCATTGAGCGTGAAGGGGATGCATAATTGGCTGATGCTGCAATCCTGGCAATGGATAGCACAACCGCCAGACTGAATGCGTCGAATAATTCGCTTTTCAGGGATCATAGATATGCTCGGGCCGTTATTGATATTGGTCAATTTTAACATCTTTTTCTTGAGCACGTAAGTATGATGAAAGCGCATTCAGAATATATCAGCTAATAACCTTGTGGTTATAGAGCTATCCTATTGAAATCAATAGAACTGTATATTAATCCACATTATTATTGTGTGAATAAAGAACATTCTTCCGCACTTAGGTTGCTACAACAACAAATATCCTTCATGCCGCAGCAACCACTCTTTCCTACTGACGCCTCCCGCATAGCCCGTCATTGTGCCATTACGGCCAATCACGCGATGGCATGGCACCACCACGCTTACCGGGTTTGAACCATTTGCAGCCCCCACTGCGCGCGCCGCTCCCGGTCTGCCAAGTTGGTCTGCTAACTGCCCGTAATGCGTGATTTGCCCGCAAGGAATGGTGCGTAATGTTTGCCAGACTTCACGCTGAAATTCGGTTCCCGCAGTTGCGGTTGGCAGCGTTTCTATTACTGCCAAATCGCCGTCGAAATAGTCGCGCAGTTTATCGCTCAGTCCATTTGGATTTTTGCACGCCACGCGCTGATAGCCGCTGACACCATAATGAAGACCGAGCAGTTGCACCATTCTATTGCTATGTTCTTCCCACTCAACCGCGCGTAAGTGATAAAGCTCGTCGCAAATTATCCATAATGGCCCAAGAGGCGTATCAATCTTGTCTTCTAACAGTGTCAGCATTCTTCGCTCCGGTTACTTGAGATGCGGGTAAATCCCTGGCCCAATAGGCAAGCCCACAAGATACCACGCCACCAGTAGCAGCAACCAGACACCCAAAAAGATGATGGGGTAAGGTAATATTAAAGAGTAATAAGTGCCCAGTTTGGCCTCCGGTTTATAGCGTTGCAGGAAACCTAAGAATAATGGAATAAATGGCGAAACCGGTGCTAATGGAATAACCGACGAATCCGCCACACGGAACAGGATTTGCGCAAAAGCCGGATGGAAGCCCAGCAGCATAAACATTGGAACGAAGATGGGGGCCAGAATTGACCAGATAGCCGATCCGCTGGCAATAAACATACACAGGAATGATGAGAGCAAAGCAAGGCCAAGAAACGCCGGAATGCCATTCAGCCCTGAACCTTCGAGTACATCCGTCAGGCCGATCGCCATAAACTTGCCCATGTTGCTCCAGTTGAACATGGCCACAAACTGCGCCAACGGGAACACCATCACGATAAAACCGGCCATCTCCTTCATTGGCTCAATCATTAGCTGTGGTAAATCTGCCTGCTTGCTTATTTTCTTAGTCGCGATGCCATACGCCAGTGAAACGACGAAAAAGAACATAATAATCAATGGCACAATGCCACTAATAAAAGGAGAAGGGATAATGGTGCCTTTCACCGGGTCGCGCAACAAACTGTGCTCTGGCACCAACAGCAGGGCAACAATGGCGATAAACAACAACGCGACAATACCCGTGACACGCAAACCGAAGCGTTGGACGTCATCAAGTTGTTGAAGTTTTTCAGTCTGTTTGCCTTCCCAGATACCTAAACGCGGCTCAACGATTTTATCGGTAATCAGCCCGCCAGTAATCGACAGCACAAGTACTGAAGTCGCCATAAAATACCAGTTATCAATCACGCTAACGTGCATCAAAGGGTCGATAATATGAGCCGCTTCGGTACTGATACCTGATAGCAACACATCGGTGGTGACAATCAACAAGTTCGCCGTAAACCCACAGCCGACCCCAGCAATAGCCGCCAGTAAACCTGCTACCGGGTGACGACCTACAGCAAGAAAAATCAACGCGCCCATCGGCGGCATAATCACAACTGCTGCATCAGATGCAACGTGGCTAAAGAAGGCGATAAACAAAACCATGTAGCTGGCATAACGCGCACTGACGTGTGATGCCATTTTTACCATCAGGCTTGGTAACAGCCCAACGCGTTCAGCCAGACCTGCACCCAGAACCAGCGCAAGGATTGCCCCTAACGGCCCAAATCCACTGAAGTTCTTAATCACATTTGGCAAAAGCCAGTGAACACCTTCAGCACTTAGCAGGTTATTCACCTGAACTAGATTCCCGTCAGCGGGGTTACGAACACTGACGTTCAACACTGAAAGTACGGCTGTGCTCACTGACAAAATGACAATCAAATAAACGAACAGCAAAAAAGGATGGGGCACTTTATTGCCAATTTTTTCTACCAGGCCGTACAGCTTGCCAGAGCCGGAGTGCGTGGGTATGGAGGACATACTCATGGGCTTACCTCAGGTTGTATTTGCATGCCCGTTATACTTCGAGCTACAGCGGCGTTGTCAGTCCTCACAATCCCTTGCCGCTTTGCTGTAACTCGAATTATTTAGGCCAATTATTGTTATTAGTTATTTTAAAGGTGACGGTGTAACGTTTTTAGGGATAGGACACTGATACGGGCGCTCGGCGAGTTGTGCGTGCAACTCACTTTGGCAAGCTTCCAGTGTCTTTGGGTTGGTAAAGAGTTGCAGCGCGGTCGCCGCCATAACTTTACCCGCATGCAGCATCCCTTTATGGGCGATGGAGGTACGCCCCTGGCTCACCAGTTGCCAGGTGTGCAGCGGAGTGCCAACGGTAAAGCACGGGCTAAAACATTGGGCAACCGGTACTTTCCAACTGACATCACCTACATCAGTTGAGCCGGGAAGGATCTTGTCATTGACGGCATACGGCGCAATTTCGTTGATTAACAAGGTTTCACGATGGCGACGAGCAAACTCTTTACCCTCTTCATTGGAGGTGTTAGCGATATTATTTAAGCTGTTTTGCAGGTCGTTATCGGTCAATGTTGCCCGAATCTGTTTGGCAAACGCCAACTCCTCATCGCTCCATTGCGGTAGGCCAATCGCCTGTAAAGCCTGATACATCACGCCTTCAAGCTCGCGGTTTGGCATGTAGTTAGAACAGGCTTTATCAAAACGCACATTCACAGTGGTTTCAGTCATCAGCGCAGCCCCTTCGGCAACTTTATTGATGCGCTCATAAATATGCTGTGCCTGAGCCATTTCTGGAGCACGAATCAAATACAGTACTTCGGCCTGCGCCTGTACAACGTTTGGAGAAATGCCTCCGGCATTGGTGATGGCGTAATGCACGCGAGCTTTTTCGATAATGTGTTCGTTAAGGAAGTTAGTTCCTGTGGTCATCAGCGTCACGGCATCCAGTGCGCTGCGCCCAAGATGGGGCGAGTTTGCTGCATGTGCCGCAATACCACTGAAACGATAAGCCACCTGAATATTTGCCAGCGAGCTGGTGCTGAAGATCCCCGCATATGCTTCCGGATGCCAGGTCACCGCGGCATCAACGTCGTCAAATAGCCCTTCGCGCACCATAAAGGTTTTTCCAGAACCGCCTTCTTCGCCAGGGCAGCCGTAAAAGCGCACAGTTCCTTTGCCACCGTATTGCTCAAGCCAGTTTTTTACCGCAACCGCTCCAGCAAATGCCGCCGTGCCGAGTAAATTGTGACCACAGCCATGGCCGTTCGCACCCTCAATCAATGGATTTGGTGAAACCTCCGCTGAACATTGGCTCAACCCTGCCAGCGCATCATATTCACCCAGCAGGGCAATAACCGGATGACCCGAGCCAAAACTTGCCACAAAAGCCGTTTTGATATTCCCTGCATTGCGCGTAACGCTAAAACCCTCTGCCTCTAAAGCACAAGCCAGGCGTTCAGCAGACCAGTGTTCTTCAAAACGCGTTTCCGGGTGATCCCAGATATCATCGGCAATGGCGGTGAACTCGCCACGTTTGGCTTCAATAGCATCATCAACAAACTGATAAATCGAACTCATTACACACCTCGCTGCCAGGGGAAATTCAGGGCGAGGCGGGCCATGGTATTCACGGCAACTTCCATCACCTTCTCATCGAAATCAAACTTCTCGTTATGATGCCCGGCACTCAATTGCGTACCGAAAACCATATAAGAGGCTTTGCCACCTTGTTCCTGCACGCGTGCCATCATCAAGGTGGCATCCTCAGAGCCGGTAGCACCTTTCACGGTATCGAATACTTGCGTAACACCGCTGACTTCAGCGGCCTGTTGGCGAATAAACGCCACCCACTCTGGTGATGGTGCACTATTGGTCGCCGCACCCATCAATTTCACTTCTGCCTCAATGCCATACATCGTGGTAATACCACGAATGATCTCTTGAGCACGTTCAAACACGTAGTCGTTGATAACATTGGTTTCACCACGGGTTTCTACTTTCAATAACGCCTGAGCTGGTACGACATTGCGACCGGTACCAGCTTGAAGAACACCCACGTTGACGCGTGATGCTCCAGCGCTATGAGGAGCAATACTGTGCAGCGCCAATGCAGTTTGAGCCGCAGCCAGCAGGGCATTACGGCCTTCTTCTGGTTTGCCACCCGCATGTGCTGCAACCCCAGTGAATTGCACATCAAACTTAGTGGTCGCCATAAAGTTATCGCTGCCACACAGCACCGTGCCGCCTGGGATACCGGTGCCGATATGAATCGCAGTAAAGTAATCGATATTATCCAGTGCACCTGCGGCAACCATGGCGCGCGCACCGCGTGTGCCTTCTTCTGCAGGCTGGAAAATGAGTTTGATGGTGCCATTAAGCTGGTGGGAAAACTGTTGCAGAACAGTGGCGAGGCCAAGTCCAATTGCCGTATGCCCATCGTGGCCGCAGGCATGCATCATTCCGTCATTACAGGATGCAAAACCTTCCGCAAATGGGCGATGTGACGGCTGTTGCATCTCGCCCAGGTCCAGAGCGTCCATATCAACGCGGAAAGCGATAGTTGGGCCGGGACGGCCTGTGTCCAGTGTGGCAACAATCCCGGTGAAACCGCCGGAAAAATGCTCTAGCCATTGCGGCAATGCACCTTGCGCTTGCGCTCGTTGTTCTTCACGTGCCAGTACTTCAGCCGATGGCAGCCCCATCCGTGCCGCGTCATCTACCACATCACGGCCTAAAGCCAACTGATAACCTAATTGATGAAGTACTTCGGCAACGTGAGTGGCAGTACGAAATTCCAGCCAGCCGGACTCGGCAAAATGGTGAAAATCGCGCCGCCAGTGCTGCATGCGTGGAGCCAGTTCATGTACTGCCAGTTCTAGTTGCTTCATATCCCATCCCGTAATAAGCATCTTTTGTGATCAAGTTCACGCTGTGATAGTTTTTACTTATCACCCAGCGATTTTTGGAAGTTTTCGCCGTACCTGGATTACCCTGGCATAAGAGATTGAATTACAGTAGATGACAAAATCTTTCAGCTGATAGCTATTGGTTATCAGGAGGCCATGTGACCTTCCAGGTTAAGCTCCATCAGATCCGTGCATTTGTGGCTGTGACGCAGAATGGCAGTATTCGCGGAGCCAGTCGGGCGTTAAATCTTTCGCAACCCGCGCTCACAAAATCGATTAAAGAGTTAGAAGAGGGAATGTCGGCACGCTTGTTTATCCGACGTAGCCAGGGCGTTGCTTTAACGGAGTGTGGTGAAAGTTTTTACCAGCATGCGCGTTTGATTCTGGAAGAACTGAGGGCTGCCCAGGAAGATATCTTGCAGCGCCAGGGGCAACTGGCGGGGCAAATTAATATTGGTCTTGGAGCCAGTGTTTCCCGCACCTTAATGCCGCCGGTGATCACCGCGTTTCATCAAAAACATCCGCAAGTTAAAGTCCGTATTATGGAAGGACAGCTGGTTTCGATGATTAACTCGCTGCGTCAGGGAGAGCTGGATTTCACCATCAATACTTACTATCAGGGGCCTTACGACCAGGAATTTACGTTTGAACGGCTGTTTGAAAAGCCGTTTGCAGTATTTGCCCGAGAGGGCCATCCGGCAACCAAGGCCACAACGTTAAAAGAGTTACTGCACTATAACTGGACGTTGCCAACGCCACGCGGCAGCTATTACAAACAACTGGAAGAGTTATTCCAAAAGCGTTCAGAAACTCCCAATATCAGTGTGTTCTGTGAAACCTTTTCAGCCTGTATTAGCCTGGTGGCACAGAGTGATTTTCTGAGTATTTTACCCGCTGAATTAGGGCACGACCCGATGTTAGCCCATAGGTTGAAGCAAATTCACATCACCGAAACGCTGCCCAATGCTACTTACTACCTGATTCAACGGCGAGATGTGACCCAGGCTCCACTCACTACTGCGCTTATCAACCAATTTCGTCGCGAATGCCGTTAATAGGGCATTGAGCCTCGGTTCATCGGCGGCTATAGTGACTTCAGAATTAAGACTGGAGGATTTGCACATGAACCTTGATGAAAAATCGCTTTTTCTTGACGCCATGGATGACGTCAAACCGCTGAAAAACTGTAACAGCAGCCAGTGGTTGAAACCGGTGAAGGAGAAGGTGGTGCAAAAGCTCGATACTGTTCAGTTGGATAACTTTCTGACCACCGATTTTCTGGAAATTATTCCGCTCAACACATTGCTTGAATTTAAGCGTGAAGGGCTGCAAACCGGTGTATTGGATAAGTTGCGACTAGGAAAATACAAGCAGGAAGCAAGTCTTAACCTCATCCGCCAACCCGTCGAACAATGCCGCCAGATGCTTTACGCCTACATGCAGGAAGCCAAAAAAGATGGCCTGCGCAATTTGCTGATCGTTCATGGCAAAGGGCGCGAAGATAAATCACATGCCAATATCGTGCGCAGTTATCTCGCTCGTTGGCTGGCGGAATTTGACGAAGTGCAGGCGTTTTGCAGCGCCATGCCGCATCACGGCGGCAGCGGGGCGTGTTACGTGGCGCTCAAAAAATCCGAGCAGGCGAAAGTCGAGAACTGGGAACGCCACGCAAAACACAGTCGCTAATCTGCCTTTAACAACAGTGACAACTCCTCTGCCGCTTCCTGCAACTTAGGCAGCACACGGTTCAGCAATTCCTGGGCGGAAACCTGCCCGGCATGAACGCCAACGTTGAGTGCTGCAACCACCGCTCCTTCAGGATTTACCAGTGGAACGGCAATCGAGCGCAACCCCATCTCCAGTTCCTGGTCGTTAAGCGCGTACCCTTGCTGACGCACGCGTTTTAACTCTTCGCGCAGTTTGCTCACCGAATCCACTGTTTGCGGCGTGTAACGGATCATAGTTATGCGACCCAGGAAATCGTTGAGCTGTTCTTCCGGCAAATAACTCAGCAATACGCGGCCCATGGATGTTGACCACGCTGGCAGGCGGCTGCCGATATCCAAATCAATGGTCATGATGCGTGAGCTGGAAGCGCGGGCGATATACAAAATATCGTCGCCATCCAACGTGGCGATTGAACAGGACTCGTTGAGCATTTCACTCAGATGTTTGAGCACCGGTTGCGTGGATTTCGCCAGTGGTGTCGAGGCCAGATAGGCATGGCCCAGCGATAAAATTCGTGGGCGCAATTGGTAGTATTTACCGTCTTCGGCGTAGACAAAGCCAAGCTTGCCCAGAGTGTACAAACAGCGTCGCACCGCAGCGCGGGGGATCCCGGTCTTCTGGCTAATTTGTGAAATAGACATTTGTCGCCGCTGTGGAGTGAATGCCTGAATCACCTCCAGTCCGCGAGCCAGTGATGCCATAAAATTCGGGTCGCCTTTAAAGGGATCGACTTCACCTGCTACTGATTCATCACGTTGAATTTCCATTCCGTTCTCCACAAATTTCGCCATTCATCACACTCTGAAAACAAAGATACATGATGTTCGATAATCGCACCATATTTCGATTATCGCCCTTGACCAGCTTCGTTAACGGGGTCACATTTTGTTCGAACAAAGCAAACTTGTGCGAATGACGCACACCAAGGAGCAGAGTGATGATCAACAAAAGTGTGGCTTCGCTTGAAGAAGCGGTTGCCGGAATTTTCGACGGAGCCACCATCATGATTGGTGGCTTCGGGACCGCAGGACAACCCACTCATCTTATTGATGCCTTGATTGATCAGGGCGCTTGTGACCTGACCATAATCAATAACAACGCAGGGAACGGGGAAGTGGGGTTGGCGGCACTTTTGAAGGCAGGACGAGTGCGCAAAATGATCTGCTCATTCCCACGTCAGGTGGATTCACAAATTTTTGATGACCTGTATCGACGCGGCAAAGTTGAACTGGAACTGGTGCCACAAGGCAATCTGGCGGCACGCATCCAGGCGGCGGGAGCAGGGCTTGGGGCGGTATTTACGCCAACTGGTTTTGGCACACCGCTTGCCGATGGTAAAGAGACGCGTGAAATCGATGGCCGCCAATATGTGCTGGAATACTCGCTAAAAGCCGATTTTGCATTAATCAAAGCGTATGAAGGTGACCGCTGGGGAAACCTGGTGTACCGCAAAGCGGCGCGTAACTTTGGGCCAATTATGGCAACTGCCGCCACCGTGACTATTGCTGAAGTCAGCCGCCTGGTGCAGCTAGGTGACCTTGACCCTGAAAATATCGTGACGCCTGGCATTTTCGTACAACGTCTGGTCGCCACCGAAAAATCACTGGCACAAAGCGCATAAGGAGCCTGCAGGTGAAAAAACTAACCCGTGATGAAATGGCACAACGTGTCGCACGTGATATTCCCGAAGGCGCTTATGTCAACCTCGGCATTGGTTTGCCAACACGCATTGCCAACTACCTTCCGGCGGATAAAGAGATCTTCTTGCACAGCGAGAACGGCTTGCTAGGCATGGGGCCAAAACCGGCCGAGGGCGAAGAAGACCCTGAGCTTATCAATGCCGGAAAAGAGTTTGTCACTTTGTTGACCGGCGGCTGTTTTTTCCACCATGGCGACTCTTTTGCCATGATGCGCGGTGGCCATCTCGATATCTGCGTACTAGGTGCGTATCAGGTTTCCGCCACTGGTGACCTTGCAAACTGGAGCACCGGTGCGCCGGACTCCATCCCGGCAGTAGGTGGAGCGATGGACTTAGCCATTGGCGCACGCCAGGTCTTTGTGATGATGGATCACCTCACCCGTGACGGCGAGTGCAAGCTGGTGGATAGCTGCTCTTACCCACTCACCGGAATCGGCTGTGTCAGCCGCATTTATACCGACCTCGCAGTGATTGATATCACTGCACGAGGACCCGTGGTGCGCGAAATCTTCAATGGCCTCTCTTTTGAAGAATTACAACGTATCACCCCGGTCACCCTGGGCTTCGAACAACTGGCAGAAAGCGCGTAAGGAACTATGATGAATCAAGCATTTATCTGTGATGGAGTGCGTACTCCGTTCGGTCGTTTTGGTGGCACACTGTCCAGTGTTCGTAGTGATGATTTAGCTGCATTACCGCTGAAAGCCTTGATCGCGCGCCATCCAAATCTCGACTGGTCGGCGGTTGATGATGTGCTTTACGGCTGTGCAAACCAGGCGGGGGAAGATAACCGCAACGTGGCGCGTATGGCTTTGTTGCTGGCGGGGCTACCAGAGACGGTGCCGGGGAGTACCATCAACCGTTTATGTGGTTCAAGCCTTGATGCGCTCGGTGTTGCGGCAAGGGCTATCAAAAGCGGTGAAACGCAGCTGATGATTGCCGGTGGCGTGGAAAGTATGTCGCGCGCGCCGTTTGTAATGGGCAAAGCGGAAAGCGCCTTTAGTCGCAATATGAAAATGGAAGACACCACCATCGGCTGGCGTTTTATCAACCCGCTAATGAAAGCGCAGTATGGTGTTGATGCGATGCCCGAAACGGCAGAAAACGTCGCGACTGACTTTAATATTAACCGTGAGGATCAGGACGCCTTTGCCTTACGCAGCCAGTTACGCACCGCTCGCGCTCAGGAAATGGGTATTTTTGATGATGAGTTAATTCCTGTTTCTATCGCGCAACGCAAAGGTGAAGCGTTGCTGTTTAATCAGGATGAACATCCTCGCTCCACCTCGATTGAGGCACTGGCAAAACTCAAAGGTGTGGTACGAGCCGACGGCACCGTCACCGCAGGAAACGCATCAGGAGTTAATGACGGGGCTTGTGCTTTGCTGCTCGCAAGCGAACAAGCGCTTAACACTCATGGTTTGCAGCCACTGGCGCGTGTCGTGGGTGTGGCAACTGCAGGTGTCGCACCACGGATTATGGGTTTTGGCCCGGCTCCGGCAGTGCGCAAAGTGCTGGCGCAAACCGGGTTAACGTTGGCACAAATGGACGTGATTGAATTAAATGAAGCCTTTGCCGCCCAGGCACTGGCGGTGATGCGCGACCTGGGTCTGCCTGATGATGCCGACCATGTAAACCCGAATGGCGGGGCCATTGCACTTGGGCATCCGCTTGGCGCATCTGGTGGTCGTCTGGCGATGACCGCCGCGTATCAACTCAAGCGTAGCGGCGGACGTTACGCGCTTTGTACCATGTGTATTGGTGTCGGTCAGGGGATTGCACTGATTATTGAACGCGTTTAAGGAGCAGGCATGACACTGTTTACCCCAATGTTGCGTGCATCATCGCTAACCGACATTTTCAGCGATGAGAAGACGTTACAAGGGATGCTGGATTTTGAAGCGGCACTGGCGCAGGCCTGTGCGCAATGTGGCGTGATCCCTGAGTCGGCGGGTAATGTCATTTCAGGGCAGTGTCAGGCCACAAAACTCAATAGTGAAGCCTTAGCGCAAGCGGCGGCAGGTGCTGGAAACCTTGCGATCCCGCTGGTGAAACAGCTCACTGCCAACGTAAAACAGCACGATGAACAGGCCGCACGTTACGTTCACTGGGGCGCAACCAGCCAGGATGTGATTGATACCGGTCTGGTGCTGCAACTGCGCGCTGCATTCGATGCTTCTGAGTTACTTATCGGGCAGTTGATTGATGTTTTAGCCGTACAAGTCCAACAACACCAGCATAGCGTGATGCCCGGCCGCACCTGGATGCAGCATGCATTGCCGATCACGTTTGGCCTTAAACTGGCAGGAACGCTAGATGCACTTTTGCGCTGGCAGCAGCGTTTGTCTGAAATAAAACCGCGTGTTTTGGTTCTGCAGTTTGGCGGTGCTGCGGGCACGCTGGCATCGCTTAAAGATCAGGGCATGCCTGTGGCGCAAGCGTTAGCAAGCGCCCTGGCGCTTAAACCGTCCGACACACCGTGGCATAGCCAGCGCGACAGATTGCTGGAAGCCTCCACCTGGTTCGCAGGTGTCAGCAGCACACTCGGCAAATTCGCCAATGATTTTTCGTTACTGATGCAAACCGAAGTCGCAGAAGTAGGCGAGCCGATTGCCGAAGGGCGCGGTGGTTCATCCACCATGCCCCATAAACGTAATCCGGTGAGCTGTGCCGCTATACTGACTGCCACCATGCGCATTCCAGGAATGATGGCAACGCTGTACGCCAGCCAGAATCAGCAACATGAAAGGGCACTAGGTGGCTGGCAAGCCGAATGGGAAACGCTTCCACAGCTTATTATGCTGACTGGGGGTGTGATGCAAACCTCGCTGGATTTGATGCAGGGAATGCAGGTTAACACCGCGAAAATGCGCGCCAATTTGGATATCACTCACGGCCTGATTATGGCGGAATCTGTGACTCTGGCGCTGGCGAAATCAATCGGGAAACAGGCCGCACACCATCTGGTGGAACAACTTTGTCATCGCGCGTTGGACGAAAATCAGCCCCTTGCAACATTGCTTGCACAACACCCTGACGTCAGCGCCCATCTTTCTACGATACAAATCGAACATTTGCTCGACCCGCAGCACGCCATTGGCAGTAATGATCATTTCATCAGCCAGGTTCTGGCGCGGTCGGCACAACAAACCAGGAGGGGAATATGAGTCTTTATTATCAACTGGAAGGGCCTGCTGGTGCGCCAGTGCTGGTGCTATCTAATTCTCTGGGTACCACCTTTGAGATGTGGCAGCCGCAAATGGCGGCGTTGCTTGAGAACTTCCGCGTGCTGCGTTACGACACGCATGGCCACGGACGTACTACCAAAAACGAGAAAACTACACTGCCACAACTGGCGGAAGATGTTATCAGTGTGATGGATGATGCGGGCGTTAAGCAGGCGCATTTCTGCGGAATTTCAATGGGTGGTTTGACTGGCCTGTGGCTGGCGCGTTTTGCGCCGGAGCGGTTTCTTTCGGTAACTGTCGCCAACAGTGCCGCGAAAATCGGTGAGCAAAGTGGCTGGCTGGAACGCGCTCGAACTGTTCGCCACGAAGGGATGTCGGCGATTGCCAAAAGTGCGCCGGCACGCTGGTTTACTGATAATTTTGTTCAGCACCATCATGCGCAAGTCGATGCGTTATGCGCAACCCTGGCGCAGACCAATCCAGAAGGTTATGCCGCCTGTTGTGAAGCACTGGCAGCAGCGGATTTGCGAGCAGAAATTGGCAATATCACAATACCGATGCAGTTTATCACCGGAGTCAACGACCCGGTTTGCACCGTGGCTGACAGTGAGTTTATGCATCAACAGGTGCATGGTTCGCACCTTGTCACTCTCAAGGCTTCACACATCTCCAGCATTGAAGACGCTCACGGTTTCAACATCGCATTGCTTAACTTTATTCAACAGGGCGACTGAGATGAAGGATGAAGAACATTATCAACGAGGCATGGAAGTTCGCCGCGCGGTGCTGGGTGAAAGCCACGTCGATCGTACATTGTCGCAGCTTACGCCGCTGAATGAGGAGTTTCAGGACTTCATTACTCGTTATGCCTGGGGCGATATCTGGACACGTCCGGGACTTGAGCGCCACACACGCAGCATGATAACCATCGCGATGTTAATTGCGCTTAACCGTGAGGCCGAGTTGAAAATGCATCTGCGAGCGGCTTTTAACAACGGCGTGACGCGTGACGAGCTCAAAGAACTGATTATGCATTCAGCACTGTACTGCGGTTTACCCGCAGCCAACGCCACTATGCATCTTGCACAACAGGTGTTTGATGAGATGGATGCCGCTGGTTAATTAATGTCGGATGGCGCTAACGCTTATCCGACCTACGAAAACGGTGTTGTAGGGTGGATTAGCGTCATCCACCCTTGTTACTTAACCCGGAATAGATTTCCGAATCGAAGACAGCAGAATTTGCGCGCCCGCTGAAAGCGGTGTATCCACGCGAGTCAAAATACCAATTGGCTCACCAGCACCTTGCGTTGTCACCGGCAACGAGGTCAATGTTCCCTGGCGTAAATCTTCTTTCACCGCGCCAGATGGCACAAACCACACGTAGTTATAATCCACAGTCAACTGGCGAGAGAGAGAGGCGGAAAGCGTTTCGACGCAGCCTGCAGGCATTTTACAACCCTGGCTTGAAAGCAGCGATTCGGCATTCTGGCGTGGAATTGTTCCTTTTGGCGACACCACCACCGGCCACTCCATCACGCGGCTAAGGGTGATGTTTTCATGCAGAAGTGGGTGCCCAGGACGAACCACCAGTTTTAACGATTCAAGAAATAACAGTTCATAGTTCAGCCCGGTCATCAATTCAGGATCGGACATTCGGCCAATACCTAAATCCAGCTCACCCGATTTTAAACCCGACAGCAGCATGGTGTTATTCATGGTGGCGACTTGCAGCGTAACGTCACTTTGCTGCTTGTGAAACTGGCCAATAACTTTTGGTAATATGCCCAGTGCTGCAGTTGGCAAGGCACCAACACGGATAACCGTAGTGTTTTGCCCATCTTTTTGATTAAACGATTGCCCGGCGTGATTGAGCGCATCGAGCACCTTTACCGCGTGCGTCAGAAACTGCTCACCCATCAACGTCATTTGTGCGCCAAGCCGCCCACGCTCAAATAAACGCGTGCCGGTTAGCTGCTCTAATTCATTAAGTGTTTTCGATAATGCAGGCTGGCTAAGATTAAGTGTTTCAGCCGCGCGCCCCAGAGTTCCCTGTTGAGCGACAGCCACGAAAGTATGAAGATGGCGCAAGCGAATGCGCTGACTAAACAAACCGTTTTTTTCCATAACCTGATGTTAAAAACAGACCCGTAGCGCTGACAAGATAAGTTGTTTGATTTTGATAACTTGCTAGCAAAATTTCATTAACATCACTCGATAATTTATAACAATAGGTGAGGGAAGGTTAATTTAAATTAATGATTCGAGCCAGGAGGGGTTTATTGGAAATGGGTGGGGTTCCAATAAATGTTGGCAATATTTATGTGTGGAGAAAGGTTTCGTTCACCAGGCGTCCAGTTATCCCTTAAGTTACCGAAACGGTGAACGAGCCGAGGGTGCTGCGGTAGCACAGCACCCTTGATACGTTCACCGTTTCGGTAAGTACAGGGAACACTGAACGTTTAGTGAACGGAACAATCGCTACTCTAACAAAGGACACAACCCAACAAGTGAATGGCAATCCACCTATACATCAAAAAACACCGTCTCCTTCTCCCCCTGAAGAAACACATCAAACGTATACACCACCTCATTACCGCGCTTCTCACGCTTCCCAATCAGCGTATTACGTCGCACTTCCCACTCGATGAGATTAAGCACCGGGTCGGTCTCATTCGCTGCTTGCTCATCGGAAAAATACATCCGCGTATTCAGGCCAATATTAATGCCACGCGCCACAATCCACAGGTTCAAATGCGGGGCCATCATTCGGCCGTCGCGCCCGGTTACAGCACCCGGTTTAATGGTGTCAAAACGCCAGATACCACTGTCGAAATCTGAACAGGTTCGTCCCCAGCCACGGAAATCTTCATCCAGTTCTTTATTTGTTTGCTTGTCTGCAGGGTGGTTGTAACGTCCGGCCGCATTGGCTTGCCACACTTCCAGCAACACATCGCGCACTGGCGTTCCTGAGCCGTCAAACACCCGTCCTTCAACAATAATCCGCTCGCCCTGAGTGTGAGAATTGGTTAGCACGTGGCTAAAGTTTTTCTCGAAAATGTTAAAACCAGCGGCTTGCGGAGCCAGACCAATGTGGACGTATGGGCCGGCAGTTTGCGATGCGGTTTCTGCTAAATAATCTTTCATCACGCGGCCCCCTGAGTACGGTTTTCAAACAGTGTGGCTCGCTGGCCACGCAGCACTAAATCAAAGCGATACGCCAGGCAATCAAGCGGCACTGCCGCATGGGTGTCCAGTTCGGCAATCAATGTGCGAATGGCGTCATCGTTATTAATGGTTTTCACAATCGGACACTGTTTAATCAGCGGGTCGCCCTCAAAATACATCTGGGTGATGAGACGTTGGGCAAAAGAGTCACCAGAGAGTGAAAAGTGAATGTGAGAAGGGCGCCAGTCACTTGCCTGGTTACGCCACGGATACGGGCCTGGCTTGATGGTGCGGAAGAAGTAATAGCCGTTTTCATCGGTCAACACGCGTCCACAGCCGCCAAAATTTGGGTCGATAGGGGCGAGATACTTATCTTTCTTGTGGCGATAACGCCCGCCTGCGTTGGCCTGCCACACTTCCACCAGGGTGTTTTTCATCGGGCGGCCGAATCCATCGCGAACGTAGCCATGCACAATAATGCGCTCGCCAATGGGCAGGCCGTCTTTGGCGTAATTCATGATCAGGTCGTTATCAAGCGGGTCGAGATCTTTGGCACCAAATATTGGCCCGGTAATTTCAGACAGCGAGTTCTGCAAAGAGATCAGCGCATTGCGCGGTGAGCGTAACACGCTGGTTTTATACCCCGGCGCGAACGCCGGAGGATGAGAGTCGTAGTCGCGATGTACAAGCTCACGAGGTTGCCAAATCTGTGACATAGCCAGCTCCAGTTGTGGGATACAGGAGGCGATGCATTCTAATTTTAAATATCGCCACCGACAGTCTCAGTTAATGGCTTGTTAAATTAAAGTGAATTTAAAGGCTGATTTACATAACCTGTGGCTATGAAATTTTCGGAAAACATTACTTATAATCTATGGCTGTATAGTCGATCACAAAACGAAAATTCTTAGCCCAAAACCCCTGCGCGACATTCTACTCTTTGAGCAATATTCACAGGAGTACGACATTATGGCGAACAACATCACGGCTGATGATATTCGGGAAAAATTTTCGCACGCAATGTCGGCGATGTACCAGCAAGAAGTGCCTCAATACGGAACCTTGTTAGAGTTAGTCGCTGACGTAAATCTGGCGGTGTTGGAAAATAACCCCGATCTGCAACAGCAATTAGAGAATGCCGATGAACTGGCGCGCCTGAATGTGGAGCGCCACGGCGCAATACGGGTGGGTAAAGCGGAAGAACTGGCAACCTTACGGCGCATTTTTGCGGTAATGGGGATGTATCCAATCGGCTATTACGACCTTTCGCAGGCGGGCGTACCGGTGCATTCCACTGCGTTTCGTCCAATTGATGACGCGGCTCTGGCGCGTAATCCGTTCCGTATTTTCACCTCGTTGCTACGCCTTGAGCTAATTGACGATGCTGAACTGCGTAAAACTGCTGCAGCTATTCTCGCAGAACGTGACATTTTCACCCCTCGTTGTCGGGCATTACTGGATATTTACGACCAGCAGGGCGTATTTAGCGAAGAGCAGGCAGACGAGTTCGTGAGTCAGGCGCTGGAAACCTTCCGTTGGCACAGTCATGCCACGGTAGATGCACAAACTTACCAGGCATTCCACCAGCAGCATCGCCTGATTGCCGACGTCGTCTGTTTCCGCGGCTGTCACATTAATCACCTGACTCCGCGCACGTTAGATATCGACCGCGTTCAGGCATTGATGCCGGAATATGGCATTGCGCCAAAAGCGATTATCGAAGGACCACCACGCCGCACATTCCCAATCTTGCTGCGCCAGACCAGCTTTAAAGCGCTGGAAGAACCGATTATTTTTGCCGGTGTACATCACGGCACACATACCGCCCGTTTCGGCGAAATTGAGCAGCGTGGTGTAGCGTTAACGCCAAAAGGGCGTGCGTTATACGATGAGTTGCTAAATGAAGCCGGTAATGGGCAGGATAATTTTAGCCATCAGCAGCATTTGCAGGAAGTATTCAGCCGCTTGCCCGACAGTGAAACGCTAATGCGCTGCCAGGATCTGGCTTATTTCCGCTACCGTTTAACCCCTGTGGGCGAAATGCACCGCCAGGCGATTAAACCAGGTGATGACCCGCAGTCGCTGATTGAACGGGGTTGGTTGGTGGCGCAGCCGATTATTTATGAAGATTTCCTCCCGGTCAGTGCTGCGGGAATTTTCCAGTCGAATCTGGGGAGTGAAGGCGGGGCACGCAGCCATGGTCACTCCAGCCGCCAGGAGTTTGAACAAGCGCTCGGTGCAGCAGTAGCAAATGAGTTTGAGTTGTACCAACAGGCGTCGGATCGCAGTAAAAAACGCTGCGGATTGCTGTAGCGACGTCAAAACTTTAGAGAAAAGTCGGTATTGTGCGCAATGCCGACCACTCAGTCAGAGATCTTCCGTTTAGCCTGCCGACACTACAGTGTAGATACATTGTTGACACATTAGATTGGCTGAATTACTGTTGCTACAAACGTATCAACAAAGGAGTTCTCGCATGGCACAATCTGTCGTCAAAAAATGGGGTAATAGCCCTTCAGTTCGCATTCCCGCCGCTATCATGCAAGCCGCTAGTTTGAATGTTGATGATACGGTGGATATTGCCGTAGAAGATGGTCGTATCATTATTGTTCCTGTGAGAGCGAAAGCCTATTCGCTTGATGCGTTGTTAGCCGGAATTACCCCGGAAAATCAGCATGAGAAAGCGGAGTTTGGCGCACCGGTTGGCAAGGAAATGCTCTGATGGTTTCTCGCTATGTACCAGATGCAGGCGATTTAATCTGGATTAATTTTGACCCTGTTGAAGGGCATGAACAAGGGGGGCATCGCCTGGCGGTTGTACTTAGCCCGTTTGCTTATAACAACAAAACGGGGCTGTTGTTGTGTGTGCCTTGCACTACAAAAGCAAAGGGATATCCTTTTGAGGTTGAAATAACACAGAGCCGTGAAGGCGTCGCATTATCCGATCAAGTCACCTGTGTGGACTGGCGAGCACGAAAAGTCGAGAAGAAAAGCAAAGTTAACGCCACAGAACTGGCTGATATCCGGGCGAAAGCAAAAGCGTTGTTCGGTTGATATCGAAAATGGCCTCCCGTCACGGTGGCCATTTCAGAACAGCTTGTCATCACTCGTAGGGCCGCATAGCTGCGGCCCTTGTTTTTACGCCGCATCAGCCAGCATAAACATGCCGTACGGATGGATTTCAAGATAATAATTGTCACCTACGTCAGGCTGTAAGCGAGTTGCGTTCACCTGCAATAACAGCGCCTGGCCATGCCATTCCACAGTCACTTCATATTGCGGCCCCATATATGCCACATGGCGTACCACGCAGCGCTGGCTTTCGTCGCCATGTTCGCTGAGAGTAATCGCCTCCGGGCGCACGCCAACCGTGCCTTCTGTTTGAGTTACGGTCAACTGCGGCGGGCGCGGTAAACGGTAGCCATGGATCTCGACAAAATCGCTGCCAAAACGCGCCGGAAAGACGTTTGCATCACCCATAAAGCTCGCCATAAAGCGTGAGGCGGGCTGGCGATACAGCGTTTGCGGGCTGCCAATCTGCATGATTTCACCTTTGTTCATCACCAGTACCGTATCCGACACGGCAAACGCTTCACTCTGATCGTGAGTAACGTACAGCGACGTGATGTTGAACTGCTTTTGTAGCTCGCGGATTTTGTCACGCATGCTACGGCGCAGGTTGGCATCAAGGTTACTGAGCGGCTCATCAAACAGCAGCACTTTCGGTTTCAGGATCAGTGCGCGCGCCAGTGCCACACGTTGCTGCTGGCCGCCGGAGATCTGGTCAACAAAACGGTCTTCGAAACCATCTAAATCGACCATTGCCAGCGCTTCTTTCACGCGTGTTTTAATTTCCCCACGCGAGGTGCCGAGCATTTTCAGTCCGTAACCGACGTTATCGCCCAGCGACATATGCGGGAACAGGGCGTAGGACTGGAACACCATGCAAATGTCACGCTGTTGAATGGAACGGTGCGTCACATCTTCGCCATCAATAAAAATCTGCCCTTCAGTGGGTTTTTCAAGCCCGGCAACCAGGCGTAAAACGGTGGTTTTTCCGCAGCCGGAAGGGCCGAGTAACGTCACCATTTCACCCTTTGGGATCGCCAGATTAATGCCTTCAATAACGGTGTTATTGCCAAACCGTTTCGTGACATTGCGCAGTTCTACAAAATGAGGTTGTGTCATGTGTTACTCCGTAATCACGCGTTGGTTTTGGCTTTTGAACGTGAAATACGCGCTTCACCAATCAGCCAGTCAAAAATGAAAATAATGGTCAACATTACGACGATAAGAATCGAGCCGTAGGCTATCGCCACTCCGTATTCACCATCTTCCACGCGGTTAAGAATGTAGGCGGTTGCCACACGAGTATCCGGCGTGACGAGGAAGACGATGGCACTAACAGTCGTAATGGCGCGCACAAAACTGTAGATCAGCGCGGATAAAATCGCCGGGCGCAGCAATGGCAGCAGGATGTTGATAATGGTGCGCATCGATCCGGCACGCAGGCTCAAAGAGGCCTCGTCGAGTGATTTGTCGATTTGCCCCAGCCCAGCAATCCCGGCACGAATTCCCACCGGTACGTTACGCATCACCATCGACATAATCACAATCGCCGCCGTTCCGGTCAGGTAAACCGGGGCGCTGTTAAACGCCAGGATATACGAAACGCCCGCAACGGTGCCTGGAACGGCGAAGCACAGCATGGTGGTGAATTCGATGGTCTTTTTGCCACGGAACTGCTGGCGCACCACTATCCAGGCAATCAGCAAGCCGAAAAAGGCGGTGATCGGTGCGGCAATCCCGGCGTACAGCAGCGTGTCGAGCAGTGAAGGCCACGCGCCATCGCTCATGCCCTGGCCGAAGAGCTTGATGAAGTTATCGAACGTCAGCGTGTAATCCACGCCCCAGTTAACTGTGAAACTGCCATAGAAAATGCTGCCGTAAAGTAGGGCGTTAAAGGCAATCCACACCGCTAATAACGCAATGACCGCCCACACCAGTGTCACTGGCAGCGGCTGAACGTCGCCTCGGTTCGATTTACCGGAAACGGTGACGTAGGAGCGTTTTCCAATCCACATGTACTGAATGCAGAACACCAGCAGTGAGAAGACCAGCAAGAATGCGCCTAGTGTGCTGGCGGCCTGGTAATCAAGTTGCGAGCCAGTGATGTAGAAATAGATTTGTGTGGCGAGTACGTCGAAGTTACCGCCAAGTACCAGCGGGTTACTGAAGTCCGCCAGCGATTGCACAATCACAATCAAAAAGGCGTTAGCCAGTGCCGGTTTCAGCAGCGGTAAAAACACCCCTTTAAAGGTCTTCCAACGCGTAGCACGTAGGGTATAAGAGGCTTCTTCCAGCGACGGGTGAATGGTTTTAATCGCACCATCGAGGATCATAAAGGCCATCGGCGTAAATGCTAAAACTTGCGCCAGCCAGATACCGGTAAAACCGTACAGCCAGTTGGTGTTGGTCAATCCGAACCAGTCGACCATCAACTCGGTGATATACCCCGAACGGCCCATCATCAACGTGACGCCAAGGCCGACGACAAACGGCGGGGTCACGATAGGCAGAATCGAGAAAATACGGCCAATAATAGCGCTACGTTTGGCGATGCGGGTGGTGTAAATCGCCAACACCAGGCCGAAGAAGGTGCAGCCAATTCCCACCGCAATCGACAGCGCGATGGAGTTGATAATTACCTGGATGATATGCGCCTGGCTGAGTACCGCCATAAACGCTAGCGGCGCAAACTCCCCGGCATCATTGGTAAACATCGGAATGAAAATCGCGATGCTCGGCCAAACAATAAACACACCAATCAGCGCGATAATTGTCACCAGCGAACCAATCACAAAGCTGTCGCCACCGAGCCATTCAAGGCGAGTCAGTGCGAGAGTGATAACCATGCCGAGCGCGATAAACAGCACAATAGTGGCGTAACCCATTCCACGCTCGGTAAGGGTTGCACTGACTACCACAAAGGCCATGCAAAAGAGTGCCCAGCCTGCGTCGAAATAGTGACGCTGGCGCTTTTCTGGCCCCAGTTCATTAAACGGGCGCAGCAGCAACAGCGAAGGTAAAACGTACCACAGCAGACTAATGTTAAGTCCAGACCAGCTGTAAGCATTGATTAGCTCATCACTTGTCGATTCAAATAACCCGTAATCGAGGCTCCAGCTTGGCAGCAGGGCAAAAGCCAGCCAGCACAGCGCCACCCACCAGATAATAGCGTCCCGCTTTCGCGTAGGTCGCAAAAGTAAAGTTTCAGACATAAGTGCCTCATCGGCCAAAAGAAAAGGAGGGGGAGCAGGTGACGTGACGCTGTCACCTGCTAACGGGTTAGTTACCCATTTTTACTTCGCTAACCCATTTGTTGATCAATGCTTTGCGCATGTCAGTCGCACCGTATTTGTCCATGTCGTAGTTGATGAGTTTCAGGTCATCAAGCTTGAGCGACAACGGTGAGCTTTCGGCGGTTGTGTTGGTCAGAATTTGATAAGACTTGCCTTTTTTCCAGGAGAGTTCCTGCGCTTCTTTTGACAGCACCCAATCAACAAACAGTTTGGCGTTGTCCATATTGCGTGCACCTTTCAGGATGCTGACACCACCAATCTCATAACCGGTGCCTTCACATGGGGAAATCAATTCCAGCGGAGCACCGTTCTCTTTTTCCAGGGAGTAATCGTGCAGGAAACCAATGCCGATGGCGGTTTCACCACGCGCGGCGTTACGCGCCGGAGCAATACCAGATTTGGTGTACTGAGAGATATTGCCGTTGAGTTTTTTCAGGTAATCAAATGCCTGATCTTCACCCCACAGTTGGGCGAACGTTGCCAGAGCGGTATAAGCGGTGCCCGAGCTTTGTGGGTCAGCAACCTGGATTTCACCTTTATAAATTGGGTTGGTCAGATCTTTCCAGCATTTCGGCACCGGCAGGTTCTTCTCTTTCAGGCGCTGGGTGTTAACACCAAAACCGAGAATGCCGATATAAACCGCTGAGGAGTAGTTGCCTTTGCGTTTAGCCGGGTCCTGGAATTTTGGCATGATTTGCGCGAGATTTGCTGATTTGTACGGCTCAAGAAGATTCATTTCCCCCGCCTGGGATTGCGGATCTAGCGTACCGCCATACCAGACATCAGCCTGCGGGTTTTTCTTCTCGGCATCAACTTTCGCAAGCGTGCTGCCCGAGCCGTTGCGGATAAACGAGGTTTTCACCTCGTATTTTTCACCGAACGCTTTGGTTTCGGTTTCACACATTTCGTTGGTAGCGCTGCAATACACCACCAGACGGCCTATGGCTTGCGCGGCACCTGACAGGGTAGCCAACGCAACACCCGCAGCAACCAGAGAAGAGAGCACGGTCAGTTTCATATTATTATCCTAAGTGTCCTGAGGTAAGGTAACTGCCGGGTCCATGGCGCCAACACTCCTGTCCTGTGCGCTGATGCCCGCCATTAACAGGGGCATCAGCAAAAATCCAATTAATGCGGCGGCAACGGTGAGTAGTGCGAACATCCCGGACCAGCCATAGCGCTCAATCACCTGCGACAACGGCCATCCTGCCAGAGCCGCACCTAAATAGGCGAACAAACCCAGAAACCCGGTAACGCTGCCTGCCGCCTGTTTATGGCTGCACTCCACGGCGGCGAGACCAATCAGCATCTGCGGGCCAAAAACAAAAAAGCCGATGGCAAAAAAGCAGACTGCCAATAATGCGTAGTGGTGCACTGGCGATAACCAAAGTGCGGCGACCGAAACAAACAGCCCCAACGCAAAGAGTAAAATCATCGGCCCACGCTGGCCACGAAACAGCAAATCTGAACCCCATCCGGCAAACAGTGCGCCCAGTAATCCGCCCATTTCGAACAACATCACCGTGGCGTTGGCGCTGAGTAAATTCACGCCGTGGCTTTCATAAAGCCAGATGTTGCCCCAGTCGTTCAATGCGATACGAATCAGATATACCAGCACATAACTCACACCGAGAAGCCAGACCATCGGGTTTTGCAGCACCGTGCTGCGAAACATTTGCCACTGCGGCATTGGAGGACTGAGCTGTTCCTGGCGCATTTCCAACGGGTCATGTCGCCAGACGCCGACCGGTGGTAATCCCAATTCTTGCGGCGTGCCGGTCAGGCTGCGGCAAAGCCAAATCCCAATGACAATGCCGATGGCACCCGAAACAAATAACGATGCCTGCCAGCCGTACCAAAGCGCCATCAGCGCGGAAATCAGCGGCACCGCCGCACCGCCGAGGTTGATGGACGTGTTCCAACACCCCCACCAAAAACCGCGCTCGTTGCGCGAATACCAGTGCGTTAATAACCTCGCGCACGGCGGCCATCCCCAACCCTGGAAAAACCCGTTTAGCGTCCAGATAATCAGCAACATCGGTAAATTGCTGCCAAACGCAAACAGGATATTTAGTATCCCGGTGGCCAGCAGGCCGGCACCCATAAACCAGCGTGCGCCCCGGCGGTCGTGCCACAATCCTGCGACAAATTTCGACAGGCCGTAGGAGAGATAAAACAGCGTGCCCAGCAGGCCGATATCACTTTTGCTTAAATCCAGATCGAGCTGCATCGCCGGAAGGACAAAACTGACGCTTTTGCGTGTCAGGTAAAATGCGGCGTATCCCACGACCATCGACAGCAGCAAACGTGGACGCCAGTAACGATAATCACGGCCGATTGTTTGCTCGGAAATCATCTGATTCCTCCCGGTTGAAATGACTATAGAAAACGCTGACAGAAAGGGGATGAGACAAGGTTTTAGCCAACCAGGAATTATTCCTGGTTATCCCTGTTTTTGTTCAAAAAATGTGGGCAGGTTAACAATTACGCGTGTGCCGGACTGGCTTTCGAGTTGCAAATCTCCGCCTAAAGCGCGGATTCGTTCGGCAATCCCTTGTAATCCGAGGCCGGTGTGGGTGCTGCCGCTAAAGCCGATACCATCGTCTTTGACTTCAAGGCGCACGCCGTGGGGTTGCTGAGTTAACGCGATCTCAACCTTGTGGGCGTCAGCGTGTTTGCAAATGTTATTGAGCAACTCCTGCACCAGACGATAGAGCGTAAACACCACCGGGTCGCTGGCGGGCTGGCCGGGTAAATCGTAATGGAAACGGCAGGTGATACCGCGTTCGACAAAGGCGAACTCCTGAATCAGATGGTGCAGCGCTTTATCGAGGGAAATTTCGTCCAGCACTGGTGGGCGAAGCTGGCGCAATAAGTGGCGGGTCGAGTGGTGAATACGTTGGGCAAGCTGGTTGATTTGCTCGGCGGCGAGTACCGTCGCATCACCGCTGGCAGTGCGCTTAACCAGCATCGACTGGATTTGAATCGCAGTAATATTCTGACCAATTTCATCGTGCAGTTCTCGCGCCAGATCTTTGCGCGTGTCCTCTTCGGTGTGCACCAGTTGTTCCATCAACTCGCGGCGCGCCTGTAACTCAACTTCCAGCCGTTGGCGGTAACGATGAAGATTATTTGCCAGATGCTGCTGGCGACTGATGGCAATCCCAAGACCAATGCCCAACAGCGCCTGGGTTGAGAGAAAAAGTTCCATCTCCATCAAGCCGTTAAAGCCGCTGCCAATTTGCCGGGCGATGGTAATCATCATGCTGCCAAGGAGCGCTGCCAGCACACCGCCTTGCCAGCCAAATTTGTAGGCCATGACTACGTTTGGCAGGAAAACCACAATCAGCAACAAACGCTCGATTTCCGGCGACACCACCATTTGTGCGCCAACACCGATGATGAAAAACAGGCTGCACCAGATAAGCAACGAAGTGCGTAGCGGGGGATTAGGAGTTTCTTGTGCCAGCAGGCTTTCCAGATGCTGTTGGCGCAGATATTCATAAATCAAATAGACGAACGGCGTCAGCACTACACCACCAGTAAACGCTGCCAGCAGTGTTTGTGAAGCGGAACTCGACAGAAATGGCGTCAGCACCAGGGTGTGTAACAGCGCATCGCCAGTAATGGCCGCCATCAGCAGCGAAAGCCGCTGCCAGTACAGCGTAAAACGGTGCCAGTAATGCTGAACTAATAGCGCAGGAATAGCGCTAAGCAGCGGGGAAAGCAACATGACGGGTTCTGTCATTAATTGTTGCAGCCAAAGCCAAATAAGTAGCCCGATCACCGGAATAAATAGGGCTGGCCAATAGCGACGATGTAGCAAAATCAACAATGCGAGATGAACGCCCTGCGGCAACAGTAAGGTAGCCTGCTGGCCGTTATCGGTGAGATAAAAACTGATCGTCCACAGGGCAAGCCAGGTCAGCCCCCAGGCAAAGACGATAAACAGCGATAACAGCAGATGACGCCACGCGCGAGACATTTAGTGCCCGGTTAACAATTGGTGTTCAAGGGCAAAATGCACCAGTTCGATGGTGCTTTCACATTGCAGTTTGCCGAGGATGTTGGCGCGATGCACATGGACTGTTTTGTGGCTAAGATTGAGTTGTTCGGCAATGTGTTTCACGCTTTCGGCTTTGATCAGCAAATCGAAAACTTCATGCTCGCGTGGAGTGAGAACTTCCAGAACTTTGGCTGGTTGCCCTGCGTGCCGTAACGCTCGTAATGCATCCGCACATAAATAATGGCCGCCCATACCAACGGAACGAACCGCCTGTACTAATTCCTCCGGGCCGCAGCGTTTGGTGAGATAACCGCTGGCACCGGCATCCAGCGCACTTTGCACAAATGCTGTGGTGTCATAAATGCTCAGAATGATGGCGCGGAAACCGGGGCGTTGTTGGCGCAGGCGTTTGAGTAGGCTTAGGCCGTTTTCGTCCGGCATTGCCACGTCGAGCACGGCTACATCGGGCTGATTTTTTACCAGCGCAGGCCAGGCTTCGGCGGCAGAGCTGTACTGCCCCACAATCTCAATATCGCTCTCAAGGCTAAGTAACTGCGCAAAACCGGAGCGCACCACAACATGGTCATCAACTAAAGCAACGGCAATCATCGTTCTGCTCATCAGAAGGGAGTCTGGCGACATCATGAGGGCGAATGGATTCTGCGCAATGGGGATGTTGGGTTTATGTTACAGGGGTAACAGAAATGGGGGCAAGTAAGCTTATGGCTTTTGGAGGATCGAGATTTTCCGTTCACCCGAAAGTTTACCGTTCCTACATGGATCAGCGAACGGTGAGCGTGCCAAGGAGAGAACGCCCTCTCCTTGGCAATCCT
>NZ_LXEP01000042.1 GCF_001654835.1 Buttiauxella gaviniae ATCC 51604
ACTTTCGCTGCTCCCGGCAGCTCAACCCTGACTTATGGGTAACGCTGGGGCAATTTATACCGGGAACAAGGTCAAAACCGGTTCGGCTTTAGACTTTGACCTTCGCTTTTGATTTTGACCTTTGAGTCCGGCATAAATCGCCTCCATTTTGACTGTAAGGCCGGGTCGAGCCGTCAGGAACGGCGAGAGGTTGTGATCGCCGGGAGCCGGGATTATTAAGGGTGCTGCGGTAGCACCCTTGATACGTTCACCGTTTCGGTAAGTACAGGGATCAATGAACGTTTAGTGAACGGAACCGTACGCTAACTCGCATAGAAATCCCTATTCACTTACTGCCAGCAACCCCCGCTTAAACGCCTCAATCCCCGCATGGCTTTCCTCCCCTGGCCGCAGCGCCAGACAATAACACGCCCCTGTCTTCACGCTCCCCGTGAAAGGCTGCACCAGCCTTCCACGATGCAAATCCTCTGCCACCAGTGTGGCATCGGCTATCGCAATGCCAAACCCCTGAATCGCGGCGCTGATAGCCAGGTCCATAGTATCGAAGTGTTGATTTTTATTCATAGCAGGCGGGTTAGGGACGTTTTGCCCAAACCACAACGACCAGTCGGTGCGATCGCGCGTCGGATGAAGAAATGTATAACGACTCAAATCTTCAGGTGTTAAAGCGTTTTCAGGCAATAAATGCTGGCTGATCACGGGCGTAAGCCGCTCCTCAAACAGCAATGCACCCGTTGTGGAAGGCTTGCCAAAAATAATCGCTGCATCAAAAGGTTCGTTTTTGAAATTCACGCCGTGTTCAACGGTGGTGGTTAACGCAACCTGAATCTCTGGCGATGCAATTTCCAGTTGTACAAGTTTTGGCACCAGCCAGCGCATAGCGCAGGTCGGGGCTTTCAGGCGGATCACACTGGATTTATGGCAGGCATTACTGGCGACATTCAGCAAGTGCTCAAAAGATTGCTGCAATTCCGGCAACAGCGCAGAGCCTTGCGGTGTGAGATGCAGCCCGCGGGCATGACGATCGAAGAGCGCATAGCCGAGCCATTCCTCAAGCGTGGAGATTTTGCGGCTGACGGCACCTTGTGTCAGACAGAGTTCTTTTGCCGCGCGAGTCAGATTCAGATGTTTGGCTGTCACCAGGAAAGCATCAACAGTATTCAGGGGGAAATTGCGCCGCATTCGATTGCTCTCCGCTGAGCTATGAGTTTTTTGCATGGCTATTATGACAACAATTCGGTTGTGGTAGCAACCTGTTGCATATTGAATAGTTATGCAAATCGCGTTTTAACAGGAGAGGCCATGACTATGCAAACCCCGGTGCAATTTCGTTCAAAATTACCGGATGTTGGAACCACCATTTTTACTGTTATTGGCCAACTCTCGGCGCAACACAACGCCATTAACCTTTCTCAGGGTGCTCCAAACTTTTCGCCTGACCCAAAGCTGATAGCCGGTGTTACCAAAGCGATGCAGGATAACCATAACCAATACGCATCTATGACCGGTTTCAGGCCGTTAAAAACCCTGATCGCAGAAAAGGTCGCTACGATTTACGGTTCAACGTATGACGTCGACGATGAAATCTTAGTGACTGCCAGCGCCAGCGAAGGGCTTTATTCCGCCATCAGCGGGTTAGTGCATCCTGGTGATGAAGTCATTTACTTCGAACCTTCTTTTGATAGCTACGCGCCCATTGTTCGCCTACAAGGTGCAACACCCGTAGCGCTGAAACTGGTGTTGCCCGATTTCACCGTCAACTGGGATGAAGTACGCGCGGCTATTACGCCTCGTACCCGTATGATCATCGTAAATACACCACACAACCCAAGCGGGCAGGTGTTTAGCGCACATGATCTGGAAATGCTGGTGGAGCTGACGCGTAATACCGACATCATTATTTTGTCCGATGAAGTCTACGAACACATCGTCTTTGACGGTGAGCGCCATCACGGCATGGCAACACATCCGGCACTGGCTGAACGCAGCGTTATCGTTTCGTCATTCGGCAAAACCTTCCACGTGACCGGTTGGCGTGTGGGCTATTGCCTGGCTCCGGCAGAATTAATGACTGAAATCTGCAAAGTGCATCAGTTTTTGATGTTCTCTGCCGATACTCCTATGCAATATGCCTTTGCTGAATATATGGCGAACCCAGATACCTACCTGTCGCTGGCGGCGTTCTACCAACGCAAACGCGATTTAATGCAGACACTGCTGGCTGAGTCTCCGTTTAAATTGCTGCCGAGCGCCGGGTCTTTCTTCCTGCTGGCGAAATTCGATCATTTCACTGATGAATCAGACAGCGAATTAGTAAAACGTTTAATTACTCAATATGGCGTCGCGACCATTCCGCTCTCCGCGTTTTATACCGACGGAACAGACAACAAGTTGATTCGTTTGTCATTTGCAAAAGATGAAGCTACGTTACGTGCGGGTGCTCAAGCACTTTGCCAGGTTAAGCCACGCTGATACGAGGTCATAATGAAAAAAGTTTATGCGTTAAGTTTGTTGGTTGGGATGTGTGCGTCATTCTCGGCATTCGCAGCAACCGAACTGCGCTACGGCGTGGAAGCGGAGTATCCACCGTTTGAAAGCCGTAACTCGGCGGGCGAGCTGGAAGGGTTTGATATCGACTTAGGCAACGCGATTTGTAAAGCGGCGAGCCTGAAATGTTCATGGGTTGAAACGTCTTTTGATGCGCTGATTCCAGGGCTGATGGCGAAGAAATTCGATGCAATTAACTCCGCAATGAATATCACCGAGCAGCGCCGTAAAAGTATCGACTTTACCCAGCCAATTTACCGAATTCCATCACAGTTGGTGGGCAAAGCCGACAGCGGTATGGAAGCAACGCCTGCTGGACTGAAAGGTAAAACTATCGGCGTTCTGCAAGGATCCATTCAGGAAACTTATGCGAAAGAACACTGGGAAAAAGAAGGCGTAACAGTGGTTTCTTATAAAGACCAAAATATGGCGTGGGGCGATTTGCTCAATGGCCGTATTGATGCGTCTTTGGTGATGTCAGCAGCAGGTCAGGCAGGCTTCTTAAGCAAGCCGCAGGGCAAAGGTTTTGGCTTTATCGGCAAGCCGGTAAGCGACGATACGATTCTGGGTAGCGGTATTGGCTACGGGTTGCGTAAAGGCGATGAAGCGACCAAAAAACAGCTTGATGCCGCTATCGATAAAGTACGTGCTGATGGCACGATTACCGCACTTGCCAAGAAGTATTTCCCTGGTATCGATGTAGCCGTCAAATAAGTGTTCTCCAGGTCGGATTAGCGTAGCGACATCCGACACTGCCTGTGTAAATGGAGGATGGCGCATTCGCTTATCCACCCTACAAACCCCACCCCGCAAATTTTGCGTAAAGGTCTGTGTCTCCGATTGGTTTTTCAGTGATTTTTGTCTAGAGTGTGCGGTCTAGATTTTGCCGCTGTTCTGCCTCTTGTGGGGGCGAAACACATCGACAATGAAGGACAATTTTTCAGGCATGAACCGCAGACGTTTTATCAAAGCCTCAATGGCTCTCGCCGCTGTCAGCGGCACAACTTCAATTGCCACGCTCTTCTCGCGTGCAGCTTACGCGGCAGAGTCTGAAATTGCCGATGGTCGCACCACCGCATTCGATTTTTCTGTGCTCCAGTCAATGGCCCATGATTTGTCGAAGAAACCGTGGGTTGGCAAACCGCGTCCGTTGCCGGACACACTGGCAAACTTAACTCCACAGGCTTACAACGCGATTCAGTATGATGCTGAACACTCGCTGTGGAACAACATCGAAAACCGCCAACTTGATGTGCAGTTCTTCCACGTTGGTATGGGCTTCCGCCGCCGTGTACGCATGTTCTCCGTAGATGCATCCAGCCATCAGGCACGTGAAATTCACTTCCGTCCTGAGCTGTTTAACTACAACGACGCAGGTGTTGATACCAAACAACTCGAAGGCCAGATTGATCTTGGTTTTGCCGGTTTTAAAGCATTTAAAGCACCAGAACTGGCGCGCCGTGACGTGGTTTCTTTCCTCGGTGCGAGCTATTTCCGTGCGGTCGATAATACATACCAATATGGGCTTTCAGCGCGTGGCCTTGCGGTAAACACCTATACCGATCAGCTGGAAGAGTTCCCGGACTTTACCTCTTTCTGGTTTGAAACCGCGAAAGCGGGTGACACGAAGTTTGTGGTCTACGCATTGTTAGATAGCGCAAGTGTCACCGGGGCGTACAAATTTACAATCAGTTGTGAAGCTGAGCGCGTGGTGATGGATGTCGATAATCACCTGTATGCTCGTGAAGATATTAAGCAATTGGGCATCGCGCCGATGACCAGTATGTTTGCCTGCGGCACTAACGAACGCCGTATGTGCGACACCATTCACCCGCAAATTCATGACTCCGATCGCCTGGCTATGTGGCGTGGAAACGGCGAATGGGTAACGCGTCCGCTCAATAACCCACAGAAGTTGCAGTTCAACGCTTATCTCGATAACAACCCGAAAGGCTTCGGTTTGCTGCAACTCGACCACGAGTTTGCAAATTACCAGGACATCATGGGCTGGTATAACAAGCGCCCAAGTCTGTGGGTTGAGCCGCTCAATAAGTGGGGTAAAGGCGCGATTGGGCTGATGGAGATCCCGACTACGGGGGAAACGCTTGATAACATCGTCTGCTTCTGGCAGCCGGAGAAACCGGTGAAAGCCGGTGATGAGCTGGAATTCAAATACCGTCTGTACTGGAGCGGTTTGCCGCCTATTCAGTCGCCGCTGGCGCGAGTTTACGCGACCCGCACCGGTATGGGCAGTTTCCCGGAAGGTTGGGCACCTGGCGAGCATTTCCCTGAAAAATGGTCACGCCGTTTCGCCATTGATTTTATCGGTGGTGATTTGAAAGCTGCGGCACCGAAAGGTATCGAGCCGGTTATCACGCTGTCTAACGGCGAAGCCAGACAGATTGAGATTTTGTATGTCGAGCCATTCGACGGCTATCGTATTCTGTTTGACTGGTATCCAACAGATGACTCTACCGACCCGGTAGATATGCGAATGTTCTTGCGCTGCCAGGGTGATGCCATCAGTGAAACCTGGCTGTATCATTACTTCCCACCAGCACCGGATAAACGCAAATACGTTGATGACCGCGTGATGAAGTAATAGCTTAAGCCCCGTTATAAATACGGGGCTTTATCTTTTGTAGGTCGGATAAGTGCAGAGTCATCCGACAGATTCACTTTAGTTTCATCTGCTTGCTGAGCATTTCAACAATATAGCTATTTACCGACATGCGCTGTTCGGCGGCGGCAATCGCCAGGCGTTCGCCAAATGACTCGGGGTAGCGCAGAGTAAAGGTTTTGATCTTCTCTTCGCGCTCATACGGCTCAATGCCGCTTTCTTTGCAATCCGCTAGATACGCTTTCAGCGAAATCTCACCTTCCTGCATCAAGCCCTTAGCGCTACCTGCCACAAAATCGCAGTAGCCTGAAAGCCCGAGAAATTTGCCGCGAAACAGGCTGATTTCAGGAACCCAAGTGATTAACGCCGGTTGGCCGCCAATCACCATTGTATTTGGAATTGAATGTGAATCCGTCATGGTGTTACTCCAATACTTGCCATAGCCCATGAACCCTTCCGTGAAGTCAATTTATGAAGTCATGCTGGCATATAAAAAAATGACGTCAATTTCTGACGTCATTTCTGGAACATCCTTCAGGATTTGAATGAAAGATTGTGCAACGCTACTCCAGCGGCCCACCGAGAATCGTTTCGCGCATGCCCGACAATACGCGCTCACCGGTTTCGCTTTTTAGTTCTTCATACCAGCTATGAGTGATGTTCATATCTTTACCGTGGGTCACATCGCAGCGTTTGCGCGCCTTGAGCACCAGGTCTTTTACGCGATACGCGCGTTTCTCCTGATAGCGTAGCAATGCATCTTCTACACCGAGAGAGTTGGTTTGCAGCGCGACGGCCAGTACAACGGCGTCTTCCATGGCAGCGCATCCGCCCTGGCCGATGTCTGGCGTGGTGCTGTGGCCTGAGTCGCCAAGCAGTGCAACTCGCCCGCGAACCAATTGCATAAATGGTTCAATATCATGAATTTCTATGCGATTAGTGGTGTCGGGGTTAATTGTGGAAATCAACTTTTGCACCGGATCTGCCCAACCAGAAAAATAACGGGTTAAATCGGTTTTTACCGTGCTGCGATCTTCCGGCAGTCCTTTTTCTAATGGCACATCAAAGAAGAAGTAAAAACGATTGCCCGCAACAGGCATCAGCGACACACGTTTGCCTTCGCCGACAAATGTCGTCCACTGGTTGGCAGGTGCAATAGATTCATCAATATCGACCAGACCATTCCAATTAACGTAACCGGCATAGCGGCGCTCTGTCTGGTGGCCGAGCACATAGGGGCGGATCACCGAATGGGTGCCATCGGCGGCGATTAACACATCACCTACTGCAACATGACCATCTTCAAAATATGCCCGCACGCCACCGTCAAACTCTTCGATACGCGCTACGCGCTTGCCAAACTGAATATCCGCACGCCCGTAATTATCAATCAGCATGTCTTGCAGTTCCGCGCGAGCCACCGGATAGGGGCGCTCGCCAACACTTTGAATTAAAGGATCAAGACTAAAACGTGTCAGGGTTTGGCCGTGGACAAATTCTTTGTAGGCCATATATTCCATCGGGCCGCCCAATTGCTGGAGCTGCTCTTTCATGCCGAGCCAGTTGAGGCACTTCACGCCATTTGGCCAAATCGAAATTGCCGCACCAACCGGTTTGATTTCTTTGACCGCTTCATAGACTTCCGTTGTAATGCCACATCTTTTCAGGGCAATTGCCGCCGAGAGTCCACCAATGCCGCCGCCAATTATGATCGCTTTCATCTAAGTCTCCTTTGGGTTACAAAGATGTTAAGCAATATCTATACCAGCATGTGAAGCAGCCCAGCACTGGCGCGAGACGTGCGTTAAACTGATTTGTGCATTGGTGGGGATCTTCTGTGGTGCAATCTATTTTTCTGCACCATTATTTTCCACAGATAAAAAGAAGGAGAGGGTGCGTGCGCGATTCTGAGAATTGGCAAGACGACGTGATTAATATTGATGACCACATAACACTTCATTCAATCAATGAGCGGTATGTGGATGAGATTTTTGCTTTGGTACAAAAGAACAAAGCCTGGCTACAAACAGCGATGGACTGGCCGAGGTTCGTGTTGTCGGTTGAGGACTCGCGCAAAATGGCGCAGGGCAACTATATCCTCCATCATCGTGGCTACGCGAAAATGTTCCTGATTTTCCAGGATGAAAAAATGGTAGGGGTGTTCTCGTTTAACCAGATAGAGCCGACCAATAAAACCGCCTATATCGGTTATTGGCTGGATAAAGATGTCCTGGGGTCGGGGATTATTTCGCGAGCTTTAGACGCGGTCATTCACAAGTACGCCCGTGAAGGCCTGGCCCGCCGTTTTGTGATCAAATGCATTGTCAGTAATGTCGCCAGTAATCAGGTGGCGTTGCGTAATGGCTTCCTGCTTGAAGGGCGCCTGAAACAAGCTGAGTTTTTAAATGGCGAGTTCCATGACCAGAACATCTACGCGCGGATTATTGGTTAACGCGACGGTTCTTAAAACACGCCATAAAACGGTGAGCGAGTAACTCGCTGCTCACCGTTAATATCCTTAATGCCTCGTATATGAATGAGCTCACCGTCCAGGCCATCAACCGCTGCTTTATCGTAAATTTGCACATTGTTCTCTATCAGAACATTACCGGTGATTCGCGCCTGGCCGTAAATCTGCACCTGGTTATCTAATTGGATAGGGCCGCCAATGAGTGTTGCATCATCGAAGATATGCACCTGGTGTTTTAGCACGCAGTCGCCCTCAATAAGCGCATTGCCGTAGACCTGCGAGGAATAGCGAATGGTTGGAATCTGGTCATCACCACGCCCTGCGATAATACGCGCGTTGTCGAACACTCGGGCGCAGTCGCAGATCCAGATATTGTTCTCGTCATTGCCTTCGAGAATTGCCTGCCCGAACACTTCAGCGCGGTGTTCAATAAAGGCGTTGTTCACCACCGCGTTACCAAAGATCTGTGCCTGATGAACCACGCGCGATGCGTTTACCGTAGCGTTGCCATAAATTTGCAGCACTTTATCGTTGTCGGCGGTCAGTCCACGAACCGCAATCACCTTGCTGCCGTTAACAATGCGCGCGGCATCGTAAATACGGCATTCACCGCTAATCAATGATTCTTTAACGATGCTTTTCCCGCTGATATGGGCCCGGTGGCAAAGGGTGGAACTGCCATGAACTTGCGCATCATCGTTAACACTTGAGCCGCCGTATACCATGCACTCGCCGCCATAAATCCAGCAATTCCCGAGCTGGCTAAGATTATCTTCGTTTTCAATCCAGCCACCCAGTTGCCCGGCTTTGATGTCGCTGAAATCGCACAGGGCCACGACTTGCCAGAGTTTGACCTGCTGTTTTTTGCCATCGACCAGATAATCATGTAGTTGCGAGTCGCCCGTTAACTGATACTTGTTCATCATCTTCGCCTTAGTTTTCTTTCTGTTTAAAACTTAGCAGGTAAATCCTCAGATGGCGTTCTTCGGTGCAATCACATAAAATGCATCTAAAATACATTTTAAGTTTTAAACGAAATGAATAAATCAGTAACGCGAACCATGCTTAATCTCCCGGCTGGGTATTTTGGTATGGTTCTTGGGACCATCGGAATGGGTTTTGCCTGGCGCTACGCTGCCACGATTTGGCCAGTATCATCGGTAATTGGTGAGGCGTTTGAGAGCCTGGCGATTGCTATCTGGCTCGCTCTGGCGCTGGCTTTTATCGTGCGCCTGGTGAAATATCCGCAAACCGTTTTAGATGAAGTCCGCCACCCGTTGAAGGGCAGTTTTGTGAGCCTGTTTCCGGCGACAACCATATTAGTTTCGATTGCCATCGCGCCTTATCTTCGTCCGTTAGCCGTGGGCATGTTTGCTTTTGGGGCAATAGTGCAATTGGTATACGCCGCATGGCAAAGTGCCGGGTTATGGCGTGGCAGCCACCCGCATACCGACACTACGCCGGGACTCTATTTGCCAACAGTTGCCAATAATTTTATCAGCGCGATGGCTTGTGGTGCGCTTGGTTTCCATGACCTCGGTATTTTGTTTTTTGGTGCGGGCGTATTTTCCTGGTTAAGCCTGGAACCGGCGATTTTGCATCGTTTACGCAGCGCTGGTGAACTCCCGGAGCCGACGCGAACTTCACTTGGCATTCAACTCGCACCTGCGCTGGTTGCTTGCAACGCTTATTTGAGTGTTAACGGTGGGCAACCTGACTTCTTTGCCAAAATGCTGTTTGGCTACGGGTTGCTGCAATTACTGTTTATGTTGCGCCTGATGCCGTGGTATTTGATGCAGCCATTTAATGCCTCGTTCTGGAGCTTCTCGTTCGGTATTTCAGCACTTGCTGCCACGGCCCTTCATCTGGGCATGGGGAGTAACGACGGGCTTTTTACCGCACTCGCTGTGCCGCTATTTATCTTCACTAATTTCATTATTGGCCTGCTGCTGGTGCGCACGGTTATCCTGCTTTATCAGGGTAAATTACTGCTGCGTGTCGAACGGCCTGCAAAAAGGACAAACTAAGATGTTTTCTGAGAATTACTTCACCGAGAAATATGGCTTAACTCGCACCCATTCTGACGTGGTGAATGCGGTAACGGTTGTCCCGCCTGGGAAAACATTAGATCTCGGTTGCGGTAGCGGTCGTAACAGTCTTTATCTGAATCAAAAGGGGTTTGATGTAACAGCGTGGGATAAAAACCCGATGAGCATCAGCAACCTGAATAAAATTATTGAAGCGGAAGGGCTGAAAAATATCACTGCAGACGTGGTCGATCTCAACACATTACATTTTGACGGCGAGTATGACTTCATTCTTTCAACCGTAGTAATGATGTTCCTGGAGCGTAACACCATTCCAGGGCTTATCGCCAACATGCAGCGTTGCACCAAAGTTGGTGGTTACAACCTGATTGTTGCTGCGATGGACACCGAAGATTTCCCTTGCACCGTCGGCTTCCCATTTGCTTTTACTGAAGCTGAGTTGAGTCATTATTACGCGGGTTGGGAATTGCTGAAATACAACGAAGATGTCGGTGAATTACATAAAACCGACGCGGAAGGTAACCGTATCAAATTGCGATTCGCCACTATGCTGGCACGAAAAGCCTAAGCTGTAGGCCAGGCACGGTTTTGCAGCACGATGCGATAACCATCGTTATCAACAAAGGTGCGCCCGGCGATATCCCAGTACGGATTAAAACTGTTAATGGTTACAAAACCTGCATTCAGCATTTGCTGGCAGGTTTTTTGCCATTGAGCGTTATCCGGATAGTACAGCACTAAGAGGTCATCAACCGTTGCGGCGGGTTCAACCGGGTGGCGGTGGCAAACAGTAAATTCAAGATGCCAGCTTAACTCATCACGACCCAACATCACGCCGCTAAAACCGTCGTGCTCGCTAAAATCCCCGAGTTCTTGCAAACCCAATCCCAGACAGTACATCTCTTTGCTTTGAGCAAGATCGGTCACCGGACGAGCAATACGCAGATGTGGAATCATGGTTACTCCATATTTGTTTATTGTATGTAAGGCTATCTTATATACGAAAAAATGTGTAATTCGAGCTAAATAATGAGCATGTTAAAAAGAACTTTCGCGATTGTTATCTGAGTTTGGGGGAATAGCATTTATAACTTCATGCGCAATCCCAATTTTTTGCTATAACTGAAAGGCTTACATGCAATTTACAGGGATAAAATATGCGCACTTCTTTTTGTGTTAAAGCCGCCTGCCTGACAGGCCTGCTAGCCTTGGCCGGCTGTTCCTCGTCTGTTACCGCTCCTGAGAAGTATTCTGGTTTTTTAAAAGATTATTCCAGTCTTCAGGAAACAACATCTCCATCTGGAAAAACCATTTTACGTTGGGTTGATCCAAGCTTTAAAAGCAGCAACTACGACAAACTTATCTTCAATCCGTTGACTTACTACCCAGTGCCGAAACCAAACACCCAACTGGGTGCTCAGACACTGGATAAAATCCTTGCTTACTCCAATCAACAGTTGAAAGCGAGTGCCGAGAAGCGCATCCAACTGGTCAGTAAGCCTGGTCCGCGTACTTTGATTTTCCATGGTGCAATTACGGGCGTAGACAGCAGTAAACAAGGTTTACAATTCTATGAAGTGATTCCAGTGGCAATGATTGTTGCGGGTACTCAAGCAGCAACAGGCCACCGTACGATGGAAACAAACCTCTATTTTGAGGGGGAGCTAATTGACTCCTCAACCAACAAAGTCGTAATGAAAGTAGTACGTAAAGGTGAAGGTAAAACGGTAAGCAATGAAAGCGCACCGATTACCGTAGACTCGCTGAAATCAGTGATTGATGACATGGCGACAGACGCATCCATGTTCGAAGTTAAATAACGCGCTATGACACGGAAAAGGGAGCTAAGCTCCCTTTTTTTACCTCTTATGCTGCCCGCTTGCGCCATGGCAGTGCATTAAACATCCCCGGTTTTGAAAACATCACCAGATTGCCTAGCAGGATCATGATAAGCCCGATAATGGCATTACTGTGCCAGACATAGCCTTCATAAATTGTTGACAGACTCAGCGCCACTAACGGGAACAGCAATGTGCTGTATGCCGCCGGGCCTGATCCGATACGCCCGACCAGGGTGAAATAGGCGCCAAAGGCAATCACTGAACCAAATATGGCCAGGTAGAACAACGAGCCGAGATAACGCAGCGTGAACTCCGGCATAAACGAATCCCCACGAACCAAAGCCAGCACACCCATAATAATAGTGCCGTAGAACATCGCGTAGGTATTGGTGGACAGAGTCTCAAGTCCCCGGCGCTGGTGGCGCGTGCTAATCATATTGCCAATTGAAAATCCGTAGGTACCCAAGGCACTTAAACCGATTCCCAGCAGCAGAGAAGGGGCCAGCTGTGTGGCGATCAAATCATGCCAGAACAGCGCAACAACCCCTGCAATCCCCAGCACCGCTGCCGGCAGTAAATTTTTGCTCGGGCGCTGACGGAAGAAAATCATGCTGTTAACCGCATTAAACAACACGGCCATGGAGAATATTACCGACTCCAGTCCCGAGCTGATATACGCCGCGGCATGGTAAAAACACAAAAAGTTAAAGCCGAAAACGCAGCCACCTTGCAGCATACAAAACAGATGATCGCGCAAACTGATACGGCGCAAGCGTCCAAGTGCCAGTAACACCACCAGCATCACGACGGCCGCTACGGCAAAACGCCAGAAAATAGAAACGGGTACCGACACCACACCTTGCTGCATGTAAATTGCAAGCCAGGTTGTACCCCAAATCACCACCACCGAAATATAAAGCAATGCATTCATTTTGTTATCTCCCTGTACCGATAGCGGGAGTATCAACATCTGCGCGTGCAGATGCTTTCACCGGCTTGCGTGGCTTGCATATTCTTGCGGTTTTTTTTTGCAAGGTGGATTGTTAATGGCTGGTAACGAGTGCTGGCACTACATACACTGTCAGTCCCGAACCTTGATGGTAATAAGTTATGACCCAGCCGTATCACGCATTTGAAAATCTTCGCCAGCACAACGCCGTGTTGGAAGATAATGTGCAACTGGGTTCCGGGATTCAACTGTCGGCCTGGTCAAACAGTCTCGACCGTGTGACGCAATGCAGCGATCACCATACGTTAAGCATGTATGTGAATGAAGGTTATGAAACCTACCAAAAAACCAATTCAGGTTGGAAAAATGGTGGTGGGCCAGATCGATTCTGTCTAATGCCAAAAGACGGAGAAACTACCTGGGATATTCGCAACCATTTTTCATTTGTGCATTTGTATTGTACGGATGAACATCTGCGTCATATTGCGGAGCAAATCTGGGATCGCAGCCCGGCTGCTCTTCAACTCGATGAGAAAATCTTCAGCGAGGACCCGCGTATTACTCAGTTGTATCGCCACTTTCTACTCAGCAGCGATTGGCAACAGCAGGCGAACCACTTGATGTTGAGTACGGCATCAACACTGCTGTTGACTCACCTGGTTCAGACATACAGCAACGTGCAGTGGCGTTTGCCTAATGTGCGTGGAGGCCTGGCACCTGCGGTGTTGAGAAACATCCAGGCATATATTGAACAGCACCTTAGTGAGCCATTAACACTGACCGAACTGGCTCAAGAAGCAGGGCTCAGCGAGTTTCACTTTGCGCGCATGTTTAAGCAATCAACCCAACTTGCACCACACCAATTTGTGATGCAAAGACGCATGTTACGCGCCGAAGCATTAGTGAAAAATAGCCTGTTATCGCTGACGGATATTGCTATGGCCTGCGGGTTTAGCTCGGCAAGCCATTTCAGCAATCGTTTTAAAGCGACGATAGGCGTAACACCGTCACAGCTACGCGCGGCGGGTAAATGAGAACAACGCGTAACATATCCCGCCAGCCACCAACCCCCAAAAAGCAGAACCAATCCCCAGCAAACTGACGCCAGATGCAGTGACCAGAAACGTGACGATAGCCGCATCGCGCTCACGCTCGTGGTTTAACGCCTGATACAAGCTTCCTGCAATGGTACTCAACAACGCCAGGCCTGCCAGCGTATGAATATAGGCGACAGGCAGTGCGGTGAGTAACGTGGTGATGGAGCCGCCAAAAATACCGGCAAGCAAATAAAACACGCCAGCCGCAGCGGCGGCAAGCCAGCGTTTTGACGGATCGGGATGCGCTTCAGAACCCTGGCAAATTGCGGCAGTGATCGCAGCAATACAAATAGAAAACACGCCAAAAGGTGCCAGTATCAGAGCAATCGCTGCAGTGACCACAATCAGTGGCGATACCGGAATCCCATAGCCAGAGGCTTTGAGTGTGGCAACGCCTGGTGCGTTTTGTGACGCCATAGTCACCAGGAAGAAAGGGATACCGATGCCCAACAGGCTCGATAGTGAAAAATGTGGTGTGGTAAATTCGGGCATAACCATTGCGACCGGCACGCTACCGCTTTGCAGGCTTCCGCTGATGATGCAAACCAGCAGGCCAACTACCATTGCTACCACAACGGCATAACGTGGAGCCCAAGTTTTTGCCAGTAGCCAGCCGAGCAACATACTGGCACAGAGTAAGAAATTCCCTTGCAAAGAAGTAAATGCATCGAGGCCAAAGCGCAGCAGAATGCCTGCCAACATCGCTGCGGAAAGTGTTGAGGGAATAAGGCGCATCAAACGGGCGAAGAGACCGGTCACACCGCACAGCAGAATTAAAAATGAGGCGAAAATAAACACGCCGATAGCTTCATTGAGCGAATGGCCTGGCAAACTGGTCGCGAGCAGAGCCGCACCCGGAGTGGACCAGGCGGTGAGAATGGGTGTGCGATACCAAATCGTTAGCACGAGAGTACTCACCCCCATGCCAATCCCAAGCATCGTCAGCCAACCCGCGATTTGCAGCGTGTTAGCACCAGCAGCTTCCGCCGCCTGCCAGATAATTGCCGCCGAGCTGGCGTAGCCAACTAAAACAGCAACAAACCCTGCCAGGATTGTGGGTAAGGGGATGGATATTGTGCGCATTTTTTCCGTTCATAGTTTTTAGCGTCGTCGAACTATAACATCACAAATCATTAACAACAGACGTGATGATGTTGAAAACTCTGCAAGTTCATTGTTATGCGAAATATTTGGCAAGGGCAAGAATAGGGGGGATTGCTCTCCGGGGAGAGAGCAATTAAACGTCTTATGCGTGTTCGTTACAGGATTCTTGTTCTACGGCCTTGTTGGTATAAGCCAACGCATTTGGGCGTTCCAGTGGTCGTGAGAAATAGTAACCCTGCATATAAGGAATGCCACATTGCTCAAGTAACTGGCGCTGTTTTTCCGTCTCCACGCCTTCGGCGATAACACTGAAGTTGAGGCTTCTGGACATATTCATCATCGCCTGAACAATAGATAGGCCTTTGTGTTCAATATGCTGAATAAACGAGCGGTCAATTTTGATGTAATCAATATTCATATTCTGGATGACTGACAAACTTGAATAGCCCGTCCCAAAATCATCTACTGAGAATTTCACGCCACATTGTTGTAACTGACAGACCTTCTCATTAACCATCATCTGTTCAGACTGGAAGAGCGATTCAGTGACTTCCAGATGCAGTAAATGCCCTGGTATTGCATAGCGTTCGATAACCCGGTTGACGTTATTGACGAACCCTTTGTCATAAAACTGAATCAGTGAGATATTCACGCACATGCAGATTTGAGCATTTGTTTTATGCATTTGCGCCAGTGTTTTACAGGCCTCTTCCAGTACCCAACCTCCCACCTGAACAATGCGGCCGCTTTGTTCCATTAATGGGATAAATTCAACTGGAGAGATCTCCTGCTCCTGATAACGCCAGCGCATTAAGGCTTCAAAACTGACTATTTGGCCGGTTGCGTCGACAATCGGTTGATACACAAGACGGAACTCATCACGCTCAAGTGCACCTTTTAGTGCTTCGTTGAGAGTCATCTTGCGGCGCAGGTTGTGTTCTAGTTCGAGATTATAGAAAGCAAAACGTTCAGGATATTTGCCTTTTTGCGAATACATGGCGATATCCGCAAGCTGAATCAGTCGCGTGATGGAAGAGTCATGCTCAGGACAAACTGAAATACCGATTGTTGCATTCAGGGCAATAGTTTGGTCATCAAGACGGATCGGTAGGGAGAGGCTGGCGATGATATTCTCAGCAAGCTCACTGGTAATGTCATGAGAACTTTCCTTAACCAACAGAATAAATTCATCACCACCCCAACGGCACATAAAGTTACCGTCACCGATAAAGCTTTTAAGTCGGGTACTTAATGCAATGAGTACTTTGTCGCCGACATTGTGGCCTAGCGTGTCATTAATATTTTTAAAACCATCGAGGTCGATAAAGAAAATGGAGAAGCCCGCAATATGGTTCTGCTCAAATTCGCGCTCAATGCCTTCTACCGCCGACAAAAATGCAGTGCGGTTATACAGACCCGTGAGGGAGTCTATATTGGATATAACATACACTTCCTGCGTTCTTTCTCGGATGGTCTCTTCCATGCTGGAAACAAGTTTTTTGTTTCGGTAACGCAACAAGATAGCTTCTTTAATATAATTGGCTGAACGTGCAGAAGCGATAATCATGATTAAAGTAAAACAGACGCCCAGCCCACCGAGGTTAATTTTATATTGTTCTGGCTGCAGCAGCAGCAATATGGACATCGGCATTAAAATAATAATGTTATAAAGCGCGGATAGCAGAAAGCTTGCTGAGAGGATACTTGTGGCTCCCCCAGCCATCGCGGCAAGTATCACATTCGTAGAGCTAAGTTCTTCAATGGTAAATTGCGGGTAGAAAGTGACCGCATAGACGCTCCACAACATAGCCGTTATTAAGCAGCCTATTGAAAAGCGCACCACCCAGTCCTTCCGACCTTTACATTCGGCGTCACTTTTTATCCACATATGGGTATCAATGACGCGAATAGCCAGCACCAGGGCCATGATCAGCCACCAGGTGATTTTGGCGTGGAAATTATTATTGTCGATAAAAGTGAAGGCAAGAGTGGTAGACGCAATAAAAGTAATCAGAATGCCTGGTAATGAGTTGTTGTATAACAACTTAACGCCTTCTGACTTATAAAGCCTTGAATGTTCTGTGTTTATGGTCATTTCTAATCATCTTAATTGAGTCATTTAACTAGCGCCCACTTTAATAGGGCTAATATGATTACTCTTTGTAATTATTCCTTCTGGAAGTATAAGTTAAAACATTTTGTAATACACCGTCTTTAGCAGCCGCCAGCATTATTACTAGCCAATGTTGTCGCGCCGTTTCATACGACTTGAAGTATGACGGGTATATGCTTACGCGGCCAATCTGACTACAATACCCGCCTTTCGCCCATAACATAGAAACAGACCCACTATGCGCCTGCACGCCAATCATCTTGAATTACTCAGCCCAGCCCGTGACACATCCATCGCCCGCGAAGCCATTTTGCATGGTGCGGATGCGGTCTACATCGGTGGGCCTGGCTTTGGCGCTCGCCATAATGCCGGCAACAGCCTGCAAGATCTTGCTGAGCTGGTGCCGTTTGCTCACCGTTATGGGGCGAAGATTTTTGTTACGCTCAACACCATCCTGCATGACAACGAACTGGAACCTGCACGTCGTATGATCCACGACCTGTATCAGGTGGGTGTTGATGCGCTGATTGTGCAAGACATGGGCGTGCTGGAAATGGATTTGCCCCCGATTGAAATCCACGCCAGTACCCAGTGCGATATTCGCAGTGTAGAAAAAGCAAAATTCCTGTCTGATGCAGGATTCTCGCAAATCGTTCTGGCCCGTGAGTTGAACCTCAATCAAATTCGTGCAATTCATGAAAATGTTGATGCCACGATTGAGTTCTTTATTCACGGTGCGCTATGTGTGGCCTATTCAGGGCAATGTAATATCTCCCACGCTCAGACCGGGCGCAGCGCAAACCGTGGTGATTGCTCCCAGGCTTGCCGTTTGCCGTACACACTGAAAGACGATCAGGGCCGCGTAGTGGCCTATGAAAAACATCTGTTGTCGATGAAAGATAACGATCAAAGCGCCAACCTTGCTGCATTGGTAGATGCTGGCGTGCGTTCCTTCAAAATTGAAGGGCGCTACAAAGATATGAGCTATGTGAAAAACATCACCGCTTATTATCGCCAGTTGCTGGATGAATTAATGGAGCAGCGCACCGATTTGGTTCGTGCCTCCGCCGGCAAGACTTCGCATTTCTTTATTCCGTCACCGGATAAAACCTTCCACCGCGGCAGCACCGATTACTTCGTCAATGAGCGCAAAATCGATATCGGCGCTTTTGATTCACCAAAATATATCGGCTTACCGGTAGGTGAGGTCCTGAAGGTGGGTAAAGACTTCCTGGATGTTAGCGTAACCGACACACTGACCAATGGTGATGGTCTGAACGTGTTGATCAAGCGCGATATCGTTGGCTTCCGCGCTAATACGGTGGAGAAAACCGGTAAAAATCAGTATCGCGTCTGGCCAAATGAGATGCCGGAAACACTGAAAAATGTCCGCCCGAACCATCCACTCAACCGTAACCTTGACCATAACTGGCAGCAGGCGTTGACGAAGACCTCCAGCGAACGCCGTATTGCGGTGGATTTGGAGCTAGGTGGTTGGGAAGAACAGCTGATTTTAACCCTCACCAGTGAAGATGGAGTCAGTGTAACTAAAACGCTGGAAGGGCAGTTCGAAGTGGCGAACAACCCGGAAAAAGCGTACTCGAACCTGCGCGATGGCCTGACAAAACTGGGTCAAACCATGTACCAGGCGCGAAAAGTAGAGTTGAATCTTCCCGCTCCATTGTTCGTGCCAAACAGCCAGTTGAATCAACTGCGCCGTGAAGCTATCGACGAGCTGACCGATGCGCGCCTGCAACAGTATCAGCGCGGCACCCGTAAAGCTGTTAGCGTTCCGCCACCGGTCTATCCAGATGAGCATCTGACGTTCCTCGCCAATGTTTACAACCATAAAGCGCGTGAGTTTTATCAGCGTTATGGCGTGAAACTGATTGATGCCGCTTATGAAGCCCACGAAGAAAAGGGTGAAGTACCGGTAATGATCACTAAACACTGTCTGCGTTTTGCGTTTAACTTGTGCCCGAAACAGGCGAAAGGTTCAGTAAAAAGCTGGAAAGCCACGCCAATGCAGTTGGTGCATCAGGATGAAGTGCTGACGCTGAAATTTGATTGTAAACCGTGTGAGATGCACGTTATCGGTAAGATGAAGAATCACATCCTCAAGATGCCATTACCAGGCAGCGATGTTGTGGCATCTATCAGCCCGGATGAATTGCTGAAGACAATGCCGAAGCGCAATAAGTAAGCCATAGAGAGAGGGCATCCAATGCCCTCTCTTTTAATTCTGTGCCCGCAACTGATCAATCATCCATCTTCCCGCAGTGCCTGGCGGCGTTTTATTTGACCACAAAACATCCACATCAATGCGCTGGGGCCAACCCGCAATGGGTAACTCCTGCAAGATCCCGTGACCAAATTGCTCTACCAGCCAGCGCGGCAAAATCCCCCAGCCAAAACCTTGCTCGGCCATTTCCAATAGCATCAATAACGATGGTGATGACCACATTGGGCCACCGCTTTTATTGCGAGTCGGATCGGTAAAGGTGCTCAAACAGAGCTGGCGTACAGTCTGTAGCATATCCATTTCAACCGCAGGCAGACGGGCCAACTCATGCTGGCGGTGAATAAAAATCGCCATCTCCGCACCGACCTGTAAACGAGCCACCGTTACATCCACCGGGTAACGTGGCTGTACCCGCAACACACCCACATGCGCACGGCCAATTTGTATCAGGTCGATAACGTCTTCATCCTCAGCAATCAGACACTCGAATTCAATATCGGGAAAGCGCTGTGAAAAACGCTGGAGAATCGATTCTTGGTGTGAAGTTTGCCAGACATCAGAGAGCACAAAACTCAGACGCGGCTCAACGTTGCCTGCAAGGCGTACCGAGACTTCATTGAGCCTTTCGCTTGCCGCAAGTATTGACTGGATATAGGGCAAAACGTGTTTTCCCTGGTCAGTCAATACGGGTTGACGGCTCTGACGATCAAATAAGGTCACGCCCAGGTCGGCCTCGAGATTTGCAATCGCACTGCTTATCGTCGACTGGCTTTTCTTTAGCTTACGCGCCGCCGCAGAAAACGACCCCGTTTCAACCGCATGTAAAAACGCTTCGAGGGATTCAGGGGAGTAATTCATTATGTATCGCTTTTCTCGATGGCTACTAACTTAATTCTATCAGTAATAGCGATAATAATACGCAGAGCCATTTTGCTTTTATTTCGTCTGGAGTTAGTTATGCAGTCTCAAAAGAGAACATTTGCCGAACGCATCCTGCATGCGGTGGGTTTTGAAGTCATCGCAATTGCGATTTGTGCGCCATTGGCCGCGTGGATTATGGATAAGCCACTGTTTCAGATGGGTGCGCTGGCAGTAATGCTTTCGACCGTCGCCATGGTGTGGAACATCATTTATAACGCCGGGTTCGATAAAATCTTCCCGATGGGGCAAAAACGCCGCTTGCCACTGCGCGTCGCTCACGCGCTGGGCTTTGAAGGGGGCTTTATCCTGATTGGCCTGCCGCTGGCGGCTTGGATGCTGGATATTTCTCTACTGCAGGCGTTTATGGTCGAGATCGGTTTCTTCCTGTTCTTCCTGCCGTATACCGTAATTTATAACTGGGTGTACGACACTCTGCGTGCTCGCTGGACACAGTGCCAGGCGTAACGATAAACAACAGAACGCACCGCCATGGTGCGTTCTTTTTCTGAGCGACTGTTTTTGCCTCAAAAACAGACAAATCCCCCCTGAAATGCACCAAAAATGGCCTGGCATATTTCCTGCTTAAACATGTTATCTCCACACGACATGAAGTGAGGAATTATGATCAATATGGACCCTGGTGTTGCGTCATTTTTTGATGAAATGTTTGCTCTCGATGGCCATCATCGTGGCCATTATGGGAATTACTGGAATTGGTTGCAGCAGGCAGACAGCTCAGCGGTGATGCGCAAGAAACAAGAAGCCGCGTTACTTTTTCACCGTGTGGGGATTACTTTTAATGTCTATGGCGATGAAGATGGTGCCGAGCGTTTAATTCCTTTTGATAGCGTGCCGCGCATCATTCCCGCCACGGAATGGGCGATGCTCGATGCCGGTATCCGCCAACGCGTGCAGGCGCTAAATCTCTTTTTGCACGACATCTATCACGATCAAAATATCCTCAAAGCAGGTGTAATTCCGGCGGAGCAAGTGTTGGCGAATGACCAATACCAGCCCTGTATGCAGGGAATAAATCTGCACCGCGATATCTACGCGCACATCATTGGCGTGGATATGGTACGCGGTGGCGATGGGCAATATTACGTGCTCGAAGATAACTTACGCACTCCGTCGGGTGTCTCGTACATGCTGGAAAACCGCAAAATGATGATGCGGTTATATCCGGAATTATTTGCCCAGCAGCGCATTCGTCCGGTCGAGCGCTACCCCTCACATTTGCTGCAAACTCTGCGTGAAAGCTCGCCAGTTAACGACCCAACGGTAGTGGTTCTTACGCCAGGCCGCTTTAACAGCGCCTATTTTGAACACAGCTTCCTTGCGCAGCAGATGGGCGTTGAACTGGTTGAAAGCGCTGATTTATTCGTCAAAGAAGGCGCGGTGTTTATGCGCACCACGCTTGGGCCATGCAAAGTCGATGTGATTTATCGTCGTGTAGATGACGCCTTCCTCGATCCATTGGCCTTCCGCCCGGACTCTATGCTCGGCGTACCCGGCCTGCTCTCGGTGTACCGCACAGGTGGTGTGGTGCTGGCGAACGCCATCGGAACCGGCGTTGCTGATGACAAATCCATTTATCCCTACGTGCCCGCGATGATTCGCTTCTATCTCTCCGAAGAGCCTATTCTCAATAATGTGCCAACATGGCAATGCCGCCATCCTGACCAACTGGGCTATGTGCTTTCACGCCTTGATCAAATGGTGGTTAAAGAGGTCCATGGCGCAGGCGGCTATGGCATGTTGATTGGCCCAGCGGCCAGCAAAGCTGAAATTGAAGCCTTCCGCTCGGTATTAAAAGCGCGCCCCCAAAACTACATCGCTCAGGACACCCTGGCGCTTTCAACCTGCCCGACGTTTGTTGACGAGGGTCTGGCACCACGGCATATCGACTTACGACCTTTTGCTCTCTACGGCGCAGAAACGCGCCTTATCGCTGGTGGGCTAACACGTGTAGCGCTGAAAAAAGGCTCGCTGGTAGTTAACTCATCACAAGGCGGTGGCACCAAAGACACTTGGGTTCTGGAGGATGACACATCATGTTAAGCCGCACAGCCAGCGAACTCTATTGGATGGCGCGTTATCTGGAACGCGCTGAGAATATCGCACGGGTATTAGACGTGACTAACCGCCTTTCGATGATGCCATTTCGTGAAACCGGGCATCAGGATTTGCAGGTGCCGCTGAATTTAACCGGCAGCGGGGCGGCTTACTGGGAGTATTACCAGCAACTCACTATGCCCGGTATTTTCGACTACTTTGCACTTGATACCCGTAACCCGAGCAGCATCTATAGTTGCCTGCAGTCGGCCTGGGAAAACGCTCATGCGGTGCGTGGCAGCCTCTCTTCTGAGGTATGGGAAAGCATCAATACCGCATGGATAGAAATGAAGCGGCTGCGTAAAGAAGGAGTCAACAGCAGTAATGCCGATGATTTTTTCGACTGGGTGAAAGAACGTTCGCATCTGTTTCGCGGCGCGATGTTTGGCACGTTGCTGCGCAATGATGCGATGTCATTTATTCGTCTGGGTACCTTGCTGGAGCGGGCTGACAGTACTGCACGTTTGCTCGGCGTCAAAAATCAATTGTTGGATAACGACCCTGACGCGGTGCGCGAACACTACCGCATGGACACCCTGCTGCGTGCCGTGAGTGCACGAGAGGCATACCACAGTATCTATAAGCAGCAACTGGTGCGCGAAATGGTGGCTGACCTGCTGATTTTGCGTAGCGAAAGCCCGCGTTCATTACGTTCCTGCATTGAGGAAGTGGTGAATCAACTGGAACTGATTGGCGGGCATAGCGCTAATGCTCCACGTCGCCTGGCGCATGTTCTGCATGCTGAACTGCGTTTTAGCACGCTGGAGGATGTTTTCGACACGGGGCTGCAACACTGGCTGACAGGTTTTTTAAGCCAGGTGAATGCGATTTCCGAAAGTATCCAATATACCTATCTGGAGGCACAATGAGACTGACGATTGAGCACAGCACACTCTACAGCTACGAGCAGCAAGTGAAGCACAGTACTCAATATTTGCGCCTCACGCCGCAGGAGTCTGAACATCAGCGCATCATTTCATGGCAATTGGCGCTGCCGGAAGAAGCAGTGCAAACCACAGATGCCTTCGGCAATATTCTTCATGTACTCACGCTTGACCGCCCGCATCAGTCAATCAGCATTAAAGCCACTGGTGTTGTGGAAATTGCAGAAGATGAAGTGATGGATGATGGAACGCGCGAGGCTCTTTCACCACTGGTATGGCTGCGTCATACGCCATTAACGCAACCAGATAGTGCCATTCTGGCGTTTGCCAGGGAGTACTGGCAGGGCGGTTCGCCACTCGATAGCCTGACGGTAATGATGGGGGATGTGCTGGAACGGATGCCGTACACGCCGGGAGGCACGAATGTGAAAGATACCGCAGCCCAAGTCTTCGACGCAGGGGTTGGCGTTTGTCAGGATCACGCACATGTATTTGTGGCCTGCTGTCGTAGCCTCGGACTTCCGGCGCGTTATGTTAGCGGCTATCTCTATACCCCAGACAGCGCTCATGTTGCGACCCACGCATGGGTTGAAACGCTCATCGAAGGGCGCTGGCACACTTTTGATATCACCAACAATACGCGCAATACCTGCCACCATTTGAAGCTGGCTGTCGGTTTTGATTATCTGGATGCCTGCCCGGTGCGTGGTGTGCGTCTTGGCGGAGGTGATGAAGGCATGGAGACGATTGCCGCGGTGCAGCGTATGCAAAGTGCACAGTGATTTTAAAATGTTCGCCTTCATCCTAATCCTCTTCCTGAGGACCAAAATGAGGGCATTAAACAGACTCAACAAAATCGAGAGTTCTCTATGACCTACTGCGTCGCCATGCGCTTATCCAGCGGCTTGATTTTTGTCAGTGATTCGCGCACTAATGCGGGTGTTGACCATATCTCCACGTTTAAAAAACTGCATGTGTTCCAACGCAGCGATGACCGAACGTTAATCATGCAAAGTGCGGGAAACCTGGCGACCACCCAAAGCGTCATCAATTTATTGCAGCATCGTGCACAAGACGCCACCACGCAAAATCTCTATACCGTCAGTTCGCTATATGATGCGGCCGTGCTGGTGGGGCAAACCTTAAAAGAGGTGATTGCACGTGATGGAGCAGATTTCACCGCCACGTTTATTCTCGGTGGGCAGATTCGCGGTGAAGGTATGCGCCTGTTTCATATTTACGCCGAAGGGAATTTCATCGAAGCCACCAGCGACACGCCGTATTTCCAGATTGGCGAAAGCAAATATGGCAAACCGATCATCGATCGTATCGTCAGTTACGACACCGGGCTTGAGCAGGCGGTTCAGTGTGCGTTGATTTCGATGGACTCCACGTTGAACTCGAATTTATCCGTGGGCTTGCCGCTGGATGTGATGATTTATCACGGCGATTGCTTTGACGACTCACAGCAGTACGCTATTACCGCACAGCATGAATACTTCAGCGAAATCCGCAATATGTGGGGGAGTTGCCTGCACTCGGTGTTTGACCAGTTGCCGCCACTGCGGCTCTAACGATGAAGGGGATGTTTGCAGGATTGTGCAATCATCTAACAGCATTGCGCTACAGGAAATACACTGTTTCAGACGACACTGAGCCGGTCAAACATACCTGGAGCGCATCATGAAAACTATTAATCACATCTATATCAATGGCCAGTTTGTTACCCCACATGGCAATGAGCTGTTCGAGCTTGTTAACCCAACTACCGAAGAAACCGTCGCGCAAGTGCAACTGGCAGATGTTGAAGACACTCGGCAGGCAATTGCTGCTGCAAAAGCGGCGTTCCCAATAATGCGCAGTGCTTCCCGCGAACAGCGTATGGCCTGGCTGCAACAACTGCATGACGCCGTAAAATCCCGCGAAGTTGAATTGATTGATACCATGGTGGAAGAATACGGCTGTATGCCTGCGTTTGCTCAGGGTACTGTGAATCATGCCATCGACAGCTTTATGCAAATGCGCGATGTGCTGGCAAAATTCCCCTTTGAAATCCGTGTTGGCAACGCTCGTGTGATCATGGAGCCTTTGGGGGTGGTGGGGCTGATTACACCGTGGAATGGTAACTATGGTTTTATTGCCTCTAAGCTTGCGACGGTAATTGCTTCTGGCTCAACGGCGGTGATTAAACCTAGCGAACTGAGTGCCCGCCAGACGGCATTAATTACTGAGTGTCTACATGCCGCAGGCCTGCCGAACGGGGTGATAAATATTGTCACTGGTCGTGGTGACGTGGTCGGTGCTGAAATTACACGTCATCCTGATATCGCAAAAATCTCATTTACGGGTTCTACCGCCGTGGGAAAAACCATTGCCCGTGGTGCGGTGGATACGCTTAAGCGCGTGACGCTCGAACTGGGCGGGAAGTCTGCCAATGTGCTGCTTGATGATGTCGATCTTCAACAAGCCATTCCACTGGCGTTGCAGGTGATGTCCTGGAACAGCGGCCAGGCATGTATTGCCGGTACACGTTTGTTAGTCCATGAAAACCGCCTCGAGGAAGTTAAGGCACAGTTACGCCAGGACATATCTCAGTTGGAACCTGGTAAGAACGTTGGAACAGCGGTGACGGCACAGCAATATGAACGCGTGCAGGCATACATCCGCAAAGGGGTTGAAGAAGGTGCTGAATTACTCTGCGGGGGTGAAGGCCGCCCGGAAGGTTTTGAACGCGGTTACTTTGTGAAGCCAACTGTTTTTGTGAATGTTCGTAACGATATGACTATCGCCCAACAAGAAATTTTTGGCCCGGTGCTGTCGGTGATTACCTATAAAGATGACGCAGAAGCTATCGCAATTGCCAACGATACCGTTTACGGATTACAGGCATATGTAAGTGGCAAAGATGCGCAACGTACACAGACGGTTGCAAGCCAACTTATCGCCGGACGAGTATTTGTTAACGGTGTTTATAATGAGCCACAAGTGCCATTTGGCGGTTTTAAACAGTCAGGGATTGGACGTGAATTTGGTACTTTCGGGTTGGAAGGGTATCTTGAGCCAAAAGCCATAATGGGGCAGTGATATGCCGGAACGAGAAAACATTATGCGGCCTGAGGGCCGTATTTTAGCTGAGCTTTGTAAAAGCGTGGCGCGGCATTACCAATGTGCGGAAACGTCTGAGATGGAACTGCAAACCGCAGTGCCCTGGCTTCGATTTATCCGCGTATCTGAACCAACGCTGTTTAACCGAGGCATGCTGGAACCGTCGATGTGCATGCTGCTTCAAGGGCGTAAAAAAATGCTCATAGGTGACAATGTCACGGAGTATGGCCCGGGGAACTACTCAATGGCGGCGGTAGACATGCCGGTCTCCGGTCAGGTGACTCAGGCCACTGTGTCCGAGCCTTATTATGGCGTGCGCATTGACCTCAATAGTCGAGAAATTGCCGATTTAATCGTCTCATTGCAAATTACGCTGCCTGAAAAACAAGGTGAGAGTGTCAATCCTGGGGCCTGGATATCCAGTGCTGATGAAGCCTTGCAGGATGCCTTTTTACGTCTGGTGAAAGTGCTGGATACCCCTGATGATTTACCGGTGATGTCCAAACTGATTAAGCAGGAAATTCTTTATCGCCTGGTGACATCGCCATCAGGTGCGACGTTCTGGAAACAGACGCTCTCCTGGAATCAGGGCAAAGGCGTGGGGGAAGCTCTGGCATGGATTAAGCGCCATTTTGCTGAACCGCTAAAAATTGATGAACTGGCAAAGCGTGTCGGCATGAGTACTTCAAGCCTGCATCATCGCTTTAAAGCCCTGACCGTGATGAGCCCGTTGCAATATCAAAAGCAGATCCGTCTGCTCGAAGCCAGGCGATTATTACTCAGTGGCGGCCAGGATGTGGCAAATGTCGCCTGGCAAGTAGGCTATGAATCGCCATCGCAATTTAACCGTGAATATCGTCGATCGTTTGGCGCAGCGCCTTTGCAGGATGTTGAAACGCTACGCCAGATGGGCGTTACGCTATAGTTTTTCTTGCCACAATAAACAGGCGTGGGAACAGCATCAACACGTTGCCATCGTGTCGCGGCGGATACGCCTGCTGCAAAAGCGTGTGGTAACGCTCCAGAAATGCCTGTTGCTGAATGCTGTCTAGGTTTGCGAGATAAGGCCGTAAACCGGTAGAGCTCAGCCATTCAATAATCGCCTGTGCTGACGGCATAACGTGGAAATAGGTTGTACGCCAGATATCCACCGCACAGCCCGATTGCGCCAGCAAATCGTAATACTGTTGTGCAGGTAGCAACGCTTCTCGCCCGGAGTCAGGGTTCCCCAGTTCAGCAGCGACCTGGCGCATTAATGTATGCGTTGGCTCCTGCCAGTTATCCGGCATTTGCACCGCTAACACTCCATTTTCGGCAAGCTGTGTCGCCAGGTGGGGAAACAGTTCTGGATGGTTGCTTACCCACTGCAATGACGCATTAGCATAGATAACATCTTGCTTTACCGCCGGCGTCCAGGATGTCACATCAGCCTGTTCAAACTGGCAATTGGGCAGGGCGGCGCGAGCTTTTTCCAACATCGCCGGAGAGCTATCGATGCCTGTCACAGTTGCATCCGGGAAGGCCTGGTGCAATAAAGCGGTACTGTTGCCTGGGCCGCAGCCTAAATCGGCAATATGTTTTGCGTCGGGGTGTTGAATGCGCGCGGCGAGTTCTGCTGCCGGGCGCGTACGTTCAGCTGCAAACTGCAAGTAAAGCGCGGGGTTCCAGTCCTGCATAGCTTTCTCCTGTGACTTAATTGCATTAAGCGTAGTGATGAATTAAGAAATTGTGCATGGTTTAGAATCTGATTAATTACTGTAACGTAGTGACTAAACTCAGGTAAGGAAAACCGCTATGAAAGTGACTCGCAAACAGGAAAAGATCGTCAAGCGCGCACTGGAGGGCTGGCGTCAGGAAGGGGTGATTGATGCCTCAGAACAGCAGCGTTTGCAACAAAACCTCTCGGTTCAGCTTTTTGACTGGCAACGAATGAGCCGCTATGCATTCTGGATAGCGCTGGCCTGCTTTATTATCGCGATGGGCAGCCTGGTTGCTGATGAATATTTGATGGCGTTGCTGTTTAATTTTGGCTACCTCACGCGCGCGGTCATTTTGCTGCTTATCGCCATTGCCTTTTATTGCTGGGGATTCTACCGCCAGAGAAAGACGCCGGATAAACGCTACAGCAATGAGGCCATTCTGTTCCTGGGCGTATTATTCACCGCACTATTTTTATGGCAGCTCGGCATGGCGTTTGATAACGGCAGCGGAAATGTAGCACCGCTATTTTTGCTCGGCTGCGCGATTTACGGCGTCATTGGCTACATGAGCCGTTCGGGTCTTATCTGGCTATTTTTCCTGCTGGCATTAGGCAGCTATTTCGGGACATCGACAGGCTATTCTTCCGGCTGGGGCGCTTATTGGCTCGGTATGAACTACCCAATTCGCTTTGTATTATTCGGCGGGGTATTACTCGCGGCATGTTACCTGCTTAAAAAACCTTTGCTGCAACGTAACGTGTTTGCAGTCAGCAAAGCGATGGGGCTGCTGTATCTGTTTATCGCTTTGTGGATTTTGTCGATCTTTGGCAATTACGATTTGGATATCTGGCAAAGTGTGCGCCAGATTGAACTGCTGCACTGGTCATTGCTGTTCGCCCTGGCGGCAGGCGCATGTATCTGGATTAGCCTGAAAACTGACGATGGAATGCTGCGCGGATTTGGCCTAGCGTTCCTCGGTATTAACCTCTACACCCGCTATTTCGAAATGTTCTGGGACGACACCAATAAAGTGATTTTCTTCTTACTGCTCGCCATCTCGCTGGCCCTTGTCGGCCGCTATGCCGAGAAGATTTGGCGGCTAGGGGAGAAGTGACAGTCGCCGGGCGGGTAAGCACAACATTACCCGCCCGCGAATAGCAAAAATCATTCAGGGGTAAAAGTCAGATACCCGGCCACGCCACCGCCACCATCTTTCGGGTGATGGGCGCCCTCCATTACCGTGACTTTTGGGAAGTCGAAAGGAGAAACGCCTTCAATGCAGGCGACATTCACGCCATATTGCTCAGGGTTTGAGCGGCGCTGGTGGAAAGTATAAATCCCGCACACGGAACAGAAGAAATGCACCGCTGCTCCGGTGTTAAAACGATATTCGGTGAGTTTATCCTGCCCTTTAGTAATCTTAATCCCCGACAACGGAGCAGAGACAGCAACTGCGCCGCGCATTCGGCAAAATGAACAGTTACAGCGGCGGATAGTGTTAAAACCATCGCTAAGTTCGACGGTAAAAGCGACAGCACCACAATGACATTGAGCAGAAACTTTTTGTTGCATAGCCACCTCAGTCCAGATTTTTAATTCTCCTGAGTTTAGTGGTTAACTGAGGCTTGTCATTACGCTCAGGCTGTCTTTTCGTCTCATCTTTTGCGAGGATAGCGCGGAATTTACAGCTATCAACAAAAGGTAACGATATGGCTAAGCATCCAACGGGTAAATATTTGCGCGCCCCAATTACGTCCAACGATAAAAATCTGCTGATTTACGTGGTGCGTGGCTCGAAAATTGACGATATGCCACCCGATGAAGATGAGGATTACCCGGGCGATATGCAGATGTTGATGCCGCAGTTATCTAAAGATTTCGATGCGGAATTAAACGAAGCACTCGACGAGTGTGAGTCAGGCGATGTGATTGTCTTTATGTGTACGACGGATATGATTTTTGAGCACGCTTACTCGAAGATTAAAGCCATGCTGCGCGCTTAATTAACGCCTGTTTGAAAACCAAACCCCGGTGCGATGACCGGGGTTTGTGCTATTAGTGACCGTAAAAAATCTCGCCTTTCATGGCACGTAAAATCTTCCCTTCCGCGTCGGTAATCAACACATAATTCCCGCCCATGTATGTCCAGTGGCTTCCCGCTTCTGGTGCTGGCAGGTGCCTGATTTGCCAGGCATCAATGCGGTACTCCTTGGTGCGATACAAATCCGGTACGATGTCGCCAATTTTAAATGGCTTGTAATCGGCATGAAATTCTTGAATTTCAAACGAGGAAGCTGGCTGCGGAGCGGCTGGTGCCGGTGCGACAGCAGGCGCATCAGCTGCTTGAGCCGTCATCGCCAATGGTAGAGATCCGGCCATCAGGGCCACAGAAAAAACAAACACATTCAATTTACGCATATCTTCTCCAGATACATTCATCTGCTAACTTTCAAATAATGCCGTTATCTCTATCACGTTGTTTCACGAGTGATAATCAATTTTTCGTTACTTGAAGTAAATGACTTGCGGTAGGCGGCGGGTGTGGTGGCGAACTTAGCGCGGAAATGGTGGCGCAGAGTCGCCGCACTGCCAAATCCGACACGCTCGGCTATTTCATCAATGGAGAGAGTGCTGCTCTCCAGTAAATCCCGACAGCGCGCCAGGCGCATATTCAGCAGCCAGCGTGTGGGCGTGGTGCCGGTTGTTGCGGAAAAACGGCGTAAAAATGTTCTCGGGCTCATGCCGGTAAACACCGCCAGCGACTCTACCGAGTGTTCATCCGCCAGATGAATTTGCAAATAATCGAACAGCGGGCTTAGACGCTTGCTCTCATAGGCAACCGGAATAGGTTGTTCGATAAACTGAGCTTGCCCGCCAACGCGATGAGGGGGGACGACCAGTCGGCGCGCCACGCTGTTTGCGGCAGCCTGGCCGTAATCCCGCCGCACCAGATGCAAACTCAAATCGATACCAGCGGCACTTCCGGCAGAGGTCAGTACCGATCCGTTATCGATATACAACACATCTGGCATCACCTGAATGGCAGGGTAGCACTGCTGAAGTTTTTCGGTATAACGCCAGTGGGTTGAGGCTTGTAACCCATCGAGCAGGCCGCTGGCTGCCAGCACGAATACGCCGGAGCATATCGACATAATCCGCGCACCGCGTGAATGTGCCGTGCGTAACGCTTCGCACAACTGTGGTGGAACCGGCTCATCGGCACCTCGCCATCCGGGCACAATAATCGTTCCGGCATCTTCCAACAAAGAAAGACCACCATCGACCGCCAGCCGGATACCTCCAGTCGCTCTAAGCTCGCCTGGTTCGATTCCTGCGACCGCAAACTGATACCAGTTATCGCCCATTTCCGGACGCGGCAGGCCAAACACTTCAACAACGACACCAAATTCAAAGGTACACAGGCCGTCATATGCCAGCGCAACAACTAGAGGGTTTTGCAAAGGGATATCCCGAACGATTGTCATGATCTTCACGTTATCTGTCATTTCTGCCATACGTCAAGCCACACGCTGCGCTCTATAGTGAGATCTCACCATCATGAGGAGTATTTATGAGTTACGTTACTGATTATCCAGCCGCTGCCCCAGAAATCGCCGCTGCTCATTTTCTCCAGCGTTTGTGTCTCGAAACAGACTGCGATGATGTGCATAGCGCAATGAAAGACGAAGATATGGATTTTGTTCTGCTGCATGTTGTCGGCTCACCGGAAGCATTCGCCCGTCGCCATATTCCTGGTGCTTTGCATTTGCGCCATCGCGATATGTCGGCTGAACGCATGGCCGAATGGCCTGCAGATACCTTATTCGTGGTTTATTGCGCCGGCCCGCATTGCAACGGTGCTGATCGCGCAGCTTTAAAACTGGCGCGTCTGGGCCGCCCGGTGAAAATTATGATTGGTGGAATCACCGGTTGGGCTGATGAAGGATTTAGCTTTGCGTGAGTCGTGAATTTGCTATCCGCAGGGCGCTAAGTGGGTGTAATCTTTGCCTCAAATTTGTCATATCTAAAGGAAGTCACAATGTCGATTTACAGTGAAACCAATGCACAGTTCATCCTGGGTTTAAGCAACCTGTCTGCAATCCTTGAGAAAGCGGCTAACTGGGCGAAAGAGAACGGCAAAACGGAAGAGAGCCTGCTGACTGCATCACTGGCGGAAGATATGTATCCGCTGGTGCGCCAGGTGCAAATTACCACCGATATGGCTAAACGTGCCGTTGCTCGCCTGGCGGGTGTTGATGCTCCGGTGATGGAAGATAACGAAACCACTATTGAACAGCTTCAGACTCGTATCAAAGCAACGGTTGAGTTCATGAAAGGCATTAGTGATGAGCAACTCGCTGGCGACGACGAGCGCCCAATTGTTGTGATGGCTCGTGAACACGAATTGCGTTTCACCGCTCGCAACTACGTGTACAAATTCGCTACGCCGAACTTCTATTTCCACTTTACTACCGCTTACGACATCCTGCGCCAGGCAGGGGTGGCTTTAGGCAAGCGTGATTTTGTCGGCCCAATCTTCTAAGCCGCTTTACCCGTCATACTTCAAGCTGCAGGGGTGTTGGCTGCACTATTCGGCTCATCCATGAGCCTCACCCCTTAGGGGCCGCTGCAAACAGCGTTCAAATCTGCTCCTGCAGATTTGTCGCAAACCCCAGTCACTTACTCAAGTAAGCTCCTGCAGATTTGTCGCAAACCCCAGTCACTTACTCAAGTAAGCTCCTGGGGATTTGCTCTCTTGCCGCCTACCTGCAACTTGAATTATTTAGGGTATGCATGAATAAATAGTGCGACTAACTTAATCGATAATAGCGGTTAGGCCGCAACTTCTCAGGCATTGCCTCACTCTCATCCATATCCTGTAAATCCCGCTCAATAGTATTGCAAATAGCATCGAGCGGCAGGTCGTTGTCTTCTGTGCCAAACGGTTCTTCCAGCTCTTCAGCCAGCGTATCAAGCGAAATAAAGGTATATGAAACAAATACTGACAAGAACGGTGTCATGTAGTGTAGGTCGGTGACCAAAGCGAACGGCAGCATGATGCAGAACAGGTAAACGGTGCGATGCAAAATCAGCGTATAGGCGAACGGCAACGGAGTGTTGGCAATACGCTCACAGCCTCCGGCAACCGCTGAAAGATCGTTCAGATGATGGTTCAGGCTGCTCCACACTACATCGGAAATCAGGCCCTGTTTGCGCTTATCGGCGAGCCAGTCACCCATCAGCAAGAGTATGCGGTTACAGGGCGCGTGGCTTTTCATCACCCACTGTAATTCATCGGCAGTTAAGAATTTTTTCAGCGTTTCTTCCATCGGGCGCTTACGCAATGTGAGCCTGAGCGCATGGCAAAAGGCAATCTGCAAATTCACAAACGACGTAATCTGACTCTGGTTTTCACCCAACAGACTTTTTGTCTCGCGCAAAAACGAACGCTGAGTAATCGCCAGTTGCCCCCACAAGGTGCGAGCCTCGTTAAAGCGTGCGTAACAGACGCTGTTTCTGAACCCGAGAAAAATCGCTATCGCCACACCAAGAATACTAAAGGGTGCTGTAGTCAGCTTAATGCCGAGGGTTTCATACCAGGGGAGAAAGAAAATGACGCTTATGGAAAGCGCGAGGTTCAGTAATAGGCGTGAATAGATTTTTTGTAGAACCGAACCATGCCAGACAAATAAGCGAATAAACCAGTGTTGATGCGGGCGAACAATCATAATCGGGAGGCTCAAAAACAGGACGTCATATTAGACGGCAAAGTGTGATGTAGATCAACTTTGAATTTACAGCATCTTAACAACATGAATTATTTTCAATAACCATGAAAGATCTTCGTTTGTCCTCATGTTCAGCATCTGCCATTCTCAATCACACAAACAGCCGTCCAGACGGCTAAATATTCAAATAATGAATTATCACCTGACTAAATTAATTAGCCGGGTTAGCGGAGAAAACACATGCCACAGTCAACACAACATCGCGCCCCGTTCCGTGCCGATATCGTCGGTAGCTTCTTACGTCCAGCCACTATCAAAAATGCTCGCCTTGCGTTTGCTGCAGGTGAAATCGATGCCAGCCAGTTGCGCAAAGTTGAAGATGATGCGATTCGTGCTTCGGTCGAGCAGCAGTGTGCATGCGGTCTGCATGTGGTGACTGATGGCGAGTTCCGTCGGGCATGGTGGCATTTTGATTTCTTCGACGGGCTGCAAGGTGTGGAACGTTATGAATCTGAGCAGGGCATTCAGTTTAATGGGGTACAGACCAAGGCGCATAGCGTGCGTGTGGTGGGCAAGCTCGGATTTGGTTCGCACCCAATGCTGGAAGATTTCCGCTATCTGAAAAGCATCAGCGGCAACGCGGTGCCAAAAATGACCATTCCAAGCCCAAGCGTGTTGCATTTCCGTGGTGGCCGCAATGCTATCGACAGTAGTGTTTACCCTGATTTAAAAGAGTATTTTGACGATCTGGCGACGACATGGCGCGATGCGATTCAGGCGTTTTACGCTGCAGGTTGCCGCTATCTGCAACTTGATGACACCGTTTGGGCTTATCTGTGTTCCGATGCCCAACGTAAAGAGATCCGCGAGCGTGGGGATGACCCAGACAAACTGGCGCAAATCTATGCTCAGGTACTGAATAAAGCGCTGGAAGGAAAGCCGGATGATTTGGTTATCGGCCTGCATGTTTGTCGCGGTAACTTCCGTTCCACGTGGATTTCAGAGGGTGGCTACGAGCCAGTTGCGCAAGTGTTGTTCGGCAGCGTCAATGTGGATGCTTTCTTCCTTGAATACGATAACGACCGCTCCGGTGATTTTGCACCGCTGCGCTTTGTGCGGCCGGGTCATCAGCAGGTCGTTTTAGGTTTGATCACTACCAAAAATGGTGAGCTGGAAAACCCGGAGTTGATTCAACAGCGTATTAACGAAGCGGCGCAATATGTCGATATCAACCAAATCTGCCTCAGCCCACAGTGCGGCTTTGCCTCAACAGAAGAGGGTAATAGCCTGACTGCCGAGCAGCAGTGGGACAAAGTGCGCCTGGTGACGGAACTTGCCGAAAAGGTCTGGTAAAACGGTGATTGTGTCGGATGTCGCTAACGCGAGATTCGACACAATCACATCTTACAGTCAGCTATGAGCGAACAGCGGAAGTTCGCAGTTCTTCTTCCAACTAATGAAGACATTCCTAACATCGCTGTTACTCTACGAATAGCAGATCGGTGCGATTTAAAAATTACTAGTCAGTTAATCCGCTGAAATGAAAGAAACTCCAATCATTTCTAAGCCTCTCACATTCCATATTTTTGATGTATAGGTCCTGCCAATACATCAAGTAAGGAGTGCGTGACAGGTCTTATGAGGTCAGAGAGGGTATCGTAACCATGAGCCGGAATTCCTGAAGCGATATATCTCTCATTGAGATAATGCTGGCATAATTTCTGAGTATCTTCGTCAAGTTTTCCTGTGGACGCCAGATAACGAAAAAAACTTGAAATTTCACTTTCAGTGGGGGTCGATGCCAACCATTCGCCCATCAATGTGACAAAACCTGCATCGTTTCCCATCCTGAATTTGAGTGCTTGGTTAATTCTGTCTTGGAAATCCCACAGGTCATGATCATGGCGGGGTATCATTTTTTTGACGATAACGCCAAGTTGCTGGGTGTCAGATCTTGCTGAGCCAAGAATGATAACGGCACAACTGGTAATTGGAGTCATTACCTGAGAACTGAGAGTTGCTATATAAGGGGTGTATCCTAATATCGACTGGGGCCGCCCATATATGGGCAATAAAAATGATGGTTACACAGTAAGATATTTTGATGTGAAGTGTTTTACATATGTTATTATCGTATGTATTCACAAAATCAATTGATACCAAAAATATATAGAGATTGTTAAATGATAGGGTTATTACATTCAAAAATAACAAAGAAATGTTTATTAGGCGTGTTGTTTATGTTGGTGTTTTATTGTATTAATGTTTTGCATGTTACAACAAATGAACCTCAACATAACCTACCTTTTTTTTATATTTTATCACTACCATTATTAACATCATTTTTTCTTTATTTTAAATCCAATTCATTACCAGCAATTATAATTGTGCTAGCTTGTGGCTACTTTCAAGATAAATACCAAGCATTAAGCTATCTGCATCTCCTTTCAATTCTATTAGCCGCAGGCACAAGTACTCTTATTTATTACTTTCTTTCTGAAAAAAAACATGCCAATCATTTTTGGTACAATTCAAAACCCCTAATAAAAATATCGACAATAATTTTCCTCAATAGTCTAATGGGTATTTTTTATTGGCAAGTGGTAACGTTAAAATTAACTGGAGAACATCATTATAACTACACTACCATTAGATTCCTTGTTGATTGCATGTTATTGTGTAACTCATGTTTACTGGGGGTTCCTTTTTTTTCATTCTTGTTCTCATCCTTCCAAAAAAACAAGAGAGCATTAAGGTTTATAACGTCAAAAAGTTTTCCATCTACAAATATAAAATCACTTTATATCATATTCTTCTCTGCATCAATTCTTAGTTCAATATATTTATATATGTATTCACTAAACTTACTTACAAGCTTTCTCATTTGTTGGTATTTACCTCTTCTGATATGGCTTGGAGTTACTTATAGTAATGTGCTTATGCTACCAGTGTGGTTATTCGTATCTCTTGGTACCACCTTTGAGTTGAATAAAAGTACTTATGGCATAGCCATCAGCAATTTAAGTAACAGTGCGGATATATCATTATTCACTGCATCCGTACTGCTTGTTTCTTCTTGTGCTTTTATATGGGTAACATTTAACACGTCACGAATAAGTTCATATGTCCACCACCTTAAATACATTTCAAAACTGGAACCAAACACGAAAATACCTAGCCTTTTAGCTTTAAAGGAAGATATTTCCAGAAATCATTATAGCTGTTTATGTTTAATTAACTTACCTGAGGTCGCCCCGCTTTCACATATCTATGGCATATCCTTACGATTTAACTTCATCACATCATTACGTTCTTATTTATTAGCATTCTTACATCATGGGGAAGACTTCTATTATATTCAAGGATATGGCGTAGTTATAACTTTTAAACAAAAAGAACTTAATCGCATCGATGTATTAAACAGTAAAATAAAAGAATTTAGGTTCATCTGGAATAATGAAGTGAAATTAGGTCTCTGCTATGGAATTGTATATACAAATTTCATTCCTGAAAAAAGTCAAGTTTCTGTATTGATCGGAGAATTACACAAAAAAACCACGATTTCTATGCAAACAGGGACACCTTTATTACACGTGCCAGCAATAGAACAAGATAAATATACCATGGGTAAAATTCGGCATAGACTCCAACAGTCAATTGATCAACATGCATTTATGCTTTTTGTTCAACCCATTGTGTCTACTAAGGACAAGAAAACCTATTATGAAGTTCTTATGCGTATGAAAGGGGGTGATGGAGAAATTATATTTCCTGATACATTTTTACCAATGGCGAGTAATGCTGGATTACTTACGGACTTAGATATGGTAATAATAGAGCAAACCTTTAAATTTATGACAAATAATAATGCATGTGCAAAACAGAGTTTCTCCATTAATTTAATGCCGAGTACATTATATAATTCAAATTTTTTATCCAAAATTAAAGCACTTTTTGAGTCTTATCAAGTAAATCCTCGGCGAGTTATTTTTGAGATAATCGAGGCCGATGTTTTTGATATACAAATAGTATCCCCCCTTATACAGGAATTACGTACACTAGGATGTCGCATAGCCATTGATGACTTTGGGACTGGGCATTCCAGTTATTCACGCCTGAAGGCTCTAGATGTTGATATATTGAAGATTGATGGTTCATTCATACGAAACATACTTGTCGACGAATTTGACCTCCACACAACAAAATCCTTTTACGCAGCCGCCAAATTGAAGAATCTAGATGTTGTTGCCGAATTTGTGGAGAATCAGAAAATTCAAGATATGCTAACACAGCTAGGAGTTGAATGGCTTCAAGGCTATCATACTGGGAAACCTTTTCCGATAGAAAACGTTTCCACAACAAACCACAATTTTTAATCCATCATGAACTCAATAAAAGTTATCGCTATCGATTTGACTAAAAACTTCTTTAAGGTCTGCGTCTGGATGAGCGATTGAGCATTGCATTTAACCATAAGTTTTCCGGGGCTAAATTGCTGGATACCATTCGTCAGTTTCCTGTCAGTTCGATTATTGCAATGAAGGTTTGTGCTATTTCGCATTACTGGGGACGCACTTTTCAGGGTTGTATCGCGTTAACGGCAGCAGGTTAGCAAAAGCGGCGTTGTCGATTATTCAGGTAAACTGTTCAGCTGGTGACAATCCGTCGCCGGCTGGATGATCAAATGCTCTTTGCGTATCATATGAATCAACTCAATGTGGCTGGGAGTGTCTGTGCCCGGCGAAACGACTTGAATCCCAGCATTGGCCGTGTCCGGCGTTTGATATTCCGGTGATCTTGTTCACTAAGGTTGTTCAGATACTTACTCTGCCTGATAGTGATGGTTCCTTCTTCTGGTTTGTCGGGATTAAGTATGGCCAACGCTGCCGTATTGGCACCACTTTTATCGATAGTGACCATCTCGGGCACATCGTGGTATCGAATGGCTTTGCGGAAAAATCGAAGAGCTGCCGCTGCATCTCGTTTTGCCGTCAGCAGAAAGTCGATAGTCTGACCTGTGGTATAGACTACCCGGCACAGGTATTCCCACTACCTTTTGATTTTGATGTAGGTTTCATCCATTCGCCACCGCCAGCCCACAGTTCGTTTATGCCGACGAAAGACCTTATCTAGCAACGGCACCAGACGGATGAGTCAACGGTGAAGCGTGGAATGATCAACGATAACGCCACGCTCTGCCATCATCTCCTCGAGATTGCGCAGACGCAAGGCCAGCGAACACACTGAGCGATAACATCGGCGGGATAATGTAGGCGCTGGAAGGCAATTAAGATCAATGAAATAGTCAGATAACACCATAAAAAACAGCATGTTTCCTGACGATTTCTTAATGCGACAGAACCGATTTAGCCCGGTCAGATATGGCTTGTCCAAAAAGCCTGTGATAGTTAACACAGTCAATGACCTTAGCCCCTACAGACTGATAACCAATTGAGCATTAAACACTCTTTTTCTCGGGCGATATTTGCTATATGGCTCATTAAATGGCGTCCGATGCCCACTCCTCGAAACGTCTCGGATACCCGCCCTCATTCTGTCACTCGCCACCTTCAGTACCGGTGCCGCGAAGCTTCCGGCAAGCCTGATGGATAAAGACAATCCCGGCCAGGAATACTGGTGCCAGGGGAACGACATAAACACCTACATGTGCTCGCTGACCGGCGTAAGTCATGACCGTAAGTTTGCCCTGATTCAGGACCTGCCTGTGAAGGTGTAAGCTTCGGGGTTATCGACCTGGCGCGCCAGACCGGCATCAATGTTCCTTACGATGGTAGTGACTGTAAGGGCGATGTGCAGGCCGGGTTTGTGCGTGGCTCGAAAGATAATGCTCTGTATGTGAAGATTGTCCGGGGCAGCAAAACCCTGAGGCTGTATAAGGTACAAACCGGTTACTGACAATCTCCACACACCCGAATACTCCCACAGCCCCTGACTCGCTGCGTCAGGGTCTTTTGCTTTTAAGTTACACCGAATGCCTGAATCTCAATTACTACCGTCGGGTTCATTCACTCGCCAGCAGGCCGAAGCTGTTACCCGCCGGTACCACAACATCGCCATTGAAGACAACCAGGGCAGTCACTTCCGTCTGGTGGTTAACGACCCCGAAGGCCGGATGGTCTGGCTAGCGTGGAACTTTGAACCGGATGCTGGTACGGTCCTCAACCGGTATATCGGGCAGGATGGCATTTGCAGAGCATTATCCACCGACTGACGGCAGTCATTTACCAGCATACATTTCAGACCCTGATTACCCCATCCCATACGCCAGCCATCGCCGCTGGCGTTTTTTATTGACAGAGAAACCCTATGACAACACAGACACAGAGCGAGTTTGTTCCCGCTAACAAACCGCAGTTCACTCTCAGTGCCACGCTGGTACAGATGTATTCTTTGCGGCGACCGGATGCGCGCAACGGAATTACTGTCAGAAAGAAATCATGCGATGGTGAAAAATCGATGGCTGCAAACAGGGTTTATGGATCAGTGTGCCTGAAAAATGCGTTTCAGGTTAAAAATTGCACTAAACCAGCATTTTCTATGAAACAACGTTCAGCCCCAAGTGAAGTCAGGTTCTCGCCGCTGTCGTTCATGGTTAAAAGACAACTAAAAGCCCTAATTGAAAATCCTAACCATCAAGGAATAATATCTCCACCCTGACCGGGTGGAGATATTATGGTTTACTTATCAGACATGTGAAGCAGTAAGGGTAGTGTGATTCACATTAACTGCTAATGCACTGGTATCGAGTGCTGCGGAAGGTGACGTATTCATTGCCGCCATGGCATGAACAAGTTGCCCCGCAGCGCCCGAGGCTGCATTTGAATTTACGAACGCAATACCCGTGCTGAAATTTCCGCCCTGCCACATATGATCCATTGAGGCTTCAAATGTGCCCTCAACATTATCGTTACGGTCAGCTCCCCAAGGGTTGGCGAGAATAAAGTTTTGGGTGTTTTCATCAAAGCCGATAATGGCATATGCGTGACCACCAACAAGATTTGTCTGTCCGGTAACGGGATTTTTTAATTCCTCCCAGCTAGAAAGTTGCGCAGGTGCACCATCCAGTACCGCGGTTTTCAGAAGTTCAAAATCCGTGGTGTTCCATTTTTCCTCTGTCGTCGTTAAGGCACGGAATGAAGTCAGCGTGTCGCCTGTGACTTCCATTATCTTTTCTTTTCCGCCAGCCAGGCTTGAGTAACTATTTACATCAGTGTAATAGGCTGCTTCAAAAGCGACATTCGCGCGTTCTGCAATCGCCACCCAACTTGAAGTGCTTGAGTTAGCTCCACTGCTATATGCCTCGCCATCTACCGTTACCCAATGAGGCACACCGTTTTGAAAGAAACGCACGCTGTAGGTATTGTTCGGGTTCTGAACAAACATTGACTTGATGAAATCAGGTGCAACATTTACAACCGTCTGGAGCGTGGAGAGGAATGAACAATCGGACACTCCGCCCTGATGGATGTCATTGATGGTTGGTCCACCTTTAGCGAATAACGGGCGACCGTCTACATGAGCCGTTGAAGAAGACTTCGGATCGTTCGCACCATCAAACCATGTTGAAATTAACTGGTTAAATTGCGTCACAGATGAGCCAGTATTCAGGCTACCAATGCGTTCACCTTCACCCGTCGCCGTCCAGTGAACAGATGCGCCATTCGTACCTATCAAGCCACTGACCAATGAATAGATTGCCGAATCAGTCCCGCAGATATTGCCAATCGCCTGCACATAATTTTTTATGTCATCAAACTGGGTTTCCGTAAGATTACCTGTTAATTGCGAGGCAAAATCTTTAAGAACGGATTCAATGGATGTAAAGCTGAATAATGAAGCATCACTGGCGATTTGATTGCTCATGATGCTTCTTAACGCTGAGTCATTGACGATACCCGTTAGCGAGAAACCAGCATCCACAGATGTGCTAATTAACGTCTGCTGGCTTTCAGACAGCTCGCTTTGTTGATTAAGAGACATCATTTGAGAAACGGTTAGCAACTGATCGGTAGTCAGTGATGATAATAAACTGCTTTCATCAGAGAACTGGCCCAGGGCTACGAAGTGCTGAAAATCCAGGCCTACATACGCGACAGGATTCAGACTGTTAAGCTGTAATGATGTGAGTGATGCAATAGCATCAAGGCTCATATTATTCAGGATTGTTGCTGAAAGGCCGGAGATATCATTGCCAAAACGATACATTTTATCCGCAGTGAATCCGCCTACTGCAGCCACACCTATCCAATCTAAATGCTGCAAAGCCTGAATTTGCTCCGTACTTAATGAGGAAATTTGTTTCTCTGTCAGTCCCTGATATTCCGTTTTTGACAACTGCCCAATAGCCGCAATGGAAAGCCCAGAAATATCTAAATTACCAAACTGTTCGCTGGACAATTGGTCTATATACGGAGCAATCGCGACCTGGGAAGCGGTTAGGGCGGCCAGATGCTGGTTATCCCAATGAGTAAGATTACCCTGCTGAAGATGAGGGAACTGAGCAGCAGTGATACCTTTCATCGCCTCAGGACTTAAGCTGTTAAACCAGTCTGACGTGAAGAACCAGAAGTTATAGGTTATCCCTCCGACCTGATCTGCGGTTAATAGACTACGGTGCTCAGCATTCATGCCATTAAATGCGTCAAGGAAAATATCGCCAATACGCTCAGGTGTTATTGCCTGGAATGCTTCTTTCGTCAGATGATTAAACCAGCCAGCAGAGAACCAGTAGAAATTCTGCGTACAATTTTTTAGCTGCTCTGCCGTAAACCCTGCAGCAGCCTCATCCGGCATCCACGCTGCATGTCCCATAGCATTAATTTGTTCAGCGTTTAAGCTGGCAATTTGCCCGGATGTTAGTCCCTTAAATTCGTTGCTCCAGTGACTAATAGCGAATGTTGGTACTTTGGATATATCTAACAGACCAAACTGCTCTTTGCTCAGACTGCCGAAATTATTCATGCCGCCAATTTGTTCAGCGGTTAATGCGCCCAGATGTTTATTATCCAGTGCCGCAAGTGTCGTGGTGGACAGTTGACTT
>NZ_LXEP01000043.1 GCF_001654835.1 Buttiauxella gaviniae ATCC 51604
CAATGAAGTATGCAACATTGCTTTTATCTGGCCCGGAGTTAAGGTCGCTATCTGCTGAGCAGTCAGTCCTTCATATTCCGTTTTGCTCAAACCACTAATGGCGGCATCAGAAAGCAGGGAAATATCTAACCTGCCAAACTGCTGAGAAGTTAATGCGTTCAGATGCGATATAGCCGCAACCTGATCCGCCGTTAGCAGGGAAAGCATGTCATCGCTAAAAGAGGGCATCTGAGCGGCGGTAAAACCACTGGCTGCCGCAGCGGGGATCCAGTCAATATGCTGAAGTGCATTAATCTGCTCAGTACTGAATGCCGTGATTTGCTTAGCCGTCAGACCGGCATATTCAGTTGTTGTCAGATTACCCATCGTTGAAGCAGGCAACCCGGAAATGTTCAGTAAACCGAACTGGTCGGAAGTCAGCTCCTGCAAATGATTCATGACCAGGACCTGTGCCGCCGTAAGCTGAGCAATGCGATCGCCGAATGAAACGATTTGGTCCATAGTAAGCACGTTGATAATTGCATCAGGAAGCCATTCAATATGCTTTATTGCCTGAATTTGCTCTGCACTTAATGAGGAGATTTGTTTCTCTGTCAGTCCCTGATATTCCGTTTTTGACAACGCACCAATAGCCGCAACAGAAAGCCCAGAAATATCTAAATTCCCAAACTGTTCGCCTGTCAGAACATTCAGATGGGGTGCAACGGCAACCTGCTCTGCTGTTAATGCTGCCAGGTGACTATTGTCCCACTCACGGAAATTAGACGCATCAATATGGGATAACTGCTCAGCAGTTACACCTTTAATGGTTTCTGTGCTTAAGCTGTTAAACCATGCAGACGTGAAGTAGCCCATGCTGACGCTAATGCTCTGCTGTTGCTCCTTCGTAAACACGGAAATAGCTTTACTCAGCAACCAGTCCACATGATTCATTGCGTAAATCTGGTCAGTACTTAAGCTGATGATTTGGTTGGCGGTAATCGCTTCGTACTGCGGACGGCTCAAAGAGTTGATAACGGAGGTTGATAGTCTGGATATATCTAACAGACCAAACTGCTCTTTGCTCAGACTGCCGAAATTATTCATGCCGCCAATTTGTTCAGCGGTTAATGCGCCCAGATGTTTATTATCCAGTGCCGCAAGTGTCGTGGTGGACAGTTGACTTGCCTGTACCGGGGTCAGTGCCTGGAATGCCGCAGTACTCAGATTGTTTAACCAGCCCGCAGTGAAGTAGCCCATGCTGATGCTAATATTTTGCACCTGCTCTGCGGTAAAGGCGGTAGCGGCAGCATCTGGCAT
>NZ_LXEP01000044.1 GCF_001654835.1 Buttiauxella gaviniae ATCC 51604
CCACGAGGTATGCAGCATGGCCTTTATCTGACCTGGTGTTAAGGTCGCTATCTGTTGAGCGGTCAGTCCTTCATATTCCGTTTTGCTCAAACCACTAATAGTGGCATCAGAAAGCAGGGAAATATCTAACTTGCCAAACTGCTGAGAAGTTAATGCGTTCAGATGCGTTATAGCCGCAACCTGATCCGCCGTTAGCAGGGAAAGCATGTCATTGCTAAAAGAGGACATTTGAGCGGCGGTAAAACCACTGGCTGCCGCAGTGGGGATCCAGTCAATATGTTGCAATGCATTCATTTGTTCAGGGGTGAAGGTGGAAATCTGATGAGCGGTAAGATTAGCGTACTCAGTTACGGCCCATCCTCTGATCGCTGAAGCTGATATCCCCGATAAGTTTAATAAAGCAAACTGTTCACTACTTAATGTACTGATACCCTCGACAGCATTAACCTGAGCGGCAGTTAGTGCTTTCAGATGCGCATTATCGAGATTATTAAGGTCACCAATAAAAGCGATCTGATCTGGCGTTAACGCCAGCAATGCCGCAGTACTCAGTTTATTTATCTTGGCTGATGTGACTTCTTCAGTATGGATACTCGCCATCTGTTCAGCCGTGAAACCTACCATTGAAGAAGCCTGAACCTCGTCAACGTGTTTCATGACCTTAACCTGGTCGATGCTTAAGGTAGAAATTTGGTGTGCGGTGAGTCCGTTATATTGCACCGGGTTCATATTCGCGAAAAATGACGCGGGCAATTCAGAAATATTAAGTAGGCTAAACTGATTACTCGTCAACATGCTCAGATCGGTAATCGCAGAAACTTGATTTGCCAATAAAGACGACAGGTGGCCATCATTGAGTTGGTGAAGATTTTCCGCAGATATAACCGCAATATGGTCGCGATTCAGCGCAGCTAAATCAATTAACTTTATCTGGTTGAGCTTGTTAATCGGAATGCCACTGAAGGCTTCCGTGGTAAGATTGTTCAGCCAGGCGGAAGAATACCACTGGTAATTATCATTAATACCCGCCACCTGAGCAGCCGTTAACTGACCTAAATGTTCTTTATCAAGATTACAAAGGTTGTAGAAGGTCAAACGCGTCATTTGATCAGGCGTGATTGCTTTTGTCGCCGTACTATTGAGGTTATTGAGCCATTCCCCGGTGATGCTATAAAAATCAACGGCCAGTACTGGAATATGTTCAGCCGTAAACCCCGAAATCGCCTTGCCCGTCACCCAGTCTGGGTGTTTCATCTGCTGAATCTGTGGAACTGTCATCTGGCTGATAAAGTTGGCAGAGAGGGAAGCGTAATCGTCTTTCGTCCATGAACCAATGGCATTAAGGTCAGGTGTTGAGGCTACATTTTGATTCGAGTCGGGCACAGTTTTGCCTTTTGGTGGGATGAGTATTGGTTTTGCGTTAAATACAAAAGTGAATAGGATGCTAATTATTTATTTGACAGGAAATACATCCCTTTTTCGGTAAACATAAAGAGAGGTATCCAGGTTAATATTATCAACCTATGAATTTACCGAAAGCTTTATTTTAGTACACTCTTTCACCTGAAACAGGAAATATAGACATTGCGAAATTACCGCGCACTTACAATTCGAAATAAATTCTTACTATTGCAAACATCTTTGTTTTTTTTATGATCAATGGCATGTTAAAAATGAGGCTGTGATTTATAAATGTTAACGCCAATAAAGATAAGTGCATTGCAGTTGACAAAAAAATAACATTCAACAAGCAACCTCCATTAACCAAAATTACCCAATATTCACTCCGGCACCTATTTTTACATCGCTGGTCTGCTGTGATACTTAACCACGCATATTCTCTAAGATTTAGATAATTCGAGTCTTGGCCAACTTCTCTTTATATTGCTGTCTGAAAATATCGAAACCTACCAGGAGGCATTTCAGGCTTCTTCAAAACTCGGCGACATACCAACATCAACCAGATACATATTTTTCACTACACCGGCGCGAACAGCAGCGTTTGGGATATGTATGGATGGAAATTCCTTATTCCCAAGGTGATCCTTGCTCCCAGCTTTCAATAAGCAGGTCAATAAAAGAGCGGATTCGTGGTGATAAGTGTCGTTTGCTGGGATAAATCACCCGAATAGGTTCCGGAGGAAAAGGATATTCCTCAAGAACAGGCACCAATCTTCCACTACGCAAATCCTCGCCTAGCAAATAGGTGGGTAAGTGGACGATTCCGAACCCAGAAATAGCCGATGCACGCATGGCTTCAGAACTGTCGAGGTTAAGCCTGCCAGGCCCTTCATAAACAAAAGTGCCTTCCGGGGTCGCAAACCGCCAGCTGCGTCTCTTTTCTGCACTCAGAAGAAAGATAGTGTCATGCCCGGTTAAGTCTGCGGGTGTTTCTGGAACGCCCCGTGAGGATAAATACTCGGGTGATGCACAAGTGACAATGTGCTGCGAAGCAATTGTACGGGTAAGAATACGTGAGTCATCGCGAGGTTCACCGATGCGAATGGCAATATCAAAGCCTTCTTCAATAAGATCAACAAACCTGTCGCTAAAGGACACCTCCGCACGAAGTTCCGGCCACTTTTTCAGATAAACATCCAGAATGGGAAGGATATGGCGCTGCCCAAAAGAAAGCGGCGCACTCAGCCGGAGAGTCCCCGTTGGCTTACCCCTGCGCATGGCCATGGCGGCATCGACCTCTTCCAGGTCATCCAGTATCTGTCGGCAACGATCGAACATGACCCTCCCTTCATCGGTGAGACTCAGACTCCGTGTGGTACGGTTAAGGAGACGAACCCCCATACGCGTTTCGAGCCTGACAATACTCTTGCCAATGGCAGAACGTGTGAGCCCAAGAGAACCCGCGGCGTGGGTGTAACTCCCGGCTTTTACAGCCGCGACGAACGCGGCGATGTCACCAATGCTGTTGATCTCCATGCTTTATTTATCTCATCCAATACGGGCGATAAAGTACCCTAATATGGGAAGCACATTCCCCAAATGTTTATATATTATAGATTCCTGTTCACTTATAACGCAAATGCAAACAGGAATGACAATGCTGAATCAACAAACTAAGCAAGCCGTAAAAGAATGGTCTGAAAGTCTGGCCGGTCTGGGTCCAATCCTTACGGGTGAGGATACCGTAACGCCTATGAGTGAGGTGCGTGACGCCTACGCTCGGATGCTGGCTAAAAATCCCGCACCTGCCGGTGTCAGCTTTACTGAGGTTGATATGGGGGGCGTGCCGGGAACGCTGGTGACTCCTGACAACCTTGAAACAGATGCCATCGTGATGTACATCCACGGCGGGGCTTACATTGTCGGCGAATCGTCGGGCTATCACGGTATTGGTGGCAACTACGCCAGCATGCTGGGCGCACGGGTATACATGCCGGATTACCGTCTGGCGCCGGAGTATCCTTTCCCTACGCCCGTTACCGATACCGTTCGTGCGTATGAGTGGTTAATTGAACAGGGATTTGACGCCAGCAAAATCGTACTGGCAGGCGAGTCTGCGGGCGGAGCAATGGTGGTTACCGTTATGGTAGCTGCACGTAATAAAGGCCTGCCACTTCCAGCCGGCGGTGTTTCCATTTCCCCATGGGCCAACCTTGAGCACACGGGCGTCTCCATGACCAACCGGGAAGGTCTTGATCCTCTGAACACCAAGGCCGGTCTGGATTTCCTGGCACGTACCTTCCTGGGCGATGCTTTACCTAATCACCCAATGGCATCACCGGTGTTTGCCGATGTGACAGGTCTGCCGCCGGTGCTGGTTCAGATTGGAGAGAATGAACTGATGCTGAGCGACGCGATGCGGCTCGCAACTCATCTGGGTGATAACCGGGTTCGCGTAAATCTGGAAGTCTGGCCGGGTATGTTCCACGCCTGGCATTTCTTCTCCACGCTGCAGCCAGAAGCGGTGCAGGCTCTTGAGAGCTCCGTCGCCTTTATCAAGCAAGCTCTGCGGGATGCATCTAAGTAATTATCAATGATAATCGCTTAAAAAAGGGGCGCGTCTAATTGCGCCCATCAGAAGTAAAAATGACGGATTGATAGAAACAACTTTCTTTATATCCCGATCCTACCTAACGGCGTCTGCAACTATTTTTGTATTAGTTACACCTGCTTTTAATCAATTAAAACACCGTGGCGTTAGCAACGTCCGCTTCGGTACTTATCAGCCACAGGTTGATCTCTGTCAGCTATGAGCGAGGAATGGACATTGAGAAAACAACCATGCCCACTGTTATCAGTTGAAAATTTGGCTAAGTTCGTTGCGTTACCAAAAAGCCATATTCAGTGAATTGTACCGTGGCATTTGTCCCAAATATCCACATCATAAAGGATGGGAATTATAGAAATGCAGAATTATTGAATAAAACAAAGGGATTTTACCGGATAAGGGCAATAAGTGCGGCTATCCGATAAATCCATAATATGAGTTAGGCTTTTATCATGTTATAGCTTTTTGAGCATGCAGATTCCGCAGCTATTATGGCCTGTATCGCCTAGTCTTTTGGCGAGATGACGAAAGCCGAAAATTTCATAAAGACGAACGGCATCCTTCAGCTCGTCAAGCGTTTCGAGATAACAGGACTGATAACCCATGGCAGCAGCCTGAGTCATAATGAAGGAGATCATTCGTCTGCCCATCCCCATTCCTTTTACATCACTGCTGAAAAAAAGCTTCTGCATTTCGCAAATGCCATCTTCACCAGCCAGCGGAGCGATACCCCCCCCCCAACAATTTTTCCCATGGACTCAACAACCCAGTATCTTGCTTCAGGCTTATTGTATGCCTCACTTAAATGGTCGAGTTCGGGATCGTGGAGGCTCACACCCTCCAGATGATCGATTTTATTCTCCCGAAAACTGTTGCGTATGATCTCTGCTATAGCGGCATTATCTCTAGGCTCAATGGGCCGAAGGGTCATTCCTGCTTCACGTTGACGACGTGCGTTTCGAAGGCTACCGGAGAATTGCATGATAGTTTTAAGGAATTCCTGTACCTCCTGGTCTGAGGATGAGGCAAGAGCCTCCTCAGTAAACCTATCGGCATTTTCTTCCAAATATAAAAGCCGTTGCTTTCCTGAATCGCTTAACCGAAATGTTGAAGCTCTGCCGTCCTGACCATCATATTCTCTCAGTAAATATCCTGCTTCAATCAGGGTGCGGAGTGTACGACTCATGCTCGCTTTCTCAACGCAGAGCTTAGTTGCCAATTCTGTTGCACCGGAAGGTTTACTATTCAGTTCAATCAAAATATGGCTCTGAAGGGGAGATAATTCAGTTCCGCTGCTTTTACGACTGAGCATACCCAGCTCTCGGACCATTTCACGTAATGCTGAACGAAACGGTCGTACTTCATTTTTTTTCATAAATCTTGCCTGCATTGAATGATAGAGGCTAATCATACATAAACTAGTTAACAGTGTTAACTAGTTTATGTATGATGATCGAACATTAGCAAACAGGCTACTCGTTATGAATTTTTCAAAATGTAATGACAAGGTTCTTCGCAGGATCGTTTTAGTGACTACCGTTACAATGCTGTCAAGCTATGCGATGGTTCTGCTGTATCACTTTTTATCGTGAAACCCTGAATTATCTATAGGGGATATGTCGGTCTGATGATGCGCGAATTCATCAGCGCGATGAGAAAAAAAGGCAGGCAATCAATCCACCTCGCATCATGTTGGGCCCAACAAGAAATTCGGCTACGCCTATATCAAGCTTTCTGAGTCAGAGCATGGCGGCATGAAATGATCATGATGCTTTAGCTTGGCATTCCTGCAGGCAGATTGGCCTGCTTTCTAAACGCATTATGTCCGCTGTTGGCACGCAGCAGCCGTTCTGACCAAAACTCGTCATAAGAAGGGAGTTATGCGCAAATTTTGTTGACGATGGTGAAGTGATTAGCAAACGGGTAGTCAAGTCACATGCAATTACGCACAGAATGCAGGTGAGTCGCTTAAGTTGTAGATATCGCCCCCCCAAGATTCCTGCCCGATTTTTATGGCCTGATATAGAGTAAGAAAGCTTATTAAATACAATAAAAATAAGTAGCTAAACGACCAAGAAGCTTCTCAGTCAAATGATAGCATCATGGAACATGAAGTTCTGGAGGGGTGTGCTCGTGTGAAACATCATGACATTTGAACAGAAATATAGGTTGAGCAACCTGCGGACCGAACAAGTCGCGGCATTTATTGAATCGAGCTTAACAACTACAGGAAGTATGGAAATTGTCGAATGCAAAAATCTGGAAAAACCACCATATACCTTGGACGCCTTCTCTCTCAAGGCGTTACAATTTTTCTACATTTAAATCCTGCGTGGGTATTGCGTTACGATGAGATAAGTCATTAGTGCAGAAAAACCATCCCTACACCTTTTCATTCTGGAAAACTGGCCGTCACAAGCCAGTTTTTTTATGTCTATTTTCGCATAGGCCGACAAATCACAACCATTGCTATCGCGCTACAGAACGGAAAAAATGCCAATTGTAGCCACGGGAAAATGGCCTTATAGGAAGGAGTCAACGCGTCGTCAAGTTGGTTGCCCAGAAGGAAATTTCCCGCCAGTACCGCACATCCCCCAGCGGAGGCAAGCGCGCCATAGTGTGCGCCCAGCGTCGATTCGTTAGCGAACCACGGAATCAAATCTTTCACTGAAGGCACCAGCAGCATTTGCCCCAAGGTCAGTAACGTAACAAAACACACCGAAGGCAAAAGCCGTAGTGCGTTTTCTGGCGCAGGGGTGGCGGCAAACAGCGCGACGCTAAGAAATGAGACAGAAATAAGCAGAAAACCCACGGGCAGGATGCGCACGGCACCGATGCGGCGAGCCAAACGTGCCAGTGGTAGTTGTAGGATAATAACCAGCAGCGATGCCAGCATAAACAACGGGCCAAGATCTTTCTCGCTACCACCGGCACGTTGGATTTCCACCGGCAGCGCAAAATATAACTGGTTATAGCTTAACAGCCAGGAGCCATAGGCAATAATAAAGGCGACAAACCGTAGATTATGGAATGTCGTCCACCACGGAAGGATGTGTAGTGTCTGTTTCCTGTCATGCGTAGGAGGGAGGGAGAAAAACAACACCACCAGTGCGACGACGAAGACACCCGCACCCGCCAGCACAACCTGACGAAAACCTAACCCTGTCAGCAATGCCCCCGCCACTGGCCCAAGTACGGCCCCCAGCTCTCCACAAACCGCAAACAACGCAAACCATTCCGCCCGGCTACGTTTCCCCCTTAATTCGCTTTGCGTTCCAGCCTTTGCCAGTAAAGCTTCGATTGATGGAGAAAACAGTGCACCACCGATGCCAGTAAGACAGGCGCCAATGATAATCGGATAGAGTGACTGCCCAAATGCCAGTAGCAGATAGCCCGCCACACGGACAATACAGCCGCTGAGGATAACGATACGTGCGCCGTAGCGATCAGACAAAGCGCCGCCAACAATAAACATGCCTTGCTGCGAAAACGTTCGCAAACCTAATATCAGCCCGATGAGTCCGCCGGACAGCATCATATCGTCGCGTAAAAACATGGCCAGAAACGGTACCACCGCGTAAAAACCAATATTAAAAACAAACTGGCTGCCCAGTAACACAGGCGGCCAGGGCTGAGTGACTGACCGCAGATTTGGCAAAGGCATACTAATGACCTGGTCTTAAGCGATGTAGTGGATATGTTTTTTTCCGTGGAAGGGAGAAATTTCAATCTTAGTCTCTACCCTGAACACATCCCAAAGCAGTGACTCTGTGAGGATCTCGTGCGGGCGACCCGCGGTGACGATCTGCCCCTCTTGCATCACAATCAACGCGTCGCAGAACATGGAGGCGTGGTTGAGGTCATGAATAGCCACAATGCTGGTCACTGGCAGTTCGCTGACGAGTTTCATCAACTGTATCTGATGATGAATATCCAGATGGTTGGTGGGCTCATCAAGGAGGATCTCCGTCGGCGATTGTGCGAGAGCTCGTGCAATGTGAACACGCTGGCGCTCACCGCCCGATAAACTCTGCCACCCCTGTTCGCTTTTGCTAAGCATATCCACGCGCTGGAGCGCGGCGGTGACAGTATCGTCATCTTGCGTGCTCCAGTTAGAGAACGGAGAGTGATGGGGAATACGCCCCAGCTTGACCACGTCGACAACGCGCATATTTGCCTCGGTCATACCGTGCTGCTCCACAAATGCGACCCGCCGTGCCAACTGTTTTTTGGCAATCCGGGCGATGTTTTGCCCATCCAGCGTGACAGCACCTGAGTTGGGGTGTCGTAATCCTGCGAGGATACGCAGCAGTGATGATTTACCGCAGCCGTTAGGACCCAGTAGACCGACTGTTTCTCCGTTCGCAACGCTCAACGAGACGTTGTTGACGATGGTTTTTTGACCCACCCTCCAGGTAATATTTTCAGCGGCGATACTCATCATTTATTCCTTGAGCGGTAGATAATAACGGCAAAGAACGGTACGCCAACCAGTGCGGTGACCACGCCGACCGGAAGACTTTGCGGGGCGATTAATAAGCGCGAGGCTATATCGGCCAGCACCATCAAAATGGCGCCAGCCAATGCGCTGGTGATAAGCAACTTGCGATGCATCGGCCCAAAGAAGAAGCGCATGACATGCGGAACGACCAACCCCACAAAGCCGATGGAACCGGCCATGCTGACGATAGTGGCAGTGATCAATGCCGTGATGGTGAACAGGATTAAGCGAACCCAGGGAACGGCGATGCCCAAAGAGGCGGCCGCATCATCACCAAAAGTAAAAGCATCCAACGCACGAGAATAGTAAAGGCACACTGCAAGCCCTACCAACACGACGACCAGAACAAGTTGAAACTCAGGCCATCTCACGCCGCTGAAACTGCCCAATAACCAGAACATTACGTCGCGCGCCTGTTGGGCGCTCGCGGATGTGCTGATGGTATAAGCGGTAATAGCGTTGAAGAGCTGTGACGCAGCAACACCCGCCAGAATGGTGCGTTCATTGCCGCCGCGCGCGCCATTGGTCAAAAAAGCAACAAAAACAAAGGCGGCAAATGCCCCCGCAAATGCTCCGGCAGATAGCGACACCGCACCGGTTCCTATGCCCAATACGACCACGGAAACCGCGCCAGTTGAAGCGCCCGCAGAAACGCCGAGCACATAAGGTTCTGCCAGCGCATTCTTCAGCAAACTTTGCAGTACCGCACCGCAGATAGCCAACCCGGCACCGCAGCAGGCCGCAACAAGCGCACGGCTCAGGCGAAAATCCCAAATCACACTTTCGTGAATGCGGCTCAGAGGCACCTCTGTCAGTCCGAGTTTATTGCTAATGGCGTAGAACACGGTTCGCAGCGGGATAGAAAGCTCACCCACGCTGACGCCAATTGCGATCACCAGGAATAACAACACCACTGAAAAAATACTCGACGCTCCTAGCAGAAACGTCTGTTTCATCGGCTGTGCCACTGCGGTCATTTATTGAGTCCCAGACTTTTGAGCTGTTCGCCAACTTGTTCAGCACCATAGATTGTGCGAATAGTTGGGTTCATCGCCTGGCCGTCCATCACGACTATGTGACCTTTTTTCACCGCATCTAATTGACTAACAGCAGGATCGGCATTGAGGAATTTAATCTTTTCTTCCGCGTTATCAAGTGCCCAACGATTTCGGTCAAGGCTTGAAACAACAATCACATCGGGATTCGCGGCAATGATGCTTTCCCAACCGACCGTAGGCCACTCTGTTTCTGAGGTGATGGCGTTATGGCCGCCCAACACATTCGCGATAAAACCAGAAGCGCTGTTCTTGCCGCCGACATAGGCGTCAGAGGAGGGGGAAGAGCTTGAGAACCAGAACACAAACGAAAGGTCTTTTTTGTTTTTTCCGAACGTCTGGCGAAGATCTGCTTCGCGTTTTTTAAAATCGGTAATTAACGCCTGGCCGCGATCTTCGACATTGAAGATTTTCGCGAAGTCATCAATCTCTTTATAAAGGAATGTCATGTCCCACAGTTTTTGGCGGCTACCGTACATATCGCCAATATCTTTTTTGGTTGCGCACATACCAGGTGACATATAGCTATTTACGCCAACGGTGGCGAGATCTTCGCGCTTGGCGACTTTACTTTCTGGGCCGAGCAGCAAAGGCAGTTGTGCGGGAACAAAATCAGGGTTTTGAGCAAGGATGGATTCAAGCGTCGGTATCTCAACCGTCAGTAGTTTTATTTTTGCATTCTGTTGAGCGAGTTGCGGAAGAACTTTAGTCGGCCAAAACGCACTGGCAGCTATCTTATCCTGCAACCCTAATAGCAGCAGGATTTCGACGGTGTTTTGACCCAGAGCGACGACGTGCTCAGGGGCTTTGGTAAACGTCTCTTTATATCCACAATTTTCAATCGTTAGAGGATACGTCGTCGCCAAAGCTGAACTAACCGAAGTGAGCACCATTCCTAACGCGCAGATGACCTTTTTCATTTAACATTACTCTTTAACTGAGTGAATTTCGAATGCGAAAACGCAATGATAATGAAAATCATTTATTAAGCGATCAAAATCTACGGTTTACCTGTGGAAACATGTCTTCAATACGGGAGTATGGTTTCCGGGTGGTATTAAATTCCCGCGCAATGGCGCTGATATTGATCCCAGTGTTAATCCGTGCAATTACCGTAATTTGCTGTTCATCATTCAGTACTGAAGGACACCCAAACCGTTTTCCGGCTGCTTTTGCTCGCGTGATACCAGAGTGCGTACGCTCAAGCTGCAAATCTCTTTCAAATTCCGTCACAGCAGAGAGGACCTGCATGGTCATTTTCCTGTCGGGCTGGTCAGATCCACCCCGCCCAGGGCTAGGCAATGAACGCGAATATCTGAAGCAGCCAGTTGTTCCACAGTTTTTCTGATATCCATCGCAATACGTCCCAGACGGTAAGGTATCGCAACGGTATTTACCATATCGGGAATATCGAAGGGGCGCTTACGCTGGATGATATTTCTCAGGCTACCCGGGCAGCTTTGGGTAAAAAACCGTTCCCGGAGGGCGATCAGATGGCCGCAATTGCGCGAAATGATGAACTGGCCCGCACGCTGGGTCTGACCGGGACACCGGGTCTTATCGTGATGCCGGTCAGACAGGCCACGCCGAAAAACATCACGGTGTTTCCCGGCACAGCCACGGTCGAACAACTGAAAGCCGCCATCGATAAAGCCCGACAGTAAAATCTGAAAGGAGCGAAGGTGCAAAATGAGACATTTAGATATTCTAGAAGCCTAACCCCGGACAGGATTAATCCTCCTCCTGAAAGGCCTGTAAAAATGAGTATTCTAAACTGGCGAAAAATGTAATTTCAGGTAGGAGATGTTCCAGTGAAATAGATAAAAATAATGTAGGTTATAGATTACTTCCAGGGTTGTTTTGCTTTATCAGTGGCAACGCTTATAACCCTATCAGCATTATTATATTTCCATAACGTCTCATGTCATGCCCTTGAGGATAAGACCGTGATGATTATGGCTGTACGCCATTTCCGGGAAAACGGTTGTCCATAAATGTACTTTTCAGCCTGATAGGATATGTCTCTATATACACAATAAAAAATTTATCGGCGTCATTTACTTCTTTGGTAATCCATACTTATTATGTGGTTATGTTTATAACTATTGGAAATAACATGCGCTTATTAAAACAGCTTTTGCCTGTCATCATTACGTCATTGTTGTTAAATGCCTGCAGCAGTCAGCAAACTAGTGTAGACAAAAATGCCCGTCATGCTGTCAGTCGCGTGGCCAAAATTCATTTTGATCCCAATTCCCGACTACAAACTGCGGACAGCATCAAGGTCATGAAGCCCCTGTTGCAGCAGTTCTATGACCAGGGGAAAAAAGACCACTCCGATGGACTGACGCTTGCTCAGGCACGTCAGAGGGCGGAGAATTTTAAATGCCCAGGAGTAATAACGAGCTCCGAAAAAACGACAATTCTGGGGCAAACATTTGAGGCAGATGAGCCAGCAAAACAAAGCCAGATAGTTCTCGACACTGCTATTACCACATACTGGGATGGATATAACGGACGTCCCTGAACCCTGTGGGAATATTTCAGGAAAACAAATGAAAGACTGGGGCGGAAATACAAGAAAGGGGCCGGTTATCGAGCTAAAGCGTATGCTCGGGTAATTGTTCTTATACTTCAGTTCCAGTATTTTCCGATGTTCTTGGATAACGTTCTACTCGTAGATAAATGGCCAAACGGCTTGTTTAAATTCAGTACCTGCCTGACACCAGGCACGTGTGCGGCTTGTAGGATGGAGGTGAGAAACGCTTGGCTCAACGCAATAAGTGGATATACAGCCGGGAGAAGTGAGCGACATTACCTCCGCTCGTTGGGATTTATGTTCCCCTTTATAAACGCCAGTGTTCATGTGTTTATTTCTCTATCTGTATTTACATAGAGTGTAAAACCATTCTGGTTATAATAAAAATCAATATCAAAACGTGATGTTTCTCTATTATATGAAGATAATGTCAAAATAAAAAGCTTATTAGATACGTCCAAAAATACATATAAATTTACCTTTTCCATGGTTTATGTGTATGCAATAGTTTTGAACGTACTTTTTGTACACATTCATCGAGAGAGATTATATGCCAGATATCAGAGAATTTAATTAGTTAGTGGTGGAAGCAGTACCGGATCGCAGTCAGGCGGTAAGAATTATTGATGCTTTGACAAAGCAAAGAGGTATAAATTAATGCCTTTATGGAGATGATGATGGTGAAATATATTGTTTTTATAAAAAATGATGAATCAAAAGTAATCTCAAAAGCAATCCCAAAAATGTCTGTTACACATTCAGTTGCTCAGGAGATGAAACAACAAGGTTTCAGAAGGCATTTTGTTGAAGTAGAGGCTGAAAATGAAAAAGAAGCCATTAATAAACTAAATGAACATAATAATGGTTATTTAAATTCATTAGGCGAGTTTTCAGGGAGTATGGTTATCATATCTTCCATAGTGATTATTATGGCTTTGATTTATTGGTTTGTTTAATCTGCTCAACAAGATAATTATAATGCTGTTGTAATTTCAGCAATAACTGGCTGAGATAAAGTGGCAACCTACTGTCCTCAAGAATGGTACCCAGTCGGCTAAAAATGCTGATTCTCGTGGAACGCTGATGCCAAATCCCAACAGAAAAGCATGCATCTGATTGGTTGTTTTTACCTTATCCTGAACCAGGGGTTCACGGACACGATGCACAGCCCGCATTGCCTGCTGAGATTCCGTTCTGGGTTGCACAAAACGCATAGACGGACGCGATGCAGCTTCACAAATAGCTTCGGCGTCGACAAAGTCGTTTTTGTTACTTTTAACGAATGGACGGACCAATTGTGGTGATTTCAGCTTTGGAAAATTCCCCAACTCTTCCAACTTGCGTGCCATAAAGTGAGAGCCTCCGCAGGCTTCCATTGCGATGGTTGTAGGGGGGCATGTCGCCAAAAATTCGATTAACTTTGGCCGGATAATTTTTTTACAGTAAACCGCCTTCCCGCGACGATCCTGGCAATGAATATGGAAAGAGTTTTTAACCAGATCGATACCAATGAGCGCAATATTTTCCATGATAGTTCTCCGAATGAAAGCCTATCCTCAGCATAGTAGTACCGGAGAGGAGGGAGTGAGCATCTCATTAAATATCCTACGTTAAGGGCGTTTCTTAAGCAGACATGACAGACAGCTATGAGCGAGGAGCAGACGTTGTGTTTGAATCAGGATAGCTCAGGTCGGATGGGCCTTGCAGGATTAAAGGTAACGACTATTTCAGGTGACGTAAGTGTGTAGCAATCCCCCATCTGAGTGCGACACATCTTCCATTTATCAGTTCGAAAACGGAGTAACTCGCATTGGGTTGTGCATACCTGGGGAAATCATCGACAACCCCTCCTTTTAGAATCGCAAGAACACCCTGACTGACGTGTCCGTGAGACACGATACATATTGTTTGATGAAGTCGTGTTTCTTCCAGATTGTATAAAAAACGCATAATTCGCTGAGAAGCGTGTGAGAGAGATTCACCACCTGGTGGACAATACTCTGCATCAAGATTGAATAGCGCATTTGCATCGTTCGGATGGTATTTAAGGAACTGTGCTGATGACATTCCTTCAAACTGACCAAATGCCTGTTCTTTAAGGGCCGGTTCAGCCATCAATGGGCAACGAAAGCATTCAGCTAGGCTCTGTCCCATTTGCCTGGCACGCTCAAGCGGAGAAGCGTAAACACATTCTACCCGGTAATCACTTGCACCAAATGCTGCCAGTAGGGCTGAGGTTTGATGCAACCCCCGATGGGTTAACTTGCTATCACTCTGCCCCTGAATAATTCCTCTCACATTCCACTCTGTTTCCGCGTGTCGAACAAATATCACTTTCATCGTAAGAGGGCCATGCATCTTGTTGATTTAAAATCTTTCAGACCAAACGTACCTGACTGATGTAGTTGTTCTGGGCGAAAAATATGAACAAGTGTAGTTGAATGCGGTTATGGTCAGCCTCAGAAGTGATGCTTTGAAAGTAGATAACGTCCGCTCCTGGCACGAAGCCGCCTGAGGTTAGAACTCAGTCAGCTATGAGCGAGGAACGGACCTCAAAGGCCGTTAGCGTGGAGAGTAGCTAACCCTGATTTTTATGTTCGAAGGGTTCAGATATCGCCCATCGGGATGCAAAATGTTCCTGATACTGAGAAACGATGTGTGGCATGTTTTTAATAACGATGACATTCTCACTATTGTTGTACTCTGCTGATTTGGCGTAATTAAATGAGCCTGTCTCTACGGTTGAACCATCAACAATCATCATCTTGTCGTGCTGAATATGATAATGCCCATCAATTCGCAGCTCTGCTCCATGCCGAGTAATATCACGCATTGCAGCCAGTGATGTACTACCTTTGTTTCGACGTTTATCAATAACTACTTCTACTCGAACGCCTCGCTTGTGAGCTGCATCCAGTGCAGCAACAATATCTTTAGCCTGGAATGCATATGCAACCATTTGGATAGAAGAATGTGCTGCATTGATGCTATCCAAAACCAGCTTTTGCGCACTACCCTCGGGAGAAAAACCCACTTCAATTGAAGGAGCAGCAGAAGCTGTCCCAGCAATGATGAGCAGTAAAAAGGCCAGTTTATTCATGGGGATAGTTCTCAGTGAGTATTCGATACGTCTCAGGATTTCTCAGAGTGGATCTGTTGCTTCAGTGATGAGGACATCAATCATACTCTCAACGTCCGCTCCTTGCACGAAGCCGCCTAGAGGTTAGAACTCAGACAGCTATGAGCGAGGAACGGACTTTCCTCTTCAAGATCGTCCACTTCACAGTAGACAAGCTGGCTTTATCCAGCCTGTCTTAAAACGGTAGGTAGATGTTGCGACCAGCATTAAGGCTAACTGACTGAAAAGTTACTGCCCCTTCTCAATTCCTGGGGGCTGCCAGCTGCCATCCAGAATCGCTTTTTCTCCCCAATAGGCGCGTATGTAAAGAGAAATGATGCCCTCCGGTGCCGGTAACCAGTTGGTCTCTTTGTCTTTTCCTGGTGAAGAGTGGCTGATGTACAGCGTAAGTGAACCGTCACTATTGTATTTCAGGTCCTGATTCTTGGTGCCCAGCGAGAAACGGTTAAGTTCATTCGGGCTGAAAAGATGGCGTTGGTTATACAACGTCAGGGACCAGAACCCTTTTACTGGCGGCAGTTGGCCCTTAGCAAAGGTTACTGTATAGCTCTGTTTACCATCGAGCTGAGCGCCAGTTGCATCGTTGTCGGTATAAAAATACTGCGTTTCATCGGGCTTGTTATCGAACATATTCGACTTTGATGTGCCGGTGCGATTGTAATAATCCACACCAAACTCAGCATTATTCTTCGAACGGTTCCAGCCGTTGCCTGCCGGTACGCCGTTATTTTTCCATTTGAAGAAGTCGGCAATCACTGTTTTATCCGTCTGCTCGGCAGCCTCATTCATCCACTTGCGTATCTGAGGATCTTTTTTACCGACGTCAACCAAATGCCGAAACTGCGCATATTGCGCTTCTTCGCCAGGCAACGGCGGAACCTTTTTCAGCACATTATCCAGTTGGTCGAAAAATTTATCCGGGACGACCCATTTTACTTCACCCGCTTCCGGATCAGGCTTGTCTCCGATAGCAGGGATTTTGGTGTAATCAAACGTCTTCATTTTACCGTCGAACTCACTGAGGGGATAAGACATCACTCCGCTGATAGAAGGCTGAATGGCAGCACGGTCCTCTTTTGTATCGTCCATTTGAATGCGGGGGATCATGTTTGCCATTTCAGTGGAAGAATGAATAACCCCATTGATGCCTTTCGGTGTTTCTCCTTTCCACTCGGGCCCGACAAGTAAATAAAAGCCCGGTTTAGTGCCGTACGGCTTACCCATATTGGCAATCTGATCGGTTCGGGCATTGTAGATGGCATAAACCCAGAAACGATCGCCAAAATCGGGTACCTGAATAACAATTGGGCCATTCTCTAACGCATAGAATCCCAGACCATAGGCTACATCCTGATTCGGGCAGGTGACGAATGTCTCTTCAGGTTTAATGTAATCCGTCAGCATACTGAGCTGACCCATGGGGGCTACGGGAACCATCCCGCCATTTAACGCCGGGTAAGGTGCCTGAGTGATTGTCATGCGGCGGTTGAACTGGTTCACCATCGCATAGCCCCAGATATATGCCTGCTGGGCTACAGCTTTTACATAGGATTCCGGCATAGTGACATCCGGAGCAGGTTGGGTGAGTGCGTCAAATTTCTCGGGGTGTTTAATCGTTAGTGGGGCAGATTGCGCCGAAGCTCCCGTATTAATAACCAGTGATGCAATGACTAATGCCAGATAATTAAATTTCACATTCACATCCTCATATCACGTCAAAATATCCGCCGTAGTGAAAAGTCCACCGGCCGCTTATTTCGTTACCTGGACCACATCATCAGGTATCCATGTCTGGTCGTAGAAGGCATCCTCGGTGCCATAAAGACGAAGCGCTACCAGGAAATTACGTCCAGCAAGCGTTTTGATAAACGCGTTGTCACTCACACCTTCAGGTTTGTTAGGGCCGAACCAGATGTCAATCGAGCCATCAGGGTTTTTAGGGAGGTCGTAATAGCCGTTGGTGGAAGGAAGTAACTGATCTGTTTCCGGCATAGTGCCATCGGTGATGTTGTAGGCCGTGACAGCCCAGAATAGTGAAGCTGGCGGGTTCGGTGGGAGATGTAATTTATAAGTATTACCTCCGTCGAGGAACTTACCTTCCTTATCTTTAGTCGTGTACGGATATTTTGAACCCGCCCCGGTGGTATGCATTACCATGGCGGCGGCGCTGGAGTATGCAATCTGGAAGAAGGCCGCCCGCTGGTTTTTATCCAGGGTGCCATATTGCATCCATTCAGCCGTTGCACCAGCCCAGGAGTTTTCATACTGACGGTCTTTATAGTAGAGCTGACGGTTGTCATCGCGGCCCAGTTGTCGCCGGGCCAGGATCATCTTCGGCGCGGTTTCGACGGCCTGCTTCAGTAACTCTTTTTGTTTATCTGTCGGTGCAAAAGGCTTGCCTTTGACGATACCAATACTTAGCAATGCACTACGCGTGTCTTCAGGAATTGCAGTGAGGGGCTCGTAATCAACAAAGGTTTTCAGCTTCGTCCAGAACTCATCGTCAACCGGGTACATCATCGTTACCCGTTTGCCACTGGCATCCGGGAATTGCATAGGCTTGACGTCTTTTTCAACGTCCCATAGCGGATAAATTCGGGTTGTTTCAGCATTCTTCACCGCCGGAGTAGGATCGGGTTTACCGTCACCTTTACCCATTACCGTCCTGAAGAACAGGAACACATTATAAGTTGAGGACTTGAAAGTGAAATAACCCTGAGGCACCGGGCCGTCATAATCAGGGGGAAGTAAAAGATATAGCCCTCCGCGAGCACGGTCCGGACCAATGGCCCCTACGTCAGTAATCGTTTTCTGGAAGAAGTCGGTGAACATGCCGATGACATTGGCTGGGGCTTTAATCACCAGAGGACCGGTTTTTTTCAGGTCCAGATAGCTCATGGAATAAATGACATCGCCATTGGGTGTAGGAACTACGGCGCGGCTGTCCATTCTCTCTTTCCAGATGGGTAACACGTTATACCCGCTGCCAAAGGCTGCTTCAGAACCATCCCGTAAACCAATTGTATTGAGCAAAGGTAACGAAGCGATGTAGGCCTGGATAGCATCCTGGTAATAAAGGTCATTACTCAGATTTTGTGCCTCGTCCGCAGGTAACCAGTTACCGTTATTCAGCTGTTTTATCAGCGGGGACTGAGGGGCGGAAGAGTCTTGCGCCATCACGGGTGAAGAGGCGAAAAGACAGGCAATAATCAATGAAGCGATCGGTTTTTTGTTCATGTAACCTCACAAAAGGAAGAAGGATGCCTACTAACATGATAGAAGCCGAAATTTACTCTATGAATATAAATGAAATTTTTATGAGGGTTATTTGAAGCTGTGCGGAATTTGCGCGCGGTTATTTGAGCTTAAATACGAGGAAGTTTAAAAAATCATACTCGCTGATGGTTAAACTTCATCTGACTGCTAAATGGGGGTGACAACTTGCTTGCTACTGTGGGATTGCCACACCAACATCCGCTCCTGAGCACAGAGCGGACTGTCACATAAGGTTAAGCTCGATGGTATGACAATGTCAGGTAAGGTCAGAGCTAATACACATCACGCGAGCTTAAATACCGCTACCGTTTCATTTAACGCTTGCGACTGCTCTTTAAGCGACATTGCCGCCGCTGAAGCCTGTTCTACCAACGCGGCATTCTGCTGCGTCACCACATCCATTTGCACCACAGCCTGGTTAATCTGCTCGATACCACGGCTTTGCTCGCCTGTAGATACAGCAATCTCCTCCATCAGCCCGGTCACTTCTTTAATTGCGTTGGAAATGCGCTGCATGCTTTCGCCCGCACGGTTAACCAGATTGCTACCGATATTGACCTGCTCGCCAGAAAGCTCAATAAGCTCTTTGATCTCTTTTGCTGCCACCGATGAACGCTGGGCCAGGTTACGTACCTCTGTTGCTACAACTGCAAACCCACGGCCTTGCTCGCCTGCGCGTGCGGCTTCAACCGCGGCATTCAGCGCCAGAATATTGGTCTGGAAAGCTATGTCTTCGATAATGCTGATAATGTTGTCAATCTTGCTGGAACTGGACTCAATATTACGCATTGAATCAATCACCTCGCTAACAATCTCATTGCCGTCATTGGCAGCTATCAACATGCCATTTGCCAGCTTATTTGCCTGGTGAGAATTGTCGGAAGTAGATTTCACCGTCACGGTTAACTGTTCCATGCTGGCCGCTGTTTCACCCAGCGATGACGCCTGCTCTTCGGTACGTGCAGAAAGATCGGTGTTACCGGCGGCAATTTCTTCAGAGGCGTATGCCACGGTTTGGCTTGACTCACGCACCTGGCCAATAATGCTTGCTAGTGATACACGCATTTGCTCAAGCTCGCGCATCATTGCACCAATCTCGTCATTGGCACTGGCCACAATCGGCGTATGCAACATACCGCTGGCGATTTCAGTGCAATGCTCTTTGGCTTTATCCAGTTCGTTGAGTACCCGTTTTTTCAGCAGCCAGAACACGGCACCGAGGATAACGGCGAAGATCAGTGCAAAAATCGCGATACTCACCAGACTCTGTTTGAAACCAGATTGAGCATCTTTGTTGAGCTGCTGCGCATACTGTTGGCGGAATGCCAGTAATTTATCCAGTGCGACTTCAAATTGCTTATCCAGCTGTGGCAGGGTGGATGTCACCAGCGCACGAGCACGCGGAATGTCGTTGGCGCGGACAGCATCCAGCAGGGGCTGTAAGCCTTGCTCACGATAATTCACAAACGCGCTTTGATAAGAATCAGTCAACACCTGTTCACCAGGTTGTTTGGGTTCCTCAAGATAAGCCTGAAATGCGGCGTTTGCCTTCTCAAGTACCGATTGTGCGCCGTTGAGTGCCTGTTGCCCCTGATCGTTTAACCCTTGCTCACGCTCTTCTAACGCTTCCATTGCACGAACGCGCATGGTGCGGCTGTGGTTGATGGGGTCGATTACCGATAACACCACACGGATTTCGCGATTTACATTATCCAGAGAGTGGTTGCTACGGGTGAGTGACCAGATGTTGGAGGCTGTGCTGGCTAAGAAAATAAGCAGCAATGTGCTGAAAACTAAAATAGAAAAACGCCTTACGGACATGAAATACCCTTATCGTTAGAAATAAACCTGACTCGTTTCAGCCAGTGCTTGTGGGTTATCGGCACGACAAGGCAGAAATTTAGAACATCTGTGTACAGTCATATTTGTGTCATATAGCTGCTTTATACATTGTTGACCAAAATAGGTGACCAAACCCAAGGATGCGAACATCATGAAATTAAAACCTTTTGCGCTGTTATTAACCTCTTTATTTCCTCTGACAAGTCAGGCAGCAGAGCCGCAGGTTGATCGTTACGTTGTCACATTCCCGCAAGGTGACCATGTTGAATATAAAGGGGCTTACGCCAGCAACTTCCCGGATGGTTTACCGGTTGGCGTGGGTTCGGGGCTGCAATTTATTCGTAAAGATGGCGATGCGCTGGTGTTTGCTACGGTGACGGATCGTGGTCCGAATGCCGATTCCCCGAAAGCCGGTAAAAAAGACTCGAAGATTTTTGCCAACCCGAAATTTACCCCATTACTGATGACCATCCGCGTTGCTGATGGCAAAGCCCAGGCTACCGATGCACACGCGTTACATGATGAGAATGGCTCTATCAGCGGTTTACCGCTGCCGGAAGGCTTGATTGGTGCAACCAATGAGATCGCTTTGAGTGATACCTTGCAGCAGTTATCGAGTGATAAACGTGGCCTGGATACCGAGGGGATCACCCCGGACGGCAAGGGCGGTTACTGGTTGTGTGACGAATATGGCCCGTTCATCATCAATATCGACGCTAATGGCAAAATCCTCAAAAAATATGGCCCGCAAGCAGAGCAAGGCGAGCAGGGTGTGGCGGGTGGCTTGCCGAATATTATTAAATGGCGTCAGGCCAACCGTGGTTTTGAAGGGATTACACGCATGCCGGACGGGCGCATTATTGCCGCCGTGCAAAGTACGTTGGATATCGACGGGAAAAGCAAAAACAGCGCGCAGTTTACCCGTCTGGTGAGCTTTAACCCGGAAACCGGCAAAACGGAAATGTACGGTTACCCGATTGACGTAGATGTCTATAAGAAAGCCAAAGACGCTAAAATTGGTGACATCGTTGCACTGGATAACAACCGCCTGCTGCTGATTGAGCAGGGCGGCGACAAGAACAAAGTCATGCGCAACCTGGTTTATGTGGTTGATCTCAGCCAGGCCAGCGATCTGAGTTCGTTTGATAAAGAAAAAGCACCCGAGTTTGACGATGCGGCGCAACTGAAAGCGCGTGGTATTAAGCTGGCGGAGAAAAAAGAAATTGTCGATCTGCGTAAACTCGGCTGGCAGCAGGAAAAAGCCGAAGGGATGACGTTAATTGATAATCAAACCATTGCGGTGATTAACGACAATGATTTCGGTTTACAGCCGGTGCTGGAAAACCCTGATGCTGACGCTAAGAAAGCAGATGACTATGAAGTGGATGGCAAAGGGCATTTAACTCGCGAAGGAAAAGAAGTCGCGACAAAAATATCCTTAAAACCGCTGGAAAAACCCGAGTCACAAAATGAGCTTTGGGTTATTAAGCTGCCGGAAGCGTTAAAGTAGTTTTTATAGGGGCAACGACTACGTTGCCCTTTACTTATTCTGCCGATGAACTTGCCATTACATTTCGAATGGACTCCACCAACGCCGTTGCAGCAGGTGAGAGTTCACTTCCCATCAACCTGGAAATACCTATCTGCTCAAGAACCAGCGGTTCAAATGACGGCAAGCGCACAAGATCATTACTATAAGTAATATCCGTAACGATGGAATGCGGCAGAATACCTAATAAGTCAGTCTTTTTTAAAAGCCATAATATATTGAAAAATGAAACAGTCTCTATAGTGGCATGGGGCGGATCGATATTTTCATTGTAAAATGTATTATCAAATTGTTTACGTAGAGTGGTTTCAATTGGCGGTAATATCCATGCTTCCTTTTTTAATTCTTCAAGGGATATGTGTAGATTTTGTTCCAATGGATGGCCTTTACGGGCGACAACTATCGCGTTTTCACTAAATAAGGCTTCCTGAGAAACTACAGCACTGGAACTAATATCCGATAATCGACCAATTAAAAAATCCAGTTCACCAGAAACCAGTCGCGGTAATAACTCTCCGCTGACGCCCTCAATAATTTTTATGCGTATTTCGGGCCGTGAAGTACTCAGCTTAGCAATAGCTGCGGGAACCAGATAACTCGAACCGGTTAATAAACTGCCAATAGCGACTCTTCCGGCATGACCCGTTCCCAACGCACTGATGGCCTGCGAGACATGGTCGAGCTGTGCCAGCACCATTTTGCTGCGGTCAACAAATGCGCGCCCCAGTTCAGTGGGGGTAACCCCACGGCGATTTCTTAGGAATAGTTTTGCCCCGACCGCATCTTCAAGATCGAGAAGTAGCTTACTGGCTGTAGGTTGCGAGACATTCAGCGATCGGGAAGCGTGAAGAACACTGCCGTATTCGAAAAGGGCGATTGCCAGGCGAAAGTGCCTGACTGTTGCCCACCGTTCAAGTCTATCGAGTTTCATAAGATATCCATTTTTTGCATACCACATGCAATATATATGTTATTTACGCATACCACAAACATCCATATACTCGATTTTAATTAATCGCCCCGGAGTTATTACGATGAGTTTAAATAATCTTGAGACAGTGAAAAAATATTTTAAATATTGCGTTGATGGAAAAGATGCAGATCGAGTTAAAGAGTATTTTGACAAGGACGTTATTATTCATCGCCCTGATTGTGACGCACCTATTCATGGCGTTGAAAACTTCAAAAATGCACTGCTTGAACATGTAATTAATCGCTATGAGTCCATTGTCACGACATTCAGCAAAGAAGTCATCACTGAAGATGTCGTCGTGGTTCATCTGAAACATGTGGCGCGTGGTTCTAATACCTGGCATGGATTTGATGTCTATGGCAAAGATGTGACGTGGACCGCACTGACTTATTTCCGCTTTAATGCCGAAGGGAAAGTAGTCGAAGAGATCGTCGAGAGAAATGAATTATTCATGGCGAAGCAGGTTGGTATTATTGACTATCAATAACGGAATATAAGTAAAGCGCTGAATGCAGATTCAGCGTTTATTTTTTTACAAAAAACCTACACCGATCCCCGAACCAATAACTTCCAGTCGAGAATTTCATTCACGATTTCCGCTTGCGGGTTATCAATACGCTCGAGCAGCAACTGTACGCTGCGCACGCCGAGCTGATGCATGGGTTGTTCGATAGTGGTGAGCGGCGGGAAGGTGACGGAGCCAAATGGCACGCCATCAAACCCCATAATTGCCACATCTTCAGGCACGCGCAGCCCTTGTTCGTGGGCGTAATGCAGCGCGCCGCCAGCCAGTGCGTCAGAAATGGCGAATACCGCATCTGGCGGTTCCGGTAGGGTAAACAGTTCGGCCATCGCTTGTATGCCAGCCTGGTATTCGAGGCTGTCGGCATACACCACCGCCTGCCAGTTTTTCCCGCAGGCCGCGCGATAACCGGCTTCACGCTGTTGCGAGTAGAGATAGCGCAAATCCCCGTTAATCAGCGCAATGCGCTTATAGCCCGATGTCATCAGGTGATCGACCGCGGCGGAAGCCGCTTTGAAGTTATCAATGGTCACCGATGATGCGTTATAACCCGGATCGCCTTCGCCGCATTGCACCCACGGTGAATCACCAATTAGTGTGGTCAAACCCGGTAAACAACTGATGGCATCCATAGTGATCACGCCGTCGACCACTTTGCCGCTTAGCAGGCGCAAATAGGCCGATTCACGCGTCAGGCGCGATTCTGAATTGCATAGCAGAATGTGGTAGCCATGCTTTTCCGCTTCTTCTTCAATGCCGCGCACCACGCGGGCGCAGAAGGGGTTGGTGATGTTCGACACCAGCACCAGCAGCATGCGGCTACGCGATGTGCGCAACTGGCGGGCCAGCAGGTTAGGTTGATATTCACATGCTTCGATCGCCGCCAGCACTTTGTCGCGGGTGTCCGGTTTAACGGCCGGGTTACTGTTTAATACCCGGGAAACGGTCGCGGTAGAAACACCAGCTATTCGCGCCACTTTATCTATCGACATGTTGATCCTTTGCACGATCGGTTGATTTGTGAACCACATTCCAGATTTGAATCAATAGTATCAAATAATTCACACGCATGATGGAAACCTCCATGAAATCGATTACATTTTTAGTGAAGTGTTAATGTAATCGATTACAAAAATAACCTCTTACCCTTAAAACAATACCCTGCACTGGAGGATTTATGTCTTCTCACTCGGCCGTTGGGGCACAAGTGGTTACCCATAAATGGGTGATCCCACGCCTGTCGTTAATGATGTTTCTTGAGTTTTTCGTCTGGGGGGCCTGGTATGTCACCCTCGGCGTGGTGATGGGTAAATACGGCCTGAGCGCGTTGATTGGTGATGCGTATTCCACCGGGCCGATTGCCTCTATTTTGTCGCCATTTGTTCTCGGCATGCTGGTGGACCGTTTCTTTGCCTCGCAGAAAGTGCTCGGCGTGCTGCACCTGATTGGCGCGGCATTGCTGTGGTGGTTGCCGGGCGCGTTTGAAAGCGGGCAAAGCGGCCTGTTGTGGATAATCTTCGGCTACATGCTTTGCTACATGCCAACCATTGCGTTGAGCAACAACGTAGCGTTCCACAGTCTGGCAAACAGCGAAAAAGGGTTCCCTATAGTCCGAGCGTTCGGCACCAACGGCTGGATCGTGGCGGGACTGATTGTCGGCACCAGCGGCCTTTCAGACAGCACCGGCATCTTCACACTGGCGGCAGTCGCTTCCGTGGTATTGGGGATTTACAGCTTTACGCTGCCCAATACGCCAGCGCCGGATCGCGGTAAGCCGCTTTCGATGCGTGACCTGGTTTGTGCCGACGCGTTTGCATTGCTTAAACAGCGCCATTTCATGGTGTTTATCATCTGCGCCACGCTTATCTCCATTCCGCTGGCGGCTTACTACGCTTACGCCGCACCGTTTATTTCCGCGGTTGGGTTCGAGAACGTCAGCGGCGTGATGGCATTAGGGCAGATGTCTGAACTGCTGTTTATGCTCTTGATTCCGTTCTTCTTCCGCCGTCTGGGCATCAAAATGATGCTGCTGATTGGTATGCTGGCATGGTTTGCACGTTACGCGATGTTTGCCCTGGGCATCACCGAAGAAACCCGCTGGATGATTTACATCGGCATCATTCTGCATGGGGTGTGTTACGACTTCTTCTTTGTTATCGGCTTTATCTATACCGACAAAGTTGCAGGCAACAAAGTGAAGGGGCAGGCGCAAAGTCTGCTGGTGCTGTTTACCTACGGGCTTGGCATGCTGATTGGTTCGCAAATCAGCGGTGCGGTGTTTAACCGTTCGGTTACCGCTCAAGGTGCTGAAGGCTTACTGCAATGGCAGCAATTCTGGTGGATGCCGGCAATTGCGGCGGTGGTGATTGCCGCCATCTTCTTCTTTAGTTTCAACTATAAAGAGGGCGAGCAGCATGGCAAATAAGCCGCTGCGCGTACTGGTTGTGGGCTGCGGGAATATGGGGGCTGCCCACAGCCTTGCGTATCAGCAACTTGACGAGTTTACCCTTTGCGGGCTGGTGGCCCGTGGGGATTCAAAAACCCGCCTCAAAGCACAACTCGCGGCAGATATTCCACTGTTCGACGATCTCAAACGGGCGATTAGCGAAACGCACGCCGATGCGGTGTGCATCGCCACCTGGCCTGATTCGCACGAAGCGCTGGCACTGACCGCACTCGCCGCAGGCTGCCATGTGTTTCTCGAAAAACCGCTCGCCACCACGGTGAGCGGGGCGAAACGGGTGGTTGCCACGGCGCATCTGGCGGGTAAAAAACTGGTGGTCGGGTACATTTTGCGCCACCACCCGGTTTGGCGGCAGTTTATTGCGTTATCGCACGGGCTGGGCAAGCCGCTGGTGATGCGCATGAACCTCAACCAGCAAAGTAGCGGTAGCGCCTGGCACACCCACAAAATGCTGATGCAGTCGCTTTCACCCATTGTGGATTGTGGTGTGCATTATCTGGATGCGATGTGCCAGATGGTGCAAGCCAGCCCGCTGTCGGTGAGTGCGATTGGCGTGCGCTTAAGCGACGAAATCGCCCCCGAACAGTTTAATTACGGCCAGCTACAGGTGCGTTTTGAAGAGGGCTCCATTGGCTGGTACGAAGCGGGATGGGGGCCGATGATGAGCCAGACGGCATTCTTTATTAAAGATGTGATTGGCCCGCAAGGTTCTGTTTCTATTGTCGCCCGCGAAGCCGCTGGTGAAGGGCAATCCGCCAATGTTGAAGCGCACACGCGCACCGAATCACTGCGTATCCATCATGGCGAATTAAACGCCCAGGGCGAGTTTGTCCACCAGGATGAATGGCTGACAGCAAGCGATGAGCCGGATCATTTTGCTTTGTGCCAACGCGAACAGCAGTTTTTTGCACGTGCCATTCTTGAGGAAAGTGATTTGTCACAGCATTTGCAGCAGGCGGTCGAAAGCCTGGCTGTGGTGCTGGCGGCAGACCGGGCCGTTCGCGAGCAGCGCACGGTTTTAATTAAGGAGATGTTGTAATGAAAACCCTGAAAGGGCCGTCCATATTTCTCTCACAGTTTATTTCCGACCAGCCACCGTTTAATTCGCTCGAAACAATAGCCGCATGGGCTGCGGGTCTGGGCTATAAAGCGGTGCAAATCCCCACGCACTTGCCGCATATTTTTGACCTCGCCAGAGCCGCTGAAAACCTGGAATACTGCGCTGAAATTCGCAATCTGCTGGCAAATGTTGGGCTGGAAATCAGCGAGCTTTCAACGCATTTGCAGGGGCAACTGGTAGCGGTGCACCCGGCATATGACGCCGCGTTTGCCGGGTTTGCGCCGCCGGAACTGGCACACGATGCCGTTGCGCGTCAGCAGTGGGCGGTTGATAGTCTGAAACAAGCCGCTCGTGCCTCGCAAAATCTCGGGCTAAAGGCACACGCCACGTTTTCTGGCGCACTGGCCTGGCCTTATTTTTACCCCTGGCCGCCACGCAATGAGCAACTGTTGGATGAAGCGTTTCATGAACTCGCTTCGCGCTGGAAGCCGATTCTGGACTGTTTTGACGAAGCAGGTATTGACGTTTGTTTTGAGCTGCATCCCGGCGAAGATCTGCATGATGGCGTCACATTCGAGCGTTTTCTGGCGCTGGTTGATAACCACCCGCGCTGCAATATTCTCTACGATCCAAGCCATATGCTGCTGCAACACATGGACTACCTCGGTTTTATCGACCATTACCATGCACGAATCAAAGCCTTTCACGTCAAAGATGCTGAGTTTTTACCGTCGGCAAAAAGTGGTGTTTACGCGGGTTACCAGCCGTGGATTGAACGCCCGGGGCGTTTTCGTTCCCTCGGCGACGGGCAGGTTAATTTCAACGGGATCTTCAGCAAACTGGCGCAATACGACTACAGCGGATGGGCTACGCTTGAATGGGAGTGTTGCCTGAAAGCAGGTGATGCGGGCGCGCGCGAAGGGGCCAAATTTATCGCTGAGCATATCATTCCGGTTGCCGAATATGCCTTTGACGACTTTGCGCATCATGACAGCGAGAGATCCGCGGTGCGTCGCATGCTCGGGCTGGAGGAGTAAACATAAAACGTATTCGGTTAGGTATGGTCGGTGGCGGCGAAGGCTCGTTTATTGGCGGCGTGCACCGTATCGCGGCACGTCTGGATGACCAGTTTGAACTGGTGGCAGGGGCGTTTTCGTCCTCACCGGAAGTGGCAAAACGCAGTGGGGAAGCACTGTTTATTGAAGCAGACCGTTGCTATGCCAGCTGGCAAGAGATGGCGCAAAGCGAGGCAGCACGCGCGGATGGCATTGAAGCGGTTTCGATAGTCACGCCCAACCATTTGCACGTTCCGGTGGCAAAAGTGTTTCTGGAACACGGTATTCACGTTATTTGCGACAAACCCATCGGTGTCACGCTTGCCGAGGCACAGGCCCTGGCGCAGGTCATTGACTCATCTGGCTGCCAGTTTATTCTGACCCATAACTACAGCGCGCTTCCGATGGTGCGCGAGGCCCGTGCGCGAATCGCTAACAGCGAAATCGGCGATATTCGCGCCATCGAAGTAGAGTATTTGCAGGACTGGCTGAACGACAGGCTGGAATTGACCGACAACAAACAGGCGGGCTGGCGCGCAAACCCGGCCATGGCGGGAGCCGGAGCGATTGGTGATATCGGTACCCACGCCTGGCAACTCGCGGCATTTGTCAGCGGCATGGAACCTGATACCGTGCGCGGTGAGCTTTTGACGCGCATTCCGGGACGAGTGATGGACGACGAAGTGTACGCTGAAATGCGCTACGCCAACGGTGCGCGCGGGCGTTTGTGGGCAAGCCAGGTCGCACCCGGTTTTGAAAACGATCTGCGCCTGCGTATCGTTGGCAGCAGGGCGACTATCAGTTTCCGCCAGCAACAACCTGAAATTCTGGAAATTCATCCACATCATGGCAATAGTTACACTGTCACGAGAAATGGTGTAAATAACCACGACTCCGTGCGCCATCAGTGCCGTACCCCCGCCGGGCACCCGGAAGGGTATCTGGAAGGTTTCGCGCAAATCTACCGCGAAGCGGCGGTGAAAATTCGTGGCGGCGATGCCCCGTGGTTGCCGGGTATTGCCGAAGGGATTGCGGGGATGAAGTTCATCGAAACGGTGCGTGAGAGCAGCAAGCTCGGGGGTGAATGGCTGCCGTGGTGATGACACTGGGGTGGATGGCGCTCACGCTTATCCACCCTTCAAAACCCATTTATCTACCCGCATAGCGCGTCCTGCGCAAAAGTGAAATAAAAAATAACATTACGTGCACCGCGTCGAGAAATCGCGCAAAGGTTAGCCAGCTAAGTTGCCGTCTGGTTCGATTGTTAACTAGCTTTTTTATTGGTGCGTTTAAAACGCACTCCCTCAGGTTTGGTCTGAACAAAAGAGGAAATAATGAAAAAGCTGACGTTAAGTCTTATTACCTTAGCGCTTGCGGGCGTTTCTAACGCTGCGTTTGCCGATACCCTGCGCATGGAATGCCCAATCTCTCCTGGCGGTAAGGAATACTGCAAATACGTCAAAGACCGTTTTGAAAAGCAGACCAGCAACAAGCTGGAGTTTATTGAGTTCCCGGCAGCTTCTGACGAAAAGCTGGCTCTGCTACAACAACTGTTTGCCGCCAAAGATGAGAAAGCCGTGGACTTGTTCCAGTCAGACACCATTTGGGTGGGGCTGCTCGATAAGCAAACGCTCGATTTAACCGATGCAGTCAGCGATATGAAAGGTGATTTCTTCCCCGGCCCGTGGGCGAATGACACGGTGAACGGCAAAGTGAAAGCGGTGCCTGCGTACCTCGATACTGGCGTGTTGTATTACCGCAAAGACCTGCTGGAAAAATACAACGAACAGCCACCAAAAACCTGGGAAGACCTGACGCGCATCGCGACCAAAATTCAGGACGAAGAGCGCAAAGCGGGGCACAAAAACTTCTGGGGGATGATCTTCCAGGGCAAGTCGTATGAAGGGCTGACTTGTAACGCGTTGGAGTGGATTGACTCTTACGGCGGCGGCACCTTTATCGACGAAAAAGGGAACGTGACCGTTAATAATCCGAAAGCGGCGGCAGCACTGGATATGGTCGCAGGCTGGATTGGCAAAATCACGCCGAAAGGGGCGTTAGGCTACAAAGAGGAAGAGTCGCGAGCGGTATTCCAGAACGGCGATGCGCTGTTTATGCGCAACTGGCCATATGCATATCTGCTCTCGCAGGGCGCGGATAGCCCGCTGAAAGGCAAAGTGGGCGTGGCTCCGCTTCCTGCCGGGCCGGACGGGAAGTCTGCCAACGCTCTGGGCGGCTGGCAATGGTCGGTTAACGCCAATACCAAAAACAAAGATGCGGCCATTGCGCTGCTAAAAATCCTCACCGATGCAGATTCGCAGAAAATGCAGCTGAAATATCTCGGCTTTGCACCGACGCGATCGGCCCTGTATGAAGACAAAGCCGTGCTGGAAGCCGCACCGCATCTGACGATGTTTAAAGATATCTTTGCCAACGCTGTACCTCGCCCGGCAACGGCAACCAAAAGCCAGTATCCGCGCGTTTCTAACGCCATCTTTAACGTGACCTTCAAAGTGCTCAACGGTAGCAGCGACGGCAAAACAGCGGTCGCCGATCTGCAAAAACGTCTGGAGCGCGTCAAAGGTAAGGACTGGCATTAATTGGCGCATACAGGCTATCAACAACGGCGTCGCCGTATCGCGTGGATACTGGTGGCGCCAGCGCTGTTACTTCTGGCACTGGCGGCGGGATGGCCGCTGGTGCGTACCTTCTTTTTCAGCTTCACCAACGCGATGCTCGACAACCCATCGGAGTACCAGATGGTGGGGCTGGCAAACTATTACGCGACACATGACGGCGACACCAGCGGCGTGTTGGTTGACTCGTTGTGGTGGCAGGCTGTCGGCAACACTTTGTGGTTTACCGTGGTATCTGTTGGCATCGAGCTATTTCTCGGGATGTTGCTCGCGCTGCTAATGAACCAGAAATTTCGCGGGCAGGGCTTAGTGCGCACCGCGATTCTGGTGCCGTGGGCGATTCCGACCATTGTGAGCGCCAAAATGTGGGGCTGGATGTTCCACGACCAGTACGGCGTAGTGAACGATTTACTGGCGAAAATATTTGGCTATCAGGCGCATCTTGCGTGGATTGCCGAACCTTCGCTGTCGATGTGGGCGGTGGTGATTGCCGATGTCTGGAAAACCACGCCGTTTATGGCGCTGATGTTACTGGCAGCGCTGCAACTTATCCCAACCGATCTCTACGAGGCCGCTCGCGTAGACGGTGCCAGCCCGTGGCAAAGGTTCAAGCGCATCACACTGCCGTTGATTATGCCGGCGATGATTGTGGCGCTGATTTTCCGTGTGATGGACGCAATGCGCATCTTCGATTTGATCTTCGTGCTGACCTCTAACAGCGAAGCGACGATGTCCGTCTCTGGTTACGCCCGCGAGCAGATTATCTCTTATCAGGATATGGGGATGGGTTCGGCGGCGTCCGTGCTGGTGTTTATGATGGTGGCAGGCATTGCCGCCTGTTTCATCCGCGTCTCGCGCTTAAATGAGAAGGAGAAGCGGTGATGAAAACCACTCGTCGGCAGCGCAATTTTGCCCACAAACTGGTGATTTACGCCGGGGCGACTTTTGCGGTGCTGTTTTGCGTGTTCCCGTTTTACTACGCGATTATCACCTCACTTCGCACCGGGCAGGAACTGTTCCTTCCTGCCTATTTACCCAGCGGCTGGCACTGGCAAAACTACGTCACCGCGCTGATGGATAACGGCATCGCCCGCAGCCTGCTGAACTCGGTACTGGTGGCGACGATAACCGTCGGCATCTGCCTGCTGGTGTCGATTACCGCCTCTTTTGCACTGGCACGGGTGCCGTTCCGTGGGCGTAAATTCCTGCTGTTCACCATTCTGTGTGTTTCGATGTTCCCGCAGGTCGCGGTGCTGACGGGCATGTTTGAGCTGGTCCGTTTTCTCGGGCTTTATGATTCGCTCGGTGCGCTGGTGCTGTCGTACACCACGTTTTCGCTGCCGTTTACCGTCTGGGTGCTCACCACCTTTATGAAGTCGATTCCTATTGAGCTGGAAGAAGCGGCGATTGTTGATGGCGCCAAAACCTGGACCATTATCCGTCGCGTGTTTGCGCCGATTCTCGCCCCCGCGCTGGTGACCACCGGACTGCTGGCGTTTATCGGTGCGTGGAATGAGTTCATGTTCGCGCTGACATTTATTATTTCCGGCGACAAACGCACGGTGCCGGTCGCTATCAGTATGTTCAGCGGCGCGTCTACATTTGAGCTGCCGTGGGGCAGCATTATGGCGGCGTCAGTGGTGGTGACGCTGCCGATTATCGTGTTGGTACTTATCTTCCAGAAACGCATTGTCAGCGGGCTGACCAGCGGAGCGATTAAGGGATAACCATGGCGCAACTCGTACTCGATAAAATTCAAAAACGTTACGGCACGGCATCTGAGGTGATTAAACCGCTCGATCTGGAAGTGAACAGCGGGGAATTTGTTGTGGTGGTTGGGCCGTCTGGTTGCGGGAAATCAACGCTGCTGCGTATGGTCGCAGGCCTTGAGGAAATCAGCGGCGGCGAGATGCGCATTGACGGGGTTTGCGTCAACGACGATTCTCCGTCTGAGCGCGGTATCGGCATGGTGTTCCAGTCCTACGCGCTCTATCCGCATATGACGGTGTACCAGAACATGGCGTTCGCGCTGGAAATGGCAAAGTTGCCACTCAAAACCATCGACGAAAAAGTGCGCGAAAGTGCGCGTATCTTGCAACTGGAGCATCTGCTCGACCGTCGGCCCAAAGATCTCTCCGGCGGCCAGCGCCAGCGCGTGGCTATCGGGCGGGCGATTGTGCGCGAACCGAGCCTGTTTTTGTTCGATGAACCGCTTTCAAACCTTGATGCTTCGCTGCGCGTGCAGATGCGTATGGAAATCGCGGCGCTGCATAAACGGATTAATGCCACCATTTTGTACGTCACCCACGACCAGGTCGAAGCGATGACGCTTGCCGATCGCATCGTAGTGCTTAATCAGGGGCAAATTGAGCAGGTGGGAACACCACTGGAATTGTATGACCGCCCGGCAAACGTGTTTGTCGCGCAGTTTATCGGTTCACCAAAAATGAACCTGATCCCCGGCGTTTTGGTTTCTGGCAACGCCCAGCGCACCGATGTAATGCTGGAAAACCGCCAGCTTATTTCGCTGCCGGTTAACGGCGCGGGAGTGCCGGAGGGGCAGACGGTACAGCTTGGGATTCGCCCGGAACATATCCAGCTAACCGAACTGGCACAGGCGGATATCGAAGGGGAAATTTTATTTGTTGAGCAGATGGGCAACGAGACTTTGCTCTACGTAAATAGCGGTTACGGTAGCGAACCGCTGGTGATGCGCCATACTTTCAGGCTTGAGATAAAAGCTGACCGACGCATTGGTCTGCGGCTGCCGCCTGAGAATTGCTACTTGTTTAACAGCGACGGGCGGGCGTTTGTGCGAATTTAAGGTGAATGGATCGACTAAACAAGGAGAAATCAGTGGAAAAAAATGGTGGCACAATGCGGTGGTGTACCAAATCTATCCGCGTAGTTTTATGGACAGCAATGGCGATGGTATCGGTGACATTAACGGCATCATCAGTAAACTCGACTACCTGCAACAGCTCGGCATCAACCTGATTTGGCTCTCACCCGTTTACCGCTCGCCGATGGATGACAACGGCTACGACATTTCCGACTACGAGGATATAGCTGCCGAATTTGGCTCCATGGCGGAGATGGAAACCCTTATTGCCCAGGCGAAACAGCGCGATATACACATCCTGATGGATTTAGTCGTCAACCACACCTCTGATGAACACCCCTGGTTTATCGAAGCACTGAAATCGAAAGATAACCCGTATCGTGACTTTTATATCTGGCGTCAAGCTGCGCCAGACGGCGGCCCGCCGAACGATTTCCGCTCGTACTTTGGCGGCAGCGGCTGGAAGTTTGACCCGGCCAGTGGCGAATATTATCTGCACCAGTTCTCAAAACGCCAGCCGGATCTTAACTGGGACAACCCGCGCGTTCACGATGAAGTCCACGCCATGATGAACCGCTGGCTGGATAAAGGCATCGGCGGTTTCCGTATGGACGTTATCGACCTGATTGGTAAAGAAGTGGACGCACAGATTATGGCGAACGGCAAAAATCTGCACATGTTGATCCGCCAGATGAACCGCGCCACCTTTGGTAAAGGGGATTACGTGACGGTCGGTGAAGCCTGGAGCGCCACGCCTGAAGACGCGCTGCTGTATAGCGGTGCTGAGCGCGAAGAACTCTCTATGGTTTTCCAGTTCGACCACATCAAACAGTTCTGGGATGAGCACGCCGGGAAATGGCGTAGCAAGCCGTTTGAACTGGCAAGTTTCAAAGCGGTGATTGAGAAGTGGCAAACCGCACTGTCGCACCAGGGCTGGAATTCCTTGTTCTGGAGCAACCACGATTTACCGCGTGCGGTGTCTAAATTTGGCGATGAAGGAGAGTTTCGTGAGCCGTCAGCCAAAATGCTCGCCACCGCACTGCACTGCCTGAAGGGCACGCCATATATCTATCAGGGTGAAGAGATCGGAATGACCAACGTGCGGTTCGGGAACATCGACGAATACCGTGACATTGAAAGCCTGAATCTTTATCACGAGCGGCTGGCGCAAGGCGTCAGCCATGAAGAGATGATGCTCGGCATTCATGCTAACGGGCGCGATAACGCCCGTACGCCGATGCAGTGGGACGACAGCCCAAACGCAGGTTTTACCACAGGCAGTCCGTGGATTGCGGTGAACCCTAATTACCACGAGATCAACGTGGCCGCAGCGCTGGCCGAACCAGATTCAATATTGTGGCATTACCAGAAAATGGTAGCGCTGCGTAAACAGTACCCGGTTCTGGTCTACGGCGATTTCCAGCCTGTTTTGCGCGAACACCCGCAGGTTTTTGCGTGGTTGAGAACGCTTGGTGATGAGCGGTTACTGGTGGTGAACAACTTTACCGCTGAGTACCTGACGCTCGACATTCCGCCTGAAATGCAGAACTGGCATGGCGAGTGTTTGATCAGCAACTATGCACCGCGCGACCAGCTTGCGGTGAGTCTCGAGCTACAACCTTATGAATCTTTTGCTTTATTAATCGGGAGGTAAACGATGGCGAGCTGGTGGAAAGAGGCGGTGGCCTACCAGATTTATCCGCGCAGTTTTAAGGACAGTAACGGCGACGGCATTGGTGACCTGAACGGCATCACCGAAAAACTCGATTATCTGAAAGACCTCGGCATCGATCTGATTTGGATCTGCCCGATGTACAAATCGCCGAATGATGATAACGGCTACGACATCAGCGATTATCAGGAGATCATGGCGGAATTTGGCACAATGGCTGATTTTGACCGCCTGCTGAGTGAAGTTCACGCCCGTGGAATGCGACTGATTATCGACTTAGTGGTCAACCACACGTCCGATGAACACCCGTGGTTCCTTGAATCCCGCTCCTCACGCGATAATCCCAAACGCGACTGGTACACCTGGCGCGACGGTAAAAATGGTGCAGAACCCAATAACTGGGAAGGTATTTTTAAAGGTTCAACCTGGGAGTTTGACCCGGTAACCGAGCAATATTTTCTGCATCTGTTTACCCGCCGCCAGCCGGATCTGAACTGGGAAAACCACGATGTACGCCGTGCCGTGTACGACATGATGCGCTGGTGGCTGGATAAAGGTATTGACGGGTTCCGTATCGACGCCATCGCGCACCTGAAAAAAGAGCCACTGCTGGCCGATGTGCCTAACCCTGACAAACTGCGCTATGCGCCGTCGATGAAAAGTCATCTGAACTACGATGGGCTGCTCGATTATGTCGATGACATGAGCCGTAACGTTTTGCAGCACTACGATATTGTCACCGTTGGTGAGATGAACGGCCTGTTTGCTGACCACGCCGAAGAATGGGTAGGGGAACATCGTAACCGCTTGAGTATGGTGTTCCAGTTTGAACACGTGCGGCTGTGGGAACCGGAAGCCGGTTTGCGCCCGGAACCAGGGGTATTAAAGAAAATCTTCACCGCCTGGCAAGAAGCGCTGGAAGGAAAAGGCTGGAATGCGCTGTATGTGGAAAACCATGACCTGACGCGCATTACCTCGCGTTGGGGCGACACCGAGCACCATTGGCGGGAAAGTGCGACCTGCATCGCCGCGCTCTATTTTCTGATGCAGGGCACGCCGTTTATCTACCAGGGGCAGGAAATCGGTATGACCAATACCCGATTCAACAGCCACGACGATTTTGATGACGTGTCAGCAAAAAATATGTGGCGTGAAATGGAAGCGCAGGGCAAAAGCGAAGAAGAGATTATCGCGTTTCTCACCAATACCGGGCGCGACAATTCCCGCACGCCAATGCAATGGAATGCCTGGCCGAACGCCGGATTCAGCGATGGTGAGCCGTGGTTTAAGGTGAATGCCAACTTTGAAATGATTAACGTCGCCAGCCAGCAGCAAGACCCGGACTCAGTGCTGAACTTCTACCGTGCGTTAATCAAACTGCGCAAACAGGAGCGCGCGCTGATTTATGGGCGTTATGAGCTGGAACTGGCAGACAACCCGCAAATTTACGCTTACCGACGCGTGCTCGACGGCGCGGAGTTTGTAGTGCTGTGCAATATGTCCTCGAAATCGGCACGCTGGACGGCAGAAGAATTACCGCTCGAATGGGCAGAATGCGTGTTGGGGAATTATCCGCAGGTTGATGAACTCTATCGGCTGCACCCGTGGGAGGCGCGGGTTTATAAGCTCGCGTGAACAATTTTGTCGGATGTCGCTACGCTAATCCGACCTACGCGATTTCAGAAGGCTTTGTTTTGTAGGGTGGATTAGCGAATAGCGCCATCCACCGTTGACTCCGGTCCAGCCGGATGTTTCTGCTGCACGAACGATGAAAGTCTCAGAGCAACCTGATGTAGTAACGGCATTGCCTGCGGTATGATGTGCGCTGGTTTTTAACAAGGAGGGGTTATGTTGACGACAACATTTCCAGCTTTGCAGCCGACAACCATCAATGCCATTAATACGCTTGGCGAGTGGCTTTCTCACAATGAGTTTGCCGCGCCACCTGCGGTTTGCGATGGTCAATTGATTATCCTCGCGGGTAATGCCGTTATCCCTACCATTGATGCAGCCTGTGAGCTTGCCGCCAATAGTGAATTGCCGCTGCTGATTACCGGCGGAATTGGTCATTCGACCACTTTTTTATACGCGGAGATTGCTAAGCACCCACGCTATAACACCATTCCCACCACTGGTCGCGCGGAAGCTGCCATTATTAAAGATATTGCGACGGAGTTCTGGAAAGTCCCGGCAGAAAAAGTGCTGACCGAAGTGAAGTCCACTAACTGTGGTGAGAACGCACGTTTCACTTATGAGTTGCTGCAAACACTGGAAATAACGCCAGCTCGCGCGATTATCATTCAGGATCCGACCATGCAGCGCCGTACTGTCGCGACGTTTGAACGCGTCTGGCAAAGCGACTTGCATAAACCACAATGGCGTAGTTGGCCGGGTTTTGTTCCGCACTTAGTCAGTGACGAAACTCATACCGCTTTTAGCCTGCATGAAAAGGGCTTATGGCCGGTTGAGCGGTATATTTCGCTGGCACTGGGGGAGATCCCGCGTATCAGAGATGATGCGCAGGGCTACGGGCCGAATGGGCGTGACTTTATTAGCCATGTTGATATTCCGACTGCGGTAATGAATGCCTGGGAAATTCTCGCCAATGACGCCGCGCTGGCGCAATTAATGCACGAGCGCGGCTTATAAGTCATTAACGATGCAGGTAACAGTTCACCCCTAAATACTTGCTGAACGCCTCCTGCAATACTACACCCGTCGCCGAGTGGTTCATGGCGACGTGGTGTTCAAAGCCGTTATTACAAATCCACGCCAGTAAATTCTCCAGATGTGGCACTTCAATCACCGCGCGGCAGCCAACGGTATCTAACGCATCGTCAACGGATTGCCCTTCACCGACATACGCTTTCACTTCCCCGGTAAAATCATCGGAAGAGAGGCGGAAATAGGTGAGCGGGCCACTTTTCAGGCGGCCATGCACCGCGCCACAGGTGTTCTCTTTGCCGACGGTGGTGCCGATAATATCGGCGGTACCCATCGACGGAGATTCCAGGCTGCTGCTGGCAAAGTTCCCGCAGTGGAACAGCACGCATTTGTTGCGATCGTCGCCGAAGTTATTGTTCCAGTCGGCAATTGAGGCAGGATTAAGCGACGCGCTGGCAAGGGCATACATCGACAGTGCGCCCATCACATCCACTTCGCAGGCGCTTGGCATTAACTGCCCGGACATCACGCTCATAATCGAGCAAACGTTAATGCCGAGGTTTTCCTGAAGCGAGGTCCAGCACTGGATCGCGGTGGTGTCGATGTCGTTTGCCACTACCCATTCGCTGATCACCACAAACAGTTTTGCCATTTGGGTTAACTTATCGGCGGGAATGCCGCTGGCATCGGCGTTTTCAATTAAGATGCCGCGCTTCTCATGCACGCGCAGATCGTCATCGCTGATGTGTTTAATGCGGGTGAAGATTTCCGACAGGTCGAGGGTTTCAACCGCCACGCCCATTTTTTCGAGCAGTTTTTCGCTGTAGCGCACGGTGTTAAAACTTGCCGGACGCGCCCCAATCGCCCCGATACGCACGCCCTGCATCGATTTCACCACCCGACAGATTTGCGCAAAACGCTGTAAATCTTGTTCGAATACTTCACCGCTTAACGCACACACATGCTGCGTGGTGAGCGTGAAGGGGATGTTGTACTGACGCAGGTTGTTGCACAGGGAAATTTTCCCGCAGAAGCTATCGCGGCGTGTCGCCAGGCCCATTTTGTCGAGGTTGTCTTCTTCTGCCTGAATCAGCACCGGCACTTTGAGGCCGGAAAGACGAATCGCTTCTGCCACTGCTTTTTCATCGCCAAAGTTTGGCAATAACACCACTACACCGTGAATGTCGTCACGATGCTGGCGGAACAGTTCGGCGCAGACTTTGGCATCTTGTCGGGTTTCCACACCGCCGAGATGCGTTTGACCATCTTTTAACATCACGGTTTTGATACCCAGTTTGCCAAACAGGGCTTCAGCCTGTTCATGCGCCTGCGCTACTAAATAGCTTGGGAAGAACCCGCGGTTTCCGATGATCACACCGAAGGTCAGTTGTTTAGGGATTCTGGACATAGCTTCACTCCGCTCAAAATAGATTTAATTCGGCATAAAGCGGCAGCGCGCTACTGCTTCAAGCCATTGTTTATAGTTTTGTTGCATTGTTTTTTGTTGTTCTGCCTGTGGCAGCAAACGCTCGCCACAGTTGGCCAGTGCCGCAAGCGGTGTGCCGTCTTGCCACCAGCCGAGAGTTTTACCTGCTAACAGCGTCGCGCCGAGTGCGGATATTTCAGCCGCGGGTTGAATGATTAACGGGCGTTGTAGCACATCAGTTTGCAACTGCATCAACCAGCGGTTCTGGGTGGCGGTGCCATCAACGCACAGCGATTCGAGGTGCTGGCCAGTTGCCTGTTCCATCGCGAAAAAGACATCGGCAATTTGATAAACCAGTGATTCCAGTGCGGCTCGCGCCAGCACCGCAGGGGTAGCGGCGTCCGTCAGGCCACAAATCATGCCGCGTGCATGGAGATCCCACCACGGTGCACCCAGCCCGGAAAGCGCAGGCACGTAATAGACGCCCTGGTTACTTTCTGCGGATTGTGCAAGCCGGGTCAGTTCTGCCGGGTCGCTGATGCCAAGCATTTTCCCCAGCCATGCGGCACCTGATCCGGTGTGGGTGATGTTGCCTTCCAGCGCGTAATTCAGCTCGCCGTCGTGCCAGGCAAGCGTGGTGCTCAGGCGATTGCTGCGGGTTGCCGGTTCGGGAAGCGAAAGCATCAATGACGAGCCGGTACCATAAGTGGCTTTAACCACCTGCCCGCAAACACTGCGTTGGGCGTACAGTGCCGCATGTGAATCACCGATCAATGCCAGCACCGGCGTGCCAATCGGCAAACCGGGAATGGTGTTGATTTGCACTTCGCCATGATGACCGGAAGATGCGCGCACTTCAGCAAGTGCCGCACGCGGAATGCCGAATAATTTGAGTAATTCGTCGTCCCATTCCCCCTGATAAATATTGAACAGCTGCGTGCGGGCGGCATTCGAGTAGTCGGTGGTAAACGAGTGTCCGGCAGTCAGTTGCCAGTTCAACCAGGAATCGATGGTCCCGATACACAGCTCACCCGCTGCGGCACGCTTCATGCCGTCGGGAATAGCATCGAGCAGGGCGCGGATTTTTGCCGCCGGGAACAGAGGATCAACGGGCAGGCCCGTCAGGCGGGTGATCAGTTCACCGTGGCCTTGCGCTAAAAGTTGCTCGCATATCTGTTCTGAGCGGCGGTCCTGCCAGCTCACGACGGGCGTAAGCGGCTTGCCATCATGGCGCTGCCACACCAACACGGACTCACGCTGGTTGCTTATCGCAATGCCTGCGATGGTGACGGAGCCAAGTTGTTGCAGGCAGCCGCTCAGTGCTTCGCAAACTGCATGCCACAATGCAATTGGGTCTTGTTCTGCAAGCCCTGGAGCCGGGTGCGTCATTGCCACGCCGACACTGCAACGGGCGCAGATTTGCCCGTTGCTATCCACCGCCACCACTTTGGCGTTGGTGGTGCCCTCATCAATAGCCAGAATTATCGGGCTGGACATGGCTATGCTCCTTTGCAAAGCGCCGTGGCGGAACGTGTTACCCCTGCGGCATCAATTCCATGATGGGCACGCATCTCCTTGCGATCCGCCGCAATAGCATAGCTACCGTCTGCAATACCGAGCCGCAACAGAGGGATGCCACACCCGGCTTCCGCTAACACTTCAGCGACCAGGCTGCCAACACCGCCATTCACGTTGTGCTCTTCAACGGTTATCACATGGCGTGAATTTTTAAGCATGGTGAGAAGTTGCGCGGTATCGCAAGGGCGGATAGACGGAACGTTGATCACCGCCGCATTAATACCCAAATCTGCGAGTTGTGCCGCCGCCGTGACAGCTTCATGCACCGTTGAACCCATTGCCACTAAGGCCACATCGTCGCCTTCGCGCAGTTGATTAATTGCACCTGGTTTGAACTGATAATCTGCGTCGTGCAGTTCCGGCAATGCTTTGCCGTCAAGACGAATGTAGACCGGGCCAATGTGTTCCAGTGCGTAGTCAATAATCTGGCGGCATTCAATCGGGCACGATGGCGCATAGATTTCAATGTTGCCAAAACCGCGCAGCACGGCGATGTCGTCAATGCTGTGGTGGGTGCTGGCGAGCGGGCCATAACTGGCTCCGGCATTGAGGCCAAAAAGTTTGACGTTGCTGTTGTTGTAGCAAACGTCGACTTTGATCTGCTCATTGGCGCGTGAGATTAAAAACGGAGCCGCATTGCAGGTGACGGCTATTTTCCCGCCCATCGACAAGCCCACCGCCGTGCCTACCAGCGTCTGTTCGGCAATCCCGACGTTCACCAGCCGGTCGGGAAACTGCTTCATAAATGGGGATATTTTTGCCGTAGAAGTTGAGTCGGCCACGACCGGCACCAGGTCTACGCCACGTTCGACGGCGTCAATAAAGGCATTCACCATTACGGTTGCCAGGTGTTCGCTATTACTCATCTTTCAGTTCCTCCAGCGCCAGTTCGATTTCGTCACCTTTCGGTATCCGGTGGTGCCATTCCGCGCGTCCCTGAATAAAGGAGATGCCCGCGCCTTTGGTGGTGTTGGCAATCACGACGTGCGGTTTGCCGTGCGGTTGTAATCCTTCAAGTGTTGTAACCACATCAGCCATATCGTTGCCACGGCACTCGGTGACTTCCATGCCGAATGCGCGCCATTTCTCATCGAGCGGGTCGGTATTGAGGATCTCTTTGGTCGAGCCTGCGAGTTGCAGATTGTTTTTGTCGTTAATAATGATCAGGTTATCGAGCTGGTAATGCGCCGCGACTAACGCCGCTTCCCAGTTGCTGCCTTCTGCCAGCTCGCCATCGCCGGTCACCACAAAGACGCGACGTTTGCTGTTGTCGCGTTTGGCGGCCAGTGCAATGCCAACGGCGACCGGCAGACCGTGGCCGAGCGCGCCGGTGTTAAGTTCCACACCTGGCGTTTTGTGTTTCACCGGGTGGCCGGGCAGGTGAGAGTCGGCATGCTGATAAGTCGGCAACCACTCCACGGGAATAAACCCGGCTTCAGCCAACACGCAGTAATAACCACCAACCGCATGGCCTTTGGACTGAATGTAGATGTCACGTTCGTCGCTGTTAATCAGCTGCGGCGAACAATTCAGTATCCGGAAGTACAGGGCGGTTAAGATTTCTACCTGCGATAAATCCGCCCCGGTATGGCCGCCAGCCGGGCTGTTGGCATTGAGCAGGACGATGCGGCGACGGACGGCGCGCGCTCTCTTTTCCAGATCCGTAACAGACAGTGCGAACGGATTCATAGTGTTACCCCTTGCATTAAAAATCATATATGAATAATTATTCTGGGTGGGTAAAAAAATACCCGCCGTTCAGGATTTGTGATGCGCTACACTTTCCCGCTGCTTTCCATAATCGCTTTTTGGGCCACGACCGCCGCTTTTTGCTGCATGCGGTTTTGCATCTGGTCGATGATGACCGCCACAATAATCACGATGCCTTTGATGACCATTTGCCAGAATTCACTTACGCCCATCATCACCAGACCGTCAGCCAGGAAGCCAATCACGAATGCGCCGACGAGGGTGCCAAGAATGGTGCCGCGCCCGCCTGCCAGCGATGTTCCGCCGAGCACCACAGCGGCGATGGCGTTCATTTCAAACGCTGTGCCGTTTGCCGGGTGGCTGGCAACCAGTTGAGCGGAAACCACGATCCCGGCAATGGCGGCGCAGAAACCGGACAGCGTATAGACCCAAATTTTCACCTGGCGGACTTTGACGCCTGAAAGTTCAGCGGCGCGTTCGTTATCGCCAATGGCGTAAACATGGCGGCCAAACGGCAGGCGGCGGGCGACATAGGCAATGGCGACGGCCAGCACAATCATCATCCAGATAGCCCACGGAATACCGAACAGCGTGCCGGAGCCAATCAGGTCAAAACCGGTATTGCCGAGTTGTGGGTTGCCGGAAAGTCCGGGGAAGGTTTCACCGCCCGAGGTCAACATGGCGGCCCCGCGCAAGATGTACATGGTGCCGAGGGTGCAGATAAACGGCGCGACGTTGTAGCGGGTGATAATCCAGCCATTACCCGCGCCAATCAGCCCGCCAACCAGCAGCACTAGTGGCACAATCACCCACACACTTGGGAAGATAGCGATACCGAACATCGGCAGCACAATACCTTTGGTTATCAGCCAACCGGCAATCATGCCGCACAGCCCGAGCGTTGCGCCAATCGACAAATCAATGCCCGCCGTGATGATGACAAAGGTGATGCCGAGTGCCAGAAAGGCGTTGATGGCAATGTGTTTAATCATGATCACCAGGCTGCCCATGGCGAGGAAATCAGGCACCATGATGGCGAAGAAGCCGACAATCAAAAACAGCGCAATAAAGGTGCGGAGTTTGAGCAGTAACAGCAGCAGATTTTCCCGCGAGCTGAACGGCGAGCCTGGTCTGGCGTTGAGCGCGACAGTATCATTCGTTTTCATATCAGAACCCTTGTGCACTAGCGGAAACCAATGCCGATTCTTCGGCGTGTTCGCGGGGAATATCAGCGGTAATTTTCCCACCTGACATCACCAGAATGCGGTCGGAAACCGCCATGATCTCTTTGAGATCGGAGGTGGAAAACACCACCGCAATCCCTTGTTCGGAAAGCTGAACCATCATGCGGAACACGTCGGCTTTCGCACCCACGTCTATTCCCCGTGTCGGTTCATCGAGCAGCAGCAGTTTCGGGTTGGTCAGCAGTGAACGGCCAATCACCACTTTTTGCTGGTTCCCGCCGCTAAGCGCCTGAATTTCCACATCCGGCGATGAAACCTTGATGGAGAGGTTGCCAATAGTGCTGACCACCACCGCTGTTTCATCGGCTTGCGAAATCGCAAAACCACGCTGCAAACGCCGCCATAAACTGGCAATCGTCAGGTTGCTGGCGACCGAGGATATCGGGAAAATCCCGGTACGTTTACGGTCTTCCGGCACCAGGCTCATGCCCATGCGAATGCGCTCGGCGGTGGCAAGGCGCGGCGGCACGGGTTTGCTGTCGAGCCATAATTTGCCCAGATAATTGCGTTGTGTGCCCAGTAAGCACTCAAACAATTCGGTGCGACCGGCCCCCATCAGCCCATAAATACCGACGATTTCGCCCGCACGGACCTGGAAGCTGACATCGTTAACCACCGTGTTTCCTGCGGAATTGACGCAGGTGATGTGTTCCGCTTCCAGAATAGCCGCGCCAAAATCACGCCCGGGTTTCAGGAAGCTGGACACCGGCTCGCTGCCCAACATTTCGCGCACAATCCACGGCACGTCGATATCACTGACCTGCGCTTCGGCCTGGAATTTGCCATCGCGCAGAATGGTTATCACATCGCCAATCGCCATTAACTCTTCCAGACGGTGGGAGATATAAATAATGGTGACGCCCTGGCGGGTGAGTTCGCGAATCACCCGGAACAGAATTTCCACTTCGGTTTTACTTAATGCCGAAGTCGGTTCATCAAGAATTAAAATGTCGGCGTCTTCTGCCAGCGCTTTGGCGATTTCCACCAGCTGCTGTTGGCCAACTTTCAGGTTTGCCACAATCTCTTTCGGGGAAATAGGCTGATCCAGGCGTTTGAGCAATTCCGCGCTGCGTGCCTGTTGCGTCGCCTCATCAATCGGCGACAAACCGTGTTGCAGTTCGCGCCCGAGGAAAATGTTTTCGGCAACGGTCAGGTTTTCGAACAGGTTCAGCTCCTGGTGAACCATGCCGATGCCATGCGCGGCGGCCTGGCGGGTGCTATTAAATTGCACCACTTCACCGTTCAGGCGAATCTCACCCAGACTTGGTTGCTGAACGCCCGCCAGAATCTTCATTAGCGTCGATTTACCCGCACCGTTTTCACCGATGATGACATTCACTTTGCCGCGCCAGACGTTGTAATCGATGTTGTCCAGCGCCACGGTGCCTGGGAACAGCATCGAAATACCACGGGTGCGCAGAATGACTGGATCTTGCGACATTATGGTTGCCCCCGTTCCAGTGAAATAGCTGCTGCGTCACTCAGTGTGCCGTTGCGCAGGGTGACGGCCATCACCACGGTGACGGGCTGTTGCTGCCAGCTTTCATCAACTTTTGGCAGGTGTTTTGCGGCTTCACGGTTATAGGCTTTTGAAAGCTGCGCGAACTGCACCTGGTTGGTGAAAACTTCGAATTTGTAGCCAGTCGCATCACGGATTGCGTTACCACGAATCATCGGCCCGACCTGCACTTGCAGTGGCTGATCATTAACGGTGACGGTCAATGTGCGTTCACGTTCGTTATCCAGAGAAACGCTGTCGACTTTGCCCTGAACTTTCACGAATACGCTTTCGTTATTGGCGCTGGCGGCACGGGTTTTCAGCGTGCTGCTATCCAGCGCATGGCTCTGCGCGGGCGTCATCACTTTGCTGTTCCAGGTTTGTTGCGCTATCTGCGTGGGTGTCTGGTTTGCGAAACTCGCTTTCGCATTCGGATCGGGAGGAATAATCGGTTGCCCGTTTTCATCCAGATCCACCACCCGGCAGGCAGTGAGCAACAGGGCACTGCAACATAACAGGCCAATACCCCATTGTTTGAGCGACATACAGCCTCCCGGATTACTTAGCCAGCTTGAAGGTTTTCAGCTGATTGGCATTGCTGTCGTCAATTAACACGCAGTCCATCAGCTGTTTTTCCTGCAATTGCGGTTTACCGTTTTTCAGGTAGAAATCGGCTTGCACCACGGCCATTTGTGCTTGTTCCCAACCGGGTTGCAGCACGGTGGCTTTGATATTGCTCTTGGCGATAATCGAGTCGCGTACATAGTCGCTACCGTCAAAACCCACCACGATGACATTGGTTTTCCCGGCGGCTTTTAAGGCGGCTTCTGCACCCAGGGCCATAGTGTCGTTACCCGAAATCACACCGACGATGTCAGGTTGAGTTTGTAAGATGGATTCCATGCGGGTGAAGGCTTCGGTCTGACTCCAGTTTGCGGTTTGCTGCGCCACCATTTTCATATCCGGGTAGTCGTCGAGAATGTCGTGATAGCCCTGCGAACGCACGTGGGCATTGGTGTCTGACTGGCGGCCCAGCAATTCAACGTATTTGCCTTTGCCGTTGAGCAATTTGGCAAATTTCTCTGCCCCTAGTTGTGCGCCCTGGTAGTTATTGGAAACAATCTGCGCCACGGCGACGCCAGTTTTGTTGATTTCACGATCGATAAGGAAAGTAGGGACTCCAGCGGCTTTGGCTTTTTCTAATGGGCCGACGGTGGCATCCGCTCCCGCGTTATCCAGAATGATGGCTTTCGCTTTACGGGCGATAGCGGTTTCAATCAGCTGGTTTTGTTTGTTTACATCATCGTCATGAGAGGCAACCAGCGTGGTGTAGCCCAGCTCTTTTGCCTTCGCCATCGCGCCATCGGCTTCAGCTTTAAAGAATGGGTTGTCGTGCGATGGGGTAATAATGGCAATCAGCCCGTTATCAGCGGCATACAGGCTGGCAGATGAAGCAAATAGAGCGGCAACGAGCGAGGTCTTCAGTAGGGTAAATTTCATTTTTATCTCCACATTGAATATATATTCAAACATGATTTATTATTCAATGTAACGATATGCCGCGATTATGGTTCTGTCCATGCGGAATTGAGCAAAATGATAAAAAGGCGAATGTGATCACAAATCGTACGAATTAACGGCAAAAGGAATGCTGTCTTGTTATTTATGCAGGCTTGAATAAAAATATCAGGTAGAGAATCAGGAGGCGCTTATGTCAAAGCAGGACGAACAACGTTTGTTGGTCAAGATCGCGACGCTCTACTTTGTAGAAGGGATGAAGCAGTCGGAGATTGCCGGGCTATTGCACCTGTCGCAGTCATTTGTCTCACGCGCTATCACACGTTGCCAAAAAGAAGGCGTGGTAAAAATCAGTGTTATCCAGCCCGCCAATATTTTTCTCTCGCTCGAACAGGCGCTGGAGAAAAAATACGGTATTCGCCAGGCGATTGTGGTGGATGTCGATGAGTCAGCGCCCGCCTCGCAAATCAAACATGCGATAGGCAGCGCGGCGGCGCATTATGTGGAAACGCGTTTACGGCCAAACGATCTGGTGGGGATTTCCTCCTGGAGTTCCACCATTCGTGCAATGGTCGATGAGCTGCACCCGCAGAGCATTAAAGCGCGCGGCGTGATTCAACTGCTCGGTGGCGTGGGGCCGAACGGTAACGTGCAAGCAACCATTCTGACGCAAAACCTGGCGGCGCAACTGGATTGCCCGGCCTGGCTGCTGCCATCGCAAAGTATTGAGCATTCCGTTGAAGAGCGAGCAAAACTGGTCGCCAGCGACGATGTCGCCGAAGTGGTGAATAAATTCGCCGAAGTGGACGTGGCTATTCTCGGTATCGGTGAGCTTGAGCCGTCCCAGTTGCTGAAAAATTCGGGCAACTATTATGGTGAAGCGATGCTGAAAACGCTGGCTGAACGCGGTGCGGTAGGGGATATCTGCCTGCATTATTTCAATGCGCAGGGCGAGCCGGTTTTGAGCAAAGAAGAAGATCCGGTTATCGGTATGGAACTGAGCCAGGTTCGGGACTGCCCGCATGTGGTGGCACTTGCAGGCGGGAATGACAAAGCCAATGCCATTCGTGGTGCGCTACACGGCGGTTATATCGACGTGCTGATCACCGACTATCCGACTGCTCGCGAGCTGCTGTAATTCCCCTTTGATGACCGTTTTCCTACCCGCATGCTGAAAACGGTCATTTTCAGTTTTCAGCCATTCCCAAAAAAACGTTCTTTTCAGCCATTTTTATTGAGAACCATCACAGTTCATCACCATATTGCCCGGTTAGCTGTTTTATAAACCTAAAGTGTTCACATGTATTTTACATATTTGAAACAATAAAACAGCAAACACAAAGGAGCCGGTCATGACAGCACCTGTACAACACCCGATGTATATTGATGGTCAATTTGTTCAGTGGCAGGGCGAGCAGTGGATTGATGTGATTAACCCTGCAACAGAAGAACTGATTTCTCGCATTCCTGACGCAGACGCGAAACACGCTCGTGATGCCATTGATGCGGCGCATAAAGCACAGGCCGGTTGGGAAGCGCTACCCGCCATTGAGCGCGCAGGGTGGTTGCGTAAGATCTCTGCCGGTATTCGTGAGCGTGCAAAAACCATCAGCGCACTGATTGTTGCGGAAGGCGGAAAAACCCAACAGTTGGCTGAAGTGGAAGTGGCCTTCACCGCAGATTATCTCGATTATATGTCTGAGTGGGCGCGTCGTTACGAAGGTGAAATTCTGCAAAGTGACCGCCCGGGTGAAAACATTCTGGTGTTCAAACGTGCGCTTGGCGTGACTACCGGGATTTTGCCGTGGAACTTCCCGTTCTTCCTGATTGCCCGCAAACTCGCGCCAGCGCTGATTACCGGCAACACTATCGTTATCAAACCCAGCGAATTTACGCCAAATAACGCCATCGCTTTTGCCGAGATTGTCCATGATATCGGGCTGCCAAAAGGGGTGTTTAACCTGGTGTTGGGGCGCGGTGAAACGGTAGGGCAAGAACTGGCGGGTAACCCGAAAGTCGCGATGGTTAGCATGACCGGGAGCGTTGGCGCGGGTGAAAAAATCATGGCGGCGGCGTCTAAAAACATCACCAAAGTGTGCCTTGAGCTTGGCGGCAAAGCGCCTGCCATTGTGATGGACGATGCTGACCTTGATATCGCCGTGAAAGCGATTGTCGATTCACGCATGATCAACACCGGCCAGGTGTGCAACTGTGCGGAACGCGTGTATGTGCAAAAAGGTATTTACGACGAATTTATTACCCGCCTGAGCGAAGCGTTCAAACAGGTGAGTTTTGGTGATACCGGCGAGCGTAACGATGTGTCGATGGGGCCGTTGATTAACGCCGCCGCACTTGAGCGTGTCGAGCAGAAAGTGGCGCGAGCTGTTAGCGAAGGCGCACGCGTGGTGCTGGGTGGTAAAGCGCCAGAAGGGAAAGGGTATTTCTACCCGCCAACGCTGCTGGTGGATGTGCGCCAGGATATGGCCATCATGCATGACGAAACTTTCGGCCCGGTGCTGCCCGTCACCACCTTTGAAACGCTGGAGCAGGCGCTTGAAATGGCAAATGACAGCGATTATGGCCTGACATCTTCGGTTTATACACGTGATTTAAATGTCGCGATGAAGGCGATTAAAGGGCTGAAATTCGGCGAAACCTACATTAACCGTGAAAACTTTGAAGCGATGCAGGGCTTCCATGCGGGCTGGCGCAAGTCCGGAATCGGTGGTGCCGATGGCCGCCACGGTTTGAACGAGTATCTGCAAACCCAGGTGGTTTATTTGCAGGTGTAATGATTTACTTTCTCATTTATAAATGATAATAATTATCAATGGTATTTTCACCCTTTGCTAACGTCCTGTTAGCAAAGGGTTTGTCCGTGCTATTGATAAGGATATTTATGTCTGCTTTACCACAAACCCGCCTGCGTGCATTGCCTGCTTTAATGCTCTCCAGCCTGCTGTTTTCCAGTTCACTGTTTGCCGATACCTCATTCACGGTTGAAAGAAAACCCGTTGGCAAAGGTGCGTATGAAATGGCCTATAGCGCAGACCAATCCGCGCTGTACGTTGCCACTTCCCAAAGCCGCAAACTGGATAAAGGCGGGGTGGTTTATCGCCTTGACCCGGCAACGCTCGAAGTGACTCAGGCTATTCATAACAACCTGAAACCGTTCGGTGTGGCCCTCAATAAAACAACAGGCACGCTGTTCCTCGGAAACACCACCAGTAGTGCGGTGACGGCGATTAACAGCAAAACCGGTGATGTGATTAAAACGCTTGTGGTGGATGAAACCAAACGTACCGAAACCGTGCGCCCGCTGATGCCGCGCCAGCTAGTGGTTAACGAGGCCACCAACACGCTGTATATGGGCGGGTTGGGTGAGTCCAGCGTGCTGTGGGTGATTGATGGAGCAACGCTTGAATTGCGCGATACCATTAAAGATCTCGGCAAAATGGCGGCGGGGCTGGCGATTGATGCGCAAGCATCACGCATTTACATGACTAACGCCGACAACGAATTTATCGTTATCGACAGCAAAACCAATAAGGTTATCTCGCGCACCAAACTGGACACCGAAGGCGAGCATTTCTATCTGAATATTGCGCTGGATACCGCTAATAACCGCGCGTTTGTCAGCGATTCCAAGACACCGCAGCTACTGGTTGTGGATACCAAAACCAGCAAAGTGCTGAACAAAGTGGATGTGCCGCTGGGTCTGGACGTGTTGTTTAACCCGACGCGCAACGAAGTCTACGTGACGCATCGTAAAGCCGGTAAAGTCAGCGTGATTGATGCGAGGAGCTACAAAGTGCTGGAGACTATCGACACACCTGCATTGCCAAATAGCCTTGCGTTGTCTACTGATGGGCAGCAGCTGTTTGTCAGCGTGAAACAACCGGGCAGTCGCGAAAAAGAGCCGACCAGCCCGGATGATATCGTGCGTATAAGCTTCAAGTAATTCCCGTCTTACCTCGAGTTGCAGCCGTGTTGGCTATGTTCCCTTGTCGCCTGGCTGCAACTCGAATTATTCAGAAGCGGGCAACGCCTTAATCCAGTTCATCAATAATTCCGGCCAGCTGGCAGCAGGTAAACCGACCGTACCGCGGATCCCAAACCCATGTTTACCTTCCTGGAAAAGATGCATTTCCACCGGAACGTGCTGGGCGCGTAAGGCCGAGAACATTACCAGGCTGTTATCAACCGGCACGGAAGGGTCATCCACCGCATGAACGATAAACGTTGGTGGCGTCTGGGCCGTCACATTTTGCTCCGGTGAATATTTCTTTATTTGCTCAGGTGTGGGTTTCTCACCAATCAGGGCTTTGCGCGATCCCGGATGAGCGATGCTTTCCTGCATGGTGATCACCGGATACATCAGCGCCATAAAGTCAGGGCGCGCACTGAGTTTGTCTGTTTCATCCGTTGCCGGGTAAACGGACTCGTTGTAGCGCGTCCCCAAGCTTGCGGCGACATGCCCGCCTGCCGAAAACCCCAGCACGCCAATGCGGTGAGGATCGATTTTCCACTTTTCAGCATCGGCACGCAGGGTGCGAATGGCCCGCTGAGCATCGACCAGCGGCGAATCTGAGCCTTCCGCATGTCCATCAGCCGGCATACGGTAAGTCATCACAAACAGGGTGTAGCCCTGGGCATTGAAAATGGGGACCAGATCACTGCCTTCTTTGTCCAGAACCACGCGTTGGTAGGAACCGCCAGGCGTGACTAATAACGCCACACCATTGGGTTTTTTAGGCAAATAAGCGGTGATGGTTGGGGAACGAATACCTGTTACCGCGCGGTCAGCCAGCCCGCCATCCTTGCGTCTGTCGACCGTTTCTTGTTTAACCGGACTGTTTTTTGCACCCGGTGCTTCACCCTGGGGCCAGACGGGAAATTCAGGTAGTGCCTGCGCGGCACCACACATGGACAGTAATATCGAACTAGCAAGCAGAGAGCGACCTAACATAACCTTTCCTTTTTCGAATGATTAACTGAGATATAACATACCGTTAATATAAAAAAGGCGAGGTGGTGCTCATTTATGAATCATGATGCTGGTTAAATTGAAATATCGTTTTGAAATGATTTTCGCGCTTACCTTCACTCTATTATTGAGTGGAAGATAAGCGCGAAACAAAGCGGTTACTCGCTGTCAGCCTTTTCCGCTTTACCTGCCATCTGCGCCAGGAAGTCGTAGCGTTTTTGCAAATCGACGGCAGCATCTTTCCACAACTGCTCGGCGACTTCCGGTTGTTGCGCATTGAGTCGGCGGAAACGTTGCTCTTTCATTAACGTATCAGCCAATGCATCAGACGGTGGGCGAGAGTCGAGTGCCAGCGGCAATTTACCTTCATCGGCACGACGTGGGTCGAAGCGATAAAGTGGCCAGAAGCCGGTCGCGGTCAACTGGCGCATCTGATCGTGACTGAGTGCCAAATCATAACCATGTTCCTCACATGGGCTGTAGGCGATAATCAGTGACGGGCCGGGATAGGCTTCTGCTTCCTGAATGGCTTTCACCGTCTGGTTAAGCTGCGCGCCGAGTGAAATCTGCGCCACATAAACATGCCCGTACATCATCATGCTGACGCCGAGATCTTTACGTGCTTTACGCTTGCCGTGTTCGCCAAATTTCGTCACCGCGCCTAACGGCGTGGCTTTGGATGCCTGGCCGCCCGTGTTGGAATAACACTGCGTATCAAGCACCAGAATATTGACGTTTTCGGTCAGGCTAAGCACGTGATCTAAGCCGCCAAAGCCGATGTCATACGCCCAGCCGTCACCGCCAATCAGCCAGATAGATTTATCAACCATTGCATCGGCATCGGTGATGAGCTGGCGCGCGTCCGGGTCGTCGATATCTGCCAGATGTTTGCGCAGTTCGATAACCTGTTCGCGGCGCACTTCTGGTGTGGCCTCAGCATGAAGCTGTTCGTTCAGTTCAGCAGGCAGTTTGTCAGCAAACTTACCAACCAGGCGCATCACGCGGGCGCGGTGTTGATCGACGGTCAGGCGGAAACCGAGGCCAAATTCGGCGTTGTCTTCAAACAGTGAGTTTGCCCACGCCGGACCGCGTCCGTTGCCGTCGGTGGTGTATGGCGTTGACGGCAGGTTACCGCCATAAATTGACGAGCAACCCGTGGCGTTGGCAATTAACATGCGGTCGCCATACAACTGAGTCAGCAATTTAATGTACGGCGTTTCGCCACAGCCGGAACAGGCTCCGGAGTATTCAAACAGCGGTTGAAGCAGCTGCGAAGTACGGATATCAATGCGCTCAAGGCTGGTGCGGTCCATTTCCGGCAGACTGAGGAAGAAGTCGTAATTTTCTTTTTCTTCTTCAACGTGCTCAAGGCGCGACATCATATTGATGGCCTTGATTTCCGGGTTCTGGCGATCTTTTGCCGGGCAAACTTCGACACACAAATTACAGCCGGTGCAATCTTCCGGTGCTACCTGCAGCACGTATTTCTGCCCGCGCATATCGCGGGATTTCACATCCAGCGACTGCAAGGCGGAAGGGGCGTTTTCCATCGCTTCAGGCTGTACGACTTTGGCGCGAATCGCCGAGTGCGGGCAGGCGGCAACGCAGTGGTTACACTGGGTACAAATGTCCGGCTTCCAGATAGGAATTTCTTCGGCGATGTTGCGTTTTTCCCACTGCGTGGTGCCCATCAGCCAGGTGCCGTCTGGTGGCAGTGCAGAAACAGGCAGCGCATCCCCAAGGCCCGCGAGCATGGCAGCGGTCACGGTTTTGACGAAATCCGGTGCTGCATCGGAAACCACCGGTGGGCGCATCGGGCTGCTTTCATTCACTTCCTGCAAGGTCACTTCAGCCAGTGATTCACGGGCTAAGGCTAATGCCTGCCAGTTGCGCTCGACCAGTTCCTGGCCTTTGCTGCTGTAACTTTTAGCAATCGCACCTTGCAGTTCCACCAGTGCGCTGTCGCCCGGCAGAATGTTGGTGAGATGGAAGAACGCCATCTGCATAACGGTGTTGATACGCGCGCCAAGCTGGCATTCACGGGCGATTTTCGCCGCGTTCACTACAAAGAAACGGGCTTTTCGCTGGTTCAGAACCGCCTGAACTTCTTGCGGCAGGCGGTGCCACACTTCATCTGCGCCATAAGGTGTGTTCAGCAAGAAGATACCGCCCGGTTTCAGGCGTTCGGTCATTTGATATTTGTCGATAAACTGCAACTGGTGGCAGCCGACAAAATCAGCTTTATCAATCAGGTAGGTCGAGTTAATCGGCTGCTCGCTGACGCGCAGGTGGGAAACCGTTAGGCCGCCTGCCTTTTTCGAGTCATAGACGAAATAACCCTGGGTGAAGAACGGCGTCGAGTTACCGATGATTTTGATGTTGTTTTTGGTGGCAGACACGCTGCCGTCGCTGCCAAGACCGTAGAACAGCGCTTCGAGTTTTGCGCGGTTTGGCAGGGTGTTTTCTGGCAATGGCAGGGATAAATTAGTGACGTCGTCGTAAATACCGACCGTAAAGCGTGGGCGCGGTTTGGCTTGGTTCAGTTCGTTAAACACCGCCAGCACGCAGTCCGGGCCAAACTCTTTGGAAGAGAGGCCATAACGCCCGCCAATCACGCGCGGCAGCGTTTCGCGCTCGCCACGGTTGAAGGCTTCGGCAAGAGAGGTCATCACGTCGAGATACAGCGGCTCTGCCAGCGCACCGGGTTCTTTGGTGCGGTCGAGCACAGCAATCTGGCGTGCGCTTTCTGGCAACACTTCTAATAAATGGTCGGCAGAGAAAGGGCGGAACAGGCGAACTTTCAGCACGCCGACTTTTTCGCCGCGCGTCAGTAATTCGTCGACGACTTCTTCACAGGTGCCGATGGCAGAACCCATCAGGATAATCACGCGTTCGGCTTGCGGGTGGCCGTAATATTCAAACGGGCGATACTGGCGCCCCGTTGTTGCCGCAAAGCTGTTCATTGCCAGCTCAACGTGTTCATACACCGCGTCGTACCACAGGTTACTGGCTTCGCGGGATTGGAAATAAGTATCCGGATTAGCGGAGGTACCACGAATCACCGGATGCTCTGGGTTCAATGCCCGAGCGCGGTGTTCATCAATCTCTTTTTGCGGCAGCAATTCCAGAATGGTGCTGTCAGCCATCGGGACAATTTTATTGATTTCATGTGATGTACGGAAACCATCGAAGAAATGAATAAATGGCACGCGACTCTTCAGGGTGGCGATATGCGAAATCAGCGCGAAGTCTTGTGCTTCCTGAACACTGCTGGCGCACAGCATTGCACAACCGGTCTGGCGAATCGCCATCACATCTGAATGGTCACCAAAAATCGAGAGCGCGTGGGTGGCAACAGTACGCGCAGCCACATGCAATACAAACGGCGTCAGTTGCCCGGCCAGTTTGTAGAGTGTCGGGATCATCAGCAGTAAACCCTGCGATGACGTAAATGATGTGGAAAGTGCGCCGGTTTGCAGCGCGCCATGAACGGCAGCGATTGCACCAGCTTCAGACTGCATTTCTACAACGCGTGGCGTATCGCCCCACACGTTTTTGCGACCGTCCCCTGACCATGCATCAGCAAGTTCTGCCATGGTTGAGCTGGGAGTAATCGGGTAGATGGCAATGACTTCACTGGCGCGAAACGCCACTGACGCGACTGCACCGTTGCCGTCGATTGTGATCATGGAGACACCCTTACATTGCGCAATATACCAGTCACCCTTCAAGTAGCTCAGGTATAAATGAAAACGAATAGACCCGCATACCTACGCGAATCGAAGAATAATCTTTTAATTCTAGCAAAGCCCACAGAAGGTGATTTTCGCTTTTGTGTCCTGTGTTGAACCTTGATTCAAGTCGTCAAAAGGGGCGGGTGGTTATGTTTTGTGCAATAAAGTGATCCCTATTGCAAAATCACACACATTTTATGGCGTTACGGCCTCGACGTAACGCAACGCCTGCGCTTATGATTCTTAGGTTTTGCAACGTTCAGGGGGAGAAGAGTAATGCGAGCTGCGTTTTTAGCGGGATTTGCCGCACTGTTATTGTCGGCATGTAGTAGTGAACCACCTCAACAAGCCACTGCAGCTCACGTACCGCCTGGTATGCGTGCAGCAATGTCAAATCAAGGGCAGGCGAGTTGTGCAATGATTGGTGGGACGTTGAGTGTTGCTCGTCAACTTGATGGTTCGGCAATCGGTATGTGCGCGATGCCGAACGGCAAACGCTGTAGTGAAAATGCGCTTGCCGCCGGAACTTGTGGGGCGTACTAGCCTAATCAGTTGACCAGATCGGCCAGTTTATAAACTAAGGTATGCTGGCTGGTTTTGAGCGTCAGTTGTTGCGGAGCTAAGTCAACTTTTGCGCCTGTAGTCAGCATGTCGTTAATCATGTGATACAGCCCATTAAGCTGCGGTTCTGCACACATCATCATGGTCATTCCCAGACCTTTCGCTTTCAGCGTATCGCCTTCAAGCGTCGCCTGGCCCATAAAGCGGTTACACATGCTGCCTGCAATGTGCATGTTCTCACCGAAACTCAGTTCTGGAGTGCGATCAATGCCGGTTAATGGCTTGCCGTCAACACTTTGCAGAACATAGCGGTGGTGTTGCAGGTCTTGTGCGGTAACTGCCGATTTATCGCCTGATTGTGCGCAGCCGGCCAGTACCATTGCAGCCAGCGCTACTGCAGCTAATTTTTTCATCTCTTGTCCTTAAGTTATTCATGTCATCAATGAGTTGCTGGGGATTGTAGCAAATTTATGGATTCATCCACTGGGTATAATCTTAAAAATGGCGGATGACGTTGCGCCATCCGCCATTGATTAACTCACCTGATTAACACAAGGCTCGCCATTCTCTAACTGGCGTAAGTTTTCTAGCGTCGTCTCGGAAATGCTGGTTAATGCTTCCGCGGTCAGGAATGCCTGGTGGCCAGTAAACAGCACGTTATGGCAGGCAGACAGGCGGCGGAATACATCATCCTGAATGACATCGTTAGATTTATCTTCAAAGAACAGATCACGTTCGTTTTCATACACATCCATACCTAACGCACCGATTTTTTGATTTTTCAGTGCATCAATAGCGGCTTGTGAATCAATCAAAGCGCCACGGCTGGTGTTAATAATCATCACGCCATCTTTCATCTGTGCAAATGCAGCCTGGTCAAGTAAATGATAGTTCTCAGGCGTCAGAGGACAGTGCAGTGAAATAACATCGGACTGCGCAAACAGCGTTGGCAAATCGACATATTCCACACCCAGTTCAAGTGCTGCAGCACTTGGGTACGGATCGAACGCCAGCAAGCGCATGCCGAAGCCTTTTAAAATTCTCAGCGCGGCAATACCAATCTTACCCGTGCCAATCACACCGGCGGTTTTGCCGTACATGGTGAAACCAGTCAGCCCTTCAAGAGAGAAGTTCGCATCACGGGTACGCTGGTAAGCGCGGTGAATACGACGGTTCAGGCACATCATCATGCCGAGTGCATGTTCAGCTACGGCTTCTGGTGAATAAGCGGGAACGCGCACCACCGGCAGGCCTAACTCTTTTGCAGCGTCGAGATCGACGTTGTTAAAGCCCGCGCATCGCAATGCGATAAATTTCACACCGTGCCTTTTGAGCTCTTCGAGAACAGGGCGGCTACCATCGTCATTCACGAAGATACAAACACCATCGCAACCATGCGCAGTTTTGGCTGTTTTTTCGGTTAGCAGGAAGTCGAAAAATTCAAGATCAAAGCCGTATTCATTGTTAACCTGCTCCAGATACTTTTTGTCGTACTGTTTTGTGCTATACACTGCCAGTTTCATGAGACTTATCTCCAGAATGATATTGATGTAAAATTATCACGATTAAAATATTCTTACAAATATTAAAATTTATTTTCAAGCATGAAATTCTACTGCTAACTCAAGGTTGGCTACGCTTATACCAGGCACGACCTTCACGCCCGGTCCAAATAATGCAAGAATGATCGCATATGTTGTTTAAATGGGCACATAATTGTCGCAGAATCAGGATATTAACCACCCATGAAGGGTAAATACAAAGCCATTATTGCGTTGGTACTAATACTCATTCTGCTGCCGTTAACGCTTCTGATGACTATAGCCCATTGGCTGCCAACGCTTGCCGGTATCTGGCTGCCGCAAGGGACACGCATTGCTATGGAAGCCAGCCCACGATTTACGCGTGGTGCGATAATCGTTCCTGATTTGCGTTATCTTGCCGGAGATTGCGAACTGGCGACGATAAAAGATGCCACTCTTAGCCACCCCAAACGCTGGCGCATTCACCTTGATACGCTCAATCTTAACGTTGATTGCCTGAGTAAAATTCCTCTCGACGAATCTGGCCCAGCCGCACCGCGCACTTTGGCCGAGTGGCAATCACTGCTGCCTGAAAGCCTGCTTACTATAGATAGGGTCAATGTAACGCCCTTTCAACAGTTCTCGGGGGGGTTACGTTTAACGTTAACGCCGCAGCGGCAAACGGTTCATTACCAAGGCCCATCGCTCAGCGTTGATGCTCAGCTAAACGGTCAAATGCTCGATCTGCAAAAGTTGAAAATTCAGGCGTTTGCGGGCATGGACCCGCTGGAACTTGTCGGCACCGTTACCTTACCTCCACTTACCGATGAACTGCCTGAACAGGGCCATCTCGCGACTAAATTACGCATTCCACAAGAGCCAGAATTAGTCGATGTCATTCTGAACTGGAACGATGATCAGGGTACATTCTCACTGAAGAACCCAGCTGCACCTGAGGCATTAATGACGCTGCCATGGACCATCAGTGAGAACATTTTTGAAGTCAATGGTGGGCAGTGGTTCTGGCCCTATGCTGGGTTCCCGCTGCGTGGTGGCATTGCTTTACGGATTGATGACTGGAAGCAAGGGCTGGAAAAGGCCTTAATCAGCGGGCGTATGAACGTCGTCACGCAAGGTAGCGCCGGGAAAGCTAACGCGGTGCTAAATATTGGTCCCGGTAAGCTCAGCTTGATCAACAGCTCCTTGCCGATGCAATTAACCGGTGAAGCAAAACAAGATGGCATGGTGTTTTACGCAGTGCTGCCGGGTGAAATTAGCGGGGCGATTGCCGATCCTAAATTATTGTTCCGTCCAGGCGCTCTACTGCGTTCGCGTGGGCGTGTCATCGACTCTATCGATGTTGACGAAATTCGTTGGCCACTGGCGGGAGTCAGTGTCACGCAACGCGGTGTTGATGGGCGGTTGCAGGCGATAGTTCGCGCACACGAAAACCAAAGGGGTAATTTCGTGTTGCATCTGGATGGCAAAGCGAATGACTTTTTGCCAGATGCTGGGTTATGGCGGTGGAAGTATTGGGGCAAGGGTGAGTTTACCCCGATGCAGGCAAAGTGGGATGTGCGTGGGCAAGGAGAGTGGCGCGACAGCGTGATTGAACTTAGCTCGCTTTCTACCGGCTTTGATAAGCTTGAGTATGGCTCATTGCTGGTCACTGAACCACGTTTGAAACTGGAGAGGCCTTTACACTGGCAGCGTGCGCAAACAGCTCCTACTTTTGACGGCGCGTTTATCCTCAATGCGGGAGAAACGACTTTCAGCGGTGGCAGTACGTTACCGCCGTCAACATTAACCTTTAGCGTCACGGGCAAAGATCCTTCTTCATTCCAGTATAAAGGTGACCTGCACGCAGGGAGTATTGGCCCGGTACGTGTGAGTGGTCGCTGGGATGGTGTGCGCCTGCGCGGTAATGCGTGGTGGCCACAGCAAGGACTGACAGTATTCCAGCCGCTTATCCCCGCTGACTGGAAAATGACTTTAAAAGATGGCTCGCTCTATTCACAGGTGGCCTTTTCCGCAGCCGCAGGGCAAGGGTTTGAAGCCGGTGGCCATGGCGTGGTGAAAAGTGGCAGCGTCTGGATGCCGGATAACCAAATTAACGGTGTCGACTTTGTGCTGCCATTCCGCTTTGGCAACAGCACATGGCAACTGGGAACAGACGGCCCGGTGACCTTGCGTATCGCGGAAGTTAAAAACCAGGTGACCTCGTCGAATATCACTGCTGACCTCGAAGGCTGGTATCCGTGGAGTGACACGCAGCCGTTGACGCTCAGTAACGTGAATGTCGATATTCTGGGCGGCAAAATGCGTGTGCAACAATTACGCCTGCCGCAACGCGATGCAGCCTTGCTACGCTTAGAAAATATCTCGTCGAGCGAATTGATTACTGCGGTCAATCCCAAGCAGTTCACTATGTCCGGGCGTGTGAATGGTGCCTTGCCGCTGTGGCTTAACCATCCACAATGGATCATTAAAGATGGCTGGCTGACAAACCCGGGGCCACTGACATTGCGGCTGGATAAAGATATGGCTGATGCCATTGTTGAGAACAATATTGCTGCAGGTGTTGCAGTTAACTGGCTGCGTTATATGGAGATTTCTCATTCCTGGACAGATATCAATTTAGATAATCTTGGCGTGCTAACTTTGCGGGCGAATGTGCGGGGCACAAGCCAGGTTGAAGGGAAAAGGAATGAAGTGCGGCTGAACTACAGCCATCAGGAAAACCTCTTTACGCTTTGGCGCAGCCTGCGTTTTGGGGACAATTTGCAATCCTGGCTTGAGCAACATACCGAACTGCCGGATGTGCGCTGCCAGACTCGCGATAAAGCTTGTGAGGAAACACAATGAAAATCGTCATCGCTATGCTCCTGGTGCCAGGGATTGCTGGGTTAACGGGATGCACGCCGCGTATTGAAGTCGCGGCGCCAAAAGAACCTATCACCATTAATATGAACGTGAAAATCGAGCATGAGATTCATATTAAAGTAGATAAAGACGTTGAAACGTTGCTTAAAAACCGCAGCGATTTGTTTGGCCAGGAGTGAAGCTCATGAGCAAAATCGTTAAGAGTGTTTTACTGGCAAGCATCTTATTTAGCCAACAGACATTGGCATTAACCCTGTCGGAAGCACGCCAGCAAGGGCGAGTGGGAGAGACATTAAGCGGTTATGTTGCGCCAATCAAACAAGATAAAGAGACGCTGGCGTTGGTGAAAAGCATTAATGAAGCGCGGGCGGAAAATTATCAGAAACTGGCAGACAGCAACAATATCTCAGCAAACCAGGTCGCAGAATTGGCCGGGCAGAAGCTGGTGGCAAGAGCACAACCGGGTGAGTACGTGCGCGGCATTAACGGTCAATGGATGAAAAAATAACCCGTGACACAAGGCGCTGGGCTACACTGAAGTTGCTTTGATGACATGGATTGTACACGCATGTATTAGCTATCCCGTTGTTCTGAAATCCGCTCATTTACCTGTATGCGTGAAATAGTATAGGGACAAAAAGCCACTCTTTTATTCCGTACTATGGATACAACTAAGGGTACTGGATGAGGAACAACTGATGAAAAAGATTATTTTGACCGTAGTGCTATCTCTGGTTACCACAGCGGCGTTCGCGCAATTAACGATGAATTCTGGCGCAAGTAATACGAGTTCAGGCAGTTCATCGAGCAGTAGCCAGCAAACAGGCACAGTCGACTTGCTCGGCAGTGATACGGTTGCCGGCCTTGGGACTAGCGATACCGTGGCTGGTCTTAGTGGGAGCGATTCGCAAACTATCAACCCTACATCTTCATCCTCGCCAATGCCGGCTTTTGGGCACACGGGCAACCTCAGGCAACCTGGTTCAATCCGTCATTAAGGAAAAAGTGGATCAGCTGTTGTAGAGCATCAAACGGTTACCAACCAGTGTCTTACGAGAAAGGATGAATGCTGGATATTAACGTAAGGTTGTAACCGTCATACTTTTGAATGTAGGTCTCGTTTAGACGCTATTAACGTATATTTATATAGCATCTGAAATAAAAAGCTTATTTTCTCAGCAGGTTAATTTAAAACCAGTGATTGGTTTTTATTCTATTTAAAATATTCACCCTATATTTTTTAAGTACATTTTCAATTAAGAAAAAAGGCCCTCATAAAGTGTCATATCCGTTAAGTAGGATTTACGTGACAGTACCTGTTTGCATCTCATACTGAAAGTGCGCGCATTGAATCATTTGGCTGTAAAAATGTAAATATGCGAAGTTAATGACCACTCAAAAGCAAATATACAGCACAAGTGGCTGTAGTGTAGATAACGCACTGATTTTCATAAAATAAGTACAAGATAAAAACATTAGGGCAACATACAGACATTCACAAAATAAAATATTGAGTAGAGAGTAAAAAGAACCTATATTGACGGCGTTTTTTACATGGTGCTCAGTTTTTCTACATTCATTAATTCAACTGCCAAATTAACGAACCGGCAGCTGTGGGAGAGATATGATGACGGATAAAGTCCGTATTGATAGTTTAGGTGCAAATTCATTCAATGGTAACAATGAAACCTATTTGGCGCGTCAAGCTGAATTTGAATCGAATGTCAGAAGTTATCCACGTAAATTGCCTTTAGCAATTGCGCAGGCCAACGGTGTTTGGATCACTGATGTTGAGAATAATCAATATCTTGATTGCTTGGCCGGTGCGGGTACGCTTGCTCTTGGGCATAACCATCCTGACGTGCTGCAAAGCATCCAAAATGTCATTACCAGCGGCTTGCCGTTACATACACTGGATCTTACAACTCCGTTGAAAGATCAGTTTTCTGAATATCTTCTCTCTTTATTGCCTGGTCAGGGTAAAGAATATTGCCTGCAATTCACCGGTCCATCCGGTGCGGATGCAGTTGAAGCGGCACTGAAACTGGCTAAGAAAGTTACCGGTCGTTCAGGCATCATCAGCTTCTCCGGCGGCTATCACGGCATGACTCATGGCGCACTTTCCGTAACAGGTAACCTGTCACCGAAAGAAGCGGTTGATGGCATGATGCCTGAAGTTCAGTTTATGCCTTATCCGCACCTGTACCGCTGCCCGCTGGGTATTGGCGGTGAAGCTGGCGTGAAAGCATTAACTTACTACTTCGAAAACCTGATCAACGACGTTGAGAGTGGCGTGCGCAAACCTGCGGCAGTCATTCTGGAAGCGGTTCAGGGTGAAGGTGGCGTGAATCCGGCGCCTGTTGAGTGGCTGCAACGTATTCGCAAAGTCACCAAAGAACACGGTATTCTGCTGATCATCGATGAAGTTCAGGCTGGCTTCTGCCGTACTGGTAAATTGTTCGCCTTCGAACATGCTGGTATCGAGCCGGACATCATTGTTATGTCTAAAGCGGTTGGTGGTGGTTTACCACTGGCTGTTCTGGGTATTAAGAAAGAGTTTGATGCATGGTCACCTGGCCACCACACCGGTACTTTCCGTGGTAACCAACTGGCGATGGCAACCGGTCTGACAACTCTGAAGCATCTGACCGAAAACAAGATTGCTGACAAAGTTGCAGCACAGGGCGAGTGGCTGAAAGGCCAACTGGCTGAGCTGCAAAAACGTTACCCGGTCATTGGCCAGGTTCGTGGTCTGGGCTTGATGATCGGTATTGAGATCGTTAAACCAAACGAAGCCAAAGATCATATGGGTTGCTACCCAGCTGATGCTGAGTTGTCCGCATTGCTGCAGAAAAACTGCTTCAAAGCAGGGCTGATTCTGGAGCGTGGTGGCCGTAATGGCGTCGTGCTGCGTCTGCTACCATCTTTGCTTATCACTAATGATGAGCTGGCTATTTTCCTCGATAAGTTTGAGCAGGCGCTGTTAGCGGCTGGCATCAAGCCTGTTTGAGTGGAGTTAATGACCTCGATGTCTGAATTAAATCCTATCCTGGCAGGCTCAGCGCAAAGCACTGAAGCCTACCAGCAGGCCATTGCACAGACCAGCGCGGCTGTTGTGCAATGGTTGCAGCAACCTGAGATGTATCAGGGTAAATCTGTTGCTGAACTGCGTGAACGCATTCAACTGGATTTTAATCCTCAGGGCCTGGGCAACCAGGTCGCTATTGAGCGTGCGATCGAATACTTCTTAAAAGACAGCCTGTCGGTGCATCACCCGCAGTGTGTCGCGCACTTGCATTGCCCAAGTCTGGTTATCAGCCAGGCTGCAGAAGTGTTGATCAACGCCACTAACCAGAGCATGGACTCATGGGACCAAAGCCCGTCTGCGACCATCATTGAGATGAAGCTGATCGAATGGCTGCGTGCTCAAGTGGGTTATCAGGCAGGCGATGCTGGCGTGTTCACCAGTGGTGGCACCCAGAGCAACCTGATGGGCCTGATGCTGGCTCGTGACGCGTTCTTTGCGCGCCAGGGCCACTCCATCCAGCAAGATGGCCTGGTCGGCAACCTGAAAAAGATTAAAGTCCTGTGTTCTGAAAACGCGCACTTCTCAGTGCAGAAGAACATGGCTTTAATGGGCCTCGGTTACCAGTCAGTGACGTTGGTGAAAACTGACGAATTCGCGCGTATGGATATTAACGATCTGCGCGAGAAACTGGCGCAGGCTCAGGCTAACGACGAACAGATCCTGGCGATTGTTGCAACAGCGGGTACTACCGATGCTGGCGCAATTGATCCGTTGCGTGAAATCGCCACCCTGGCAGCAGAGCACCAGATTTGGGTGCATGTTGATGCAGCGTGGGGCGGTGCGTTGTTGATGTCCGAGAAATATCGCGACTATCTGGACGGTATTGAGTTAGTGGACTCCATCACCCTGGACTTCCACAAACAATACTTCCAGACCATCAGTTGCGGTGCTTTCTTGCTTAAAGAAGCGCGCCACTACGAGTTGATGCGCTATCAGGCGGCTTATCTGAACTCCGAGTTCGATGAAGCCGCTGGCGTGCCAAACCTGGTATCTAAATCTTTGCAGACGACGCGCCGTTTCGACGCACTGAAACTGTGGATGGGTCTTGAAGCCTTAGGTCAGAAGCAATACGCCGCGATCATCGATCATGGTGTGACACTTGCACAAGAAGTTGCGCAGTACGTTACTGACGAGCCGTCTCTGGAACTGGTGATGAAACCACAACTGGCGAGCGTTCTGTTCCGTTTCCGTCCTGAGCAAATGGCTTCTAATAGCGACGCAGAAATAGCACTGCTGAACCAGAAAATTGGTGATGCGTTGCTGGACTCCGGCCGTGCAAACGTAGGTGTGACTGAGCATAACGGCGTGACTTGCCTGAAGCTGACTCTGCTGAATCCGACCGTTACGCTTGAGGATATTAAAGTCCTGCTGGCGTTGGTGGAGAAAACAGCACAGCCGTTAATTGGCTAAGTCGTTGGCTGAAGTGTAAGAAAATGGGCGGTGTGATACCGCCCATTTTATTTTTAACTCCCTTATAAAACCCGCATAGATAATCTGATTTCCATATATATAAATGTAATTACATTCATCAAAATTATTGGTTGTATTCGGGTAAACCCTAACCTATTGATAAGCGTTGATTGTTTTTATTAAATCGCACTAATTGCAAAAGAATATCCATAGGGTTAATATTGCCATTCATTTATTCCTGGACGGAATGAGATTTAACTTATCTCATTTATTGAGAGTGCCTGCGTTTCACGGATGATAACGTTATGATTATTCTTACAACGATCACTATTTTTATTTTGAAGATTTGCTATCCGCAATATGACTGGAATGGTTTGCGTAAACGTATTTTCTTTTGGTGGGCGATGAACTGCCTATTTGCATTTGCATTAGTGTATACAGAATGGTTTGGGCTTTCTTTTTTGGTTTCTTCTTTTTTATTAATATTTATGCTGCTGTAATTATTCTGTTTTTGTTCAGCGATATTGTTCATATTCAATGGTTTCACGCACGGTAATTAACGCTTGGCGAAGATTTTCTTCGCTCACTGAACCCAGAGCCAATCGAATGGCATGTGGCACGTTTTGTGAGGTGCTAAAAGGCTCTGCGGTGGAAATTGAAATATTTTTATCCAGCAGTCTGCGTACCACACTTTCTGCACGCACTTCTTCTGCCAGCGGCAGCCAAATAAAATAGGAGGCTGGATGACTGATGTACGCTAGCGGTGCAAGCAGCTCACGAGCCATGCTCTGACGTTTTTGGGCATCCTCCCGTTTTAGTGATTCCAGTCTGCTGACCGTACCTTCCTTTATCCAGCCACAAACAATACTCGTCATCAGCAATGGCGTGTTCCAGGTCGTGGCACGAATCGCACGTTCCAGGCTCGCATGGTAGCGGGGAGGGCAAACCACCGTTCCTACACGCAGCCCCGTTGCAATGTTTTTGGAAAAACCCGTGATGTAAATCGTCCGTTCCGGTGCAAAGCAGGCTAATGGTCGGGGTGCGTGGCTGACAAGGTAAGCGTAGGCAGCATCTTCCAGCAGCAGAAAGTCATATTCTCGGGCAATGTCGGCCAGATCCTGGCGCTGCACATCATCAAGAACCCAACCTAAAGGGTTATGCAAAGTGGGCATAGTATAAAGCGCTCGCACACGCCTGCGCTGGCACAATTTCCTTAATGCATTCAGGTCAGGCCCATGGGCTGAAACAGGAATCGCTTCCAGTTCGAGGTTAAACGTTACCGCAAGCGTTTTAAATCCTGAGTAAGTCAACGCATCGACAGCCACGACATCACCTGGCTTGAGAAGCCCCATGATGCTTACGGCCAGGCCATGCTGGGCGCCGTTTACAATCAGGATATCAGCGGCATCAGGCGTCATTCCTGTGCCTGCGAGATGTGTCGCTATTGCTTCCCGGTCGCTGTGTCTGCCCGCATGTGGCTGGTAACGAAGCAACGCTTCGAGGTCACCAGAAGTCGTAAGCTGGCGCAGCGCCTCGCGCAGCAGTTCAGTCTGTTCAGGAAGTGCGGGGTAGTTAAAGTTGAGATCAAGCATATCTGTTGCAATGCCTTGCTGATCAATACCGTGGCCGGTTGGCAACGATATTTCCCTGACAAAAGTCCCGCGCCCCGTTTCGCCACTGACCAGCCCCATGGACTCCAGTTCTGCATAAACCCGTGTTGCCGTCGCGAGCGATATGCGCTTTTCAGTCGATAACGCCCGGTGTGTAGGCAGACGTGTTCCCGCCGGTAATGTGCCTGACCGAATCGCCGTTGCGTATTCATCAACCAGCGCTTTATATCGTGCTTTCATTGAATGTATCCATGACAATATTTTGATTGTCATGGATTGTGGCGATTATCATCCACTCTGTCTATGAAACAAGAATCGTTGTTTCTCTTTTCTCCTGAGAGCATGAGGGTAAGTGTGGTCAATTCAGCAATGAGTAAAGCAAGGTCCGGAGCATTATCAGGATGGCTACACGGCCTGATTGGGGTAATTATTTTCAGCGGTTCTCTCCCTGCAACTCGTCTGGCCGTGATGGATATCAATCCATTTTTCCTGACCTTTATCAGAGCCTCTATCGCGGGCATGTTGGCGCTAATCCTTATTTTGATCTGCCGGGAAAAGCGTCCTCAGAGAGCACAGATTTTTTCATTGGTCATTGTCGCATTTGGCGTAGTTATCGGTTTCCCACTGCTGACAGCCGTGGCACTTCAATATGTAACATCTGCTCACTCCATCGTTTTTCTTGGCCTTTTGCCACTGGCTACGGCCATCTTTGGTGTTATTCGTGGTCATGAACGCCCACAGCTGGCGTTTTGGGTTTTTTCCATCATGGGGAGTCTGATGGTGGCGGGCTTTGCCCTTTATCAGAATGCCTCCCTGTCGATAACGGGGGATTTATTAATGCTGGCTTCTGTACTGGTGTGTGGGCTTGGTTATGCGGAAGGGGCGATGCTTTCGAGGGAATTGGGGGGCCGGCAAGTTATCAGCTGGGCTTTAGTTATTTCGCTTCCCTTTATGCTGATAGCGTCAATCATGACGATGCCGGACACGTTTAGTACTATTGGTGCTCAGGCCTGGATGGGGCTCGGTTACGTGTCTGTTTTTAGCATGTTGATTGGTTTTATCTTCTGGTACAAAGGGCTGGCAATCGGCGGTATCGCGGCGGTTGGACAGCTACAATTGCTACAGCCATTCTTTGGCCTGGCGCTTTCGGCGACACTGCTTCATGAGACAGTGAGTCAGCAAATGGTGATGGTGACTTTTGGAGTCATTTGCTGCGTGATAGGCTCTCGAAAATTCGCGCGTTAGCTATCGATACTGTGCAAAAGGCTGGAGTGAGTGGTGTGTTGCTGGCTCCATTGTCTTACCAGCCACTCAATGGCGACGAAGTTTACGAACTGTACCATCGCGTAACCCGTGAATTATCCATTCCACTTTGTGTTTATGACAACCCAGCGACCACCGGGTTTTCGTTTACCCTTGAACTGCTGATATCCATCGCCAGCATGCCGAAAGTAGGTTCGATAAATCTCGGGAATTTGCCGGGCGAATATGACGGTGCAACCAGGCAGATAGCCACAATACGCAGTAAAATTCCCGCCAGTGTAACGATTGGGATAAGTGGCGATGCTCATTCTGCTCGCGGCTTGCTTTGCGGTTGTGAAGTTTGGTATTCCGTTTGGGCCGGGCTATTCCCGCAATATTCACGCCTGATTACCTGTGCGGCTCAGGCAGGTGATGAAGTCAGAGTGAAGCAGCTTGATAGCGCACTTGAAGCACTGTGGGGTTTTTATCGCCGTTACGGAAGTTTGCGCGTGATAGCTACTGTTGCCGAACTACAGGGGCGTGTACAAACGCCATGCTTGCCTTTTCCACTGCGAACAATACAAGGTGAGGAAAGGGTGTTGCTTGAACAAAAATTGCTTGAGTTGAATTTTCTGGCATAAAGATTAAAAGCGGAAGTTGCTGACAAGGGATATTAAAGCGGTATTGAAAGGTGGATTAGCGTGAGCAAAATCCACCTTTTGTGGCTATGGCGTCGGATGTCGCTGGCGCGAGTCCGACTGACAACAAATGATTGCCATCAGCCTCGTTGTTTCGAAATCAGGCAGTAACAATACTATCAATTGCCGCTTTCGCGTCAGTTTGCGCTTTAGTCGCCACTTCTGGGCCGTAAGCAATACCTTCAGCAAATACATAGTTCACATCGGTAATACCGATGAAGCCCAGGAACAGGTTCAGATACGGAACCAACAGATCGGTTGGGGTATCTTTGTGAATACCGCCACGGCTGGTCAGAACCACAGCACGTTTGCCGGTTACCAAACCTTCTGGGCCTTTTTCGGTGTAACGGAAAGTCACGCCAGCACGGGCTACTAGGTCGAAATAGTTCTTCAACTGTGTTGGAATGTTGAAGTTGTACATTGGTGCATTGATAACAATCACGTCGTGAGCTTTCAGCTCAGCGATCAGTTCGTCAGACAGCGCCAGAGCTTCTTGCTGACGTGGTGACAGTGGCGCATCACTTGGGCGCAACGCACCGACCAACTCGCCATCCAGTACTGGAATTGGGTTAGCAGCCAGATCACGCACGGTAATCTCATCTGCGCTATGCTCTTCACGCCATTGCTCTACAAAATAGTCAGACAGCTGATTTGACTGTGAGTAACCTGCCAGGATGCTGGACTTCAGGACTAATACTTTGCTCATGGGTGATTCCTTTGTTGTGTTCATTCGGGACTGATTGCCCGTTCGCTGTGAAGTACTTTATTCACAATCCGATTGCAGTGATAGCGCAATATATCGAACTCAATGTTCGATTTTATTGAACAAGGCGTCAAAAGGCGTGATGTGCTAATCTAGCGCTAATTGACGATACAGACTTACCAGGCAGTGCGCTGCCGTGATGATTACGTAATGGAAAACATAAAACCCTCACTGTCCTCATTATTCTCTCGCCTCGATGGCTTAATGCTACGCGACAGACAACGCTTCTCGCGCCGTTTACATGGTGCGAAGAAGGTGAAAAATCCTGAATCGCAGCAAGCTGTGCTTGATTCACTGGCGCAAGAGATTGACTCCGCCGCCGGTAAGGTTCTGCTGCGTGAAGCTTCGCGCCCAAAAATCACCTACCCAGAAAACCTGCCTGTAAGCCAGAAAAAACAGGACATTTTCGACGCTATCCGTGACCACCAGGTTGTTATCGTGGCGGGTGAAACCGGTTCGGGTAAAACTACGCAGCTGCCAAAAATCTGCATGGAACTGGGGCGTGGCGTTAAAGGGCTGATCGGCCATACGCAGCCTCGCCGCCTTGCAGCGCGAACTGTTGCCAACCGTATTGCCGAAGAGTTGCAAACAGAGCCGGGCGGCTGTGTTGGTTATAAGGTGCGTTTTACTGACCACGTCAGTGAAAACACCATGGTCAAACTGATGACCGACGGCATTCTCCTGGCGGAAATTCAGCAAGATCGCCTGCTGATGCAGTACGACACCATCATCATCGATGAAGCGCACGAACGTAGTCTGAACATCGATTTCCTGCTGGGTTATTTGCGTGAGTTATTACCGCGTCGCCCGGATCTGAAAATCATCATCACTTCTGCGACCATCGACCCGCAGCGCTTCTCGCGCCATTTCAACAACGCGCCAATCATCGAAGTGTCTGGCCGTACTTATCCGGTGGAAGTGCGTTATCGCCCGATAGTTGAAGATGCTGACGATACCGATCGCGACCAGTTGCAGGCTATTTTCGACGCAGTTGATGAACTCGGCCACGAAAGTGCCGGAGATATTCTGATTTTCATGAGCGGCGAGCGCGAAATTCGTGACACCGCTGATGCATTAAACAAGCTGAATTTGCCGCACACCGAAGTGCTGCCGTTGTATGCACGTTTGTCGAACAGTGAGCAAAACCGCGTCTTCCAGTCGCACGTCGGGCGGCGTATTGTGCTGGCGACCAACGTCGCGGAAACCTCGCTGACGGTGCCTGGCATTAAATACGTTATCGACCCGGGTACCGCGCGTATCAGTCGTTACAGCTACCGTACCAAAGTGCAGCGCTTGCCAATTGAGCCGGTTTCGCAAGCTTCGGCCAACCAGCGTAAAGGCCGCTGTGGACGTGTTTCTGACGGGATCTGTATTCGTCTGTATTCAGAAGACGATTTCCTGTCACGCCCGGAATTCACCGACCCGGAAATTCTGCGTACTAACCTTGCGTCCGTTATCTTACAGATGACGTCGCTTGGCCTTGGCGATATTGCCGCGTTCCCGTTTGTGGAAGCGCCGGATAAACGCAATATTCAGGACGGTGTGCGCCTGCTTGAAGAACTTGGCGCGATTACCAGCGAAGCCGATCTCAGCGTCTACAAGTTGACGCCTTCTGGCCGTCAGCTTGCACAACTGCCCGTCGACCCGCGTCTTGCGCGTATGGTGCTGGAAGCGCAGAAATTTGGCTGTGTGCGTGAAGTGATGATCATCACCGCTGGCCTGTCGATTCAGGACCCGCGTGAACGCCCGATGGACAAACAGCAGGCGTCGGATGAAAAACACCGCCGCTTCCAGGACAAAGAGTCTGATTTCCTTAGCTTTGTGAACCTGTGGAATTATCTTGGCGAGCAGCAAAAAGAGCTGTCGTCGAACCAGTTCCGTCGCCAGTGCAAACTCGATTATCTGAACTACCTGCGTGTGCGTGAATGGCAGGATATTTACACCCAATTGCGCCAGGTGGTGAAAGAGCTGGGCTTGCCGATTAACAGCGAACCTGCGGATTTCCGTTCCGTTCACTGTGCCTTGCTGACCGGTTTGCTTTCCCATATCGGCCAGAAAGATGCCGATAAACAGGAATACACCGGGGCGCGTAACGCCCGTTTCTCTATCTTCCCTGGCTCCGGTTTATTCAAGAAACCGCCAAAATGGACAATGGTCGCCGAACTAGTAGAAACCAGCCGCCTATGGGGGCGCATCGCCGCCCGCATCGACCCGGAATGGGTAGAGCCGCTGGCGCAACATTTATTAAAACGTTCATACAGCGAACCGCACTGGGAGAAATCGCAGGGCGCGGTGATGGCAACCGAAAAAGTCACACTCTACGGTTTGCCAATTGTTGCGGCGCGCAGCGTCAATTACAGCCAGATTGACCCGGCACTGTGTCGCGAGCTGTTTATTCGCCATGCGCTGGTGGAAGGTGACTGGCAGACGCGCCACGCGTTCTTCCGCGACAATCTTAAGCTGCGCAATGAAATTGAAGAGCTTGAGCATAAATCCCGTCGCCGCGACATTCTGGTCGACGACGACACGATGTTTGAGTTTTACGATCAACGCATTTCGCATGACGTCATTTCTGCACGTCATTTCGATAACTGGTGGAAACAGGCCAGCAAAGAAACGCCGGATCTGCTCAATTTCGAAAAGAGCATGTTGATCAAAGAGGGTGCAGAGCAAGTCAGCAAGCTCGACTATCCGAACTTCTGGCATCAGGGCAATCTCAAGCTACGCCTGACATACCAGTTTGAACCAGGTGCTGACGCCGATGGTGTGACGGTGCATATCCCGCTGCCGTTGTTAAACCAGGTCGAAGAGGCCGGTTTTGAGTGGCAAATTCCAGGTGTGCGCCGTGAACTGGTGATTGCGCTGATTAAATCGCTGCCAAAACCGATACGCCGCAATTTTGTGCCGGCGCCGAACTACGCCGAAGCCTTTTTAGGCCGCGCCACACCGCTGGAATTGCCGCTGCTGGAAAGTTTAGAGCGTGAATTCCGCCGCATGTCGGGCATTACTATCGACCGCGAAGACTGGCATTGGGATCAGGTGCCCGATCACCTGAAAATGACGTTCCGCATCGTCGATGAGCACAATAAAAAGCTCAAAGAGGGTAAAGACCTCACCGAGTTAAAAGGCGGCCTGAAAGATAAAGTCCAGCAAACGCTCTCGGCGGTTGCCGATGACGGTATTGAACAAAGCGGCCTGCATATCTGGAGCTTTGGTAAGCTTCCGGAAAGCTACGAGCAGAAACGCGGCAATTACCGCATGAAGGCATTCCCGGCGCTGGTGGATGAAAAAGAGAGCGTAGCAATCAAGTTGTTTGATAACCCGCTCGAACAGCAGCAGGCGATGTGGCGTGGTTTGCGCCGTTTACTGCTGCTGAACATTCCATCGCCGATTAAATACCTGCATGAAAAACTGCCGAATAAAGCCAAACTCGGGCTGTACTTCAACCCGTACGGCAAAGTCATGGATTTGATCGATGACTGCATTTATTGCGGTGTGGACAAGCTGATTGCGAAAGCGGGCGGCCCGGTCTGGAGCGAAGAGGGCTTTGCGGCTTTGCATGAGCAAGTGCGTGCAGAACTCAACGAAACCGTGGTGGAAATTGCCAAACAGGTCGAGCAGATCCTGACGGCTGTTTTCAATATCAACAAGCGGCTGAAAGGGCGCGTGGATATGACCATGGCGCTGGGTCTGTCGGATGTGAAAGCGCAGATGAGCGGCCTGGTTTATCGCGGTTTTGTTACCGGAAACGGCTACAAACGCCTTGGTGATACGCTGCGTTATCTGAATGCTATTGAGAAGCGCCTCGAGAAAATGGCCGTCGATCCACACCGCGACCGTGTGCAAATGTTGAAAGTTGAGCATGTGCAGCAAACCTGGCAGCAGTGGCTGAATAAATTGCCGCCAGCGCGCCGGGTTGACGAAGACGTGCAGGAGATCCGCTGGATGATTGAGGAGTTGCGCGTCAGCTTCTTTGCTCAACAGCTGGGTACGCCTTATCCGATTTCTGATAAGCGAATTTTGCAGGCGATGGATCAGATTACGGCGTAAGCCCAACTCCGCTTCTATACTCCATGAGCGGTCAAATTCTGACCGCTCCACTGGGGTCCTCTCATGAAACGATTAGCCGATAAAGTTGCCATTGTTACCGGAGCCAGTTCTGGCATCGGATATGTCACCGCCAAACTGTTCGCCGCTGAAGGTGCAAAAGTGGTCGTCGGTGCCAGACGAGAAGCCGAACTGGCTCAGCTGGTTGATGAAATCAAGGCTGCCGGTGGTGACGCCGTTGCAGTTAGCGGTGATGTGCGCGAAGAAGCGTACGCCAAAGCATTGGTAGCGAAAGCGGTGGAAACGTGGGGGCGACTCGATATTGCCTTCAACAATGCGGGGACGTTAGGTGAAAATGGCCCGAGCACTGAAGTCTCAGCGGAAGGGTTTGCCAATGCGGTTGCCATCAACCTAACTGGATCTTTCCTCGGAGCTAAACACCAGATTGCCGAAATGCTCAAACACGGCGGTGGCTCAGTGATCTTTACGTCTACGTTCGTCGGCTATTCCTTCGCATTCCCACAAGTCGCCTCATATGCCGCCAGCAAAGCCGGGTTAATTGGGTTGACGCAGGCATTAGCTTCCGAATATGGCCCGCAAAATATTCGCGTTAATTCAGTTTTACCGGGCGCGGTGGATACCGATATGTATCGCGATATGAATGATACGGCGGAATCGCAGGCATTCATTACCGGGTTGCACGCGCTCAAACGGGTAGGGAAACCAGAAGAAATAGCGCGAGCGGTATTATGGCTCGCGTCTGATGAATCTTCCTTTGTGACGGGCACCGCGTCCTTAGTGGACGGAGGGGCATCGATTAACGGCGTATAGCCATTATTCTTTTCGTAAGGTGGATGAATGCGGATTCATCCACCGTGTTGCCAAAGATCAGACTTATTTAGCCGCTAACAAACACAACTTCAGCGCCACGTTATAAGAAGCTTCAAATGCGCGTAGTGATAAAAACTCGAATTTAGAATGGAAATTATGCGCGCCGGTAAAGAAGTTTGGCGTTAATAACCCTTTTGCAGAAAGGGCAGCGCCGTCGGTGCCTCCACGCATTGGAATGATCTTAGGTTCGATATTCAACTCTTTCATGGCGTCAAAAATTAAATCAATTGCCCGACGGTCGTCTTTGATGGCATTACTGATATTGCTGTAGGTATCGCTGATTGATACATCTACTTTTGCGGTTGGATGTTGCGCGGCAATTTTTTCGGCTACATCGCGTAATTGCTGTTTACGCGCTTCAAAATTCTGAGTATCAAAATCACGAATATTGGCTTTCAGTATGGCGTCATTTTGCGTGGTGTTCATGCCGTTAAACCAAATATATCCTTCGCGGCCTTCGGTATTTTCCGGCGTTTGTTGGCGGTCAAAATGGCTGATGAAATCATGCGCCATTAATAGCGGGTTCACCAGGACGCCTTTTGCAGACATCGGATGCGCGGTCACACCTGTAAAACGAATTTCAGCATGTGCGGCATTAAAGTTTTCATATACCACTTCACCTAATTCGCAACAGTCGATAGTCCAGGCAAAATCAACGTCAAAACGGGCCAAATCTAAGGCTTTTGCGCCACACAGACCAATTTCTTCATCAGGTACAAAGGCGACGACAATATCACCGTGCTTCATCTCAGGCGTCAGGTTTTCCAGTAGCGTCATCACCACGGTTACGGCAGATTTATTATCTGCGCCGAGCACACTGGTGCCATCGCTAAAAATGATCTCTTCGTTTGGATAGGCCAAAATTTCCGGGTGTTCAGCGGTGCGCAACCAGATATCTTGTTGTGGGTTAAGGCAAAGATCCTCGCCGTTAAAGCGCAGCACTTGCGGGTGAATATCCGGCGACAGCCCGACATCGACGGTGTCGATGTGTGTGATAAACCCAACGCGTGGCGCGCCGTCAATCGTGCCTTTTTTGACCGCAGTAACAGTGGCATGTTCGTCGATAACCACATCGTCAAGACCGAGTTCGCGGAGTTCACTTGCCAGCAATTGTGCCATTTCATGTTGACCTGGAGTGCTTGGTAGGGTGTTGGCACCAGCCTGGCTTTGGCTGGTGATCGCCAGATAACGGAAGAAACGTTGCGTTAATTGTTCTGAGAGTTGTGATGCCATGACTTCCTCTTTACTGGATATATTCATTTGTTTGAAATCGACTTTTAATGTTATTTATTAAGTCGCTTTGTACAAGCACTATCCTGGGTGAAAATTATAAATAATAGGGCAGGCATGAAAACTTCCATCACAACAACAACCACAAAACTTGCATTGATAATAGCCGCGCTGACAGTCAGTTCTACTGTTGCAGCTAAAACACTAGTTTATTGCTCCGAAGGCTCACCGGAAAACTTTAACCCGCAGTTATATACATCGGGAACCAGTGTTGATGCGAGCGCCGTACCGGTTTATAACCGCTTAGTGGATTTTAAAGTAGGCACTACCGAGTTACAGCCAAGCCTCGCAGAAAGCTGGGATGTTAGCGAAGATGGCAAAGTTTATACCTTCCATCTGCGCAAAGGGGTGAAATTCCAGAGCAATAAATACTTTAAACCAAGCCGTGATTTTAACGCTGACGATGTCATTTTTTCGTTTATGCGCCAGAAAGATCCAAAACATCCTTATCACAACGTTTCTAACGGAAACTATTCCAATTTTGAAAGTCTCGAGTTTGGCAAATTAATTACCTCGATTGATAAAGTTGACGATAATACCGTTCGCTTCACGCTGACTCACCCAGAAGCACCATTTATTGCTGACCTTGGCTGGTATTTCGCCTCGATACTTTCCGCCGAGTACGCTGATTCGATGCTAAAAGCAGGTACTCCAGAGCGTGTGGATATGGACCCTATCGGCACCGGGCCTTTCCGCCTGGCGCAGTACCAAAAAGACTCACGTATTCTGTTCACCGCATTCCCTGAATACTGGCAGGGAAAGGCAAAAATAGACAAGCTGGTATTTTCCATTACCCCGGACGCCTCAGTGCGTCTAGCAAAGCTTGAGAAAAATGAGTGCCAGGTGATGCCATTCCCAAATCCAGCCGATTTGCCGCGCATGAAGGAAAATGCTGACATCAACCTGATGCAAAAAGCGGGGTTGAATACTGGTTTCCTCGCATTCAATACCCAAAAAGCACCAACGGATAATGTGAAAGTGCGCCAGGCGCTGGCAATGGCTATTAACAAGCCGGCGATTATTGACGCGGTATTCCGTGGCACCGGAACGGCTGCAAAAAATCTGCTGCCACCAGGTGTGTGGAGTGCTGATGATTCGCTCAAAGATTACGAATACGACCCGGAAAAAGCCAAAGCGTTACTCACAGAGGCGGGCTTTGCTAATGGCCTGACCATCGATCTGTGGGCAATGCCGGTACAGCGCCCATATAACCCTAACGCTAAACGTATGGCGGAGATGATTCAGGCTGACTGGGCGAAAATTGGCGTCACGGCAAAAGTTGTCACCTTTGAGTGGGGCGAGTATTTAAAACGTGTGAAAAGTGGCGAGCACCAGGCGGCGCTGATGGGGTGGACCACGGCCACAGGGGATCCGGACAATTTCTTCGGCCCACTGTTTACTTGTCGTTCAGCGGATGGCGGTTCCAACTCGGCAAAATGGTGTTATAAGCCGTTTGATAAGTTGATTCTTGAAGCCCGTACTTCAAGCGATCACGAAAAACGCGTCGCACTTTATAAAGAAGCACAGCAGATGATGCATGATCAAATGCCTGCGGTGATGATTGCGCACTCGACGATTTTCGAACCGGTGCGCAAAGAAGTGACCGGCTATGAAGTCGACCCATTTGGTAAGCACATTTTCTATCAGGTGGATGTGAAGTAACTGAAAACGGGTGCGATAAGCACCCGTTTTTTTATGGTTTATTTCGCGTCTGGCAACGCGTAAGCAATGATGTAATCACCACGGTCAGGAGACTGACGTGCACCGCCTGCGTTAATCACAATATATTGTTTACCGGTTTTTGGTGACACATAGGTCATCGGCCCTGATTGGCTACCAACAGGCAGACGGGATTTCCAAATTTCCTTGCCGTTTGCAGTATCAAACGCACGCAGATAGAAATCCTGCGTACCTGCGAAGAACAACAGGCCCGACTGAGTCGACAGCGATGCACCCAGCGTCGGCATCCCGATTGGAATCGGTAAATGCATACGAATCCCGAGTGGCCCGGTGTCTTGTACCGTACCCACCGGAACCTGCCAGACGACTTTCCCGGATTTCAGATCAACTGCCGACATGGTGCCAAACGGTGGTTTCTGGCATGGAATACCCAGTGGAGAGAGGAAACGCTCACGCATTGCGCCGAACGGTGTGCCGTCCATTGGAACGATACCCATCTCGATACCGCTGGCGTTTTTCGCCACGTTGGCGCGTGGAACCATATAGTTCGCCAGCCCCAGACGCATATCGTTGACGAACATCAGGCTGTTATTTGGGTCAACAGAAACGCTGCCCCAGTTCATCCCACCCAGCGAACCTGGATATTGCAAGGAGCGGTCAAGGCCCGGTGGCGTGTAAACCCCTTCGTGGCGCATCCCTTTAAACTCGATACGACAAATCAGCAGATCGATTGGTGTCGCACCCCACATATCCGATTCTGTCAGGGTTTCGTTGCCAATCATTGGCATCCCGACTGAATACGGCTGGGTTTTTGAATAGCGTTCGCCTTTAATATTGCCCTGCGGAACCGGACGTTCTTCGACTTTCGCAACCGGTTCACCAGTCTCGCGGTTGAGCATGAAAATCATGCCCTGTTTAGAGGTCTGCACAATCACTGGCGTAGTGCTGCCTTCACCGTCTGGTAAATCATAAAGCAGTGGCTGTGAGGGTAAATCGAAGTCCCACAAATCGTGGTGGGTAGTCTGGAAATGCCAGCGCACTTTGCCCGTTGTTGCTTCAACTGCAACAATAGATGAGCTGTATTTATCGTCCTGTGCAGTACGCGTACCGCCAAAGAAGTCAGGCGTGGCGTTACCGGTTGGCAGATAAATCAGCCCCAGTTTTGCGTCATAAGACATGGCTGACCATACGTTTGGCGTGCCACGTGTGTAGGTCTGTCCTTCTGGCGGTAAACCGGTAATTGCCGGGTTACCCGGATCCCATGCCCACGCCAGTTTACCGGTGTGAACGTCATAAGCGCGTACCACACCCGGAGGCTCACCGGTGGAGAAGTTATCTGCCACACGGCCACCAACTACCACCACGTTACCTGCAACAAGAGGTGTAGAGGTTTGCTGGTAATAGCCCGGTTTAACTTCACCCATGCCAGCTTTCAGGTCGACCGTACCGTGGTCGCCAAAGTCTTCGCACAGCTTGCCGTTATCAGCGTTGATCGCAATTAAGCGCGCATCGGTAGTAGGCAGGAACAGGCGGCGAGGGCAAGCTGCGGGCTGCGCTGGTTCGGCAAGAGTAGCAGCAGCCTGTTGAGTCGTTTCTTCGAAATAGCCTAAACCACGGCAGCGCTGCCAGTTTGGTGCAGTGGCTTTGCTGTCATAGCGCCATTTTTCTTTACCTGAGTCGACATCCAGCGCCAGAACCTTGCTGTACGGTGTGCAGACAAAAAGTGTGTCGCCAACCTGTAACGGTGTGTTCTGGTCTTCAGCGCCTGAGCCGTTACTTTGGGGTATATCACCCGTGTGCGCAGTCCAGGCTACCTGCAACTCCGAGACATTACCCTTGTTGATTTGATCAAGAGCGGCAAAACGATCGCCATGGGTTGTGTTACCCCAATGCTTCCAGTCTTTTTGTACTTCATCAGGTGCGACGGGTTTTACCGGGACGTCTTCATTGGCGGCAACCTGCACCTGCGGCACAAACATCCAGCCTGCGCTTACCAACATACAAACCGCGAGCAAAGCGGCAATGCCATAGGCCGGCCCTTTTTTTACCGGAACCGTGCTTTTGGCTGTGCGTAAAATGGGCCACGCAATGGCAGCCAGGAAGGCGAGCACCGCAAAGGTAAACAGGCGCGAGAACAGCGGCCAGAAGTCCCAGCCGGCATCGCTAATCGCCCAAAATATTGAGCAGACGAATGCCAGGCTATAGAGCACCACCCCGGCGATTTTCTTCTTGATAATCAAAATGGCGGAAATGAGCATCACAATGCCCATCAGCAAGAAATACCAGCTGCCGCCAAGGGCAACTAAATAAGCCCCGCCAATACCGATCGCGAGGCCAATAAGTGCCATTAACCCGCCAAGAACCCACAGCAGCCCAAGAGCCAGGCCGCGCGGGGGATTAAGATTTGCCATAACATTCTCCTGTTGAAGCGTGTTCCTTCAGCTTCATATGCAACAACGTCTCCTTGTTGCAGGAGATCGTCTGATTTGTACCTTTTGGTATAAACAAAAACGCATATGGTGACTGTGCTTAGCGTTAACTCGAAAGCAATCTACGCATAATGAACCAAATGGTTAATGCTGGGGTATCATAATCTTCCGTTATGGTATTGCAAAGTTGTTAATGGAAAATCTCGCATTTATTGCGAGTTGGTAGCGTAATGGGTTGAGAGGTCGGGTGGCGTGGGCTACCCGACAAATGCACAGGAACTGGAGGTTTAAGCTATACGCAGGCTTTCAACAGGAGCAGTACGGCAAATTTTTACCGGTACTGATTTCGACGTTGGTGTCCCGGTGCCGTCGCCGACGCTGCTCAGAGGAACCAATGGGTTCGTTTCAGGGTAATAGGCTGCCAGATTGCCGCGTGGGATGTTGTAAGGCACGATTTTAAAACCGCTGACTTTGCGCGAGATGCCATCGTTCCATATCGTTTCGATATCTACCAGGTCACCCTCGTGCAACTCAAGTGCCGCAAGATCTTCCGGGTTAATAAACAGGACTTCACGCTGGCCGTAAACACCGCGATAACGGTCGTCCAACCCATAAATTGTGGTGTTATATTGATCGTGCGAGCGTAAAGTTTGCAGCGCAAACGGGGCTTTTAAATCACCAAATAATGATTCTGGAAGAGGGGCCGCGCTGAATTCTGCTCTCCCCGTTGGGGTATTAAAACGTAATTCCGCCGCTGCGTTACCAAGGTAGAAACCACCTGGTTTTTCACATTGTTGGTTAAAATCTTTAAAGCCTGGAAGGGTGGCCGCAATATGGTCGCGAATCAGATTGTAATCCGCTGATAATGCCAGCCAGTCGAGCTTTTCTTGCCCCAGAACCGTGTTAGCAATCCCGCAAACAATGGCGGTTTCTGAACGCTGTGTTGCAGCAATCGGTTTCCCGATACCTTCAGATGCGTGCACCATGCTGAATGAGTCTTCAACGGTGATGAACTGCCGCCCACTGGCCTGCATATCTTCTTCAGTACGCCCAAGCGTTGGCAAAATTAGTGACTCTTTGCCGGGTACGACATGGCTGCGGTTAAGTTTGGTGCTGATATGTACCGTCAGGCCGCAACGTTGCAGAGCTTCCTCGGTGCGAGGGCTATCTGGTGCGGCTGCTGCAAGATTGCCACCAAGTGTAATCAAGACTTTGACTTCATCACGTAGCATTGCCGCAATAGCTTCAACGGTGTTATGGCCTTGCGCGCGCGGAGGTTCAAAACCGAAATGTGCGGCAAGACTATCAAGTAATGCAGCCGATGGTTTTTCATCAATGCCCATCGTGCGGTTGCCCTGCACATTACTGTGACCGCGCACTGGGCACAGGCCCGCACCAGGTTTTCCGAGATGGCCACCCAGAAGTTGCAGATTAACGATTTCACGTACGGTGTTCAGGGAGTGTTTGTGCTGGGTAATGCCCATTGCCCAGGTGCAAATCACACGTTCGGCCTGCTGCCAGATAGTCGCGGCATCACGTAGTTGCTGTTCGCTCAATCCAGATTGATGGGTAATGTGCTCCCAGGATGTGTTGTCGATTTCAGCAAACCATGCGTCCACGCCATGAGTGTGTTCAGCAATAAAGGTTTCATCGAAAATACCCGTGCCACCGTTCTCAAATTTCTGACGATGGGTTTCCAGCAGCGCTTTTGCCATACCGCGAATCGCTGCCATATCACCGCCCAGATTCGGCTGGTAATAGTAGCTACTGATTTTACCGGCCAGTGGTGTCACCACTTCTAATGGCTTTTGCGGATCGGCAAAACGTTCAAGACCGCGTTCACGCAGGGTATTGAAGGTCACAATTTGTGCGCCATTTTCAGCAGCGTGACGCAAGCTATGCAACATACGTGGGTGGTTAGTACCGGGGTTTTGGCCAAACACAAAAATGGCGTTGGCCTTATCAAAATCATCTAAATGAATGGTGCCTTTGCCGACGCCAATGCTGCGTTTAAGCCCGCTGCCGCTGGCTTCATGGCACATATTCGAGCAGTCTGGGAAATTATTGGTTCCCATCATGCGACCGAATAGCTGGTACAGATAAGACGCTTCGTTACTGGCGCGTCCTGAGGTGTACAGTTCCATCTGGTCGGGATTATCCAGTGCTTTAATATGCCGACCGATAAGCGCCAGTGCGTCATCCCAGCTAATTGCTTCGTAATGGTCAGTCTGCGGGTTGTAACGCAACGGCTCAGTCAATCGTCCTTGATACTCAAGGAAATAATCGCTCTGCTGATACAGATTGCTGACACTGTGTTTAGCAAAAAACTCGTTATCGATAAAACGGCGAGTTGCTTCCCATGTCACTGCTTTCGCACCATTTTCGCAGAAGCTAAAAGTACTTTTATTGTCATCGCCCCATGCACAGCCTGGGCAGTCAAACCCTTTGGCTTTGTTCATGCGCATCAGGTTGCGCAGGTTTTTTATGGCATGTTTGCTGTCGATAACAAAGCGGGTAGTTGCTTCAAGAGAGCCCCAGCCACCGGCTGCAGCGCGATAGGGTTTGATTGCAGATTTAAATTTCATAACGCTTAATTGTTGTCCTTTGAGCGACCGCACGCGGTTACGCCATTTACTGTTACAGTCAGTTTACTCCGGTTTAACCTGAATGTAAGCCTTACTAATTTCAGGGCTAAACTGTGATCTGTATAACTATTCATCGATGATTTGTTAACCCCTCCACAAAACGACAACTTTTTGTTCAATCTTTTGTATTTCATGGCCGATGACTCTTTTACAGAAACACCTTTTTACAAAAAGAGAAACCAAGGACATGGCAACTACAAAAATCTCCCCACAAGGGGCTGTTCGTTTCTGGCACAACATCCGATTAGTGCCGCTGTTTACCTCTATTCTGGTTGGAATTTTAGTGCTGTTCGCTTTATGTGTAGGGCTTGCGAGCTATTTTTTGATCCAGAGCGACAAAGCGCTACAGGACGTGACCAACGAAATCCAGGTGCGGATTGGGCTTTCGGAAAGCTCTACCAATTTGCGTAGCGCGCGACTGAATATCATTCATGCAGGGGCCGCTGGGCGTGTGGCCGACATGGATGATATGAAATTTAATATCGCTGAGGCAGAAAAGCTGATTAAACAAGCACAGGCCAGTTTCGATATTTATATGGATCGTGCCGACAAAGTGGAGGCGGGTGAAGCACTGGATAGTCAGTTGCGCGCACGCTTTGATGACTACCTGAATAAAGGTATGGCGCCGATGATGAAATATGCCAAAAACGGCATGTTTGAGGCCATCATCAATCATGAAAATGAAGAAGCCCGCAAGCTGGATGCCGACTACAACAAGGTGTTAGAGCAAGCGGCGAAGATTCGTACCGAGCGTGCAGTTGCACTTCATGAGCAAGCCCTGGCCCGCTCACATTTAAGTGTGATGGTTATGGCATGCGCATTTGCAATCGCGCTGCTTCTGACGATATTTACCTTTGTCGTGTTACGCCGCGTGGTTATTCAACCTCTGCAACAGGCAGCAACGCGCATCGAACATATCTCCAAAGGTGATTTAACCCAGCCATTGCAATCTTTCGGCAAGAGTGAAATCGGCAAACTGAATCAGAACTTGCAGGATATGCAGGTTTCATTGGTGAATACGGTTGGCGAAGTGCGTATGGGGGCCGAGGCGATTTATCAGGGCACCAGCGAAATCTCTGCCGGTAATACCGATTTGTCGGCGCGTACTGAACAACAAGTAGCGGCACTTGAAGAAACGGCGGCCAGCATGGAGCAGTTAACGGCCACGGTGAAACAGAATGCAGATAACGCCCATCACGCGACCAGGCTTGCCGAAGAAGCCTCCCACAAAGCCGGTGACGGTGGGCGCATTGTCTCAAGTGTTGTGAAAACCATGACCAATATCTCTACCAGTTCGAAGAAAATTTCCGAGATAACTGCGGTCATCAACAGCATTGCTTTCCAGACCAATATCCTGGCGCTCAATGCAGCGGTTGAAGCGGCGCGGGCTGGCGAGCAGGGGCGCGGATTTGCGGTAGTCGCAACCGAAGTACGCACCCTGGCACAGCGCAGTGCACAAGCTGCCAAAGAAATTGAGGGGCTTATTAGCGAATCGGTATCGCTCATTGATAGTGGCTCAAGCCAGGTCGCTCATGCAGGCGAAACTATGACGGATATTGTCGGCGCGGTGCGACGTGTCACCAATATCATGCAAGAAATTGCGGCGGCATCGGATGAGCAAAGCCGTGGTATTGAGCAGGTCGGAATCGCGATAAACGAGATGGATAATGTGACGCAGCAAAATGCTGCACTGGTTGAAGAAGCAACCGCTGCGGCGAATTCCCTCGAGGAGCAGGCGGCACGCCTGACTACCGCTGTAGGAACATTTCGTTTAAGCCGTCAGCCCAACGTTGTAAAAACTCAGCCTGAAAAGCCAAAATCTACCGCTAAGGCGGCTAAAACGGTTATAGACGAAGACGATAACTGGGCAACATTTTAGATGATGTGAATCGGTGGATGTCGCTTGCGCTAATCCACCCTACAAACCCTCAAAAAAGGCCGTTCGTAGGTCGAATTAGCGCAGCGACATCCGACACAACGATTGCACAGACCTCAATAGGCCGGATTAGCCCAACGCTGTCCGGCCCCAACCCTTACTCCATTTCCAGCCGCAGATTAAGCGCGGCAATCTCCATCCGCCATTGCTGCTGAAGCGCTGGTTTCTGATGACTTTGCTTGCGCGCTAAATCCTGCGCAAGCTTCTCCTCCAGCTCAACCAAGCGTTCCAACCAGCTTTCAGTTTCCGAATGAACCTGAACCGCCGTTGATGACTCGTCATTCTGTGACGTTGTCACAATGTCGGCATTGTCATTCTTCAGCTGCGCATACAGCCCCTCAAGTGAGTGCCACTCGCTGAGTTCGCCATTATCAATCAACCAGAAGCGGTTACAGCTTTTAGCGATTAATGTCCGGTCGTGTGTAACCAGCAACACGCCACCCTCGAAACTTTGCAGTGTTTCCGCCAGCGCCTCTTTGCCTTCCATATCCAGGTGGTTGGTTGGCTCATCAAGCAGTAGCAGCGAATAACGCGCAAGAGTCAGCCCAACAAACAGCAATCGTGATCGTTCGCCTCCGCTCAAAGTGCTCACCGTTTGCCCATGGCGTAACCAGGCAAATCCGGCGCTGATTAACGCCATTTTGCGATCGCGCTCAGATAACGGCGCAAAAGGTTCGAGTGCTTCGATCAAGGTGTCACCGTCACGTAACTGATGAAGTGTCTGGTCGTAATAACCCATCTCTACGCGTGGATGCAGGCGGATTGTGGAGTCATCTTGCGACTGCTGATAATGTTGCCACAGCAGGCGTAATAAAGATGATTTTCCGCAGCCGTTCTTGCCGATTATTGCCACCCGATCACCACTTTTCATGCGCTGCATAGCCAGGTTAAACAGTGGAGGACAATCTGGTGCCGGACTCACCGACAGGTTTTCCATTTCCAGCAGGCGATTAGCGGGTAATGCCTCGCCTTTGAGTATCAGTTGCCATAGGTTCGCAGCACTTAACTCAGTTTGGCTGTCCTTAAGTTTGTCGACGCGTTTTTCCATTTGCTTAGCTTTACGGGCAAGGTCTTCGTTGTCGTAGACTTTGCCCCAAATTGCCAGACGTTTCGCACTGGCCGCTATGCGGTCAATTTCCTTTTGCTCGGACTGATGGCGGTGTGCATCGGTACGGTCACGCTCTTCAAGCGCTGCGCGGGCCGCAGAGCAGGGTAGCTGGAAGAAACTGAGTCCGTGGTCACGCAGGATCCATGTTCCGTTGGTGACGTTATCCAACAGATGTTGATCGTGAGAAACCAGCACAAAGCTGCCGTTCCAGTTACGTAAGAACTGCTCCAGCCACAGTAGCGTGGGTAAATCGAGGTGGTTGCTTGGTTCATCAAGCAACAAGAGGTCCGGCTCGGTGATCAACGCGCGCGCCAATAATAAACGTGTGTGTTGCCCGCCGCTTAACGTTCCGGCGGTGAGTTGCCATGCACTTTCATCAAAACCCATGCTGGCTAAGAGCGCCTGTGCTCGCCAGCCATCGGTATGTTGTTGTGCTTCACTCAGTCTCGCTATCACGGCTTCAAGTAAGGTGAGTGAATGTAAATCTTCAGGTAAATGCTGTTCGACACGCGCCAATAAGCAGTGATGCGCGCGCGTCACGCTGCCACTATTGGGTTCGATTGTGCCATCAAGCAATTTAAGAAGGGTGCTTTTACCACAGCCGTTGTGGCCGATTAAGCCCAGGCGATCGCCTTTTTTAAGCGTAAAAGTGATGTCAGCCAGCAGAGGGCCGAAAGCAGTATCAAGACTAAGGGATTGTGCGGTTAATAATGTGCTCATTGTTGCTTACTCAAGAGTTACAGGCGCGAAAACGCCTCGTCAAATATGGCTGACGATAACCCGGTAAGCCCGAGGGAAGGGATTGCAGTTGGTTGCTTCGCTCAAGCCGGATTATCGCAGTGCGATATCGATAACGCTTGAGCTATGACGATCACCAAAGGTATGTGAAATAAACAAAATTTCACGAAACAGCAGCATGGGTTCCTCCTTATATATTCAGTTGGTTGATGAATAAACAAATCCTGGCAGAAAACAGAAATAAATACCAGCTACCGATATTTCCCAGGGAGCAATTGCGAAAATGCCGCGCTCCTCATGTTTTTAAAATGATGTTTTATTTAAATTGGCCTTTGGTTTTTCAAATAAAACATTAATAAAAGACAGGGGCTTAACGTATGTCATTACCTCGCTACTCTGCTCTAGCTGTGCTTTGTATCCCTCTGGTACTGCAAGGATGCAGTTCACCAAATCTCACCTCTCACAAGGCACCAGGGAGCAGCACTCGCCCGGTTCTTAGCCAGAGCGAGGCGGATCATTTTACGGAACAAAACGTCTTCGCCCGTGGCGGAATAATTGCGATGGCGAAAAATGAGCCGTGGCAACCGGAGGCGTTGAATTTAAAAGATATTGATACGCCATGGGTTGTCGGCAAAGATGCGCCGTACCACACAGTGCAGCAGGCGGTGAATGCCGCATTAAAGGCTACGAAATCGAACCAGCGCGTTGTGATAAAAATCCTGCCAGGCGTCTATGAAGGCACGGTTTACATTCCGATGAATGCACCGCCAGTCACGCTGTTTGGCGCAGGTGAAAACCCGCAGCATGTAACGATTCAACTGGCGCTCGACTCAATGATTTCACCGGAAGTCTGGCGCAAAACCGTCAACCCGAGCGGGCAATATCAACCGGGTGATCCGGCCTGGGAGATGTACCAATCCTGTGCTAACAAAACCACGCCGGTGGTCGCCACCACGTGCGCAGCCGTTCTCTGGTCGCAAAGTCATGGTTTCCAGCTTGCCAATCTGACGGTGGTTAATTCCTTACTCGACACCGTGGATGGTAACGCGCACCAGGGCGTGGCCCTGCGAACCGATGGCGACAAAGTGCAGATTGAAAATGTACGTTTGATTGGCCGCCAGGATACTTTTTTTGTTAATACCAGCGATGAGAAAAACCGCTACGTAACAGACAGAGTCAGCCGCGTATTCATCAAAGACAGCTACATTGAAGGCGATGTGGATTACGTGTTTGGTCGTGCGAATGCAGTGTTTGATAACGTGCATTTCCATACTGTCTCATCGCGACAGTCGCAGGAAGCCTTTGTGTTGGCACCTAACACGTTGCCGGATAACCCTTACGGGTTCCTGGTGAAAAACAGCCGCTTTACCAGCGATGGCGGTTTCAAAAACGGCTACTTCGCAAAACTTGGACGGGCCTGGGATCAAGGGGCCAAAACGACCGGATATTTGCCGGGTAAAACCTCGAACAGTCAGGTGGTGGTGATGAACTCAACGATTGATAGCGGTTATGATTCTCTGTCGCCGTGGGGAAGTGCTGCCACGACCGCACGGCCATTTAACGGTAATAATGCCGCCGACAGAAATTTGAATGATGTAAATTTCAACCGCTTGTGGGAATTTAATAATCACTGAGCGTTTGGCACAAAATGAAATCATAATGGCACAAAGAGGTGCGCATGTCGTATGCGCTGTCTCAGTTGCAAACCACCGCGCTGCCGATTGGCGAAATTGCCTAACGCAGCGGGTATCTTTCAAGTTCACGATTTACAGCCCGATCTCAGCAGCATTACGGCTGTTTGCCGAAAAACGTACGCTAGAATAGGTTAACGTACGTTTCTTACCGCATCAGAATGGTAACGGTCGTGGCTGGGTTTGCATGGTGATCCAGCGCAGTTCGGTAAACTCTCGTACCCCTGCCTGCCCACCAAAACGTCCGTAACCTGAGTCTTTAACCCCGCCGAATGGCATCTGCGCTTCGTCGTGCACCGTTGGGCTATTGATGTGGCAGATTCCGCTTTGAATGCGGCTGGCAATATTCCATGCGCGAGCGGTATCGCGACTGAATACCGCAGCAGACAAGCCAAGATCGTTGTCATTGGCGATAGCCAGCGCTTCTTCATCACCTTTTGCACGAATAATCCCTTTTACCGGCCCGAAGGATTCTTCGTGGTAAATGCGCATTTCATTAGTGACAAAATCCAGCACTGTAGCGGGCATGAGGGTGGAATCCGCTTTGCCACCGGCAACCAGTTTTGCACCTTTTGCCAATGCGTCATCAATCAAATCATTGCAGCGCGAAACCGTCTGTACATCGACAACTGAACCCAACACGGTAGGGCCAAGGCGTGGGTCGCTGCATGGCAAACTCGTCGCTTTAGCTGCAAATTTTGCTACAAATTCATCGGCTATCCGTTCGTCAACGATAATGCGCTCGGTTGACATGCAGATTTGCCCAGAATTGGCGAAGGCTCCGAACGCCGCACAGTTCACCGCCAAATCAATGTCAGCATCATGCAGAACCAGCAAAGGTGCTTTGCCGCCCAGCTCTAAAACCACAGGTTTGAGATAACGAGCACAAGTTTGCGCGATAATTCTTCCGACGTGCGTTGAACCGGTGAAGTTCACTCGGCGCACTGCGGGATGAGCAATCATCGTCTCCACTACGGTTCCCGCATCTTGTGGCGCATTGGTGACAAAATTGACTACACCCGCCGGGAATCCGGCTTCATTGAGTGCATCAATAATCAAACCATGTGTTGCGGGGGCGATTTCGGAACCCTTCAGTACTACGCAGTTACCGCAGGCCAGAGGTGTGGCAATAGCCCGCACGCCAAGGATCACGGGCGCATTCCACGGTGCCATTCCCAGCACGACACCCGCAGGCTGGCGTATTGCCATTGCCAGGTTTCCTGGCACATCTGATGGGATAACTTCACCATTAATTTGCGTGGTGAGAGCTGCGGCTTCACGCAGAATCCCGGCGCCTAAATGCACATTAAATTCAGCCCACTGAGCGGTAGCACCTGTCTCGGCCGCCATCGCGGCGACAAATGCAGCTTGTTTGGCTTCCAGCGCATCAGCGGCTTTGAAAAGCAAAGCCCGGCGCTGGTTTGGCGGAGTTTGTGACCAGGCGACAAATGCCAGGCTTGCGGCTTCGACTGCTGCGCGAGCGTCATTGACGGTGGCAGCAGGCGCGATAGTCGCGACGTGTTCATCTAGCGGATTGCGGCGTTCAAAAGTTGCCTGGTTTTGTGCATCAACGGACAGTCCATTGATCAGCATCGAAATAGAGACAGGGGATGTTCGTGGCATATGACACCTCTTTTGTTATTTAAATGTTAAGGTGTCATCGAGTGTAGTGAGGATTAAATGCATTTCCCAGCAATTTAACGTGGTTACGTGGGCGATATGATCTGTGCAATCAACTCTCTAACCCAGCGATGACCAGCGTGCCCGTGATTGCGTTCGTGCCAGACCAGACTCACGTCAAACTGCTCTGCAAGCCATGGTAATTCAGTGACCCTCAATTCTTGCGGCTGCGTTAGTAATAAGCGGCGCGGAACCAAAGCCACCAAGTCACTCACCGAGACGATTTGCGGTACGAACATAAAGGTTGCCGCCGACATAACCACATTTCTTTTGTGCCCGAAGGTTGCTAGCGCGTCATCAACAGGAGTCGTAAAACTGCCTCCGGTGGGTGACACAACCACATGTTCCAGCTCGACAAACTCCTCGATGGTGAGGTTTTCTTTCAGTGCCGGATGGTCGCGCCGCCCAATCAACACGTAAATTTCATCAAACAAATGGTACGAACGCAGGTGCGGTTTCGAATCATCCTGTGACGCAATGGCGATATCAACTTCACCGCTCGCCAACTGTTGTTCAAATTGCGCAGGATTATAGGCACGCACGGCAATACGCACACCTGGAGCCTGTTGCCGCAGAGCCAGTACCAGCGGCATCACAATTGCGGCCTGGGTGTAATCGGTGCAGCTAATCGTGACGGTCAGGTTCGCGCGTTCAGGGTGAAAATCTTTGTGCGATTGCAGCGTGTGCCGCAATTGTTCGAGGGACTCGCGCACAGGGATAATCAACTCAAGCGCCTTGGCCGTCGGTGTCATTCCTCGCCTGGCAGGAATCAGCAGCGGGTCATCAAACAGATCGCGCAGGCGGTTAAGTTGCGCGCTAACCGCAGGCTGGCTGAGATGCAGTCGTACAGCCGCTTTGGTCACATTCTGTTCGGCAAGTAGCGCTTCAAGTGTGAGCAGTAAGTTCAAATCTATGCGTGTGGTATCCATCGGGTGGATTCCTTAATATAAATCATTCGATTTCTCTTATCCCTCAGATGTCCTGATAATTCAAGCCAGACACGTAAGAATGATCAGGAGAAGGGCCATGTCAGTAAAGAACAAACCATTAATCACCGTGGTAGGCGCGTTGAGCAAACAAGGGCGCAGCGTTGTGCGCACGTTGCTGGAAAGCAAGCGCTATCAGGTGCGTGCATTAACCCGGCGGGTAGATTCACCGCAAGCACAGGAGCTCGCGCATTTAGGGGCTGAGCTCATTAATGTGCCGCTGGATTTGGGGCACAAAGACGAGTTTATTCAGGCTTTTAAAGGCGCACATGGGGTGTTTATGCTGACGCCCGGCATCACCCCGGAAGCAATTAACGCGCAGACGCATGAAACCGCATTAGGCAAAGAAATCGCTGATGCGGCAATTGAAGCAGGTGTACAGCACTTGGTTTTCAGCAGTCTGGAAAACGTCGGGAAAATTACTGAGGGTAAAAAATGGGTGCCGCACTTTACCGATAAAGGCCAAGTTGAGGAGTACATCCGTACGCTGCCTATTTCCAGCTCATTTATTATGATGGCGTTTTTCTATACCAATCTGCTTGAGTATTACCAGCCGCGTAAGGCCGACGATACGTTAATTTTCCCCATCTATTTACCGGAAGATTTTCGTGCGCCTTTTGTCGATCCACTGACTGCAACAGGCCCGGCGGTACTGGAGATTTTTGATAATCATGACAAATACGCAGGCCGTACTTTGCCGGTGATTGGTGAAATGCTCACGCCTGCTGAGATGGTCGAAACCTTTATCCGTGTCACGGGAAAAAAGGCGGTGTATAGCTCGGCTGTGACGCGTGAGGAACTGCTAAACCATTTCCCGGCATTTGCACAAATGGGCGGGTTGGTAGAAGAGGTTATTGGAATGGCAGAATACGCCGTTGAACAGGGTTATTACCGCCCGGACCGCGATCTCTTGTGGAGCAGGCAGACTAACCCACACGCGTTGACGTGGGAGCAATTCCTAAAAACTACCGGCTGGCAGGGTGATGGGTGCTCTTTCAATAGCTGAGCGTAGATAACGCCTCTTCCATTAACTGTGCGAGGCGAGTTTGTACACTGTTATCGACGCCTGATATTTTCAGCTGTTTAAGCGTGATACCCAGCGATCCTGGTGAAGGCAGAAGATGAGATGTCTTATGTAGATTGCTGGGCATACCAATGTGGGTCCGTACCGTCAACCCAAGTCCGGCCTGAACTGCCGCCCAAATACCACTGAGGCTATGGCTGACAAATATAACCCGCCAGGCAATACCCGCCAGGTCAAGACATTCGGTTGCTCTTGAACGCATCAGACATGGGTTTTCAAACATCACTAGCGGCAAGGGTTCACCACTTGCCAGCAGTGCGGAAATGTCTAAGTCCGGATGATGGATCCATTCCAGTTTGCACTGCCCAAGAAGCTTGCCCTGGCTGGATGCTGTTGCAGGCTGCCACATCAGCGCCATATCGAGTTGGCTGTTATCAAGTGCAGTCTGTAGGGCTTGGTTGCGGTCGACTTTTGCCACAATCCTGACACCGGGATGATGGCGTTTGAACTGGCCAAGTATTCCTGGCATCAGTGATTCACCAAAATCTTCCTGCATCCCAATGCGAATTTCACCCTTCAGCAATTCATCTTTCAGGGCGCGCAGAGTTTCATCGTTAAGCTCCAGAATTCGCCGCGCGTAGCCCATCAACATTTCGCCATGACGGGTGAGTTCAAGGTGCCGTCCTTTTTTTACCACCAGAGCGACATCACACTGTCGTTCCAGTTTTTTCAATTGCGCGCTAACTGCCGAAGTTGAACGGGACAAGCGAGTCGCCGCCTGAGCAAAACTGCCGGACTCAATGCCGGTAACAAAACTTCGTAGTGCATCCAGATCGAGAGTCGGGGCCAGTTTGTTCATTATTGCCCTTAAAATCGGGATGGTTAGTTTTGAATTATGCGATTTTGTGGACGTAACTATTGCGCCATGATGAGTTCACTGTCAATCAGGAGCGAACTACATGAGCAAAACACTCGATAAAAATACGCTTTCCCGCCTCTCCCCGAAGCTTGCTGAGCTGAGCAATAACGTGCTTTTTGATGATATATGGACGCGCGAACAACTGTCGCCACGCGATCGCAGCTTAATCACGGTGGCAACTCTGGTCGCTCTTGGGCGCATGCAACAATTGCCATGGCATCTGAACTTTGCCCGGCAAAATGGTTTGAGCAATGAGGAACTGACGGAAGTTTTCACCCATCTGGCATTTTACGCAGGTTGGCCTGCTGCGGTCTCCGCGCTAAGTTGTATGGATGAGGAGACTCTCTAATGCCTTTTACCCGAATCACCCTTGGTGAACATTATGATGATGAACAGCTGGCAAATATTTCTGAGATTTTGCATCAGAGCCTGACTGGGCAATTTGCGGTACCGCTAAAAGATAAATTTCAGGTTTTCGAGCGATTGCCCATCAGCCAGCGCGTATTTGACCGTGAATATCTGAGCGGTAAACGCAGTGATAACTTTATTTTGTTCCAGATAACTGCCGGGAAAGCACGTACTAGCGAACAAAAGCAGAGCTTTTACCACCAACTTAGCGAGCGTTTGCATCAGGAATTAGCTATCCATCCTGATGATGTGATGGTAGTTATTCAATTTAATCAGACTGATGACTGGAGTTTTAGCAACGGTCAGATGTATTGCCCGCTATGATGGTTCTGTCGGGTGGATAAGCGCAAAAATTATCCACCCGTTGCAGGGTTACAAATTCAACAACGCTTTCAGTTTCGCTTTCTGAGCATCGCTCACATCCAGCGGATGGCGATAGCCGATGTTTTCCACCGCGCGGGTATATAGCGCCACCAACCAGTCATAGACATAAAGCGTGTTGCCGCGCGCGGGTTGCTCGCCCAAGCGCACCAGGCGGTTGCTGGCTGTCGCCTGTTTTTGTGGTGCAAACACAGGTGAGCCTTTATTCACCCGACTTGCCGGGCGCAAAGCTGGATCAACATGGGCATAACCCAACCAGCTAACAAAATCACCTAATACAGCTGTCACACAGGTGATTTCCTGCGCCATGCTGCCATCACCGTGGCGCAATGCCGACTCTAGCTGTTCAGGTAATTTCAGGCGATAACTGGCGACAATCAACAACTGGCAAAGTGCCTGGAGTTGGGTGTTATCCAGCCCGGAAAGATGAGCAACCTCGCGGTGAGTTGCCAACTGACGCAAATGATTAATCCACAACAGATGTACTACGTTGGCAAAACTGTTGGGGCTGCGCGTTTGCGTTTCACTGCTGTCTACTTCTGCAAACAGATCGATATCCAGATGGAAACCCGCCGGCTGGTGGCTACGTAATTGCTGATGACTTACCCAACGTTGCTGTAAGACATGGCGCTCCGGCAGCAGGCTTGCCAGCAGTTCACCATAAAGGGCCGCGTGGGATTGCAGCGCGCGCACCAGACCTTCAGCCTGAGAACGTGCGTGTTCCGGTGTAAGGTTTTCGTCTTCAATCATATGGGTGAATAGGGCGCTGACTTCCGCATTCAGCGCGGCCTGCAACATCTCAATACGCAGTGTCCGCTGTGCCGGAACCAGCGCATCGGCAAGCCACTCCAGCAAACGGTGCATATTACGGCTATCCAGTGCTTGCAAAGTCCCCCAACGTTTACCTGGCAGACCTATAACACGTTGCACGCCTTCATCAAGGTTAGCGCCGCTAAAACGGGCATCGCGCGGAGTAATCGCCCAAATCAGACCTGGTGTTGTGGCATTACTGGCCTGGGTTTTATCGACCCAACGCGCCAGCATTTTACCTGCTGCATTTACTCCCCGACGCTCGGCTGCCGCATTGCATACCACTAATTTATCGGGCTGTAGATATTGTGCGTAATCATCAAGCTGCGCGAGGGGAATATCGACCACTTCAACCTGCGCCAGTCGTGGCTGGTAGTTAAGCGAAAGCGTAATTTCAGCGCTCAACTGCTGTAAATCATGCTGAGCCAGGCTGGTATGTGTCCCGGCTTGTTGATTGACCAGAGGGCAAACCAGAACATCCGCGTTCATTTCTGGTTCGTCAGGCGTGGTGGGGATCAAAAAGCCTTCTACCGGAATCAGGAAGGTATCCACCAACAGACTGGCGGGAGCTAAAACCTGATGGGCGTAACCTAAATGATTCAACGTCTGCGCAAGATGCTGCCATTGAGCGGTAATAGTGGCGTTATCTCCCCAGAGTGGTGCCAGCAATGTGGCTTGATCGGCGCAGCTTAGCCACGGCAGAAGATCGGCCATTTGCTGCCACAACGTATTATCCAGATGATGTTGGCGGCGAACCACTTGCTGGTAAGTTTGTGCAATATCAGAGAATTGCAGCGGTGTCAGCCCAGGCATCGGTTGTGCCTGGCGGCGAGACTGTAACTCTTTGAGCTTTAATGCGATCACCTCAGGCTGCGCAAAACGGGTAGCACTATTGGCGTGATACTGGCGAATCATACGCTGAGCAAGCGTACTTGTACTGCACAGCGTGATGAGCAACGGGTAATGTTCCGCAACCGGCAGTTCGCGGCGAGTAAAACGCACGGCAATACCGGGCGCATGCCCCGGGTTAATGTGCGTCAGATAATCCAGCACTTTTCCGCCGAGCATAATCTCGATACGTTCATGATTATCGCCCAGTAGCGTGGTCAGTAGGTGATGCTTGCCCGCGACAGAGTGGCCATATAAGCCAATTGTTAGCGGTTGCTCCGCCTGTAAGTCAAGCTGATGCTGACGCTGGTGGAGTGTGGCCAGTTTATGCAGCAGGCCATTGGCTTCATTTTCCACCAGGGGAACAGTCTGGCGAGTCTGTTGTACCCAGTCCACTAAAGGGTGCAGCGTTGAGGTTATTTGATTCATTTTTGATACACGCTCCCGCTGTCAATCCAGTAATGGCTGGCTCCGCTGTAGCTTCCAGCCAGTGTATTCAATTTAAAACTGAGCTGGTTAAGTGGCACTTTGCTGCCATCCTGCAACCAGGCTTCCGCCAGCACAAAAGCATCGGCTTCGCGAGTTTGTTGCAGGCGTACATTTAGCACACCTTCACCGGCTATCTCTTTTGCCAACTGTGGTGAGTTAATCGCCAGTGTATACAGCGGCGTGGCAGGCCAGCGGGCATCATCAAGCTGGCGGAAACCGAGACAAGCATTGCCGCGCAGTGGGAAATGCAGACGGGTATCAAGCGTTGATTTCGGATCGTCGAGATCGATATCGCGATACCAGACGTTTTTCTCAACTAATGTGTTGTTGCCATCGAGCATGCCCAGATAGCGCACAGTGGAGTAAGCCTGAATGTCAGAGGCTTTGAAGTTAAAGCCCGGCAGGCGCAAGTCCATCGCCAGGCTGCACAGCATGGCACCAACAGCGGCGGTAGATTTCGGGTTGCCAATACGGCCTTGCTGGCTAAATGGATACCATTCATGAGTCTGATAATTATCCAACCAGACGATGCGGTTCACTGGTACCGGTTGTTGGTAGCGCAATAATGCCTGCACGCCTGGTAAGCAGGCCGGGCGTCCGGTCATCAACAGCACATCGCAGCAATAGTGGCTTATCACTTCACACAGCGCCTGAAGCGGGGCGCTCAGAGTGAACTGCCCTGCAAGTAACGCCTCTTGTAGTGATGCCAGTTCAACCTGTAATGGCACGCTGAACAGATCAAACGCCGGTGCATCAGCAGGCAGTGCGTGCTGCACAGCCTGTTGAACATAATTAATCACGTTATCTGTTGGGCGTTGGGCCAACAGTTCGCCAAATGTCGCTTCGAGTGTTGCGTGGTGATCGTCGGGATCGCTATTTTCCCAGTAAGACAGCACTGCATGCCCAAGAGGGATAAACAGTTGCAGCGCGGTTTGCTGGCGCAGCGTACCTCGCGTGTCCATGCGCCCGGACTCACCAAACAACGTGGTCATCAGGCCGGTGGTATCAACCACACCTGCCTGATGAATTTGAGCCTGTAATGCAGGGAGCACACAGCGCTGGATAACATCCAGCAAAATGTCATCACCCGCGACTTTAAAGCCTTCGCGGAACAGTAGACGCGGAGCAATTTTCACATTGCTACCGACACCATCATCAAGATGATACTGGGTGATAGCCATATCGGTTGTGCCACCACCGATATCAATGGATGCGACGCGCAGCGTTTTACCCGGTAGTTCATCAGCGGTTAACTCGCGGTCAGGGCGAGCGAGGCTTTTAAAGAAGTTGCCCGTTTGCCCGGCATAGTTGACCAGAGCTTCGTTATACAGCCAAACCAGTTGCCCGCAGGTGGCTTCGTCCCATTCCATCTGCACATCTGGGACCGGGACGACACTTTTCTGGAAATCACGCTCGCTGGTGAAACCATCGTCTGTCGGGTGCCATTCCATTGCTTTCCACACCAGACCTACCGCTTCCTGCATCCGCTGGCGGAAGATCTCACGCTCCTGTTTTGGCATCGCCGAAGGCAGTGTCAGGATCAGATGGCGTAGCTGACGTGGCGCATTAAGGTGCCCCATGCTCTGGCGTGAGCCGACACTGTTAATCTGCATCAGCGCCTGCGCCAACAATTCACACAGCATCAGCGTCATTAACGAACTGCGGCTGTACTGTGGCGAAAACACCGGCAGCCGGTCTTCCAGCGGTAATGAATAGAGCGGTTGCCCGTCGTCATTCATCAGGTTCATCAGGGGATATGCGGTTGCCAGCGGTTCACGCTGAGTTTTCACACCCATCTGGCTAAAACGCCAATCCTGGTTGGCCGGAGTTTCATCCCATAGATAACGGCGCGGGCTGGATATGCCACTTGCGCCATCGGTCCCCAAACGGGCAGAAGCCATGCTGCGAGCTTCATCGCCAACGCGGGCAATCGACGGCCAGACAAACGCATCGTCACGGCCACTTTCCACCGAGAAATGCTGTTTGCCGAATTTGGCTTCTGAGAATTCGAGGCGGCTGGTAAACATCGCTTCGTTGATGGTTTGCGGTTCGCTGAGCGAGCGAATTTCCAGCTCGGCAGTCTGGCGCAGGCCGTCATTGGCTTCGCCGTGGTCTTCAATTAATACGCCGCAAGTGTGGGTATTGCCGACATCCAGCACCAGATCAACAGGGATCGCCGGGGCTTGCAGCGTTGCGGTGACAATTTTCACTTCTGGCACCGAAAGCTGTGCGCCGAGCATCTCGATAATATTGAGATAGTGCGCCTGGTACTCGAAGGTTTTCAGCGCGTTGCTGATCTCACGTTCTGTTCTGGATTCGTGGCGAGTGGCGAATTGTGTGAACACTTCACGCAGCCAGCCATCAACCCAGGTTTGATCGATAAAGTCGTTAATCTCTTCGTTGTGCCACGCAAGGGCAAAACGGGCTCCGTTACGGACATCATTTTGCGTGGGGGCCAAATGGGCCGCAGGGTTATCATCAGCCAGGATTTTTGTATCCAGTGCGATGGTAATGCGTACCGTGTTTCCAGCCGAATCAGGTGTTTCAAGGCAACGAATCTGCACTCGAGCCCAGTTATCCGGGCCGCCCACAAAAGTTCGTGGCGGGTTAAAACGCAGGAATGGCAGCGGCAGCCAGGTTTTATCCAGCAGTTTCAGAGAATGGCCAAGGGTGATGGTGCTTTCCGGTTTCACTACCTCTGGAGCAGAACCCTGCGTGCCTGGCAGAGTAAATTTGCCCGGTATCACATCGTAATCAAGGCGCAAAAGCGGGCCGTTCGCCGTTTTACGCACAAAGCGCCCGGTATGCGGAGCATTAGGCTGAGGAGCAAGGCCGAAATCCAGAAACTGAATGCCGCTGTCTTTAATGAGCGTCACGCTCGACTTATAGGGATACAGAGTGGCAAACATTGATTAATCACCCACTTTTTTAAATGTCACAGGAACCACGGTGTCCTCCTCGTAGCGCCCACTGCACTCGGCGACATCATTCTCGCCAGGTTTGCAGGATATTTCCGGCAGCGGATAGCGTGAGCCATCGCTACAACGCGCATTGCCACGGGTTTTAATCATCAACGTACCGGACTGCATAAGCCCTGAGAATACTTCTGCTTTGCAGACAATATTGTCGCCATGCACCAGCCGCACATTGCCTTTGTTGTTAGCAATTTGATAACGCAGCGTAGGCGGTTTGCCGGTGATGGAATCTTTAACGTTGATGGCCACACGCCAGTTACCGTTGAGGAATTTAGTCGAGCCAATTTTTAGCGAATCAGCTGGTAATACCAGCGTGCCTTTAGGTATCTCAGCTGCCGGTGTAGTTGTTGCCACTACAGCAGGTTCTGGTTCCGCTGCTGGTGGTTCAACGACTGCAGCCTGTGCGACAGGCAACGTTGAAACATGGGCCACAGGTGCTGCCTTAATGGCTGCCGGAGCGATGGTCTGAGGTTTAACTTCCGCTTGTTTCTGGGCTAAAGGTTCGGCATGTGGTGCCGATACCAGATAATAAGAGAGCGGGGCGGCGATACAGGCGATGATGGCGGCTGCAACAGGTAGCAACCAACGCTTCGGCTTTTTCGTGACGGGAGTTTCACGCACGACTTCAGGCTCTGGCGCTGATACCAATGGCTCATCATTTTGGGGTGCCACAGAAGTGAGTGCCGCCACGGAATAGAGGGGTTCATCGGGTTCGCTTAACACCATGACAGGTGGCGCAGCAGGCGCCGGTTCTGGCAGGAATTCAATAACCGGCTCGTGTTCTTCAGCAATGCGTAAGCATTCAAGTGGATCAGGGCGGGCACTACTATTTAGCGTCACAAAGCCCCAAAAAGTGATGACTGGCTTCCCGTCTACCAGATAAACATGCTGGCTACCCGGAAACTGCAATGTATTGGCGAGCAACGAGCCAAAAAGTTGGATGGACGTTTTTTCCGCCTGTTGGCAACGCTGAATCAGCGAGGCGATGTTGGCCTGGCAGTTATCGAGATAGCGCAGGGCTTTTTTGCGTTGCTCATCACTGGCGGCAGCCCAACTGACAACGCTACCTTCAAAGGGGGCGTACCAGTCAACACGATCGCCTTCATCGTTTGGCTGAGGTATCGCCAGGCTATCGACCACTGCTTGCTGTTTGCGTAAGCGTAATGTTTCGCGAATTTGTAGTGCTGAGTCGAAAACCGTTTGCCCGTTTTCGCCAAGCGAAAGGAAGTCATCTAAGCATCCGCTGCGCAATAATGTTTTTGCCACGTCATCAATCCTGCTGTTTTCAGCTCCGCTTGAGCCATTTTCACACTTTCCATTTTACGGATTCCTGGCACAGGCAAACGGCGGAAGAGATGGCACTTTTTTCTAATTATCGGGCGATTGCACTTAAGTCTTTGGGGCGTTCGCAGGTTTTGTGCTACTGATTAAAGTCATCCCAAAATCAATAGGGCGTTCAATCAATGTCAGAAACACTACCGTTATTGCTAGTTCAAATGGGCCACCCTCCCGCTGATATTCGCGCAGCTGTTGGCGAACAACCTGACTGGTTTAAAGCCGCGTTAGGTGATGTTGGCCCAATTAAAGTTGTTTGCCCCTTCGAAGGTGAACGACTGCCAGCGGCGGGTACGTTTAGCGGTGCGGTGATTTCGGGTTCATGGGCGATGGTCACCGACCATGAAGAGTGGAGTGAGCGTACGGCCAACTGGTTGCGTGAGATTATCGGCGCGGGAGTTCCGGTATTAGGTGTCTGTTACGGGCACCAGTTAATGGCTTACGCGCTGGGTGGAAAAGTGGATTACCATCCGCAAGGCAGCGAAGTGGGGCAAATTGCCGTCAGCTTGAATGATGCAGCACGTCATGACCCGTTACTTGAAGGTTTGCCAACATCTTTTGATACGTTTTTAAGCCACGAGCAAAGCGTGCTCACGTTACCGTCATGTGCCGTGGTACTTGCAGCATCCAGTCACGATCCGCACCAAATTATCCGCTATTCATCGACTGCACTTTCGGTGCAATTCCACCCAGAATTTAGTGCGCCAGTGATGAATAAAATCATTACCAGCCGTAGTGAAAGAGTGGCGATGAAAGGCAAGGACCGTGATGCCTTATTAGCCGCAGTGAGCGATACGCCTTTTTCGCGAGCGATCTTACAGCGGTTTGTTGCGTCATTGTAAATGAGTGTGGTGGTGTATTGTGCTGCCGGTGGCGTAAAAACGCACGAATATCACTATTAATGAATAACCTGAGAGCCTTTTGTTATTTGTCAGAATATAAGAGCTATGGTGTTATTGACGCTCAAAATTATAAGTTCACTTTTCATTTGGCAAGCATACAAAAGGCACAACTATGTCGACAGGGAAAACACTTCTCACACTGTTGCTCAGCAGTTTCTTACCCGCAACGGCTGCATTGGCTGCAGCGAATAACACGCTAGTTTATTGTTCAGAGGCCTCACCAGAATCCTTCAACCCACAAATTGCCAGCTCCGGCCCTACGTTTGTTGCCAGTTCGCAGACGCTCTATAACCGCCTGGTTGAATTTCGCCCAAGCGATAACTTACCGGTACCGTCATTGGCTACCGAATGGAAAATCAGCCCGGATGGTAAAACGTATACTTTTACCCTGCGTAAAGGCGTGAAGTTCAATAGCAATAAAGAGTTTAAGCCGACCCGCGATTTCAATGCTGACGATGTCGTTTTCTCAGTCATGCGCCAGAAGGACCCGAAAAACCCGTACCACAACGTGTCGCAGGCGACTTACGAATACTTCAATGATGTCGGGCTCGATAAGCTGATAACCGAAGTTAAAAAACTTGATGATAACCACGTTCAGTTCACCCTGAGCGAACCTAACGCGGCATTCCTTGCAGACTGGGGTATGGATTTCGCTTCAATTCTTTCCGCAGAATATGCTGATGCGATGCTAAAAGCGGGCACACCTGAAAAAGTGGATACTGCGCCAATCGGCACAGGGCCGTTTGCGTTGCAGGAATATAAAGTAGATTCGTTGATTCGCTATGTGGCGAACCCGAACTACTGGAATGGTGAAGTGCCAACCAAACATCTGATCTTCTCCATTACACCAAACGTCCAGACGCGTATGGCGAAATTGCAGAAGAACGAATGCCAGATTATTCCAGCCCCGGCTCCGGTGCAATTTGACGTCATTAAAGCCGACAAAGATCTGACTTTACACACGGTAGATGGCCTGAACGTCGGTTATCTGGCGTTTAACACCACCAAAAAGCCATTTGATAACGTGTTGGTACGCCAGGCGTTGAATTACGCCGTAGATAAACAAGCTATTATCAATGCAGTGTTTATGGGGTCGGGTACGATTGCTAAATCTCCAATCCCGCCAACAATGTTGGGTTTCAATAAAGATCTCAACGATCGCACCTATAATCCTGAAAAGGCCAAAGCACTGTTAAAACAAGCAGGACTTGAGAAGGGCTTCGATACGGATTTGTGGTCAATGCCGGTGCAGCGTCCATATAACCCGAACTCCCGTCGTATCGCCGAGATGATTCAGCATGACTGGGCAAAAGTGGGTGTGAACGCGAAAATCGTCACCTTTGAGTGGGGCGAATACCTTTCAGGCATGCGTAAGGGTGAGCACTCCTCCGCACTGTTTGGCTGGATGAGTGATAACGGCGACCCGGATAACTTCGCAGATACTCTGCTTGGTTGTGGCAGCATCAAGAGTGGTTCTAACGCCGCACGCTGGTGCGACAAAGATTACGATGCGTTAACGCAAAAAGCGAAACTGATCAGCGACCCGGCTGCGCGCGCTAAACTCTATGAGCAGGCGCAAGAAGTGTTCTATCAACAAGCGCCGTGGATCCCACTGGCAAACGGTAAAACTTTCTACGCAACACGCAGTAATGTTACGGGTTATAGCGTTAGCCTGAATGGCAGTGATTTCTCGAAAGCGAAATTGAATTAATCTCGACGGACGCTTCCTGATTTGGGAAGCGTCATATTTTGGACTCGGTAAATACACAAACAAGGATGAAAAATGGTTACGTTCAGACCTATGTTACGCCATGATTTTCTGGCCTTTATTGATTACTTCGTTGTGGATTATGCAAGTGAGATAGCCAGTAGTTATCGACTATCCGAAGCGGATGCTTTGTTACAGGCGCGACGTGAGACAGAGGCAAGTTTCCCGGACGGTGAAAAGAGTGCCGGGCAGGTCGTGTTATGCATTACACAAACCCATTTGGGTGAAGAACAGCATATTGGCTATCTATGGTATAAGCCGGACTCAGAACTAAAATCTGTTTACATCAACGACTTTTATCTCTTTCCTCAGTTTCGTGGCCTGGGGCTGGGTAGTGAGGCGATGAAAAGTCTGGAAGAGCGGCTAATTCAGCAAGGCTATAACCAGATCAAACTTCGGGTGGCTGCTGATAACCGCAGAGCCAGACAGGTCTATGAAACTAACGGTTTTGCTGTCACCGGTATCAATATGAACAAAATATTGGGTGTTTCTTCCCATACTGCTTCTGAAGATTAATGGTATGGAATCGTTTTTCTCCTCTATCGCAAACTGCCGCGTTCGCTGGCTGGACTTGCCCGATAGCGATTTCACTAAAGTTCAAACCCTGAAAATCACGACTACAGTATTACCAGACTGCGGGCATTCAATGTCGTGGGAAAATCCGTCTGCGTTGTCCGATGCTCTGGATGCATTCTGCAAAATGCATGAGTGAATGGGCAGGACGGTGATGCTTATGCTTGAAAAATTGCTGCCGAGTCATAGCGATAGAGATAAATTTATTGATTCCTCACCTGAAAAGGTTAGGGTGTCGGTACAAAAATTAAGGAGATTGTTATGGCGCACCTTGAAGACGTAATTGCCCGCGTAGACGCAGCGGTAACTGAAAATGTGATTGAGCATATGAATGAGTTGCTGATTGAACTGAGCGACGATGCTGAATTAACCCGCGAAGACCGTTACGCACAGCAGCAGCGTTTACGTAACGCCATTGCGCAGAAGGGCCATCATCACAAAGCGGAAGTGGAACAGCGCCGTGATGATTTAACTAAAGGCGGCACCATTATTTAAGTTTCAGAAAGTGTTATCACAAACCGCCTTCGTTGAAGGCGGCGTGATAAGAAACAAAGACGAAGAAGTTAAGCGGTTTTCACTTCCGGTTGCATATTCATCATACGGTTTAGCCACGGCACCATTGCGGCCATAATCAGCGCGATAACAAAGGTTGTGATGCCAATTTTGCTGAACACACCAGTATAAATCGGCAGCGTTTGCAGCGGATCGTTAAGGGATTCTGGCACTGCCGTGAAGGTGGCAACGTAGCCGCCGAGCAGGAAGGCCGCGGCCTGGGTCAGGAACCACATCCCGAGAATAAAGCCCATCATAGTTTGCGGCACCAGCGCTGCAACCATTGCTAAACCTAACGCGCTTATCATCAGTTCACCCAAACTCTGGAACAAATACACCAGCACGATAAACCAGGGTGAGGTCAGTCCTTGCGCATCAGCAAACCACATGCCAGCAGCGGCGGCAGTTAAAAAACCTAACGAACACAGGAACATGCCAAGAGTGAATTTGGCCGGCATCGTCAGATCTTTGCCTTTGGCACCAAAACGGGTATACAGCGAAGCCAGAATGGGGCTGGCGAACACCACCCAGAATGGGTTCAGAGCCTGAAAACTGACGGGGTTAATAGTAAAACCGAGAATTTCATGGCGCACGTTATTGATAGCAAAGAAGTTCAGCGACGTCGGCATCTGGGCATACAGAATGTAAAACAGTACCGCTTCAATCATCAGCACAAAAGCGACGTACATGCGGTTGCGATCGCTTTTGTTTTGCTTCGCGGCCTCACGGAAGAAGAGGAAAATCACGATGATGGACAGCACAATTAACACAATATTGGCCACTTTTACGTTATGCATCAGCCAGGCACAAACGTAAATCATCAGCACAGTTCCCGCTAAAACCAGCAGTAAGTTTTTGTAGCTCATCGGCTTGCTATCGGGTTCCGAGCCAATGTCGCGCACCATGCCACGGCAGCAGAAATAAACCAGCAATGCGAAGACTAAGCCAATGCCGCACAGGTTGTAGGTAACGGCGTAGCCATATTTGTTGGCAATGACAGGAGCAAGAGACAAAGACAACAAAGAACCGATGTTGATAGACATGTAAAAGAGGGTGAATGCGCCGTCCAGACGGGGATCTTTTGGCGGATAACATTTCGAAAGCAGACTGGCCGGGTTGGCTTTAAATAGCCCGTTGCCCACCGCAATGGTGCCCAGGGCAATAAAGATCATATCAGGATTATGCAGCGACAAACCGGTCATAAAGTAGCCCAGCGCCAGTACCACGGCACCAAGAACCATCGTGCGTTTTGTTCCTAATAAATGATCGCCAACGTAACCACCGATTGAGATCAGCCCGTAAACCAGAGCGGCAAAGGCACCAAAGGTTACAAAGGCCTGTTCCTGTGAAAAACCGAGCTCTTGAACGAAGAAAACGGCCAGAATACCTTGCACGCCGTAGTATCCAAAACGCTCCCATAACTCAACAAAAAAAATCATAAAAAACGGTTTAGGTTGCTGCAATAAACCGGTAGGGACGGGCTTATTCATTTTCGTTTGCCTTTAGACATTTTAAGGAAGTATAAGCAGCTATTGGCGCTACACCTAAGTTCGATCTGTGATGGAATCGTATTCTATTTTGCGCATTCGTATTCGGTGTTAATGCCATATTTAAGCCGATACTTAGGGTATTGTATGGCTAATTTGCTTTACTGGTGGTTGATCACACTATCAAATCATGAGCATGACATTTTTTATGTGTGCCGCGGTTATCTACTCTACAAAACGACCGATTTATTAATAAACATAAGAAAATAATATGACATTGTTTATTTGCACCTTTCTGGATAAATAACTTAATCCTTCGCTCTATAAGAGTGCGAAAAATGAATGATGCGTTCTTAGGTATATTTAAATCTCTTGATTATCAGCGCTGTAAATACCTGGCACGGTAAATGCTTTATTCATCTCATCTTGTATACCAGATGGGATTCCAGTTTATGTCAGTAGCGACTTTGTCTGAATGGGTAGCCAGTTACCGCCAGCATCCGCAACAACTTGTGGCGGCATATCAGCAATTAGATGCAGATTTATCCCGTGATGATAACGCCTGGATATATATTGCGACGAATGACGAAATCTATGCGCAATTAACCACAATTTTTCAGGCGATTAATTCTGGTGAAAAACAAGCGACCGACTTTCCTTTATTAGGCGTTCCTTTTGCGGCGAAAGATAATATTGATGTCGCCGGAATGCCCACCAGCGCCGCATGTCCTGCTTTTACCTATACACCAGAAAAAGATGCAACGGTAATCGCTCGTCTGAAAGCGGCTGGTGCAATTGTGGTAGGTAAAACAAACCTCGACCAGTTCGCGACCGGGTTAGTTGGCACACGTTCACCCTTTGGGGCGGTGAAAAATACCTTTAACCCGGAATATGTCAGCGGTGGCTCAAGCTCTGGCTCCGCATCGGTGGTGGCGCGTGGACTGGTGTGCTTCTCGCTGGGAACCGATACCGCAGGCTCCGGGCGCGTCCCGGCCGGGTTTAACAATATTGTTGGCCTGAAACCCACCAAAGGCTGGATTTCTACCGCAGGCGTCGTCCCTGCATGTCGCCTGAATGACTGTGTTTCGGTGTTCGCGCTAACCGTTGACGATGCACAAACCGTAGCCGCCGTTGCTGGTGGCTACGATCCACAAGATCCGTACTCCCGTTCAAACCCGCAAACTGCTCCGGCACGCTTTAGTGAAAAACTCCGTTTTGCCATTCCCGACCGTCTTGAATTTTTCGGTGACACCTTAAGCGAAAACGCATTCGCCAAAACCTTGCTGCGTTTGCAGCAGCAGGGCGCGGAACTGGTGCCGATTGATTTCACGGCCTTTAACCAGTTGGCCGAGCAGCTTTATTACGGCGCGTGGGTGGCAGAGCGCACCGTGGCGGTTGGCGAGATTTTTAAAAACAAGCCTGAAGCGATGGACCCCACCGTGCGCGGTATTGTGGCAAACGGTCTGAATTACACGGCTTGCGATGCCTGGCAGGCGGAATACACCCGTGCTGAGCTGGCGCAAAAAATTAACGCACAGCTCAGCGAGTTTGACGCGCTGGTGGTGCCAACGTCACCGACCATTCATACCCTCGCTGAAATGGCGCAGGAACCGGTGCGCTACAACTCGCAATTTGGCACTTACACCAACTTCACGAACCTGGCTGACCTTTGTGCTTTAGCACTGCCGGGTGATTTCCGCGCCGATGGAATCCCTGCCGGGATAACGCTTATCGCACCCGCATGGCATGACCAGGCGTTGAGTCACTTCGGGAACAGCTGGCAGCAGGCATTGAATTTGCCATTAGGCGCCACCGATAAAACGCTGCCTGCGAGTAATGCCGAAAAACCATCAGCCAATCACGTTCGCGTTGCTGTCGTGGGCGCACATCTGCGCGGAATGCCGCTCAACCACCAGCTCACCACCCGTAATGCGGTGTTTATCGAAGAATCCTTTACTGCCGCCAATTACCGCCTTTACGCGCTGGCTAATACTCAGCCGCCGAAACCGGGCCTTGCACGCAGTTCCGAAGGGCAACCGATTGCAGTTGAGCTGTGGGATATCCCGCTGGCGCGCTTTGGCGAGTTTGTGGCGGAAATCCCGGCTCCACTGGGGATCGGCACATTGACGCTTGAAGATGGTCGCAACGTGAAAGGGTTTATCTGCGAACCAGCAGCACTCTCAGATGCCACGGATATCACCGCGTGGGGCGGCTGGAAAGCCTGGCTTGCCCGCCACCATAGCGCTTAAGGAGACGACAATGTTTAGCTCTGTATTGATAGCTAACCGCGGTGAAATTGCCGTTCGGGCAATTAAAACGCTCAAAAAAATGGGTATCGGCAGTGTTGCTGTTTACTCCGACCCTGATGCTAACGCGCAGCATGTGATTGATGCCGATGTGGCGATTGCGCTCGGTGGCGAAAAAGCAGCGGACAGTTACCTCGATATTGAGAAGATCGTTGCCGCTGCTAAAGCGAGCGGTGCGCAGGCGATATTCCCGGGCTACGGTTTTTTATCGGAACGCGCGGAGTTTGCCCAGGCCTGTGCTGATAACGGGCTGGTGTTCATCGGCCCAACCGCCGAACAAATTCGGGATTTCGGCCTGAAACACCGCGCTCGTGAACTGGCTTTTAAAGCTGATGTGCCGATGACACCGGGAACGGGCTTGTTGCTGACCCTGAAAGAAGCGCAGCTGGCGGCGGCTGAAATTGGCTACCCGGTGATGCTGAAAACCACCGCAGGTGGCGGGGGAATTGGCCTAACGCGCTGCGAAGATGAAGCGAGCCTGATTGATGCCTGGTCGAGCGTAAAACGTATGGGCCAGCAGTTTTTCAGCGATGATGGCGTGTTTATCGAGCGCTTTGTCGACCGTGCGCGCCATCTTGAAGTGCAGATTTTTGGCGATGGCAAAGGCAAGGTGGTCGCGCTGGGCGAACGTGATTGTTCGTTGCAACGTCGCAACCAGAAAGTGGTGGAAGAAACCCCGGCACCCAACTTGCCGCAAGCCACGCGTGAAGCGATTCATGCCGCAGCCGTGGCACTCGGTGAATCAGTTAATTACCGCAGCGCCGGCACCGTGGAATTTATCTACGACGCCGCCCGTGATGCGTTCTATTTCCTTGAAGTGAACACCCGTTTGCAGGTCGAGCATCCGGTCACCGAAATGGTCACCGGGCTGGATCTTATCGAATGCATGATTAACGTCGCCGCAGGCGTCACGCTTGACTGGCAGCGTTTAGCGCATCCGCCAAAAGGGGCCGCCATCGAAGTGCGTATTTACGCCGAAGATGCGCTGAAAAACTTCCAGCCAAGTCCTGGCGTGTTGACTGACGTTTACTTCCCGCAGGATGTGCGGGTCGATGGTTGGGTCAGTACCGGCAGTGAGGTCAGTGCGTTTTACGATCCGATGATCGCCAAAGTGATCGTTTACGGTGGCGATCGTCAGCAGGCGTTAAGTAAACTGAACACGGCACTTGCCGCCACGCGTTTACACGGTATTGCGACCAATCTCGATTACCTGCGTCAAATTGTGCAACTGGCGGAATTTAAAGCTGGAGTGATGTGGACCCGCCTGCTGGATGACGTGGTTTACCAGGCTCATGCCATTGAAGTGCTGGAACCCGGCACCTGGAGCAGCGTGCAGGACAGCCCTGGCCGCCTGGGTTACTGGGATATTGGCGTGCCGCCGTCCGGCCCAATGGATGATTTTGCGTTCCGTCTTGCCAACCGCATTGTTGGCAACCATCCGTCTGCCGCAGGTCTTGAATTTACCTTGCAGGGGCCGACGCTGCGTTTCCATAGCGCCGCAACTATCGCGTTAACCGGTGCAGATTGCCCAGCAACGCTTGATGACGAAGAAGTCCCATATTGGCAGCCGGTGATCGTCAAGGCGGGGCAGACGTTAAAACTGGGGCGTGCAACCTCGGGTTGTCGCACTTATCTGGCGGTACGCAATGGTTTCGACGTGCCGGTTTATCTCGGCAGCCGTTCTACATTTGCCCTCGGGCAGTTCGGCGGTCATGCCGGGCGCACTTTGCGCGTGGCAGATGTGCTGGCGATCTCCCAACCGTGCTTACCGGCGTGCACCACGCCTGCGCCGATTTCACTGCCGCAAACGCCGGAACCGGCAGTTATCCCGCAATACAGCGATGTCTGGGAAATTGGCGTGTTGTACGGGCCGCATGGCGCACCTGATTTCTTCACCCCTGAATCCATGCAGACGTTCTTTGAAGCCGAGTGGCAGGTTCACTACAACTCAAACCGCCTCGGCGTGCGTTTGGTCGGCCCTAAACCTGAATGGACGCGGGCTGATGGTGGCGAAGCGGGGCTTCATCCTTCCAACGTTCATGATTGTGAATACGCGATTGGCGCGGTGAACTTTACCGGCGACTTCCCGGTGATCCTGACGCGTGATGGCCCAAGTCTGGGCGGGTTTGTCTGCCCGGTGACCATTGCCAAAGCAGAACTGTGGAAAGTCGGGCAGGTGAAGCCGGGCGACCGCATTCGTTTCCACGCGATCACCTTTGAACATGCGCAGTCGCTGGAAATTGCACAAGATGTGGCAGTTACCAATTTGCTACATGTGTTAAATCTGCCGGATTTGCACCCGTCGATTACACCGACCACCACCTCAAGTGCGGCAATTCTCGCAGAACTGGATGCTCAGAGTGATTTACCTGCCGTGGTTTACCGCCAGGCGGGCGACAACTATGTGCTGATCGAATACGGCGACAACGTGCTGGATCTGGCGCTGCGCCTGCGTATTTATCTGCTGATGAAAGCCATCAAACAGGCCGGAGTTTCCGGTATTGAAGAGCTTTCGCCGGGTGTGCGTTCGCTGCAAGTGCGTTATGACAGCCAGCATATTTCCCAGTCGCAATTACTGACTTTACTGCTGGGTCTGGAAAAACAGCTGGGCGATGTCACGAAACTCAAAATTCCGTCGCGTATTGTGCATCTGCCGATGGCCTTTGAAGACAGCGCCACGCTTGCGGCGGTTGAACGTTACAAAGAAACCGTGCGCGCCGAAGCGCCATGGCTGCCCAATAACGTCGATTTCATTCAGCGCACCAATGGCCTGGCGCACCGTGACGAAGTACGGGACATCATCTTTAACGCCAGTTATTTGATTTTGGGATTGGGGGATGTATATCTCGGCGCCCCTTGCGCGGTGCCACTTGACCCGCGTCACCGCTTGTTGAGTTCGAAATATAACCCGGCCCGCACCTGGACTGCCGAAGGCACCGTCGGTATTGGCGGTATGTATATGTGCATCTACGGCATGGATTCGCCGGGTGGCTACCAGTTGGTTGGGCGTACGTTGCCTATCTGGAACAAATTCCTTAAGAACGAACAGTTTGGTGATGAGCCATGGCTGCTGAAGTTCTTCGACCAGGTGCGTTTCTATCCGGTCACCGAAGACGAACTGACTGAATTTCGTAGCGCCTTCCGTGAAGGACGTGCCGAGGTGCGTGTTGAACAGGTCGAGTTCGATTTTGCCGCTTACACCACCTTTCTTGCCGACAACGCCGACGACATTGCTGATTTCCGCTCGCGCCAACAGCGTGCGTTTGTCAGTGAAGTGGCGCACTGGAAGGAGCAGGAAAGTGCTGCGGTCGAGAGCGCGATGCTTGCGCAAGAAGAGTTGGTTGAAGATCAGCCAGGTCAGCTGGTGAGCGCGGATCTCAACGGCAATATCTGGAAGATCCTCGTGGAGCCAGGACAGGCTGTGAAGCAGGGCGAGCCGTTGATCGTGGTGGAAGCTATGAAAATGGAGCTGATGGTGAGCGCACCTTGCGATGGCACCGTTATTCGTATCAGTTGCCAGCAGGGTCGCCAGGTAGGGCCCGGTGATGCATTGCTGTGGCTGGATGCGGTGTGAATAAGAAACCCGAAGGTATCGCCGAGCGTATCCACCGCTTGTTGAAGCAGGAAATCTTTGATTTCCAGCTTCTGCCGGGTGACAGATTTAGCGAAAACGACATCGCAGTGCGCATGGCCGCCAGCCGAACTCCGGTGCGCCAGGCATTGTATGCCCTTGAGCAAGAAGGGTATGTCGAGGTACAGCCACGCAGCGGTTGGCAGATAAAAGCGGTGGATTTCGATCATCTGGAGTCGCTCTACGATCTGCGCATTGTGCTGGAGCTCGAAGCCGTAAAACGGCTGTGTATGTTGCCCACAGAGGTGAGTCCGCTGCCGCTTCAGGCGCTGAAACAGTTTTGGATTGATGCGCCACAACTGGCCGATGGCGCTGAAGTTGCCAGCCACGACGAGGAGTTCCATATGACGCTGGTTGAGGCCACAGGAAACCCGGAAATGGCGCGGGTCCATCGCGAAATCACCGAAAAAATTCGTATTGTGCGGCGGCTGGATTTCACCAAACGTCCGCGCGTAAGTGCCACATATCTCGAGCATGGACAGATTTTGCTCGCCATTTTGAACCGTCAACTTCAGGAGGCGCAGACCCGCTTACACGACCATATAGCCGCAAGTCAGAAAGAGGTCCGTCAAATTACTCTCCATATGCTTCATCAGGCGAAGCATGGGGTTATTCGCTAATTCGGGTTAAATCTGGGGTATACACACTATGCAACGTCGCACCTTCATTAAAGCTTTCGCGCTTTCCGCATCGGTAGTCAGCATGGGGCTGGCCTTCAGCGCACAAGCTGCCGACACCATCAAAGTGGGCATCATGCACTCGCTGTCCGGCACTATGGCTATCTCTGAAACGCCGCTCAAAGATGTGGCGCTGATGACCATCGCTGACATTAACGCCAAAGGCGGCGTACTGGGTAAACAGCTCGAACCGGTGGTGGTTGATCCGGCCTCCAACTGGCCGTTGTTCGCTGAAAAAGCGCGCCAACTGTTAAGCCAGGATAAAGCGGCGGTGGTGTTTGGTTGTTGGACATCGGTATCGCGCAAATCTGTGTTGCCGGTATTTGAAGAGCTGAACGGGCTGCTGTTCTACCCGGTGCAGTATGAAGGTGAAGAGATGTCGCCAAACGTATTCTACACGGGGGCTGCACCTAATCAGCAGGCAATTCCGGCAGTGGAATACCTGATGAGCGAAGATGGCGGAGCGGCGAAACGTTACTTCCTTTTGGGCACCGATTACGTTTATCCGCGCACCACCAACAAGATTCTGCGCGCTTTCCTGCATTCCAAAGGCGTGCAGGATAAAGACATCGAAGAAGTTTATACCCCGTTTGGTTATAGCGATTACCAGACCATTGTTTCCAACATCAAGAAATTCTCCGCAGGCGGCAAAACCGCGGTTATCTCCACCATTAATGGTGACTCCAACGTGCCGTTCTACAAAGAACTCGCCAACCAGGGCCTGAAAGCAACCGATGTGCCGGTGGTGGCGTTCTCGGTCGGTGAAGAAGAGTTGCGCGGGATTGACACTAAACCACTGGTCGGCAACCTGGCGGCGTGGAACTACTTTGAATCGGTTGATAACCCAACCAACAAAGCGTTTGTCGCCGAATGGAAAGCGTACGCCAAAGCCCACAAACTGCCGAATGCTGACACCGTTGTCACCAACGACCCGATGGAAGCAACCTACGTTGGCATCCATATGTGGGCACAGGCGGTGGAAAAAGCCGGAACTACGGATGTGGACAAAGTACGCGCGGCGATGGCAGGGCAAACCTACAAAGCGCCATCTGGTTTTACGCTCACCATGGACGCCACCAACCACCATCTGCATAAGCCGGTGATGATTGGTGAAATTGAAGGCAACGGCCAGTTCAACGTGGTGTGGCAGACCGATGCACCAGTACGCGCTCAGCCGTGGAGCCCGTTCATTGCAGGCAACGATAAGAAGTCTGAAGAGCCTGTGAAAATGGCGAGTAACTAAAGTAAAACCTGCGTCGGATGACGCTAGCGCTTATCCGACCTACGATTTGGATTTTGTTGGGGGATAAGCGCAGCGTCATCGACCAAAAATTCCAGGAGACGCCCATGAAATATGTACGCTGGCTGTTAATCATGGCCTGGCTGCTGCCGTGCTTCGCCCGCGCCGGAGATGCCGAAGATTTTGCCGCGGCGAACCGCACGCAACAGGCGAAACTGCTGCAAACCTGGGCGGCGGCACCGGATGCAAAACGTTTACCGCTATTAAGTGCCCTCGGGGCTGAAAGTCTGGTGGTTGACGAACAACATCATGCTTTTGTGCAAAACAGTTCCACACTCACACCGCTGGGTGATGCAAAAGCGCCAACGGGTGAGGTTAAAAAAGTCCGGCTGACTAATCGTTTACGCATTCTTGCGGGCAGTGCACTCGCCAGTCATCGACTAATAAGTGACAATGTCACTGAACGTATGCAAGCGGCAAAGACCCTGCAACGCGATGCGCAGCCTGATTTGCTGCCACTGTTACAACAAAGACTTAAAGCCGAAACAAACGAAGATGTTCGCAGCGAGCTTGAGGGTGTTGTGGCACAACTACAACTCACCAGCAGCGACGCAAAAGTGCGCCTGAATGCGGTGGAGTTACTTAGCCATTCTGCTGACCCCGATACGCAAGCATTACTCAAACCGCTGAGTGATGCGCAGACCGAACCCGATGCGCAGGTGCGCAAAGCCGCCAATGAAGGACTGCAAAAAATTCAGCACCGTTTGATGCTGGGCGACATCCTCGGCCAGGCATTTATGGGGATCTCGCTGGGTTCCATTTTGCTGCTGGCCGCCCTGGGGCTTGCGATAACCTACGGTTTGCTGGGCGTGATTAATATGGCACACGGCGAAATGCTGATGTTGGGAGCTTACTCCGCGTGGCTGGTGCAAAGCGTATTTCAGCATTACGCGCCATCATTGCTGACGTTTTACCCGATTGTCGCCTTGCCCGTCGCCTTTGCTATCACCGCTGGAATCGGTATGGCGCTGGAGCGGACGGTGATTCGCCATTTGTACGGTCGCCCGCTGGAAACATTGTTGGCGACATGGGGCATCAGCCTGATGTTTATCCAAATTGTGCGCATGGTGTTTGGTGCGCAAAACATGGAGGTCGCTAACCCTTCGTGGTTGTCTGGTGGCATACAAGTGCTGCCGAACCTGATTTTGCCGTGGAACCGCCTCGTTGTGATTGGCTTTGTGATGCTGGTATTGCTGTTTACCTGGTTGCTGCTGAACAAAACTCGTCTTGGCATGAATGTGCGAGCCGTGACGCAAAACCGTGCCATGGCCGCCTGCTGCGGCGTGCCAACCGGACGTGTGGATATGCTGGCGTTTGGGCTGGGTTCAGGCATTGCAGGTCTTGGCGGCGTAGCGCTCTCGCAGCTTGGCAATGTCGGCCCCGAGCTGGGACAAGGCTACATTATCGACTCCTTCCTTGTGGTGGTACTCGGCGGTGTGGGCCAACTGGCGGGAACCGTGGCTGCGGCATTCGGTCTGGGTATCTTCAATAAAATCCTCGAACCGCAAATTGGCGCGGTGCTAGGCAAAATCCTCATCCTGGTGCTGATTATTCTGTTTATCCAGAAACGCCCGCAAGGTCTGTTCGCCCTGAAAGGGAGGGTTATTGACTAATGAGCCAGCCGCTAACGTTAACACTCACCCGCAAAGCGCCGCGCATTTCTCTGGTACTGGGTTCACTGATTGTGGTGCTGATGCTGACATTGCCGTTTTTAACGCTGTTGCCAGCCAGCCATCCACTGAGCCTTTCGACTTACACGCTGACGCTGGTCGGCAAAATCCTCTGTTATGCCACGGTAGCCGTTGCGCTGGATTTGGTGTGGGGCTACGCCGGACTGTTGTCTCTTGGACACGGCATTTTCTTTGCCCTTGGCGGCTACGCGATGGGAATGTATCTGATGCGCCAGGCCGCAGGCGACGGGCTGCCCGCGTTTATGTCGTTCCTTTCCTGGGATCAACTGCCGTGGTTCTGGTGGGGAACCCAGCATTTTGCCTGGGCGCTGGCCCTGATTGTATTGGTACCAGGTCTATTGGCGCTGGTGTTTGGCTTCTTTGCCTTTCGCTCAAAAATCAAAGGCGTCTATTTCTCGATAATGACCCAGGCGCTGACCTACGCCGGAATGCTGCTGTTCTTTCGTAATGAAACTGGCTTTGGCGGTAATAACGGTTTCACCGGTTTCACCACTATTCTAGGCATGCAAATTACCGCCACGAGCACGCGCATCGGGTTGTTTATCGCCACGGTTTTATTACTGCTGGCAAGCCTTGGGATAGGTTTTGCACTCGCGCGCAGTAAGTTTGGCCGTGTGCTGACAGCGGTACGCGATGCAGAAAACCGCCTGGTATTCTGCGGTTACGACCCAAAAGGATTCAAGCTGCTGGTGTGGACCTTATCTGCGGTACTTTGCGGGTTGGCAGGGGCATTGTATGTGCCGCAGGTTGGCATCATCAACCCTGGCGAAATGTCGCCAACCAACTCTATCGAAGCCGCTATTTGGGTGGCGTTGGGTGGACGCGGTACGTTGATTGGCCCAATCCTTGGCGCAGGGCTGGTTAACGGGGCGAAAAGCTATTTCACCATGGCGGTGCCGGAATACTGGCAACTGTTCCTTGGGCTGATTTTTATCGTCGTAACCCTGTTTTTACCGCGTGGCGTGATCGGCTTGCTGCGTAAGGGAGAAAAATAATGCTACCAGGAGAACCGCTATTTACTCGGCAGTACGAGGCAGACCGATTCCGCGATCAAACCGATCCGGTGCTGATGCTGGAAAACATTAATGTCAGTTTTGACGGTTTTAAGGCACTGACCGATCTTTCACTCAATATTGGCGTTGGCGAATTGCGCTGCGTGATTGGCCCTAATGGTGCCGGGAAAACGACATTGATGGATGTGATTACCGGGAAAACCAAACCGCAAAGCGGGCGAGCTTTTTACGATCAATCGACCGATTTACTGCGTTTAGAACCGGCGGATATCGCGCAACGTGGTATCGGACGTAAATTCCAGAAGCCGACGGTTTTCGAGGCCCTGACGGTGTTTGAAAACCTGGAGATTGCGCAGAAAACAGATAAATCGGTGTGGGCGAGCCTGCGGGCGAAACTCAACTCTGAACAACGGGATCGCATTGACGAAATGCTGGTGACGCTGCGACTTGGCGCGGAACGCCATCGTAAAGCCGGGCTGCTTTCCCACGGGCAAAAACAGTTTCTCGAAATCGGCATGCTACTCGTGCAGGAGCCGCATTTGCTGCTGCTTGATGAACCCGCAGCAGGCATGACGGATGCCGAAACCGAGTATACCGCCGAGCTTTTTCGCGGGCTGGCAGGTAAGCATTCGCTGATGGTGGTGGAACATGATATGGGCTTTGTGGAAACCATTGCCGATCACGTTACGGTACTGCATCAGGGCCAGGTGCTGGCAGAAGGATCGCTTCGTGAAGTGCAGGCCAACGAGCAAGTGATTGAAGTGTATCTGGGGAGATGAAATGTTACAGGTCAACGATCTAAACCAATACTACGGTGGCAGTCATATTTTGCGCGGCGTCTCGTTTGAAGCAAAAATTGGTGAAGTCACCTGCCTGCTGGGGCGCAATGGGGTGGGGAAAAGTACGCTGTTGAAATGCCTGATGGGGCTGATCCCGGCAAAATCCGGCAGCGTGAACTGGCAGCAGAACAACATCACCAGCCGTAAACCGCACCAGCGTGTGCAGGCGGGAATTGCCTATGTGCCGCAAGGGCGCGAAATATTTCCGCGTCTGACGGTGGAGGAAAACCTGCTGATGGGGCTTTCACGCTTTGCAGGGCGAGATGCAAAGCAGGTACCGGAAGAAATTTACCAGCTTTTCCCTGTGCTTAAAGAGATGAAACAACGGCGCGGTGGCGATCTCTCTGGTGGCCAACAGCAGCAGCTGGCAATAGGTCGTGCGCTGGCATGTAAACCACAGTTATTGATTCTGGACGAACCAACAGAGGGGATACAGCCATCGGTAATTAAGGAGATCGGTCAGGTTATTGGTAGCCTTGCCGCCAAAGGTGATATGGCTATTTTGCTGGTGGAACAGTTTTATGATTTTGCCGCGCAGCTTGCCGATAACTATTTGGTGATGTCGCGTGGCTCGATTATCCAGCGTGGTAAGGGTACCGATATGGAAACCGATGGGGTCCGGGGGTTGGTGGCGATTTAGACATTATGGTCTGGTTTATCACAAAAATTATGGCTCTGTTTGTTATGCCATCACTTGTTTATATTCAGGTAACTTATCGTTATTGCGCCCGTGGAGGCCTGAATTGACTATAAATGAACATCAACAACCGGTTGGCCATGCACTTCCGGATTGGCAGCCTTGCCCGCGCCCACAGCGTGTGGTACTGGAAGGGCGTTATTGCCGGCTCGAGCCGCTGGCACCTACTCATACCGCTTCACTTTGGGCGGCGTGGAATACGGCAAAAGACAACAGCGGCTGGACGTATTTGAGTGTTGGCCCCTTTGCGGGCCTTCAGCAATTTGCCGATTTCATAGCGACTGCGGCGCAAAGCCATGATCCCATGCATTACGCAGTAGTTGATACCCAAAGCGGCGACGCGCTGGGCACTCTGTCTCTAATGCGCATCGACCCGGCAAATGGTGTGATAGAAGTCGGTTTCGTTATGTACTCTCCATTATTACAGCGTACCGTTCAGGCAACCGAAGCTCATTACCTGTTAATGAAGTACGCCTTTGAGCTGGGTTACCGTCGTTATGAGTGGAAGTGTGACAGCCTGAATGGCCCATCGCGCCATGCGGCTATTCGCCTGGGCTTCCGTTATGAAGGTCTATTCCGCCAGGCCGTAGTGTATAAACAGCGCACTCGAGATACTGCGTGGTTTTCAATTCTCGATAGCGAATGGCCGCAAATTCAGCAGGCGTTTGAAGTGTGGCTAAGTGTTGAAAATATGGCTGGCGGTGTGCAGAAGCAGGGGCTGGCAAGGATTCGTGCAAATCTGATGAGCAATCGCCCAATCCATGCCACGCATGCGGTGCAGGTGCGCGCTCTGGTTCAAAGCGATTACACACACTGGGCTGCGTTATGGCAGGGATATCTCACGTTTTACAACTCACAAATTAGTGACGTTGTCACGAAATTAACATGGCAGCGAATGCTTGATGCCGCCGAGCCTATGTATGCGCTCGGCGCGTTCGATGAGCAGGGTAAAATGGTTGGTATTGTGCATATGGTTTATCACCGTGGCACCTGGTCGGCTGAGGATCATTGCTATCTTGAAGATCTGTTTACCGCGCCAGATTCGCGTGGCAAAGGGGTTGGCCGGGCACTGATAGAAGGTGTTTATCAGCATGCGCAATCGAAAGGTTGCGGGCGAGTGTATTGGCATACCCATGAAACCAATGCGGCAGGCCAGGCGTTATACGACAAGTTGGCGGATAAGCCTGGGTTTATTCAGTATCGCAAAAATTTATAGCCAGTTATTTCGGGTGGATTAGCGAAGCGACATCCACCATTTAATTGAGAGCCAACTGCGGTTTCACCGCCATTCCTTTCACAATCATCAGATAGGCCAGTGCAATTGCCACCATCAGCGCTACGAATAACATTGATGGCGGGAACCAGGTCAGCATCAAGCCGGTGAACAGTGGAGTACATGCACCGCCTAACCAACCTAACTGCTGCGCCGAAAAGTAGCTCGCTTTAAGCCCTTCAGGTGCAATGTTATCAACCAACATATATTCACCTGGCGCAAATATTAGCTCACCGAGTGTAAACACTGCCGCAGAAACTCCCCATAACAGCAGGTTATCGCCTGAAATCATAAAACCTGCCAGACCGACTATGAAAAACAGCGTACCGTAGCCCATCAGTTTTTTGATGTTGTCCGGGCGAATGCGTTTGCCGACCATATACTGGAAAACTACCACCACAAAAGCATTCACCGGCAGTACCACTCCCACCACTTTTTGCGCCAAATCTGAATCAGAGATCGCAATCGCGTATTGCGATAAACAGGCAGCAAAAGAGCCAAACACCAGCGAACCAAGAAATGCGGACAAGGTGAAATACATCAATGCCTTGTCTTTAAGCATCTGACGCGGGGAAAGTACTACCCCATCGGTAGAACGTGAAGGGGCAACCGGTACACTGTGCACATAGCGGCTAATCACGATAAACGGGATTATTGCAGTTAGGGCTGAAAGCCAAAATGGCAGGTTGGTGCTGTAGAGCACCGCCAGCGTGCCGATTGGTGGGCCGACCGTCCAGCCGATATTGGCGAAGGTGTAATTAAGCGAGAATATTTTCGGCTTTTGATGAATTTCTAACGTGTCAGAAAAATACCCTTTCAGCACCGTGGCAAATACCGAATACGCGCAGTTTATGAGCGAATAGAACACCACCACCAGAACGGCACTATTTACCAACGGAATAGCGATAAAGCCGCCGAGGAAAATCACTATCGAAAACAGCATGTATATTTTCTTGTCGAATTTATCCGCGAGAATGCCAAACCACAGGCTAAATACCACACCCGCCGTTAGCGCGATAGTCAGCGCCATACCAATTTCGCTTAACGGCATACCGTACTGCCGGGAAAGATAAATGGTCATAAATGGCAGTGTCAGACCGCGCCCTACGGTCAGTAGTAGCGAAGAGAGCAGTAAAACGCTGATGGAGAGTTGCTTACCAGAAAAACGCGCCGCTAAAGAAACCATTTTGTTGTGTGTTTTTAGTATGTTCACGAAGATGTGTTTCAGATTTAGCATGAAGAATCGGCAAAGTATAGATGGCGTTTATCATGGAATGCTTTCTGTGCTTATGCTTAAAAGTGCGATCTGTATCTGTTTTCAGATTGGATATAGCCTTAAATTTTAACAAAATTGCAATAAAACGAGGGCAGGGTATGACGCGTAAAGATGGGCTACTGGCGATGCTGGTGGTTGTCGTGTGGGGGCTTAATTTTGTAGTCATTAAGATGGGATTACACAATATGCCGCCGCTGTTACTGGCTGGTTTGCGCTTTCTGCTGGTTGCCTTTCCCGCGTTGCTGTTTGTCGCGCGTCCTAAAATTCCCTTTCGCCTGCTTGCCGCTTACGGGCTGACTATCAGTTTTGGGCAGTTTGCGTTCCTGTTTAGCGCTATCAAGTTTGGTATGCCCGCTGGACTTGCTTCACTGGTGCTGCAGGCGCAGGCATTTTTCACCATTATCCTTGGTGCGTTTGTGTTTCAGGAGCGCCTACAAGGTAAACAGTTGGCGGGAATAACGCTCGCGGTGATCGGGGTGCTGGTGTTGATTGAGGGCAGTCTCGGTGGGCAGCATGTTGCTTTGCTCGGTTTTATGTTGACGTTAGCGGCGGCACTTAGCTGGGCATGTGGGAATATCTTCAATAAGAAAATCATGCAGCTTGAACCTCGTCCACCCATTATGTCTTTGGTGGTGTGGAGCGCATTAATACCAGTACTGCCGTTCTTTGCCGCCAGTTACTTGCTTGATGGCCCAAACGTGATGTGGCAAAGCCTGATTGCCATTGATATGACGACGATTTTGTCGCTGGTATATCTGGCCTTTGTGGCGACGATAGTCGGTTATGGCATTTGGGGAAGTTTATTGGGGCGCTATGAAACCTGGCGAGTTGCGCCATTGTCATTGCTGGTGCCCGTTGTGGGGATGGCGAGTGCCGCGTGGTTACTGGATGAAACACTGTCGTTCACGCAGTTGGCAGGGGCGTTACTGATTATGGGCGGCTTGTATATTAACGTCTTTGGCTTGCGGATTAGACGAGCGATAGTGAGTTAATTTCATCTGGCGGGCTAGCGTAAGTGCGCCCGCCAGATGCGGAAATTAGCGCGTGCTTTCGTGGTAGTAAGGCGTACCCAATAACTCTGATTTATCACCAATCGTTTCGTGGGAACTGCAATTGGTATGGCTGTCAGAAGGAGGGAGAATCATCCCGCCGTGATTGCTTTGGGTGGCGTTAAAACTGCCGGGCTGCTCCGCCAGAGCGTTAGCGGAAGCCAGAATCAGTACCAGGCTTACAGCGCCGATAAAACGTTTCATAAATCCTCGGTGTCTGTTTTAACCAGACGGTTGCATAGCGTTTGTTAATTTTTTAATGATTTAGCGGGTGAATAAACTTTCCTTCGCCACCTGAACACGCAACGCGGTATCTGTGAGGTGGCACAGAGAAGTAATTCTTGAACGTGCGGGTGAGTGTCTGTTGTGACTCAAACCCATAACGCTCTGCTAAATAGAGAATCGGCTCGTTGCTTTCTTTAAGCATGAGGGCGATCTCGGTCAATTTGCGATTACGGATGTATTGGCCTAATGAATGACCAGTCTCTTTTTTAAACATCCTTTGCAGGTGCCACTTCGAGTAACCAGAACGCTGTGAAACCTTCTCAAGTGACAGAGGGTTTTCCAGATTCTCTTCTATCCAGTCCAAAATGCTTTGAATTGTTATGGCATCATTGTTCCGTCTGGACATCGTTTCACCTCTTTTCAGGTTTTACGGTAATACTTTTGTCAGCAGTTGATAAAGTGTGTTCACTTCGTCATCTGTCAGGTTTTTAGTTAGCTCTTGATGCAGGTTTTGCCCCACAAGCTGGTGGCATTTTTCGCACAACGTTTTCCCTTCTGGAGTCAGTCGTACCAGCACACCGCGTTTGTCGTTTGGGTTGGGCAAGCGTTCGATCCATCCTTTGGACAGTAGGCGATCTAACATGCGCGTGAGCGCACCGAGGTCTACCGACAACGCTTTCTTCAATTCCACCGGTTGCAAACACCCTTCGCAATAAATGCTGCAAAGCACCTTAAATTGCGTAGCGGTGATATCGAGAGGGGAAAGGTGATCGTTTAGCAGGCGATCCTTATGCTGGTTAACCATATGGATAAGGCGCCCCAAAGGAATGACTTCGTTAAACAGATCGTTGGTGCTTTTCACTATGATTGCCCAGGCAAGTATATTTAATCACGGCAGATATTATTGCTCAGGCAACCATAAGTCAACGTGATGGTTCTGCGATGACACGAATAGCTAAAACCGTTCAGTTTTTAACATTGATACAAATCCGATAACGTAAACGCAGAAGGTTGGCTGCTATACTCAGCAGCGCATAAAGCAACCGAATGAAAGGGTAAAAGATGATGGAATTGGTTAAGGCCATAGGGTTTGGATTAGTGGTGCTACTGCCGCTGGCTAACCCATTGACCACTGTGGCATTGTTCCTCGGCCTTCCCAACATGCAAGTATAAACACTGTGATTATTTGATCTAAATCACACAATACACCCGCTTTCTTTCTTATCTGCTCACATCATAAACAATCGGTTAGGTTTTTACGGTGTACTGTATAAATGCACAGTATAGGATAGGCACATCTATATAAAGGGATAAATAGAAGGAGAAGGGCAGAACGCCCACAACAACAGAGATAACACCATGAACCTAGTATTCGAATTGATGAAAGCAGAAGAACACATACATCAGCAAGATGAACGCATAGCCTACCTGGAAGCACTCACCCGCCAGCAACGCGCATCTATCCAGGGTATTAACGCTAGATTGTTTAAGCTGGAACAACGCCCCGTAACGGTACACAACACGGTGAACACTGTTGTTAACCTCCCACGCAGTGTACGAAAAGAAGCGCTAACCTTTGCTGAATCAATGGAACAGTTTATTGATGGTAAGGCAGAACGCGAACGCCGATATCAAGCCCGTTTAGAGTCCAACCATTCTTGATAGTCCATGATCTCAATGGTGCTTAGTCCGGGGTAGGCTTGATTAAATTTAGTGTTTGGTGGCATATGCTCGATGATGTAATTTTTAATTTCAACTGGCATTCTCCAACCTAATATAATCGATTCAATACAATCAGGATCATAGCTAAGTTGGCAGTATTTTTTATTTCCTTGAAATGGGTATGCAATATCATTACTAGGTTGATAACGATATTCATCTTCATATTGCCATTCAATAAGTTTTGTTCGTAATGCTTTCCAGATTAGATCGCCTAGATAGTGACCTAGATATGCACCTGTATTTTCGTCACCGTCAAGGCCAAAATATAACCGACACCAATCTATCAAATTCATTTTCGGTATAAATTCTTTATATTCAACCTTATCGGCTTGTACTCCATCAGCCTTGAACTCTATACAGAAACCTTTGTGTGAATCAGCATAATGCGACCACATTAAGTTACTTTTTTTGTTACTCGAAAAGCATATAAAAGGATAACAGTCAATTTGTCTGGTGAGGGTCTTTTTTTGACTTTCTAAAAATTGAATACCTTTATCCGTAAACTTTCCGTTATGTACACACCCGGTTACTATTTCAACGCGTTCAGCTTGTAATAGGGCAGAAAATGATAAATTTTCTTCTGTGCTGCTTTCTACTTTGTCTAATATCAATGGTATCAATGCTTCAAATTCTTCCGGTGTTGGAGGAATAATATCAATTTTTGAATCAAACAAATCATTGAAAACTAATCGGCTCGAGAAGGTAGATTCATTGTTCAACAGATTCTTAATTGAATAATCATTTTTTAAACGTTCTTCTACAGATAAAGCCGCATCATCGATAAAGTTGATAGATCGATACTTATAAAAATGAGTTGGTCTTTCGTCGCTCACACGCTGTACCTGTATGTGTAGGTTTAAAAGGCAGCGAATGTTAAATAATATCGCTAAGTAATTGAAGTTAATGATATCCCGAATGAAAAATCACATCAAAGGGTTCTGAAAATTTTGATTTAGGTTCCTTCCAAATCATTGATTTTTGGGAAGTTTCGAAAGCCCGTTCTTTGCGTCATATATGAATTTTTAAAGCTGGTTCAGTTCAAAAGCCTACGCCTATCAATCCCGCGAAATTCCCCTACAATTTTTCAAATGTTGTAACATCCATGTTACTGATTTCTTTACAAATGATCGTATTTTCAGCAGGCGTTTCTCTCACCATAAATACATAAAAATATGCAGCGTTATAACCAGAGAGAATATTACGCATGAAACCAGAAAATTTTATCACCGTTTCGGAAGTTGGCAGACGGTACGACTACACACCACAAGCCGTGAAGAAATGGATTCTGCGCGGTCTACCGTACAACACCAACAATAGAAAGATTCCAGAAAAAGAGGGTACAGAATGGATTATCAAAAACATCCTGAACAACCTCAAGACGCTTGATACATCGGAAGAATTGAAACAGGCAAAGTTACGCCGTGAGAATGCGCTTGCGTCAATGGCTGAAATGGATGAAGCAACACAAGCTGGTGATCTGATCCCGGTATCGCTCGTACAAGCTGCCGTTAACAAGCATTCATCTACGGTGCGTTCATCAATGCTGCAAATTGCCAACGTGGATACACAACGTATCCTGGAAGCTGCTACCAGTATCAAAGAGCTAAAGCAGGTATTGACCGCAATCATTACCGAACGGTTAACCGATATCGGGCAAGCGATGCAATCCGATGATTATCTAATTGACGAAGAATTAACCGAACTTTCAGGAGATACCCAAAATGGAAACGATACTGATACTGATATTCCTGTTCAAGATGATAACGGTGATGATGGTAGCGATTCTGATACTGGATGTGATTCAGACGATAACGAGCAAGCTGATTACGATTTTGACGACTAGCCCAACGGATACCACAAAAGACAAAACCCCGATCATGTGATCGGGGTTTCTTTTATTATGCGGGTACTGCTTCCGGTTGTACTGGCTGCAATGCCTGGATCTGCTTTTCCATTTCCTGAATTTTAGCGGCGTACTGTTCACAATAACTTTTTAATACTTGCTTGTTGTTATTGGCATCAGAAAGCATACGCACCAAAATAGCGTTGTCGTTTTCCAGGGTTACAATTACTTGTTGCATCTGTTGAATTTGTTGATCGTTCATTTGATTTCTCTGTTTAATAGCGGGGAACCGTTTCCCCTTGTACGCTATTATTTATAGAAACCATTTCACCACTGAATTGAACTAATCGCCGCTTGTGTGTGCTGCTGTACTTTAACAGGTGGGGCTTTTCGCTGTTCCCGCTCCTTTACCATCTGTATTGTATTTTCTGCCTTGCTTATCCACATACAGTTGTTTTTACAATACCGCTTCGTTTGCCCAGGGTTGCGAATATCTTTATCAAGACTCAAATCCTTTTCCGTCATGAACCGTTCATAGCCGGGCAGGGTGATAACATCATGTACAAATTCCGCGAAACAATACCAACGGGGATCAACACCAACGTTGGCATATGTCGGAAAGTTCACGTTGTCGGTTAGTCTTATAAGCATGTTGCGCCACACCATGTACAATTTCCGACGTTCATCACCCTTGACCAATACACCTTCACCCACGTAACCTACGCCGCAAATGGTGGGCTTGTGTTTATCCTTTACCTGGCGATTCCTGATATTAACCATCGTCGTTACGGTTGAATAACCAGACACGACAAAACGCACCAGAACCCGCTTATTCCCGTTGTAGCTGATTACCTCGATCATGCCGTCATTCACTTCGAAGAACGCGCCCACTAATGATTGAGCGCGTTCAGCTTTGATTTTGTCGTTACTCATGCGGCGTACCTTTGGCGCTGGTAGTAATCGTGTTCACGCGCATAGAAATCAACTATCCGTAGATTTTCCCGATCCCGCTCCTTTCGTTCCTCGTCGGTCAATCCCATATGAACGGGCTTTTTCTTCATACCTGCTAACATGGCCTGAACTACCGGATCTGGTTCGGGCTTGTACTGCTGCTGCTTCATGTTGTGTTCATGAATACGGCGCTTGAAAGACTTGTTGAACTGGTAAACGTTATCGCTAATTTTAACAAACATCGGTTCTTCTTCTGGTTCATCTTCTAACCAGTATGCATACGGCGCTGGCGGTGCTTCATGGTCGAAATCTTCGGGCGCGTAGTCTTGCATCAGATCATCAATGGTGGTGATCACAGTTGCTACTGGTTGCGCTTCTGGGGCTGCTTTAGGCTTACCGCGAAATGAAACAGGCTTTTCACTGATACGCTTAGACATATTCACCCATACGTAAGATTTGCCATTCTTGCTTGTTTCGTTGCTCCATTCACCCACGTAGAAATCACAGCGATCACCAAAGGCGTGATGGTCTGATTCAATGACGGCTTTCACCGATGAACAGATAACACGCTTTTCACCTGATTGTGATTGCATACAAATAATGATCGCTGGCTTGGTCATTACGTTATTTGATTGGTGGAACACGTAGCAGATTTTTTCACCTGGTAACATCATTTCGGAAACTTTATCTGATACGGTTTTAATACGTTTGCGCATGGCTCCGGTATACAATTTCACTTTTTTAAGTGAATCTTTTAATTCGTCGAAGTCGCCCCCCCAATATGTAACGGGTTGCAGTTCTGCGGTTTTATCTTTGATGCTGTAATATCCGGTGCATTCGTCGATATATGGACGGGGGAATAAATTAGTGTTAAAATTTAGCATATAAATACCTATGTAGTTTGGTGTTTTGATTTGGGTGTTAAGTTGTTCCGCATCGTGGATGATGCAAATTCATGTTAAAGATTAGGTAAAGCCCCGTTGACTACGAATCGACGGGGTTTTTTTTCGTCTGTACTAATCATTATTTATTCTTCACAACAGGGGGGTATTAACCCCCGTTCATTTCTTACGCTGCTTTAAAAGCCGCTTCTAGTGCTACATCCAGATCATCGGAATATTTGGCTTTGATATTGTCGTAACACATATCTTTTTTGCTTGTAGAAATCAGATTATCTTTTGCCATTCGGGTAAGTAACCATTTCGCGCTAGTGCATTTAAGCAATGGCGTACTGAACTGACCACGAATAACAAAATGATGCATGTATTTCTGATACGGTTCGTTACGTGATGCCATCATTACGCCAGAGTCACGCAAGTATGCAAACATCCGCTTTTGACCTAACACGCCTGTAATCTTCGCAAAGGTTCCGATGCTGATCGTTGAACTTTCATCAAAGAAGTTATCAACAAACATTTCATGTTCTGCTTCTTGCTTAACCAGCAACGCTTCCTTTTCTTTGTTCTCAAGCGCTAATTGAACCCGTTCGGCTTCGAGTTTACCCGCCAAAAATAAAGCCTCTGCGAACGTTTCAGGCACTTTGAACGCTGGTTCTTGCGGCACATCGAAGTAATTGCTTTTCAGTAGACTCCACACAAACGAGCGCGGATCAACTAGTCGACACATCACATCAACACCAGAACGGGTGAACAGGTTTAATTGATTCGTTTTGTTCAAATTTTGATAGGGCCAATTTGGCTCCAACAAATCACCGTTGATTTCATTGAATTTTTTCTTGATGTGATTTAATTCATCACCTTTCATATGGTGAAAATCTTCACCCTGAATCAGACATTTACCATCACGTTTAAGATGATGCTTAAATGCATCTTCGGTACAGTCCAGAATCTGAATAAGATCACGCGCTGTCATTACTGGTTCACCGTTCAGGTACTTGCTTAAAAATGCCTTACCGCCGATCTCGATTACTTCATCAGTGGTGAAAAACTCGGTTGTTACTAATGTTAAATTGTTCATTTTCGTATTCTCTTAGTGGATGATTTTTTTAAACTCGATGCCGTAACGCTTCATGGTTCGGTAAAGAGTGGGTTTGGCAATGTCGTACTTCTTCAACAGTTCTTTCTTTCCTTCGGTATCAGCTTGCAGCCATTCAACGGCTAAACGGTTGATATCGGTTTCAGTCAGTTTTCTCAGTCTCATAGGTATCTCAGTAACAATTAGGTAATTTAAAAACGATTCAGTGAATCGCTTACGTGTATTTAGTGCATTGTTTTTCGGGCATAGGGAAACCACACCACGGGTTATACGTGGATATTTCACAGGCACGAAAAAGGGGGTTTTTGAATAATCATTCATCGAAAAAATCGAAAAAATACAGCGGGCGTAAATTTGAATTTTGCATCAGATAAGGTTATGAAAAATCACAACATTTTCAGAAATGCGAAAACGCAAAAATCGGATCGACTTTTAGAATGATTATGCAAATAAAGTGCATTGGTAACGGTCTATCATTAACCGCTCAGTAATCAGATCGGGGGGTAGTGCTTGATCTCGCCTTACTGGTATCAAATTGTTTGTAGCTGGCAACTGGTCGGGGGGACTGTTGCGGGTTAGGTCGTACAGTAAAATGGTCTGGTTCGTAGTGTCTCTTTTCTTAACTGGTGGTCAGTATCCCGGATATCATTAACGAAGTCAAATCCCAGGGAATCAATGATCTAGATCAATATTTGAAAATGTCAATAACTCATTGGTAGTATCACCTAATCTATATGGGTATGACTCAATAACTTTTCAAGTACCGTTGAACTAGCCTTTCGCTATCGCTAAAGGCCAGCCAGCGGCACCAGAAGCGATTTAAAATGGAAAGTAATCAAATCTGTATTGGTTAGAGCATAGAACCCCGTAGAGTGGGTTTTAGGCAGCTTAAAACAGATAGTAATTATTATTACCAGATCGCGAGGCCGTAGGCCGAGTACCAACAAGCGAAGCGCAGTTGGTTAACTGGTACAATCAGTGGTTAATAATCATACCAAAAAGGGTAGTTTCTTCTATATATAAACATATATTATATCTATACCCCTTACCCTACGTAATGATAAGAAGGATAGATCTGGAGGCCGTAGGCCGACATTCACAAGCCGAAGGCGCAGTGAACAGGTAAAGACTATTACGATCTGATCATTACTATTCTTAGTGTCGGTTGCTGTTCATCTTCGCTACGCTCGATGAAACTCGCTTCGCTCGCGATCTAGTTTTTTGTATTTGCTTTGCTGTTAATTAGCTACGAATGGTAATGAATTACTTATTATATTATCCGGCTGAGATCCGCGCTGGATCTGGTCTGCCAGCTATCTAGAGTAACGGACACCAACGGTAGAATGCGGGTTCCCAGCTATCTAGGGTAACAAAAAGTTTTGTAAATTTATATCTAGAGTAACGGAAGCAGTTGCGTTAACCCCCTCCACGAGAGCAAGCCAACCCATAACAGAAGGGGCAACGCGCCCCAATCGTACCCCGCTAAATACAGTCATATCAACTTAGGTACACGGTATGACGATTCTCACAAAGAAAACGCTGGAAGCGTGGAAGCAAACCCAATTTCAGAAGCAGGGCGGCAAGTGTCAGATCTGCGGCGACAAACTCGAATCCTGGAACGCTGCACACGGCGACCATCTTCATAGCTGCGGAAATATGCGCGGGTTGCTCTGTCGTGGATGCAACACCTACATAGAAGGAAAGATTCAGGGGTTGTTCTACCGGGCAGGACACAAAAACAAAAATTGGTCTGATGTGCTCCGATCCCTGGCTGACTATTGGGACACCGATTATTCAGCAAACCCGATACACCCAAACTTTGTACGCGATGAATCGAAGAAGTTCGGCAAGCTGACCAAAGAAAAGATGATCACCGCGCTGGTTAAAGAGGGCGTTGACGTAGACAAGACATACAGCAAAGACGACCTGATCGAAATCTACAAAGCCGAATACCGCAAAATTTTAACTCACTAAATACCCGTACAGAAAGGAAAGCGGCTTCAAGCCCTTTCAAGAATGACCCTCATTAGCAAGGGCATTCAAAAGCACATTACTGGTGTGTTTCTGAATGCTTTTAACTAGACATTTTAGGCATTACCTTAGATTAAGTTTTCGATAAGTTTCATTGGTTTTACTCTGGTTAAAGCCCCGTTCCTTCACTGGTTCGGGGCTTTTTTTTTGGCCTCGATAAATACCTTCACAGAGAGGGTATTCATGAAAAATTTACGGAAACTATCAAACATATTCAAACAGGCATCGGGGCAAATGATCCCGCCACCTATGCTCAACTGTTCCGAATGGTGCGAGCAAAATTTAACAATCGTTGATGGCCCACGCGCAGGGGAAAAAATGCGCCTGTTCAGTTTCCAACGCGAAATGATGGACGCCATACACGAAGGTAAGAAAAAAATCGTGTTCAAGACAAGCGCCCAGGTCGGTAAAACCCAACTGTTAAACGGGGTGCTGTTCTACCAGATGGCGAAAAGTGGTCACAACATTGGTGTATTGCAATCGACGACCAAAGAGCTAGGCCAATGGTTAAGCGGGAAGATTAAACCCGCGATTGCACAGACTCCCGCACTAGCTGAACTCATCACCAACAAATCAGACAAAGACGCCGTAAACAACCAGGCGCAGATTCAGTTACGCAATGGAACGTTTATCTATTGCATGAGTTTAACAAGTCCGTCACATCTTCGCGGCAAGACGTTAGCGACCGCAATACTTGACGAAGTGGACGCAGCACAAGAAAGCGCAGAGGGTGATCCGGTGCTACTGGCTGAACAGCGTGTAACTACTTTTCAGGATGAAGCACTGGTGTTAATCAGCTCCACACCAACCGTGAAGGAAGGGGCGATCAATAAGCAGTTCGACCAATCCGATCAGCGTTACTTCTACGTGCCTTGCCAGCACTGCCAGCACGAACAGATCTTGAAATGGGAAAACGTCAAATTCGATAAGGGGATCAGGCAGGGAAAACAAATCCCGCTACCTGATACAGCCCGTTATGTTTGCCCCCATTGCGAAAAGGCATGGACGGAGGGCGACCGATTACGGGCAGTTGCGAAAGGTAGATTTGTTGCGCACAACCCAGGCGCGGCAAGTATCGGTTTTCACGTATCGAGACTGTACAGCCCGTTAAGTACCATCGTTAGTTGTGTTCAGGATTATGCAGACGCTTTCCAATCGTTCAGCCTCGGCACTTGGTTTAATACCTGCTTAGGGGTGACGTTCGACGACTTAAACGACGACTGCGGCACTGACGAACTCGAGAAGCTGAAAGCGGATATTAGCCTTGATTCAATCCCTGATGATGCTGTTTTCCTGGTATCGGGTATCGACCAACAGAAAGACCGCCTTGAATGTTGCACGTTAGCAGTGGCACCCAATGCGCTTTACCTGGTGGATTACCGGATGTTTTACGATCTGGATTGCGAAAAGCGAGATTCGAAAGCCTATACCCACCTGATTGAATATTTGAAGTCGGATTTCAGAACGGTCAACGGTGACAAGATTCCAATGCATATGGCCTTTTTGGACAGTGGCAACGGTAAGGCAACGCAAGTTGTGTACGCCAACTGTAACCGCCTCGGAAAGCTAAAGGCGATCAAAGGTTCATCCAGCTTTAACGCTCCGGTGATTCCGGTACAGCCTACCAAAACAGGGGGGCAAGAGTTATACGTGTTAGGCGTTAACTCCGGTAAAACGATGGTGCGCGAGCTAATCAACCGCAATTTGAAAGGCGATGCACCAACCACGCTACAGATATCAAATGATGTTCCTGATGATTGGTCAGAACAAATATTATCGGAAGAATTAAAGCGGTCTGGTAATTCAGTTCGTTGGATGCTGAAAAAAGGCTCAACCCGAAATGAAGCACTAGACACAATGGTATATGCGCTGGCAGCGATGCACCAGGTGCTGAAATTATCTAACTGGCAATCCCTACGCAAGATTAAAGCCAAACGTAATGTAATTGCACCAGTTGAAGATATAACGCCACCAAAGGCCGTACATCGCGAAATTGAAGCAATGACAAATCACGATAAAGAACCCGAACCGGAAAAACCGAAAAAGGGGAATAGGGCAAGGCAGAAACCGCGCTCAGGCTGGATGAATTTCTAACACCATAAATAGCCTTATAGGATTCATTTCAATAAGGCTATCAAATGGAACAACCACTAATTACCGTAGTGAAAGGGCAGAATATATTTCTTGACCCTATCCCGAATGCGTACACCGCAATCGTATACAACGATAAAGAATTTCCGGTTGAAGAAGTGCTGTTAATTCCTGATGCAACAATCGGGATTCCGACAACATCGGATAAAATCACAACCGGAAATTACAAAATCGTGATCGTGAATCAAGAATTGCAAATTATCATGATTCAGCCCGTAAAAATTCGCGGCTTATTCGAGAAAGAAAATCGCGCTGATACTTTACGCGAACAAATATCACTACTTGATAAAGTAATTACGGCGAAATTGTCCGACGATCAAGGCGTATTGCAACAACTTTCTATCAACAATAAAACACTTGTTTATTCATCCCTGGCCGATCTTATCGCGCTGGTGGATTCATTACGCGCCCAACTCGGTAATGAAATTGAAAAGGCCAACCGTAAAAAAGGTAAAGCGCCATTTAAACAAATCAAATTAATTCTCAGGGGTTAACATGAAATTCTTACGCAGTATTAAAAGCGTGTTTACCCGTAGCAAAACAACGGTTGTAAATACATACAGAAATCAAACACACCGATTCCGTAAATCACCAGTACAGACGAAACTGAATTATGAAGTTAATGAACGCTCGTTAGGCCTGGTAGATATGAATGATCGACTTGATGCAACGCACAAGCCAAAGTTTCAGGGCAGTATTAACCGACAAATCAGAACGCAACATTCGCGGTTGCTCGATATTTGCCGTGATTTGTCTTTAAACAGTCCTTACGGTGCGCGTTATTGTCAAATGTCAGTTGATAACATTATCGGCACTGGTTTGTATCCTCGTACACAAATGACGTTGCCAAATGGCAAACTTGATAAACGAACGAATCTGATTATCGATAAGATGTTTTATCGTTGGGCTGAAAATAAATCCCGATTCTCTTTAAACGGGCAATTTGATTTTTACCAGTTCTGCCAGATGGTAGAGCGCCAGCGTGAAACAGACGGTGAAGTTTTCGTTATTATCCATAAAGAAGATAGTGACGTTAAACTTGAAATGGTAACGGCTGACCGTTGCGATATTACCCATGAAATGCGCATTGATGAAAATACCGTAATTAAAAATGGTATTACCTACGATGAACGCACAATGAAACCGCTATCGTACTGGTTCAAGAAAATTGACCTGTTCAGCGAATCCGATACAGGCACATTAGAAGAATACGACGCAGACGAAGTAATTCACTATTTCGACGCGAAACAGTGCGATCAACGCCGTGGATTCTCTGATTTTATTCCAGTTATTCAGACGGTTGCACAACTTGATTCATACGTTCAGATCTCGCTTATTCAGGCGCGTGTAACAGCTTCTTCAATGGGCTTTATTACCCAGGCTGATAAATCTAACGGTCTGGATGATGAGGACGACGAAGATCAACCGGATGTAATGGCAGAATTTAGCCCCGGTACAATCAACATGTTGAACCCAGGGCAGGATATTAAATCCATTCAGTCAAATACACAGGCGAATGAATTTGCGTCATGGATGGACAAGATAGAAACCACTATCGCTATGGGATTGGGTTGCTTTAAACAGGCGTTAACGGGTGATATTTCAGGCGTGAATTATTCATCAAGCCGCTTTGGTGATTTGATGCAACAGAACCGTTACCAGGCATTACAACGCCACCTGATTAATACCGTCCTTATCCGTGTATATCGCGAGTTTTTACAAAATCTGGTCGATGAAGAACTTATTGAACTTAACGTAATTCGCGCAATGCATGAAACCGATTGGATTAAACCACAGGCGCGATCTGTAGACCCTGAAAAAGATATTAAAGCCAAAGTGCTTGAAATTGATAACGGGTTGGTAAGTCGCCGCGAAGTAATCGAATCATTAGGGCGTGATCCCGATAAGGTCGAATTGAAAATCAAAGAGGATAATTTCAAAAAAGCCCCTGAAACAAGCGCCATAAATACACCTGTAATGGAAACCTAAGAGGTTCAAAATGATTTTACGCCGTAATTTAACCGTTGCGGCGCGAGATTTATCAGTTCAAACAGACGAACAAGGCGATTATTTCAATATTCGTTTTAGTTCTGAATATCCGGTTAACCGTGAAGTATACGATCAATATGGCGACTTAGCTGTATACGGTGAAGTATTGCTTCATGGTTCTGACAACGCTGATTTAACGCGCCTAAACGATGGCGTAGCGTCTTTATTGTTTAACCACGACCATAACCAACATTTAGGAATAATCATTCCTGGTTCGGCTTATATCGATGTTAACGACAAATCAGGCTACGCAAAAGTACGATTTTCAAAGGTAGGTAATCTGGCTAATGAAATTGCCGAAAAAGTTCAGGAAGGGACTATTTCGAATATCAGTTTCGGCTACAGCTTAGATAATTATTCTTTCGACGACGAAAACAAATTAATTCTGGTTGATCGATGGTCTGTTAATGAAATTTCTTTCGTAACAGTTCCGGCAGATCCGACCGTGGGACTTATTCGCTCTGAAAATGGTTCCCTAAATATTATCAGGAAAGGCGATAACGCCGAATTAAACAAACAAGAGATTAAGACCATGACCAAACGTGCAAAACGCGCTACCGAAGATGAAATTCTTGAACAAGAAGAAGTAATCGAAGAACAAGAAGAAGTTATTGCGGAAGAAGAAGCCGAAGTTGAAGAAGAAGTTTCTGAGGAAGAAGAACGCGATATTTCCGAAGAAGAAGCAGTTGAAGTAACCGCCGCAAGCGTTGCGGAAGAAGTAATTAAAATTCTGGACGAACGCGAAAAACGTTCTATTAAACAAAATAAGGTACGTAATGTAATGACCACTAAAAAAGATACCCTTAAAAATCTGGAACGTTCTTTCGACCTGATTGATGCAATTAAAGCAAAAACCGAAGGCCGTGATCTGAAAGGCGCTAACCTGGAATATCATCAAGAAGCTGAACGCAAATTAGGTTCTCGTGCTGCTGCACGTTCCGGTAATACCGTTCATATTCCAACTTCTGCACTTCGTGCGGCTCCTGCTGGTGCTCAAGCGTCAAGCACTGTTACCGCTGTTCAAGATGATATCCTGTTGCGTGATTCCTTCGTGGATCTGCTGCTGAAAGATTCCATCATCGGTAAAATGAATGTACAGCGCCTGAACGGTCTGACCGAAGCAAAATACATGATTCCACGCGCTACAAGCTCCGCTGCTGATGCGTTCGGATTCATCACCGAAGGTCAGGACGCACCAATCGGTAAATCAGCGTTTGATAACGTTCCATTGACTCCGAAAACCTTCGCGGGTGAAGTTGTTATGAACCGCCGTACTCTGCTGACTACCCCAGGTATTCAGGGCATTTTGTCTAAACAGATTATCGACCGTTCACGCGAAAAACTGGAAGCTGCAATGTTCGGCGCTTCTGATCTGGCGAACGCTCCTAAATCCCTGTTGAGCGTAATCTCTGCTCTGAAAACTGGTACTACCGAATGGGATTATAAAAACTTCCTGGCTACCATCGCGGCATTTACTGACCGTGGCGTAAGCGAAGAAGCGATTATGTTCGCAATGCGTGGCGCTACCCTGGCAAATCTGAAATCTATCCTGAAAGATGATAAGAACGCCGTTTCTTCTTACATCGTTGGTGATGATGGCAAGCTGGCAGGTCGTCCAATCGCTTCTAGCGGTATCTTTGGCGGTGATGAAATGCTGGTAGGTGATTTCTCCGGTGTCATGATTGGCGAGTGGGACGGTCTGACTCTCGACGTTGACCCTTGGACAGAAGCGCGTAACGGTGGTGTGTGTCTGCGTCTGTTCACCGATCTGGATTGGACTTTCGTCGGTCAAGACGACAGCTTGATTCACCTGAAACGTGGTACTACCACGAAATAATTAACAGTCTCTCTGTTGAAACTGGCATCCCTCCGGGGGTGCCTTTTTTTATGTCCTAAATATTCGATATATAAGGGGCTTACTATGCTTAAATTTAATACGAAACAGCGAAAGAAATTACTTTCGTTAGGTGATCTTTATATTCGTGGTGACGGTATTCCAGTTCAAGGAATCTACGACCAGCGAATTATTGAAAATAATGGTCAGGTTTCACAAACCATGATGTTGACCTGTAATCAAGGTGAACTCAAACAAGACGATACAATCAACATTAACGGTTCAAATTATATTGTTGCTTATATCAATGATGATAATAGCGGCATTGTAGATTGTTATTTGAATATCAAAGGGGTGGGCGCACATGGCAAGTTCATTTAATCCATTACCACGCTTGCAAATCAAAAGAAAACTATCTGACATTATCGCGAACACATGGAATTACAAGCTGGTTGATAGTTTTAAAACTGGTGTGAAAACTGATATCCAGGTTTGGATTACGAATATCAGTGAATCTTATGATGCGGTAGGGCTGAACAGCAAGAATTTAAATGCTCGATGCACGATTGATGTAGTGGCATTTTCCGAAATTAACGAGACAGGTATTCACGAAGTTATTTTAAAGCTGCTGAATCTTACACCTGCTGATTTTGACGGGGTTGAAGTAAAAGTTATTCAGGTGCTCCCGCTCAATTCCGATACTTCATATATCAATGATTCAAGCGAAGGGCATGTGATGGCTGATGTTTCATTCGAAGTATCTTATTTTTATAAAAGGGGTTAACAATGGCTATCGAAACAGATATTTTTACAGGGAAAGAAGTTCTTGTTGCAGTAAGTACAGACCTTGCAGAAATTCCAACTTTTCACGCAACGACTTTTGTTAATGCTGAAAACGTCGCAAGTTTTCCAACCATCGGCACTACACGATCTATTCAGGAAGTCGAAACTTTCGATAGTGAATTTACGTCGCGTATGGCTGGCAATTTGACGCTTGACAATACCGAAATCACATTCAATAAAGTTATTGATGATCCGGTTCAAGAATTATTGTCGTCTTGTATTTTATCAAAACAAGAATTGCGATTTCGTAATTTCTACGTAATCGATACGGTACAAAGTAGTGCAAAAACTGGCTTCTTTCAGATCTTTGATGCAATGGTTACGGCTGAAAATATAACTGGTGGTGGTGATACTCCGGTAATGGTTACTTACCGACTTGCACCAACCGCAATGAAGTTATCAGGCGTTACCAAAACAGGCGAGTTACTTTACACAGGTGACTATGGTATCGGGGCTGGTACTGCTGATTATCCAGGGCTTCAAGATTATGATCGCTTGTCTGGAAACCGATTCTTGCAGTTACCCGCAACTACCACGCATAACCCGTTTGGTATTGATACGGCTGTGTTAGCTATGCAAGGTTCGGAAAATAACGGTTGGCAACTGGCGGTAAACAGTACTGGTGAAATGCCAATCATCCGTGTTCGTACCGTTGATGCATCCGGTAAAGTTTCCGCATGGGTGAAGGTCTACAGCGAAATTGAACGACCATCGGCAAATGATATCAGGGCATTGGATTTAAACGGCACCAACGCAATGACAGGCGCTTTAAGAACTCCAGACGTGCAAACGGGCAACTTACGGTTTGTAGAGCCTCTTAATGGCGCTAATGATGTTACGAAGATTCGCAAGATACAAACCACAGACGCGCAAGGTCAACCCGTTGATCTGGCATCTTTCCAAAGTGTATCTAATCGTGTTGTTTTCAAAACACCAATAGTTGACGGCACTTTAGAAGTTCGTGAAGGCGGTATTCGTGTTTATTCACCAAATAACAAGCCAACCCCTGGATATCTTGGGGCGGTTGCTGTTAACGGCGATACTATGACGGGTACATTAGCAGTTAAAGACAAATTGACTGTATATGTTCAGAATGGAACACAACCGGAAATTGGTACAACTCGCGCTGACCATCCTGATGCTGGTGATTTGAAATATCGGACGTTTAAAATTTTGCCGGGTAAAAATGGTGAAACTCTATTTCGTTACTTCGACCCGGCCGGGAATACAACATCAACCACGACGATTAACAACGCTGGTGGTGTTCTGTATAGTACAAATAATCGTCCTTCGGCTGCTGACATTAAAGCGGTCGATATTAATGATGTAATCGATTTGGGTACTTTCTAACTCCATAAATACCCGTATATCAACGTATACGGGTATTTTTATGAACAAAATTCAAATTAAAAGATCATCTGTTTCAGGTAAAAAACCTGTTGCGGCTGATTTGCTTGCGGGTGAACTCGCTGTTAACTTGCAAGATCGCAAAATGTATACCAAAACCGAAGCGGGCGCAGTTATTCAAGTTGGAAATCCCGAAACTGCCGATCAGCTTGCTGTTGTTGGAACAATTACAACAGGTGGTAAGGTAATTTCTGGTGGTAATGTAGACGCAACAAACGCAGTTAATATTTCTGGTGCTGCTGCTGAAATTAATATCGGTACAGGTGGCAACTCATCACCAGTTATTAACATGGCAACTTCACCAACCGCAAAACACACTATCAAGGCAAACGGTACTGATTTAGAATTAACCGCGCCACGGGTAAAGGTTGTTAACGGTGTTTTAAGCCTGAACCCATCAAGTGGGAAAGAAGGTTATATTGCTGGCCCGTTAGGTAACAAAATGCTTACCGATGATGGTAATGGTCATGTAATTCTAGCGGCATCAAGATCAGGCGTTGAAACAGGTGATGTGATATTGGGCGGTAAATTAACAGGCCACTTTACGCGCAATGTCAAACTTGCTTCAAACCTGGTAAATGAATCCGATGAAGTATTGATCGATGCACTGACGGGGAAAATCCGCGCTTCCATGCTCGATACCGTTTTTATAACTTCTTCGGGTGTTTCGGGTTCGTATTATAATAAAACAGAAGCTGATTCGAAGTTTCAAACAATCACGGCTGATGCTTCCCGAAATTATTCTAAAACCGAAGTTGATAATAAACTGTTGTCTTATCCAACATTAACGGCTGCTGGCGCAACATTCCTTAGTAAAGCTGATGCAACAGCCAATCATTATACGAAAGCGCAATCAGACGCTAACTTTTATTCAAAAAGTCAAGCGGATTCACGTTTTTTCGGTGTGGCAAACAACATTGCAACTGATGCTTATGTTTTGAGTCGTACCGTGAATGGGTTGAATACGACAGATACCAAAGTTTTAAGCCACGGCTATTCTGGTTTCTATCGTTGGAACGCCTCACAAAGTCACAAGGCTTTATCCGTTCACGTAGCTCACTCTGACGGGGCCAACGGCGCACATTCGCGAGGCATCACGTTTGATTATGGTTCTGCGACTGATGCGAGCGGTCGTCGTTTGTGGACGTATGGTTATAACGCCAACGGTGAAATGACTGGCTTGTCAAAAATCTACACCGATACTGATAAACCGACTGCGGCTGAATTGGGTGTTCTACCATTAACGGGGGGAACTCTTAACGGCACATTGACCACAGCGGGTGAAATTCGTTCTAACTCTGCTAACGGTTTTCGTATTGCATATGGTAGTTACGGTTTCTTTATTCGAAATGACAGTAGCAATACATATTTCATGTTAACCGCTTCGGGTGATGCTGGCGGTGGTTATAACGCCTTGCGACCTATTACGATCAGTAATACAACAGGTGCGGTAAGCATGGGTAACGGGCTTACTATTGGCGGTGGTCTTAACGTTTCAAGTGGCAACGTAACAACTGCGGGCGCGTTAACGACTGCGGGGAGCATAACGTGTAATGGTGCTGATACTCAGGTAAATAAAATCGGGGTTTCTGCTGCTGCTGGTTCATGGATCTCAATGCGTGATCAAAACGTTCTGTATAACCGTAATGTTTGCTCTACATCTTCGGCACAGGCAATTGTACGGCAAGAACACGCAGATCATCATTTTTATGTTGGCGGTTTGGGTAATTCCTATTTTGGTTTTTTCCGTACTGCTAAAACTCGTACTGATAACGGTGTTGATGGTCAGGCGTATTTGCATGTTGATGGTAGATGGATTACACCGGGTGGTATTAATACCGGTGCTTTAGTTGGTAGTACTGGCGCGTTTTCTGGTGCGGTTACTACTGGTGCTTTGACTGCATCGGGTGCTTTGACTGCTTCGGGTGGTATTTCTACAGTAGGTTTAACCGCTTCTGGTCGTGTAGTAGCTAACGCAGGTATTAGCATTCTTGCAAACCAGGGCATTAGCTCCGGTAGCAATGGTTCTATGATTTTGAACGACCACGGCAACGGGAACGTTACTTTGTGTGCGGCTCGAACTTCATCGACTCAAACCACGGGCGGTGAACTGTACTTAGGCTATAACGCAAGCGCAGGAGCGGCAACGGATCGCGGTTATTACACATCAAAAGTTGGTGTATATGCTCCAATGACCGTTAACAGTACTTTAACAGTAACTGGGGCTGTTAGTGTTCCAACTGGTTCTTCATTCCGAATGAGTGGACAAACAAAAAACTCCTTACTCCATGATGATGCTACTAACTTCTATATCATGATTTCCGATTCAAACGGTGGTGGCTTTAACAGTTTACGACCATTTTATATTGCTAAAGCGTCTGGTTTAGTAACTATGGCTCATGCGGTTAATGTCGGTGGGGTGTTAACAGCGAATGGTTCATTACGTAGTAATACGATAAACAAAACAGATGGTACTGCTTTTATCGCTGCTGATGGCAACATCTATTTGGCTGCTGCAACAAATGGATTCGCTGCTGGTTGGTTGCTTCAACAACTTAACACTCGTTTAAATACAGCACAAACCGCCGCCACTAATGCGCAAACCACAGCAACTAGTGCGCAAACCACAGCGAATACAGCCAACACTTCTGCTACCTCTGTTGCTAACGATGCAGTGCGTTCAGTGCGTTGGGGTGCAACAAAGAACTTTGGATCACTAAACCAAACAACAAACCAACGTTATGTAGATAATGGATGGTTCTTGATTGGTCTTAACGGTACAGGCGGTACACAAAATAACTCAATGAACCTTATCGGTGGTCGTATTCAAGTCTATCGTAATAATGGTGGTTGGGTGGATGCATGGGTATAAATATGAAAGTAACAAAAGCAATTAAGAATATTAAATTTGACCGCGCTGAAAATGGCGCGGCATTTTACAAAGACGAAACTGATACTTGTTGGTATAAAAGACGTTCAGAAATGAAAGACAATGTTCCTTCTATTCAGGTCGATGCGGAAACTAATCAGGTATTGACATTCTTCAATGATTTACCCGCTGATCGAATGTCAATTTTTATTAGTCCATCTAATCCTGATTTGGTGGTTCATGTATATCAGTTCGATGATTTTCCCGCTACTGATTTTAATGATGCGGTGTTGGATAAATGTTATTATTTTGATGGCGTTAATTTAACATCGAAGAAAGAAAAACAATTAACTACCGCTCGAACAAAAGAAGAAATTCTTGCTGATCTGGAAGCATTGAAAGAAGAACTACTCACCATTTAATAAACGGGGTGTTGCCCCGTTTTAAGTTTCATAAATATAACAAAGGGGGAATGTTTATTCCCTTTCTCAATTAAAAGGTTTATAAAATGGCTAATGACATTTTTGCAGGTCTATATGTCGATGTATTCTTGTCTGATAAAACAGATAATACCTCGGTACAAGGGACAGATTTTGTTCTGATTCCCGAACTTTCCGCATTCCCTGAAACTGGTATTGAACGTACTGTTATTGACGTTCCAAACTTTTCCAGTGATACCAACCGTAAATTAGTTGGTCGTGCGTCCATTCCAGATATTGCGCTATCACTGAATTATATTCCGGGTGATTTGATGCATGAAAAAATCCGCGCTCTTGGTGATTCTGGCACTAAATCACAGTTTAAAATCGTGTATTACACCGACGCAACCAAAACAATAGGTTTAGCAAGTGTGTACAACGGTTTTATTTCTAGTGCGAATCTTTCGGGTGGTGCTGATGCGGTAGTAACGCAAAATTTCACGCTTGCAATTGATAAGCGCGTTATTTCTCAGGTTGTGGATACTTCTATGAGTGGTGGATCGGGAAACCCGTAACCCCTCCGGGAACGGGGGGGAATCCAGATCCCGACTACGTAGCAACTGAACCACCTACCGATGAAATTGATCTACCTGATGTAGATTTAGACGATATCATTAATGGTGCTGGAACTTGATAATTTTAACCCCTTCCGAAAGGTTGGGGTTTTTTTATGCCCTAAATAAGTTCATCTAACAAATAAGGGTATTAAAAATGAATTTTGAAAAAATGATGCAAGACCTAGCTCCGAAGCGTGAACCTATTCAGATCGGTGAATACACCTTTTATGCGCGTCCAATGACTGTTAAAGAATATCTTGAACATTTGTACAATCCAGATAAATCAGACCGCGATGAACTGACTATTTTTAGGTGTATTCAAGATGAAGATGGTAAACCAGTATTCGAAACTATTGACCAGGTTAAAAAGTTATTCAGCAATGTGAAAAGTATTTTGATTGGTGCTGTTGCTGATGCAAGTATTCGTATTGATCCGGTAGAAGTCGAAAAAAAGTAAAAAGCAATTCATATCTAGGATTTTATTATCGTCAACAAATGCGCAAGGGTTTATCAAAACAAGAAATGATGGATTTACCCTTGCCTGAATTTTGTGAATTGCAATTATTCGATGAATACCTTGAACCACAATCCCCACAACTTGACGATATCAGGCATTCAATAACTCAGGCCAATCTTTATCGTTCGTCCGGTAATTTATCAAAAGACGGATTGAAAAGAATGAAAGCAGAAGATTTCAGAATGTTCAGTGATGAAGCTATTTTCAAAACCCCTGAGCAACTCGAGGAAATTAAGCGCAAACAGGAACAGCAACGCATTCAGGCGGTTAATCAAATGCTTACTCCTGCACAGTTAAAACAATTAAAAGAAATGCAAAGGGGCGCAAGTAATGGCAAAGAAAAATAATCATGAAATAGAATTAACAGGTAATACGGCTGGACTAGTTCGGGCAACTGGTCAAGCCGAAAGAATGCTTGATGGTTTATCTAATCAAGCTGTGTCGTTAAACGGCATCCTTGGCAGTCTCGGCAACTCGCTTAAAGGGGCAGGTGGTTTATCACCTGCATTCGTTGCGCTTGGTGGTGTGGCTTCTGTGGCGGCTGCTGGCATAACGGCGGTTATGGCATCGGCTGCGAAAGCTAATGCGCTGGATCAGCTCGCGCAATCTAGCTTGATGAACGTTGAATATCTTCAACAGTTAGCACATGCCTTTGGTGATGCGGGTGTTAAAGCCGAAGAATTTGGGGCAATCAACAAAGATGCTTTGAAGAACTTGGGCGAAGGTGTTGCTACTGGTGGCGGCATTGCCGAAGATCTCAAAAAGTACGGTATGAACATCAAGGATTTCACAAAACACATTGGTGAAGCAAACGGCGGGGTTAAAGCGTCGATAAGTCTGTTCTATCAGATGCGTGATGCGGGTGCTACCACGGCAGAAACAACCTCTGCAATGGAAAAACTCGCGGGTGGCAGTTCCAAACTGATTACTACCTTGACCGAAGCCGGTTCCGAACAAGCCGCCTTGAACATGATCCAGGATCAGAACGTCGATATTACCGAAGATGCGATTGTTTCCTACCGTGAATTTAGTCGGCGTATGGGTGATTTCGAGGAAAAAGCCAAAGGTGCAATTGCAAACGGGTTAGCGCCATTGGTTGATAAAATGGTCGTTCTGTACGATTGGTGGGATAAGGATTGGAAAAACACATCGTTTTATAAAACCCTTTCTGATATGGGTGAAGCGGCTTCAAAAGCAAAAGAGAATGGTGCTTTTAGTCCTGTTGGTATGACACAAGCCCAACTTAATAACGTTGGTGCTACTTACACGAAAGCAGAACTTGCGGAAATCAAGTATCAAGAGGCTATGAAAGCCGCGCAGATTCAGGCCGATAAGAACATGGCCATCGTTGATAAGAACATAGCCGAACGCAAAAAGGCAGATGCAGAAAAAGCCGCTGCTGATCGAATCATCAAGGATCGTGAAGATAAAGACGCTGCGGAAAAAGCCCTGAAAGCTAAAGAACAGGCAGACAAGGAAGCGGAACGATTAGGTAAGGAAGCACAACGTAAACGTGATGCAGAAGCAAAAGAGGCGCAACGGTTAGCAGACCAGCAAGCCAAAGATGCGGAAACCCTACGTAAAACACAACTCGATACCCTGAACCGTATCAACATTGAAGGGTATTCCCGTGAAGCTGCAAGCATGGCAAGTGCTCAAGTCAAGTTGGGTAACAGCTTTACTGACCTCAAGACGCTTTACGATCAAGGGATCATTGATGCAGAACAGTACCAACAAAAGAAACAGGAACTGTTAGCCGCCAACGGTGAAAACTTCTACCAATCGTTAATCGGTGCTGATCCTGAAAAAGCAGAAGAAATGATTCAGGCTAGTCAAGAATTGTACAATCGCGAACTTGAAAACCTGCAATTGTCACTTGAAAACAAGCTGATTATGCAAGAGGAATATCAAGCCAAATTAGATGCGCTTGATCAAGGTAGAGTTACCCGTGAAGAAGCCATTCAAAAAGCCTCAATGGAAATACAAGCAAAATCCACCAATGCGCAGTTAGCCACTTACGAGGGTATGACTGATGCGATGGGTTCCGTGCTTACTGCATTCGGTGGTCAGAACTCCAAAGCGGCAAAAGCGGCGTTTGCTGTATCGAAAGGGCTTGCGATTGCACAGGCTATGATTGCGGCACCTGCTGCGGCATCTAAGGCGATGGAATCCAACCCGTACCCGTATTCAATCGCACTGGCTGCGGCTGCTTATGGTCAGGTTCTAACTCAAGTCGCCAGTATCAAAAGCGTGAAAGGCCAGTTCCATGATGGTATAGACAACGTTCCTTCTACTGGTACTTACCTGCTGGAAAAAGGGGAAAGGGTGGTAGATAAGCGCCTGAACGACGATTTGAAAGGCTTCATCAACCATGAGTCAGGCGGTCAACCTATATCGGTAAATGCTCCGCTGAACATTTCCGGTAACGTGAACAGTTCTGATCAAATGGTAATGAACGCGATTAAGAATCATCCTCAGATGGTAGCGCGAGCGGTGGAGGATGCACAACGGCGCAGATTGTAACAGCTAAATACAGAATATAACTGTAAGAGGCTTTAATAATGGCTGTTGACATTTTCAATAATAATGATTTGAAAATTGGCGTGACATTGAAAAGTGTTGCGCCTTTTTTCAATAACCGTACTGCAAGCGGCAAATTCTCGCGTAGATATTCAGGTATCCAATATTTCGAAATGGATATCAACTTGCAATTTCAAGGCGAAAAACAATACATCTTTGATCAATGGTTAAGTGAATACCGTTACGGTAAACCCTTTTATTTTCCAATGGCAAAATCAATTAACTTGAAGTATCGGGGGGCGCAAAACTCTATTTGTGTCGTTACAGATCCGGCAATGGCTGGCGGTCGTCAGATTAAAACTATCGTGCCGTTAGAAGCTGGAACCCGTTTCACCTTTACGAATCAAGCTAAAGTTTATGAAGTCGTATCCTACGATGCACAAAACCAAACAATGAATATTTTCCCGAACTTGCGTGAACAAGTTACGGCGGGCGAAATCATGAATTACCAAAACCCACAAATGAAACTGGTAATGACTAATGGAACTATTGAAACCGATCTTGAACAAATTGTTAGATTAAAAATTACAACAACTGAGGCGATCTAATGGATATTCAACAGGCTTTTGATAACCTATGTACAGATCGTGATTTCCTGGATTTATACGGCGAACATACCGGGGATTTTTTAACACGCTTAACCATTGCGCAATTATTCAGTACCGGATCGCTTTATCATGTAGTGAATATTAAATTCGCTGATGGTTCGGGTGAGTTGCGTTTGTGCGATGGTTATCATGATATTACTTTCAACAATCAATTGTATATTGCAAGTGGTGATTTTCTCGATATTCAGAATCCTACGCGCTCGAAAGAATTAAATAATACTGGTATGAGTGTTCGAGTTTCAAACGTGCGCCCTGAATACGTCACCATGATCAAGAACAAACAATTCGATAAAGCCGTAGTAACTATCAGAATGGTATTTTTAAACCCAATGAGCGGGGCAGTGATGCAAGATTTCGGGGTGTTTCAAGGTGAAATCGATTCATCAAGTATTAGCCTTGATTTTTCCAATGATGAGGAATGGAAGTCTGAAACCGATATCAAGATAAATTCATTTTGGGCGGTACTTGAAAAGAATGCACGTTCGCACTGTACCGATGGTGTTCACCGTTCTTATGCTGGTAATGAAAATGATGGATTCTTTGCCAAAATTGGTATGTGGAATAGTGAGGCTGTGTGGAAAACGAAACAATAAAATAACCCTAAATACGGGAAACCATAAAGGAATCCCGTATGTTTCAGAAACAAGCAAAAATAACAGATTACATTAATGAGCAAATCGGACAGCCTATTGTTTACGGTGAAAATGATTGCAACTTGCTCTGTTTAAAAATGGTCGATATCGAAACAGGTTCAGACCATTTCAATAAGTTGGTTAATCAATACACATCGGTAAAAGAAGGGTTGACCAAAGCCAAAAAAATCATTGGCTATTCTAATGCACTTGAAATCATCAAAGATAATTATGAACAAACTGATGATTTTTCAGATGGTTGTTTATTGGTAAAAGAACATAAAGAAGGTGCGCGGAAAGTATTTCATGTTTCCGTTGTGTATTCCGGTTGGGCTTTAACGATGGATAACGGCTTTTATAAAAATATCCCGGCTGTTCAAGCCGATTACGATTCTATTTGGAGAATTAAAAAATGCCTATGATCGCAATCGTAGCCGTGATTGCGGCTGCTTCTATGTCTGCTGCTATGATTGCGGCGGGTGTCGCTGTTGTAACTGCTATCGCGATTGGTGTCGCTGTAGCTGCTACTATGGCATTAATGAGTTCGGCTATGAGTCCATCCGTCCCGAAATTTAATAGTGGGGATCAGGGAACATCACTCGGAACAGCGTCAGACCCAAAAACGGTATTGCCGATTATCTACGGTGAATCCAGAACGGGTACGGTTTGTGTTTATAAAGATGTTGCTACACAAGGTAAACGCGCTGATACACATTTAGTACAAATATTCGCAGTTGCAGAGGGTGAAATTGATAATTTCCGAAATCTGTATATGGATAATAAAAAGATTTTGGTAGATGGTACTTACCGTGATGGTATTGTTCCTGAAAACAATTTCAACCCACTTTATAAAGGTTACGTGCAAATTGAATTTTCAACGGGTAAAAATCCAGGGCGTCACCTTTCATTAGCGCATCAATATCTTGGTGATAAATGGCCTGTACAAAATACGGGTAATGGTGTTGCCACTATTTGTATTGTGATGCAGAAAACCGTAAATGCGTTGAATAATGGCGTTGATGTTTTGCAACCCAATTCACAAGTTGCAGTAGATATTCAGGGGCGATTAATCACAGATCTGGTTACTGGTCAACGTACAGCCTCAAGAAATGGCCCGTCGCAAATTATCGATTATTTGACAAATACAAAATATGGTTTGGGTGTTCCACTTGAGCAAATCGATCTTGATAGCTTTAAAACTGCTGCTGTTCAATCCGCAAGTTATTTTTCAGATGGTGCTACCGATCCAAACGCAACATTTAAGAAAAACTTAGTAAATATTTGCGCTGCGTTTGGTGGTGTTATTTTTGACAACTTCGGAAAGATTACTTGCAAGCTCGATTCACCGGACGTAATCAAATATACATTCAATGAAAATAACATGACAAACGGTCAAATATCTTTCAAGGATGGTGAAACAGCAGAATATTACAACACACTGAATGTTTCATATTTTGACCCGGCAATTGACTACGCAACAAATATTTTACGCTATCCATCGAACCCGAACACTGATCCGCTAATCGCTAAAGATAAGCGAATTATTTCGAAAGATCTTGAATTGCGATTTGTTAAGGATGCAAATCAAGTTGATAAACTGGCAAGTGTTGAACGCAACAAATGTAAATTATCACAGCAAATGAGTTTTATTACTGCTGATGCTTACACGTTGCAAGTTTGGGATGTTATCAAAGTTAGTCTTGACGAATTGCAATTAAAAGATTCTCTATGGCGCGTAACAGGTATTACACCTAGTTTGCAAGGCGGTATGGCTGGAAATATTACAGTTCAATGCGTTGAATATAACAGTGCGGTTTATACCGATATGGATTTTGCAGCGAAACCAGATAACACACCATCATCAATAAGTGCTGATATTGGTCAACCATTTAATCTTGTTGCTGCTGCTGTTGGTGAAACCGTCTACGGTAAATCCATTCTGTTAACCTGGGATGCGAAAGAAGATTTTAACCGTTATCGCTTCTTCATCCAGTACAAACAAGCTGGTTCAACGGATTGGTTAGACGCTGGCGCAACTGGTCAATTCCAGTTCACGATCACCGGACTGAAATCAGGCGTTAATTATGATTACCGTGTGTGTGCTGCGGGCCTGTTCTACCAATCACCGTGGACAGAACTTATGAACCAGAACCCGGCGATTTCTTACGACTTGCCAGCTCCGGTTGTACGACTGCGTAACGCTAAAGTTGTTGGTGGTTTGGAAACTGAACACGATGAATTTTTCTTTGAATGGGATGATCAACAACAAACTGATGTAACCATTAACGGAAAGATGCAGAAGTTTTCCGACCTGTTTGATTACTACCAGGTGAACGTTACAACCAATAGCAAAACGGTACAGTACCGCACTTACGATCTTCATTGGGCGTACACCTACGCAATGAACGTACAAAACGGCCTGAGTCGCAATGTGCGCGTTGGTGTTACTGCGGTGGGTTACGGTGGCATGAAATCGGTTGAAACCGTCCTGAACTGCTTTAATGCGCAATGCGCAGGGCTTAAAGGTTTTACCGCAACGGCAGGATTCAACACCATCTTTACCCAATGGCTTGACCCAACTGAACTTGATTTCGCTGGCGTGATTGTTCAGGTTGCTACTGATGCAGGATTCACCCAAAACCTGAAAGTGTTTCAAGCTCCGAACGCCTACGAGATTCATCAACTGGTGATCGAGGATGGTAAATATTATGTTCGTGCGGGTGCCTATGACGTGTTCGGCATCGATGGGGTGATTTATACCGCTCCGGTTTATGTTGACCTGCAATCAAAAGTTAACTGGACTAACCAGGATCAACAAGCGTTAGAAGATTTTATTAACCTTGAAACCCGTTTAGATGGTGCAATCGAACAGGCGTTCGAGCGTTCGAAAGATGCTTTGCAAGTCGAGTTGTCCAACCTGAACACCAACATCAAAAATGATTACGGTAAGGCTATCAGTGCTGCTGTAACCGATTTGAAAACCATCGTTAAAGATGGTGATGCTTTGGTTAGTACCCGACTTGACCAGGTAAAAACGCAGGTTGATAAAGATATTGCGGCAACAGTAACGAATATGAATCAGGCTATTGCTTCTGGTGATGCTGCTCAGGCTTCGGCAATTCAGGTAGTGAAATCAGAACTGAAAGGGAATATTGCGCAAGTCAGTACCGAAGCACAAACGAAAGTTGACGCTTTGAAAAATACGATTAACGCAAGCTATACCGTGAAAGTGAATGCGGGTGGTGTTGTAACTGGTATGCAGTTGTTGGCAGATCCAGCAAACAACAAATCAGCGATTTACTTTAATGCTAATGAATTTTTCATCATTTCTGATGCAACGAATACGGCAAGCCCTGTAATCCCGTTTGCGGTACAAAATAACCGTGTATTCATCAACTCTGCAATGATTGCTGATGCTTCTATCGGTTCGGCAAAAATCACTGATGCTTCTATCGGTTCTGCAAAGATTGTTGATGGTGCAATTACCAACGCGAAGATCCAGAACGCCGCAATCACCAACGGTAAAATTTCAGGAACTTTATCATCACAAAACGCTGCTGGTTGGGCGCTTTATCAGGATGGTTCTTTTACCGCAACGAAAGCGAACATTACAGGCACGATTAACGCTAACGGTGGTGTGTTTAACAACGTAACGATAGCAAGTAACTGTGATATTCAGGGGACGTTAACCGCTAATAAAATTGTTGGTGATATCGCCGCACAAGGCATTTTACCCGCTTGCGCATATCTCAGAACTGATAGCGGCGTCTGGACTACGGTTAGCCGCCAGGTTTACAACGGGCAAGGCAATAACATTATTGTTTCAGTTCCTAACGTAAATTGTTATGCGATAGGCGGTTCAGGTAGTACCACAGGCGGTAGTTTTAGTTTTCGAGTTCTTGTTGGTGGCAATGTTATCTGTTCCGAAACTATTACAGGCGGTACTGGTTTAGGTAACGGTGTCTATTTTGGTGAAGGTAGCAGAAGCGCTAAAACAACAATGGGCGGTTGTATCCAACTTAATAACGTTGGTGCGGTTGCGATTGAAGTTCAAATTCAGGGCGGCGGTTATGTCGGTTCTTTTCCTTCCGCTAAGGTTGATGCGGCACCAGTTATTGTAAGTGCTATCTATCGTAATAATATCTTTACAGGCTAAAAATAAACCCCATTAAATAAAGGTGACAATTTAACTTTAATTTAATGGGGGCTTTATGCCTATTCTCGAAATCTCCGTAGCTGCTGCAACTGCTGGCGCTGCAATAATTGGCACAATCTGGAAGGTACATTCTGGTGTTGTCAAAAAAACCACTGATCATGAAAAACGTTTAGCGAATATTGAACACACAAACAATATTCAAGAAATCAAGATTAATAACATCGAAAAGAATCACGGCTCGTTAGATCAACGAATGGCAAATATTGAATCTACTGTTGTCGAGCTAAAAATACAAAATGCCGAAATTCTGCAAATCTTAAAAGGTGGATTCTATGGCAAAAATAAAAACATGGTTAACTAAAACCAAAGCACGAAAAATTATGATTGGGTTGATTCTTACCGCTTCACTGTATAACGGCGTTGCTCATGTATTCGACCAACCTGTTTTACCAGAATCATTCTTATCTTTCGTGAAATCTGCTGCGTTAGTGATCGGAGGCTTGTAATGGCCTCTGACAAGAATAAAGAGAATCTACGGAAAACAATGGAGCGCTTGAAACGCTTTCGCATACAGGAAGGGGATTCATTTCAGGAACGTATGTATAAAGCTGCTGGCCTTGCCAGTGTCCATCTACAGAAGGAAATCACCCGCGCCATTGATTCACCTGTACCGTTCTCACAAAAGTCTATCTGGTACAAAACCCAAAAGGTAGGGCAATACAAAAAACTTTACCGAATGGGGATCATGGATAACCAGGATGTTTATTTGTCTGCAATTATCGACCGTAAGAAACCTACTGATAAGTTAATTCCGGTTGATAAGAAATTTACCGATAAATACGGGAACATTAAAGGACTTGCCAAAAACCTGAAAAATGGCAAGTACAAAAAAGTTGAACAGACAAATCAAACCATCTTGATTAATACCGCTGCTAAAAAACGTAACAATCGAATGATTGCAATTCGTAAGGTATCGAAGCGCAAACACAAAATCGATTGGGATCAAATGGTGGTGAATATTACCAAAATGATAAACCAGAGAGTGAAAACATAATGCAACCGAATCAATTCCCGACATATCCACCAGAACAACTTTCCGCAATTTACCTTAATGGTATCAGCCCCGAATCAATGAATTATGATTTTGGGTGTAAGCACATTAAACAAAAACGGTTTAAAGAAATGTTGGCTAACGATAAAGATGTTTTCTTTGCGTCAACTCGTTTATCTAATCCAGTGTTCCGTTTTCGTGCTGGTCAAGAAATAGATATTGAAAACCCGTTTGCTTTTGGCAAACGTGGTAAATGCATTGGTCACATGGATTATCTTTATCGTGGTTTCCGTATGCGCGGATTTTTAATTCAGTACATCGATTGATTCTAAATACCTGTATACAAAATAACGAATACAGGTATTACCATGAACAATTTCAAATTCAGTACACGCAGTAAAAATAATCTTTCCGGTATCCATCCCGATTTAATTCGACTTGCTGAATTGGCACTTGAATTAACACCACGCGATTTCATCATCACGGAAGGTCTACGCACTGTTGAGCGGCAACGCCAGCTAGTGAAAGAAGGTAAGAGCAAGACTATGAACAGTGCCCACATTTCAGGCCACGCGCTTGATATGGTGCCTTGTTCCCCTGTTAGCTGGAACCGTAAGGATTTTGAACCCGTGGTTGATGCGTTTCAACGTGCGGCTAACCATTTGGGAATCCTGATTGAATGCGGTCACAACTGGTCAAGTTTTCCCGATTCACCACACATTCAGTTACACCGGAAAGAGTATGGTTATTAACGAGATCTGTAAAAGCTAACTAAGGCGAGATATGAAATAGATCTCACTGCATAGTTAGCTTTCAAAGCAATTATTCTTGCTAATCATGATTACATGTTAAACGGCACATTAGGATTTTGGATTATCTCTTAACTTTTTTATTTTAGGCATTACTTCTTCGTAGAATTTTGCAGTCGATTTAGCGCAATAGTCCTGCAAGAACTTATAATTTTCATCGAACTTGGGTAGATCCTTTCCAAAAATTAACTTTTTAGGAAGTCGTCCTGTAGCATCACTAACAACTTCAAAAGTTATAGCGTTATGTTTTTGATCTTCTTCGGTCAATTTCAATGTCGCCACTACAGGGCTTTTATCCATAGCACCGTTTATAAGTTGACGAACTTCAAAAGTTCTAGCGAATACAAAGTTTTTAAGGGAGGGGCTATCGCTATTCATGGTGATGTTCCAGGTTAAAGGCATATCATCACATAACGTTTCAGAAATGATTTCACCATTGATAGAACCATCTTTATCAACAATTAACTGAACTGTTACAATTGGTTGCGATATGTCTAATCCAAGATCTCCACTGTTAATTACATATTCTGCATCTGTAGACCATTTTCCGGTAAGAAATTCTTTTTGATAAAGATAATCGTTTAATTCATTTCTGTACGGAAGATAAAGCCCTACGGTTGCGATTGCCACACCTAATACAGTACACAACGTTGTGATGCGTCCACTCATGAGTTTCCCTTCATTTTATCAAATGATATGCAGCTCTAAATAAAAAAGCCTCTGAGTTGATTTCAGAGGCTTCGATTTTAACCTAACATACCGTTTTCTTTAAGCAATTCTTCAAAATGTTCAGTTGAATGAATCTCATGTTTCACACCGTCGATGGTTGCGTATGCCTTGCCAGAGTCGGTACTTGAAACCTGTATCGGCGCTGGTGGTATTCGCGGCCCTGGATCACGTTCATCATCTTCAAGGTCTGAAAGTATGGTTCGATTGTTGCGTGAAAATTCGTGCATTGCTTCAATCTTACGGGCGAAACCTTCGGGATCTATCAGCACATCAATGAAGCTGTGAAGGATAAGCCCCCAATGCTCCATAAACTGTTTATCGTTGATGGTGGTTGCATCCACATAGACACAACCAGGTTTCTGATAACGGTTGTGTTGAATTACTATGCGCTGCGTTTTATCGTCCATATAGGTGATGATAAACAGCCCTAACATTTTGTTGATGGCGCTAAAATCAATCCGCTTAACTGCCTGTTTGATTCTGATCCTGATTTGCATTCGTTCGGGGTTGGTGTCGTCGGTAATGTCAAATTTCCTGAACTCATCCCAACCAGAACTAATAACACTGTGCTGATTCATCTTGTACGATGTGAACTCAGTTTCAAGATCACGGCGGTTACGCTTAACCGTGTTTATCTCTTGGGCGATTTCGTCGATATCATCATCGGTCAGTGTTGCAAATCTAACCAACTTTTTGATTTGCTGATCAGCCTTGTCTAGCTCTGCTTTGTACCATTCGGTTTTATCCTCCTGGTCATTGTTCCAGATATGATCCGCGATAAGCTGCAACAAGGTATGTTCGAACTGATAAGCCGTAAAGCCAGTGTTACCGCATGGTTTGCCGTGAACGTTGGCAGACGCACAAACATAGCGGTATTTTACCGTTTTGTTCCTGAATGTTGCCTTGCTCATGAACGTACCGCAAACACCACAAAACAGAACACCGATACCAGAAAGTAAAGGGATCTGCGGGTTCGGGTTTCCCTCGGGGTGTTTGTTGGTTTTGCGGGTAACTGCTTTGCGCTTATCAACTGAAAGCAAAGTGTAGTAATCGGCCTCGGTCATTAAAGCGGGGTAGTAATCGTGAATTACTAACGTTTCTTTTTCCGGTTCGTAATACTCGTTACCTTCATCATCTAAGCATGATTGATATATAACCATCCCTGCGGAATCGCGCTTATCAATCACAAATTCTTTTCTGCCGTAGACGGTAGGATTCAAGAATTTTCGAATCAGGTTTATACCCCATTGAATACGGGTATCACCTTTGTTTGAGCGTTTTGGTGGGGTAGGGTAATGATCATTAAGATAACGTTGAATGTTACCCGGAGTTTCACCAGACCATTTTAATTCGATGATCTTTTGAGCAACAACGTAGTAAACCGGATGCGGTTCAACAATTCCGTTTTTGGTGCAACTCCACCAGGTGTTACCCCCAACGGCCTCGATAGATCTCGCTGGTGTTCCTGGCTCCCTGTTTTGGTTGAACAGTATCGAGGATCTTACTTGCGCCTCTACACGGTTCTTTTTTGTAACCGATTCTTCATGAGCGCGGGTAAACAACATAACGGACATAATCAAATCCATCATGTTGTTTTTGATTGACGCATTGGTATAAATCTTATCATCCATACCAGTAACGACTGTGATCCCTTTGCGCAAGATATCACGAAGAATATCAAGGGCGGTTAACGCATCATCACGACTAAGGCGATCAAGGTTTTCAACTACCAACCATGAACCAACCGGAACCCGCTTACCGATCTGATTGATGAAAACTTTCAAATTCCCTTCGGTGGCGTTCTTGCCACGGAAAGCCGAAACACCCAAATCATGAAATGATAAGGTGTCCAACTCCAGATCGTACCTTGCTGCGATTCTTTCGGCTGTTGCCTGTTGTCGCTCCAGGCTGTTACCGTCCATCTGTTTAGCCGAACTGAAACGAATATAGCTAAACAAACGCTTTTTCATTTGTCAGCCCTCCTATGTACTCTTGATTAAATAACCATCGCTTGAAAGGGCGCTGATTCCTTTACACGGTAAATGGATATTACCAACAATCTGTTTTCTATCGTTGTATATTACCCCCTCGTTATCCAGATAACCTACGACTGTTTCGGATGATGATATTTCCAGCGTTTTCTTGTTTCGGAAATTGCGTATAATAGGATGGTGTTTTTTCTTCTTGACAACTGCAAATTCAATTTTCGAATTAAACTTGCCCATATTTAAATTTTGAATCCTGTTCATTTCTTTAATCAGGAAGCGGGATTGATCCAATATAATTGGAAACTTATCAAAGGTTGATTGTACTAAAACTATCATTTGTTAACCCTTCAACTTGACTTATTCGAAGGGGCTATTTTCTAGCCCCTTCTGATAAATCTTATTGAGTCACTTCTTCGGCTGCTACCTGGCTTTTGAAGTCAGCAACCATTTTTTCATGCTCTGCCTTTTCTGCCTGTGCTTCTTCTGCGGTCGCATGGCTTGAAAACACCTTCGTTTCAGTAACCCCGTTGCGTACCATAGTAATAAGCACTTCATTTTTTTCATTTACAGCGGCTGTTGAATTAGCGAATGCAATCGCATTTTCAAGAGTCATACCAATTTTTACTTTTTCGTTAATGTTCATTTCGGTTTCCTGGGTTGTCATAGTTTCACGGTACATTTTAAAAGCTGCTTCATATACGCCTTTTGCGGTGTTTGCATCGGCTGCGTTTTCGTGGACTGAAATTACAGTTGCTGCGGTTAATTCGTCGTTATCACTAACCATCATTACAACTGCGTTTGTATCGTTTACGGTAAATTCTACGGTTGAAGTAGGTTTGGTAAACATATGGAAGAAATTCAAGATTTGTTCTGGTTTCATGTAATGCATGGTATGTACCTTATTTTATTGCCCCCGTTATTGGGGGCTTGAATTAAATTGATTGGGTATTAATTAAAATCCGAACGCCACGCCAGCACCGTAAGTAACCTCTGTACTGCTGGTGGTTGCTACGTTCATTTTGAGAGCTACACGGTTATTAACGTTGTAACTTGCGCCAACTGCTACCGCGCTTGCACCTTCGAACCCGCCGAAACCTGCACCGATTGAAAGTTTTTCACCTGCAATTGTTGGGATTGAAGCCATTGCAGCAACTCCAGCAATACCGCCTTTGGCTTGCTTGTGGTTCTTATCAACCTGGTTTTTCAGGTTAGCGAATGATTTGTTCATGCTCTTAACATCGGATTCAACACTGGTGATTCGATTATCAAACCCGCTTACAACCTGGTTGGTTTGTTCAATGCGTTCATGTGCTGAGTAAGCAATGTTTGAAGCGTTCAGGGCTTGCGTGTTCGCTTGCTGTGCTGTTTGGTGCGCTACGTCTGCCTTGTTGCTTGCGTTGCTTGCTGTGCTCTGTGCGTCGGTCGCTTTGGCATGTGCGGTAGTCGCTTTTGTATCTGCGTCAGTAGCTTTGGCATGTGCGGTAGTCGCTTTAACGTCTACTGCATCAACCTTGCTTACTGCGGCTGCTGCCTGGTTCGCTGCGTCGTTAACTGAATCAACGATGTTTACAACCTGGTTTGATACAACCGCAATATCAGTAGCGTGCTTATCGACTTGTGCAATCAGACCGATATCACCAGTGGAACCCGTCGCAAGGGTAGACGGTGAACCGTGAAGAATCTGATTGATCAGGTCTGCTTTTGAGTGAGCATTATCAACATGCTCTTTATCCGCTTTACCTGCTACAGCGTCTGAAATAGTGCTAACTGCTGCGGTTGCTGCGTCTGCTTTAGCGTCTGCGGCTGCTGCTGTTTGGTTTGCAGTAGTCGCCAGACCGTGCGCCTCTGTTGCTGTGCCTTGCGCTGCATCTACTTTACCCGCCGTGATTAAACCTGCGTTGATCGCCTGATCCGCTTTTGTTGTTGCGTCTGCGGCTGCTGCTGCGTTCGCTTCAATCCCTGCGTTAACATCGGTCAGATCAACACCTGCAAGAGAAATGCTATCTAAGCGGTTGTTAATGTCTGCAATGTTGGATTCAGTTACACGAACCCGATCACCTAACATACCCGTTTGATGCAGGGCAGAATCTGCGGTGTTCTGTGCGGCTTCTGCTTTCGTATCTGCGGCGCTGGCCTGACTCAATGCGGTATCCGCTTTGGTGTCTGCTGCGGCTGCTGCTGTGCTTGCTGCATTCCCGATAGTGATAGCTTGATCAGCTTTGCTATTCGCTGTGCTCGCATCGTTGACGGCTGTTTGTGCTGCGGCAAGGGCTGCATCTGCTTTGCTATCGGTATTAGCAAGATTTACTTCAACAGTGTTCACACGGTCGCTTACCAACCCTTGTTGATGAACTACTTGATCAACTTTGGTATCAACTGCGGTTGCTGCTGCACTTGCGGCATTTGCTACTGTTAAAGCGTTATCCGCTTTGGTGTCTGCTGTAGCTGCTGCACTTGCTGCGATACCTGCTAACTCGTTTGCTGCATCTGCTACGGCTGCGGCGTTAATAGCGTTGGTTTTTGCTGCGTCAACGTCTGCGGCTACTGCTGCGGCTGCGTTCTTCGCATCTTGCGCCATATCAACAGCACTTGATGCATCGGCTTTAGCTGAATTTGCTGTGTCCTGTGCGGTTGTAACGTTAGCGTTCACACCATCAAACCCGCTGTTGATATCACCAACCAGCTTGCCTAAATCAAAATCAGACGGGTATTTGTTATTGGTTGAACCGATAACGGCAGTTTCACCCTTGATAATAAATGACATATCAGGATTGCCCCCAGTTGCATAATCAAAATCTTCCTGGCCCTGTGTAGTCAAATAATCACCAACGTTAATAGCGTTAGCTTGCGCAGAGAAAGAAGAAATAACAGCTACAGCAACCAGAGATTTAACAGCTTTCATTTAAAAAAATCCTTTTGATACAAAATTTAAAGTGAGTTTGGTTAGCCCCCAATCCTGGGGGATTTAATTGCTACATGGTTAATTCAATAAAGCAGGGTGAAACAGTTAACCAATAATTGCCGCTAAAATTCCGAAGATAACACCAGAGATAACGACAATATAAAAATCAGACATTGGGTAAGAACGCATTATTCAGCCTTACTTCATGTTCATGAATTGAACTTGAACATCATCAACGTTGTTTTTGATTTCGGATGAATCGACAACAACCCAACTAGAATATTTTTTTGCAAAATCTTCTTTGTTTGCCATGAACATCATTACCGCATCGATCAACATCCAGATAATCGGGATGAAGAACAGGCCAAAGAACATACAAACGAAAGTTACAATCATCATCAGGAAACCTAACCCGATTTGACCTAAGTAGAAGCGGTGAATCCCTAAGCCACCGAACAGCAACGCCAGTACGCCCGCTGTTACGTTAGATTTGCCCGATGGGGTGAGCTTGTATTTCTTACCCTCCAGGACACGAATAGAATCGTCGTTGAGTTCTGCCAGTTCGCGATGTTCAGCGATGTGATCCGCAACCATTCCGGTAAGTAGATTCATCACGGAATCATCAAGTTTTACCGTTTGGGTAATAATTTCTTTATTAGCCAGATATTCTAATAAAGATTCTTCTTTAACTTCGGCTGCGTATTGATCAAAAATTTCTTCGGCAATTTGGTATTCAGTCGGGTAATTATCATTACGCCATTCAGAAAACGCCTCTGAATAATCAGCGAATGCTTTTTCAGCTTCTTTTTCATTTTTGTTCTTGAACAGAACAATTTCATTTCCCGTAAGTGGTGATTTAATACAGATGGTGAAATCACTAGTTACGAAATCATAGGTCGATTCGATGCGGGAAACAGAATCAAACTTTTCGGTTAATGCTTGTACAAATAGATTTTTGACTTTGGTAGATAACATTTTTAAATTTTCCATATTGTTTGTTGTAAATTACCAAACGAATTTAATTACGTTTGGAAATTAATTGTTACTCATCCGATGAGGACGCAAAGTATAGATTCTGAATTTTTTGAAACAGTGTTTTTGATCACATAAATCGATCTGTACGATTCATGATTTTAATGGTTAGACTTATAAATAATCACATCTAACAACTATTTTACTTCATTTATACAATTTCGATACAGCAGATGATTACCAGCAGGATAAAAATCATCCAGTGGTAGCGGGGTAAGCCCCCGCCGTTCCGTTTAGCTTGCATGGTTCGCGCCTCGATGCAGTTTGATAGCACCCAACAAGAACCCCCCTGATTTCTCTAACATCAGTTCGGCAACCTTCGGATCTTGGCCTGTTACGTCGCAGAACAAGCGTAGTTTCATCAAGTAGCTTGATTCCTCTACCGTCTGCATCAAGTCGGCGTACTGGGTGTGAAACTCGTCTTGCTTCGTAGGCTCACGCTGAATGTTGAAATCGATGGTTTCCAGAAACGCTACGCAATCCATCAACCCAACTTGGGTGTAATATGCCGCGCCTTTCTCGGTCTTTGAGTAGGCGATCATTTGCTGTGCGTGAACCTGGAAAGATTGGGTATCGTCTGCGGCAAGGTCTAAACGACAACCATATTCAGCACCGTTGTTAAAAATTACGGTGATCTTGGTCTTGTCGTATCCCATGCCTGAACCTGCAAGCGCTGCGGCGTTCTTTGCCTTACGTTCAAATTCTTCAAAGGTGTAGTGGACTTCCTCGCCTTTGAACTCGCCAGATTCAGACCAGTGAACCAGAACTGACACCGGAAAAATCGGGGCAGGGGTAACAGGGGTAACAGGGGTGTTGATAGCCTCAATACCTTTAACCAGGGCATCAAGAGCGCTTTCAAGACTTGTTTTGATGTGGTCGTTAGGCATACCAACAAGTTTTGCTTTCCAGAGTTCAACCACTTTGTTGATCTGCTGCTCAACATCACCAGGGCAAGCGGCAACGGCTGCTTTCAGAACTTCGGAAGAAACCATTACTTCAACGTTAGGCAAATCGTTAATTGCTACTGCGAGGGTAGTTACTGCATCAGGGGTTACGGTTTCAACTTCAACCACTTCTTCAACCTGCTGCATATTGAAACGAACAATCCATTTGTTCATTTTTTCGCACAGGTCAGCCGCTGCTTTTGGTTCGCGGTGGAAAGAAACACGTTTGAATTTACCGCTGGTTTCTTCAACTACGATACACAGATCGGTGTTGCCAGCGAAGTAGGTTACAACCTCTGCTTTAGCACCGTTGGTGTTGAAGCCGTTAGCAACCATTTTAGCGAGGATAGAGAAGAATTTAGTCTTAGTCATTTTGTAACCCCTTGATTTATTTCGTTTCGGCTTGCTGCCGTCTCAGTGGTTACAAATGTACTCTAGGGCTTGCCGGAGATATGAACAAAAAAGCGCGTGATAAAACCGCGTTGATGGCGTCAGTCAACGTCTTCATCATCATGATGGTTGCGTATTACGCTGGGCAAGTTGTGATGAATACGTTCGGTATTTCGATACCCGGTCTGCGTATTGCGGGTGGTTTGATTGTTGCGTTTATTGGCTTCAGGATGCTATTTCCGCAACAAAAAGCACATGAGTCCCCCGAAGCACACTCGAAAGCTGAGGAACTGGAACAAGAGCCGGATACCAATATCGCGTTTGTGCCACTTGCGATGCCAAGCACTGCGGGCCCAGGTACCATTGCGATGATTATCAGCTCATCGTCAACGATTGAACACGGCGTCAATTTCTCTAATTGGGTTGTGTTGGTGGCGCCGCCGATAATTTTTGCACTGGTGGGCGTGATCTTATGGGGAAGTTTGCGCAGTTCTGGCGCGATTATGCGTCTGGTCGGCAAAAGCGGTATTGAGGCAATTTCCCGTCTGATGGGCTTCTTGCTGGTCTGTATGGGTGTGCAATTTATTATTAACGGCGTGCTGGAAATTATTACCCACTTCCCGGCGCAGTAAGTTTAATAAGGGCCGCGGTAGCAGACCGTTGCCCTTAACTCACTTAGTGGCTTTGCTGTTCTTCCAGCGACACGGGCCAGCGACGGAATATCAACACCGACCAGATAAGTGCTGCCAGGGCTGGAACCGCACCGACCAACCCGATACTCGACATATCAAAATGCAGGCTGACCTGGTTTCCAACCAACGCGCCCGCACCAATCCCAAGATTAAAAATCCCTGAGAAGAGCGCCATCGAGACGTCTGTTGCATCCGGGGCCAGCGCCAGTACTTTCACCTGCATACCCAGCGTGATAATCATAATAGCGATGCCCCAGAACAGGCTTAATATCGTCAGGTTCACTGTGCTTTGTGCTGCGGGTAAGAGCAATGCAAGGCAAAGTACTAACAAGCCGATTGAGCCGCTAACCAGCATTGATGAATGGCGGTTGCCCAACTTGCCAAACATCACACTACCAATAATCCCGGCACCACCAAGAACCAGCAACAAGAAGGTGGCCACGTTGGCGCTAAGGCCTGCCACGGTTTGTACAAACGGCTCAATGTAGCTATAGGCGGTGTAATGCGCGGTTACGACTACGGCTACCAGCACATACAGACTCATTAACGCCGGGCGTTTGAACAGCAGTGGCAAACTTTTCAGTGAGCCAGAATGTTCGCTTGGTAATTTAGGCAGCAGCTTGATAACGCAAAATAGTGTCAGGGCGGCTATCACGCCAATGGCGAAGAAGGTGGTGCGCCAGCCGAAATACTGGCCGACTACGCGCCCAAGCGGCAAACCTAGAACCATCGCCAGCGCAGTACCTGTTGCAATCAAACTCAGAGCCTGGGCTTTTTTACCCGCTGGTGCCATGCGTATCGCCAGAGATGCGGTTATCGACCAGAAAATAGCGTGAGCAAACGCGATACCAATGCGGCTTATTACCAGCACGGTGAAGTTCCAGGCCACGAAAGACAGCACATGACTTGCGATAAACAAGGTAAAGATGCCAATCAGTAGCCGTTTACGCTCAACCTGGCTGGTCAATAACATAAATGGCAGTGACATGAGCGCAACGACCCATGCGTAGATAGTCAGCATGATCCCGACTTCAGCAGTTTGCATACCAAAACTACTGGCGATATCGGAAAGCAAACCGACGGGAACAAATTCAGTGGTGTTAAAAATGAAGGCCGCAACCGCGAGTGTTACGACGCGTAACCATGCCGTTTTGCGTGAGACATTACTTATTGTCATAGATTGGTTTCGCGCTGATAAATGAACTGTTAGGAGAGGCGGTGATCATAAAACCATCGATCCAGCCATACAACCCATTTTGTGATTTAAGTCTCATTTAATTGTGCTGTTAAACCTGACTCTCATGGCATGGTATGTAATTGGGATAGGTGGTGGAGTGAAAGCGATGCAGCAAATTGATTTTTATATGGTAGATGCCTTTACCGATACCACTTTTGGTGGCAACGCGGCAGCAGTATGCCCGCTTACGGAGTGGCTGCCTGATGAAACCCTGCTGGCAATGGCTCGCCAGCATAACCAGTCAGAAACAGCTTTTTTTATTACTACAGATGATGGCTTTGAATTGCGCTGGTTCACCACGCAGGGGGAAATTAATCTCTGTGGCCACGCAACGCTTGCAACGGCGCATGTGATTTTTGAGTCTCTCAATTACCCTGAGGCCACAATCCACTTTACTACCCGTTTCGTTGGCCCACTTACGGTTATCCGCAATGGTGACTGGTTAACGCTGGATTTCCCGGCAACCAGCAGCGAGCCTGTTGAGCCGCCACAATTACTGCTCGATTGCCTGGGGATTAGTGATTACCAGGAAGTCAGACTTGGACGCACATATACCGTGCTGCTTGAGAATCAACGGCAGGTTGAAGCGGTAAATCCTGATATTCAATTGATGCTCAAGCTCAACCAAAAGGTCTGCATCACGGCACCTGCCGAAATTGAAGGTTACGATTTTGTCAGCCGTTTCTTCTCACCTGCTGCGGCAATTACCGAAGATCCGGTTACCGGGTCAACTCACACCATGTTGATTCCTTACTGGGCGGCCCGCTTAGGCAAAACACAGATGTTGGCTCGTCAGGTTTCCAGCCGTGGAGGTGATATTCGCTGCCAACTGGTCGGTGATAGGGTGTTGATGTCGGGCAAGGCGGTGACTTATCTGGTCGGCAAAGTATTACTGCGCAGCCCAGCCCAACTTGTGATTTAACGCCCATTTAACTGTACTGGTCGTCATTGTTCTTATGGCATGGTCCATGCCATTGAGTTATCCGGGAGAAGACGCTATGCAACAAATTGATTTTTATATGGTAGATGCGTTTAGCGATACCACTTTTGGTGGCAACGCAGCGGCGGTGTGTCCGCTTACTGAGTGGTTACCTGATGAAACTCTGCTGGCAATGTCTCGCCAGCATAATCAATCCGAAACGGCCTTTTTTATTACTACCGATAGCGGCTACGAGTTACGTTGGTTCACTACCCAAGGGGAAATTAACCTGTGTGGCCATGCAACCCTTGCAGCGGCACATGTGATTTTTGAATATCTCAATCACCCGGAAACCACGATTCACTTCGATACACGCTTTGTTGGCCCGTTGTCCGTAACACGTAACGGGGATTGGTTGACGCTTGATTTCCCGGCCTGGGAATCTGAACCCGTTATGCCGCTTCCGTTGCTACTGGAAACGTTAGGTATTACGCAATGCCAGGAAGTGCGTGTCGCGCGGGACTACATGGTTGTGCTGGAAAATCAGCAGCAGGTAGAGGCTGTTTGCCCAAACATCAATGCGATGATACCGCTTGAAAAAATGGTCTGTATTACTGCACCGGGTGATGGCGAATATGATTTTGTCAGCCGCTTTTCTGCCCAGGTGAATCGGTACAGGAAGATCCGGTTACAGGGTCAACACATAGCATGCTCATCCCATATTGGGCGGACCGCTTGGGTAAAACGCAGATGCTCGCTCGCCAGGTTTCCCAACGTGGTGGTGATTTGCGCTGTCAACTCGTTGGCGACAGAGTGCTTATAGCAGGTAAAGCAGCAACTTATTTGATTGGGAAGGTATTCCAGCGTAGCTGAGTTGTTTTCACTTGAATCGCATCGGCTGGAAAGCGCTGCTGCGCGTTTTCATCTGCCTGACGTGGCGGCGGTCTGATATAATGGCGGGCGTAAAATACCCGCCAATCAGGAGTTTGCAGTGCCAGGTCTGTTAGATAATCAATTGCTGGAAGATATTCTCACGCAGGTTCGGCCATTAATCGGTCGCGGTAAAGTGGCGGATTACATTCCTGCACTGGCGGAAATTCCTGGAGATAAGCTCGGGATTGCAGTTTGCACCGTAGAAGGTGAGGTATTTAGCGCAGGGGATGCGACTGAGCGATTCTCCATTCAGTCGATCTCTAAAGTGCTGAGTCTGGCGTTGGCAATGGCGCGCTATGATGAGCACGAAATCTGGCAACGCGTGGGTAAAGAGCCATCAGGGCAACCGTTCAATTCCTTACTCCAGTTGGAGCTTGAACAAGGTAAACCCCGAAATCCGTTTATTAATGCCGGCGCGTTAGTAGTATGCGATATGTTGCAGACTCGCTTGAGTGCGCCGAAGCAACGTATGCTGGAAGTGGTGCGGGTGCTTGCGGAGCAACCTGACCTGGCTTATGACGCACGCGTAGCGAAATCTGAGTTTGAACATTCGGCCCGTAATGCGGCGATTGCCTGGCTTATGAAATCATTCGGCAATTTCGACAATGACGTCATTACCGTCCTGCAAAATTACTTCCACTACTGTGCGTTGAAAATGAGCTGTGCTGAATTGGCGAAAACCTTCCTGTTTTTGGCAAACCAGGGGCGCGCATTGCATCTTGCTGATCCCGTTATTACGGCTCAACAAGCTCGGCAGATTAATGCATTGATGGTTACCAGCGGGATGTATGATGGTGCCGGTGAGTTTGCCTATCGCGTCGGGATGCCGGGGAAGTCGGGTGTCGGCGGGGGAATCATTGCCGTTGTGCCGCATGAGATGTCGATTGCTGTCTGGTGCCCGGAATTAGATGCTTCGGGGAACTCACTTGCGGGAACGGCAGCACTTGAAATTCTGGCGCAGCGAATTGGCCGTTCAATCTTCTAAGATTTTCGTAAGCTATGCATATTAGAGCCTGAGGGATCAGGCTTATAAGCTTTATCTCGTTGACAACAGGTTGTACCAGATAAAATATGCTAAGCTAAAATTCATTTTTTGCACTCATCTCGTTGTATTATTTTATTAAGCAGTGCATGCATAAATATGAGTTAAAATAGCATGTCTAATCAAAATAAATTTAAGATCTTTTCGCCTGAAAAATGGCTGGCTAACGCCATCAGTATATTTGTTATTACTACATTGTTTTACTTCTTCGGGGCTTCACTTCGCCTGATTGATGAGCTGTCTCTGTTCTGGCCGCTGAATGCCGTGCTGGCCGCCGTGTTTGTTCGCAACCCGTTCCTGAATCGCCCTGTATATTATTTCCTCTGTTATAGCGCGATGGTGGTTTACGACGCCTTTACCACGCATTGGGGGTGGCAATCAGCGATAATAAATCTCTCCAATATGGTGTTTGTTATCATTGTAGCCCTGCTATTACTCCGTTATTCCCGTGATGAAGATGAAAATAATTGGGCCATTAATGCCTTTAAACTTTTCTATTTTTGCCTTATTGGTTCGCTGCTCAGTTCTTTATTAGGATCTTTGGGTTCCCTTGGCCTTTCATCAGACTATCGTCAGTTTCTTCCGTTGTTTGGCGATTGGTTTAGTGAGCAATTCTCTACTGGGGTCCTGATGATGCCATTTCTGCTTATGGCTAAATGGCCGCAGTGGGGGAAGATGCCCGCTTTTCATTTTTCGAAACTCTACCCGCTGCTGGGCGTTATCATTTCGGTGATTGCCTCAGTAGTGATTGGCGGTGCAGGGAGTCTTGCGTTCCCGCTGCCAGCCCTTATCTGGTGTGCGATCCGCTACCCATTGCCGATTACTGCGTTGGTTACGTTTTTAACGGGCGGTATGGAGATTGTTCTGGTTGCCAACTCAATAGTGGTCTTTCACCATAGCCAGCCGCTGCTGGTGAATGAGATGTTCTCTGCACGTCTGGGTATTGCCACTATGGCGATTTGCCCGCTGATTGTGTCGGTGAGCGTAGATGCCATTAACCGCCTGATTAAACAGACCTCGCTGCGTGCCGATTATGATTATCTTACCGGTGTGCATTCTCGTTCAGGTCTTTATGAAGCGCTGAAAATCACCGCGCCGTTAATGCATAAACCCGGGCAAAAATTGTCTGTGATGCTGCTGGATATCGATTATTTCAAACGTATTAATGACAACTATGGTCATGAATGTGGAGATGTCGTATTAAGCGCGTTTGCCGGGCAATTAAGAAAGGTTGTGGGTGAAGAGGGGCTGGTGGCCCGTCTGGGCGGTGAGGAGTTTGTGGTGGCTTGTAGCACTAATTCTGAAGATGAAGGGTATCAGATTGCGGAGAAGATTCGCCAGAGCGTAGAACTCACGGCGTTTCGTTATCAGCAACAAACGCTGTTTATTACTGTCAGTATTGGCCTTGCTGTCGCAACACCTAAAAATGAGCCGCTGCTTGATGTGTTTAACTCGCTGTTGGCAGAGGCAGATAAATACCTCTATTTATCCAAGCGCAATGGCCGCAACCAAACAAGCACCGCCACCTTTAAAGAACTGGCAATCAATAGTTAGTCACAGATAGAGAGTTGTTCTACCAAAAATGGGTGTAAAAATAATTGGTATAACAACTCTAACTTGATCAAAACGGGGTTTCACTTCGTTGAGTTCTGGTAATTTGGACAGGATTTTTATGGTCGCTCATCCTGTACACACCAAGGAACAACATAGTGAAAACACTTAATCGTCAAGACTTCCCTGGCGCCCAATACCCTGAACGTATTATCCAGTTTGGTGAAGGCAACTTCCTGCGTGCTTTCATCGACTGGCAAGTCGATCTTCTTAATGAACACACGGACTTAAATGCGGGCGTTGTTATCGTACGTCCTATCGACAGCGCATTCCCGCCGTCGTTATCTACCCAGGATGGGCTATATACTACGGTTATCCGTGGTCTGAACGAGCAGGGCGAAGCGGTAAGTGACTCGCGTCTGATTCGCTCCGTTACCCGTGAAATCAACGTCTATCAAGAATATGAAACTTACCTGAAACTGGCACATAACCCAGACATGCGTTTCGTATTCTCTAACACCACCGAAGCGGGCATTAGCTACCACGCAGGCGATAAGTTTGAAGATGCGCCAGCGGTAAGCTACCCGGCTAAACTGACCCGTTTGCTGTTCGAACGCTTTACCCACTTCAACGGTGCTGCGGATAAAGGTTGGGTTATCATTCCTTGCGAATTGATCGACTACAACGGTGACGCACTGCAAGAACTGGTTCTGCGTTATGCACAAGAGTGGGAGCTGCCTGCAGCATTCATCCAATGGCTGAACGACGCTAACACATTCTGTTCTACGCTGGTGGACCGTATCGTTACTGGTTATCCGCGTGACGAAGCTGCCGACATTGAAAAATCTTTGGGCTACAAAGATAGCTTCCTGGCCGCTGCCGAGCACTTCTACCTGTTTGTTATTCAGGGGCCTGCGTCACTGGCACAAGAACTGCGTCTGGATAAATATCCGCTTAACGTGCTGATCGTTGATGACATCAAACCTTATAAAGAACGTAAGGTTGCAATCCTGAACGGTGCTCACACTGCGTTAGTTCCGGTTGCTTATCTGGCTGGTTTGAACACTGTTGGCGAGTCGATGAACGATGCCGAAGTTTGTGGCTTCGTAGAAAAGACCATCGCTGAAGAAATCATCCCAGTACTGGATCTGCCACGTGACGAATTACAGTCATTCGCACAAGCGGTAACCAGCCGTTTCCAGAACCCGTATATTCAGCACCAACTGCTGTCTATCGCGTTGAACGGCATGACCAAGTTCCGTACCCGTATTTTGCCGCAATTGCTGGCAGGCCAGCAGGCTAACGGTACTTTACCTGCGCGTCTGACTTTCGCACTGGCAGCACTGATTGCCTTCTACAAAGGCGAGCGTAACAACGAAAGCTATCCGTTACAGGATGACGAGCATTGGTTGGTACGTTATCAGCAACTGTGGACTTCACTTGGCGACAAACAGATCACCGAGCAGCAGTTGGTTGAAGCGGTACTGTGCGATAGCGACCATTGGGGCCAGGATTTGACTCAGGTTCCAGGTCTGGTTGCTAAAGTTAGCGAAGATTTGCAGGTTATTCTGACTCAGGGTATGCGTGCCGCAGTAGCTCGTTACTGCTAAGTGCCAAACCGGTAGAAAACCTTGATATAGTGCCTCCAGGCTTAGCTTAGAGGCACTTTTTTTATGCACAATTCTGCACTCTGGTTCCGCCAGTTTGGCCAACCAGAACACGTCATTACTCTTGAACAGGCAGAACTTACTCCGCGCCCTTGCGCAATGCTGCGCGTACAAATGCGTTATGCCCCCGTCAATCCTTCCGACCTTATCCCGATAACAGGCGCTTATCGTCATCGAGTGATGCCACCGCGAATAGTGGGCTACGAAGGAGTTGGTGTAGTTATCGATGCGGATAACCCCGGGTGGATTGGTAAACGCATTTTGCCGTTACGCGGTGACGGCACCTGGCAGCAATGGGTTGATTGCCCCCAGCAATGGGCTGTACCTGTCCCTGATAACACTCCCGATCTTTTAGCCGCCCGAGGATACATCAACCCGCTTGCGGCATTCGTGATGCTAAAACAATGGCCGGTGCAGGGGAAGCGTGTGTTACTCACCGCGGCAAACTCCTCATGTGCGGCATTGCTTGCTCAGTGGGCCACTATTCAGGGGGCGACTGAAGTCGTTGGGGTATGCCGTAATGAAGATCAAAAAGCGATGTTGCTTCAGAACGGCATTAGGCCGCTTACCATGGATGACCATGAAGCGCTGCGGATTACCACGCAGTATGCCGATGTAGTGTTTGATGCAGTGGGCGGGAGCCTTGCGACTTTGCTGCTATCTCATCTTCAGGCCGATGCAAATTTTGTTTCCTACGGCCTACTGAGTGGTGAACCCTATCAAGCCAAAAATTATGCAACAAGGCCTCAGAGATTTCATCTGCGCGATACCCTGGCTGTGACTGACTCAAGAGAATGGCAGCAGTGGTTCATCGAGCTTTGGCCGCTACTTGCGAACAGCCAATTACCGGACGTGAAGCTATTTGCACTGGCGAAGTGGCGCGATGCACTTCGGGAATTTGCTGTTTCAGGGCGACGTTGCAAGCCAGTTTTGGCGATGTAACGTGACAACGTCACCCGTGAATGGTTACTTATCGCCGCCCATGATCGTTTTCATGGTCTCTTCATCCGGCAGGCCCTGATGTTGTTGCAGACGCCCATCTTTATTGAGGTAGTAAATAGATGGGGTGGCCGTGCCGCCCAGTTCATCCATTAACGCCAGGTTATCTTCCAGCGCTTTCGTGATTTCGGGCTTGATAGTTGTCGGGATTTTTAATGCCAATTTCCCTTTGCTACTCTCATATTCCGCCAGTGTTTTAGCCGGATCGTCAGCCATCATGATGGCTGCGGCTTTTTGCCCACTGTCCGGGCGTAACATCCCAACCATTAGGACACGCAGTTGTACCTTTCCTGAATTCAGCCAGGGTTGCGCATTCTGCCAAAATTGAGTGCAGTACGGGCAGTATGGGTCGGCAAACGCGTAGACAATTTGCGGGGCATCCGCTTTTCCTGCCGCTATCCAGTGATTTTTCTCAAGTTTCTGCCACATCTCTTTGGCCATGGGCGCATAAACCCATTTCTCGACTTGCGCATCGCTGAGGTTTTTCCCGGTGGCATCAACCAGATTACCCATAATTGCATGCTGTTTATCCGGGGTCAGGAACACTGTTGTGCCTTGCCCCTGGAATTGCATCACGTAGCCTGGCAGGTCGCCAGGGCCTTTAAATTCACCTTTGAGTTCAAATCCTTGCTGCTGTAAGGCGGTAATTGGGGCTGGGAGTTTAGCCTCAGTTGCCAGCGCGGAAGTGCTGGTTAGCAGGGCAAGCGACAGGGTCCATACTGCATGTTTCATTACTTATTCCTTATCATTCTCTTGATGAATGTATGCCCGGGTAGGCTACATGTCGTACGCTTGTAAGGAAAGTTCTCGTTTAGAAAGATGAGGCCGCGTTATTTTGTTATCTTATGCGCAATTATTTAGATCTACTGGACGCATTATGACCCACTCATCAAAAGACCCTCTGCACGGCGTGACGCTTGAAGCTATTGTGAATGCGTTAGTTGCACATTTCGGCTGGGAAAAACTAGCAAAACTTATCAATATCAATTGTTTCAAAAGCGACCCAAGCGTGAAGTCCAGCCTCAAATTTTTGCGCCGCACGCCATGGGCGCGTAAAGAAGTCGAAGATCTGTATATCGATATGGTAGAGACAACAAACGAGGCGTCACAAGACCTTCCAGCTGATAGCCCGTGGGCCAACTGGCAGAGCAAGAAAGACCAGGAGTAGTAACCAATAGCGGGGTGAAGTGATGAGTGATTGTCTGGCAAAAATGGGGGCTGCCCGTGTTCGTCGAACGTCATTCCATGGTATCGAATGCATTGAAAAAAGCCCGAGCAGTATAGTCGAGTTTCAATTCTATCAATATGTTGCTCCGGCATTTCGCACCGCTGGTATCGCTATCCCCGAGTTGTTAGCGTGTGATGCCGAAACCCAGACATTAACGCTGGAATATATTCCCCACGCTATGAGTCAACATGAGTTAGCGGAGCGCCGCGACGTGTTGACGACAATTACACGTATTCATCAATATCCCGTCGATAAGCAATGGGCTTTTAAAAACCACCATTGGATGCAGAACAAAACTACAAACGCGCTTGATCTACTGAAGTTACCGAGTGAGTCTGTTGCGATTGTTCTCGATATTGAAAAATATGGCTCATGCCTGTTTAGCCCGCAAACGCTTATCTCTGGTGATACCAATGCAGGTAATTGGGGAATAAGAGAACAGGGAGATGTGGTGTTATATGACTGGGAGCGATTCAGTACCGGCAGCCCGGCAATTGACCTCGCCCCCTTAATTAAAGGGATGGGAAACATCTCTGATTACATTCATATCGCAAAACGATATCAGGAAGTTTCACCATCCACTGATGCCGCAGCGCTGGCTCAGGAGATTGCTATCTGCAAATTATGGATAGTCACCGAAGTCCTCGATATTCTTTCTCGCAACCATAAGGCCGATCTCAGCAAATATATCGATTGGTATCGCAGCCATTTGCCAACATGGCTAACTCAGCTACGGCAATTCTTAGGTTAAACAAACGGCGCTAACGGGTCGGCTGCCGCAAAGGCGATTTCTTTCTCCGGTTTAGGCGGATAAATCAGTTCGCTAGTGATAGCGATTTTAATTTTCTTGCCATCCGCGCGGGTAGATTTCACCACCTGATCCCATCCCTCGGTGTAAACCGCACCCCATGCACCTAAATCCAGGCAGGTGACGTAGTTGACCTGGCTATAAGGATGGGGAGCCACGCCGATGATGTCTGCTGCAACGTTGTTACCCACGAAACGTCCGAGCATGATCGCGTGCTGGCAGGTCATCAGGGCGGTGTTGCCTTTATCATCGGTACGGGCATAAGCCACATCACCGGTCGCATAAATGTCTTCATGACCAACGACTTTCAGGTTTTGATCAACATGCAGGCGACCTTGTGAATCGCGCGTGGCTGGAATTTGCGCGGTAAGTGGGCTGGCCTGTACGCCCATGGTCATAATCACCGTGTTGGAAGCAATAAAATCGCCGTTCTTAAACTTAACGCCATGTTCATTGATAGCAGCAATTTCTGCTTCAAGCTGCCATTCAACACCAAGTTCGTCGCTTGCTTGTTTGATAACCTGACACAACTCTTCGCTGTAACGGCCGCCAATTACCGGGCTTCGGTCTGCAACAATCACTCGCACCTGAGTTTCATTTCCCAAAATCGCACGTAAACGAGCAGGGAGTTCGGTTGCCAGTTCAATACCTGTGAAACCGCCGCCACAAACCACTACGGTATTACGCGCATGGCTATCGGGTTGCTCCGCTAACTGGTGAAGGTGTTTTTCAAGATGAGCCGCGCTTTCAAGTTTATCGACATCAAAAGCATGCTCATTTGCGCCAGGGAAAATTGGGTTGATTTGACTGCCGGTGGCTAATACCAGGCGGTCATAGTGAAGCGCCGCCAACTGGTCTTGCGCGGTGTGATACCACACTTGTTTGCTCGCGACGTCAATCTCACTGGCGGACCCGGCAATAAACTTCACTCCTGTAGCAGCAAATAGCGGTAATAGAGGCGCTGCAAAATTTTCAACTCCCGCCTCATAAAAGCGTGGGCGAATACGGAGCTCTGGTTGCGGTGCGAGGACTGTTATCTCAATATCGTTGCGATCGTGAAGATCGGTTAAACGTGCAGCGCTCAACGCTGCCCACATTCCGGCAAACCCTGCGCCTAAAATAAGAATTTGTTGTTTCATAATTTATCCCTGGTTTTTCTGAGGTCATTGAAAATCTTAACTACGATCATATTTGTCGTAGTTAAGATTTTCAAGGGCTTTAGGGTGGTCAGAAATGATTTACGTCTTAATCATTTGAAATTAATTGATATTTAAAAACAAATTAATCATGGTAACTGACAGGAATTGCTTCAAAACAAGGAAGGATTTATTATTTAACTCAGAATAAACGGAGCGGAGCATTTATGGCATTTTACAGTTCTGGCGTGGAGTACGGTATCCATAGCCTGATGTGTCTGGTTGATAGCAAAGGTGATGGCCGCGAGATGAGCGTGCGGGAAATTGCTGAGCTACAAAACGTTCCGTACGACTATCTGGCGAAGATTTTTACCAAGCTCTCCAAAGCTCAGTTGGTTGAAAGTACCGAAGGAAAAGGTGGGGGATTTCGCCTGGCGAAACCTGCCGATCAGATAACAGTGCTGGATATAGTCGCGGCTATCGATGGTGAAAAATCGATTTTTGACTGTAAAGAAATTCGCCAGCGCATGGCTATCTTCGATGAACCCGCTCCCGCATGGGCGTGCGAAGGCGTGTGTGGTGTGCGCCATGTGATGCAGGTTGCGCAGCAACGCATGGAAGAAGCTCTTGCTCAGCACACCGTGCTGGATTTGGCGCGCAGAATGTTTAGAAAAGCGCCGGAAGCGCTGCCTATCCAAATTGAAGAGTGGATAGGCCGTCGCCGTAGCGACGCTTAGTATTTAGCTGACGCGGCGTAGCAGTATCACCAGAACAAACACGCCGCCCACACCGGCTGTGATAATCCCAATTGGCAGCTCCTGAGGGGCGGTGAGTGTTCTACTAAGAATGTCGCCCGCAGAGAGAAGTATTGCCCCCATTATTCCCACTAGTGGCAATAATTTCCGGTGACGCACACCAGCAAATGGTCGCGCCAGATGGGGCACCATCAACCCAACAAAACCAATCACCCCGGTTAGTGAAACCAGGATTGCGGTGGCCATAGAACAGCAGAGGAAAACCTCGGTTCGTAAGCGATTGACGTTAATACCCAGTGACCAGGCGGTTTGCTCGCCTGCCAACAGGGCATCGAGGGCTCGCCAGCGTCGGGATATAAGCACAATGAGAATGATCAGTGCGGTCGCGGCAAATCCGAGATTTTCCCAGCGTGCAAAACCTAAACCGCCAAGCGCCCAAAAAAGTGCATTGCTGGCGGCCCGCTGATCGCCGGAAAAAATCAGGAAGTTGGTCAATGCCCCAAATAAAAATGACACCGCCAGCCCGCATATAATCAGCTTTTCAGTTCCTTTATGTGATTGCGACATAAAGATAATCATCACGGCAGCGGCAGACAGCATCCCACCGACAAATGCGGCTATGGGCAATGTCCACGAACCCAGACTATCGCCAAGACGGGTTATCACCAGCACCACGCCTGCAGAAGCACCCGAAGATAGGCCGAATAAAAAGGGGTCGGCTAAATCGTTGCGCGTGGTGGTTTGCAGCAAGGAACCGACCAGGGCCAGCCCGGCACCGGCAATTATGCCCAGTATCGTGCGCGGCAACCGTAATTCGAGCACGATGCTTTTTATCATCGGGGCAACCTCACCATGCACCAGGCCGAGGGAGGTCAACACTTGTGAAAAAGAGAGTGCTACGCTGCCATTCGCAACACTTGCCAGAGCGAGCCCCGCAAGCAACAACGGGGCGACTAGCCACACCAGTAAAAAACGCTTGTTAGCGAACATTAGTTAAATGATGCCGGATAAAACGCGCGGGCAAGTTTAGTAATCGCGGTGATATTGGCAGGCCCTGGTGTCAGTTCCTGATACTTCAGTTTCAGATAGCGATGATGAAGCACCGCTGGCGTATTCTTCATCAACGGATGTTGTTCCAGGAAACGCCGTAATCCATCAGCGCCACCGTTATAGTCAGACTGATAGTCCATCAGAATAATAAACTCAGGCTCCGCGGCGGCAACACTTTCCCAGTTGGTCGCGGTCCAGCTTTTATCCATCGTATCCATGACGTTTTTACCGCCGGCAGCTTCGATAATTGCCGTTGGCATGGCATACGCACCGCTGGTGAAAGGCTTATCTTCGCCAGAATCGTAGAGGAAAACGCGCACTGGTTTATGCCCGGCAATCTTTTGGGTTAAGTTCGCAACGTGTCTTTTCCAGCTATCGACCAACTTAACGGCATCTTCTTCTTTGCCGAATACTTTACCCAGTCGCACCATATCGCTATACAGCAAATCCATACTGGCGCGTGGGCGATGGCTATCTACATGAATACAGCTTTCGGTCAGGACCAGCGTTTTTATATTAAATTTCGCCAGTGCATGGGGCGTGACATCGCCACGTAAACCATAGTTCCAGCCGGCGAAGAACAGGTCGGGCTTTGCCGCCAGTAACGTTTCCATCGACGGGTATTTCGGCGCAATTTCCGGGATAGAACCCTGCAAACGAGTAAATGCCGGGATATTTTTATACCAGCCAGAAATGCCACTGACGCCTACGATTTTTGGTTGCAGATGTAGAGCGAAGGCCATTTCAGACATATTGATGTCATGAACGACCATGCGCTTAGGCGCCTCGGTAAACGTCATTGGTTTACCACAGTTATCGACGGTGACCGGGAAGCCAGAGGCAACCGCGCCGCCAGAAATCACGGTCAGTAACGCCGCTAGAATTAATTTTTTCACACATACTCCTGATTCACTATTGCCGCAAATGATTGACCTTGCGGACATGAATAGCGGGGACAGGGTGTCCAGAATGGAACCTCACCTGAGCACACTATCCCGGATAGCGACGTGCGCTAAAACGGCAGAACCGAAAGCGAAACTCTCGCTTCCTGATAAACCGCCGCACCATACAGGAATTGATGGGGTGAATAGGTCTGGTCAGATCAAACAATGCTTAGTTATTTGTATTTCAATCAAATTGTGATGGCAGGGCTTCGAAGATGCGTAGTGTTTTGCCACTGTTGGGATGTGTAACATGCAGGCTCTGCATACCGAATATTTTTGCAAGCCAGGGTGAGTCCAGAACCTGCGCCGGCGTACCTCGGCAAATCAGTTGCCCATGGTTCATCATCAGAACCTGCTCTGAAAAAGGTTGAATCAATTCAAGATCATGCAACACCGCAATGGTGGTGATGTTTTTGTGTCTGACGAGGCTAAGCAACTGATGACGGGCGAGTGGATCGAGATGATTGGTCGGTTCATCCAACAACAGCAAAGCGGGTTGTTGGGCCAGAACACGGGCTAAACCTGCTCGCTGACGCTCACCACCGGATAATTTCCCCAACGAAACCTGTTGTAGATGCGTGATGCCAACATCGTTAATCGCCTCGGTAATGGCGTTTTCATGTTCAACATTTGGATATTCGGCCTGCCAGGGAATGCGCCCCAATGCCACATATTCACGCACTGTTAGACGTAAATCTGCATTGTCATGCTGGGTCAGTAGAGCGACAGAGCGCGCGCGTTCAATGGGTTTCATGGTGCTTAACGCTTTACCCTGAATCACAATCTCGCCGTGAGCGGGTAGCAGCTCGCTGATGATAAGCCGTAACACAGTCGATTTCCCGCTACCATTTGGCCCTATTATTGAAACAAATTCACCGGGATAAATATCAAATGACACCGCATTCACCTGTGGTGTTTTACCGGCAAAGCAGTGGGTTAGGTCACGAACAGATAGTAGGCTTTCAGGCGCGTTCATTGGCAATATCATTAGCTGAAAATGGCGCTTAGGATAGCAGCCATGTTTTGCCAGGCAAGCAGTAAGGATCGATAATCAGTTGCTAATGCCATCGCTATATAATTTAATATATATCGAATTTACTCCTTTCCCAGATGGCAACTATGTTAATCCTTCGTAATATCGTACTGGTTCTCACCAGTATGTTTTTCGCATTGAACGCTCAGGCAGACAGAATCATCACTGACCAACTTGGTCGCCAGGTCACTATTCCTGATCATGTTGAAAAAGTGGTGGTGTTACAGCATCAGACCTTGAATCTATTGGTTCAGCTTAATGCACAAAATGAAATAGCAGGTGTGATGACCAGCTGGAAAAAACAGCTTGGCCCTGAGTTTTCACGCTTTATGCCTAAGATTACCTCGCTGCCGACTCCGGGTGATCTCACCTCGGTAAATATCGAAAGCTTGTTGGCCATTCACCCGCAAGTGGTATTCGTCGCCAACTATGCACCCCCTGAGATGATTCAGCAGATTCAGAGTGCTGGAATCCCTGTCGTGGCAGTCTCTTTGAGAAAGGATGCTGACGGGCAACAGGATAAAATGAATCCGACGATGGCGGATGAAGAGCTGGCCTACAACGAAGGGCTAAAACAAGGTATCCGTCTCATTGCAGATGTGGTGGGGCGCAAACCTGAGGGTGAAGCACTCATCAAGTATACCTTTACGGCGCGTGAGAAATTTAACGCTCCGGTTGCAAATATCCCTGATACGCAGAAAGTGCGTGTCTACATGGCGAACCCTGATTTGATGACTTATGGCTCAGGTAAATACACTGGGCTTATGATGAAGCATGCAGGTGCGTTGAACGTCGCCGCAGCCAGCGTAAAAGGCGCGCGCCAGGTTTCTCTGGAACAGGTATTACAGTGGAATCCACAAGTTATCTTCGTGCAGGATCGCTATCCGCAGGTGGTGACTGAAATTCTGAATGACCCGAACTGGCAGGGTATTGATGCCGTGAAAAACCATCGTGTCTGGTTAATGCCGGAATATGCGAAAGCCTGGGGTTACCCAATGCCGGAAGCCATGGCGATTGGCGAGTTGTGGATGGCGAAAAAACTCTATCCGGATGCCTATAAAAACGTCGATGTCGATGCCCAGGCGCAAGATTACTACCAGAACTTTTATCGTGTGAACTGGCAGCCCGATGCTAAGTAGTGAGTCATTAATTCCCCAGCAACTGGTACTGATTATCTCAGTGCTGTTGCTGGGAGTTGCTTCACTTTGCTTAGGTCAATATTCACTTACGCTAAGTGAAGTTCTCCATCAGCTAACTCATTTCTCCGATACGCAAAACATTGCCAACCAGGTCATCTGGACGGTAAGACTACCGCGTATTCTGATGGCTTTGCTTGCCGGTGGCGCGCTGGGTTTATGTGGAGCAACGCTGCAAGGGGTTTTCCATAACCCGCTGGTTGATCCACATATCATCGGCGTGACGTCAGGCGCAGCCTTTGGTGGCACGCTGGCGATTCTGCTTGGTCTTGAACCATTAATGATGATGGGGTCGACATTTTTCTTCGGACTGAGCGCATTGATTCTGGTCTATGCGATCGCCGCCTTGCAGGGGCGAGAAAACGCATTGGTGCTGATTCTCTCCGGTATCATTCTGAGTGGTTTTTTTGCAGCCCTAGTAAGCCTTATTCAATATCAGGCCGATACAGAAGAAGTTTTACCTAACATCGTTTTTTGGTTGTTGGGGAGTTTCGCAACCGCCAACTGGCATAAAGTTTTGATGCTGACTGTTCCGGTCATAATTTCTACTACGATTTTGTTCCAGTTACGTTGGCGCATTAACCTATTGTCACTTAACGATAAAGACGCGCAGGCGTTGGGTATTTCCGTGGTACCCCTTCGACGCAGCGTATTGGTTTGCTGTGCATTTTTGGTAGCAGCACAGGTCGCTGTCAGTGGCAGTATTGCGTGGGTCGGATTAGTCATTCCTCATCTGGCGCGTCTTCTGGTGGGGGTTGACCATCGTCGTTTACTCCCGACAGCATTCTGGATGGGGGGCGGCTTTATGATTGTCGTTGATGATATTGCCCGCACGTTAATGCAAGCCGAAATTCCATTGGGAATCATCACCGCTTTATTGGGTGCACCGCTGTTTACCTTTTTGCTAATACACTCAAGCCGTAGAGGCCGTCGATGAAAACGGGTGAATTACGTGTTCAGCAACTGTTATACGGACACAAAGAGCCGTTGTTTGAACCGCTCAGCTTTCACTGCCAGCAAGGGGAGGTTTGGGCAGTTCTCGGACGCAACGGTTTGGGGAAAAGCACTTTGCTTGACACGCTGACAGGTACATTAAAACCCCTCGCTGGGAATATAGAAAATGAGGGTGGCATTGGTATTGTTGCGCAACATTCGCACTTGCCCTTTCCGTACTCGGTAAGCGATGTGGTGCTGATGGGAAGGGCGCAGCATGTGAAGCTATTTTCACAACCGGGCAGTGCGGATAAGCAGAAAGTTATCGAGGCGCTGGAGCAGTTAAATATTGCACAGTTGGTTTCAACACCTTTTACTTCTCTCTCTGGCGGGCAGCAGCAATTAGTGATGATTGCCCGCGCGCTTGTGACTGCCAGCCAAATCTTATTGTTGGATGAACCTTGTTCAGCGTTGGATTTAGCCAACCAACAGGTGGTGTTACAACTGATTAGCGATCTGGCTCACCGCCAGCATCGCGGCATCATTTTTACCACCCATGATCCAGTTCATGCATTGCAGGTTGCAACCCATACGCTGCTGCTTTTGCCTGGAGGGAAATGGTTGGCCGGCGCGACCGATACCATCGCTTCTGAAGAGAATCTGTCTCAAGCTTATGGTTTAACGTTGCGGAAAATCAGGATGGGCAACTATGCCACCCCGTTTGTTGCGCCACTCTTTACGATTGAGAAGTGAGTGGTAAAAAACCAGCGCTAGTCAGAAACGCTTGTCCTTCATGGCTAAGAATAAATTCAACCAGTGCCATTACCTCTGCGGAATTCTCGAGCACAGCCAACTGATATTCGCAGCGAATATTGTGTTCTGGCGCAATTGGTACGCAACGGATATCCAGCTGCCCGCTCAACGCTTTGCCATAATGCGCATAGCCAATAAACACATCGGCGAAGCCGTGGCGTAAAATCCAGGCGCTAGCCAGTTCACCTGGCGGGACGCTGAGCGTATCACGGCCACCAACCAGCGGAATTGCCCGCAGGCGCAGTTGCTGCCCAAGACCTGGCTGAAGCTGTTCGAGTTTATCAAACAGTGCCCATGTGTAATCACCAGACGGGTCACACCCAGGCGTGGAAGTACCAATCCGTAGTGCTGGGTCAGTGAGCAAATCTAGCCAGTCGCCACTTTTTTGCGTAGTTAATACCAGTTGATTCCAGGTGAAGGTCTGGGTTTTGGTCGCTTTACCTGTCGCAAGTAAGTGTTGGGGATGCTCCCGATTGGCAGAAGCGAAAAGGGCGCAGGGCTCTCCAGCTTCAATGCGCTCTCTCAACAACCCTGCCGGGCCGTATTGTGCCGCAACCTCAATCCCTGTGAGTTGGGTAAAATGGTTAAGTAGCGGGGTTAAAGCCAGCCGTAGACTGCCAGCAGCAAACAAAGGTAAAGCGCGCGTCATTATTTTTAGTTCTCTCACTAAATGCTTGGTTCAGCAGACATATACCATCATACTTAACTTTTACTAATGGTTTTTGTTAATTGCAAAATCGCACTGCGTTATTATTCAGGCAGTACGCTGGGGGGTTAATCTGTAAATGCCCAAATGATAAGTTTATATAACTTGTAGGTTAGAAAACCAAAACTTAGTGCGAAGAAAATCGACACTATAGATAGCCTAGGATATAGATATTTTGGCATGAAATAGTAAAGATCAGAAAAAACCCACTTTGTCACCAGGTAGCTTAAGAACGAAAAGAAATATGCTTCAGCTATATTTTTACTTTTACGTTTCATGAGTAAAGACTCCGTCAATAATCAAGTGAAAAATAACCTTATATAACATTCATCGTAATATCCACTTAATTAGCTGGTTGGCTGTTTTTTGCGCACGCCGCACTGACCTTCAATATCAAAATCATTTCCAGTTAAATCTTGTATAAAAATAAACAAAGAAAATAAAAATCAGCACAAATTAAATAACATGCAACACTGCTGAAACATAAAATCCGCATTCTTATTTTTGGTATTTGGCAACAGAATTTGTTCGTTTTGCCGCCTATTTTTTGAATCAGGATATACATGAAGTACAAAAAGCTATTTCTAATTGCCGCTTTGGCCATTGCAGGTTGTAGCGCAAAGGGCGATACGGCTAGCCAGCAACGAAGTGCCATTCAGCAGATGCGAATTGATACGCTGATGAAACTGTATAAGGTCCACCCTGAAGCCCGCAGTGAGATCCTGAAGTCAAAAGGGTATGCGGTGTTCTCCAATAACAGTAGCAAGATTTTGTTATTTGGGTTTGGCAGTGGATATGGTGTTGTGAAAGACCTCAGGTCAGGGAAAGACACCTATATGAAAATGGCACAGGCCGGGGCAGGATTGGGGATGGGCGTGAAGCAACAGCGAACCGTTCTGGTGTTCAAGGACAGCAAAGCGCTGAGCGATTTTATTAAGAATGGCTATATTGTTGGCGCTGATGCAAATGCCGCGGCCAAATATGACGATAAAGGGTTGCCTGCGTTGGGGGCTTCGGCAAGTGCCGTTGCTCCGGACAGTGTGGCAGTGCCTAAATCAGTCGATGTTTACGAACTCACCGAGAAGGGGCTTGCCGCACAAGCCATGGTTAATGGTTACAAATACTGGCCAGATGACGCTCTGAACAGTAAATAATCTAGAGAAGCTAACGGCGCGATGGTGCCGTTTTTTTATAGGGTAATTTTTCAGCTTCAAAAGCAGAAGGGTAAAGAAGTGTAAAAAACTATTTCATTTGCTTATGGCAATACATAGCTTCAATTTCAATTATGCACTGGCTTTTTCATCAATACCGACAATAAATAAAGAACCAGCAAAACATGTTATAGGGTTAGGTATGCTTAACAACTACAGCGTAAGAACCGTTATCCTTGTTTTTATATCTGCCTCTTTTGTCTTTATTGATCTTATGGCCTTCCTTCTGGTAGCAAATGTGAGTGTCATCCTCATGTTGAACATCGTCGGCGTTGTATTGATCTCAACCTTATGGTTTTACATGACTAAATATCTTGTGAGGCCGATTAACGAGGTTAAAAGAAATATTGATGAAATCAACTCAGGGAATTTATCAATTTCTATCCGCGAGTTTGGCAATAACTGTGCGGGGAAATTAATTCCAGGGATAAATAGCCTCGCAAAAGAAATATCCAGTCTGGTCATGGATATAAGAAAATCATCCAATTCGGCCAGCATTTTATCCGGCACGCTGGCTAACCAAAGTGCCGAACTCTCCGTCAAAACTGAACAACAATCGGCCATGCTGATGCAAACAGCATCAAGCATGGAAGAGATTTCAGCGGGGACAAAGAGCAATGCAGAAAACACCCGCCAGTTAAACGATATAACCAATGAAGCCCATAAATCTGCAGGTCATGGGAGTGAGTTGATGCATAAACTCACTGAGAATATGGTATCCATTACTGATTGTTCGAAGAAAATGACCGAAATTATTAGCATTATCGATGGGATAGCGTTTCAGACGAATATCCTGGCGCTTAATGCAGCGGTTGAAGCCGCGCGAGCGGGTGAGCACGGCAAAGGATTTGCAGTGGTGGCGGGTGAAGTCCGAGTGTTAGCTCAAAAAAGCTCTGAGTCTGCCAAAAACATAAAAGCGCTGATTGAAAAAACAAATACCAATGTAATGCAGGGTGCAAAACTTGTATCTGAAGCAGAAAAAAACATGCACGACATCGTTTCAGGATCAGATGATCTTAACATGCTGATGGAGCATATTTTCATATCCACGAATGAGCAGGAAAAAGGTATTCAACAAATAACCATTGCTTTGTCCGAGCTGGAAAAAGTTACTCTGAGTAATGCTGCAGTCGTTGTGGAACTCGCCGAATCCTCAGATGTTCTAAAAAACCAGGTGGTAGAACTTCAAAAAAGAACCAATAATTTACGCTTGAATGGTGAAGATAAAAACACAATGCCTGTGGCTCCGCTCTTAGTCCCAACGAAGCAGGGAAAACATGCATCAGAAGGTCACTGGCAGACATTTTAAATTATCATAATTTAACGACCTGGACTGCACCCCAACTGTTGAATATTCAACGCATTAAGGTGCAGTTTTTAATGGTGAATTTTTGATTATATGGATGCAGATATTTTTATTAATTTAAGATTCAATTGTCTACTGGATAATTTGTGCGCTATTTGATCAGGGCGTGATACGATGAACCTCATTCATTGAAAGGCTAATCCTCATGTCTATATTCGATTATGCAATGAAGCGCTTTAGTAACGCCACAAATGGCACTGTGACATGTCCAATCTGTGGAAATAAAGCCTCTTTTCCCGCCAACAAAATTCGCCAGGGGCAAACATTGCTCTGCCCAAAATGCAAATCACTGTTTGTTGTACCTCGCTAATACTGTTGCCCACAGATCGTAGCGGCTAACGCCAGCAATCCTCATCTTTTATGAAGATTCTCTCTGGCGAATTGCGCCAAAGAACCTGCGCTGAGCTTACAAATCAGCGCACGTAATGGCGATGAAAACCACTGTAACTTCTCCTGAACATTCATACTTCGCTTACCAACGAAGCATCATCTTATTGAATCCCTATAGTAGGCTTCACAAGCGTACATTCAGGAGCAGTATTATGATTGCGGTACTTTTTGAAGCGAATGCCATACCTACACAACAAGAGCGGTATCTACAACTGGCTGCAGAATTAAAGCCAGAGTTGGAGCAAATTGCAGGCTTTATTTCAATTGAGCGTTTTCAAAGTCTGAATACCGTAGGAAAAATCCTGTCGCTGTCATGGTGGGAAAGTGAAGAGTCTGTCATAGCATGGAAACAAAACCTAAAACACCAGGCTGCTCAATTTGAAGGGCGGGAATCTATATTTTCTTTTTACAGAATCAGAGTTGCACATGTCCTGCGCGATTATTCATCTGAAAATAGAGATTCTGGCCATGTTTGATATTCACGTTATTCTTACCAATACTCCGGGTGCACTGTCATCGCTGGGATCTTTACTCGGCCAAAGTGGGATAGGACTTGAAGGCGGAGGTGTTTTTACCATCGGTGATGAAAGCCATGCTCATTTTCTGGTTGAAGATGGTGAGCTTGCGGCACAAGTGCTTAGCGAGGCTGGTCTGAATGTTAAAAATATCACATTGCCATTAATCAGAAAATTAAAACAAGAAAAGCCTGGAGAGCTCGGTGAAATTGCCAAGGTCATTGCTCTGAATGGAATTAATATCAATGTACAATATAGTGATCATAATAATCGTTTGATTCTTCTGACCGACAATAACGACCTTGCCGCTAAAGTAACCAAACAATGGGAAGTGCCTGCGGAATGAATTTAAAAGTTTCAAAAACTGCTGTTGATGAAACTGACTATCTCGAAACATCCATGTCAGTTGTTGCATCAGCCATTGCTGACCCATCGCGGGTCAGCATTCTTTGTGCGCTAATGGATGGTCGGGCATGGACGGCAACAGAATTAAGTACGGTTGCCAATATCGCCGCATCAACAACAAGCGCGCATCTCGCAAAACTGCTTAATAGCCGCTTAGTTACATGCCTGTCTCAAGGGCGGCATCGTTATTACCGCCTGGCTGGAAGCGATATTGCAGCTCTTCTTGAAACTTTGATGGTGGTATCAATGCACAGTGGAAAGACGCTTGAGACCAAAACACCGTCACATTTACGTGTTGCCCGGACATGCTACGACCATATGGCCGGAGAAGTTGCTGTTGGAATCTATAACTTCATGTTCAAAGAAGGCTGGTTTTCTCCTGATGGTAATCTGCTTTCGCCGACAGGAACGCTTCAGTTTCAGAATATGGGCGTGCTCATCGATCCAAATAGCAGGCGCAAAAGCTCCTGTGCTTGCCTTGACTGGAGCGAGAGAAGATTTCACCTTGGAGGCGGTGCCGGTGCTGCACTGATGCTGTTCTTTGAACAAAAGGGGTGGATAACTAAAATCGCTGGTTACAGAGAGGTGGTAATTACAGAAAAGGGCAAAGTCGCTTTTTTACGGTTATTCCAGCTCACTGTGAATTGAATAAAACGAAAGTTTCAAAGCATTGATTCCGAGCAATCCTTTGCTCTACAGCAGCCTGTTAGGCTTCAACGTATGCGATACGATACCCATCATTTTCAGGAATAACGTGAGCAAATCCCGGTCTGGCAAAGTGCATTCCTGCAATGAGCCATTTTTCTCGGGCTGCTTGTTCCAGAATTTTTTTCCTGGTCACTTCGGCTTGAACAGGGTCGCAGTCAAACGCAATAGAAACAGCCGGTTGTGCAGATTGAATATGTGGGAAATGGACAATATCTCCCCATATCACCAGGCTTTTATTATCCGACTCAATGCGAAACCCGGTGTGACCTGGCGTGTGACCCGGTAGCCAGACCGGGTGAATACCCTTAGCAATCTCATTCCCATCCAAAAAACTGACACTCTTTTCATAGGCATCCAGCGTTCGGCGCGCCAATGCAAAATTGCGTTGACCACGCTCACTTGCTTGTTTTTGCCAGGTATCATTGCGCCAGTATTTTGCTTCCAGAGCATTAAGATGGAGTGTCGCATTCTTAAAAACCGGGCGCCCCTCAATATCGAGCAGGCCGCCTATGTGATCAGGATGACCGTGAGTTAAAAGAAGCGTATCGATTTCTTCTGGGCTACTTCCGGCCGCATAAAGGTTTTCCTTGAGCTTCCCTCCAGCATTATTCAGACCACCTGTACCAGCATCAACCAAAATGGTTCGCCCAACGCCACGGATAAGATAACAGTTGATGTGAATATTGCCTGGTTCAGCAATCCCGGCATTACGCTGTATTTCACCAGCTTCAGCAATATCAATACCGCACAATAATTCAAGGCTTGCAGACATATTTCCGTCACTCAGGACGGTAACCTGGTAATCACCGATTTGATGAGATGCAAAGGACGGGTAGCTCATGAACGGTTCCTCTTGAGAGCAAGACAAATTGTGGAGAAGGAATATCCTTCAACTGACATTTCGTCATGCTACACGCTGTATTATCGCTTCTGAATCGATATTATTTCATCATTCAGTGACATTTTGTCACTGACAATAAAACCCACCCTCAACTAAAAAGGCAGCGGTTATGCGTAGAAATATCCCCAGTAGCGCTTCGTTGCTGGCTTTTGAAGCCGCAGCAAGACACGGTAATTTTGCCCGTGCGGCAGAAGAACTCTCGCTGACGGAAGGTGCCATCAGCCGTCAAATTGCACGCCTCGAATCGCTACTGAAATGTAAGCTATTTGACCGAACGGGAAGTCGCGTGAAGCTCAATCCTGTCGGGGCGCGCTATGCACGTCACGTGGGTGAAACGCTTGAGCGCCTGGACCGAGATACTCAATACATAACCGGAATGCCGGAAGGAAACAGAAGTCTGGAGTTAGCTGCGCTGCCGACCTTTGCCAGCCGCTGGCTCATTCCTCGCTTAAGCAGTTTCAGAAAACAGCATCCAGACATCACACTGAATATAGCGGCCAGAATCGATCCATTTATTCTTACCGGTAGTGGTTTTGATGCTGCAGTGCATTTTGATCACCCCGCGTGGGCGGGTATGCGCATGGATTTTCTGTTTAAGGAGAATCTGGTTCCGGTATGTCATCCAGAGCTGCTTACAGATACAAATCTTTCCAGCCAGTTGAACGAACTACCGCGAATTCATCGCAGACAAAATCCAGAGGCCTGGTATAGCTACGCTTGTGAAAGTGGAATTGTCCTCGATAACCCGGCTCAAGGGGTCAGATATGACCTTCACGAAATGGCAATCGCAGCGGCGCTGGCAGGGGATGGCGTGGCATTAGTACCGTGGATGTATGTTGAAAAAGATCTCAGCAGCGGGGCACTAGCAGCGCCCTGGCCCAAATCTGTAGTGCTAAGTAAAAGCTTTTGCCTGGTGAAACCAGTAGAGACTGGAATAAATGACGCTGCACTACAGGCTTTCGAGCAATGGCTGAGGGCTGAAATCACTGATAGCGGGCAATAACGTAATACGATGGAGCAAATATGGCCGCACCAGCGACCATATTGCATCAGTATTGAAAACGTTATGGGTGACTTCGAAAACTCGCAAGTTTGCGCTTTTGCTGTCCGCTGGCTGTGAAATTGCCCGGCGAAAGCCAGCCTGAAAGTGAGCTTTCCACTGTTGGCCATTCAATATCGATAATGGATAACCAGTCCGTGTCACGGTTGCGTTGTTTGCGTGTCATGGCCTGACGGAAGCGTCCTTCAAACTTGAAACCCAGTCTGTCTGCAGCATTTCTGGAAGCCAAATTGAGCGAGTCACAACGCCATGCCACACGGCGATAGCCCAGAGAAAATGCATTTTTCAGCAACAAAAATATGGCTTCTGTGCCCATGGCGGTTCGTTGCATCTTGGGTGACCAAGTGACATGTCCTATTTCTATCGCACCGTTAACAATATCAATATTGCTAAAGCAGACGACACCAACCGGAAGACCACTGTTTATGTCCACCACGGCCCATGCAACCAGCCCGGGATCGTTAATTTTATTCTCAACCCAAAGCTGCATTTGCTGTAAGCAGGTAGGCTGCTCAGCACCAAGCCAGGTCCAGTCTCTATCATCAGGCGCCTGTGAGAAGGCTTCGAGAAGATCACCGCAATGGCTGGTTTCAAGAGGTAAAAGATTACAGTGATGGCCACTGAGCTGAGCTCGGGCTGGAAAGGGTGCAGGTTGCCAGTCGGGAAGTGGGAAACCCACAGGCTGACCATATTTATTCATATTCAATGATCATTCACCTTTTGCATTGCAAGATTGCACGATAGCCATTGTGGTAGCGACAAAGAGCCTATTAAAAACATGATGATCGAATCAAGCGTCACACGCTAGATTTCATGCTGATAACCGTTTACTACCCTTAAAACGTTAACACGCCTCAAGTTTCCAGCTACCGTCGGTGATAGATAAGCGTTCTGTTAAGTTCAGGCTCTTCAGGAACGTCTCATCGTGCGAAACAACCACCAATGCCCCTTGATAAGTCCGCAGCATTGTCTCTAGTGCCTGAATAGAAGGCAAATCCAGATGGTTGCTGGGTTCATCGAGCAGCAATAGTTGTGGCACGGGGTCAGCGTACAACACACACGCCAGCGCAGCTTTCAGGCGCTCACCACCACTCAGGCATCCGCTGGCAATTTGGATTTTGTGAGCATCCAGGCCCAACTGCGCAAGCCGCATGCGCAAATCAGCTTCACTGGCATTGCGGTTGGCTTCACGTATCTGCTTCAGAACTGAACGTTGCGGATCAAGGTTGTCGAGATGTTGATTAAGTAAGGTATGGCCATGTGGGATACGTAAAGCACCGCTTAATGGCTGAAGTTTGCCAGATAGTACGTTTAAAAGTGTCGATTTTCCGCAGCCGTTACATCCAACGATACCGATGTGTTGCTGAGCGTATATCGACAGGTTCAATGGTGAAGAAAAAGCTGTCACGAAAGGCAGTTGTATCTGATTTAGCTCTGCAACCAGACGCCGTGAAGGAGAGTTCACAGCAAGCGAATGCACAACGATTTCAGCATTATCTTCAACGCGCGTTGCCGCTTCATGCACGCGTTGATCAAGTAATTCCTGAGCGGCGAGATGGAGTTGGTTTAATTTACCGACCGACGATTCACTGCGTTGCTTTTGTCCGCCCAGCAAAATTTTAGCCTGATTAGCTTCTCGCCCCTGGCGATGACCACGCGATTGCCGTTTCTCTAAACGTTCCTTCTGATCCTGAAGGTTCTTCTGTTCGCGCTGGCGTTCACGTTTTCTCTGTTCCAGCAGCTGAAGTGCGCTTTGTGTTTCTTGCGTTTTTTGCTGGGCGTAAAACGAGTAATTGCCGCCATAATTGTTCAAGCCGATGGAAGAAAGCTCAACAATCCGCTGCATCGATTCCAACAATTCTCGGTCATGGCTTACCACCAATAGCCCGGCAGGCCAGCGTTGTAACTGAGCAATCAATGCAAGACGGTTTGCTCTATCAAGGTGGTTACTGGGTTCATCGAGAATCAAAAAATCGGCCTGTGAAAGCAAGGCCCCTATGAGTGACACGCGCATGGCTTCGCCGCCACTCAACTGGCTGACAGGTGTTGATGGCGCAAGATGCCCCAGTTCACACCGCTCTAACTCAATGTCCAAACGCTGGCGTATATCCCACTGCTGGCCGACCAATTCAAAATCTGCCATTGAGACACTCCCCATTTCGATGCGCTCAAGTGCGCCAATAATGGATTGAATCCCTGCGAGTTCTGCAACGGTCATTTCTGCCTGATAGTGGGTTTGCTGAGCCAGATAATACGCAACGCCGGAACAGTTACATCTGCCCGATGAAGGAGGGATTATCCCGGCCAGAATTTGCGAGAGAACGCTTTTACCCACACCGTTTCGCCCAACAAGGCCGGTATGACGTGAGTCGAAAGATTCATTGAGTTGTGAGAACAGCGTTGTGCCGTCAGGTAATACAAAAGATACGCTTTCAAGCGTAATGAATGAATTCGTCATGTAACTACTCCATAGATGCCAGAAACTGGCCCGATAAGTCGGGACTAGTAAATTGGCCGTCAGATAGACGGCAGCATCAATGGCGCATTGGACGAATACCTATAAAGAAGAAATGATTATAGACATTTTAAATAGGGTATGAAAAAAGTAAAGGTTCGGGTGAATACGTGATTCAGGTAAATTCGCGCAAATGGGGAGTGAAGTGATGAAAGTTAGATTGGCAACGCCTGCAGAGGCAGAAGAGTGCTGGAATATCAGAAATCAAGCTATAGAGGCTATTTTTACCTCGCCCGATTATTTAGGCAAAGGGTTTGCCGGGCTTATTCTGAGACTGTAATTAAAATTGTGTAATTGCCTGTTTTTGATATGTTCACTCCAGTAACGGAGACAGGCAAATTATGGACGAAAAGAAACTCAAAGCCCTTGCGGCTGAACTGGCTAAAGGCCTTAAAACCGAAGCCGATCTCAATGCGTTTTCTCGTATACTCACGAAATTAACCGTCGAAACAGCGCTCAATGCAGAGCTGACTGACCACCTCGGACACGAGAAAAACGCCCCAAAATCAGGCTAAAATACCCGCAACGGCTATTCATCCAAAACGCTGTTGTGCGACGATGGCGAGATCGAACTGAGCACACCTCGCGATCGTGAAAACACCTTCGAGCCTCAGCTGATAAAGAAAAATCAGACGCGCATCACGCAGATGGATAGCCAGATTTTGTCCCTGTACGCCAAAGGCATGACGACCCGTGAAATCGTCGCCAAGTTCAAGGAAATGTACGATGCGGACGTGTCTCCCACGCTGATATCTAAAGTCACTGATGCGGTTAAAGAACAGGTAACAGAGTGGCAAAATCGACCTCTGGATGCACTGTGACTGTATCGTGGTTAAAGTTCGTCACGGCGGCAGCGTGATTAACAAAGCCGTATTCCTCGCTCTGGGCATTAATACCAAAGGCCAGAAAGAATTGTTGGGCATGTGGCTGGCAGAAAACGAAGGGGCAAAGTTCTGGCTCAGTGTGCTGACAGAGCTGAAAAACCGGGGTCTTCAGGATATTATGATTGCCTGCGTGGACGGCCTGAAGGGCTTCCCGGATGCGATAAACAGCGTTTATCCTCAGACGCACATCCAGTTGTGCATCATCCATATGGTGCGCAACAGCCTGAAATACGTGTCGTGGAAGGATTACAAAGCCGTCACTGGCGGGTTGAAAACGGTGTATCAGGCTCCGACAGAGGAAGCCTCCCTGATGGCGCTGGATGCATTCGCAGACGTCTGGGCCGACAAGTACCCAGGCGCATCGCAGCACCACCGAGGGGGGAAGCAAGGGAAAGCGCGAGCCGGTATTTATTATTTTCCTGCTGTGGGCTGCATGTGATTAAAATGAAACGTTAGGTAGTATCAAAATAATTACAGTACAACCTAGCACTCATTGTAATGTTGTTTCAAATACTCATATATTTCCTGATACAGCGCTTTATTTATGGAGGATTTGTTGAAATACATACACTCTTCAATGACGGGAAGCTCAAGGTTAGACGTGAGGGATTTAAGATTGAATACGTTCTGAAATTTATTGAAATACCACTCTGGCATCATCGCTAAAGAACATGACACAGACAAATGAGAGCTGATAGTGAATATAGACTTAGCCACTAAAGAGTTCATAGTATCTTCATAAAAATTAGGATTAAGCGCTCTCATTTTCATGACTTCTGGTGTGTCAGAAAATAACAAAGCTACTTTTTCAGGGGCATCAACTCCATGATTATAACTGTCTTTCAGGCGGGGGTGGTTTTTACTGCAAACCAACACGCTTTTATCTCTGCCAATGTGAAAATGTTCTCTGGAATGTCCCATATCTGATTTCATACCCAAAGCAATATCAACTTTTTTTAAAGACAGTCTGTCACTAAACATTGAACGGGTAGCGAAATGATTGATGCTAACAATTTCACATTCAATATTTTTTTGGTTTAGGAATTCAGTAACCAAAGGTACATATTTCATTGAAAAGTAGGGCGTACTTTCAATAATTAGCTTAGTCTTATTTGTTTTACCTAAATTGTTTATAACATATTGCAATTCATGGAGGCTATCCTTCGTCTCTGCATACAGTTGTTCTGCGAACGTTGTAGAACTTATTTTCTGACCATCCCGTACAAACAACGGGTCATCAAATAATACTCTCAGTCGCTGCAAGGACTGACTTATGTTTGAGGGACTACAATTGAGCAGTGAAGCAGCAAGCTTTACGCTACCGGTGTGATACACAGCGTCAAATGCAACTAGCAGATTTAACTGATTTTTATAATTTTTTTTTGAAAAATCATCTTTATTCATAAGTATGTCCACTATCACCTTTGTTGAAAATACAATAATGAAAAGCCAGAACTGGTTAATGAGCACTCGTTTCCGGCAACTTACACTCCTACAACAGATCAAAAAAAAGGTTTTGCAGTCGATACGGAAAAACTCATGAGTGGGGAAATTTTTTCACGTGTCTATTTAATAGATTATGTTGCTGCGAACAAAAAATCAAATGAGTAGGTTGATGACTGTGAGCACATGGTGTTAATACTCTAACAACTACTGAAAGCGAAATTTCAACTTAATGAAATTATTATCTTTAAGAGTGCTGAGAATATTTCTCAGACATTAACTAAATGATACGAACGGCTTGCAGGAACTCTTAATGACAGTCTTAATTAAATTAATAAGATAAAGTGAATAATCAAAAAAAAACCACCAATGCAATATTGCATGCTACTAATGAGAATTATTTAGTGATATGTGCTTTATTGGCGCCAAAAGGCGCTATAAAACACTGAGTGATCATTTTTTCACGGCTTCACTGTTTTATATTTAATTTTACTGCCACAGATAATTAGCATCTAATAGACACGACTAGCATATACCTTATTTTTTTATTCTATTGTCTAGTAATTTTATTTACATGTGAACTCGTCGTTAGTAAAACACTTATTAAAAATTTTATGAATGGAGCTATAAAATGAAAAAATATCTTCTCGCAGGTGTGGTGTCTGTAATTTTAGGTACTTCATTGGCAAATGCTGCTGATGGAACAATTACCTTTAATGGCATGGTTACCGCAAGTGCATGTACAGCTATTACAGGGGTTTCAGCTAATGGTGCTGCGCCAAGTGCTAATGCAAACGTGAGTTTACCGAACATAACAGACAGTACCCTTAATGCTTTGACACCGGGATCTTACATTGGCCAGACAGGATTTAGCATTCTCCTGACGGGTTGCCAGGCAGCAGCTCCGCTCGGAAATGTTCGCACCGCATTCACTGCTGCCGTTAGTCCGGCGAGCGATCCCTATGTGATGGGTAATACCGCTGTAGGTGGTGATACAAACGTCGCAGTTGCAATTTTAACTCCTGGAGGGGCTCAAGTTGACCTTAATGGTGGCTCCCATCAGGATCCCGGTGCTGTATTACCAGCGACTTCAGGTCCAATAACCTTAAGTTATATGGCAGCCTATAAACCATTGACTAATACAGTTCTCGCCGGCCCGGTCACTGGTACAGCTGAGTATATTATTTCCTATTACTAACAGTCATACTGGTTAATATCCAAGCAACATAATACAGTGGGATTTCCCACTGTATTTTTTCAATCCTTTTAGTTCATATAACCAACTGTTAACGCATGCGCGATTTTGGGCAATACAAACGCCCTTGCCACATTGTTATTGCGATAGTGAATAGGTTGAATATGGATGTTCACGTTGGTATTTTTATGAAGAAATCGCCTCGTTCATTTCAAACCTTTCATTGTAAACCTTGGCTGTTATTTTTGGTCGCCACTCCTTTTATTTCTTCAGCTGTGCTTGCAGATACTGAATTTGAAAATGTGTTTCTTCATAAAGATAAAGCGGGTGCCACTCCCGAGGTTTTCCTTTACCGTAATAATGTCATGCCAGGTCTGAAAAAAGTTGATATTTACCTTAATGATAAATTAGTTGACCAGTTTTCTATACATTTCATAGAGGATAAAAAAAGCAGAATAGTTACCCCTTGCCTGAGTTATGAATTGCTCAACACCGTAGGTATTAAAACTTCATTATATCAGGGCTGGAAAGATACAGAAAAAACTTCAGATATAGGGGCCGAAAACACTGCTAAAGCCGGGACGGCTCAAAAATGCGAAGATGTCGAGGCACATATACCTTCTGCCAAGGTCGTATACGACGACACATTACAAATTCTGTCAATAACGGTTCCACAAGAAGCCATTGATAGTCAAAGATTTACGATGATTTCCCCTAAAGAGTGGGATAACGGCACTCCCAGCCTTCGGACGAGCTACAGCGGATATTTTTATCGTTCAAAGCTTAAAGGCATGGAGACCGGTGACGACCGTGAAGAAGATAGCTCGAGTCAAAGCAGCTATGTCAGCCTCAATAGTATAGCGAGTGTTGGGCCATGGCGTTTTTATAGTATTGATTCTTTCAGTAAGGATCCTGAACAAGGCTGGGAATCCAACCACGACCGTCTGTATCTTGCCCGCGATATTGCCCTGCTGCGCAGTAAAATGTCTGTAGGGGACCTCTACACTTACACCCCCAGTAATATTATGGGAACTGTCCCCCTTCGCGGGGTCACGTTGGGTACCAGCGACCGGATGATGCTGGACAATCAGTTCAGCTATGCGCCGGTGATACGAGGCATCGCTCGTACTAATGCACGCTTAGTGGTGAGACAAAAAAATAATATTGTTTACAGCACCACTTTAACCCCCGGTCCTTTTAAAATTGACGATCTCTATAGTGCCCAGGTTGGGGCTGATTTAAATGTGACGGTTGAAGAAGCTGATGGGAGTAAACAAGTTTTCAGCGTGCCATACACTTCGCTGCCAAATTTAATCCGTCCGGGTGCAATGCGATATAACTTGGCTGCTGGTCAATACCGTGCTGATGGTCAACCCGGTGAGAAACCGATGGTGGGCAGCGGCAGTATAGAATATGGCTTCGAATCGTTTACGCTTAATAATACGGTACTCGCGTCTGACAAATATCAGTCCATTGCAGTGGGTGCCGCATGGAACGTAGGCACAATTGGTGCCTTCTCATTCGATTTTGCACAAGCGCGATATCAAGATACCTGGGATACGAATAAAACTGTCAACGGCAGTGCGATCCGTATGCTTTACGCGAAACAATTTGATTCCACGGATACGGGTTTGCAGATCCTCGGCTATCAATATCGCTCAAAAGATTTCCTCGATTTTTCAGAGTTTGTTGATCACAGTAATTATCAAGACATCGATGGTTATGAATACGGCGAGGAGCAATGGGATCGTCGCCGCCGTAGCCGAATTGAAATGAGTGTGAACCAGGGATTGCAGGGCAATAGCAGCCTTTATTTTTCACTTAGTCAGGACCGATTTTACCAAAACAGTGATAAATCCACATCAATGTCGGGTGGCTTTGGCACTCAAATTGGTCACGCTAACGTCTCTGTTACTTATACTTACACCAAAGACACAGACTACGACGACAATCAAATTAGTCTGAGTATTAGCATGCCTCTGAATTGGGGTGAGCAACAAAGTAATTACAGTAGCTTGAGTTACGGTTTGTCGCGCAACAAGGACAATGATTACAGCCAATCGCTGAACTATTCAGCGAGCGCTTTGGATAATCGCCTCAATTATTCTGCGAATGTTCAGCAAGATGCTCAAAAGAAATTCAGTGAAGCCGCATCGATCGGCTATAACGCAAATGCAGCAAGTTTAACAGGTTCAGCCAGCCACAGTGACTATAATGACCAGGTGTCAGCCGGGATCAGTGGTGGTGTTGTGTTGTACAAAGGTGGGGTTATTTTATCGCAAAGTCTTGGCGACACAATCGGTATTGTTGAAACCCCGGGCGCGAGCGGTATAGGTGTTTCAAGCAACAGCAGTGTACATACTGACCGTTGGGGCCGGGCAATTGTTACCTATCTTAGCCCCTACAGATATAACACCATCAATCTTGATACCACCCAAACTGAAGGCGTGGAGCTTAAAGAGAGCACCCGCAAAGTGGTTCCGACTGAAGGTGCCGCGGTACTGCTACGTTTTGCTACCCGTGTCGGTCGCCGTGCCATGGCGGTGGTTCAAAGTACTAAAAATATTCCTCTTGGTGCAGTCGCGCATGTTAAAGGCGAAAAAGAGGAGGCAGGTATTGTGGGCAACAACGGCCTCACCTATCTAAGTGGCCTGGAAGCGACGCAAGACCAGCAGATCAACGTAACCTGGGGCGATTCTGCCGCACAGCAATGTAGTTTCATCCTGCCTGCGCAAACTGAAGCACAGCGTAAGCAGAATAACTGGTATCAGAAAGTCACGGTTAACTGCCGTTAAGTCACGCCATTTAAGCGTAAGGGTAATATATGAATATGTTTGTAAAATCCACACTGGCGGCATTGCTACTCTCCTCATTCTGTCTACCGGCTTACAGCGCCGTGCGCCCCCAGCTGACACGTATAGTGGCCTATGCCAGTGATAAAGAGACCCCGGTTGAGATTATCAATGAATCATCGGAAAGTTATATGGTGCAATCCTGGCTGGAAGATGTGAATGGTAAGGATGCCAATATCCCCCTGGTACTGACACCGCCCGTGTTACGACTCGATGGTCAAAAACAGGGTAAACTGCGTTTAGTCGTATTACCCGCAGAATTAACGCCAGATCGTGAATCGGTTTATTGGCTTTCAATTCAGGAAATACCGCCAAAAGCTAAAACAGAAGCAGACAATAAAGTGGTTATTGCCATCCGAAGCCGCCTGAAAGTATTTGTGCGTCCTCAAGGACTTAATGCTAAAGGCGCACGTGAAGCGATCAATAGCCTGACCTGGACCGTGGAACATGACGGTACGACAACATGGCTCACAGCGAATAATCCATCCGCCTATTACATCAGCTTCGGCAAGTTGATGGTAAATGGTTCCATGCTTGATGACAAATATAAGATGCCGGCACCAAAGGGAAGCCAGCGCTACGCTATACCCAAAGCAATGACGGGGAAAAAGGCGACGATCACCTACAGCGCAATGAGTGACTATGGTGGTGCAGGCGAAGATTTAAAGACGGAAGTGCAATTGTGAGGTCAAGAGACCTCCTGCTTTCTCCTGAACTTGTTGCTCATAAATAGGCTCGCAGTCCTAATTTCTCGTGCTATTCGTACTATTGTAGAGGTTAAATACCACCATGATTTCGTTCGTAAATATTAAATTAGCTGACTGGCTTAGTCGAAATATGCATTTCGTGGCAATGAAGTGGCGTGTATGTTTTATTGTGGGAATGAGCGTTTATAGCGTGCAGGCTGGAGCTTCTGGTCATGAATCTATTGACTATACTAATGGCAACCAAGCCGCAAGCGGTATTGATGCTGATACTCTTACTAGTCCATTTTCAGCCCCCAAAACACTCATAGTAGATAACAGTCTTCCTAACGGTACGGTTTTATACAGCTGGGATATGTACAAGTTTGACGTGTCTTTTTTATACAATTTCAGTGCTTTCTCTGGAAGTGGTGATGAGTCATTATTAAAACTAGGTGATGGGTCCACAAGTAGACTATTAGAAACTAAGTTTATTGGGCCAGGGATAAGTCCGATACCCACTAACAATCCAGGGATCGGTGTTAAGTTATATGCTGTCTATTCCGATCAATCGCAGGCATGTAAAAATAACTGCATAAGTAGTCCCCTGGGAAATAGACTTTCTATGAAGATTGGTCCCGATGGTCAAAGCACAGCTTATAGAGCTTATGAATTAAACGACAGCTATTATGGATATGTTGCTTATGCAGCAGTGGAAATCATAGAGCCTTCAGGGAAGCATGCTTGGCAGCTTGAAACTAATCGTGGCCTATTATACTTGAGTGCTGAGTTAATTAAAACAGGTAATGTGGATTATAGCGCTGCAAGCACACCCATTGTATTTAATCAAGGTACCAACGTACAATATTCTATCAATTCGCTCGTTAAATTTTCTGGTTTTATAGGCAGTGTACTGGGGGGCGGGGGGATAAATATTATTAGACCATCTTGCCAGTTAAAAACCAAAGATTACATAATTCCTATGTCAAACTGGATTGCCGTTGGGGTTGGCACGCGGGTACCTGGCAGGTCGCTTCCTGCTAAAGGGGAGGAAAAACCCGTAGACCTGAGTCTGGAATGCTCAGGTCAGGTACCCAACGTTCGTTTCAAGTTTGAAGACGCCGGGAGTTCTGTTTTGACAAGTAAAAACATCAGTTTATACGATTCATCAGGCGGAGCTAAAATTAATGGTCTTGAAATAGAAATGTTGTATAACGGGGCGCATATTGATGTAGATAATAGTACAGAAACAAATGTTGGCACTCAGGGGGAAACAAAATCAACACCTGCTGATAAATCTATTTTTGATTCTGAAAGCACTGTAAAATTTACTGCGCGCTTTATTCAAACAACCGATATCACTAAAAATGGAAATGCCTACGTAGGCCCTGTAACGGGAAAGGTGAATATGTGGATAACTTACGATTAAGGTGTGGGCCCGAAACCGAAGTAATATTGATGCAACATTCATCCTGCAAGTACTGGATGATACTTTCCAGTACATCATACTGAGCAACACACATCAGAGTCCGACTTTCCCTGTTTTGATGGAGTAGTCCTACAGAGACTAACGCTGATATATGATGGCTTAATGTAGATCCAGGTATATCTAACTGCTTTTGTAGTTCTCCCACTGGCAATCCAGATAGTTCATGTTGTACCAGCGGTAATAGTGAAGTGACAGCAAAACCACGGCCGATAACATTAGCCTGGCAGGAAGCGTGGAAACAGTTCAGGGAGGTATTTCCTTATCTGCTGGCCGGTGTACTGATTGGCTCCCTGATTTATGGTTTTGTGCCGACCGAATGGATCGCTAAACATGCCGGTGGTGATAATGTATTTGCTATCCCTTTGAGTGCTATTGTCGGTATTCCGCTCTATATCAGAGCAGAGGCGGTCATCCCACTGGCTTCAGCTTTAGTAGCCAAGGGGATGGGAACTGGCGCAGTTATGGCGCTGATTATCGGGAGTGCTGGAGCCAGCTTAACAGAGGTGATCTTGCTTAAATCCATGTTCAGGACACCGATGATTATTGCATTCCTTACAGTGATTTTAGGCATGGCAGTGATGATGGGATACCTGACGCAGTTAATCTTCTAACGTGAAAACTCAAGGGAGTACGCTTAGTACTCCCTTGAGATGTACTTATTTCTTGAACTGTTTACCCTGTGCATCAACAACGCATTCACCATCTTCTTTAGTGAATGCTCCACGTTGCTCATCAGTCAAAATATCCAGCACCACCTCAGAAGGTCGGCATAAACGAGTACCCAACGGAGTCACAACAATTGGCCGGTTAATCAGAATAGGGTGCAGCAACATAAAATCGATTAACTGCTCGTCAGTAAAGCGGTCTTCCGCCAGCCCTAACGCTTCAAAAGGTTCGACATTCTTGCGTAACAGCGCTCGAACCGTGATCCCCATATCTGCAATCAGCTTTACAAGTTCCTCGCGGGTTGGCGGTGTTTCCAGATAAAGAATAATCGTGGGTTCAGTCCCACTGTTGCGGATCATCTCAAGGGTATTGCGTGACGTGCCGCAGGCCGGGTTGTGATAAATGGTAATGTTGCTCATATCAGTATCTCATTACAAAGTGAAAGACAGACGAAGCGCCAGTGCTGCCAGCGTGACAAACAGCACGGGGATTGTCATGACAATCCCCACCCGGAAGTAATATCCCCAGGTGATTTTGATGTTTTTCTGCGACAGAACGTGCAGCCACAGTAACGTTGCCAGACTGCCGATAGGGGTAATTTTTGGCCCCAGGTCGCTGCCGATGACGTTGGCGTAAATCATCGCTTCTTTGATAACACCGGTTGCTGTGCTGCCATCAATCGACAGCGCTCCAACCAGCACGGTCGGCATATTATTCATCACCGATGACAGGAAGGCCGTCAGGAAGCCCGTACCCAGCGTTGCCGCCCACAATCCCTGTTCTGCCAGCTGATTCAGGTAGGAAGAGAGATAGTGGGTCAGACCGGCATTACGTAAGCCGTAGACCACCAGGTACATCCCCAGCGAGAAGATAACGATTTGCCAGGGCGCACCACGCAGCACCTTACCGGTGTTAATGGCATGCCCTTTTTTCGCAACAGCAAACAGAAGCAATGCACCAGCGGCTGCGACCAGACTGACCGGTACGCCCAGCGGCTCCAGTCCGAAGAATCCCACCAGAAGCAACACCAGAACCAGCCAGCCAGTTTTAAAGGTATTCACATCGCGTATAGCGTCTTTCGGTTCTTTCAACAGAGCAACGTCGTAAACGGCTGGAATGTCCTTACGGAAAAACAAATGCAGCATCGCCAGCGTAGCCGCAATCGCGACCAGGTTAACCGGGACCATCACAGCGGCATATTCGGAGAAACCAAGCTTAAAGAAATCCGCCGAGACGATATTCACCAGATTTGAGACAATCAGCGGCAGGCTTGCCGTGTCAGCGATAAACCCAGCGGCCATGACAAACGCTAAGGTTGACCCCTTGCTGAATCCCAACGCCAGCAGCATCGCGATAACGATAGGCGTCAGGATCAGTGCGGCACCGTCGTTGGCGAACAGTGCGGCGACCATCGCGCCAAGCAGCACGATCCAGGTGAAGAGCAGTCGCCCCCGGCCATTCCCCCAACGGGCAACGTGCAGCGCGGCCCATTCAAAGAAGCCGGATTCATCGAGCAGAAGACTGATGATAATCACGGCAATAAAGGTGGCGGTCGCATTCCACACTATCTGCCAGACCACCGGAATATCCCCCAGATGAACGACGCCAGTCAGCAATGCCAGACCTGCGCCCAATGAGGCACTCCAGCCAATCCCCAGCCCTCTGGGTTGCCAGATAACCAGGACGAGCGTGAATAAAAAGATAGTACCAGCCAGTAACATCAGAAACTCCATTCACATTTGTTTAGTCGAATATATACATCGTCATCAGCAGGAGGCAGATGCCGCACTACTAAGCTTGTTGCGTATGTTTTCTCGTTCACAGTTCCAGGCTGTATCAATAATACCCGCAGCCCATGCAGGCATGTGTGGCGACAGTCGGTAATGCACCCATTTTCCTTCGCGGCGGTCGATGACCAGTTCTGCTTCGCGTAACAGCGCCATATGTCGTGAGATTTTTGGCTGAGATTCTGCGGTTGCCGCACAGATGTCACAGACGCACATCTCACCGGACTCCCTGAGTAGCATCATGATAGTCGAACGGGTTTCGTCGGCGAGCAGTTTAAAAAGCTGAACAGGCTGTAGCATGCTTAACCTCGTCAAAAAATAACAATACATATGATATTTCATATGTGATAACTTTTAAAGTATAGCTTATGACATGGAGATTTTTATGGTCGACTTACCAGCAATCGAACCGGCTTATTTTGATGATGCGCTTGCCAGCAAACTTACGGGCAACAACGAAACAATGCCGCGAATTCTCATCCTGTACGGTTCAGTACGAGAGCGGTCCTACAGTCGTTTTGCAGCGGAAGAGGCCGGGCGGTTGCTGGCAAAGATGGGCGCTGAGGTGAAAATCTTTAACCCATCCGGTCTACCGTTACCAGATGATGCGCCCGAAAGTCACCCCAAGGTGCTTGAACTCCGCGAGCTGGTCAGGTGGTGTGACGGAATGGTCTGGAGTTCTCCGGAAAGACATGGCGCCATGAGCTCGGTGATGAAGGCCCAGATTGACTGGATACCTCTGAGTGAAGGTGCTGTTCGTCCGTCCCAGGGCAAAACGCTGGCGGTCATGCAGGTTTGTGGTGGTTCACAGTCGTTTAACACGGTGAACCAGATGCGGATACTTGGCCGCTGGATGCGGATGTTCACCATCCCCAATCAGTCGTCAGTGCCAAAGGCATGGCAGGAATTCGATGATGAAGGGCGCATGAAACCTTCAGTCTGGTACGACAGGATTGTCGACGTTACCGAAGAGTTGTTCAAAATTACGTTAATCCTCAAGGGACACACAGGCTATTTGGCTGACCGCTACAGCGAAAGGAAAGAGAGTCATCAGGAGCTCTCGGCACGGGTCAATCAGGCCAAAATCTGACAGCCAGGCATGCCCGGATGGATTACCGGGCTTTAAATCGGTTTCTTTCCAAATATCTCTTCAGAGCGTGACTGAAGTTTCACCAGGGCACATTGAACATATCGTCCTGATCAAGGGAGCGCTGGGATTTCTTCGTCGTGGGGGCTTTACGCCTGCGTGAAGGACCGTCGCCGGATGGAACGGACTGCGACCGGTTATTATCCCGCTCGGCCTGGACCAACTGCGCCATTTCTGGGGCCCGCCCCAGACGTTTGTTGTCAACAATGGCCCCCTGGTCGATTTCAGAAAGCTTGTCATAGGTGGAGTAGGGTTGTAATCGTTCATGAATTCTTCGGCAAATACGTTCGCAGCTTCCATGGAACTGATACCCTGGAGCCTGAGCTCCTTGACCAGGCGGTCCTGAAGCGTCAGGTGCGCCCATTTTTTATTGTTGATTCTGAATACGCTGGCTTTATCGCTGTACAAAGCCATCGGTTTACCATGCTTTTCGAGGTAGCTCCGTGTGTCCACGAAATAGGTGAATGTAGACTCAGATTTTACAAAGCGCAGCTGCATAAGGCAGCTTGTCGCATCGTCAACGTAAACTAGTAAAGTGCATGGCTTGGCACGGGATTCGAACCAGTGATGATTACAGCCGTCTATCTGGACCAGTTCACCTGTACATGCCCAGCGATATCTTGGTTGCTGAATGCGGGGCGCGCGCTTACTACGTGGGACCCAAATACCAGCTTTAATCATGAGCCGGCGAACTGTTTCTTTTCCTAAGATAAGCCCATGGGTTTCTTCAAGTTTTTCTCTGGCCAGAGTTGGACCAAAATCGACATAATTTTCACGGATAATATGCAGGACGCGTTCGGTGAGCGTTTCAGGTAATCTGCGATTGCCAGGGCGTCCGCGGCTACGGTTCGTCACGCCAAGCGGACCTGACTGGCGGTAACGGCTAATCAGTCTGCTGCAATGTCGGGGAGTAATACCAAGCATTTCAGCAGCCTGGCCGGGACGGAGATTGCGATCGATGACATCCTGAAGAATCTTGGTACGGTTGATTTCTTTCAAGGTGAACATTCCGGGTTGAGCTGTAGTCACTGGAGAATCCTCGCGGTACTAACGGGAGTCGTCCAGGCGCGAGGCTCAGAGAGAACTATAGAACAGACATTCCTAATGAGCCACGATTAGACATTAGCATTGAGCCTCCAGAACCTTGGTGCGCATAATGTATATTATGTTAAATAGCCCAGAAAACGAAGTAAACCGTATGTTATCTACGTAAAATCAGGAAACCCCATGTTCCCCAGTGATTTCAAGCTTAAGTGAAGTCATGGTAAAAAGCAACTACATCCATTTGAGCTACATCACACCCCCCCTCCTTTCATTGCCCTATTAATTGACGCATTAAATGATGTTCATTAATTGATCTGTTTCGATCACTCAACAACCCGCGTCACTGCGCTGTAGGTGCTGTTGCAGATGGCTCCGGCGCCTGCAGCTTCATCAGCGTATCGCGCCAGCGCTCCCGAACGCTTATCAGATTCCGTGAGCATGTCGGCAAGCACTCCGATGGTTTCGGCGGCTGAATACCTGACTGCGGCATTTGTGGAAAGCTTGCTGGTTTCACTGGCTGCGAACTGATGCCGGATACTGGCAAGCGTTCCGCGCAACTGGTCAGCAACAGCATCAGCGGCAGCAACATCAGCCAGGGCTTTTTGTTTTTCGATTTCTGCATTCTTTACAATTTCCTCTTTTTCTTTTTGGCGGCGATTCTCTTCTTCGCGTTCGGCAAGCTGACGACCTGCAAGCTCAAGCAAATCTTTACCGTCCCGTTTGGCCCATTTAATTTCCCACGTCTGATTATTATCGGACTGACCTGATAGGTATCCATGGTGATGAATTGCAAAACCAAGACCACCCAATGACGAGACAACAAAACAACCAATCACAACGGCGTAGCGTGTTTTCATTAATCTAATCCCCAGCATGTTAATTCTGACTCCTGGTCTCGGCGCTCAACCTGACCACGACAGTTATTCGATTTAATGCGGCAATCTTTCCCTCCGTCCCATATCCAACGCTTTATCTCTTCACAAGCACCGCGCCGATCTCCAGCATTTAGCTTGCGTAAAAAACCAGACGGCAAGCATTTTCCAGAACCAAGATTCCACGGACAAAATGAAGCTATTCCAACTTTCTGAGGTTCGGTTAATGGTATATGGATATTTTTATCAACCCACGCTAACGCCTTTGCTTGCTCCTTCTTGTCTATTTTTTCGCATTGGGCTTGTGTTAATTTCATGCCCTGAATTACTGGTTTACCTTCAACATAAGTAACGCCACCGCAAATAGTCCATTTCCCCCCGGCATCTTGATATGCAGTGTTACTGGCTCCTTCTTTTTCGTGCTGGAATTGCGCCATTAATACCGGAGCGCTCGCCCCGACTGAAATTAGTGAGAGCATGACTACACTCAGCCTGTTCTTATTCCCCATGTATACGCGCCCCAATATCTCGCATATATTTCTTACGCTGGTAATACCAATTAACTCCACAGCTAACTATGGTGCAGATAATACCAACCAGAATAGCGAATTCGTTCAAAGATAGTGCTGCCATAGTTGCCGTTGCTAACCCCGCGCGATAAGTAACCCATTCCCATAATCGCTCCACTTAATCACCCTCCACTTCATCGCAAAGAAACAGGCCAAACGACCCAGAAAAAGCATTCACATCGCCAAATGCATCATTTGGACGCAAGCGTGCAACGCCAATAGCACCTGCACCCGCATAGCCTGGCAACTTGCCTAAAAGCCGATGCCAAACCCCCGGACGCAAGCAAATTTGTGACAGTGTAACTGCGCGGTCTGCATCAGAAATCTGGAGCCACCACAGCTTGGTTGTAGTGGCAAAGAACAGTCTGACATTAAGAATCAGGCCATTTAATGAGGTGGTAAATTCCTGGTCAGGAATGGAAGGGATAACGCTTACTTCGTAATATTTCACCTCCACTTAAGAACCTCCCATCAAGCGGCGAATCTTCTCAAGGGCGAAAGTTTTTTGAGGTTCTTTCTTTGGATCTACTACCGTTGCGCTTTTCTTCCCAGCCGCAACTGTCCCCTTCCCTGCCGTGCTGGAAGTTTTTGCTTGCGCTGATTGGGTGCGTGAACGCTGAAAAGTGACCGTATCAACTTTCTGAACGGTCATCTTGATGGTGAGATAATTTTTCTTTGGCTCGGCTTCAACATTCAGCGACTGAATGACACTTTGCGGCATTGCCATGAATGATGTGTAGACCGAGACAAACTCTTTCATATCGAACGCAGCAATAATTTGCTGTGCCTGATTCATCGCGAAAATCATGTTTTGCGTGGTATGCAGAAAACCATACATGTACGGCATATCTGCACCAGTGATGATTCCCTCAAACGATACCACTTTCGGATCGTCTACTGTCCCGTCAGAAATTTTATAGCCGGTTTCGATTTTCCCCTGGGTAATTGTTCGTTTTGCTTCAAAGCTTTCTCTGGTTTTGAGCCTAAGTGACACCGTCACCCCTGATTCAAAGACCATCACAGCCCGGTTATCTCGTGGCGCTGTTATCGCTCCACCCATGCCACCAGCCATAAAAAACCCCAAAAAAAATCCCCTTCGATGAGGGGATTTTGTCACGCTGGGCGCTTCGGTTACATGGTGTTACCGCTGGCTGTTATTCGCCTTTTTTTGCCTCAGTCGCCTCGCATATTCGACGCAGATATTCGTTGTTTTTAAAGGATACCATTATCAATTCAAACATTACGCGCATACCTACGAGGGAAACAGCAAACCCAAGACTTGCACCCTCACTATCATGCAGCCAACTAAATATTGCACCGATTATAAGTAATGCAGTAAACACCCAATAAACCACTGTAATAATTTTTGGTGTAATTAGAGTGCTGAAAGTTGCGAAATCTTTAAATTCATTTTTTGGCATTGTTTTATCCCTTATCTTGCCCCTGTCGACTCAGCAATGTTACCACTGATATCTCCATTTATGGCACCTGCATCACTAATATTATTTACCGTATCAGCAGCCTCTTTCGCGCTATTGACATAAATAGTTGTAGTCTTGTTGCCACTGTTGGTTACATTCATACCAGAACCACCTGAACCGGAAGCCATTCCCAATGCGCTTTCAACCCCTGTTAGCGGATTTAAATCGAACATTGAAGTAATCCCTTTAAACGCTCTGACAGTGGACGCTAGAGGTGTCATCTCATATATTCCATCCATCGCGCTTTTAATAGGGTGCTCAACTATATCCCCAAAAAAACCACTATCATTATTATTTTTTGTTGAATTGTTTATTCCCGCAGCAGCCTTCCCGCCCAAATCAATTAGCTTTCGTAAGGCAGCAATGAGATTCGGATATCGCTTCTCGAATTCATCAAAACTACCAAACAGGCTATCAAATACCGTTCCACCCTCCCCGTTTAACCATGCCTTCCATTCTACAAAGGCTTCATACAGCAGCCACACAGCCGCACCAACAGCAAGGAAAGGCCAAACAGCCGCAAGCACTGGTGTAGCTAATGCGAAAAACGCCGCGCCCACAGCCCCCAAGATACCGATAAGGATCGCCGCTTTACTTTCATCTGCCAGCGTAGACCAAAACTCTGCTACTTCGCCTTCAGCTTTTCTTGCAACAGGAATGAGCGTGTTTGCCGCCCAATCGGTGAATTTTTGCCACTCGCCACTAATGGTGGCTTTAGCTAAGAACGCCTGCCAATCGTTTTTCATCACAGTAGTGACCTGGCCCCATGTCCAACCCTGCTTTTTCAACAGGTCAGCGTTGCTTGCTGCCAGCTTCTGGAAAGCTTTAATCATGGTTTCTGCGGTTAATTTCCCCTCAGTAGACATGTCTCTAAGCCCTTTAACATCGGTTCCAAAGGCTTTCGCTACTTCTGGTGCCATCGTGCCGATAGCTTCCATAAACGACTTAAATTCATCACCTGAGAATCGGTCAGAAGAAAACGCCTGGCCCATTTGGTAAAGGGCTGCATTTACCGACTCAGCACTACCACCACCCAATTGAAGTGCGCCCACCAGCCCTTGTGTTGCCTGAATAGTTTGCTCTTGCGACAGGCCTAATTTTTGCGTGGCGGTTGCCATGTTGGTATAAGTGGAGATAAACGCACCGCTATCACTACGCACATCGCTAGCGGCCTGATTAAGAGCAAAGAATGCGTCTTTAGCATCACCGGTAGTCTGTGCTAGCCGGGCAATTTGGGCTTGCTGGCGTTGAATAGAGTCCAGGCTAGCAGAAACCCCATTCCAGGCTGCAACAACACCTGCTGTTAACGTGGCTCCGCCTATTAGGTTTTCAACACCTAATCCACCGCCTGTTGCTCTTTCCACACCTTCCGCAACAGGTTTCTTTTTGGGCTTACTTTTCCCTGATGCTTCATTCCAATCAGTACCACCCAAATCAATATCGTTGATTTTACGCGGGGTGCTCTCCCCAAATATTGAAAACCCTTTTCTTGTACCTGCAAAATTTGCATCGGCTCGCGTAGCTAACCCACCAGCGTGACCATTCGACCAGTTTTGATGTTGTTGAGGAGGAATGGACAGACCACCGCCGCCCGATGATGGGCTGGGCGCTTTTGGTGCCGCTGGCTGTGGTGCAGATGGCGTAATGCGCGGCACCGGAGCCACAGGAACTGGCGCGACCGTTTGCTGTGGCAACGGTTGGATCCGTTGAATAACAGGTGGTTTCGGTGTCGGTAATGCTGCCGCTGGTTGTGGCGCAGGTGGTGTAATTCGCGGCACCGGAGCCACAGGAACTGGCGCGACCGTTTGCTGTGGCAACGGTTGGATCCGTTGAATAACAGGTGGTTTCAGCGCTGGCAATACTGCTGCTAGCTGTTGTGTGGGTGGCAAACGTAACGCCGGGGATGGAAGGCCAGTTAATCCGCTTGCTGTACCTTCCACCGCAGCGCGAGCAACTTTCTGCGCCTCTTTTCTGACAGTTTCCGCTAACGGTGTGCGAGTAATTAGATTAGCGCCTGTAGCGGCGATTGTGGCAACGGCTGCTGTAGTAGCCACTGATGGCGCTGCCGCTGTGTTTCGTGGGGCGTATGGGCTGGCTGGCTTGAGGTTATTTACACGCTTAATGGCTGCGTCGAGTTGGTTAACCTTTCCAATTGCACGCTCAATGGCTGCATCAAAGCTATCAATACCTGCCAAATCAGGTATGACGTCAATCTTGGTGACGAGGTCGCCTTGTTCACTCATTTTTTCACCTTATTAATGGCGTGAGAAACCGCGTTATCAAACTGGATAACGGCGGAAGCTCTCATAATGGAATCAAAGGAGGCGCGGCCTGTAACTACATCTGCGTAGTCAATCAGACCGCTTTCAATCACTCGCCAGATGACGAGTTCTGTGCGGACGGTGCGGTCAAGGTTTTCAGCAAGCTGCTGAACAGTTGTTGCATGGCTCCCCGCATTGTTACCGCCGTGTCCAGACCAATATTTTTTTTTAAGCCTGTAGCGACGGGAAGCACGGAAAGTTTGAGACATTCCAGCGCAACCAGATACACATCAGCAATGTTTGCCGCCGTGTAAACGGTGTTAACTGCATCCCAGCTATCAAGAAAATCACCGTCTTCATTCAGGATTTGAGCGCGGGATTTTGACAGCAATGTAAAAAGCAGTTCGTCATGGTCTTCACGATTGAGCATCCCGAAAACCTTCGTCGACATCGAGAGAATGCTTTCGACCTGGTTGATGCCATGTTTCGCCAGAATTTCAGCGACACGCAAGTTAAAGTGAACAGCATCAAAGGCGCTCATACGGACAATGCAGTATTTATTGCCGTTGATTTCTACGTGCTTAATTGAATCATCCATCAGCGCACGATCCCCCCAATGATGGTTGAATCCAGCTCACCTGTTACCAGCTTCCATTCCAGTGTTTGAGCGCCAACACCATTATTTGCACCGTCAGAAGGCTGGCGGGCAAACATCGCATAACCCAGACGATGAACGGAAAGATTGCGCGTGTTGGTGACAGAAACAGGAATAACCGCCTTTGTTTTCTGCATCAGAGCAAGCGCGGTATTTACCGGGGAATTTCGCTGCGTCGTAAACGTAACCGAACCCTCTTCGCTCGGATTCTCAATAAATGACCAGTCGCCACCAATACCAGATGTGACCGTGATTTGGTCATCAGGAACTTCGACAGTGATATTACTGTCTTTAGCTAGGCCAATAACCGGGACAACACCTACGGTAATTAACCAGTCTTTTGAGGACATATTTCCTAAAAACATAATTTAAATCCCGTAGGTCATGCCTGTGCCAATAGCATCTACATGCTTAATGGCGTGGCGTAGATAGAATTGGAATTTCACAGTAAGGTCGCCTTTGATGCGCTGGACGGCGCTAACCTCTGCCATTGTCGGACGGAATACCTCGAAGCCGCGAATCAGATCGCCATTCTCATCGGTAAAGTTCTCAATGATGCCGCCCGCGCTCTGGCCTGCTTTGAGTGAACTTTCCATTTTGTTGCAGACCACTTCGTAACCCGGCATGTCGTGACCAACCTTGTTGCGGTTTACAAACAGTGTGGCGAGGTCTTTTTGCATACGGTCAGCCTGCCAGTAAGCAAAGCGAACCACTTCGATTGACTCACCGTCACCACAGGTGCCAGGGTAAGTGACCGTGACGCCCGAACCGTAATCCTCAAAGGTGTTGCCATTGAGTGCGATAATTTTTTGATAGTCTGTTTCGGTAAAGTCATCACTCATGACACCGTTAAGCGTCTTAAGCGCCCATGTTTCTGAGCCTGGTTGCATGACCAGACAACGCCCAGCAATAGCAGCATCAAGGAAGTTTTTAGGCTTTTTGGTAGAGATGGCAAAAGAACCAGACAAGTTTTTATCGTGCAAATACTTGGTAATGCTGTCTGTTGCCCAGGTTGAAGAGGTGTAGTCATCAATGAATACACCCATCTTATCAATCTGAGATTCAACCCAATCAGCAATAGCTTTCTGAATGGTCAAATTGCGCGAGGTGGTCATACACATAAAGAACTTGTTGTACTGATTTTTAATGCTGGCAATAGCAGCCGCAACCTGTGAACCCTGCGCTGTTGACTGCTCATGCAGAACGTCTGCACCTTCCAGATAGACAACACGACCTGTTACGTTGAACTGGTCAGCGTTATTAGTATCAACAACAATATCTGCTGCTGCACCTGTGCTACCTGCCCATGCTGTTCCGTTATAGCTGGCGTAGCGATATTCTCCCGCGACAGTAATGTATGCGATAGTGGCTTTTTTATCGGCTGGTGCGCCACCAACAGGTACACCATTAAGCTTAATCATGGTCTTGCTATAGACCAATGAAATATCACCCACCACCAGCGTATCCGGGGCGGGTTTTTGGGAAAAGTACGCCTGCACTGCTTTCAGGTTGTCGCCTGACATACCATCAAGAGCCGGATCGTCTGGGTTGGTATAAACCGCATAGGTGTAATCAAATTCTTCTGCACTGTGCGTTTCATACGTTCCGTATGTAACCCCATAAAACCCCGAAACCGGAGCAAGGATAATCCCCACCCCGAAAACACCATATTTCGCGGCCGTTGTTTGTCGTCCAATCTTGACGCTAAAAAGTCGACTTAAATTCGCCATTTAGTAACCTCTGATAGTGAGAGTTGCCTGTTTAGCGCCTGCATCTACCGCAGCGCCAGCAATCCAACTCTCTTTTTTGTAATACTGATACACAAATTGAAGTGACATTGTCACTTGGGCCATTTGCTGGTAAACGAGGTTATCAATAAGCGGTGAGCTATTCTCGAAATCGCTTGAGCGGTCAAGGCAGCAGTTATTTTCGAATTGCCAGAAATCCCCCTCTGTACTGTCAATCTGGTAGAGGAAATTCTCCAGAAATGCCTGAGCATCATCAGCCGAACGGATAATTACCACTTCTGCCGAGCAGTTATAGTGATACACCCGGTAATCACCGTCCCACGTCTTATCAAAGGGATATGGCTCGCGGGATGTAGAGAGCAAATGAATTGCTGTAAATGTCTCTTTTGGCTCAGGAAGTTTTTGTTGCGCGTAAAGTGGGTTATCACCCATCAATGCAATAAGCGCCTGCCGCAGCCGCACCAAAGCGACATAAGGCGCACCTGTCATGATTAAAGGGTTTGCCTGGCTATCCGTGAGTTTTAGTGTGCCTGCCGGGAACTTGATGACAGTGCCAACAGAAATCAGGGCATCGACGGGAATCGTGATTGACGCGCTGCCGTTGGTGCTTAATTCAATTGCGGTGACAGAAACCGGATCGCTTCCGTTGTAGGGGGTAAACAAAATATCTTTGCTGTTGCCGTTAGCGGTAAATGTCGCTTTCTCTGCCCGGTAATCCGGGTAAGCAATTTCCCCGCCAACGGTCATTAATTTGACCGTATAGGTTGCCATTATCCCACCAGCTCGAGGGCGTCCTGTTCTTTCATAATGAAAAGCAGATATTCAAAATGGTTTATCACGCCGTTTAACCACTCCTGACGCTGTACCACCTCGTAATATTTGCCACCACACAGCACGATAGCGCCGTTATGCTCACCTTCCTCAGTAACCAACAGGTCAGCCTCGCCGATAGCTTCGTAATAGTCCTGTGGCTTACGGCCCGATAGGTATTGACGGAATGAGCCGTTACCATCAACGGGCTGCATACTGAGAAAAGCGGATTGCTGGTCTGAATATTCCTGGCGAACAATACCCGCCACATTCTCAGACTCCAGCGGTTGCCAGTATTGGATTAGTCGTCTCATTTTTGTGTGACCTTGTATGCGACGGTATCGAAGAGGAAATGACTAGATTCAAGCACTTGCTTTTGCACACCGTACTTTTTGATTTTTCGGGCAATAGTCACTTCTGAGTTTGGTTTGTAGAGGGTTGCAGTCATCAGCGTGCGGCGCGTCATTCGGTAAGCTTCTGCACCAATATAATTAGCGGCCTGGCCTGCTGTTTTCTTGCCGTCAATAACCTGCCTGATAACCTGCTGGTATTGGGATGATTGCATCCAGCCCTGAATACGGTTTGCCGAATAAGTCATAAACGGACGGGCCGGAATTAACTCCCAACCCATCGCGTTTTTAGTGCCGAAGTTGTTCCAGGCGGCGTAAGTGGCAACGTCTACGCCTTCATGCTGTTTGCCGCGATGAATGCCGACTGTTACCTTGATGTTTGCCAGTGACTTAATACGCTGGCGAATAACTCGGTCATAGCCGCGTGTTTCAAACTTTGCGCCGCCTCTCATGGCTACCCCATAGACGCTCTAACCAGCGCGTCTTTTGCCTCTGGCAACTTGCGCAGACCTGCTGACTTTTCACCACTATCAGGCAGGCTTTCATCCATCTGTTTTGCCAATTCGCCGATTGGTTTACTTACTTCTTGCAGATGTGATGGAAGATGTTCGTATGCAAAAAACTTCATAATTGGTGATGGCATGGATCGAACTCCTAAATCAATTTAACTAAATTAGAATGTTTCACTATAAAAGAAGGGTTTCACCGCATTAACACTGTGGGCGCCAAAGCTGGCCAATCGCATTTATTAGTACAATATGCTGTTAATCAGCGTGACCGACGATAATACAACCGCCTGAAAGGTCGCTCATTGCATCAAGAAATTCCCGGCCCCAATCAGTACCCTGCCAGCCCGCCTTTTGCGCTGATGCCGTGTAGCTAATTGCAACCTTTCCTTCCTTGCGGCTTGCCATGCCGCGAACGCTTGCGCTTAATCCTTCAATAGTTATCGGGGCGAGGTTAGCGGCTACATATAGCGCCACAAGACGCTCTGATTCATAACCGTAATCCGCAGCGGCTTGAAGGTCATAGAGCCGCTTACACTGATTAGAAAGGGCGCTAACTGCGCCCTTATCTAATGTGATACCCGGTAACAGAATGGCTAACCACTCATCTACCGTCATGCTATGCCCTTACTCGTCGTCTGACTCAACAACGCCGTCATGCTCTTTCTGGAGCTTTTTAGCTTCGGCGGCGCTAACTTGTTTTAGCCTCTTTTCATCCAGAAACTGCTTAACACCACCAATTTGCAGCGTAGCTGCCGGAACGCTTACAACCTCCAGCGGAGCAACAACAACGTTTTCAATCCCACCCTCATCGTTTTTAGCCAAGATGTGGATCGGCGCTTCGGTTAGATTTGTCAGGAAAATGGTCTTTAATTCGTCCATTGATTAAATTACCTTCGATGATTTAGCGGCGGCTAATGGTGCACGGGTTATAACACCAGCACTACGCGATAAGCATGGGATAGACAGGTCAAGCCCGCTACGCTGAACAGGCAATTGACGGAACAATAAAGGCGTAGCCTGTGCGAAGTTACGGCGGTTGTTTGCCAGAGCAACTAAAATGCCGTCATCATCCAGATCGGAGTTTTTGCGGAATGTTACTTCTGGGTATGAAGTACGTAGGAATGACAGTACAGTCCCCAGCGTACCGGACAGGCGTTTACCCTGGACTTTTGACCATGCTTTAGATGGGAAATGCACTTCGTTGGTTTCGTAAATCTTGCTGGAGTTTACGGCGGCAATAAGTGCAGAAACATCATCAGCAATATCATCACCATCACCCGTAGCCCAACCACCTTTCAACGCCACCTGTGGAATGTTTGGATGACTGATAAAACCGATAATCTGATATTCACGATCGCCACGCCACAGCAGATTAGAAATAGTACGCTCGTGTGCTTCGCGGGTATTCATTGCAAGAATATTGTCCAGTGGTGTACCAGACATAGCCGCAGCCATAACATCACTGTAGGTGTACCCGTAACCCAGGCCGAAATCGTACATCAGCGCAAAATACTCTTTCCCTTTTGCGCTCATCATTGGCATGTCAGTACCAAATGCCGCCATGATTTTCGCCATGCCCGCCGCAGAATACATGCGGTAGCCTGCGTACTTCGCTCCTTCGTTAATGCCTTGTTCCTGTGCAAACATCGTAAGCGCAACAGGTGCTGGCATTTCTTCCATGTAAACATCAGTCGACATAGAAATAAGGTCACGGGCAAAAATTAACCCTTGCTCATCGGTATTGATGGTTGGCATTGAGCCAGCGGCTTGAGCATCCGCAAAGTACAGCCCAAAGAATTGGGCTAAATGTTTTTCATTCATTCTTCTTGTTTTCCCAGTTAGCCCACGGTAATTACAGCGGTGTCAGTGAAACCACCATCATCAGTGGTGACAGTAATCGTTGCGGTCGCTGCTGCGGTTGCTCCAGTAACAACAGTTGCAAGCCCATCGGCATCAACAGTGGCAACATTTGCATTACTGGTTGCGTATTTTACGCCCTTAGTAGTTGCACCAGCAGGGGTAATGGTCGGTGTAAATTGCTGAGTCGCACCAACTGCTTTAGTTGCTGCCTTTGGTGCGATAGTCACACCAGTAACAGGCACGTCATGCGGATAACCCGCCGCCATCACGTCACCGTCAGTGACCATCACGATAGCTGTGCCGCCCTTCTGGGTTGGCGTTTCAAAACGGAAACGACTTTTAGCCGATGAGCCAGCAACCCCCCATTCCATATAACCGGTAGTCGTGTTGCGGCCTTTTGGTGCAGCCAAATCGCCAACCTTCGGTGATTCACCAGCTTTGACCGCTACACGAACTGGACCCTGCTCAACAATGCCAACAGGGCAATTAATTGTTACTGCGCCGATTTTGGTATTGCTACCAAATCCCGGTGTGGCTGACATGTTTGAGTGAGCGGAAACAGCAATACCCAACGCGTCAGTTACTGCACCGTTATCAGGTAATGCGACTACGGTAGAATCATTGCCGGAACCCAGCTTAACGGCATCACCCGGTGCAACTTCACCGCCAGCACGATGAGAAGTAACGCGAGCGGAGGATCGGAATGAAGGCAATGTAGCTAAATCACCTGGTGAACCTGCATCAAAATCACTTTTAATGGTGGTTTGCATTATTTAGCCGCCTCTTTTTTATGACCAAAGGTGCGCTTCTGGTATTCGCTGTGTGCGTTTTTGGCTTCGCCCTGCTCATCGTTATTGATGTTAGTGCGAGGGTTACGCGGGGTTTGTTCAAACTTTTTGCCACAGGCCACCAACGCCATAGACAGCGCAACATCGGTCTGCTCATCACTCCAGCCGTCCATGTTTACTTCTGGATGCGCTTTTTTGATGATGGCTTGCTTGACCAGATTGATATCACCCAGGCTATCAGTGTTGATATTCAGGCGCTTTGCGGCTTCTTTCAGGCTGTTTTCCTGACGACCATCTGCAACACCACGGTCATAAGCTTCATTGCTGGCAGAATCCATATTAACCAGGCGAGTATTCGCCTTAATCAGATCGCCGCGTGTTTTGCTGAGGTCACTGGTCAGCGTCTGCTTCTCAGTCTCCAGCGTTTCGATTTTGGCTAACGCCTCTTCTAATTCCATTGGTTCACCATCCAGATTAAATGTTGCCGTCTTTACCCGTGGGTTGCGCACAATGCTCAGGTGGTTGTAATTAATGCCCTTCTGAACAGTGTCAAATTCCTGACCATCAGTAGAGCGCCCCACCTCTTTTGGCTTGTCGTCACACTGATAACCCGCCGACGCGCCGCGTAAACTTTTATCCTGCTGAATCAGGCGAATAGATTTTTCATCCTGAACCAGTGCGCGGGCGATTAGCTCATTACCCTGACGCATGACAGCCGTTACCACACCTGCACTGACCGCCCGATAATTCTTGGACGTAACCAGACCATTGCGAGGGTGTGACACTGTCACAGGCTTGCCGATGAGACTATTCATTGAGTCCTGATTAAACAACTCATCAGGTGAGCGGTATTCTTTCGCGGTGAATGCATCACCGCGCTTTTTGTCGTATACCAGTACGCCGGGGGTGGCTATGGGGATATCAATCTGGAGATAACCCTCCGGGGTTATCGTCCATTGTTTTATTGCGTCAGTGTTTACCTGCGTTTCTTGCAGCAATTTCTTTCTCCGCTTTTTCAACGTCCGAATCCACAAACAGCATTTCGGCTTCGCATCGGCAAATATGCGGTTCACCTGGATTGCCATCAGGTGGCGGACGGTTGAAGTAGTAGGCTCGACCTTCGCGCTTAACATGTTCTTTGCGCTCTCTTTCGTCCAGCCGACCCCGCCAGCGGTAAAGCGTCACACCCATCATTTTGGCGCTGTGCGCCTCCCTTGCAGCGCGACCATTGCCAACCTCATTTCGGGCAACATTTGCGGCACGGCGAGCGGGAATTTCCATCTCTTTAATAAGCTGTTCCTCAACCCAGCTTGACGGCATACCTTCGCGTAACCCCTCCTGTACAACCTTAATTCCGCGTTGAAGGGCTTCATCTGAAACGTTCTGCATGCGGCCCATGCTTTGCTCAATCTGGTCTGCTAGCGCCTGACTCAGCGCCTTATCACCCTCAAAAGCGTCAACAGAAATAAGGTCTGCCATTTTTTCAGTTGGAAGCGTGATTCCACTGGCAAGGTTATGACCATCAGCAGCGCGAATAACTACCTTGAAATCTTCTAGCGACGCCTCAGTAAGCTGTTTGCGCGTGGTTTCCATGGCGGGTAAAGATGGGGTGATGCTGGCAATGCGGAGGGGTTCGTAAAGGTTTGCAGCCTGCTTTGTAACCGCGCCCGCCGTGTCAGGTGTGGCGGGTAACGCTTTCTTCATGTCGACGAGCGGCACACCGTCGACACGAAAGCGCTGATAATGGTTTTGCCAGTAGTTATCAGTAAATCCAAATTTACCCTGGGTAATAGCAGACTGAACCTCATCAGCAGCGTGATTAATGGCGCGAATATGCATATCGGGCTTGGTGCCAGTGACTTTAGAAATGTCGTTAGCCAGGGCAATACCAACCTGCCTGCTTACCTCGCTCATGATAAAGGCAGGAACCGCACCAAACTCACCATCTTTAAGTAATCCGGGAATAGCTCGAAGCAAGGGTTTGGTATCAGGTGTAATCAACTGTGCTACCGACATAATCAGCGCTTCTTGCTGCCGGCGCGTCATGCTGGAAAAGTTATTTTTACCCTTCCGCATAACATAAACGCGCACTTTTTTGACCGTTGACGCCGCCAGAAAATCACTAAGCAAATCATCAACAGACACGTCTTTTCCGTCTGCTGCATCGGTATTGATTATTGCGCCGGATTTACCAATAGCCCTATAAGCCTTTAAACATGCGGCCTGTATCCATTTTCCCATCTGGCGTGTGTTATCGCTCAGGCGCTGGGCGTAAACCATTTCAATACCCAACGGGTAAGGCGCGTTATAGCGCGGCTCACTCGTCGGCATTGTCATTACCATTATTGGTGTTGGTGTTTTGGTTTAAATCATCGTCGCTTTGGTCATCAATGGTGCCTTTGGCTGGCGCGGTAGTGGATAGCAACGTAACAGCCCCGGTTTCCTGCGCGGTGGCGCGGGCTTCTTCACTGGTAATTGCGCGAATGTTGTAATAAATCTGCGCGGTTTCGGCGCGTTTCTTATCCCGGTCAACTTCGCGGTCAATCTGGCCTTGTGACTTGTTCGGCACAAAATCAGCACGCACACCCAAATAGCGCATAGCCAGCTTCTTAAGCGCCGGAATGATGTAGTTGGTATTGATATGCGAAACGAGGTTTTGCCACTGAGCATCAGCGCTGGTATCGCTGTTTGATAATCCACCCTGACGCTCGGCAAGCATGGCGATCGGAAATCCTGTTTCAGCACAAACCAGCTTAATTGCCATATCGACAATTTCGGCCGTTCCCGTCAGGTTTGATTGAAGTCTGGTTATTTCTTCTTCCGCATCAATGGCAATCATGTCATTGAGATGGCGAGTGGCGGCAATGCCTGCGATACGCTTTGCGGCTTGCGCTTCGCCTTTGGTGCTTTTCATATCCTCTGCCAGTTCATCTTTCTTATAAATATCCTGCACTGATAGTGACAAGATACTGATGATTAATTCATGTGACAGGCCGAGGCGCTGGAGCGAGGCGTAAGGTCTGCAAAGCAATGGTGCGCCAAATTCCACACCATTCATGGCGTAGATAGGCTGGTAGTTTCTCTCACCGAACAGAATTGAATCTTCCTGCTCAATGAATACTTCACCACCAATCGGGCTTTTAAGCTGGATGCGCCATCCTTCCGGCAAGCCAAATAAAGGCGAGTTGTAGTCTTCATACCAGTCGTTAGAGGGGGTAATCCAGTGCGCACCATGGGTACGCACCCAATCATCACCCATCACCAGTACAGACCAGCCGTGATGACGCTTAAGCACAGCGGCAACCTCTACCACCTGCCAGATAGCCATATCATCAAAAAGTAACTGTATGCGTTTGGCATCGTCCGGGTTTTCAGTCACAACGGTAAAACCATTGAGCATGGCAGCAGCAACCGGCTCACTGATAATGCGCCAGCCAATGCCGGATAACTCCCCGGTCATTGCCGCTACCATTGGAATCATGCCTTCTGCGGCTCGCGCCTTCATCCGGTTAGCCGTTGGCGAACTCATGCCAGCAGCCCCCTTTGCGCTCATAGCTACGCTTTCCATCATGGTTACGTAACTATCAGTGTTGAAACTGGCTGGCTGTAAGCCTTCTTTTGTTAGCACCCCTTCAGTGGGGATCGTGTTGGTTTTTACTGTCATTGAATAATTCCTGATTTCATGCGTACCAGGTGGGGGAAAATGGCGTCGGCGTAGTCAGGTGACACACCCAGCCGCTTTTTAACTTTTTTCTTATCTTCGATAAGGATTTTGTCTTGCTTTGAGGTTTCCCACATAACGCCAGTGGAATCGGAAAGGATGCGGTCGAGATAGCGGCGCGGAATATCACTTGAAATAGCGAATAAACCATCAGGCGGCATAATGCCAGTTTCCATCCAGCGCACCGTGTCATTGACTGCATCACGATATGACCACCACGCCTGTGCTCGAAGATTCTCAAATGTTTCTTCGTTGTTGCGGCCACCGCGATAACGCGAGGTTTTTCGCAAAACTTTGCCCTGGGCGACAAACTTACGAAATTCAACTTCTGAATCTTCGTATTTGTTCAATTCACCGCGAACACCAGCACCCACGCCCACAGAGTCATAAATCAGGACTTTACAGCCCTCTTCTTCTGCAAGTTTTAAAGCTTGTACTGCTAGCTGCGCCGGGTCGCGCGCCCGTAGTCGTTCCACACGGTACAAAAAACGCCCGTCGAAAAACGACAACACCGAATCATCATCACCCTCGTCAGCAACATCGAGCACGGCGGTTTTAACGCCAGTGCGACAAGCTTTAGCCAGCTTTGAATCTGGCTTAACAATGAGCTTTTCGAGGTTGCCACGGTGAACTACAGCACCCGGTAAATCACTAACCGGGACACCATTCCAAATGTTGTCGTACCTGTCCGGGTAATATTTCAGTGTGTAGGTTCGTTCCTTATCGAGTGTGCTATTGAAATATGGGTTGTGATACCAGTTAACCTCTTCTACAAACCAATCGTCCTCTGCCTTAAGTACAAAGCGAACAAAGGTTTCATCCCATGCAAAGGCCGGGTTAAACGTGATCCATAATTCGGCACCTTCACGGCGTAATGTTGGCGCTAATGTTTCCCATGCTTCGGCAGTAATCCCGTGGGCTTCTTCAACCCAACAGATATCTATGCCCTCGATAGATTTAATACTGTCGAGATTCGACTGAAAGCCCAAAAAACGAAACTCTGCCCCTGACTTTGCCTTGATATGAGTGTTGGTTATCGTGAACTCAGACTCATATCCCAGGCGGCGGATCGTGTCGCTCAAAAGCTTATGTGACGATGCATCAATAGACTTTTGAACCCTGCGTAAACAAAGGATTCTCAGGTCATGCCGCACCGCAAGTTGAATGAGCGCTTCCGCAATCCTCCAGGACTTACTGGAACCACGACCACCACGAAGGCATTTAACGCGATGCGGTTTTGTCGTCAAAGAACGCATAACCCTGCGCCACTCTGACATTTTTTTCTTTTCTGAAAGCCAGTACTGGCGGCGCTCTAAATCATTTTCTGGTTCCTGTTCAATCGCTGTCATCGTCAATGTCCTGGTAGATTTCAGTCAGCGTTTCACGGGCAATGCGTTTTCCTTCGTCTGTAATTGGCTTGCTGATATCAACACCCGCGAGCGTTAGTATCCGCGCAGCCAGGTTTGATTTATCCAAACCTTCAACTTGCCAGCCGTGCTTTGTTTTCTTGATGGTTTTTACTGCTCTGGTGTCTATTTCTGTGAGTTTTCGTTGAAACACTTCCGGTTCCAGCCTCATCTTTTCCAGTGCCATTAACTGCAACATCACGTCAGATGCATCCGGCGCACGAAAACGCGCCGACAAGTCAATTAATGCCTCCTGCCGTCCGACAATGTCGGATGCAATAATATGTTTTTTGTAAATGCTGACCGCCTGCTGTATGTCACTGTCTTTGAGCAACTTTTCAGCATGGAAATCATCATTAAAGCCCTTGTAATCCCTACTGCGTGACTTTGCGTAGCTGAAGCCCGGCGCTTCCCGCGCTTCGGCTACCAGCTTTGCAAACGCGTCATCACGTCGATTTATCTTTAAAGTCACAATACCCCCCTTGTGAGGAATGCAGCGTAACGGGGATGGAGGCAGATCAGAAACGGCTATACCGCTGGAGGAATGACAGACAAAAAAAAGCCACTCCGGGGGTGGAGTGGCAACTCATCACAAGGGCAATACGAAGCAATGGCTAAAACCATTGAATAATCACAAGGAACCTCGACACTTCGCCGCCATTATGGATTTTTAACAAGGTTATTCAAAAGAAATGTGAGCGGTATGCAAAAAGAAAAGCCGCCCCGAAGGGCGGCGTTTAAAAGGTACTCAAGCCGTGTTTCACAACCCGAAAAAAGGTGGGGTTTCCCCCACCTTGGGTTAGCGACTCGCTTCAGCTTCGTAGGCGAACTTTGCCGCTACCTGCATACCTCCCTGACCTATTGACGCTTCGCAAAGCGTCCGGTTAAGGGCTGTATACGCCAGTAACCCCGCGATAAAGATTGCGAGAAACAAAACTACTGCTCTGTAAAACAAAGTTGCCTCCGTTGCATTTAAGCGTTGAGAGGCTATAATCGAGTTGCGATTCAGGATTAGGGCCTCGTTGGTTAATGTAAATTGACCTTCGGGGCTTTCTTCTATCTGTCGCACGGTAACATGAGACAGACAGCCTCAAGCACCGGGCGGGAGTATACCAACAAACAATCAGTTACAGCAAAAACCTTATCCCAAGTCGATTTGCTTATTACTTAATCGCATTTCGTTTTTTATAGTCCGCTACATACTCAGACCACTCGTAAAACATTCGACTCATCAGTTGATTAAACTCAGCGCGGTCATATCCAGTCACAGAACAAAAGTCAGATGCGTATTTGTCACTTTTATCAGTCCACATAAGGGTATTTTTAACGGTAGTTTCGAAAATCATCCTTTCTTTTTCACTTCTCCATTGGAACCTTGCCGCAAAAATCCCTGAAAATCTCTGCATTTGCGCTGTATCGTCATGTTCATTAAGACCGTAATTATTCCAAGACATTACCCATTACCCGATTATGGTTATTCGTGCCTTGATTCTAAAATGTAGTTGCTTTAAGATCTATATCTAGGTGCTACAAACACCCATCGAAAGCGGCCTTCACCCCGTTAGTGTGATTTTTTTACGCCCAAATTTTATGCTCTGGTGGCATCATGCTACGTGAGTGCTGAATTATGGGCTGGAGTGCGGCTAATAGCGCAGGTGAAAATCTGTGTAATATGCCCGCCGACTTTCGACGGTTTGTAGCTCCAGCCCACCCTCTACAAAAGGGTTCAGTCTCATCGAAAGGAGCACCACCATGTCTACATTATTATCTATTCCCGACACTGCCGAACTGCTGTCACATACCCTCGTTACGCTAAAAGCTCTTGGCTATGCCAGTGCTGCTATGATTCCCGTTCATCAAAAGAATGCCAAAGAAGAATCAGAAAAAGCCACCTCTGGTTATGCGCCAGAAGCCTACATTGCACCCGGCAAACAATATGCCAATGCTCGCGAAGCGCTGTCGCATATGGTGCATGAGTTAAAGAACCCAGTACGCGATAACTATAACGACTCACTGGACTTTACCTATGCTTCACTGGCGCAACTGCTGGATATGCTGCGTGACCCTATTTACCAGCATGGTTTAATGCTTGACCAAACACTCGCCCAAAGCGACCAGGATGTAGATAACCTGCCATTTAATATGGTGACGACATTTCACCACATCCCGACAGGTACAGAAGTTTCGTTTATCCTGCCCGCCTACCTCAAACAAGATAAACGCCTTGATGCGTGTCAGCAGTTTGGGGCCACGTACACTTATTACCGTCGCTATGGCTTGCGTCAGGCGCTGGACATCACAGACGGTGATGATGATGCAGACCAGGCTGATTCAAAGAAAGAGCGCCGCAAAACTCGCGCACTGAATAGCCAGCGCGAATGGAAGCCGACAAAATCCCCACGAACCACACCCGAATCTATCCTCAATATGCTGGTAGCGTCTGGCGAGTTCACTGGAAGCGCCGTTGTTGCCCAGGCTAAATCTCGCAACCCGTTTTTAAGAACACCTACGGAAGTTGTTGAAGACATCATTCACCAGCGCAACTTCACCCTGGATGATGAGCAGACTGCGCGTGATACCGTTTTGCGTTATGGCCTGACTGATAAGCACTGGCAGGCGTTTTATGTCAATGGCGGCGTATTCAAAGCTGATGAAGATGAGCTAATCGACTTACGAACTGGCAATCATGTAGACGCCATGACTGCAATGGAACTAGCGGAGTCTCTGGCAGGTATTGCGCTTTCTACCGCCGATCCAAACAGCGTATATGACACGCGCGATATGTCCAAGCCACTCATAGCCAGCACCTTTGTACCGGATATTTCCCCACTTGATACCGAAGAGGAAACCTTTATTAAGGCCGTTGAAGTTGGTCATTTTGATGAAATCTTAGAAATTGCTGAAAACAATATTGATAGAGATATTGCCAAGGGTTTTGACATCACTAGCCAGCACAACAGCACAGGCTATAACCGCCGTAACTGGTATAACGCCTGCCGTGAGTTTTACACACTTGCCCTCATGTCTGGCAATGTGAACTTTGACGCATTGGCAAAGCCTGAAATTACCGTCACCCACACCATCACGGATATTGTTGGGGCTGATGGTGATGACGAAGTGTGCGCCGAAACTATTCTTGCTGCGCAGTCACAGCTTGAGCGCGAGCAACACATTGATATGGCTGATGAGATGCAACAAAAGGCCGATATTGCGCGTGAGATAGCCACTGGTAATGCTGATTCTGATGAAAAGTTGCAACAACTTCATGAAATAGCGAAACGCTGTGACGAGTTCACGAAAAGCTATGTCGATACACTTATCCTGCACGTCGAGAGTGACGGCCTAATTAACGAGGCTCCGGTATTCATCCCTGAACGCGAACTTCCGTACTAATATGCGGAGCGCTCAACATGAAAACCGCACAGGAAAAGTTACAACGTCACGCAGATAAGCAGCGTGAGTATCAGCAGCGGGCGATTGCCCGCCAGCGCGAAAAACAGTCCGATCCCGAATGGAGACAGGCGCAATACGACAAGCAGCGCGAGAGGCAATCTCGCGTAATTGAACGGGCAAAAATTAAACCGTGTGGGCGCGGATTAAAAGGGCGTACGCCTTTAGCCGAAGAGCGTTTATTAATGGACAAGATAGGCGCTCTACCCTGCATTGCCTGTTATGTTCACGGTATCGTGAATGATGTGGTTAGCCTGCATCATTTAGAGGGACGCACAGCAAAGGGATCGCATTCGTTTGTGTTACCACTATGCAACCATCACCACCAGTACGCGGCACCACCATCAATACGCGCTATTTATCCTTGGCTGATTCCCGTTCATGCTGATGGTACTTGCGGCGGTAAAGCAGCATTTGAGTCGCTAAACGGCACTCAGGAGTCTTTATATGCTCTATGCCTTGAAATGATAGCCTGAAAATCGTAAATGCCGTCAGTAACCGCTGACGGCGCTACCGCTCACCCTCTCGCTGTACCCCTTCACACCAATGGATTTTAATCGCACCTGACATTTTTAAATGAGGTGCTTATGTCTGAAAACAATTACGGCGCATTAATGATGAAATCTGCCGTGGCTGCTGGGGATGATATTAATGCGATAGTCCAGCCCGGTATTTATATCATTCCTCCAGCAAATAGCTCTTCGCCAGATGCTGCCGGAGGTGTGCTTACCGTTCACTCTGGAAGCCCAATTCGCCGAACATTCACATCTGATTCGATTATCACTCTGACATCTACGAGAAACGGCAATTCTTGGACTGCATGGAAGGGTCCACTTTCACGTACTAATCCAGGCGCGGATATAAAAGCTGATGGCGCAGCCGCTATTGCCTCGTTTCTCTCAAATCTTGGTATCACCCAGGCACTTGAGCTTAAAGCGCCACTGGATAGCCCGTCACTGTCAGGTACACCTACTGTTCCCAATGCAAATCAGGACGAAATTGACCTGCGCATTGCCAATACATCTTTTGTTGCTCAGGCAATCGCGGAATTAAACGGTGGCGCACCAACTGTATTGAACACGCTAAAGAAGCTGGCAACAGCTATCAATAATGACGCGGATTTCTTCACCACAATAAGTAATGCACTTGGGGCAAAGGCACCGCTAGCCAGCCCGTCATTCACCGGAACACCATCAGTGCCAAATGCAGACCAGAACCAGATTGACCTGCG
>NZ_LXEP01000045.1 GCF_001654835.1 Buttiauxella gaviniae ATCC 51604
AGAGCTGGAACAACAGGTTAAAAATAAAAGAGCAATGCTCAAGGCCGTGGCAGATACAGAAATTACCTGGCGTCAGGATGCTGTTGATGCTGATATTGCCTCTGATGTGGAAAAAGCAGATTTGGCCGCATGGAAAAAATACCGCGTCATGCTGATGCGAGTTGATACATCAAAACCAGAGTGGCCTGAAAAACCAGAATAGGAACCTTTGATAGAATCTCTTTACGGCCTCAAGTGTGAGGCCGTTTTTTCATGCTGCAATTTCCTTCTTTGCACCTTTATGATGCACTTCCCACAGCGTTATTCCGATTGAATCGCAAAATTCACCCAGATGATTGAGTCCTGACCACTCACGAATCCCGCCTCTCGCAGCTTCAACAAATATTGCAGCATCAGCAGAGCGGTGAACACCGAATAAACTCCATCGACCTGAATCCCCCCTTACAGCCACCACTCTTGTGAAAATTCCATTCGCGTAGAACTCTTTGAACATGGGCTTTTTGCGTGTTGTCATTTTCATAAAAGACAAATCCCCGAAATGTTAGTAACAAAGCGGGGATATGTTTGCACAAATTAACGGAATGACTTTTTTAATTTTGAGCGGTCAAGTTGCCTGTGCGATATCACGCGCTGACGGCAACGGGTTGCTGTACACCATGCCGCTGATAATCGGCGCGGTATTCATCTGCGTTTCATTTTTGCGCTTAAGCGTCACTGATAATGCGCGGCTTGTCTCCTGACTCGTTAATGGCTGCGTTGAAAGCAGGATAATAGTCAGCGGAATCACCACCAGCCCGGAATGCTCCAGAAAGCGACGCTTGCCACCCAATTTATATACGGGCGTCACCCCGGATACTGTCAACCCAAAGAAGCTTGCTGGCGCTGTATCCGTGGCTGTTTTTGCCGGACAAAAAATAACAGCTTTATCGAAACCAGTAACAGTAAGCTGTAATGCCAATAAATCAGGCGGTGTTAGGCTTGGCGCATTCTCACCGTGAAATATCTCTAAATCGCACACAACACGCTGTAAGGGGTTCTGAAACTTAAGCGACCATTGCCCCGCCAACAACCCTCCAAACATGTCTATGGTGTGCTGTGGGTATGGAATACCGTTAATCGGTGCAGCACTCCCCCTAACCTCTGCTGGCAACACCCAATCTGGCACCACCGCTGCGTCATTAATCACTGCTTTATCAAGGTCGGATATAGCAACCAGTTCGTCCTGTGTTAATGCCATTACTTACCCTTAGCCGTCAAAATACGGTCAATGTTAGCTGCCTGTTCATACAGGTCATTGAAGATATAATTTAGCTCTGCCACCTCTACCGGATCGCCACGCACCAGCACGCCAGCACCATCAATATAAGTTGGTTTAAATCCATTTGTTTGCGTGGTGGTCGATGGCTGTTTTTTACTGGCATATGCAGTACCACTAACAGGGTAAGTGCTGTCGATATGCGCAAAGCTATTCATGGCTTATTCGCCCTGGTTAGCAAGTCCTGATATTTTTTGTACAAGTCATTAAGAATGAAATTCATCACCTGCGCACTGATGCCATCGCCGAACGCCAGATTACCCTGAGCATCAAAATAGGTGGGCGCAAAGCCAGTAGCCTGTAATTCTTGTGAAGGCTCCTGCTTATTTGGGACATCAGCCCCACCTTGCCCGTTGTATGTTTTGTCAGTATTGGCCCAACTATCCATTTATCACCTTCATTTGCTTAACAGTTACGAGCGTATTAAAAGGCTCAATCATCTCAATACCTTGCTGGGTTTTGGTTCCAGTAATGCGCGTTAGTAGGGATTGATTCCCCGTGACACGAATCCCCTTTGTTGCTGTTGCCATAACTGTTTTTTGGGTTCTTTCATACTTAATACCGCCCCAGACGCAAGGGAAAGCATTACCGGGAAACATGGGGGCATGATGGGTTAACGTGGTATTTGGTGAAGTGGCTGCACTGTAAATATCACCAGCGAATGCAGATGAAACCAGTGATTCTGGTAATTCGATATCAGGAGCTATAGCCCCACATTGCACAAATATGGTACGAAATGGAACACGGTTAAACGCCGCCCCCACTGCGCCAGTGGTCAGCCCGACTTTATCCAGCGTTAACCAGGTGAGGCTGTAAACCTGCCGCATAAAAGCGCCAATACTTGGGCGAGATTGCGCTGAAACAGACTGATTGCCCATTTCCTGCTGCAATGCGCTCCTGTAACTATCATCGTCACGACCATCACGCTTAACACTGAACTGCTCGCCCCATGCATCGAGCAACACACCTTTTGAATCAGAGAGCGAATAGCCCGTTTTGAGGAAATTTATTGCAGATACCATATCCGCATTGCTGGATTTCAGCCCGGCAACAAGGTCAATATTGCGCTGTTTGCGCACTTTTGATGTGAATCTTTCCTTAGCCAACGTTTCAGGGCTTTTGATTACCGGATCCATCATGACACCTCTACAGAGTTTGCGTCTGTCACAGCAATAATCCCACTACCAACAGATACTTTATTACCCGTTGGTGACGCTGCCGTGCCTACTTTTACGGAAACATCTGTCAGCGTTGAAAATGCGGTTAGCAAACGAGCGTATATTTGCCCGGAAAAAACATCACGCCCCACTTCCAATTGCGAAAAATATGCAGCGATGGTGTTTTTTGCCACGCTTACAAAATCCGCTGGCTGACCTGTGGTTTCTGCATCCCATGCAGCCCCCGAAACGGATACATATACAAGCTGGAAACTTTGACGGCTAAAGTGAACAGTTTCGGTTATCGCTCCATCCGTGGCAGTACCAGAAATATCACCGTAAAAACCACATTCAGCCGATGCAGCATCATAAATAGCCTGAGCTATGGCATTGTCCGAACCACCTGCCACAAACACCTGTATGGATTTTCCTGGTATACCTGCTGCGTTAGTTGCGAACCCTCTATTCACTTCAACGGAAGCGTAAGTTACACCGCTAACAGCCAGCACCGCATTCCTGACACCTGGACGCGACGAACTGATATTTACACGCCCCGCTGCCGCTGCTGCTTGAATTCGTTCACGGTATGGCTCGTCATCTTCAATCAGAAAACCTTTCAGGCCATTTGATAACACCAGAATGTCATCAGTAGCGACATAGCCAAACAGGACAGACGGAAACTCAGTATCACTTTGATACCAGGCTGTTGCAGGTATACCAGCACGCACTATCTCAAATACATCATCAGCAAAAGAGAACTGTGCCTGAGAGCGACCGTCTGCAACATAGAGCATAGGGCCGTAGGCAGTGCTGTAGGTTGTCAGCGATGATTCTCGCGTCGTTATGTCGGCATGTAGACGCGTGATTATGGAATCGGACGTATCCCCAGTCTGATACTGCGTTGAATAGGGCTTGCCAGATATCGTGATGGTAAAAGTATTGCCTGATGTAATGGCTGCTGGCTTTACCTTAAGCACATACCCTGCCGCTGTTTTGCCATTCTCCTTAATGTCGTTATTCGGCGACCAATCGCCACCACTGCCCGTTATGGTGAACGTATCACCTGAACTTATCGTTTGATGTGGCTGCAAAAGGTAAATGACGTAAGCAGAAGATCGCGTTAATCCGTGACGAGGTAAATTGAAACGCTCACCCATCCCGTCGAGTTGCGCACCCGCGCCCATTGAGATAAAGAATCCGGCAAACACCCACCCTATAGCCTCAATGATGTTCAAATCATCTTCCGCGACAATGGCGATAGTCTGCCCTATTAACGAGTCACCATCCGGGCTAACATCACCTAGGGCACCCTTTAATTTTTCATATTTATCACCGCGCAACTCCGGCAATCTGGCACCATGCCATCCACTTGAATTAACTAATTCCACTAGTTACCTCCGCGCTTTCTGGGCCAACGTAAATGGTAAAGAGGATCGCGTAATCACCCTTAACGTCATTGATATTGGTTGTTTTGGCATCAGTTACGCCTACAGTTCGTCGCGCCTCGGCGTTAATCATGTTGGAAACGATTGATGCTGGGAGTTTTGACGCAAGAATGCCAGACAGCCACGGCAAACCCTGCGTTTCATCAAGCCACCATTCACCGCGATTGGTGGAAACGCGGATTTCAGCTTGCTGCGCAATACCATCCAGACCACCATCCAGCACAAAATCACCATTGCGCATAAGCACGCCGTCATCATCCTGCATTATGTCCAGCATCAGTAATTCATCCCCTCGACCTTCGCCAACTCTTTAACCATCACTAGACATTGCCCTGAGCCAATTTTCATCACGCTTTCAACCTCACCAACTGGCAAGTGACGACGCCCACGGCAAGTGGGCATGACAAGGGTTAATTTATCGCCGGGCTTTGGAATCTCTCTGGACATAAATTTGCCCGTTAGCCCATCCAGATACTGCTTGGTTGAGATATTCATTCGCTGTGTAACCATCTTTCGACGTGAACAACAGTCACCGCAGCATCCAGTGATTCAATATCCAGTAAATCATCAAGGTCAAAACCCTCACCAGCATCATTGAGCATTTGCGCCATAGCAGCCTGATGCGGCAATTCAAAAGCCAACTCATTGTAAAACGGCAGGTATTGGTCTTTGCTCTCTCTGCAAGTGGCAAGCACCATAGATAACGGTGCGTTAATCAAAGCGATGCATTCAACCTTGTCTACAACCAATCCTGTACGCTCGGTGACGTTAATGACTTCACCTTGGCTTATGCTGGTGGTGTAATCACCAGCCATCAGAAAGCCACCGTTCATAAGCGCAATTTGTGCCGCCTGGTCATTTAATTTCATGGTTTATTTCCTACTGTGGCGGGCCCGTTGGTTTACCGTCGCCCTGTTCTATATGTGTGTGTGATTTACCGGATTTTCCGGCACTGATGTGGTCAGCCGCTTCGCTGGTTCCTGTTACAGAAACATTGCCTCCGAATGAGGCATTACCACCACCGCCAGCGCCTTGTGTGATGGCGCCAGTTAGCGTTAAATCTCCATTTATCGTGGTCATTGGCGCGGTCACATCTACGCCACCGGGGGCAATCAAAGAAGCCTTATCACCTTCCATTTTCAGCACGGCACCGCCGCCCGTTGCGGCCTTGATGTGGTTGTCATCCCATTCAATAAAGGCGCTACCACTGAATACGCGAAGTCCAGCACCATCAGGCATCTGATGAATTGCCTTGTCTGAAAATCCGCAGAATGCAACACCGCCTGATATGGTTTTATGGTCTGGTTCATCCCCATCACCGTGCGAAAGCGCAACCAACAGGCATTCATCTCCGGGCTTAACACGACCGCTAATACCTGATTTACCTTCATCCCAGACCAAAGAAACAAGACGAACGCCCTCAACAAGTGGGTATTCGATTGGTTCTGGGTTATCACCAAAGGTGCGCTTCGGAAGTGGCTGAACTGTGGCGCGACCAGCCTTAACAGAGACAATCTTTGCCTCGAGTGCGAACAGCGCCGAATTAAGCGATTGCTCAACAATGGCTGCAATCTGACTGCCCGCCCTCATGCAATCACCCCTTCCCATGAAGTTGTCCATGTCTGGCGGTCACGCGTGCTGAATTTGTGGGATATCTTTTTAACGATAATCATCCATCCTTCGCCCATTGACGGGGATGAAAGCTCTACTTGTTCGCCAATATCCACACCACCACGCAATAACGAATCCCAAGTGATTGCTTCAATAACCCCCATTTGGCGGCGTGCGCCTTTTGAATAATCAACTTGCGATCCCTTTGGGGGCCATTGGTATGTAGTAATGCTCTTTTCGTGCTTCTTCTGGATTTTCTCTTTTTCGGAAGGGTTCTTTTTCTTCGTGCGCTTTGGTGAGTGGATTTTCAGTAAAGGAGCACCCAGCAAACCGGAGGTAGGCGAAAACATCGCTGCACCAGAAACAATGGAGTCACCAGCAGTAACAAGCACTGATTGATATTGAAGTGACCAGTTAGCATCAACCGGGCGACACAGGCTTGTGAGAACGTCACGCGACAATGCCGCTGCGCTGATGTTTTTCGTAAGCGTTAATCCGGCAGCGGCTTTTGATACCTGACAACCCAATCCCATATCGGAGGCAACTAGCGCGGCAGCTTCTTTTAATGACTGCCCTTTTTTGAACGTGCGAGATGTGACACTGGCGCGGAAAGGAATCAACGCCTCGTATAGCTTTAGCTTTAGCCCATAAACTTCATTGGGCTTGATGGTCACAGCGCTTATTAGCTCACCCTGAAACAGGGTAAACATTCCTTCATCTATATAGCCAGCCGCTACACTGACCGTTGAGCCTGCCTGTGCAATGGCGTTTTGCGTCTGCGCCGTCAAACCCCAAAGCGTCAGGTCTGCTTCATTGGGTTCTTTTTCATCGTCTCGAACAGACGAAAAATCAACGTCCACGTCTGTTATGTGGATCGTCTCTCCATCTGTGCAGTTAATGGTTATCTCAAACTGGCGACCATAAGCCATAAATTCACCTCCCGTTATAAAGGTGATTTAAAGGCATCGGTCATTCTATTTACAGAAATGCTGCAAGCGGTAACGTGTCACTATTTAGTGCAAGGTTAAATCTGTGGATAAAGTAGCGCTAATAACCTACCTGCATGATTTTGGTTAGTGGTCAATATCACCTCTAAGCCGCATCGAGACTGATAACTAATGTGGATAACAATTATCGTGCCAATAGAAATGTATCTTCTTTGTGATATTTGTTGCGGGCTGCATATCGCAATTTCAAATGTAACAGAGACACGTTAGACGAATGGTCAAATATTTGACCATTTAATTTTTAAGCAAAATAATGATTACCCCTTACCGACTGCGGCATGAAACAACCCCGGCTAAATTAAAACTCTCAGCCCCCGATCTCTTACGTTAGCTTTCACTTCCACCGCTATTTAAAAATATGGCGTGTCAATACGTTGCAAATACTGGTCAGATGAGTGTATAGAAACATTTCCGGTAAAAAGGAAGGCTGCTATCACCGCAATCAAGCACATCCATTTGATTTCTCTTGATTATTTAGATGATGGCTTTGTCCGGCTTTGTTTCCGTCTGAAACATAAATTCATAAAATGGCATTTAATGGTCTAACCTCACCCTATTCTGGTCTATTTTTTTTACGTGTCCAACCTTATATATCCGTTTGCCTCACTTACGCATCCCATTGAGTTCGTTGGATAAATCCACCCTCTTATTTTTTTAATTTCTCATGACGGCAAAACGCAAGGTATTGACGTTAAAAAACGACCAACTTATGATTACAAATTAACCAAAATAATTAACCATATGATTTTATTGGATTAAATAAATATCAGCATTATTTGTTGGTAATTTGACATTTGTCACACACAACCATATTTATTTATGTTCCTCAAATAATTATCCACAAACAGTAATTTAACTAATCTTTTAACATTTTTAACCTACTTCCTGTTGCCGTTATGTTAATTGAATTTTAACCATTTTTTTACATGGTTTGAGTCGGGCCAGATTTCAGGTATAAAAAAACCCGGCATTTGCCGGGTTGGTTCTTTTACTGGTTTGCTACGCCATGCTTCCAAATGCAGACTCAATCTCTGACGGACTTAATGAGGCTATATCATTATAAAGCCTTTCCGCTTCGCCTGGTGACTTCCTGAAACCCATTGTGACGCTGTCATTTGTTTTACTAATCATCTCTACACGGTAAATAAACGGCATATCTCTCATGCTGGTTCGTAGCTGTAGTGATTTAAATAAACATCCCTTCGGGTACTTCTTTTGATGCATTACCGCGTTATCTTTTATTACTGACTCTGCCATTATTTCACCTGTAAATATTCTTCTATTGAGTTTGTTAAAGCTTTTCTCATTGCTGAATAAGGTGGTGTTTGCAAATAAACACTCGGAACATCTTTAACTGCATGGTTGAGTATTAATTCTGTTGCAAGATAATCCTCACCACGTATAGCGGCGCACGTTCTAAATAATTTACGCATATCGTGGCAGCGCCATTTAATCCCAGCGCGTGAGATGGTAGTTACAAGCGTGTTGTATTTAATTTCCGACTCACCTATCACGCTCAGCCACTGCTCAATTAGTGGGATGTATTTAATTGGTATGGGCAATAACAAATCAGAGTGGTTTTTTGTCACACGGTCTGGGATAAATAATCTACCGCTGGATATTAATGATTTAGACGACAGCGACAATGTTTCAGAGGCTCTCAGGCCAAAGCACAGCATCATCCGAACCGTACTACGGTAAGGCTCTCGCAGTGACTCAATTTCATGTACCACGGCGGCATACTCATCCACACTTACGCGCGCTGGTTTGCTCAACGCTTTGTAGCGCTTGATTCGTTTCCCAATCGCTCTGGCAGCGGTACGCATGGCATCCAGCATTCTACCCAGCGAACCCGGCGCGGCAGGTTTAAATTTAATATCAGCATGAATCACCCAGGCAACAACGGCAGCAACACAATCTATGCGCTGGCGAACAGTGGAAGCCGCCAACCCATCATCAATGCATCTGTCTGCATATCGCACCCAAATATCCGAAACGCTGGCAGCGCGAACCCCCAACGACAAAACCGGCTCAAGCATTCGCACGGCATGACGCTCATTGATGATGGTCTTTTCTCGCAAATTTACCGCTTGTGCGCGGCGGTCTACCATTACCAGTAAATCACTTAGCATCACTACCACCATTCAGCACTGCGGCATTCCACGCTAATTGTGTTGAGCTATAAACCATCTTCTGCTCAGCATCTTTAATTCCGCTGAACTCCATAGCAGGCCGCATCACCATTCTGAACCAGGCATCAAAATTTTCAGCGACTATCGGTGCTGGCGGTGCAGCTTCGAGTTCTGAGATTTGGTCACCTGCTGCTATCAGTGTTTCTTCTGTACTACGCAGAGTCTTTTCCAGGTACGCGATGCGCTCATAAGTCTTAGCCTGCTCTGACGCCAACTTATCTGCGCGGAGTCGTTCGTTATCAAAGCTCATACGCCAGTTTTCTCGATCCTTCTGCGCCTGCTCCAGCTCCGCTATCAGTTCCATTACGTCAGAGTCACCGCCGCCGCTGTAGTCATACCACTGCGATTCTTGGTAATGCGTATCGGCAATATCTCGGCCGGGCGCATAGTGCCAGCCGTGTTCATCATCAATTTGACCAGAACAAGCCCACACATTGCCTTCACGCCCGGAGCGTTGCAGAGATAACTGCCCTGCGCATAAACGGCATTTTGGCACTTCTGTAGGGCCGTAACGCTCATTCAATCGAGCAATCAGCGCTTCTATTCCCTTATCCATTGCATCCCTTGATGGTGGGTCGAAAGTATTTTTAGTCATGTTCATGCCCCAAAGCTGATATGCACAAATGAAAACAACCAAAGAATGAACTCAATCACTCCCCAGCCAACCACACCGCAAATAACGGCTAAAACAAGAAACGTTCCAGTGCCTGGCAAATCGTACATTTAAGTTATCCCCTGACAGCTAAAGCTGTGCGGATCGCAATGGCGATATCCGAGTAAAATTTCGAATCTTCATACTGCTGACAGCCAGCCCACTCAAAAATGACGGCGGCAAACTTCATATTGCTGATTACCGTTGATGTGGAATCACTACGAGCATAAAGAGCAACCCATGAGCCGGGTTTAATTACCCTAGAGCGAGTACCACCAAGCGCATGCACCACGCCACGTATAGCGGCAGCGTGGCGCTTTGCTGTGTCCTTACTTACTCCTTCGATTTCACTTCTTTTAGCCACCAACTCCAGCCCGGTATCAATCAAGGTGCTTGAAAGTCTGCGTGATTCTCGTTTGGTCTTAATTTCGCCCATTTGGATCTCCCTTTATTAGCATCCAGATAGTTGAGTTTGGTGTTAAGCGGATTTCCTTAATCAACCCACGCTTTGCCATATTTTTAAGTTTTACCCTCACGTCATATTGCAAAATCGCTTTGTCTGGATGCAGTCGACATAACGCCTCACGAATGAAACTGGTTTGCATTTTTTGTTCTTTTAATCCCGGCACAGCCCAACGCTGAAATGCCGTATAAATATCGCTATCTGTGATGATGTATCGGCGCATAAATCCCCCGCGCTTTTAATTAATTACGGCGGTTAATAGTTTTAATTGGTGAGTATTCTCTTGCTATTCAATTACCGCATTCAGGGAATTGAATGCTTATACGCAATGTGGAGGCAGTTTTAAAAATTAAACCCATTCGAGGTGTTGACTCAAAACCCTCTATTCTTCTTATCGTGGCACGCATTGCCGAAACAAGCTCTGCAAATTCCGTCTTATCCATTCCTAACTCACGGCGCAAATCACCACTGATAAGCAGGTCAGTAATTTGACCAATGGTCATACGTCTTTTTTCAGCAATGACTTGCTTCAATTTTTCTTTAGACACATTACCCTCCTTCAACTCATGCTAATAACGTATTGACCATCATTTATCTTTGAGGCATGGATTGCCGTTCTGTATGCAGCCCAGTTATCCTCACCCTCCAAAATGATTGGTATCGTTTCACCATTGTTAATTAATTGGTCAATTGCTTTTATAGTGTCAGCATCACCACAAGCATTAATAAATAAAGCCCGTAGTTTTCCAGCTACAAATGCGATCTTGTCAGATCGTTTTAATTTTTCTTTAATGAAAATTTCCTTTTTCTCAATAGGTATGAGATAGAGGTTTTCTATTGTGTGTTTATCATTAATTCTGGTTGGGTTTTTATATGCAACCTCACCGCTAATAATGCCGTAATGCATTAACCAAATAATATCTTTAATCGGATAATGCTTTCCGTGCATTAAAATACAATCTTCACCACCTCGATTTCTCGTAGCAACCAGCCCTTCAGCGCTAGGCCTACCACTTCCATATTTTCTAATTAATTTACCGTCTTTATATTCAAATAAATCATGACAGCGGCGATACAACCACTCGCGATTTACCTCACCTTCGCCGCTATCCGAACTACAAATAAGACCTGAGAGTTGCGACACATCACCCTCAGCAACCGCGTATAGCGCCGCTCTCATGGCATCATTGAATTTAACACCACATTCATCAGAGCGCTCCTGTGCGCGGCGGTAAACACCTGCATCTGCACGGAACTGGACAACCTGCATTTTTTTACTCATTTTTATCTCATGCTAATTGTGGTGCGACAAATACACCTGTCGTTAATGCTCTATGGAATGCATTAGCCAGACGGCAAGTATTAATTTCTTCTGCTGACATCGGCAATGGCGGCTTAACCCATTTTGGGGCTGCCTTTGACTCCATCTTTAAAGCGCGAAGAATTGAGCTTGTTGTGTAAAAGTTTTTATCTACGCGTTTCAAAATGTAAGAACATCTCCGCGTCGTCGGGCATTTTATTTTTTCGATGTGGGCATAAGGCGATCTAAACATATTCCAGATTCGCCGAGCGATGTTCTTATCCGTCTGTTCTTTGAACTTAGCATTAACCTCTTCTTTAATTTTTTTAATGGTAAGTTCACGCCCTAGCATAATCTTCACTAAATCTTTAGCCGTTACATTTCGACGATTGGCGGCATGGGCCATGCGCAATGCTTCGGGCAGATACTCACTAATTTTCCCACCAAAAACCTTTGCACCGCTTTTGGCTGATTTCCAAGCCTGAGTAAAAACCAGAGAAAGATTCCGCATAAATCACCTCACGCGCTTTTATTGAGAATTTTTGGGTGGGAAACAATGAAAATGCCATGGATATGACCACGCGGGGCTACGTGAAAAAATAGCCCTTTCCGTGATATTTCAGAGAGGATTTTTGCAGTGCGCTCAGGTAAATCCTGAACATTTTGACGGGGACTTATCTCAGAGACTTCGTCGCCGTAAAGGTGAGCGATGTTATCCCCCTCACCCATGCGGCAACAAATTAGATTTAACGCATTAACAACGCTTCTTACAGTGCTCGCGCTGCTTAACTTAACGCCAAAAAAGGCCATGACATTCACCAAATTCTATATGGCTACTTCGTCATGACCTGGGAGAATGTATATTATGTTAAATTGAATATCAGGATACAAACTCGATACCATCTCAGAACTCACCACGCTAACTCTCCTCGCCTTTTACCAGATTCGCATGCCATCGCCCATGGTGGACAGCCTGGAAACAAAACGGAACTGAAGTAGCTGACTGGCAGCCATCCACAGTTCCGTATTGCGTGCTAAAACACTTTTGATGAGTAATCGGATTTTACTTCGCTTTCTATATAAGTATTCAGGCCCCATCCAGCTCGAGCTAACTCTTTCATCTTTTCCAGGTGTTCAGGTCCTGGATGGCGAAGATCGTAGAGATACACGTGATTATTTTTAAAACGGACTTTGATCGAGTTGGTATCAATCTGGAAACTGACAACTTGTGAATCGCCGCTTTTGTTCGCGTAATTTTCCATATTGCATCCTGTTAGCTAAGCCTAAACTCGGGCGAAGCTATCTATTAACCACGTTCCGCGTTTTTATACAGGGTCATAGCTCACGATTTGGTTACTGACCTGAATGAAACTTAATGGCAAACCCTTGTTTCTGCCAGTGTTCCAGTTGTTCCTGTTGACGCATAGTTAGTACCTTCCCTGTCCAGACAAAAATATGCTGGCCTGGAAATAACTCCGGTCGAGGTGACTCAAGAGGATCAGCCAGCACATCAGGACGCCAGCCATGTTGTGAAAGACGCCAGGCCTCGAGCCAAAGACGGATTCTATCCTCGCTTTCCCAGCCAATCAGTAATGTGTCTTTACCTTCTTTGTTTCGAGAGTCAGCGAGGCGCTGGATTACATACTCAATCAGCAACCCATCAAGAAGGCTAATCATTGCCCTTGCGGTATTTTTATCCAGGCCAAGACACTGACGTACCGGGATAAAAACATGGTCTATGAGGGTATCAACAGCAAATACTTGACCTAAATCTGCAATTTTTGTGCGGAGTTTTGCGGGTTGTACAAGGCGCAGTACAGTCATCACTTCATCCTGCTGCGACCGCCATGCTTCATGGTCAAGAGTCGTCGTCTGACTCGCTTCCAGCAATGCTTTAACCTTCCCTACGGACACGCCACTTTTTATCAGGCGTTTAATCTCTTCAATGCGCAGGATATCTTCGTCATCAAACTGCCGATGCCCGCCTTCACTGCGTTGCGGCTTGAATAATCCATAACGGCGTTGCCACGCACGCAGCGTGACAGGGTTGATTGCGCATCGTTCGGCAACTTCACCGATACTGTATAAGGTCATTAATCCCTCGTTGTGAGCTTAATACGTCCATGTCGAAACTAACGACTCCGTGCTGGTTGTACAACCTTTTTTACATTGTACAACCTGAATTAGAGATCTGCTTTCCTTTCAGGCCAGGCGACGGCGGATATGCCACTTAGTTGGGCACGGGCAAACAAGTTGCCCTGAAAATGCGAGATTCCGGCTGACTCCAGCCACATCCACTCCTCTGCCTTCTCCACTCCAACCGCCGAAATGGATATCTCAAGCGATGCGCAGCATTTGATAATGGCCTGGATGATTGCCTGCCGCGGGCCGCTTTTATGAACATCATTAATCAGCGCTCGGTTAATTTTAATTCTGTCTGGCTGAAACTGTGACAGCAACAAAAGCCCACCAAATCCGGCGCCAAAGTGGTCTATCGCAACACTTATCCCTGCCGCTTTCAGTTGCCTGATTCCATCGGTGAACTCCTCGATGCGCGATATCACCTCGCTCTCAGTAAACTCTACGGTTACCTGCTCCGGAACAAGTCCATTTGTCTGAATCTCTCTTAACAAGAAATCAACCGCATCAGGAATCATCACAAGCGTCATGGGTAACAAATTAACGGAAATAGACTGCTCGCCAAGCTTGAGCGAACTCGCCATCGCAAAGGCGACTTTCTTGCTATTAAGGTCCGCTTCGTAGAGTGCCTTACCGCTTAAGCCAGCAAAATAGGTGGCTGTAGAATCTCCGCCTGGTGTGCGCAGCAAAGCTTCAGTGGACAAGATTTTCTGAGCAAACGGGTCAACCATAGGCTGGAAAGCAAAACTGCAATCTGCCGTGTTATCAGCAACAACCGATTCGATATGAGCCCCTTTTTTATCGGGTATAAACACCCAAGAATCTGCAGGCGGAATTTCAAAATAGTTTTCTTTTTCAGTGGCTTCAATAAATGTCCGCAAAAACTTAAGCGCACGGTCGTTGTAAAATAGCTGGTACTTCGAGGTCCCTTTATCCAGCACAGCTTGTAGCACTTCATCCCTGTCGTACTCTCTTAAATCAAAGAGTTCCATCCCCGTCTTTCCAAACCGCCGCGCGGGAGCGTAATCACAAAGCAACTCAACAATATTGTAGTGGCGCTTATCCTGGCAAATATGTTGGTAAATACTTAAAACGGTCTCTTCCGGGCCTTCAATCATCTGAAAGAAATGCGTGCCGTTGAACAGCAGTATGCCAGTCACGTCGGCCTGGTCATTTTTAACATTTGCAGCAGCAACCATATCCGTAACCGAGTGAAACGGTACGTTTTTACAGATATGGCTGCGGTAAATGATGGTAGTAAGCATGCTGTGTCCAATAGAAAGCTGTTTAGGCATTTACAGTAGCAGATGACCTGCCAAACCACCCATTTAAAATACATTAAAATTAATAACTTATTAACAATAAACGAACATATGTACGCTTAAATTCGCAGGTTTTGGCCATGCCTGAAGCCATGAAATGCTGAACCTATACATCAAGCGTTGCAGGTTTAAACTACTTATCACGCTAACTAATTGATATTAAATGTATAGCATTTAATGCTTAAGCTTTTAAGAAAAATCCTTACACTTTTCTATGTACAACTTTTTAATCATTGTATAACTTTATTTGTACATTTATTTGATACTGCATATTTACAGGAGTGACTGATGCAACAGAACAACTACGTACCCGATACAGCTAACGCTATCACCCGATATTTCTCCAAAGCAGCCCTGCCTTCCCAGCAGGAAACTCTGGGACAAATCGTAGTGGAGATCCTGAGCGACGGACGCAGTTTGAACCGCAAAGCAATCTGTACAAAATTGTTACGTCGGGTTGAAGAAGCATCAGGTCCTGAAGAAGAGAGTCACTACCACACTTTGATTGGCCTGCTTTTTGACCGTTAAGTTCAAACGGCCTTATAGCGCAAATTACTGGCTTTTTAGATCAACACTTGTGGGAGCATTATTTCGGGCAATATAGAAAGCCTGGCAACCTTCAGCTGACCTCCTGAGTGAGGGCTGATTTCAAGCCACATTTCGGTAACGAAACAAGGTGGCAAGAAGAGACGCAGTTATGAGCAGAAGTAAAAGAGAGCAACTGATCGATCAACTGATTGGAGAAGCAGTTTTATCAATCCTTTACGATAACGGGCCAATCAGTACCCGGTCGCTGATTGAGAGACTGCAAACAATGGAAGCGTCAGAAAGAGATGCACAGAGGCGAAATCTGATAGCGGATGTGATTACCGATATCAGTCACCAACGCCTGGGCATTTCGCGACGTAATTCGCTTCCGAGTCAACAGCAGTGGGACATGGAGAGCCCGATAAAACAAAAAAACAAGGCATATCCGTTATTCGACGATAGCCCTGATCCTGGCAGCAGTAAAAAACACTGACTGCTCTACACACTTAACTTACTCATGGTGAAAGTAAATGACCCAGATGACGCTTCATAAATCAGAAATTTATGCCACCCTGCCAAACACAGCTTTGACCGCATATTTTCGTAACGCTGGCGACATGCTGGCTGATGAGGCCGTATTACTCGGAGCGGTAATACGCAGCATTCTTGCTACTGATGGACATTTAACTAATAAAGCCATAATTCAACGTTTGATAGAGGCTATCGAATCCACTGATGATGTCGTCACCATCGACATCGTGCGTAAAACCCTTGAGATTGTCGTTGACCATACTTTTGATGATATTTGATCGTGAAGCCGTAGTATCAATTTTACATCTCTTGAATGATCGGCTTCAGAAAATAGAAAAGTATGCTGTCATCCCTGCCCCGGGATGACAGCAAATCTTGCGGTATTCGGATAAGATTTTCCGCTCGGGGAATCGATTTACTGCAGAATCTCCAGTCAACACCACAGTGTTAACACACCGCTGACTCTAAAATTAACCCCCTCTTTTAATCAATACGTAATAAAGTCAATTTGATAAATCACCAGAAATGTGTGATAGGTTGGTATCAGCCCTCTTGCTATTGTTATTTTTCCGACACAACGTTAATGCTATAGGTGTTGTTGGTTTTGATTCGAATAAATAATATATTTAATTAGCACGCTATTTTAACCTCGTTGTTAATTTATGAAAAAGACAGCGTAAATACCTTGTCGACATAAAACCAGAACGTAAAGAAATGAAAATATCTCCTACCATGATAAATGATGCGAATTTTTATCATTTGGCTATTCTGGGAAAAACGCTAAACGTCTAAGGCATGGGTGTGTAATTTAATAATGATATTTATCAATTTAGTAAGTTGGTATTTCGTACCTGGCTCAACAAGGAAAAGCTTGATAACCACCACTCTCTCATTAAGAAAGTCACGTATTGTGATTACTGCCCGACAGAATTGTTTCAAATTTTATTTTTCTCATTAAAAAGTATGAGAGAAGTAACACAAAGAAAAAACCATAGTTATAAATATAACAAAAGTGTCATATAGGGTAAAAACCTCAACCATACATATGAGTCATTGATATTTAAAACCCTCCGCCTTGAATGCACCTGCAAATTCAAGAGACCGAGGCTGCCTGTAACTTACTTAAATTTATTTTTACGAACGAGGAAATAAACTTATTCAGCTAACTATTTTCGCAGGGAGAATAACTCTTATAAGGTATCCAATACTTTAAATTATATAAAAATGGACCTTGGTTGCGTCATTGCAACCCGATAACTCATTTCAACACACACGGTACATTCTCCTGCCTTTTTTTGATAACGACAGGTATGAGTGATGATAGCTAGTTCAAGGTAAAGATAGGGGTAATTATTTATGGCCTCACAATATGACTTTACTGTCACGCTGCACGATCTTGCTTTTATTCTCAAGCAGATAAAGATATCTGAAGCAGCGACAAACCCAGATGGAAGTGTTAACGGCGATGCACTTCGAGAGTTAGTTTCCAGCCCGTTGTTACCCTACGGTATCCGTACCGTAGATGGCTCGTGGAATAACCTTCTTCCGGGTCAGGAACTATACGGTTCCGCCGATCAAAATATGCCAAGACTAACCGAGTTGAACTGGCAAGATGCGGATGCCATGACCAGTTATACCCAACTCGGTGGAACGGTCATTGATGCAGACCCGCGTATTATCAGTAACTTGATATCGGACCAAACCGCGTCAAACCCGGCAGCAGTCGAAGCGCATAATGGCTTACAAGATGCCCCAGGAGGAGGAACCACATCGGCAAATGGTAGCTTGTCGATTCCTAACCTGTCTCCGGATGTGGGTTTGTCCCCTGCTTTCAATGGCTGGATGACACTATTCGGGCAGTTCTTTGACCACGGTCTGGATCTAATTCCAAAGGAGGGAAACGGTATTGTATTTATTCCGCTGCAACCTGATGACCCCTTATATGTAGAAGGGTCGTCCACTAACTTCATGGTATTAACCAGGGCAAAGGTTGATGCTAACCATGAAACTGTCAACCTCACCACCCCCTTCATCGATCAAAACCAAACCTATACCTCCCACCCTTCACATCAGATATTCATTCGCGAATACGTCATGATTGATGGCAAGCCCGAACCTACTGGCAATTTATTAGGTGGCGCGAACGGCGGGCTGGCAACCTGGGCTGATGTCAAAAACCAGGCTGGAACCATGCTCGGTATTAAACTCACCGATCAGGACGTGTTTAATGTTCCGCTGCTGGCTACTGACCGTTACGGCAACTTGATCTTAAGTGAAAACGGCAAAGTGCAGATTGTTACCACTTCCGGGCTGGTTGAAGCGAATGGTGATTTCCTACCCCCAGGAACGCTGCGCACCGGGCATTCTTTCCTGGACGACATTGCCCACACCGCGGCGCCAAAAGCCGGGCTGTTGGCCGATGATGATGATGTGATTGGTGGTGTTCAGGCAGCCGGAACCTATGATGACGAGCTTCTCGACCGCCACTTCATTACTGGTGATGGGCGCGGCAATGAAAACATCGGTTTAACCGCGGTGCATGCCGTCTTCCACAGTGAGCATAACCGTCTGGTGGAAGAGTATAAAACTACCTTGCTGGCAACGGGTGATATCGATCTTATCAACCAATGGCTGTTGCCAGCACACCAAATAACTGAGCTACCAGCTGATACAAGCACCCTGGTCTGGAACGGTGAGTATTTATTCCAGGCAGGCCGTTTCACCACAGAGATGCAGTATCAGCACCTGGTCTTCGAAGAGTTCGCCCGCACCGTACAGCCTGCTGTCGACCCGTTTGTCTTCTCCAACACGGCAGATATTAACCCGCTGATCTTTGCTGAGTTCGCACACGTGGTTTACCGCTTTGGCCACTCGATGCTGACAGAAACCGTAGCGCGTACCGATATCGATATGCAAAACGGTGACATTGGCTTGATTGAAGCGTTCCTGAACCCGGTCGCCTTTAATGAAATTAACGGTGGCACGGTTTCCGATGAACAGGCAATTGGCGCGATTGTTCGCGGTATGACAAGGCAAGTCGGTAACGAAATTGATGAATTTATTACCGATGCGCTGCGCAACAACCTTATCGGGTTACCGCTTGATTTAGGCGCTCTTAACATTGCTCGTGGCCGTGATACGGCAATGCCAACACTAAACCAGGCCCGTGAGCAGTTCTTTGAACTCAGCGGCAACAGTGAGCTGCGCCCTTATACCAGTTGGGCCGACTTCACGACTTACCTGAAAAACCCGGCTTCCATCATCAACTTTATGGCTGCCTATGGCCAACATGAGTTGATTCTTGGCGCTACAACCATTGAAGGCAAACGCGATGCGGTGAACTTCTTGCTGTTTGGCGATGGCACTTCCCAACCGCCTGCCGATGCAATGGATTTCTTCAACAGTACCGGTGCATGGGCCACTAAAGAGTCCGGCCTGAATATGGTCGACTTCTGGATTGGCGGGCTTGCCGAGCGTAAGAACGAGTTTGGAGGGATGCTGGGTTCTACCTTCAACTTTGTCTTTGAAACGCAAATGGAAATGCTACAAGACGGCGACCGTTTCTACTATCTAAGTCGAGTTCAGGGGCTAAACATGCTCAATGAGCTGGAAGCCAACTCATTCTCCGCGCTGGTTATGCGTAACAGCGACCTCGGGGAAAATGGCTCATCTCACCTGCCCGCTAACCTGTTCCAGACTCCAGACCATATTTTCGAAGTGAACCGGGCGCTGCAAACGGAAATAGACCCGAAATGGGGTAACCCGCTTAAAGATTTGTTAACGCCTTTGCTGACACGGCGCGCTGCCACTCAGGATGTAAACGGCGATGGTGCGGCTGACGGCGCTTACCTTAAATACACCGGCGATGGGCATGTGGTACTCGGTGGTTCTGCTGGTAACGATACGTTAATCGGCGGTAAAGGTATCGACAGTCTATGGGGCGATGGTGGCGATGACCGCCTTGATGGTGGTGACGAGGCGGATGTGGTTCACGGTGGTGATGGTAATGACATTATTACCGACACCGGCACACCAGTTGGCGATGCTGACTTCCTGCACGGCGACGCAGGTCATGATGTCATCTTCTCCGGTAACGGTAACGATCTGGTATTCGGTGGCAGCGGCAGTGATTTTGTAGTTGTTGGCGAAGATGCCCAGGAAGTGTTTGCTGGGCGGGACAATGACTTTGTTCTGGGTGGCTCCGGCGCTGACGCCCTGCTTGGTAACGAAGGCGATGATTGGCTGGAAGGCGGTGACGGGTTTGACTCACTGACAGGTGAAAACTCCGAGCTGTTCTTCAACAGTACGATCGTTGGCCACGATGTGCTCAACGGCCAGGGTAACGACACGGACTACGATGGCGAAGCTGGCGACGACATCATGGTTCAGGGCCCGGGGATTCAGCGCAACAATGGCATGGCCGGTTTCGACTGGGCAATCCATAAAGGCGACCCGCATGGTGCTAACTCTGACCTCGGCATTCCGATTTTCGTTAACCAGCAAGAGTTTATCCTGCGGGATCGCTTCGATCTGGTTGAGGGGCTATCGGGCTGGAAACACAACGACATATTAGTGGGCACCGAACAACCTCTCGGGACCGCGCCGGTACTGGGCACCCCGCTCTCCAATAATCTTACCCAGGAAGGTGCTGACAGGATTAGCGGTCTGCAGGCCATTCTCGGTGTTGCACACTCCGCAGACCCTAATGCAGTGTTGCTTAACCCCGATGATGGCAGCGATATTTTACTCGGTGGCGGTGGCAGCGACCGCATAACCGGTAAAGCGGGCAACGACATTATTGATGGCGACGCGTGGCTGAACGTGCGAATTGCGGTCAGCGGAATGCCGGGCATCACCAGTGCCGACAGCATGAACGAACTGAAATCTTACATGCTGGCAGGCACCTTAAAACCGGATCAACTCTCGATAGTGCGTGAGATCTTGCGTGAGGGTAATGGCTCTGAAACCGACGTTGCGGTGTACCGCGATGTCAGTAGCAACTATGCCTTTACCCGTATGCCAGATGGCAGCCTCCGGGTTGACCATGCTACCCCCGACGCCGCATTGAATTTTGATGATGGTGTTGACCGCCTGCTGAACATCGAAAAAGTGGAGTTTGGTAACGGTGAACAGTTGTGGGTAACGGCACAACAGGCTACAGGCAATCTCACCATTGATAACCCAACACCAGAAGTTGGCGACCTCCTGCGAGTCAACCTGGCGAATCTGCAGGATGGCAACGGTATTGCGGCTAACGCCGCTATCACGCTGACATGGCAGGCATTTACCAATGGTCAATGGCGTGATCAGACCGTCGGTGAGGAGTTCAGAGTACCTGGCGCTATTTTGGGTGCTCCACTTCGTGTGGTTGCCAGTTTCAATGACCGTATGGGAGATGCTGAAACCCTGGTTTCGGCTCAAACCCAGGCCGTTATGGTGCGCGACCAGCCGACTACGGGTGCCCCGGTGATTAATGACCTGACACCTACCGAAAGTGTGACACTTACTGCTGTTGTCTCGGGTATTGCTGATGCGGACGGGTTGAGCGGCGGTAACTTTAATTATCAATGGAGAATGAGCACTGCGACCGGGTTTGTGAATATTGTTGGTGCCACAGCGGCCACCTTCACTCCGGCTCAGGCGATGGTTGGCAGGACTCTACAAGTGGTGGTGACAGTCACAGATGATGAAGGAAACGCCCCTGTTGTCCTCACATCTGCCACTACCCAGCCTGTTGGCGATCTTATTATTGGATCTAACGCTGGTAACACTCTCATCGGCACCGCATGGAGTGACATCCTTCGTGGTGAAGGCGGCAACGATACCCTGCTTGGACGTGCGGGTGACGATTTGTTGGTTGGTGGTGCAGGCAATGACAGCCTGTTAGGTGAAGCGGGACAAGATATCTTGCAAGGGGATGCTGGCAACGATGATCTCGATGGTGGTCTGGGAGCAGATAGCATGGCCGGCGGTGCCGGAAATGATACCTATATCGTTGATAACGCTGGCGACATCGTTATCGAAGGTCTCAATGCCGGGACAGATATTGTCCGAACCAGCCTCGCAAGCTACGACTTGACCGATAACATTGAAGAACTGGTGTTTACCGGCCAGGGCAGCTTCATCGGTACCGGGAATGCTATTGCCAACACCATTACTGGCGGCAACGGGAATGACTTTTTGTTTGGAATGGGAGGCAATGACCAATTAACCGGTGGGCTGGGGAATGACTTCCTTGATGGTGGCGATGGTGCCGATAACCTCCAGGGTGGGATTGGCAACGACGTGATGATTGGTGGAGCAGGTGCTGATGTTCTTTCTGGCAGCATAGGCAACGATATCCTCAACGGACAAACGGGTAATGATGCAATGGACGGCGGCACCGGTAATGACATCTTCGCTTTCAGCGCAAGCTTTGGGCAAGACCGCATCACTGGTTTTGATAGTAACGCCGTTGGCGGGCAGGACTACCTCGATTTAAGTTTGTTAGGTATTACTTCGGGTAGTTTTAACAGCAATGTCGCAATTACGGGAAACAACGGTAATACCGTCGTTACTGTTGGTGCTGATGTCATTACTTTAGTCGGCGTGAACTCAACCACCGTTAATATTGGTGATTTCATTCTCGAATTACCATCAACCTTTGCCGCTAATAATGGCAATAACTCACTGATTGCGTAAGGAGAAGACTATGTCGCGCCAGCATACGCCAACAGAACTGAAGAGTGCATTAAAGGGTACTAAACCGACCTTTATAATGCTGTTGTTTTTTAGTTGTGTAATTAACATGCTTATGCTGGCGCCGGCAATATATATGCTACAGGTCTATGACCGTGTTTTGGTCAGTAAAAACACGACGACTTTATTGATGTTGACGTTACTTATTGTCGGCATATACATCGTTATTGCGATGATTGAATCGGCCCGTTCAAGCGTCATGATTAGGCTTGGCAACCGGCTCGATGTCAAAATGAATAAGTTAGTCTTTAATGCTGCATTTAAACGAAAAGTTGCTACAGGCGATAGTAACCCTGCTCAGGCGTTAGCCGAACTGGATCAAATTCGGCAGTTTCTTTCCGGCAGTAGTTTATTTGCGCTGCTGGATATCCCCTGGACACCGATATATTTATTTATTGCCTTTCTTGTCCACCCGCTGTTGGGGTACCTCTCTTTGGCAGGAATAACAATATTATTTATCCTGACCCTGGTTTCTGAATTTTCGACCAAACGCCCTATTCAGCAAGCACATGCGTTAACTATCAATAACGCCAGCAAACTCAATAAGCAATTACAAAACTCCGACACAATAGAAGCGATGGGAATGCTTTCCACCCTAAAACTCCACTGGGGGGAGCAGCATGACAAAGTGCTGGTATTACAAACTCAGATTGCCGATAAAACGGCCGGATTAAACAGTTTAAGCCGCTTTGTGCGTGTGCTGCTGCAATCTGTTGCGCTGGGTGCCGGGGCCTTACTGGTGATCGGAGGCCAAATTACCCCAGGGCTGATGATTGCCGCTTCTATCATTCTTGGGCGCGTGCTTAATCCGGTAGAACAAATCATCGGAAGCTGGAAGCAGTTTGTGCAATTTCGTAGTGCATGGCATCAGATATCAACACTGCTGAAGGAGTACCCGGCACCAAAAGAGGTTCTGACCCTGCCGCGTCCGAAAGGAAATATCAGTGTTGAAAGTATTTTTGCCGCAGCACCAGGCCAACATGCTCCACTGCTACGTAATATCTCATTTCAACTCGAGAAAGGTGAAGTGCTGGGTATTATTGGCCCTTCGGCATCAGGGAAAACCTCACTTGCGAAGCTGCTGGTCGGCGTCTGGAAACCTCTATCCGGTAAGGTTCGCCTTGATGGTGCAGATATTTGCCAGTGGGATAAAGAGTTGCTTGGCCCATCCATCGGTTATCTCCCGCAAGATGTTGAATTATTCGACGGCAGCATCGCGCAAAATATCGCCCGCTTTGCCGAAAACGACAGCGAACTTATCGTTGCTGCCGCAACTTTGGCTGGCGTGCACGACATGATCTTACGTCTTCCCCAAGGCTACGACACGCCTCTGGGTGCAGGCGGACACCAATTGTCCGGAGGGCAAAGGCAACGTGTTGGGCTGGCACGCGCGGTCTATAACAATCCTGCATTCATCGTGCTGGATGAGCCAAACGCTAATCTGGATGATGCGGGTGAGTTTGCTCTCGTTAAAGCGATTAATACCTTGCGTACGCAAGGCCAAACCACTGTCATTATCTCGCACCGCCCGACGCTGCTCGGTGTAGTCAATAAAGTCTTATTACTCAATGACGGAGCCATGCAAGAGTTCGGCACCCGCGACCAAGTTTTTGCCAATCTAAGGCAGGCCAATATATTAAAACCGGTAGCGACCTCCTCTTCATCGAGTACTGAACAGCAACGAGAGGCCTGAGGATGAAAAAGAATAACAAAGACGCGCAAACCCCCGGTTCTGGCAGAGTTGATACCAATATCTGGCCTCCAATACTACGTGGGATCATCGTTATAACGCTTGGTGTTGGCGGTTTTTTATTATGGGCTGTGCAAGCTCCTTTAGATGCCGGTGTGGTGGCTGACGGGACGGTGACGGTTTCAAGCCACCGTAAAACTATCCAGCATTTAAGTGGTGGGCGAGTCACCGATATTTTTATTAAAGAAGGCGATTTAGTTAAAAAAAATCAGGTGTTAGTGCGGCTGGATAGAATGCAACTTGGCATGCGTTACAGCACGTTAAATGCACAATATATGTCAGCAAAAAGTATTGAAGACCGTTTGCTGGCAGAACGAGGCGGCCTGGAAACCATTGCTTTTGATAATACATTGACACAACAATTTGCTGAGAATAAACGGCTGATTGAGGTCAGGAATCTTCAAGAAAAGTTATTCGAAACACGCAGAAAAAATATCCAGGATGAATTATCAATGATTCAGGAGACGCTCGATGGCCTTGTAGAACAAACCGATAATTTAAATAAAATAAAAAGTTTTCGGGATCATCAGTCTAATCTAATCAATCGGGAGTTAGGTGCCATAAGAGCGCTGAGCGAAAAAAACTATTACCCTAAAGCACAATTGCTGGTGCTTGAACGCGAAGCTGCTGAAATATCCGGCAGCGTATCAGAGGATATTCTGAATATCGCTAAGCTAAAATCACAGCAAAATGAACTGAAAATCAAAGCGTATCAAGTGCGTCATCAATATTTGCGAGAAGTGGAATCCGAACTTACGGAAAAACAAAAAGAAGTCTCTGTGCTTGAAGATGAGTTAGTTTCGACTCGGCATGAACTGGATAATACGGAAATTCGTTCACCTATTGATGGCATAGTTCTGGATGTAAAAGTCAGTACTGTGGGCGGTATTATTCAGCCAGGAGAACATTTAATGGATATTGTTGCTGCCGGGCAACCTCTGCAAATAGATGCAAAAATACCGGTACATGCCATTGATAAACTGGTTCCCGGGTTGATGGTTGATGTGCTGTTCCCTGCCCTTAACCACGCTTTATTGCCATCAGTTCCTGCGCGCGTGTTAACTATTTCTGCTGACCGCTTAATCGATGAAGCCACGCAGCAGCCCTATTACCTGGCAGAAGTTCAGGTCTCTACAGAAGGCGTGCGTTTGCTGGGCGACTACAAAATTAAAGCGGGCATGCCGGCAAGTGTGACGATTAAAACCGGAGAGCGCACATTCTTGAGCTATCTGTTCAAGCCATTAATCGCGCGTCTGGAACTGGCGTTTAAGGAGTACTGATGCCATCCTATTTAAGGCGAGTGGCCATAGTGCCACTCGCTACTATTTTTTCTTCTATATAGTCTTCCCGATGCCAATTAACATAATCTACATCATTGACTTAAATGCGAATCAGAAGAGAATATTCGTTCCTGACTATGTGCCGCAAAATTGGAGTCTACCATCAGCCGCTCTCGTAACTTTCCGCTTATGACAAGAAAAGTGAAAACGTCAGGCGCCTTTGTTATCGCCGCTATGTTACTTGCCAGCTGCTCTTCAAAACCACCGGTCTCACTCGTGACCCCGGTGACTAAACAGACGCATCCGGCATCGCGTTCGCAAAATCAAGAACCAGTACGAGGCGTATGGCTCGCGACGGTGTCTCGTCTTGATTGGCCCCCTGTTGCATCAGTGAATCCCAATAACGCTTCCACTCGCGTTAGCCAGCAACAGCAGGCGCTAAAAAACAAATTAGATAACCTGAAAAGTCTTGGAATTAATACCGTATTTTTCCAGATCAAACCTGACGCCACAGCGCTTTGGCAATCAAAAATTTTGCCATGGTCAGATGTACTGACGGGCAAAATTGGCGAAGACCCAGGTTACGATCCGCTGCAATTTATGCTCGATGAAGCACACAAGCGCGGCATAAAAGTTCACGCCTGGCTTAACCCTTACCGTGTTTCCACAAATACCAAACCGTCGACCGTTGCAGAACTCAACAACACTTTGTCGGACCAACCACCGAGCGTGTTTGTGCTGCATCGCGACTGGATTCGTACATCAGGCGATCGTTATGTATTAGATCCCGGCATTCCAGAAGTTCGTGACTGGATTACCAGTGTCGTTGCTGAAGTGGTATCGCGTTATGACGTTGATGGCGTGCAGTTTGATGACTACTTCTATACAGAGTCCCCTGGTTCCTTCATCAACGACAACCCGACATTCCAAAAATATGGCCAGGGATTTGATTCAAAAGCGGACTGGCGTCGGCACAATACGCAGCAATTAATTGAACAAGTTTCTCGAACTATCAAACAGTTAAAGCCAGGTGTCGAATTTGGTGTGAGCCCTGCTGGCGTATGGCGTAACCGTTCATTTGATCCGGCAGGCTCCGATACCAGAGGTGCTGCGGCATACGATGAATCTTTTGCTGATACACGAAAGTGGGTGCAACAGGGCCTATTGGATTACATTGCCCCGCAGTTGTACTGGCCTTTCGCGCGAGATGCTGCCCGTTATGATGTGCTCGCAAAATGGTGGGCTGATGTGGTGAAACCCACAAATACGCGGCTCTATATTGGCGTTGCGCTCTACAAAGTCGGTGAACCGTCCAGGAAAGAGCCAGACTGGACTGTAAACGGTGGTGTACCCGAGTTGAAAAAACAGCTCGATCTGAACGAATCTTTGCCACAAATCAGCGGCACCATTTTGTTCAGAGAGAACAATCTCAACCAGCCACAGACCAGAGAAGCCGTTAGCTACCTTAAAAACCGCTGGGGCAGTTAACACCCACTACATAACATATTGAATATAATGAATTTGTTTTAAAATGACGTCGCTACGTGAATTCTGCTGTTTTGGCAGTACATCGGTGCAGCAGAATTCACGTAAATGCATCTAAAAATTAGGCTTCATTTATTCCTAACATGAAACAGCGTTGCCCATCTCTTTTTGTATCCTCGCTATGATTCAAAAAAACCAATCGAAATAGTCTTATTTTGTTCAGCGATTGGCATATCAATTCCGCCACATTAATTATTTTTTATATTGAATTATGGGGTGAGTATTAATTGAGCAATATTGAGGATAATGTGAAGGGAATGAAATTGAGTTTTATCTGGTTGTTCCAGTTTTATATCCACCGATAATCACTGGTAATGTTAATAGTGAGAAACGGTATCAACCATGAAGAAATTTATACTAATTATCAGTAGCATAGTAATTATCATGAGCCTGTCTGGCTGTATTTACAGGGATGGTGGCCATCACCACGGCTGGCATCATCACCATTATCGCTAACTAAAAATAAACCCCGGAATAATCCGAGGCTATTTATTTGTCCATCAGGGAAGTGACCAAACTTCCCTGGTACTCTTTATTACTGGGGTTTCACATTGTAACCGGCATCCACCATTTTTTCATTACGGTTCGGCTCCACTTCGCGCAGTGGTTCAACCTGGTGCATCGTTTGCTGACAGCGGATCACCAAATCCTGGTATTCGCGTGTCCCCTGCTTTTTCCACGCAAGTTCATCCGGGCGTAACTCGCGCACCACTTTCGCTGGGCTGCCCAGGATCATCTGGTTGGGTCCAAATTCCGCACGGGCTTTAACAAACGCCGTTGCGCCAACAATACTGTTTTCGCCAATCTGTGCTCCGTCAAGGATCACCGCATTCATACCGATCAGTGCATTTTTACCAATTAAGCAGCCGTGCAGAATCGCACCGTGGCCAATATGCCCGTCTTCTTCAACAACTGTGTCCTGCTCCGGGAAACCATGCATCACACAGTTATCCTGCACGTTAGCGCCATCTTTGACGATGATGCGCCCAAAGTCACCGCGTAAGCTGGCATTCGGCCCGATATACACACGGTGGCCAAGAATCACATCGCCAATCAGCACGGCCGTGGGATGCACATAGCTGTCTTCCGGCACTACGGGTGTGAGTCCATCAATTTGATATACGGGCATAATAACTCCTTACGGCTTGGTATTGATCCCACCAAAGCGCTGATAGTAGCCGCTTCCCGGTTGTGGCAAGTCACCCACTGAGGTTTCACCATGTTCGCTGACAAAAGCCAGTGCGCCCGGTGCGACACGCTGATAGATGTTGATACACAGCTGGCGGGCGCTTTGCCCTTGCCAGTGTGGCGGCAGTAATTCATCAGGAAGCAGCGGATCTTTCAGCACTACGCGGCGGTAGAAATGTATGAGCAAAAGTTGAATCTGGAAACAACGCAACGGCGTCAGTTCGCTGGCATCTGCCTCACGCAACAGCGGCAACAACGGTCGAAACGAGTTGATAAACTCACCGTAGCGCTCATTTTTATCAGTGAGTAGCCAGCACTCTTCGACGCGGGCTTTGAGTGCAGTTTTTGATGTCTGAAGCGGTGAACTGGCTTCAAAACAGATCACGTTATCCGCCACGCCGGCTTCATGCAGCAGGTTTTGTACATCGGCGAGATTTTGCGATGGCGACGCCATCAGGCTGGGGGCAAGTGTGCCAAACCCTTGCCAGATAAGCTGATTTTTCACTTGTTGAAGTGTGCTTTTTTCAAGCCCTTCGGAGAGCAAAAGCAACCACTTGCCGTCCCATTCAGGCTGCCCGGCTCGGTAGATTTTCGCTTCTGCCCGGCGCGTCATGCGCTGGCCCATTTCTGTCAGGCGATAAAAACTCCGTCGCCCGACGCGCTCCACATCAAGCCAGCCCTCTTTATTAAGCCTGAACAGTGAAGTGCGAACAAAACGCTCACCAAAGCCCAATGACTCCAGCATGGTCGCAAGGCTACCGAGCCAAATTTCACCGCCGCGATGCGCCAGTGCATCTCCATATAAAGAAACAATCAGCGACGTTCCGCTAATGGGAACGGCGCTGACCGCCTGCTCAATAAACTGTTCCAGTTTGCTGTTCATCATCTGCCAGAAATTCCGTTTTTAACGCACATTAGCCAAAACATAGCACAACAAAGACAATAAAAATCAGGTCATTAACAATGCGATTCACAATTTCTAGAAATACAGATTTTCCGGGTCGGATAAACGCTGCAGCGTCTGATATAACCGACCCAATAGTGGTTGTGATTACTGATTCGTGGCCTGGCGCAAATCACAAACGCGAATCGCTTTCCCTTCCGAACGAGGCAAACTGCCGCAGTTAACAATGCTGATATCGGTTGAAATCCCCACCATTGACTTAATCTGATGACGCAACTGGTGGCAAACGGAACAACGCTGTTCATGGCTCAAATGCAGACTGCTCTCTTTGAGCTCAACTTTCACCGCCAGCGTGTCGAGATGGCCATCGCGATGTACTTCCAGCTGATAATGCGGTGCCAGGTGTTCAAATTTTACGATCTCTTCTTCCAGTTGTGATGGGAACACATTCACACCACGGATGATAAGCATGTCGTCTGAGCGCCCGGTGATGCGGTCCATACGGCGCATAGTACGGGCGGTGCCTGGCAGTAAGCGCGTCAGGTCGCGGGTACGGTAACGAATCACCGGCAGCGCTTCTTTGGTCAGCGTCGTGAACAGCAACTCACCCTGCTCGCCATCATCCAGCGCGGCACCGCTTATCGGGTTAACAATTTCCGGGTAAAAATGATCTTCCCAGATAGTTGGCCCGTCTGTGGTTTCCAGGCACTCCATCGCCACGCCCGGTCCCATCACTTCTGACAGGCCGTAAATATCCAGCGCGGTAATGCCGAGGCGGCGTTCAATTTCACGGCGCATCGCATGAGTCCAGGGCTCAGCACCAAATACTCCGACACGCAGCGAACAATCTCGCGCATCGCCACCCATCTGACGTTCCAGTTCTTCAATCAAGTTCAGGCACCAGGACGGAGTCACCATAATCATGTCCGGGCGGAAATCGCGGATCAGTTGCGCCTGCTTCTCAGTTTGCCCACCGGACATCGGAATAACGGTCGCCCCGAGGCGCTCAGCGCCATAATGCGCACCCAGTCCGCCTGTAAACAGCCCGTAACCATAAGCGACGTGAATTTTATCTTTTGGCGTACCGCCTGCGGCACGAAGCGAACGGGCGACAATATCAGCCCAGGTATCAATATCTTTTTGCGTGTAGCCGACTACCGTAGGTTTGCCCGTTGTGCCAGATGAGGCATGAATACGCACAACCTGTTCCATCGGCACCGCAAAAGTATCGAACGGATAGTTGTCGCGCAAATCTTGTTTAGTGGTGCAGGGGAAAAGCCGAATGTCCTTCAGCTCTTTAAAATCATCAGGGTGCACGCCCACCGCATCAAACTTGCGTTTGTACATCGGCACGTTGTTATAAGCGTGATTCAGCGTCCATTTCATACGCTGCGTTTGGAGTGCCTGCAGCTCATCAACTGATGCGGTTTCAATCGGTTCCAGCTTTGTAGTAGAGGTTATCATTATAGGGTACTCGCAGGGTTGATTAGCTCACACGCTCAAGGATCAGGGCAATGCCCTGGCCAACACCGATACACATCGTACACAGGGCATAACGCCCGTTGCGGCGATGAAGTTCGTGGCTGGCGGCAAGCGCCAGTCGGGCTCCACTCATACCTAACGGATGACCTAACGCAATCGCACCGCCGTTGGGGTTAACATGTGGGGCGTCGTCAGGCAGCCCCAACTGTCGTAAAACCCCCAGCGCTTGCGCGGCAAAGGCTTCGTTCAGTTCGATAACATCCATGTCGTTGATGGAAAGCCCTGCCAGCTCCAGCACCTTACGGGTGGCAGGCACTGGCCCAAGCCCCATCAGGCGCGGTTCAACACCGGCAGTTGCCATCGCGACAATGCGCGTTGTTGGCGTTAAACCGTGGCGCTGAGCTGCCGACGCGCTGGCGATGATGAGCGCCGCCGCACCGTCGTTCACACCTGATGCATTTCCGGCAGTAATCACACCGTTGGTACGAAACGGTGCTTTTAGTCCGTTGAGCTGCTGCAAAGTGGTTTCCGGTCGCGGATGTTCGTCTTCGCGAATCTCAGTCACCGCGCCTTTTTTTCCTTTCAACTGCACCGGCACAATTTCCTCGGCCAGAACGCCATTCTCACGTGCCAGCTGCGCACGTTGCTGGCTGCGCCAGGCAAAGGCATCTTGATCGGCACGGCTGATATTTAACAACTCCGCTACATTCTCTGCCGTTTCTGGCATGCTGTCAGTACCAAATTGTTCAGCCATGAGCGGGTTCACAAAACGCCAGCCGATCGTGGTATCAAACATCTCCGCCTGGCGCTGAAAAGGCGTGCTGGCTTTGCCCATCACAAAAGGTGCGCGGGACATCGACTCTACGCCTCCGGCAATCATCAGTTCGGCATCACCGGCTTTGATTGCCCGCGCGGCCATACCTAACGCATCAAGGCCCGACCCGCACAAGCGGTTAATTGTGGTGCCAGAAATTGTCTGCGGTAACCCGGCAAGTAACGTCGCCATACGCGCCACGTTACGGTTATCTTCCCCTGCCTGGTTGGCACAGCCGAGAATCACATCGTCTACTGCGTTCCAGTCAAGGTTCGGGTAGCGAGCCATCAGCTCTTTTAGCGGGATCGCGGCAAGATCATCGGCACGAACTGAAGAGAGTGCTCCACCGTAGCGGCCAATGGGCGTGCGGACACCGTCACAGATAAATGCGTCGTTCATAGTCTGGCTCCTGAAACTGTGGTTCCAATACGGTGCGAACGCCCACGAAACAGAGCGATGGTTTTCTCATCCTGGTTAATGATTTCAATGTCATATACCCCGGTCTGCCGGCCTTGAGTGCGTACCTGAGCAATGGCTGTCAGCACATCACCGGCTTTTCCAGGTCGGACGAAATCGATACTGCAACCGGAAGCCACTGCCGCCAGCCCCTGGCTGTTGCAGGCGTAGGCAAATGCGGTGTCAGCCAGCGTAAACAGTTGCCCGCCGTGGCAGGTTTGATGGCCGTTGAGCATGACGTCGGTGATGGTCATGGTCAGGCGTGCAAATCCATCCCCCATGTCCTGAATCTCGATGCCCATCTGCTGCGCACAGTTGTCGCGAGCATACATTTCCCGGGCATTCGCCCATGCATTAATGCTCATGTTGTGTCTCCAGAAGCGAGCGTTGACGCAGGATTGACGTTGGGCGATAGCGCTCCTCGCCGTAATGTTGTTGCAGGTTCTCCATCATGCGCAGTACCTGCTGCCAGCCGAGTTCCGCGCCCCACGCCAGCGGGCCATGAGGGTAATTCACGCCAAGGCGCATCGCGGTGTCGATATCCTCTTCACTGGCGACACCTTTTTGCGCAGCATCGGTCGCTTCGTTCGCGAGCATAGCGACCGTGCGCCAGACCAGCATTCCAGGGTAGTCGCTGATCATCAGCACCTGTTTACCCTGCTGCTGGAAGAAACGAATCGCTTTGGCAGTCTGCACAACCGTGTTACTTGCCGCAGCCGCCAGCACGACCAGCGGTGAGCTTTGCCAGTCGTTGACCAGATCAAGCAGCACGACCGGGCGTTGCAGACGTTTAGCCAGTTGAGTCGCTGTTTCGCCTTGCGTCATCTGCACCAGAACATCGTCCAGTTCAAGATACGAATACGTGACGCCGTCACCTGAATCGTGATTATTCAGCCATGCGGCAAAACCATGGTGCTGAATTTCTTGCGCATCTGATTCGCCAGGCTCGGCGGGCAGATAAGGCAATGATTCATTGAGTGGCCAGCGGTATACGCCCTGCCCGGTTTTTTTGCCAAGGCGTTTACCAAACACCAGTTCCTGCTGGATAAGCGAAGGCAGAAAGCGGCGTTCCTGCCAGAAACCATTGAATACGGAACAGGTCACGGCAAAGTTCACGTCCTGGCCGATAAGGTCGGTCAACGCCAGCGGCCCCATCGGAAACCCACCGCAGTCGCGCAATGCCGCATCAATCACGCCCGCTGGTGCTACTTGCTCTTCGAGCGCGCGCCAGGCTTCAGCATAAAATGGGCGCGCCACGCGGTTAACGATAAAGCCCGGTGTCGAGTGGCAATGCACCGGTTGTTTGCCCCAACGCATCGCCAAGCCGGTCAGGCTTTCGAGAACCGCAGGGGAAGTTTCCAGCCCGCTCACCACTTCCACCAGTTTCATCACCGGTGCTGGGTTAAAGAAATGCAGCCCTGCCACACGCTGTGGTTGTTCAACGCCGCTGGCAATCGCGGTAATGGAAATCGACGATGTGTTGCTGGCGAAAATCGCCTCCGCGGAACAGACCGCTGCCAGTTCACGGAAGATTGCCTGCTTGATGTCGATTTGTTCGGCTGCGGCCTCAATGACCAGTGCCGCATCCGCCAGTTCGCTGATGCTCTGTGCAGTGTTTAAACGGCTTTCAACGTCATGCTTTTCGGACGCCGTCATTTTACCCTTTGCCACGCGGGCACTCAGCGCTGTGGCAATTGCATCAATGGCACGCGCCGCAGCACCGGGATGGATATCGTAAATTCTGACCCGGTGCCCGGCTTGTGCGGCAACCTGCGCAATGCCAGCCCCCATGGTGCCGCCGCCAATCACGGCAATAATTGATTGTGGTGTCAGCATCATCATTTCCCCTTAAACACCGGTGTGCGTTTAGCCAGAAATGCCGACACCCCTTCGCGGTAATCTTCGCTACGCCCGGCCATGCGCTGGTAATCGCGCTCAAGATCGAGCTGTTCTTCAAGGGTGTTTGTTTCGGAAGCGTTCAGTGCCTTCTTCACCAGTCCCAGGCCAAAGGTTGGCTGGCTGGCAAAATGCACGGCGAGCTGGCGAGCGGTATCGTTGAGTGCTTCATCATCCACCACTTGCCAGATCATGCCCCATTGATGGGCTTGCTCCGCACTCAGTTTATCGCCCAGCAACGCCAGCCCCATCGCACGAGCACGCCCGGCAAGGCGCGGCAAATACCAGGTACCTCCGCAATCAGGAACGAGGCCTAATTTGCTAAAAGACATAATGAAGTTTGCTGAACGCGCCGCAATCACCATATCGCAGCCCAGGGCAAGCGTTGCCCCGGCACCGGCGGCGACACCGTTAACCGCCGCAATAACTGGTTTTGGCAATGCGGCCAGGCGCTTAATCAGCGGGTTATAGAAGTTCTCAACCGAGGCGCCTAAGTCTGGAGCAGCTCCACTTGGGTCAACATTGCGGTCATTGAGATCTTGTCCGGCACAAAACGCACGGCCCGCGCCCGTTATCAGCAGGCAGCGAATGGTGTCGTCACGTTCGACTTGCGTCAGCACATCAGCAAGCTGGCGATGCATTTCGTCATTAAAACTATTCAGGCGCTCCGGGCGATTTAACGTCAGCGTCATCACGCCGTTTTGCACATCACTAAGAATGAATGTCATGGCTATCGTCCTTTAAACGCAGCGGGTCGTTTTTCGAGAAATGCGGCAATGCCTTCCTGCCGGTCTTCGGTGGCGGCAAGCAGCGTGAAAAGCTGCCGTTCGTGGGCTAAGCCCTGACTGAGAGACAGTTCATGTGCCTGGCGCAGTGCGGTTTTCGCAGCCTGCAATGCCAGCGGCGCATGTTGCGCGATGCGCGCCGCCAGCTTTTCGCTGTATTCCAGCGTTAACGCCGCAGGGCACATCTCTGCAACCAGGCCTGCCTGCTGCGCCTGTTGTGCGGTTATCGCCTTGCCCGTCAACACCATTTTGTATGCCATCGCTTTGCCAACACTGCGAATCAAACGTTGTGTACCACCCGCGCCGGGCATAATGCCGAGAGTTATTTCAGGCAGGCCAAAGCGTGCGTTGTCACCCGCCATTACGATGTCGCATAGCATCGCCAGTTCGCACCCGGCACCCAACGCATAACCGTTTACTGCAGCCAGCAGCGGTTTGTTAAAACGTTCGATACGAGCCCAAAGCTGTGGGCGTGGATCGTTAAGCGTGGCGGGCATATCAAGGCTCGCCATCTCTTTAAGATCAGCCCCAGCGGCGAAAAATCGATCGTTGCCCGTAATAACGACTGCCCCTGTGCTTTCGTTTTGCTGCGCGGCTTCCAGCGCTAAGGCGATCTGATCAAGCAGCGCGTTATTTAAAGCGTTTCGCGCTTCGGGGCGGTTTAAAGTCAGGGTCAGTACGCGCCCGTTTTGGCTAACCAATAATTCGCTCATCACAGCCCCTGCGCATCAAAGTCGAGCACTACGTCGTCACCTTTCGGCAGCGCCTGGCAACTGAGGATGTAACCCGCCGCCAGTTGGTCTGGTTCAAGGCTGTAATTGACGCCCATCCCCACTTCACCGCTCACCACTTTGCAGCGGCAGGTGGCGCACACCCCGCCTTTGCATGCGTAAGGTAAATCCGCACCCTGGCGCAACGCCGCGTCGAGAATGCTTTCGTCATGCGAATCGAGGGTAATTTTGCGGTCGCGTCCGTCCTGGCGAATCGTTACCGTTTTGCCTGCCGCCTGTTCGCGGCGGCGCAAGCTCGGTGCAGTGCCGGGCGTGTTGAAGTGTTCGATAAAAATATTGTCCGCCGCCACGCCCATTTCCAGCAGTGCGGCTTCGGTTTCATGCATCATGCTTTGTGGGCCGCAGATGAACGTGCGGTTAAAGCCTTTTATATCGAGCAAGTTATCGCCCAGCGCTTTGAGTTTCGCGCCGTCGAGTCTTCCGCTCAGCAATTCGCTTTCCTGCACTTCCTGGCTGAACAGATAGATAAGTTGCAGGCGTTGTGGGTAGCGGTCTTTTAAGTCGGCCAGCGCCTGGCGGAACATCATGCTGCGGCTGCTGCGGTTGCCATAAACCAGCGTTACTCGGCTATTGGATTCGGTGGCAAGCGTTGCTGCGACAATCGCCAACATTGGCGTAATGCCGGAGCCGACTGCCAGCGCCAAATAATTACCCTCAGTTTCAGGCTGCGGTTGGTAGCCGAATGTTCCCTGCGGGATCATCACGTCCATCGCCATACCCGCCACCAAATCGCTCACCGCATATTGCGAAAAGCGCCCACCGTCGATGGCTTTTACCGCCACACAGATTTCGCCGGGTTGTTCGGCGCGACAAATGGAGTAACAGCGGCGTAACTCCTCACCACCGAGGCGAGTTTTTAGAGTCAAATGCTGGCCAGGTTTGAAAGCAAAATGCGTCTGTAATTCTCCTGGCACTTCAAAAGTGATGGCCACCGCGTCAGGAGTTTCCTGCTCAATGCGCGCCACCTTTAGCGAATGAAACGTCGTCATGGCTACCTCAAATACATTTAAAGTAATCAAAGGGTTCGCGGCAGCTGTCGCAGCGGTATAACGCTTTACAGGCCGTGGAACCGAATTCGCTGATAAGCGAGGTATGCAAACTGCCGCAGCGTGGGCATTCCACATCGCCGCTGACTGATATGGCGTGGCAAGCGTGGCCTTGCGGTGGGCTGATGCCGTATTCACGCAGCCGCGTTTTGGCCGCGGGCGACATCCAGTCGGTTGTCCACGCCGGGTGCAGCATTTGTTCGATATGCACCGGTTGCAATTGCGCGTCTGCCATCGCTTCACGAATTGCCGTCAGCAAAAAGTCGGTCGCCGGGCAGCCGGAATACGTTGGCGTGAAACCGATATGCCAACCGTCTTCACGGTGGTGAACGCTGCGCACCATGCCCAGATCGGTGATAGTCAGTACCGGGATTTCCGGGTCGCTGATCTGCCCGAGAATGCGCCATACATCGCGGACTCTAGCCGGTTCCACCACATCGAAAATTTGCATTTTTACCTCACTACCATTGCTGATTGGGGTAAGCGCGTTGCAGATATTGCATTTCTGCCAACAGCGGGCCTAGATGTTCGGTATGTAGCCCTTGTTTGCCGCCCATGCGGTATTGCGCTTCTTGTGGTTTAACCAGTGAGGCCTCAATCAGGCCGTTAAACGTTTCTTTTTCCCAGGCGGCACGCAAGGTGCGCGGGTCAACGCCAATCCCTTGCTCAGCAAGGCTGATTTCCAGTTCATCTGCATGGAACATCTCGCCGCTAAAGCGCCACAGTTTATTGAGTGCCTGCTGCATTTTTTGCTGAGAAACCTCAGTGCCGTTGCCCAGACGCACTAACCAACCACGGCTAAAGCGCAGGTGGTAACGCACCTCTTTGATGGCTTTTGCGGCAATTGCCGCCAGTTGGCGGTCGCGGCTTTGCGCCAACTGGCTAAACAGTTCAACATGCCAGGCATCCAGCAGATACTGGCGCATGAGGGTGTCGGCAAAATCACCGTTCGGCTGTTCTGCCAGTAGTAAATTGTGGAACTCACGTTCGTCGCGCCCATACGCCAGTTTGTCTTCATCAAGCTGGTCACCCTGAAGTTCTGCTGCGTAGGTCAGGAAATTGCGTGCCTGGCCGAGTAAGTCCAGGCCGATGTTCGCCAGCGCGAGATCGATCTCTAGTTCTGGTGCATGCCCACACCAGGCACTCAGGCGCTGGGCCAGTACCAGGCTGGTGTCGCCAAGGCGCAGGGTGTAAGTGGTTAACGGGGAATAAGTCATTTCACGCCTCACATGTGCTCGATGCCATCAGGGATGGTGTAGAACGTTGGGTGGCGATAAATCTTTGTTTCCGCCGGGTCAAAGAAGGCACCGCGTTCTTCAGGCTGGGAAGCGATAATTTCGCTCGCCTTTACCACCCAGATTGAGCAGCCTTCACTGCGGCGGGTGTAAGCATCGCGGGCGTTTTCCAGCGCCATTTGTTGGTCTGCAGCGTGCAGGCTGCCAACGTGGCGGTGCGATAACCCTTGTTTGCTGCGAATAAACACTTCGTATAACGGCCAGTGAACATTGCTCATAAATCAATCCTTCATATCCGATGTAAATGGTGGATGACGCTAGTGCTTATCCACCCTACAAATTCTGTTTTTCTGCGTACGCCAGCGCCGCTTCACGCACCCATGCACCCTCTTCCCACGCTTTACGTTTGGCGCTCAAACGCTCTTCGTTGCACAACCCGCGCCCGGCAATCACTTCGTTAAATTCATGCCAGTCAATTTCGCCGAATTCGTAATGCCTTGTTGCTTCGTTAAAAGTGAGATCGCTATCCGGCACCGTCATGCCGAGCATTTCCACCTGCGGTACGGTGTTGTCGACAAAACGTTGGCGCAGTTCGTCGTTACCAAAACGTTTGATTTTCCATGTAAGGCTTTGGGCGCTATTTGGGGAGTTGTCGTCGTTTGGGCCAAACATCATCAACGCAGGCCACCAGAAACGGTTGATCGCGTCCTGCAACATCTGGCGTTGTTCTTTACTGCCCTGCGCCAGCACCATGCAGGCTTCAAAACCCTGGCGTTGATGGAAGCTCTCTTCTTTGCAGATCTTCACCATCGCCCGGGCATATGGGCCGTAGGAAGTGCGGCACAGCGCCACCTGGTTCACAATCGCCGCGCCATCAACCAACCAGCCGATCACGCCAATATCGGCCCAGTTCAGCGTCGGATAGTTAAAGATCGAGGAGTATTTCATCTTGCCGTCGAGCATCTTCTGGTAGATGTCTTCTCGCGCACAGCCCAGGGTTTCCGCCGCGCTGTAGAGATAAAGTCCATGTCCAGCTTCGTCCTGCACTTTCGCCAGCAAAATCGCTTTGCGTTTCAGGCTCGGTGCGCGAGTCAGCCAGTTGCCTTCCGGTAACATGCCAACAATTTCAGAATGGGCGTGCTGCCCTATCTGGCGAATCAATGTCTTACGGTATTCATCCGGCATCCAGTCCTGCGGTTCAATCGCAATTTCCTGCGCAATTCGCTCATCAAAACGGTGTAATTCGGTCACGGCATCACCTTTATGATTCGGTTTAGATTCACTAAATGCGACATTGTGAATCACTTAATGATTTAAAGTTACAGATAAGTTAACTAAAACGGCAAAATTAACACGTATGGTTTGTGAGCATTATCACGATAAATTTTAAATAAACTAAATTATTCATTAAGTTACGAAATAAACCAAAAAGGCATGCAATCACGTTGTTAATAAATTATTAAATTACATCTTGCTTTTTATGATTCACAAATTAAACATTAGTGTCATTAAATGTAATTCTTAACGAGGTGTTTGATGCAGCAGTTAACTAGTTATCTGGCAGGCCAATGGGTGATGGGACGTGGCAAAGAACGCACTATAAATCATGCAATTAGCGGTGAGGCGCTGTATCAGGTTACCAGCGAAGGGCTGGATATGGCGCAGGCACGTCATTTTGCTATTGAATCAGGTGGTGCGGCATTACGCGCTCTGACCTTCGTGCAACGTGCAGCCATGTTGAAAGCGGTGGCAAAACACCTATTGGCAAACAAAGAAACGTTTTATGAAATTTCCGCACAGACCGGTGCGACCCGCGCAGACAGCTGGGTTGATATCGAAGGTGGTATCGGCACCCTTTTCGCCTATGCCGGTATGGGAAACCGTGAACTGCCTGACGATGTACTGTGGCCAGAAGATGAAATGATCCCGCTTTCTAAACAAGGCGGGTTCGCCGCCCGCCATGTGCTGACGTCAAAATCTGGCGTGGCGCTGCACATCAATGCATTTAACTTCCCTTGTTGGGGAATGTTAGAAAAACTGGCCCCAACCTGGCTTGCTGGAATGCCAGCCATTATAAAACCCGGCACCGCCAGCGCGCAGCTCACACAAGTGATGGTGAAATCCATCGTCGATTCCGGGCTGGTGCCAGAGGGCGCAATCAGCCTTATCTGCGGTGGCGTAGGTAACCTGTTTGATCTGCTGGATGAACAAGATGTGGTGACCTTTACCGGCTCAGCCAGTACTGGGCAGAAGTTACGTTGTCACTCAAATATTGTTGCCCGTTCAGTCCCATTCACAATGGAAGCTGACTCACTTAACTGCTGCGTGCTGGGTGAAGATGTGGCAGCGGAAAAGCCTGAATTTACGTTGTTTATTCGTGAGGTGGTGCGTGAGATGACCGCCAAAGCTGGGCAAAAATGTACCGCAATCCGCCGTGTCATCGTCCCGCAGGATCAGTTGGAAAATGTGATTCAGGCGCTGAAAGCCAAACTTGAGAAGATCCAACCCGGTGACCCTGCTCAGGAAGGCGTGAAAATGGGTGCACTGGTTAGTCTTGAGCAGCGTGACGATGTGCAAAGCAAAGTGAATCAGTTGGTTGCCGTTGGCTGCCAGATTGTGATAGGTGGCAAAGCGGATGGCTCTCATCCCGGTGCCTTCTTCCCGCCAACGTTATTGCTGTGCCAGCAGCCAGATGAAACACCTGCGGTACATGAACTGGAAGCGTTCGGCCCAGTTGCTACCGTAATGCCTTATCACGATTCAGAACACGCGATGGCGCTGGCACGTGCAGGCCAGGGTAGCCTTGCGGGAACGCTGGTCACTGCGAGTGGCGATATTGCACGCCAGTTTGTTCTGGGTGCCGCCCGTGCTCACGGGCGCATTCAGGTGCTAAACCAGGAGTCATCTGTCGAGTCCACAGGCCACGGCTCGCCGCTGCCGATGCTGGTTCATGGCGGCCCAGGACGCGCCGGTGGTGGCGAAGAGCTTGGTGGCCTGCGAGCAGTGAAACATTACATGCAGCGCACGGCGATTCAGGGCAGTCCATCAATGCTGGCGGCGGTAAGCAAACAGTGGAGCTACGGCGCGGCGGTGCAGGAAAGCCCGGTTCACCCTTTCCGTAAGCATTTTGACGAACTGGAAATTGGCGAGAGTTTACTTACAGCACGCCGGACCATCACCGAAGCCGATATCGTCAACTTCGCCAATCTGAGTGGCGACCACTTCTACGCTCATGTCGATAAAATTGGTGCGGCCGAATCGTTCTTTGGCGAGCGCGTAGCTCACGGCTACTTTGTGGTATCAGCTGCCGCGGGGTTGTTTGTTGATCCGGGGGTTGGGCCTGTTATCGCCAACTATGGCATGGAAAACCTGCGCTTTATCGAACCGGTGAAAATTGGCGACACTCTGCAAGTGCGCCTGTCGTGCAAGCGCAAAACTGCCAAACCGCAAAAGAGCACGGAAGACAAACCGGTTGGCGTGGTGGAGTGGGCAGTTGAAGTGCTGAACCAGGATAAACAGTCCGTGGCACTCTATTCCATTCTGACACTGGTTGCGCGAAGGGTTTAACGGACCAACTGAAAACTTCTGCCTGGTTATTGTCCGTGGCGGAAGTTTTCATAAATGGCTGATTAAGACGCCGTTACTCCAGGATTGTCTGATAACGAGATGAATTTCCCGCATTTGCTATCAAAAGCTTCAATACATCCCGATTCAATATCATAAACCCAGCCGTGAAGCGTGATATTGCCCTTCGCAAGCGCTAACGCAACACAAGGGTGAGTACGTAAATTCCCCAGTTGAGCGATAACATTTTGATGCACCATGCCGTCCACGCGAGATTGGGTTGAGCTATGCTCTTCAGCTTCGTTAATGGCTTTTGCGGCATCTGCATAACGTAACCAGTGGGCAACGGCTGGCATATGATCAAGACACTGGCAGTTGGCGACAGCTGTCATTGCTCCACAGTCCGAGTGCCCGCAAACCACGATGTCACGAACGCCAAGCGCCATCACCGCATATTCTACCGAAGCTGAAACACCACCAGGCTCAGGCCCGAACGGTGGCACAATATTACCTGCGTTTCGAATGACAAACAGTTCACCCGGTTCACGCTGTGTCACTAATTCAGGAACGAGTCGGCTGTCAGAACAGGAAATAAAAAGTGTTTTAGGATTTTGATTTGATGCAAGTTTTTTGAAGAGTTTGGAACGTTGCGGAAATGCTTCTTTCTGAAACCTCAAAAAACCGTCAATAACGTCTTTCATCGTAAGCCCTATATATCTTTTGTGCCAACATGATGCCACGCTGATAATGGCAGATCAATAAACTGTCATGCGATATATATATCCACATATTTATTGTTATTATATTTCACCCTATTTTTAATGTTGCTTTATATCCTCTTGGTTCGAATAATCCGCATTGGTTTCTGGTCACTATCACGCCTCCTCACCCAACCGCGTTATCACCCTGCGCAAATAAGTCAGCACTGCCGTTGCCGTTTCGCTCAACGAGGATTCAGCAAGCGTTACCGCGCCAACATCCATGTAGGTGGTGCTGTCAGCAATGCTGCGGCGCATCACGCGTAACCCTTCGAGCGACCAAGGGCGGTAAACCAGATCCGACAATATCGTCACGCCCTTTCCTTTTGCGACCAGACTGCGCACCGTTTCGAACGATGTGGTGGTGAAAAAGATATTTGGGCTGCCACCACGTGTGCGCCAGTGCTCTTTAATCACGTCAGGATATTCGTCAGTATCCAGCAGCAAGAATGGCTGGTTTTCGATATCTGCCAGATGAATAACGGACTGGTTCAATAGCGGGTGGCCTTGTGCGGCCCAAAGTCGGCGCGGTGAGCGAATAAAGATTTCTGTTTCCAGGGTGTTGTCGTGAGCAATATTTGAGGTTAATAGCAGCGAGAAATCAATATTCTTACGTTTTAATGATTCGGTTAATTCCTGTGGATTCTCCTCAATGAAATTAATCGTCATTAATGGGAAGTGCTGTTCAACTTCAATAATAATCGCCGGAAGCAAATAGGCGGAAAGCGTTTTGGCGATGCCAATATTCACTGTGCCTTGTTCCAGTTGCGGTTGGTGTAGCAAATCGTCGATGGCAAGCTGGCTGTCATTAATAATCTTACGAGCGTAATGCAGGAAGCGCTCTCCTGCGGCGGTGAGTTCAATACCTTTTGGCTGGCGCAAAAACAGCTGGTTGTTTAACGAGGATTCAAGGTTACGCATGGCGACCGTCATAGACGACTGCGAGATATTACAGCGCGATGCCGCTTTGGAAATCTGCTGTGTTTGCGCAAGCGCGATGAAAAACTCCAGCTGCCGCAGTGTGAACCTCATAGTTTTAAACTATACCTCGCCATGAAAAAGATGAATTAGATTTGGTTGCCTCGCAACCCTACCATAGTCCTCAGTGAACCGATGATTCGATAACTCGCTGGTGTCCACCGCTAGATCCACGCAGTCTTTATCAGCTGCATGAAATTGCTTATATGCATTGAATCTATACCTGAGTGTATTAAACCGTTTTCTGGAACTCAAATTATGCCGTATTTACTGTTAAGCCTTGCCGCCTGCTTCTGGGGTGGAAACTACGTTGTGGGCCACGAACTGGTCGCGCAGGTTGACCCTATTGTGCTGTCCGAGGCCCGCTGGATGCTCACCGCCCTGTTGCTCATCAGCCTCTATTTCCGGCAGATAAAGGCGCAATGGCAGGCGATGGTCGAGGCAAAATACACAGTGTTTTTCCTCGCTTTATGCGGGCAAGTGTTATTCCCGGTGACGCTATATATCGGCCTGCAATACACCTCATCATTAAATGCGGCGATATATTTATCCACCACGCCCGCATTAGTGTTGCTGATTAATAAGTTTATTTTCAAAGAGGCTATTTCACGGCGCAATATTTATGGTGTGGTGCTTAGCTCTTTGGGCGTGATCTATCTGGTGATGCAAGGCGACCTTCTACATATGGATACGCTTAAAAACCTAAACCGGGGTGATGTGTGGACCATGGGTTCGGCTGTCAGTTGGGCATTGTACTGCGCGTTCTTGCGCCTCAAACCAAAACAGGTTGGTGGGAATGCATTTGTTGCGGTAAGTGCCGCAATTGGAGCAATAGTGCTGCTGCCGGTGTTATCACTCTATTCGGCGGCCCACTATGCATCTGAGATGAAAGTCTACTTTAATTCAGGCTTCTTATTAGGGCTGGGTTACCTGGTTATCTTCCCGTCATGGCTGTCATATTTGCTGTGGAATAAAGGTATTCAGGCGATTGGTGCTACACGCGGTGAAGTTTATTCGCACCTTATTCCGCTTAGCGGTGGCGTGTTTAGCGTGCTGTTCCTCAATGTACCGTTACACGGTTTTCATCTCGTCAGCGCACTGCTTATCACGCTGGGAATTGCACTTTGCTCGATGGCTACAAAGCAGAAGGTTTTAGCTCCTGACCCATGCAGTCGATAAAATATTCGTAAGCCGGAGTCAGTACCTGGTCTTTTCGCAGCATAAAACTAAAGGTGATGCGTGAATTCTGAAGACTGAGACAATCATTCAGTACGGCAAAATTCACGCAATCAAAGGGACCTTTCTATTTAGTTATCGCAGTGGCCTTGCTGGGCCAGTTTCACTTCCGGTTTGGAAACTACCCGCTTACCTTCGGTTTCAGAAGATTCGCTCAAACCTGCACCGCCGACAAAAGCCCCCATCTTGATATATTGTCTGATGAAGTAGTTTTTCCCAGCTTGCATGAATAACGACAGGTCGTTTGGAGAGAATTCGGACTCAGTAGAAATTTTGTGCGTCTGGTTACCTGTTACTTGCGTATAGAAGAACGTTCTGTCCGCAGTTTCACCCACACATTTGCCATCGACATACACATCTTTTTTAAGTGATTTACCCGCAAAGCTATCGCGATAAATATATAGCCCAGCTTTATCTTGCTCTGGAGCAGGGAATGTTTTGGCATTAATAGATTCTTGCTCTGGAGCCAAAGGGACACTTGCACAACCACTGAGAAGTAGTGCGGCTAAAACAGAGGCAGAGAGAAATAAATTTTTAATTTTCATTTGCACAAATCCTTTTATATAAGCTGTGTATTTTTATTTTTTGCACGCAAAAAGCCACAAGCATCTGAAAGACACTTATTTACGCTTGAGAATTTAAGACGGAGTAATGTCACTAATGATGAATAAAAGATCAAGCAATCAATAGGATAAATACCAATAATGGTAGGGTATGTATTTCACCGTTCCTTAACTACAATTTCCCTAAGAATCTTCCTGGTGCAATAAATAAAGACTCGTATTCACTACCAGTCTGAATAATATGAACACCAACAAAAAAACGTAAACATAAAATTACACCTCATGTAACCCTCATTTGACGGAGTCATAACAATCCCTTACCCTGCGCGGCATAATCTCGTTATTACAAGCGTAAATTCAGAGGGAAGCGTGAAGAATCGCACTCTTGGCAGTATCTTTATCGTCGCCGGTACCACTATTGGCGCAGGAATGTTGGCAATGCCGCTGGCTTCAGCAGGTGTTGGATTTGGGGTGACTTTCCTGTTGCTCATCGGCCTGTGGGGGTTGATGTGTTACACCGCACTGCTTCTGGTCGAAGTTTATCAACACGTTTCCGCCGACACCGGCCTTGGCACCCTTGCCCGCCGCTATCTTGGAAAACCAGGGCAATGGCTTACCGGTTTTAGCATGTTGTTCCTGATGTATGCGCTGACGGCGGCGTACATCAGTGGTGCCGGTGAACTGCTGGCCGCAAGTTTGAACCAATGGTTTGCGTCCTCCATCTCCGTTACAAGTGGGGTTTTGCTGTTCACGATTGTTGCCGGTGGCATTGTTTGCATCGGTACCCATATGGTGGATATGTTCAACCGCGTGCTGTTTAGCGCCAAGGTGATTATGTTGGTGGTGATGCTGGGGCTGATGATGCCGCACATCCATCACACTAATTTACTGACGTTGCCGCTGGAGAAAGGCCTCGCGCTTTCAGCCATTCCGGTGATCTTCACTTCGTTTGGCTTCCACGGCAGCGTGCCGAGTATTGTCAGTTACCTTGATGGCAACCTGCGCAAACTGCGTTGGGTGTTTATCATCGGCAGCGCAATCCCGTTAGTTGCTTATATCTTCTGGCAAGTTGCTACGCTGGGTGCGATTGATTCGGGTGTGTTTAGCGGGCTGTTAGCCAATCATTCGGGTCTGAATGGTTTGTTGCAGGCGGTTCGTGAAGTGGTGGCCTCGCCGCACGTCGAATTGGCGGTGCATCTATTTGCGGATCTGGCGCTGGCAACTTCATTCCTGGGAGTGTCGTTAGGGTTGTTTGATTACCTGAGCGACCTGTTCAACCGTAAACGTAATGCATCGGGCCGTGCGCAAACAGGGTTGATGACGTTTGTACCGCCGTTGGTTTTCGCCCTGTTTTACCCGCAAGGATTTGTGATGGCGCTGGGTTATGCCGGTGTTGCGCTGGCAATACTGGCACTCATCATCCCGTCACTTTTGGTCTGGAAAAGTCGCCAGACTCAAAAAGAGCCTGGCTACCGTGTTGCTGGTGGCAAACCGCTGCTGATTCTGGTGTTTGCCTGCGGTATCGCCGTGATTGTGATTCAGGCGATGATTGCGTCCGGCGCTTTGCCGGAAGTGGGTTAATTAGACAAGACCTGTGTTGACGCGTTTGCCTATCTCTTTAAGCTGCGAGTACTTCTCAAGCAGAGATGGGCCGTCATCAAGGCTCATGGCAAACATCCACATGTAGGTCATGACAGAGTAAATATGCCCGGCGTTCCCGACACCTTTCACGGTCATAAGCCAAATGGTCATCGCGAACAGGAACGCTGCGGCAATACCAATAGATAAATAGCCGTATGCCTCCCGGTCGGACAAACGAATACGCACACGCGCCAAAAAGTTGTAATGCTTGTTCAGTGTGTTTTCACTGGCTGTGCCGACAAAACCCACCTCTTTTTCCAGCCTGTCGTTGAGTTTCTCATACAACATTTCGTTTTTACGCGTATAGCTCGGAAGGAACATGGCGAAGAAAATCAACACGCCAAAACAAGCGACACCCGCCCAGAACTCAATAGTCAGCAACATAATCACTGCGCCGATAATCGAAGCGACAGAGGTAATCAGTAGCGGCAGGTGTGTTTCGAAGAAATTGACAAATTCACGTGACAACGTCACGCGGGCGGCAATGGTCGAATGACTATGGTCGTCCTCACGCTGTGCAAGGATCACCGGCACGGCAAGACCGGCATAGATTCTGGCAAATGTCCGGGTATCCATGCTGCGGCGTGCAGCGCCTATCGCCCACATCACAAAGACCACCAGCGCATACAGCAATGCATGTAGCGGTTGCCCTTTAATGATGGCGTTGATGGCAAATCCGGCCATTAATGGATAGAGCAAATAGATGATGTTTTCAGCGACCACCAGCATCAGCGTAATCACTAATTTTTTACTGTGGAGTTTTGCGAGTTTTTTTAATGTATTCATTGCGCCGCGTGATGGTTTAAGCTCCGCGGTTTGGGTCGTATGCATGACTTTATATTCTTAAATTGTTATTCTTGAGCGGTTGCTCAAGAGTAAAGGAAGTCTATTTGAGCACTTGCTCAAAGTCAACGAAGGTGCCGTGATGAAAGAGAAAGCGTCTGTTCTGAAAGAGAATATTCTTGATGCAGCGATCGCCCTGTTTACTGAAAAAGGAGTGGAAAAGGTCACCACTCGCGAACTAACAGAACAGGTTGGGATAGCCCGTAGCCACATTTACCACTACTTCCCAGACTGGCAGACGTTATGCATTGAAGCATTTTCGCGCTTTATGTACGCCGAGTTGGCAGCTTTTAGCCAAAAAACGCGCGCCTTGCCGCCCGAACAGGGTTTGAATATTTTTGTGGAAGATTATTTACCCGACCGCGCTGATGCCGTGTGGGAGTTGTACGGATCGTTATGGCGCCTCGCGGTGCATAACAAGGTTTATGCGGAACTGGCATTAACGTTGACCGAAAAATGGGATGCTTTGTTGGCGAGTATTATTGAGGCGGGTATTGAAAGCGGCGTTTTCCGTCAGACCGATGTCTTGCGAGTAACCCGTCAGCTTGGTGCATTGCTTAACGGGTATTCGGATCAACTGATTATCGACAGCGCGCCACTTGCCCGCGATCAGGCCTTAGAAGATATCCAGGCTTTTATCAGTCAGATTTTAATTATGGGTAAGTGATCCCTGGAGGATTCACTTCAGACGAAGCAACTTCTTCGCCCTTTTCTCCCCATCTGTCGAGAACTTGCTGATATTCACCACGTTTCGCTGCACCGTCGAGGGCTGCCTGTAATGCATAAACCAGCTCGTTCCCTTTTTTGGTAGTGGTAGCAACATAGGCTTTTTTTGGCCCAAGCCCAACAACACGCGTTTTCCCGGTTAACGCGGCTTTATAGGCCGCCACACTCTGCGGGCCGAAGGTCGCATCAGCACGTCCGGCCTGAATATAAAGGTTACCGGAAGCATCATCCGTTAAATAAATCGGTTGAGCCGGTTTGCGCCCTTCTTGTTCATTTTGCTCATTCCAGCCCAACAGGATTTTTTCCTGATTAGTACCGGAACCTAAAATAATCCGTAACCCGCTAACATCTGCAGGCCCTTCAATTTTTTGAATCGGGCTGTCTGATTTCACCGAGAATGCCAGCGAATCTACGCGATAGGTCGCAAAATCAAACTTAGTCTTACGCTGCTCGGTTACCGCTATATTGACCAGAGCCACATCGTAGCGACCGGATGTAATGCCAAGCGGCCAGTCTTCCCAGGCGGTTGGCACCAGTTTGAGCTTCAGTCCTAAGCTATCGGCCAGCAAACGTGCAATATCAGGATCACTGCCGATCCTTGTGCGGTTATCACTCGCAAGCATGGCAAGCGGTGGCGAGTTTAGTGCTGAAATGGCGACTGTAAGCGTACCCGGCTCAACAAATTTATAGCCCTGAGGAATTTTACTGATAGCCACCGGGTCTTTAGCCGTATGTATCGGCACTTCATTAGCTTTAAGATCGAGACTTCCCTGTGCAAAGCTCGCCGAACTCACTATCAACAGCGCCAGTGGGACAAATTTCATAACTGCTCCTTAGAGGACTTTTGATAAAAACTGACGCGTTCGCGAATGTTGTGGATGGTTAAGTACTTCGTCGCTGCTGCCTTGCTCAACAATTTTTCCGTCGACCATAAACACCACGTTATCCGCCACTTCACGGGCAAATCCTATCTCATGGGTGACGACCACAAGCGTTGTGCCAGAGCGGGCCAGTTTTTTAATCACATCCAGCACTTCGCCCACCAGCTCCGGATCGAGTGCGGACGTAGGTTCATCAAACAGCATCACGCGTGGACGCAGTGCCAGCGCACGGGCAATGGCGATACGTTGTTGCTGCCCACCGGAAAGATGGCGCGACCAGGCATCCGCTTTATTACGCAGCCCTACCACATCGAGCAGTTGATAGGCCTGTTCAATCGCCGCTTTTCGGCTCAGCTGTTTATGGGCAATCGGCGCTTCAATCAGGTTTTCCAGCACCGTGAGATGCGGGAACAAATTGAAGTTTTGAAACACATAACCGACGTTAATGCGCTGACGCAGGATCTCTTTTTCTTTCAGTTCATACAGCTTGTCGCCGGCCTGACGATAGCCAATGTAATCACCATCTATCTGGATGAAACCCTCATCTACACGTTCAAGATGGTTAATCGCACGCAACAAGGTAGATTTACCGGAGCCTGACGGCCCAAGAATCACCGTGACCGAACCAGGCTCCAGTTCCAGTGAGACGTTATCCAGCGCTTTATGGCGGCCAAAATATTTACTCACACCGGTAATCGAAATTTGGCCGGTCTGGTTATGGGATTGGTACATGGGCGGTCTCCTGAGTCTGCAGCACCGGTTGATGTGATGGATTACGAGCGGGAGTTTGTTGATTAATCGCCGAGCGGCGCTCACTACGTGCCAGCCAACGTTCGACCAGATGTTGAATCAGCGACAGTACGCTGGTGATAACCAGATACCAGACCGCCCCCACCATTAGCAGTGGGATCACTTCCTGGGTGCGGTTGTAGATCATCTGAATGGTGTAGAACAGCTCAGGCATCGCCAGCACGTAAACCATCGCTGTGCCTTTAGCGAGACTGATAATTTCATTAAAACCTGAAGGCAAGATGGTGCGCAGCGCCTGCGGTAGAATAATACGCAGCGTACGTCGCCATGCGGGTAACCCTAATGCCGCTGCCGCTTCATATTGGCCGTGATCCACGCCAAGGAAACCACCGCGAATAATCTCGGCTGTATAGGCACTTTGCACTAACGTCAGCCCAACCACAGCGGTAGAAAACTGCCCCAGCACGTTTATCGTTTGGTAACTTCCCCACTGAATTTGGGTAAACGGAATACCTATCGAGAGCGTGTCGTACAGATAGGAGAAGTTATAGAGAATAATCAGCACCACGATCAGTGGCAGTGAACGAAACAGCCAGATATAACTCCACGCAAGACTATTTAGCAGCCACGAAGATGAAAGCCGTGCCAGCGCCAACATTCCGCCAATCACTACACTCAGCACAGTCCCTATTAGCGTCAGCAGTAAAGTTTGCGCCAGTCCTTCAAGAATTACCGGGTCGAAGAACCAGCGGGCAAATACGCTCCACTCCCAGCGGGGGTTAAATGCAACCGACTGGATAACCACAGCCAGCACAAACAGAGCGATAATTGCACCGAGTGTTCTGAGTGGATAGCGCGCAGGAACCACTTTAATCGTTGATGGGGTATGCATAAGTATTCCTCAGGCCGTTTTGCTCAGACGAGCCAACTCTTTGGTAAAACGTAAGCGGCCGTCGAACGGAGCCACACTGTATTCTTCCCGGTTACGGTGAATATCAAACTGCGGTTGGTAGCCAAGACTCAGATAAAGCTTCACCGCTTCTGGCTGGCGAAAACCGGTAGTCAGATAGATATGGCGATAACCTGCAACCTGCGCCCGACTTTCCAGTTCACGCATCACTCGCTGAGCAAGCCCTTGTTGGCGTAGTGCAGGATGCGTCCAGATACGTTTAACTTCGGCTGTCTGTTCGTCGAATGGCTTATAAGCGCCGGTGGCAATAATCTCGCCGTCACGCTCCAGAACAATAAACAGGCCCTGTGGGGCCAAATACCATTCGGTAAGTTCGACTTCCGCATCACGGGAAAAATAGTCCCCATAGCGCGCTTCATATTCGCTAAATAGCCCAGCAATAATCGGCTGCAGTTCTGGCGCCTCGGGTGAAACATCACGAAATTGTTCACGCATGTTTTGCTCCTTAATCGCCAAGACCGGCTGGGTTAACTTCAGATGAAGGGATTTGCTCTACACCTTCTCCCCAGCGGTTCAGTACTTTGTGGTAATCACCATTTTTGATGACGCCATTAAGCGCGGTTTGTACCGGTTCCACGAGTCCACTGCCTTTCTTCAACGTTACGGCAATATGCGCAGCTTTCGGCCAGCCGCCATCAACCACACCAACTAATTGGGTTTTCTGCGTGAGTGCTGCCTTCCAGGCTCCCGTTACATTAGGGCCAAAGAACGCATCGGCGCGACCGGACTGCAATGCCAGCGTTTGTGCCGCATCGTCTTTGGTATAAACCGGGGTGAAAGGTTTAAGCCCTTTCTTCAGGTTCTCTTCATTCCACGCCAGCAAAATAGATTCCTGGTTGGTTCCCGAGCCGACGATAATGCGTAGCCCTGCAATGTCCTCTGCTTTCTCAATCTTCTTGATTGGGCTGTTGGCTTTCACGTAGAACCCGAGCGAGTCTTTACGGTAGGTGGCGAAGTCAAATTTCTGTTTGCGCTCTTTGGTCACGGTAATATTGCTGATTGCTGCATCGTATTTCCCTGATGCCACACCCAATGGCCAGTCCTCCCAGGATGTGGGTACGACGTTGAGCTCAAGTCCTAAGCTGTCAGCCACCAGACGTGCAATATCGACTTCGCTGCCGAGCAACGTTTTGTTGTCTTCAGCAAACACGGTCAGTGGTGGTGAGTTAAGAGCTGCAACTGCCACGGTGAATTTACCGGGAACCGCAAAATGATGATCTTTTGGCAGCAGTGCTACTGCCGATGGATTCACGGCCGTGTTAATTGGTGTTTTATTGGCTTCGAGGCTGACGCCAGTGCCGTTAATGGTGACTTCTTGCGCCAAAGTTTGTGCCGAAGAAAGCGCCAGAGCGATAGCAAGGATTAGCGATATTTTTTGCATAGCAGGTTCTCTTTTTTATTGTGATGTTACGAAAACTGATTCACGGGTTCTGCCAGGCCCAAACTTTCGCGCAGCGTAGTACCGGGATATTCCTCGCGGAATAAACCTCGGGATTGCAGTACCGGGACCACTTCATCGACAAAGCGTGGGAAGGTATCGGGTGTACCGCCCTGAATAATGAAACCGTCAGCAGCATAGCTTTCAAACCATTGCTGCAACCCATCTGCTACCTGCTGTGCCGTTCCGGAAAAACGTGGGCGCGGTGATGCGGCTTCAAGCGCGACCTGGCGCAGTGTCAGATTGCGAGCGTGAGCATTACGTTTGATTTCATCTGTAGTGCTGCGGAAGCTGTTCTGCCCCAGATCACCGATATCAGGGAACGGTTCATCAAGCGGATACTGGCCAAAATCGTGGTGCTCAAAGTAGCGGCCGAGGTTATTCAGAGCATCGTTAATTGAGACCAGTGAGGCGGTCGTTTGATATTGGTTCTCCACATCGTCAGCATCTTTGCCAACAATCACGCTCACACCCTGGAATATGTGCAGGTCTTCATGACGGCGGCCATGAGTTTCCAGCTGTTGTTTAACATCCCGATAGAAATATTGCGCTTCTTCAAGGGTTTCATGATGGGTGAAAATAGCATCTGCATGGCGGGCGGCTAATTTCTTGCCGTCGTCCGATGCGCCAGCCTGGAATACAATCGGACGCCCTTGCGGTGTGCGGGAAATATTTAATGGCCCTGCTACCTGGAAGAAATCTCCGCGATGATCCAGCGTATGTAATTTATTGGGGTCAAAGAATTGCCCACTGGCTTTATCACGGATAAATGCATCTTCTTCCCAGGAATCCCACAGCCCTTTCACCACATCCAGATATTCATCAGCAATGCGGTAACGCAGCGCATGTTCCGGATGTTTTTCCCGGGAGAAGTTCTTCGCCGAGCCTTCCAGTGGCGATGTCACCACGTTCCAGCCCGCACGTCCTTTACTCAAATGGTCAAGGCTTGCAAACTGGCGAGCGACGGTAAAGGGTTCGCTATAGGAGGTAGAAAGTGTGCCAACCAACCCTAGATTCTTAGTGACGCTGGCTAATGCTGACAGCACCGTTAATGGCTCAAATCTATTGAGGAAGTGAGGGATCGATTTTTCGTTAATATATAAACCGTCTGCGACAAATAAAAAATCCAGCTTGCCCGCTTCTGCTTTTAACGCTGTCTCTTTCACAAATTCAAAACTAATGCTGGCATCAGCAATAGCTGCCGGGTGACGCCATGCCGACATATTTCCTGATGCGCCATGTAAGATTGTTCCAAGACGCAGTTGTCGATTATTTGACATATGTACCCCTTTATTTAGGCTGCACGCATCCCGGGGAGTGATACCCCTGCAAATGAGCAATAGTTAATTTTTTAGTAATGCCTGTTCAGCAAGTGTCGCGAAATATCGCGCCGCATTCTCAATTAATGCCTCATCCGGATTAAACGCCGAATGATGTAAACCATAAGGGCTGGCGCTTCCAATACTGACAAACGCACCGGGAATGGTTTGCAGATAAACAGCAAAGTCTTCGCCCCCCATATGCAATTCGGAGGTTTGTGTCTTGTAACCCACATTTTCTGCGACCTGCATAGAAAACGCCGCCCATTTCTCATCGTTGATTAACGTCACCGGCCCGTTAAACCACTCCACTTCAATCTGTGCGCCAAATGCACTGGCTAAGCCGGAAGCAATTTCGCGGATACGTTTCTCGACCTGTTTCTGAATATCGCCACGATGAGTGCGCACCGTTCCTTCAAGCTCGACGTTTTCAGGCAGCACATTCCAGGTATTCCCCCCTTGTATGCGTGTCACACTCACGACCACTGAATCCAGCGTATCGATATCGCGGCTGGCGATAGTTTGCAGCGCGATAACCAGCTGACTTGCCAACACAATCGGGTCGTGGCCTTCATGTGGGCGAGCGGCATGCGCACCTTTCCCTTTCACCCGCAAAACAAAACGATCGACATTGGCATAAAATGCGCCGCCTCTGGTGGCAAAGGTGCCGACCGGTAAACCGGGTTCGTTATGCATCCCAAAAATAGCTGAGACATTTTCCAGAGCCCCAGCCTTAATCAGTGCCTTTGCGCCGGTAAAATTTTCTTCCGCCGGTTGAAACAGCAAGCGAACTCGACCCGCCAATTGGTCTTCACGCTCCTTAAGTAACAAGGCTGCGCCGAGGATGACGCTGCTGTGAACATCATGCCCGCAGGCATGCATCACGCCTTCATGTTGTGAGCTAAAAGAGACACCGCTGGTTTCATGAATAGGCAGTGCATCAATATCAGCACGCAGCGCAATCACCTTATCGCCGTGCCCTACTTCAGCCACCACACCAGTGGCCAGTGTGTACGGCAACAGACGCAGCCCTGCGGACTCCAGCCAGTGACGTATGCGAGCGGTAGTCGCCACTTCCTGACCGGACAGTTCAGGGTTCTGGTGGAGCTCACGTCGCCAGTCGATAAGCTGTTGTTCGAATGTCTGTGTGGCGAATGTCATTGTCATCCCCTTACCAGGCTTCATGCTGTGCAGTAAAGGAGGTGGCAAAATCAGACTCGGGTTTCTCGGTCGTTTTACCTGCCAACAAACGTAGCGACTGCAAACGTGCAACCGGGTCGGCAATTGGGGTATCAATAATAAATTCGTCGATGCCAAACTGCTGGCTTAATGCCGCAAGCCCGGCTTGAACGACCTCGGCGGTGCCTTTAAGCAGCGAAGGTTCTCGGCGTTCGATTTTTTTGATGGCGCTGCCTGCCTGGCGAGCAAATGCGTGAGCCTGCGCTTCACTGGCGACACTAACACGTTGGTTGTTTTCAAGCTCAACGCTCCAGATTTCAACCAGGCTTGCCAGTTCATCGGCGGTATCCGCATCAGCGGCCACAATCACCTGCACCGCCACTTGCGTGTCGCGCTGGCTTTTGCTGCGCCAGGTGTTAAGAACATCGCGCATTAGGGTTTTATCGCCATTCAGATGGGCGGCGTAGACGAAATTCCAGTTAAGATTTGCGGCAAGCTCTGCGCTCTCAAGGCTTGCGCCCAGTAAGAAGCGCTCAGCGCTTTTTGCAGGAACCGGTGTTGCGCGTAAGGTTTCCTCGTCATCCTGCGCTGCTGGTAGTGAGAGCCAGTTATCAAGCTGAGTGAGTTTTTCCGCGAACGACTCTTTATCTTGCCCGGCACGTTGCAATGCTTGCGTGGAAAGCGGCAACCCCCCCGGCGCTTTACCTACACCGAGATCCACACGGCCCGGAGCAAGGCTTGCTAATAAATTGAAGTTTTCCGCTACTTTATAAGGACTGTAATGTTGCAACATCACCCCACCGGAGCCGACACGAATGCGGCTGGTTTGCCCAACAATCCAGGCAATAAGCAACTCAGGAGACGGACTTGCCAGACGGGAAGTGTTGTGGTGCTCGGCAATCCAGAAACGGTGATAACCCCAGTCTTCGGCTTGTTGAGCCAGATGTAATGTGTGCTTCAGAGCGTCGCCAGGAGTGCCATCCTTTGCGACCGGACTTTTATCCAGCAGGCTGATTCGATAAGACATGCGACAAACTCGTATTGTTTAACATGCCTTAATTAATAAGGTTTTCACCTACACGAGTGAAACAATTAATTTACATTTAGTTAGCCAAAAACTGGATAAGCCCCTCCGCTGCATTTGAATGGCTCACATTTGGTCTCTATTGGTTTTTTTTAATCATAAAAAGACCTTTTATGACACCTTTGATTGACATTGGTCCATAAATGACCCATTTTTATTATTAATTTAGTAAAAAGACCATTTATGACACTTTTGATGAAAGGTGGCTCATAAAAAACCTATTTTTATAAAAATATCAATCTAAGGGTCATATATGAACTATGACAATGCAACGCTCGAAGCCAAACTGCATACCATGAGCGAATTATTGAGAGACGTTAAAAAAGCGGTGGCGTTGCGAGCACAAGAATCGGACCTGGCGCTAACCGAGCAGATCATTACTGAGTCTGAGCAGTTGGGGCAACAACTCAACCAACGGCGCAAAGAATTAGAGATAGATTTGGCAACCCTTGAACTGCAAACAGGTGTGTCGGCATCAACGTTGAAACGCCTGTTTAAAGATCCCGACCAGGTCAAATTTGGTACCGTATTGCGAGTTGCTGACGCATTAGGAGTAAAACTGTGCGCCGCCGTGTAGGAGTGTGGTTATACGGTGAATCCGTGGGTGAATTGCGCCAGGACGATGACGGTTTTGCGTTTAGTTACCATGCCGACTATATCGGGCCGCCGCTCTCCTTAAGTTTACCGGTGCGTGTCGGTCATTTTCACAGCCGAACACTACCGCCCTTTTTTGCATCATTAGCACCTGAAGGTTGGTTGAAAATGCGTTACAGCCAACTACAACAACGCGATGAGCAGGATCTACTCGGTATGCTGATTGATAACGGCAAAAACCTGATTGGCGCAGTACAACTGGTCAACATTCAGGAGGATTAACAATGCGCTGCCACATTCTTTTGACTCCGCTGGTGCAGACCAAAGAGCGCGAGTCAGGTTATTCGAACAAAGGCCTCAAGCATCTGACCAGCTCCGGTAAGGTCAACCCGCAGCTGAGTTTTACGCGCAGTGAATTTATTCACGAATTGCCAAAAGCCCAGCGCGGAATGAGTATTTCCGGGTATCAGCCGAAACTGCAAATGGTGGTACGCGATGGCGAATTTGCGGTGGTAGAGCATCAGGGTGAATACATACTCAAACCCTCTCCGGCCGAATTTCCTCATCTGGCGGAAAACGAACACGCCACAATGACACTCATGGCGCGACTGGGGTTTGACGTACCGCCGCATGGATTAGTGAGTTTTGCGCCCGAAGGAAATGATACCGAGCGTGAGTTGGCCTTTGTTATCCGCCGCTTTGACCGGGATATGATAAACGGGGTGGCTATTCACCAGGAACAACTTGATGCGGCGATGAATGTCGGTGAAAAGTACGGCAAAATCGGCAGTGACGGAAAACAATATGTCAGTTATCAGCAACTGGCTGCGTTCCTGACCCAGCATGTAAACAGCAACCTCGCCTTTAAAATCGACTTGTTCCGCCGTATCGCCTATGCGTATTTGCTGGGTAATAACGATATGCATCTGCGCAATTTCGGGTTGATGCACCCGAGAGTCGGCGAACCCACGCTATCCCCAGTTTATGACTTTGTCTCTGTTGCACCCTATCCGGCTATTTTTAGTTCCGGATTTATGGCGCTGCCCCTGCTTATCTGTGAAGAAGGCGACCGAGAGTTGGCCCCAGGTTTTAAAACGGCATATGGAGAATATCTGGGAATGGATTTCCGGGAGCTTGGGTTAGGCATGGGCTTAACCGAGAAGCTGATTGTGAAACTGCTTAACGATTTGCAAAAAGAGAGCCGGGTTGTTGAGTCCGTATATCGTGATTCATTTATGCCAGCCGAGGCGATTGATGCCACGCTGCGTTGTTATCATCAGCGGTTAGATCGTTTAATGCGGCTGAATGAGGTCGAGTTGTAGAACGCACAGACAGGCGGCGTAATTCCATCAATCACTATCTCAATCACCAATCAATCATTAAAAATGATTGATTGGTCAAAATTATCTATTTCATATTATCTTCTTTTGCCATCAGACTGCATCGAGTCACTGAGAGCTAAATCTCTAACGGTTAGATTAAAAAGGAATTTTATGAAACTTTTACTATTGTCTGGGTTAATTGCCTGCGCCGCCTTTGTACCGGTTCGCTTTGCCACTGCGGATACGGATACTGAAGAAGTACGCGAAGAAGTGCGCACTCGCTCAGGTGTCATCCGGGGTGTCGATCGTGATGAACATGGCGTGCTGGCTTTTAAAGGTGTTCCCTATGCAGAACCCCCAGTAGGTGAGCTTCGCTGGCATGCGCCTGTGCCGCATAAAGCATGGGATGGTGTGCGGGATGCGCATCTGCCAGGAAACCGTTGTTTGTCGGCACTGGAAAAAGATCCGGTCCCCGGTGCCCCCCGAAATGAAGACTGTCTGACATTAAACATCTGGACCACCAGTAAAAAAACGTCTGATAAACAGCCCGTCATGGTCTGGTTGCACGGCGGTGGTTTTCAGTTCGGTTCAGGCAGCGACCCAACCATCGATGGAACCAAACTGGCGGAAAAAGGTGTCGTGCTGGTCACCTTAAATTATCGCCTTGGGGTATTGGGCTTTATGGCCCATCCTGAACTGGATGCCGAAGGCGCATCAGGTAATTACGGCCTGCAGGATCAAATCGCTGCGTTACGCTGGGTGAAAGATAATATTGCATCGTTTGGTGGTGACCCCGACAACGTCACGTTATTTGGTGAGTCGGCTGGTGCAATGTCCGTGGGGATATTGATGATGTCGCCGCCTGCGAAGGGACTGTTTCATAAAGCTATCGGCCAGAGTGGCGCATTCTGGGACGGTAAATATGGCCCGCTGGAGAGCTTTGAGGAATCTCGCTTAAGGGGCCAGGCGTATATGCAAAAAATGGGCGCGAAATCTATTTCTGAGCTCAGATCCATGCCTGCGGATGCGTTAAATAATGCCGCGCTATGGAATTTTGACAAGAATCCGATCGTCACGGCATTCTCGCCGAACGTCGATCATTTTGTCGTACCAGAGTTTCCAGCAGCGGTATTCGCCCGTGGCGAACAGATGAAAATCCCTCTTCTGGCCGGATGGCAGGAAGCTGAATATTATCCTTTCAAGGCATTTTCTTTGCCCCATGCCAATGCCCAGGAGTTCAGAGATGCAGCGCAGCGTATGTTCGGGAAGGAACGACTTGCCGAGTTTCTTAAACTCTACCCGGCGTCAACAGATGCCGAGGCCAATACGTCGGCAGAGAACCTGACCTCTGACTTTACCATCAGCGAGCAAACCTGGCAGTGGCTTGAGTTGCAGAGCAAGTCTGGTGAGCCGGTGTATGGCTACGAATTTACTTACACCTCACCTTATGTCGCCATCGCCTCTCATATAACCGATGTCCCGTTTGTGTTCGGCACCCTAACACCTCAACACGTTATCGGAAGCAGGGTTCCTGCGGCAGCACCCGATTATGCATTCTCTGACCTTTTAATGAATTACTGGACCAATTTTGCGAAGAAATCGGATCCGAATGGCCCAGGATTACCGCACTGGCCGGTTTATGATGAAAAGGGTTTGATCCAGGTTTTGGGTAAAACGACAGAACCTAAAGGCGTTGCTCAACTTGAGCGTTTCCGTTTTCTTTCAAGTTTCCGGGTCGATGGGGTATTCCCGATGCGCTGGCGCACAGACGTGCAATAACGGCTATCCGCAACAGTTCGCGAAGTCAAAATATCGGGCAACAGCATTTATGTTGTTGCCCGTATTCAAGACTCACATCACGAAAATCAGAACGTTTCCCAATTCTCGTTTGAATCGCTCACCGGGGCTTTGCGATTTTGTACAGGAGTGAGAGTCAGCTTCGGCTCAACGCTACGGGGTTCTTTTTTGGTTTCCTGGCCAATACGGAACACGGCTACAGCCTGAGTCAGACGGCTTGCCTGATCTTCAAGAGCCGAAGCAGCAGCGGCAGATTCCTCAACCAAAGCGGCGTTTTGCTGCGTTACACGGTCCATTTCAGAAACCGCCAGCCCGACCTGGTCGATACCACGGCTTTGCTCATCAGACGCCGAGGCAATCTCACCCATAATATCCGTCACACGCGTGACCGCATTGACGATTTCGCCCATGGTTTCACCCGCACTTTCAACCAGGGTTGAACCGGTATCCACTTTATTGACGGAATCTTCAATCAGCCCTTTAATCTCTTTCGCCGCCTGTGCACTACGCTGCGCCAGGTTACGCACTTCACCGGCAACAACCGCAAAACCACGTCCTTGCTCACCGGCACGCGCAGCTTCAACGGCGGCGTTCAGCGCCAGAATATTGGTCTGGAAAGCGATACCGTCAATCACGCTGGTGATGTCAGCAATTTTCTTCGAGCTACCGGCGATGTCATTCATGGTACGCACCACGTTATCCACCACTTTGCCGCCCCTCTGCGCGGTTTCTGATGCGCTTAAGGCCAGCTGGCTTGCCTGACGGGCGTTTTCCGCATTCTGTTTCACGGTCGCGGTTAACTGTTCCATGCTGGCAGCAGTCTCTTCAAGCGAAGCGGCTTGTTGTTCAGTACGGGAAGAAAGGTCGTTATTACCGATAGAAATTTCGCTGGCACCGCTATAAATCGCATGTGCGCCATTACGAACTTCGTTCACTGTGCTCACCAGCTCCGACTGCATATGACGCAGGCTTGCTGCCAGTTGGCCCATTTCATTGGTCCCTTGCACATCAATAGAATGCATCAGGTCACCGTCCGCAATATGACGGATGTTATCAATCAAGCGATGCAAAGGTTCGATAAGGGTTTTCTTGATACCCAGCCAAACGGTAATAATCGCCGCAACAACCAGCGCCAGAATTACAACCAGGATCCAGATGGCCTGCGAGTAAGACTGGTTATTATCGTCTACCGCTTGTTGATACAGGCGGTCATTTTGTTGCAGGTAGGTGACGTACTGCTGCTCAAAACCATCCTGATATTTCTGGGTTGGCTGGTCGAAGAACTCATTAATTTTGCCTGCGCCAAGCAGTTGAATGAGCTCGGCCAACGCACCGTGGTAAATCACATAGTTGCGTTTGATTTCATTGATTGACTCTTCGCTCTGACGCGGGTCGCGTGGCAAGGATTCATATGCCGCCCACTCTTTTTCGGCCTGCTTTAACGACTGGCTGGCAATCAGCATCAGCTCATTTACCGTCGCACCGCTACCGATATTGTTGGTATCCATCATATGGCGGATACCGGCACGGTTTAGCGTGTTACGAGTCTGCAATAACGCAACCCAGCTGCCGTTGAGTGTGGACTGCTGCTGGCGAATAGTTTGCAGCACGGTGAAGTTTTCTTTGTCGTTTTTCAGCGCGTTGAAGAACAACCCGCCAGACGTCATTTGTAAAATGCCGAATAAACCCAGCACAAACAGAAGGCTGGTTACAACTTTTATGCGATTTAACATGCTAATTTGTTCTCATGGCAACAGAAGCATATAGTTTCGGCAGATTTGGGCGAATCTTTATGCTTCATTGTCGAGAACTGGCGAAATTAACTGCGTTCGATATCCTTCGCGGCCTGATCAAGGGTATCGATGATTTTATACAGCGTCTCTTTCGGCAAATCGCTCTGGCCAAGTTTGGTATTGAGCGCCATTTTGAAGTTATGGATGGCACGCTGTATTTCAGGAAGCCGGCGGTTATCGCCTAATACTCCTAACGATTCAAGCCTCGAGATAATATGGCCGAGGTGCTCATGTTGCTGAGCAAGTTCGGCATGTCCCTCTTCGGTTAGCATCCACGCTTTTTTGTTACTTTCGCTCTGCACTGCACTGATAAACCCCATCTCCTCAAGCAATGAGAGGTTCGGGTAAATAATGCCAGGGCTTGGCACATATTCACCTTTTGCCGTGGCCTCGATGGATTTAATCAGCTCATAACCGTGGGCTGTGTTGGCTGAGAGGAAGTGCAGGATCAGCAGACGGATGTCGTTGGCATCAAACAAGCGTTCACGGCGCATCCGCGCTTTACCTTCCATTCCCCCGTGTTCGTGATGACCATGATGGCCACCGTGTAAACCATGCTGTTCATGGCGTTCATGTTTGGCGCAAAAACGATGATGAATATGTTGGATTCTCATGTTCGTTTCCTTATTTGTTATGCCAGTAAGCGACAGCGCGGACGTAATCTCCGTCCAGCCCGCGGTTTTCCAGCAGTTCATCGCTCAGTTGTTTCACATCGTGCCCTTCGCCGGTAATCCAGACGAAATAGTCAGTCTCCGGGAATTCAAGGGTACGGAGGTTGCTTGCGATGGATGGGGTATCAAGCCACTCAACGCGCGCATGTTCAAACTCGCTGAGATATTCGTGAGTTTGTGCATGGTGACTATTGACCAGCACGACAGGTGAAATGTGTTCGGGTAAGGAGAGCAAGCGGCGACGGACTGCGGGTAAACCACTTTCATCGCAAATATAGAGTTGGAATGCGTAATCGGTTGGGATCACGAGCGACCCTCTTGGCCCGCCGATAAGCAATGTATCGCCCACTGCGGCGTTATCAGCCCACGAACTCGCCACACCGCCGTCGTGAATATAGAAATCCAACGTCAATTCGTTACGTGCGGCATCAAAAGACAAAGGCGTGTAATCGCGTGAAATTGGTCGCAGCCCTTCGCCCCAGACAATGCCATCGTCGGTAACTGATGGGCGCGCAAAGTCGCCGTTTTCAGGTGGGAAAAAGACTTTTACATGGTCATCAAAACCCTGTGAAGAAAAGCCAACCAGGTCGGGGCTGGTAAAAACAATACGGTGGAAGCAGCCGGCGACCGTTTGTTTGCTTTTAACGGTTAATTCACGGAATTTGAGCTCGTTTTTTACGCGCATAGGAAGTTTAGGTTTGGTTTGTATGGTCATCGGTTTCTCATTATTCATTGTGTAAGATATATCATAGATATGTTTTAGCACATGAACATGAGATTGTCGTTATCAATTTTTGCGATTATACAAGCTGCATTCCGCTGAAAGTTTAATCAATTTAACTGACTCGTCTCACGGGTCGCAAATTGACAAACCCTTACCAAGCGGCGCTTTCAATTTGCTTTAAGTGGTGCATACACTGGGGTTGGCAGTGACTGCCAGCAAATTCCATTCACCCACCCTCTACCCAAATAATTCGCAATTGAAGCATGACGGGTAGAACAGTCCAGGAGGTTCGCAATGTTTCCTGAGTACCGTGAATTGATCAACGAACTAAAATCCGCTAACCCACGTTTCCTCAGCTTGTTTGACAAGCACAATCAACTCGACGATGAGATTTTACGCCAGGGGGGACCAAAAGGGACGGGATACAACGAAAAGGTCGTGCAGATGAAAAAAGAGAAGCTGCGGCTAAAAGATGAGTTGTATCAGATGTTGAAGAAAGCCAGTCATTAGGTTCGTTGTCAGGAAGGGGGCGCTCCCCTTCCTTTATACCCGTCATACTTCAAGTTGCATGTGCGTTGGCAATACTCGGCCCATCCATGGGCCTCGCCCCTCTGGGGCCGCAGCAAGCTGCGTTCAAATCTGCTCCAGGCAGATTTGTCCTCGCTCACCCCAGTCACTTACTCAAGTAAGCTCCTGGGAACTCACTGCGTCGCCGCCTTCCTGCAACTCGAATTATTTAGGGTATACCAAGCTAAATACAATCGCGTAAAGCTCATTCAGGCCCGGATAAATTTCAGCAATCACTTCCTTGAGCTCAGGCAGCGTCATATTTTCCTGCCTTGCATGCTCATCGGTCAGTTGGTCAAGAGCCACTGGCGTCACACTGACCACTTCAATAGTGCAAAAATAAACATCATCTTCATAACGACCAACGCGCAGTTGTTGGCCTGCGGTGAAGTGCGATTCAGAGGCATCACGCAATGTAATTGTTTTGCGCCCGGCGACGATATCGTTCTCGAAACGCTGGAAAAAAGTTATGTCATTCATGGAATACCTATTTGGCTAAACCCAACATCATTCGAGTTGTAGTGATTCGGTTTGAATTATGACGGGTTTTAGAACAAAGAAAACATCAAAGCCACCGGAAAGCTCATCGGCCAGGTTGCTCCCACCAACACAGAGCTTAATAGTTTAATTCGTTTGGTATCGCGAGCCAAAAACCAGGTGACAAAAGCAGCGATTAACGACATTGCAGCGTAAAAAACCAGCATATATTGATAAAAAGTCATTTTTATAATGGGTAGTTTAAAAAATTTCCCGCAAAATATGCTCTTTTTTATGACTCAGATCAAGTTTTTGCCCCCATTAAACTCCCCTGACCGTCTCGCTTGTTGATTGCACTATATTTAAGTTATCCCACAGGCATTGGGTCTTGGGTATCTGCGGAGATTTTCTATGGGGCACTATGTTTTAAAGAAATCAACGAAAGCGACAGCTGAGCCATTTTATTTCGTGCTAAAAGCGTCAAACGGGCAAGTTATTGCACAAAGCGAAATGTACTCATCAAAAGCAGCAGCCCATAAAGGGATTGAATCCGTTCAAAAAAATGCCTCATCGACGGATATACGTGACGAGACAGAGTAATTAACAAAAGAAAAAAGGATAACGTCTGGTTTCATTATTACGACTTTTTCAGGAAAGAAAATGCCGGCGTTATCCTGCTCATTAGGGTGGTAATTAATTATTCCGGGTAAATTTTTATTGATTCATAAACCCTGAGTTAGATAACGACTATCTTTAGTAAAAACGGCCGTTTCTCAAACGAGGTCACTATGTTCCTCAACTATTTCGCGCTGGGTGTTCTGATCGTTGTCTTTCTCATTATTTTTTATGGGATTATTATTCTTCACGACATTCCTTACCTGATAGCCAAAGCCCGTAACCACCCTCACGCCGATGCGATTCACGTCGCTGGGTGGGTCAGTTTATTTACCCTTCATGTTATATGGCCATTCTTATGGATTTGGGCAACGCTCTACCGCCCTGAACGGGGCTGGGGCATGCAACAAGATGCCGACGCAACACTGGCTTCGTTACAGCAACGCGTAAGCGAACTGGAACAGAAACTGGATAACAACAAAATAACTCCATCGGAGTAATATCATGGATCTGCTCATTATCCTGACGTATGTGGCATTTGCGTGGGCCGTATTTAAGATTTTTAAAATACCGGTAAATAAATGGACCGTGCCAACCGCTGCCTTAGGTGGGGTGTTTTTAATTGGCGCACTTATTTTATTAATGAACTACAACCATCCATATACTTACTTAGCGCAAAAAGCGGTTATTTCTATTCCACTTACTCCACAAGTAACGGGAATTGTCAGTGAAGTGACCGATAAACAAAACATGATGATTAAAAAAGGTGAAGTGCTATTTAAAATAGACCCTACGCGCTATCAAGCTCGAGTCGACAGGTTGCAAGCTGATTTAATGACGGCAATTCACAGTACTCAGTCACTCAAATCACAACTTGACGCCGCCGTGGCCAACACGACCCGTGTCACCGCCGAACGCGACAGACTATATAAGGACTACCAACGTTATCTTCAGGGCAGTAAAGCCCGTGTGAATCCCTTCTCTGAAAGCGATATTGATAACGCGCGGCAAAACTACCTCGCACAAGATGCGCTGGTAAAAGGCTCAGTTGCTGAACAGTCACAAATCAGAAGCCAGTTAGACAGCATGGTGAATGGCGAACAATCACAAATTGTCAGCCTGCGCGCCCAACTTGCCGAAGCCAAATATAACCTCAACCAAACCGTTATTCGTGCCCCCAGCGATGGTTATGTCACGCAAGTTCTGATTCGTCCAGGAACCTATGCAGCCGCCCTGCCGTTACGTCCGGTGATGGTGTTTATCCCGCAACAAAAACGCCAGATTATTGCCCAGTTCAGGCAGAACTCTCTGTTACGTCTGGAAGCGGGTGATGAAGCCGAAGTGGTGTTCAATGCGCTACCGGGGCAGGTTTTCCAGGGTAAGCTGACAACGGTTTTGCCCGTGGTTCCTGGGGGTTCTTATCAGGCTCAGGGGACTTTGCAGTCTCTGACGTTAACCCCGGGGAGTGACGGCGTACTGGCGGTGATTGAGCTCGCGCCTGATGCACAAGTGGATGCCTTACCCGACGGTATTTTTGCACAAGTTGCCGTCTATTCCGACCACTTTACCCATGTGTCTGTTATGCGTAAGGTTTTGCTGCGTATGACCAGTTGGATGCACTATTTGTATCTGGATCATTAAGTTGCAAAATAATCACCACCTCTCCCTGAGGTGGTGAGATAACGCTAGTGCTTAATCATTACATGCCGAATAACGGTGTAATCCTCAAGCCCGAATAACGACATATCCTTGCCGTAACCCGAAAGTTTTTGCCCACCGTGTGGCATTTCGCTAACCAGCATGAAATGAGTGTTCACCCAGGTACAACCGTACTGTAAACGAGCACTCAGGCGATGTGCGCGACCGACATCTTTTGTCCAGACTGAAGACGCCAGCCCGTAGCTCGAATCGTTCGCCCAGCCAAGCACCTGCTCCTCATCATCAAAGCTCGTGATGCTGACCACCGGGCCGAACACCTCTTTTTGCACGATATCATCTTCCTGCTTCGCACCAGCAAGTAGCGTTGGCTGGAAGTAATATCCCGGCCCTTCTACTTTCGCGCCGCCCGTCACCACTTTTACGTGTGCCAGCGCTTTGGCGGCATTCACCGCAAGACTTACGCGCTCGAGATGAGCGGCAGAACTTAGCGGCCCAAGCTCGGTGGATTCATCGTCTGGCGCACCATATTTCAGGCTGCTGACCGCTTCCCCCAGTTTTTCCACCAGTTTGTCGTAAATGCCCTTCTGGGCGTAAATACGGCACGCGGCCGTACAGTCTTGCCCGGCGTTGTAATAGCCGAAGGTACGCACACCTTCAACCACAGCGTCTAAATCCGCATCATCAAAGACAATTACCGGCGCTTTGCCGCCCAGTTCCATATGGGTGCGCTTAATTGAAGGTGCGGTGTGGCTGATGATGTGTTCGCCAGTGGCAATTGAGCCGGTTAAGGAAACCATGCGTACTTTCGGGTGACCGGTCAGCACATCACCCACCGTTTGCCCGCGTCCGAACAGCACATTCAATACGCCAGCCGGGAAAATATCTTTTGCCAATTCAGCGAGTTTAAAAGCGGTAAGCGGTGTGATTTCGGATGGTTTGATCACCACGCAGTTACCCGCGGCGAGTGCCGGGCCGAGTTTCCAGGCCGCCATCATTAACGGGTAATTCCACGGTGCGATAGATGCCACCACGCCCACAGGGTCACGGCGAATCATCGATGTATGGCCGCTGAGATATTCCCCCGCCGCCAAACCATTCAAACAGCGGCTTGCACCGGCAAAGAAGCGGAACACATCCACCACCGCCGGGATCTCATCATTCAACACACAGTGATAAGGTTTGCCGCAGTTTTGCGATTCCAGACGGGCAAACACTTCGCCATTTTGCTCGATAACCTCTGCCAGTTTTAAGAGATGTTCCGCGCGCTCTTTTGGCGTGGTTTGCCCCCAGGTAGCAAAAGCAATATCTGCAGCCAGTACCGCATCGTTTACCTGATCCGCAGTGGCTTCCGCTACCTCCAGCAGAACCTCACCGGTTGCCGGGTTATACACCGGCAACTTTTCCCCAAGGCCTTGCACTAACTGGCCGTTTATTAATAGCTGGCTTTGCATAGTGATACCCTTTTCAACATTATTTACCGCTGCCCGCGACTTCATCTCCACCACGGCTCAGCCAGTACGCCCCTAAAATCGGAATGGTTGTCATCAACATCACCATTAGTGCCACCACATTCGTGACCGGAACTTCGCGTGGGCGCCCTAATTGATTGAGCAGCCACAGCGGTAATGTGCGTTCATGTCCGGCGGTAAAGGTTGTGACGATAATTTCATCAAACGACAGCGCAAACGCCAACATGCCTCCGGCGAGTAATGCAGACCCCAAATTAGGCAAAATCACATAGCGGAAGGTCTGCCAGCCGTCGGCGCCAAGATCCATCGACGCCTCAATCAAGCTGTAAGAGGTGCGACGAAAACGAGCGATGACGTTGTTAAACACAATAACGACGCAAAACGTTGCATGCCCCACCACAATGGTGAAAAAGCCCGGTTCAAAATTCATCATTTTGAAGGCGGTTAACAGCGCAAGGCCCGTGATAATTCCCGGCAAAGCAATCGGTAACAGCAGCAATAACGAGATGGCATTTTTGCCGAAGAATTCCCTCCGCCACAGTGCTGCAGCCGCCAGTGTGCCAAGGATCAAAGCAAGTATAGTTGCCAGTGAGGCAACTTTAAGTGACAACGTCACAGCATCCAGAATGTCACTGCGCGATGCCGCCACGCTGAACCAGTGCAGCGTCAGCCCTTTTGGCGGGAAGCTAAATGCCGCCTCTTCGGTGTTAAACGCGTAAAGAGCGATTATCAGCAGCGGGAAATGCAGGAAGATGACCCCACCCCAGGCGGCAATTTTTAGCAGTAATGGTGCGCGTTCAGAGTGCATCGAAGGCCCCCAGTCGTTTCACCAGTGAAAGATAAATGGCGATCAGTACAATCGGCACCAGGGTAAACGCAGCCGCCATCGGCATATTGCCTATCGCGCCTTGCTGGGAATAGACCATATTGCCGATGAAATACCCCGGCGGCCCCACCAACTGCGGCACAATAAAATCACCCAGCGTAAGCGAAAACGTGAACACCGATCCCGCCGCTACACCAGGAATGGCCAGAGGCAAAATCACATGGCGGAAGGTTTGCGATGGGCGCGCGCCCAAATCAGCAGATGCCTGTAATAACGACGGAGGCAGGCGCTCAAGTGCCGCCTGAATCGGCAAAATCATGAACGGCAGCCAGATGTAGAGAAACACCAGGAAGCGCCCAAAACCGGATGTGGAGAGCGTATTGCCACCCACCGCTGGAATGGTGAGCATCAGGTTTAATAGCGGTTCCAGCCCCATATGGTTAAGGAACCATTGCGCTACGCCATCACGGGAAAGTAACAGCGTCCAGGCGTAAGCCTTAACGATGTAACTGGCCCACATTGGCAGCATCACAGCGATATAGAAAAACGCCTTCAACTTGCCGGTGGTGTAGCGCGCCATAAAGTACGCCATCGGAAACGCCAGCACTGCGCTGCCGAGCGTCACCGCAATTGCCATCGTCAGGGTGCGCAGAATAATGTCGTAGTTAGCCGGGTTAAACAGGGCCGCAATATTGGCAAATGTCAGGTCAGGCGTGACCGACATGGTGAAATCATCGAAGGTGTAAAACCCCTGCCACAGTAGCGTGAGTAACGAACCAAGATAGACAACACCGAACCATAACAGCGGTGGCAGGAGCAATAAGGCCAACCAGAATCCAGGGCGCTGCCACAAAAATGTGGCAATGCGCCGCATCAGGCGGTTGTCAGGATGCGATGTGGGGAGGCTCATATCCATTTCATCCTTCCCCCAACAGCGGAACCATCGCCGCGCGAGGCCAGACTGCGGTGACCTGCTGGCCAATTTGATAGCGCTCTTCGCTGATAATACGCTGCGGGTTCGCTTCACTGACCAGTAGTTTTTCGCCGTCGGCAAGGCGCAGTTCAAGTCGTGTCGCCGCCCCTTGATAATGGATCTCCTGAATCATGCCGCTAACACTGATTCCGCCGCTTTGGCCAGAATGATCGTTGAGAACAATATGCTCAGGGCGTAGAGAAAATAGCCCCTCCTCACCGCACACTTTCCCGGCAAGAGCCGGTTGTAACACGTTTGAAGTACCGACAAAACTGGCCACAAATGCGGTACGTGGCTGCATATATAACTGGCGCGGCGTATCCACTTGCTCGATACGCCCGTTATTGAACACCGCAACGCGGTCAGACATCGACAGCGCCTCACTTTGGTCGTGGGTGACGAAAATAAAGGTGATGCCCAGCTCGCGCTGGAGTTTTTTCAGCTCGCCCTGCATCTGCTCGCGCAGTTTAAGATCCAGTGCCCCCAGCGGCTCATCCAGTAACAACACACGTGGGCGATTCACCAGCGCGCGAGCCAGTGCCACACGCTGGCGCTGGCCGCCGGAAAGTTGCGAAGGTTTACGGGCGTGAACAAAACCCAGGGCGACTCGCTCGAGCGCTTCCTGCGCTTTGGCTAGCCGTGTTTTTTTATCAATCCCCTTTACCATCAAGCCATATGCGACGTTTTCCAGCACGGTCATATGGGGGAATAAGGCGTAATCCTGGAAGACGGTATTCACATCACGTTGATAAGGCGGCACGTCTTGTGCCGGTTTGCCAAAAATAGCTATCTCGCCGGAAGTCACCTGTTCAAAACCGGCAATCAGCCTTAAACAGGTGGTTTTGCCCGAGCCAGAAGGCCCGAGCATGGAGAAAAACTCCCCGTCATCAATATCAATTGAAACGTTATCTACGGCGCGAACATCACCATAAAGGCGCGAGACGTTTCTGAACTGCACAGCGTACGACATAACTCCTCCAGGCTTAGCGGCCACCCATAATGGCGATATAATCCTGGGTCCAGCGACTGTACGGCACGAATTTACCGCCTTCGGCGACCGGAGTTTTCCAGAACACAATCTTATCGAAGTAGTTGTAGCCATTGGTTTCACAGCCTTTGTCACCCAGAAGCGTACTGGCTTTACAGCCTTCCGCTACCGCTGGCAGTGAGCCAAACCACGCAGCCACGTCCCCCTGGACTTTCGCTTTTAGCGAGTGGTCCATCCATTTGTAGGCGCAGTTCATATGTTTCGCATCAGCATGCAGCATGGTGGTATCTGCCCAACCGGTGACGCCCTCTTTCGGGAATACGGTGGCAATCGGCTGGCCTTCGCCTTTTAGGGCATTCGCCTGATATGGCCAGGCGCTGGAAGCGACCACGCCTTCATTTTTGAAGTCGCTCATCTGAACGGTAGTGTCATGCCAGTAACGGTGAATCAGACCGTGTTGGTCACGCAGCACTTTTAGCACTGCGGCATATTGTTCTTCGGTGAGCTGGTACGGGTCGGTAATGCCCAGTTGTGGCTGTGTGGCTTTCACAAATAACGCGGCATCGGCGATGTAAATTGGCCCATCGTAGGCCTGCACACGGCCCTGGTTAGTTTTACCATCCGGCAAATCTTGTTTGACGAACACCACGCTCCAGCTGTCAGGCGGTGTTGGGAAAGTTTTAGTGTTGTACATCAGCAGGTTCGGCCCCCACTGATACGGCGTGCCGTAAACTTTATCGCCCACGTTAAACCAGGAGCCTTTCACCAGCCGTGGATCGACGTTTTTCCAGTTTGGGATCAGCGCAGTGTTAATTGGCTGCACGCGCTTGCCCATAATCAGGCGCAAGGATGCATCGCCCGAAGCGGTGACGAGGTCATAACCACCTTTCGCCATTAAACTGACCATTTCGTCAGAGGTCGCGGCGGTTTTCACATTCACCTTACAACCGGTCTCTTTTTCAAAATCAGTAACCCAGTTGTACGCTTTGTCGGTATCACCGCGTTCGATATAACCCGGCCAGGCGATAATATCGAGCTGCCCTTCACCGGCACCTATTTTGTCTGGAAGCCCCGCCGCCTGTGCAGAAAGCACGGTCAAACAGAGGGTGGAAAGAGACCATATAGCCTGTTTTGTACGCATTGCTGCTACTCCTGTCTGAAAGGTAAAGGCGGCACGCTCAAACAATCAGTGCCGAAGTCCAAAAAAATCCCCGTACAAAAACAATAGTCTGCGTAAATATGGCAAGCACAGGGCGGCAAGGAAATTTCACCAGGATGTGATAGACAGCGCAGTAAAGCGCGTACCTGAAATTTTTCCTGCGGTAAGATAACTGGATGATTTTTAAAGTGTAGATAAGGTGTAAGCGAGGCTACTAATCTGCGCTATCAATTTTCGCAATTATTGAAATTTCATATGGATGGCGGTGAAAAATGCAGGTTGCTCAGGTTCACGACGCTCGATGGGCTGGTGACGGATTTACAAGACTGTAATTGCAACCCTGAATATCCAGCTGATTGCGATAACTTCCTAATGCTCTACGCTTAGAATAACTGTTAATCATTAAAAGGAGATAAAATGACTATTTCCGCACGTAACCAACTCACTGGCACGGTTAGCCATATCGCGGATGGCACGGTTAGCCATATCGCGGATGGCGCGATTAATGACGAAGTAGAACTTACGCTAAATAGCGGTGGCAAGCTGGTGGCAGTTGTGACTCGCACCAGCCGGGAAGCATTAGGATTAAATCCAGGTAAAGAGGCCGTAGCACTGATCAAAGCACCATGGGTGATGTTGGCTACAGAAGACTGCGGTTTCCAGTTTTCTGCGCGTAATCAGTTCCCAGGTTCTGTACTTTCCCTGCTGCGTGGCGCAGTAAATACCACGGTAAATATTGCAACCGATGGTGGTACAGAGTTAACAGCGGTGGTAACCAACGAAGCCGCAGATGAAATGGCGCTGAAAAATGGCAGCCGTTTAATTGCGCTGATCAAAGCCTCTTCCGTGCTATTGGCCGTGAAGAAATAAAACCAGGGCCGGCTAACCGGCCTCTTTTCTTTTAAACGCTAACCTAAATCACCACCGCCGACTGGCAAGATAGTTCCCGTGATGTAGCTTGCCTCGTCACTTGCCAGAAATAAAATTGCATTGGCCTGCTCAGCAAGCGAACCATAACGATGCATAAGGCTGCTCTCTTTGGTTTGGTCTACTACCTGCTGATACCATTCTTGCTCCTGTAGACTTGGCTGCTCCTGGTTACGTGGAGTCAGGCGCGCGGGAGCCTCTGTACCACCTGGTGCCGTGGCATTAATACGGATGCCGCTTCCGGAATATTCCATCGCCAACGATTGCGTTAACGCATTGACCCCACCTTTGGCGGCGGAATATGGCACGCGGTTAACTCCACGGGTTGCCACAGAAGAAACATTCACAATCGCACCGCGTTGTTGGGTGAGCATGAAAGGTAAGACGGCGCGACATCCCCACAGCGTAGGAAATAACGAGCGTCGGATTTCAGCTTCAATTTGCTCAGCCTGATACTCAGCAAAAGGGCGAGCCCAAATAGTCCCGCCAACGTTATTAACCAGCACGTCAATTACGCCGAAGTGCAGATGCGCTTCACTCATAGCCTTTTCAGTGCTCTGCCATTGTTCAAGGTCAGCCTCAATGGCCTGCACTTCGCGACCTTGTTGACGCAAGTTTTGCGCAAGTTCGTGAACGTAGCGAGCACGGTCAATCAAAACCAGTCGCGCGCCCTCTTTAGCGGCTTGTTCAGCAACCTGGCGACCAATGCCCTGGGCCGCCCCGGTAATCACCATTACTTTGTTATGAAATCGCATTATGGCTCCTTAGGCAGCCGCGCTGTCCGTTGCATTCTGGCTGGGAGTGAATTTTTCGTAATGAAAATTCGCCGGGGTTATTTGGCGCTCGCGGAAACTGCGTAAAACCGCATCAACCATCGGTGGTGGCCCGCACAGATACACATCCACCTCACCCTGGTTAAGCAACTCTTCACTGAAGTGATCGGTGACATAGCCTTTTTGTGGGCAGGCGGATGCCTCATCGGTAACTACCGGCAGCCAGGTCAAATTTGGCAAGCGAGCCGCCAGTTCGTTAAGTACCTCGACCATCACCAGATCGGTATCTTTCGTCACACCATAAAGCAGCGTAATCGGCTGTTCGGCTGGAGTTTTCGACAACTGCCTGAGCATCGCAAGAAACGGTGCTAGCCCCGTACCACCGGCCAACATCAAAATCGGACGTAACACCGGGCGCAGATAAAAACTACCCATAGGGCCCGTTAGCGTTAATACATCCCCTGCTTTCGCATGCTGCCCAAGCCAGGTGCTCATCATGCCGCCGGGAACATTGCGAATCAGAAAGCTTGCCTGCGTATCACCAGGTAGCGAACTAAACGAATAGGCGCGTACCTGCGTCCCACCAGGGATCTGGATATTGACGTACTGCCCAGGCAGGAAGTCGACTCCCTTGTCCAGGGCAATGACCAATTCTATAGCGCTGGGCGTCAGTGCCTCACTGCGCATTACCGTGCCTTCGAAACTGCCGATGCCTGTTTTGCAGGCCGCCGCGGGGACAGGCACATCAATCACACAATCAGAGTCGGGCACCATCTGGCAAGTTAGTACCAGGCGTTGTTGTGCTTCATCTTCACTGAGCGCGTCCTCAAGAAAATCTTCACCGAGGTTGTACTCTCCGCTCGCACAGTGGCACTTACAGGTGCCGCATACGCCATCAGAGCAATCCATCGGTAAATTCACTTTCTGGCGATAGGCCGCATCCAGCACCTTTTCACCCACATTGCAGGAAATAAAACGTGTGACCCCATCTTCAAAGTTGAGGGCGATGTTAAAGCTCATGGCATTACCTCTTCTCAGACGTGATAGATGTCGATCACTTGACGGATGTAATCGTTATTCAGATGAATAGTTTTGCGGGTGATTTGCGGGCGACTTTCGCTCAAATCCAGGGTGCAATATGTGGTGCCAAAGAAATAACCACTCTGCTGATAGCGGTGGCTATGGGTCACCCAGTTGTAGCGCACATCAACGCTGTTACCGCTTTGGCCGACAACAGCGATATTTGACAGCATATGCGTCGTCCGTGGCTCGGGTGTACTGGCACCGGAACGCTCCGTTTTAATGCGATATACGCGGTCTTCCAGACCCTGGCGGTTTGGGTAAAAAATCAGTGAAATTTGGCTATAGGGATCGGTGGTGAGTTGATCGTCATCACCCCAGGCTGGCATCCAGTACACCACTTTCGGGCTGTAGCAACTGATCCATTCATCCCATTGACGATCGTCTAACAGACTCGCTTCATAATAGAGAAACTGGCTGATAGCGTTGATATCCAGACTCATGGCGTCACCTCCACACGTTGGGTAATGGAGGCATCGTAACTGCGCTGCTCTTTTTCAATCGCCGCCAGCATGGTTTGCTGCCAGTGATGGTGGTGCGCGATGTACAACGCTTCGTCTTCGGAACGTACGCCACTCATTTGCGGTACAAACCCTGCTTTTTGGGCATGTTCATCTGGCCCATAAACCCAATGCTGTGCTCCACGGCTCAGGTCGCTCCATTCAAGATTTTGCCCCAAATATCCATTCTGGCAGGCACGGAACTCTTCCAAATCATCCGGCGTGCCCATACCGCTGACATTGAAGAAATCTTCGTACTGGCGAATGCGTGTGGCTCGTGTTTCAGGGGCTTCGCCTTTAGGTGCGAAGCAATAGATTGTGACTTCGGTTTTATCCACCGCCAGAGGGCGGATTACACGGATTTGAGTGGAGAACTGATCCATCAGATAAACATTCGGGTACAGGCATAGATTGCGCGTTTCATTCACCATTTGATCGGCTCGCAACTCACCGAACTGGGCAGTCAAACGTTCACGCTCGGCAAATACCGGGCGTACCTGCGGGTTAAGTGCGCGCGTCCAGAGCAGCATGTGCCCATGTTCAAAACCATAGCCACCACCAATGCTTTTCGACCAGCCATTGGCGTCCACCGCCTGAGTCCCCTCTTCTTCATAATTACGGCGCGACATGGTCGAGGCGTAATTCCAGTGGACGACACTGACGTGATAGCCATCGGCCCCATTCTCAGCACCCAGTTTCCAATTACCCTCGTAAATGTAACTCGATGCACCTTGTAGAACTTCGAGGCCATCAGGTGCTTGATCCACTATCAGATCGATGATTTTTAGAGTTTCACCGAGATAATCATTAAGCGGCATCACATCGTCTGAAAGGCTGCCAAACAGGAAGCCGCGATATGACTCAAAGCGCGGTAACTTTTTAAGATCGTGGGAGCCGTGTTGCTTAAAGTTTTCTGGGTAGCCGCCCACACTTTCGTCTTTAGCTTTTAGTAATTTACCGTTATTGCTAAACGTCCAGCCGTGGAATGGGCAGGTGAACGAGCTTTTATTACCCGCTTTACGGCGGCATAACATGGCACCACGATGAGCACAGCTATTAATTAAACCGTGCAATTCATTCTTTTTATCACGTGTAATAATTATTGGCTGTCTACCAAGGGTTAACGTGAAATAATCGCCTGGCTCAGGAATTTGGCTTTCGTGTGCCAGATAGACCCAACTCCCTTCAAATATATGCTTCATTTCGAGTTCAAATAGCTGCTCGTCAATAAAGATATTTCTGTTGTAGCGATAAATGTCATTTTCACGATCAACAATTAACGCGTTACCGATCTTTTTCTTTAATAAATTCAGTTTATTTTGCATAGCTTAATCTCCCGTTGGGGATCTTTTATTTCGCGATGTAATGTATGGCCTGAGGTGAAAGCGGTGCCAGCTTGCGCTGGCACTCTTATTATTCTTTGGCGCGCAGGCGAGCGATACGGGACTCTTCTTCCGGTGAATGAGAAACGCAAAGTGTGAAATCAAAATTCACTTCGGTATGCGGGCCATTTAAGCCACGCGTTTTAATGGTCTGCGCATCGGTCACTTCTACCGGATCGGCAATTAATCCGTCACGGGTTGCAAAGGCAAAATCGTCCCACAGATATTTATCACCACTGAGATTAATCTGGCTGGTGAGATGTTTATGGCCTGGCGCGGAAACAAAGAAATGAATATGCGCTGGGCGATTTCCGTGACGACCTAACCCATTCAATAGATGTTGTGTCGGGCCGTTCGGTGGGCAACCGTAGCCTGACGGCACAATACTTTGCACGCTGTAACGCCCATCACTATCGGTTTTAATGCGGCGGCGCAGGTTGTATTCGCTCTGACTTGAGTCGAAGAAGGAGTAGTTACCCAGCGTATTGGCGTGCCAGATATCAACAACGGCATTTGCCACCGGGTTGCCTTTCGTGTCTCGCACAGTTCCGAAAAGCCACATGGTTTTACCATCGTCCTTCCCGTCATCCATGCGATCATGGCCCTGAGAAAGTGGCGCATTAGCAACATACAGCGGGCCTTCAATAGTACGTGGTGTGCCGGTTTCAATCTCGGCTGCTGCATCCAGAGCATCCTGGCGTAAATCCAGGTAGTGCTCAATGCCAAGGCCTGCGGCTAATAATGCCGCCTCTTTGCTGCCACCCAGTTCGTGCAGGTAATTAACTGCGTGCCAGAACTCTTCTTCGGTGACATTAAAATCATCAATCAATGCACAAATATTTTCTAACATGCGATGAATAATATTCTTAAAACGCTCATCGCCCTCCGTACTATTTAAACCGGCGCTCTCTCTTAATAATGCTTGTACTTCTGGTTGGTTAATGAAGTTCTTTGTCATAATAATTGTCTCATTGCTTATTTGTAGGGAGCCATACCCTGAAAAAGAGCATGGCTAAGATAGATTATTATTGTTGTTTACTTATCGTCGTTACGAATTGATGATGGATGGCGACACAAAGCGTCTACTTGAATATCCATGTAAGGGTATAGCGGTAACCCCATTAATATTTCATGCAGTTCATCAGCATCTTTGACATCAAAAATACTGATATTTGAATACAGCCCGGCAACGCGCCAAATATGTCGCCACTTACCTTCTTGCTGTAAGGCTTGTGAATAGGCCTTTTCTTTAGCTTTAATTTCTGTAGCTGTTGCTACCGGCATATCTAGCGGAATATTTACCGTCATTTCAACTTTAAATAACATGTCATTCTCCTCAATCCTTGCGGCGATAATAGTTGAGCTTATCTTCATCAATTGTCACACCAAGCCCTGGAGTCTGAGGCAATTCGACGGAACTATTGGCAAAATGCAGCGGGTTCTCAACGATGTCATCTTTCAGTAATAATGGGCCGAACATTTCAGTCCCCCACTGCAATGGCAGCGTTGACCAGGCATGTAAGGAGGCAACTGTTCCGATAGTACCTTCCAGCATCGTCCCGCCGTACAAACCGATTCCAGCAGCCTGAGCCACATGGGCCAGTTGCAAAACACTTGCCGGGCCACCTGATTTAGCAATTTTCAACGCGTACGCGCCAATAAAACCACGACGAGCAATATCAAAACCGTCCTCGCGGCTGGCAACCGCTTCGTCGGCAAGGATAGCAGCCCGGCAATGCTGGCTAAGATGCACCAGTGCTTCACGGTTTTGTGCAGCCACCGGCTGTTCAATCAGATCAATGCCCATTGCATCAAGCTCAGCGCAACCGCGCACGGCGGTGCTGGTATCCCACGCCTGGTTCACATCAACACGAATGCTGGCACGATCGCCAAGTGCGACCACAATGGCGCGGGTGTGTTGCATATCAGTGCGAAAATCTCGTGCACCAATTTTAAGTTTGAAGGCGTTATGCCGCCCTTCTTCCAGCAGTTTTTCACCTTCAGCAATGTCTTTGCTGGTGTCGCCACTGGCCAGCGTCCATAACACCGGAAGTTTCGTGGTGAGTGCGCCACCCAACAGCGAACTTACCGGCAGACCAAGCGCTTTTCCCTGCGCATCCAGCAGTGCGGTTTCAATAGCTGATTTAGCGAAGGTATTGCCACGTACGCACTTGTTCATCAGCGCCACAAGGGCATTCACATTATCTGCTGCCTGCCCGATGATCAGTGGCGCAAGGTAGGTATCAATTGCCGATTTAATAGCTTCCGGGCTTTCTACGCCGTAACTCAGGCCACCAATGGTTGTCGCTTCGCCAATACCGACAATACCGTCTGAGCGAGTCAGACGAAGGATAACCAAAGTCTGGCATCCCATGGTGGTCATGGAGAGTTTGTGTGGCCGGATGGTCGGCAGGTCAACAATCACGGTGTCGAGTTGTTCGATAGTGGCGCTCATATCTCTTCCCTTGGGCACTTTTAATCAGATAGTTATCACCCATCGGTTGCGGTTGAATAGCCCCTGCAAACTTAACGGTGTTTTCTGACAATAGGAGTTCACTCGACCTGGCGTCAACGGCGGTAATCGAATTTATGTGCGATTATCGACGCGTTTCGGTTATTCACCGTTAATTTGTGATCCCAGTGGAATATTCTTCATATTGATTGATTCACGATTGTCGCTAAGCAGCAGTTAGCGCATTCTGAAGAACATTCTGACGCGACCGTGGGACATTTAAATGGCAGGCAGCAATCCTGATAACATTGAAGTTATGGCGAGCGAAAATGAAGAAATTCAATCTGTTGCAAAACGCGACCCTAATTTTATGCTCTCTCTGGCTCGTGGCCTGGAAGTGCTTAACGCTTTTACCCCCCAGCGCCAGCGTTTGACTATTTCGCAACTGAGTCAGAAAACCCATATTTCACGCGCTGCTGTACGCCGTTGCCTGTATACCCTTGCGACACTGGGTATGGTGCATAGCCCTGATGGGCGCAGCTATGAATTACTGCCGCGAGTACTGACCGTTGGGCATGCTTATCTGGCGGGTACGCCGCTGGCAAAAGCTGCGCAAATATCGCTGGATAATCTGAGTAAAAGTCTGAGCCAATCTTGCTCGGTCGCCACACTTGATGGGGATGACGTGCTGTATATCGCACGCACGGCAGTCAATAACCTGGTTAGCATCGATATTGGCCGAGGAAGTCGCCTGCCTGCATGGGCCACATCAATGGGCCGCGTACTGTTAAGCGCATTGCCGGAGGCTGAACTTGAAGCATGGCTGGGACGGGCAAAGCTTATCCGCTATACCCAATACTCGATTACGACAATTGCACAATTACGCGAAGAAATTGCGTTAGTGCGCCGCCAGGGGTACGCCATTAACGACCAACAACTTGAAATTGGCCTGCGGTCTGTGGCGGTACCCATGCTGGCACTCGGTGGGAAAGTCGTGGCGGCGATGAATGTAGGTGTTCCTGCTGCAGAACTTACAGTGGCCGATCTTCGTGCGCAAATATTGCCGCCGTTACGTCGTGCTGCAGCAGAGTTATCGATGTCACTTTAGGTTGGCAATCCGGTAAACAACATGTCGCCGTAAGGGATGTCCTTCATCCAGAAGAGGATGATCAAACTCCTCACCGCGCTGCATACCGATCTTTTCCATCACGCGCTGCGAAGGGATATTATCCAGCGCGGTAAATGCCACAATTTCTTTCATCCCATACTGCTCAAAGCCGATTTCCAATGCTTTACGCGCCGCTTCTGGTGCATATCCCTTGCCCCAGAACGCGTTATCAAGCCGCCAGCCAATTTCAATAACCGGTGAAAAAGGCAGCTCATAGCCGGGAACATTTAGCCCCACAAAACCTATAAATACCCCGCTACTTTTCTCCTCTACAGCCCAAAAACCCCAGACGTTCTCCGCCATTCGTTGTTCGATAGTCTTGGCCATATTGTCACTTTCTTCACGCGTAAGCGTCTTCGGAAAGTGGCGCATCACTTCAGGATTAGCGTTTAACGCGGCAAACGGCTCGCGGTCGCTCTGTTTCCATTGCCGTAGAATCAGGCGTTCGGTGTGGTATTCCATGGCTACTCCTTAATTTGATTTTTGATGAGATTCGCTAATGTCTGCACTGCGTGTTGTTCGCGCTCACCTAAAGCCCATGAAGCATTCAGGCGAAAATAGTTATGCCACGCGCCCCCGGTGGTAAACATTTTGCCCGGTGCGATACTGATTTTATGGGCAATTGCCTGCTCACTGAGCACGCTGGCATCCATGTATTCCGGCAGCTCAACCCAGACGAAATAGCCACTTTCAGTGTGATGGATTTTTATTTCCGCCGGGAAAAGCTGATGTAGCGCCTGCAAGGTTTGCTGTTTACGCTCAGCCAGAACGCGCCGCAGCTTTCGTAAGTGCGTGTCGTAACGCTTGGTCGCCAGATAATCGACCAGAGCCAACTGCATCGGCGAGCTTGTAGAAAGTGTGCTCATTAACTGAAGTTGCTGAATACGACGCGCATGTTTTCCTGCCGCCACCCAACCAATACGAAAACCCGCCACCAGGCATTTTGAAAATGACGAACAATGCAGCGTAATACCCTGCGCATCGTATGCACGTGCCGGTAATGGACGTTCGCGTCCGTAATAGAGCTCGCTATATACGTCATCTTCGATGAGCGTCACATTGTGTTGTTGCAACAATTCAATTAGTTGCTGCTTCTTTTTTGGTGACAACGTCACGCCAAGTGGGTTCTGGGCGTTGGTCATTAACCAACAGGCTTTTACTGGATAATCGTTGAGCGCCTGTTTCAGTGCCACTAGATCGATACCGTTTTGCGGATCGGTCGCCACAGACAGTGCCTTTAAACGCAAGCGTTCCAGCGCCTGTAGCGCACCGTAAAAACAGGGGTTTTCCACAATCACCCAATCGCCCGGTTCGGTCACCGCTTGCAGGCTGAGATTTAGCGCTTCTAGCGCGCCAGCGGTGATGACAATTTCATCCGGCGAAACCTGCATTCCCTGTTGGGCATAACGTCGCGCAATTGCGTGGCGCAGCGCTTCGTTACCCGGGGGCAGATTTTCAATAACGCTCATCGCTGTTGCCGTTTTACTGACGGTAGCAAGCGAGCGGTTAAGTTGTTGCAGCGGGAATAAACGTGGGTCGGGGAACGCGGATCCGAATGGCACTATGGTTGAGTCGCCACTGGCCTGCAACACATCAAAAATGTAGGTATTAATATCTACCGCTTCATCACGCGTCACTTTTACAGGAGCTATCGCACTCCGTGTTGCCGGGCGAGAGGCCACGTAATAGCCAGATTGCGGCCGAGCGACAATTACCCCCTGACTTTCAAGCGTCTGATAGGCATGGCTAACTGTCATAAAACTCATGCCGCTTAGTGCGACTTGCTCGCGCAGCGACGGCAACTTATCCCCTGGTAACCATGCACCAAGAGCAATTTGATCGATAATCTGCTGCGCAAGTTGCTGGTATTTTTTCATTTTTTGGCAGTACCGTTTCTATATCAGTTAACTAAAAATACGCCAATTTAAACAACTGTTATAGTCAAATAAAGCTTTTCATCTGCAACGGTTCATGAGCAACGGATTGTCATTTTTTGACTGGCAGCTTTTTATATTTATTTAGATAAACAGGTTTCAAAAGCAGAACGGGTTTTTTCATATAAATCAGGTGAAAGCATTAAGCTGTCCCATATGCTGTTATGACCTGCCCCCGGAATAATCAGAAGATCTTTTTTGGCAGCATTCGATGCTGAATCCGCCAGCTTTTGGGGTATTTCAGAAGGAATGATCGCGTCATTCTGTGCCGCAACAACAAGCAAGTTACCCGTGAATCCAGCTGCAATATCCCATGCATCTGTGGCTTCCCAGCTTCGATGTTTGCGAATGATTTGTGAAAAATCAGGACCAAATTTGACCTTGTAAGCGGACTTTGCGTAAACACCTGGAACCATGAGAATCAAGGATCGCAGTTGAACAACAGTGCTCAAATGCAGTGCATTATAGGCCCCCATGCTTACACCCATACATCCTGACAAAGGATGATTCAGATGGGCAATGACAGCTTCTGCTTGTCTGGTACGACTGAAAAGAGAAGATTCATATAAATCCCCTCCAGTCTCTCCGTGACCGATGAAGTCAAAAACAGTCGTTCCATAGCCTAACTCTTGTAAAAGAAGGCGATATTTAGAGAAGACCTTACGATCTTTACCTCCTCCATGAAGCATTAAAATATGCCCGTTACAACCTGGTGTCGTCTCAGCGATTATTGTTTTACCGTGAAATGGCACATGGAAAGAGTCGTTCAAAGCTCCGTCGGTCATTGCGTTACCATATTGTTATATAAGGTCAGTTATTCATTTTTACTGTGATGCAGTGGTTTATTCAACAAAACAATCAACCATATATAGCTCCGAGCTATATAGGATCAATTCAAGTATTATTGGTAACGAAAATCTTCGAGTGATGACAAAAAACATCGATACATAAAGAGGTCGTTCTGGATTATCGTTGTTTTGAAAAAATAAAAGACAACATTTTTGTTATGTTTAAAATCTTATATGTTACTGTGCATGCATCACCAGAAACAAGGCCAGGTAAATGTTTAAATTTTCGGTAACAGCAGCTTTAAATGAAGATACTGATGAGTACGAAATACGTTCTCGTGACTTTGATAGTTTGCACTCAGTCGCTTTTAGTGAGGATGATATTGAGCTGGAGGCCAGAGATGCTATCACCATGATGATTGGCGAGTTAATTGATTCACGCATACCGGTGCCAACGCCATCCGCAACGATGGAAGGCGAATTAGTCATTCACCTTCCTGTGCTTACATGCCTGAAGGCAACTCTTCACAACGCGATGATTAATACCGGTACAAGAAAGGCTGACCTTGCAAGAAAACTTAATCAGAAAGGCCCGCAGATTGACAGGCTTTTGGATGTCAGCCACGCATCGAAAGTAGAAACTCTGGAACAGGCCTTATATCTAATAGGGTATGAAGTTTCAGTGTCTGTCTCAAAAGTCGCATAAAAGAAATAGAAACCATTAGCCGCTACAATTTGTTTGTGGCTAATGTTTCAATTTCAAATCATATTCTTATGGGCCATTAGCAGTGTCCTTGCATGATTAACCTCTCACCAATACCCTTATTATTTACAAGCCAATTGAACAGTGTTACTGCGCGCATAAATATTAAATAAACTTAACAATTAAGGTGTATTCAATTGTGGATTTTCAGTTTCTGAATTACACATAAATGGTGTGTACATAAAAAAGATATATATTGCTGTGTTTGAATTCATCCCGGTAATTGCGGAGTCGCATGGCCGGGATTTTTTTATCGTTAATCTTTTAGACCGCACGATGAAGGATGGGCATTTATTACGGTGTGATTGGTATACAGTTTGGAAGGAATTCTGCTGAAAAGGCCTAAGAAGGAAAACTGTTATAGCTTTATGCTGAAAGTCTGTTTCTACAACCAAAATGTGACGCGCCTTACAATCGAATCGAATCAATTTTTATGCGGAGTACTGCATGTTCGGTTTAGACGCTTTTCATCTGGCAAGAATTCAGAAGTAACGCAAGGCAAGTTAATTAATATTTTTCAATACCTTACCTTATGAGCAACTGTTAAATCACGCTTCTGTGTAGTATGAATTATTTCTTTATTTCTCAATCAGATAGAAATAGTTTTGGGGAAACCTTTTCCCCAGAGACCAGAGTTATTTACAATTCCATTTCCACGTGCGTCTATATTTTCAGTTTTACTGGAGGTGACCATGTGCGGCCGCTTTACTCAAATCCAATCAATTGATAGCCAAGGGCGAGCCAGATAACAGGAGCGTCATCCTCGCTCGCTCGATTGATTGATTGATGTGAATTGTCACCCGCCCCAGCAATGCGGGCTCGTTGAGTTTTGAACTAACGGGATTAAAGGGCTTTAAGGATGAAGGGATTACGCGTTGTGTAAATTTTCAGATATGAGGTTGGACCGGGTAAGTTTGTGCTTCCTCCGTCGCTTTGCGGGCTGCTTCTTCCGCAGCAAGTCGCTCGACCTCCTTCCTCTCTTTTTCAGCTGCACTCCTCTTCTGGTTATAAATACTTCCTTCGGGCATTTCGACACGCACAGAGACGAACTGGTCAGCAGGGATATCAATAGGCGCACCATTCATCACAGTT
>NZ_LXEP01000046.1 GCF_001654835.1 Buttiauxella gaviniae ATCC 51604
CCGGGCCCATACACGATGATATCCATCGTGACATCCCTTGGTTGTCTATTCTCGTGCTTTCCTTCTGCGTATGCAGTGAGCGTCGGCACATCCGGATCTGTGACATAAACACGCGTGGATGAGCGGGCAACCGCAACGCCTGGCGCTGTCCAGTGCGCCGCGATGATAACTTTATGTGGGTCGATTCCTTCATAGGTAGGGATAGTCCAGGTGCCGTTAAATGTAATCCGCCCCTGGAACAAAACCCGACAGCAAGCCCGCTCAGTGGTAATTAATGTGAAATTAGCACCCCCCTGAAGGAGCAAGCCAGCCGTTGAACCCTCCGGAGGAAGCTGAAAGATGCTCACATTAGTGGTAACTCGTGATACATCATCACCGACAGTACTTGCCATCTGGAGCGTTAACGATGAGCCATTATCAATAAAGCCAGTCAGATAGGCGATGCCAACACCAGAGTCCACCGCCGTTGATGATGGTATTAACATTATTGAGCTTCCAGGTATTCTGCCGGGCAGTGCGACTGTCTGATTCCCCACCTTGCGCTCTTCAGTTACCGTCGCAAGCCAGGATGGTACTTGCATCCCTGAGGTGACTTCTATCGGCCTGGTCCCGTCCAGATAATCGATAAGTATGCCTGCGCCCATTACCAGACTCCCACGTGAATACGAACTACCCCCGGGACATTCACATCCAGCCCGGTACCATCCACTTTGATTTTATTGCCAGAGCCGTTAATCACCAGGCTGTCATTAAATTCAGCAGGGCCATTCTTCGGGATATTCCAGCCTGCCTTTCCGGCCTGATATCCGCCTGACTGAAGAGAGTCAGTAATTTTACCGAAATCAATGCTCGCATTTTTGAAGAACGCATCGTTGAAAAAAGCCTGCCCGTTTTCGATGACAAACGGCAATGTCACTGCCCCACCCGCTTGCGACATCACAGCAAACCGGTCAGCCAGGAACAATACCTGTGACTGCATACCTCCCGGTGTATTCTCCACGCCAATGCCCATGCCAGCTGCGTATTGCCGCCCATTTGAGTCAACGGCAACCTTGATGTTGTACATTGCGTTGAGCTTGCCAGCGGTATCAATCTGCGCATTGTATAGCTCAGTGATAGCGGCGGTTTGCCCATTCATGGAAACAGAAAGGGAGTTGATACGAGTCGCAGCAACCTGGCTGAAGTCGGCCATAGTCTTGGAAAAATCGGTGACATTCGACGAACCGCCTGCTGCAGACGAATCCAGCGTTTTGAGCGACTCAGCAACGGCCTTGCTGGCATCAGCCATCACATTATCGACGCGCTGAATCCCGGCTTTGCTATCGCCATACTGAACGCTCATACGCTGCGACTGATTAACCTGCGCCAGCGTGTTCTGAATCAGTGCGATCGATGTGTTCTGAATGCCGCCACTGGCGTTATCAGTTTTACCCGACAACTCTTCGAAGCGGGAAGTGGTAGACGAATCAAGCGTTGTGACCGCCTGTGTCAGTAGCGTCACACCTGCAGCGTTATCTCCGGTCTTTGCTGTGAGCTCATCAACGGCTGTTGCACGCGCTTCCGTTTCCGTGGCCAGCGCCTGGCGAACTTCCGTGATACCGGCTTCATTACCAGTGACCTTCGCCTCAAGCCGGGTAACGTCAGTCACGCGCGCCTCAGTTTCGGTCGCAATTACTTCTCGCAGTTGCTCAAACTTCGCAGAGTTCGCGCCGTTCTGCGCCGACTGGCTGACCACCACATTCGCAATCGCCAGTGCGTTGTGAATGATGGATTCTGCAGTCTGTTTATTTGCTCCCACAGCTGCGGCAAGCTTGTCTGCGTTCTCGGTGATGGCGTCGGCCATGTCGGCGACTTTCTGATTACCGTCGACGGCGCTTTCAATCAGGTCTTTGAACAGGTCGGTGTCTTTAATCTGGTTAAGTATGGCCTCGGTGATTTCCGTGACATCGATACTCGCCTGCCGGAGTAATGTTCTTGCAGGGAATGTAGTGCTCCACCCGGCCCTTCTGAATAACCAGACCGCAACATTCATTCGGGTACTCAGCAGCAGCGTGCGCAAAAATAGCTTCTGTGATTTTTTCAAGCATAACTATCTCCTCAGGAGGCTTGCGCCGGGGAAACCACCAAAATCGAGGGGCATGTCAGGACCAAATCGCGCTTTGCAGTCACCGCCTGAGTGTGCTGCCCAGCCTTATCAAGGGTGGCTATATGCTCGGCCTGCGCCTTACTCAGAAAGTCGAACTGGTTGTTCAGCGCCTTCATGGACTGAACGGGATCGTCTGCTATCTGAGAAAAGAACCCCTCAACCTTATCTTTTGTCTCCCCGGTCGCACGTCCCCAGTCAAGAGTCGCCTTAGTGATGACCTCGATTTGCTTACCAGTATATTTCCCCTTCTGTACCAGCTCAGCCATCAGGCTGGAAGTCGCTGCAAAACTGGTATTTGTAGCGTTTCCTATGCGTTCAGAAGCATTAGCCATGTCTCCCGCTGACGCAAAAGCCGCAGCGCCAGTCATGATGAGCGATTTTTGAATATCACCGAGGGAGGATGAAGCAAACGCCATGCTTGAAGGGATTGCCACAAGAGTGGCAACGGCAACCGCGATAGCCAGATTAACCGGATTTAAAACCCCGATCAGCCCCTTCAGGGAATCGCCCATCGCAACCATAGCAGGACGAATACCGCCGAATGCATCTTTGACCTGCCCTCCCTGCTGAATAAGGATAAGCAGTGGATTTTGCCCACCCGCCAGCTGGGTCACCACATCTGTCATCTGCATCGGCAAAAATCGCAGCGCCTGGGTGTACTGACCGACTGAGATCCCCGCGCGTTTTGCTGCAATTTCGTGGCGGGAAAGTGCGGCAGGCATTCCCCCCATTGCACTTTCTGTCAGCTCGGCTGCGTCACCGACTTCATACAGCTTTGCTCGTTGTTGCTCGAGCATCGCCAGTGTGGATTTAAACTGCGCTTCCGGAATGAAGCCACTTTCAAACCGCTGATGTAGCTCTGCCACGCTTTCATCAAGGCGGTTAAATGCTCGCAGGGTAGGGTCAATACCTTCCAGAAACCGTTTTGTCGCTGCCGATTCAGCTGCTGCTGTTCGCCTCGCCTGTTCTGCAACTTTTTCCTGAGCATCACCCACATCAACCAGCTTTGTCAGGCTTTCATCCAGAATGTGGTTATAGTATTCAAACTGTGATGCATCGATGCGACCCGCATTCAGATGCTGTTGAAGTGCGGTGTACTGATCATCCAGGTTACTGAACGCTTTAGTAGTCGGATCGATGCTGTTCAGTAAACTTTTGAGTGCCGATGCCTGTCGATCAGCCATTTGCTGAGCCTGGGCCGAAGCATCATTTGCCGCCTTACCAAAACTCCCTGTATGCCTTATTACTCGCTCCATTTGTTCAGTGAAGCGGGTATTGTCGACATCCAGATTAACGATTAAATCACCCACCGACTGGGCCATAGCGCATCCCCCCTGACAGCCCCTCGGCCGCTAACATCATTTCTTCATCAGATTGTTCAACAGGTTCGGATGGGCTAGCCATTCAGACGAACGGCAACCGTGGTCGCGTTCGCTGCTGCCGTCTCCCACGCTTTGCCCGCAGGCGTGGCGCCAGTGCCATCAATCTGGACTTTTCCATCTTTGATGTTGAGTGCTTTGCCCTGAGGGATGTTGTCACTGGCAAGCTTAGGCAACACGACGACGCCGCTCGTTACGCCTTCACCCGATCCACCCGCAGCAATATCGGCAATGGCTACTGCCAGCAAATCGCCCACAGGAACAGGCGTGCCACTAAGAATGGCGTCGGTCCCGGTGTTCTTAATCGTGATGGTGTGACCATTCTGAAGGTAATTTTTCATGAAGATTCTCCACGGCTCCGCTCGGGAGCCGTTTTTCAGACATAAAAAAAGCCCTTTCGGGCCACTGGAGGGTAGTGTTGATTACTTACCGGAGGATTTCACCAGGCCACGATAATCCAGTGGCGCCACACCTGCATCGATGCGCACTTTGGTGGCGATACCGTCAGTGGTAAAGCCTTCCTGCTGATCAATGTACGGAGCATCAACACCGTTCAGATACGCCACTTCAATCGTATCTGAACCCTGTGCGGCAGCCAGATACCAGGCGGCCGGATCAGCATCATCCAGACGTGCTTCGGCAATGACTTCAGCAAAGTTCTGGATTGGGTTAATCACCCCGGCATTCACATCAGCCCCTTTCACGCTGGCAGACTTGATGGTCTGGTTAGCGGTAGTTTCCAGCGCCACCGGTACCAGAATGTAAGCCGGGCGAATGTTGAGAGCTCGCTCCCCTTCTTTCTGGGTGCGCATCAACTGACGACCTTTGTCGAGGTTGCTGATATCGATAGCGCCGGTGGCCATGTTTTTATGATCGGCATGGAACAGCGTCTTACCATCAGACAATTTGCCATTCGCGGTAAGAGTCGCGTAAACCAGATCGCCTATGGTGGCCTTCGCTGCGCGGCCCATTTTCATCGGCACATCGGTCAGCTGATTGAGATCATCGTTGATGATCGCCTGACGGGTCACAGAGAAAATCTCGCCGTAGGTGGCCAGCGCGATGGTTTCGCCTTTATCACCGGTAGTGATGTATTTGTACTCAGCACCTTCACGGACCTGTCGCAGCGACGGGAAACCGCCCATGCCCACACGATGTGCTGTTTTGAAGTCAGACAGCTGGCCTTTTTTGGTCCACTGTTCGAAGGTTTCTGCTGACTCATCCCAGCCCTGCAACAGCGCTTTATTCGCCACATCCAGCAGGATATTGCCAAAATCAGAGGTGCTGTGAGTCAGCGCAAAGCCAACCATCTGCATCGGGTTATAGGAGGCCACACCGAAACCGCGCTCAGTCAGCGACATACGCGCCAGCTCACGCAAAGTAGTGCCGTTGTAGACGTTATCGCGCTGCATGTCTTCATAACCTGCACGCGCCATCAGTGCCTGACGAATACCATCACCGACAAAATTACCGTTGCCAGCGTACACATGTGCCTGGGTTTGAGCTTGCGTCGACTTGTTGGAAGGTGTCGCGCTTTTACCCAGCTCTGCCAGCAGCTTATCTTTCGCCTGCTCAACCGAACATTCAACATCAGCCACACACTGAGCCTGAAGTTCCTGGTGTTTACCGCCGAACATAGCGAACAAATCCTGGATATTGTTTACGCGGGCCTTCTGCTCAGCAATCACCTGCTGGCGAATGTCAGTTGCGTTGACGTTCTCCGGTGCAGTGATCACCGGCTGGGTGATAGTTGGCTGCGGGTCACGCTGTGTAGTATTGCGTGGTGGGGTGATCATGTTGCGGATTGTGCGTGGCATCTTCTCGAATTCCTCGATACGTTTTGACTGAATACAGGCCATAGCCTGAAGGGATGGAGTGACTTCGTCGGCAAAACCCAGCGCCAGACACTCAGCACCGGACAGCCAGGTTTCATCCTCCAGCATGGCGGCAATCTCTTCCTGAGACTTTCCGGTTTTTGCCATATAAGCCGGGATAAGTACGCCCTCAAGCTTGTCCAGCAAGTCGGCGTAATCACGCATGTCGTTCGCGTCACCACCCGTGAATCCCCAGGGTTTGTGGATCATCATCATAGTGTTTTCCGGCATGATGACCGGATTACCCACCATCGCGATGACTGATGCCATCGATGCCGCCAGGCCATCGATATAAGCGGTAATCGACGCACCATGGTGTTTCAGGGCATTAAAAATGGCGATGCCATCAAAGACATCGCCACCAGGGGAGTTAATGTGAAGGTTGATATGCGTGATATCACCCAGCGCTTTGAGGTTGGCCACGAACTGTTTTGCCGTCACACCCCAGTAGCCAATTTCATCGTAGATATAGATATCGGCTTCGCTTTCATTGCTTGCCTGCATCCGGAACCAGCTATTTTTTACGCTGGCTTTCGGGCGGTTCATTACCCGGTTTTTCTTCCTGGCCACTGGTGGCTCCTTTGTCATTAGCCGGGTCGGTATCGAACACCAGCCCCTGCTTGCGGTTATCATCTATTTCCGCCTTACGGCGTCGCTTCACATCATCCGGATTAGCACCACGGGCGCGCACCCATTCGCTTTCAGTCGCAGCGCCACCGCGCAACAGGATTTTCCAGGCGTTTGCTTCTTTTACCGGATCAATCCATGGCATTACCGGACCGGAGAACACTGCGCTGTAGAGCGATTCTTTATCCACCCCTGCAGGAACGGTTATTTGACCGGATGCAATGGCCATAGTCAGCCAGGCGCGGTACATCGGACGGGTAACAGCAGCAATAAAAGCATCCTGGAGAATGAAGTAACCCTCCGTTGACTCCACCAACTCCTGCCGTTGAGCACTGTAGGTGCCATCATAATTACGGGCGATACTGGAAAAACTGCCACGAGATCCTGCGGCGACCGCTCGCAACTGGCCGTTACGGAAACTTTCAAGATTGGGGTTCGGACGGTCTGATTTAATCATGCCCACATCTTCGCCCGGGAGAAGGTCATCAAAGATGACCCCCGGCTCAATATTTAACTCTCTCGGCTTAGCTCCTTTCCCTTGATCACCGTAGTCCTGACCATCCCCTTTCTTAATGAACATGCCCAAGGCCGCCGCGATACGCGCAGCGGTCAGTTCAGCATCTTCATACTCTTTAAGCGCAGAAAGGCGCATCAAAACGCCCGCTAATAAGGAGTTACCGCGTATTTGATGAAGGCGCCGCATGAATTTAAGGTGCAGCATGCTGTCAGCGTTAATATCTTTGGTGTCACCTTGCCTCACCCCCTCTGAAGGCAGGTATTTGTACACCATGTAACTAGTAGGGCGCCCCCAGTCATTCAGATAGACGCCCTGGCATAATTTATTGGATGGCTCGCTGCGCTCCATCGGCACAAAATCAGGCTCCAGCGCTTCCAGCCAGAAAGGGATACCAGCAACCGGTGTTAACCCATTTCCAGTACCGCTAACCAGTTGGGCAAATACTTCGCCGTCGCGCAGCCAGGTTCGCGCCATCAGTCTCTCAAGTACCGGGCGGGTAAATTGACCAGTAACATCCGGCGACACAGACCATTCAGCCCATTTGGTACGAATATCCGTGGCGAGCGCAGTGGCAAGACCTCCACTTTTCAGCAATGGCTGAGGTTCAACGATGATGCCCTTTGCTCCCACAATGCGCTCTTCGAGCTTGTCGAGCAGCCCTATAACCAAATCATGGTTACAGTCGAGCCAGCGGGCCTGCTCTCGCAAAGAGCGACCGCCAAACCGTGTTAATTGATTAGCAGAACGGTTTTCACGGTTAGCTTTATGTGTTCGCGTGGGCAAAACCGCCTCGTAAGCCTGAATCATCACGCGAGAACGGAGCCTGGTAGCTTTCCAACCTGGAGAGATCAACCCAATCAGATTATCGATGGTGCTCATCACGGAAACCTCGCCAATTTAAACCCGCTGCGACCACTTGCCGCCGCAGACGCGGTTGTCAGTTTTCGTTCCCACTCCTGACGACCCTTACGGATTTCACTCAGATTTTCCATTGTCATCTGCTGACCGTTGAAAACAATGGACTTGCCCTGAAGGATTGCCATTTCAGCTTCTGTGTAGCGTCGGATCATGTCCTGAATATCATTAAGCGTCACACCCAGCCTCCTGAGGTTGATGGTGCCCATGCCGATTCGCGGGCTGGTTTCTTAGTCTTTGTTGCAGATACTGGCGGTAGCGGTTTAGCAACTGCTGCCACAACCGGCGCATCTGTTGTAGGTTCATCCACAAGATAGGTTTCACGACGCGCCCATTCCGGCGCATCAGGCCATTTAATCTTTTCGTAGCCGTGGAGAATGACCAGAGCATGCGCATACACCATGAGGTCAAACGCTTCGTTAGCACCCTTGCCGGGCTTTTCCCACTTCCCATCAACTGAGCGCTCCTCATAGGTCAGTTCGTCGTAGAACCAGCTACCCAGCCAGTCCGGAAAATGCACATAGTTCGGCCCCGGTACATTGCGCCACAGCGCATTGTTGATCCGGTCCTTGAGAGCGTTGGTCTGGAGAAGATAAATAGGAACATCACCCGCCGCTCGCGCGCGTCGGGATGAACGGTTGGTGTTATCAGGTAAGGTTTCAGTTATCAATTTGGCGCGTGCTTTGCCATCGCCCTTGAATAACCAGACTTTTCGTTGCAACCCATCACGACGACAGCGCCGCCAGAATGCGTACGCATTATCAGTAACACCATCTTCACCACCGGAATCCACCGCCATCGCAAGCAGGCTCATACGCTTTCCGGGTTCGCCATCGAGTGCCCAGGTTTTGTCGAGCACATCGGTACGCAATAAATCCCAGTCTTCGGGATAACTACTAGGATCAATGGGGAGGCTTTCGCCATCAGCGTTGGTACGCATAGATTGAGTAATGTTGTAGCGGTCGACAATCCAGCGCTCGCCCTGAACGCCATATCCAACCACCTGAACGACAAAGCGGCGGTTTTTACCACCCTGCACATCGACGGTCGCCACCATAAATTGCGCGCCAGCCGGAACCCTTCGCTTCTCTACCGGTTCCGCGCGCAGCTGGAGTTCATCACCCTTGCGCTGCTCGATGCTGGAGCGTGGTAAATAAGGTAGTCCCCAGTCGGTATTGATAACCGTCTTGAGGGTTTCTTCGCTACCGTTGACTTCATATTCCTGCTCGGCGGTCAGCAGCTTGTAAACCAGTTGCTGCCACGTCTGGTATGCAGCAGCTGGGCCTTCCATCCAAAAACTGGCTATACGGGAGCGGCGAGCCTCGCCAGTAATGTTGCCTTCACGGTCAATATACTGGCCTTCACGCAACCAGATCCCTTTCATATTCAGGCTGCGCTTCATATCTGCGGTTATCAAACCGGAGCATGATGGGCAGATAATATGAGCAGCTTCACTGGCCTTAACCGGATCGCTGATTTCACGATAACCGGTCATCGCCTTCATCTCTGGCTGAAAATACTCACCACAGTGTGGGCAGGGCCAGTACCAGCGACGCCGATCACCACGATTATAAAGAGATAGAATTCCAGTTGTCGGGGGAGCCTCATGCTCAGAACTGCGCCGCCATTTGGTATCGCGAATATCACGACCAGGGGAACTTTCCACCAGGGT
>NZ_LXEP01000047.1 GCF_001654835.1 Buttiauxella gaviniae ATCC 51604
AAAATCAAAAACTAGCCGCTTTCCGCGTGCCCGTCGCCTCGTGGCAGGCCGGGTCCCCGGGAGTACCTTTTAAAATGATAGTGATTATCATTTGGTGTGGTTTTGGTCGGTGCGGGTCAGAAGCCAAGGCGCACGCGCCCTTCGGGGTCGTTCGGGTTAGTGGTGATCCATGCGGTACCAGCAAACGCGTTGGCATCTGTACCGTCCTTCTCATCAGATGTCAGCTTGCCGTCTTTGGTCAGCCACAGTTGTACACCACGCTGCCACGTTCCTGCGGCAACCTTGGGCAAGACAAACACGCCGGTCATCATCAGCTCACCGTCTGCATCAACTGGGATGTCGTGCTGGGCGATACCAATAAGATCACCAACAATTACCGGCTGACCTGATGCCACGTCTTTACCGGTACCGTTCTTCCAGTCCATGGTACTGCCGTCCTGATAGTAGTTCTTAGCCATTGGAATACCTGCCTGATTGAAGGGTTGATATGAACTAACGCTTTTGAATAGAGTTATGAATGAGGCCGCCTGGACGCAGGCTGGCCTGAATAGCTTTCGCGATAACGGCGCTTAACTCTTCATCATTGTGCTGGGTATTGATGTTCACAGTAATGACATTGCTGTTGTGTGGCGACCCCAGAGCACCACTGGTAACTTTGAACTGCTCAGCCAGAAACTCCACTTTGCTTTGAGGTATTAGCTCAGCGAACAATCTGCTCTCACGCACTGCATCAATAACAGCATCGCGCATATCGTCAGATAGTCGGGTTTTTGTGGCGGCGTCACCTACACCAACAGCCATACCTGCAGCGTACTGCTTTCCGCCCTTATCAGTGCCCACTTCAATGGTGTAGCCGCTGCTTAGCTTGCTACTGGCTGGGTTTTCCCCGAGAAATGATGCATCAAAACCAACGGCATCAGACCCTGGCAAGTAGCCACCGACAAACTCAACCGGCAGGCTTTCCCATGACACCGGCTGGTTATTATCACCTATACGCAAAGCAATAATCTGGTAGCCATCTGGCACAATCACATCGCGGGCTATGTTGCACTCACTTGAGCTACAACCCGAACCAATCGCGCAACCAACCATGAAGCCATCAAATGTTCCGCGCTGTTCCCATCCTGGCTTGACGGCATACAGGTGAACCCGATACTTCTCGCCAAGCCTGATCGCATTGCCCTGGTCATCATGGGTGACTATACCCATCGGTGGCAATGCCACCTTCACGCGGCTCATCTGGTGAGTATTCTTCATATTCATTTCCTTTTAGATGTGAGCCTGTCGCACGACAATACCGCCCGAGAGGTAACGGTATTACCCAGGCTCACTGCTGAAAGACTCTCTTTGGTGCGCGTGCGATGCGCATAAAAAAGCCACCAGCAGATGCCAGTGGCTTGGGTTGTAGCAGTCAAAACCGCCTAGATGTGTTTACGTTAAATTTTATCGATGAGTGTGTAGTTGTGCAAAATGTCCAAATGGTAAGTATCGAATGACGCATTGTCATTCATGCTGCCAGTAATGATTATTTTTGTGCGCCCCAATGAATCGACTCCACCAATGATTCTGATATCGATAGGTTGCAGGGCTTTTCTTTGAACAAACTCCACAAAATCAGCAAGTATTTCTTCTTTACCATAAACCGCAAAGCAGTTTGTACCGCAGTGAAGCGTTTCCAACCTCCCTTCAAGCATACTTTCGCCCTCTAAGAAATAGGTATCGCTAATTATGGTGCAGATGTTCTAGCTTCGTCAGAAAGAAAACCTCACCATTTCCATAGGTATTCAGTGAATGCTTATGATAATACCTACATGTCATTTAGTGGAATGGATATGATTAATAATCACTCTTAGTAATTATGCTAATTGATCATAATCAACAAAAATTATAATATGCTTTCACAAAGACAGAAAGGCATGCAACATTAGTGCAACAAGAAAGAAAGGGAGTTTCAAGATGCTGCTGCTCAGATTATCTGCATCAATTTTGTATGCACTACTGATTGCTCTAACCTTTATATGGGGAGCGCTTGTATTCGATATAGAGATAATTTCAGCGCCAGTGACTGAATTTATGTCAGAAATCGTCGATAACATATATGTCAAATTAACTGAAAATTCATTGCAGGAAAGTAGCGTGGCAGACTTAACTGAGTAGCTACTGAACTTTAGAAGTTGTTGCCCTGTAAAGATTCACAGCCCTCAGTTAATGCCTGCTGTAAGCCACTAAAAAAGCCACATGACAGTGCCAATGGGTCAGATTGTGCCACCTCCTCTAATGCAGGCTCAGCCGAATATCGAAAAGCCCTGGCCGATGCGAGTTGCTAGCCCATAAATGACAGACAGCATGATTAATCCGCATAACACGAATATAACGGTGAGAGACCCGGATAGCTGCTTATAAGTTGTCAGTCCTTCAGGGGAAACCCAGGCAGCAAGCTTTCCAGCGTTGCTTCCAACCAGCCATATAACCATGCCTGAGACTACAAATAGCAGACTGACAATAATACTCACTATCGGCTGAGAACTTTTGACTCCAAAAAATACATCTTCCCATAGAATGATGGCGGCATTAACACATGACAGCAGCGCGCTCACAGCAGAGCTAACTTTAACTAGCTGCATAATCTCTTCCCCTCAAAATTTGATGGGTGAAATTACCATAGTAACCATTATCAAGCCCACCCGCAGATGGGCTTTGTAATAGCTTACTGCTTAACCGCAGCGGCTTCGGGGGCATCAACCACAAAGATGGGTTGACCACCACTCGCTTTATCTTCGACGGCAATAATATCGTTTTCATCAAACCATGATGTCACTGCGCGGCCATCACCGGCCTTGTAATGCACATAGTAGCCATTGATGTGATTGGAATACTCTCCACGGCCTTTGATGTGGCCCATCTCGCCACTTACAGCAATTTCCACTAACTGGTTAAGTCCAAACTTAAACATGTAATTTCCTTCTGATATAAAAAAACCCGACCGGAGCCAGGCTGATTGTGTTGTCATATGTGAATTGACGATATTTTCTAAAATATAATCTCGCACCTACTCAGCATGATTCACTACAGCATCGTATGACCGCTCACATGCCAGGCCAGCTATTCGAGCGCGGTCAGCCGCTGCTGCATACTCACCCGCCGCTTTGTCTGATTCGATAAGCAACTGGGCGAACATATCGGTAGCGGTGGCTCTTGCCGCGCCTGCAGTGGCAGCGGAGGAAAGCTTGCTGGTTTCACTTGCTGCGAGCTGACGCCGGATGTTTGTGATGGTGAGCTGCAACTGGTCAGCAGAATGCTCAGCGTGAGCAGCATCAAGCCGTGCTTTGTCGAGTTGAGTTTGTGCATCTGCGGTTACCTGGTTGATTTCGTTCTGGCGGCGCTGTTCTTCGGTGCGCTCCTGCTCTTGTCGGCCGGCGAGTTCGAGGAGGTCTTTTCCATCACGTTCGGCCCACTTGATATTCCAGGCCTGATTATCGTCGAACTTGCCGGACTCATAGCCGTTGTAATGCAGTGCGTAACCAATGCCGCCCAGCGCAGCAGCTACAAATGCGATGATGAGTAACTGATAGCGAGTTTTCATTACTGTCCCCAGGTACATACTGCGTACTCAATATCTCTGCGGGAGATAAGCCCTTTCCACTGCACACCACCAGCAAATGTCCACCGCTTCAGCTCATCACAAGCGCCAATGATATCGCCTGTATTCAGCTTCTTCAGTAGAGTGGATTTGGCAAAAGCTCCGGCACCGACGTTATAGGTGAAAGAATAAAGAGCGGCGCGAGTTGGCTCTGGTATAGGAATACGAATTAACGGATCAATAGCCTTAGCAACCTTGCTCAGGTCTGACTTAAGCAACGCATCACATTCCCGGTTTGTATAGCGATACCCACGACGGATATCACTGCCCGTATGACCATCGCAAACAGTCCAGACGTCCACTACATCCTGGTATGCGTAATATCGACGGCCTTCTACACCATCAGCATTACCCAGCATCACACCAGCAATTGTGATTGCCCCTGCTCCACTGGCTATCGTGGCCACCAGCTTATTTCTAAGTGTCGGGTTCATGTTGGCTCCCATTCTTGCGCCGATCTTCTTTGATCTTGAAATAAAGGTTGGTCAGATAAGTCAGGATGGCTATCAGTATCCCGGCCAGTACACCAATAGCATTCCACTGTTCAGGGCTGTAGGCGTTAAGGATGCCATTGGCTATGCTGCCAATTGAGGCGCCATAGGCTGCGCCAGTGGTCAATTTATCCATTCGGTGCATGCTCTCACCTCGCTAGTTGCGGGTGCTGTGTGATGGGAATAAAAAAGCCCCGCGTAAGCGAGGCAGAAAGTTGAGGTGTATCAATCAGGTGAATGTGTTGTCTGGTAGCCTGAAGGTTCAGCCCACCCATGTGTCAGCATGGGTGTTTATCGCCGAAAGTCTGGCTGATGACCTCGGTTTACCAGGAGTTGTAATGAATAAAATTGATTATATGAAACCATTAAGCCAGCAATTAGATACCGTCTTACCACAGCTTGTTGAGCATGATGTGGTGATTGACAAAGTATTGCCATTCTATCTGGCTGTCACTGCAAAACTTTCAGGCAAAACCACCAAAGAGATATTTGGATATAACGCACAGGCTCTTGAGGCAATTTTCGGTTCTGAGAACGCAGGGAAGAATCCAAGAGAATTAGCTGAGTCAGAGTACGCCTATCGAGTGCACGCCATCGCGCGTGAGATGTTTGATAAGCTGCCAGAGATTAAAGCGGAATAAGAACGACAGGCGCGGTCATGCCGCGCCAATTCCGATCTTAGTGCAGAAATCGCGAGCAAATTGCTCGGCACGTTTCATTATGCCGTCAATTGTTGAATCGACAGCGTAGACCTCTTCATAAGAAAACTTAAGCTTCGCCGAGTTCTCCCCATCAGTGATTCCGCTCACTACGATATCGCACACTAAAAGCCTGGTGGTCCCCTCAAGGAGACTGGTTTTTTGTTTAAGTGTTTCACAGTAATTCGACGGGAATCGTAGGTCTCCCGTGGGGAATGAAATCTGAAATTTCAGGGTCATAACAACCTCTCTTTTGCTGTGTTTCCTCTCAGGTGAGGGGAATAAAAATCCCTTTCGGGTGGTGTTTTAACTCTTTGTCAAAGGCACCCTTCCGGATGCCTTTTGCAGAGAACTATTTTTGGTTTTTGATTAGCGGCCAGAGCGAAGCAACAACACCCAATACCAGAACGCCATCAGCCAGGATAGACATCATCTTTCCAGTGAAGTCGATCGCCACCACCAGAAACAGGAGAATGGCGACTATCAGTATGCGGGCCTTGTTAATCAAGGTAGGTTTCCAGACGCAGTCCAAGGCGGTTGGCGATTTCATCCAGCACCTTTTTCTCCTGTTCCTCGATATTGCCATCTGCTTCAGCAATAGCGATCGCCGTCACCAGAACATCTTCAGCCTCTCGCTGATCACCTTTGCAATCTTCAATTTCTCGATACGCCGCCAGACGACCAACTTTGTAGTTGGCTTCCAGCTGAGCAATGATTGTCGCGCTGATGCCCTGAATTTCAGAAGTGAATGCACCCAGCACTGGGTTAGCACGCAACACCTGGTCTACTGCAGCCTTTTCCACATTTGAGCAATCACCATCAGCATAAGCCACCAACCACGCCGCATTGATTACTGCCTGCGCCAGGTCGCGTTTCTCAAATTTCTTAACTTCAGCAACTGCTTTACGTGCTTTTTTACCAAAACCAAACATAGTGACATCCTTTAGTGGTGAGCCTTACGCTCAGAGTGGACAGCCCGCAGACGAGGTCACACTGACCACTGCTAAGGCTCACCCTGAAAGACTCTGCGGTTTAATGCGCCGAGCGTGGCGCAGATATGAAAAAGCCCCGGCATAGGCCAGGGCGATAAGTTTGTGCGCGGTGATATTTATATCGGCTTCCAAACCACCAGCCTGATATGCTTATTTTTTAACCATCATTCGGAGTGGCTATGAAAAACGTGCATGAGATTATTGGAAAGGCTGTTGATGACCTGCTTAATGGTGAAAACAGCCAATTCTTTAGCCGGGAGCTATTGCTGGAGCATCTGGTGCAAGAGTTTATGCGGGTGGCGTCTACTGATATATCTCAAGAGGAAGGGCAAAACTACGAATACGCAATGCGCATAGTGGCCTCACCTGTTCATCTGAATATAAAAAGCCCCAGCTAAGACCGAGACTGCAATATTCTGTGCAAAAAAAACCCGTATCACGGGATACGGGGGAAACTAAGGAGGCGCTGTTGTTAATAG
>NZ_LXEP01000048.1 GCF_001654835.1 Buttiauxella gaviniae ATCC 51604
TTCGATGATGGATATGACAAAGAGGAATGACATGATAATTGTCTGCCCGGACAGAAAGACCAGTACCGGAACTGCAGTGATGGATTTCAGCCGGCGTTTCGCCAAGATCCAGATTGCGACATACGACACAGCCAAGGGATGCAACTCGGGATAGGTGCTCGCGCTCTGCCTTCTTCATTGCTCACCACCAGCGGTAAACAATGGATGCAGAAAATCCCAAGCTTCTGTTTTTACGAGAGCCCGAAATTCAGAGGGAAAGGTTTTGTATTGATTCTGTGCCATCTGGATATTCCTGAGGCACAGTGATTTCTCAGTAGGTTGTTCAGACCTGCGGCAATTATAACTTGGTTCTTCGGTAATCTATAGCGGAGAGCCCTGCTTTTTTGCGGCCTTCATCCAGGCAGCGGAGACTGGTAACAAACTCATCATCGCGCAGCCAAAAACCTGAAAGTGGCACGCCATCACGGAAGTACATTAACAAAGAACTCTCAGCGTTACCGGGCATCGGGTTTTGCCCAACACCAGGAAAACTATCAAACCGCGCAACTACAGCTCTATCGTGACAACGAATAACCGCATAACCCGTAGCAGGTAATTCCTCACTTAATTTCACTCAATCCACCTTTCATATTAGCTAGTTTGCGGGCCCAGAACCCTTGCGCACATCTGCAACAGTGCGCCACAAAGACTGTATATGCATACAGTCAATTTGTATTTTGCACAGTATGCACAAAAATAATGAGTCTATGCAAGGGTATTTATCTGGCTGATTTGAATAATCTTTTTGGTTACATTAGATCAAAATTTGATCGTTAGTGTTAACGAATGCCGAGCGGCAAATATGTCGAGGTTAACTGATTGAATGACTGCGTTTCGTCACTTCATGTCACGCAATGACACGGGCCGGTGTCGACTTAAACGAAACCTAAACGGCCACCAGCGAAGATTGCAGGTTGATAACTTGTTACTGTTCTGTGCTTGCTAGTTAATCAGTTTCATTGATCAATGCGATGCTATCGATCGGTAAAATCGATCATGATTGCGATAATTGCAGGCATTAAAAAAGCCGCTAGTCAGGCGGCTTGATATTTCTGAAAAGGCAACGAGCGAAAAGATAGGGTGTTATTTGCGCTTGAAGAGATATTTAGTTACGACCAATACCAGACCAAACACCTCGGTCATTGTCCCACCCATATACAATTGCAAAGTAAGATCATCCTTGAAGGTTAACTTCGATAATCCTACTGCGATGAATACGGCATTCATAATTAATAGCTGACAAGCAAGAATGATGAGGAACCATTTTCCGTAAGACTTTTTAAGCTTAATTTCAGCTTCGTAGTCAACGTTGTTTAGTCGCTGCCTCTCAGGATCAAGTTGAGATACCTCTTTAACCAGGGCCGGTTTAGATTCATCTGCAGTCAGAGTGTCTGGAACATTCTCTTCAGCCAGTTTGCGATGTGCATTCAGGGTTTCTTTGAGTTGCTGAGCAATCGAACTTTTGAATGAGTCTTGATTTTCTTCTGACATTCAATCTACTTCAACCCCAGTCTTTTAAGACGATAATGCATGGCATCATCAGAAACACCAAAGAAATGGGCCATCGCATAATTTGGGTAACCTTGTGCAATCAATTCTTTAACAGTTTCAACTGGCATTAACAGTTCGGCTGAAAATTGGTTTGCGAAGATTTCCTCTGGGTCAGTGCCGTTACTGGCCTTTTCACCACGAAGATCCACATACTCATAAACATCATTACTATCAACCTGACGAGCGATGTAATGCCCTAATTCATGACCACATGAAAAGCGTTGACGAACACGAGCATCGTCTGCATTTAGGAAAATAGCGGGATCTTGGTCTTTTTGTTTGATTAATGCCCCTGAAACCGAACCAGGCAGATCTGTGACAAAAACATCTAGCCCCATTTCTTTAGCGATTTGAACGGGGTCAACAGGAAATCCTCTGCCACACCAAATAGTGTCAAGAACTCGCCGTGCATGCTCTCTTGGATTAGTAGCCATAAGTCCTCCCACTCTCGTTCATTTCATCATCGAAACGTATCAATTTCTGCAGAACTTCCGAGGCTTGACAATAGGGAAATTCATTGCATCAAAATTATCATATCCAATACGCCTAGTTATAGATATAGAAATTGCTAAACAAAAGGTTTACTTGGATAGAAAAAAGCCGCTAGTTAGGGGGCGTTACGAGAAGTTACCCCCACTCAGGAATTTATTTGATAGCCTTGTTGTGAACCTCATAGCGCTGCACGCCGATTGCCTCAAGAAATAACGCCAACTGATTAAAATCAGTCCATGCTCTAATCTGGCATTTCCCTCGAGCGGCTTCTATGAATACTGGCGCACCAGTGGCGCATAGTCCCATTATCTGCCAGCGGCTTATCTCATGGTTGCGAAGCACGACTACCCGCTTAAAAACACCCACCTCGAACCATGCTTTCCAGTCGCGCTTTTTACGCATCGTGAATTTCATAACGACAAATCACCCTATTTGTTAGGTTCGTTTGATTGGCTTTGTAGTTTCATTCCTGAGGTGTACTGCACCACTTCACGGTTCCACTGCTCGATAGCCTTCTCCTCTGCTTTGCACCAGGCCTGGCCGCCTTTGGTATACGCAGCCGTTGCTCTAAGGCATCCACACGGGCATGTGATGTTCTTGTAGCCCATCACACACCAGTAACCACGAGGCTCACGAGTGGTGATTTTTGGCTTTTTTCCCTTAGGGCAGAGTTTGAGTTCAGTTGTCATCAGAACCCCAGAGCACGTTGTTGGCGAGCAAGCTGGCGAACCGTAACACGCAGCTCTTCAAGCTGATTGAGGCGGGACTTCGTGCGGCGAATTTCTGCCGCTATGGATTTTGGTGTAGGGCAAACCATCTCGGCCGCCTGGCGCTTCGCCATCTGTGGGATGGCATCCAGAAAGGCAGCATCGCTTTGAGGTACAGATTCTTGCACTGCCGGCTGCTTAATCTCAGGCATTGAAGCAACAGCAGGCTCTGGCTCGGCTAGGGCTGGTTTCGCCAGGGTGAAGTGGAATACATTCCCGCGCTTCTCACGAACTACTCGCCCCCTGTTCACCGGCATGGCCAGCGTGGAAGCAACCGCGCGAACGGTGGTACCAGCAAGTTTTGCCATTTGCTCAGTCGTCAGCTCACCATGCTGTGTCATTAATTCTGCCAAAACTGCTTCGTTAATTTTGCGAGCCGGTGTTGCCACAGCAGGTGATGCTGGTCGCTCTTTGCTGTTCACGACTTTAACCGCTGGTACCGCAGGTTTTACTCGAGGGGTTTTAGCGCCGGTACCCGTCAACTGCCACCAGCCGTTAACCAGCTCAATTTGTTCAAGCTCTTCATGTTCGCGCAGCATGCCAAGAATCTCTCTCACGTCGATTTTCATTCGGGCAGAAATTTCACGCGCTGTGGCTTTACCCATTGCTTTCAGTGCTTCAAGTACGGTTTCCATAGTCTTCTCCAGTTTCAATCAATCTTGCCGCTATGCGATCAGTTCGTTTTTTTGCATACGGGCAGCCTGCTCCGCCCAAAGCCGATCCCATGTGCGTTTTGAAGCTTCAGGCGAAAGCCCTCCGACACTCGCATTCGAGGCCAGTTTGCGGACGCATATTTCCAGCGGTGATTTCAGGATCAGATTTGCCGCCTGACCAAGAAACCGCTTGTGAGCAGCGTCGCGTTCGCTGCAGTCGATAACAGGCGCTCTGCTGGATGGGCGGCCTTCGTTGTCCCATTTGCGGGCCAGCGGCAGATACCCCTCGAAATTCTCAAAGTTAAAAAGTGTCTTCGGGCACAAGTGTTGGGCCATCGTCACGTTATCGAGCCAGAGGTCAGCCCGGTGTTCGATAACCAGGATGAGTTCGTCTGCAACGTATTCATCCGCCA
>NZ_LXEP01000049.1 GCF_001654835.1 Buttiauxella gaviniae ATCC 51604
AGTGCTGACTTTAGGCATGACCAACGGTGATTATCAGGAAGTGGTTTTGGGATTTTATTACAGCCAGGAGAAATGTGAAGCGGCTGCAATTGAGCAGCATGTTAGTGGCGAATGTTATCCAGTTGATGAGATTATCCACTCTGGCGAACAACCAGCTATGACGGAATAGATTCCGGACAAATAAAACACCAGAAGTAATGTCGGCTAATAATGCGACGGGATTTCTGCAAGCCAAATTTAATAATTCCAAACACATGCCTTAATCGGCAGGGAATTACTCATTCTAAATAAGGGTTAGCAATGATTTCTCATATTTTCACAATGATATTTAAGCTTTATAAAGTCAGCCACGATGTCGCAGAAGTTATTGCTGACGAAAATCCATTTTCTTATTTCGTTTTCAACAAAGACAACACTGTCACGGTTAAATTCCCTGGTGGGATTATTCACGACACTTATCCCTGTCATCACTGCGCATTAGAAGAAGTAACTCGTATCTGGTTTTTGATTCGTGAAGCAGAGATTAAAGCTCAGCGCTGTTGCTCCCTCGCGTCTTGCAGCATGGAGCAAGCATCATGAGCAGAGCCTGTTCGTGCTGTAGTCATCTCTTTGAAGATGCCGAGTTAACCCAGCGTCAAAATACCAGGGGTTATGCCAGCCGCACCGTTTACTACTGCAGAGGCTGTATCGAAAAGAAAAATCAGCAGACCAAACTCCAGAGTGTTCGCACTACTTACAGAAAATCCGTTTACGCCCGCGTATTCCGTTAATTAAGGAAATCAGTCCATGCAATTATTTAATACATGTTTTAATCCTAAAAAAGGAATGGGTGAGAAATTAAACATTCCTGTTTACACTCGCAAAGTGAAAGCCCCCAGTAAAAAAATGGCATCACTCACCGCGACTGTCGAATTATATAAGGACTTCCCGGAAATTGCGGATCATTACTGTGATGCAAAGATTTGTGAAGATCGCGTAGGATTATCCAGCCCCGCTCTTGATAGTTGGGATACTGGTTTTCTCTGGAATAAGGAAACGGGAGAAATCGAATTAAATGAGCCCACTCCAGAAGATAATACGCATAGCACCACTACAGGTGGTGAACCTCAGTTCGTAGAAGCATCGAAGCTACCTACGAGTTTCCGGGCCGCCCTGCTCGCTTTGTTTGGTCGTACCGATAACATCACCAAGATTGAATATGGCCTGGCTATCGATCTGACTAACGACGATATGCCAAGTTTTGCCCGGGAGCTGGGCGAAGCTATTACACGCACACCACGAGTGCTCGCTCTATTTCCAGAGCGCCAAAAGGAACTACTTGATGCGGTACATGCTCGCCTGAAAGAAACCGCGCAGTGGCCT
>NZ_LXEP01000050.1 GCF_001654835.1 Buttiauxella gaviniae ATCC 51604
AGCCGAAATTGTCGCTGCAGCGTGTGGCATAAAATTACAGGTAACAGACAACAATGAAGATGCGACCGAACAGAGCCCGCAGAACACAGCAGATGTTCTGGTCACTGGCAGCTCAGAAGATGGCAAGCTGGCAGAAAATGCAGCTGGTGCTGGCGAACCGACGCAGGAAGTAGGTCCTGAATATACCCGTGTGTTGATGAGCGACCGGGAGATTGAAATCAGCCACGCTATTAACGCCCTGCTTTCTGGTTGCACTGACGTTATGGGGAAAGAAGAAGCTGAAGGTGTCGTTACCTGCACTGGCCATCTTATCTCTGAAATATTCCCTCTTCTTCTTGCTGACATCGCAGCAACAGAATTCTGCCTGTCGCCTGATTTCAGCGACGAAGAAATTCATCACGTGACCACCAGCATTCTTGATTCCTGGTCTGATAATGAAGCAAAGCGCCAGATAGTTACCCTGGATGCTATTACGGAATTGCGCACAGAATTATCCGCGCCGGCACTCATCAAGAAACCCGTTATTAAGGTGAAGCCACGCCCGGTACCAGAGACAACAACTACTCCAGACTTCATCCGCTATCAGCAATTAACGGCCGCCGCCATTCAGGGTTTGTGTGCCAATCCTGCTTATGCAATGCGTGATGCGGAAGATATCGCTTATCAGGCCCACGAAGTTGCTTGTGAGGCAATCCGCAACGAAGGAATGGCTCCGGGGGTGAGCGAATGAGAATAGCATCTAAGCACGATGCCGCACTGGCTTTACTACTGGCGCTAACAGATGAAGTTCATACCCTCGCCAGTATCTCTGTAGAGATCAACTTATCGGTCAGTTACCTGGAGCAATTGGCTACAAAACTGCGCGGGGCGAAACTTATTGAGTCTGTTCGGGGTCCGGGTGGTGGCTATCGTCTTTCCCGCCCACTGCATGACATTACCGTCGGTGACATTTTAACAGCCATTGGCACCGAAACGGGTCGTCAGGGTTTTGGGCTGTTTGACGAAATACAGCGTCGACTTAAGCACGTTGCATTGAGTGATCTGGGTAAAGGAGTGGAAGCATCATGTACAAAATAACTGCAACCATCCTGAAGTCTGGTGGACTGCCTGTTGCCTGGACTTGTAACTCGAAAGAACCGCTCACCAGCAGACAGTGTGAGAAGAGATTTTCCCGGGGTAAAGAGGTCGGGAAAACCGCTGAGGTGTGCGTCTCAGTGACAAATTTTGAATGCATCGCCATTGAGTCAGAGCGCAAGCCTAAGCGTGGCAAAAATGTCCAGTAAGCGCCGACTGCGTCGTAAGCAATGCGATGGAAAGATGCAACACCCTACTCTGGCAGGTGCGTTTATAGCGATAAAGATGCTTCACCGTCGTTATGGCCACCAGGGGCAAATGCGAGCCTACCGCTGTCAGTTCTGCCACAAATTCCATATAGGGCATGCACCAGGCAGAAATGGGATCGGTAGTGGCTGGCGGTAACGATACCCGGACATCGTTAAATACAGTGATTTTCAGCAATCAGTTTTCACCCGGCCTGTTAATTACAGTACAGGCCGGTCATGAGGTTAAGTGACCATGGCAAAAACCATTCTCATACAGGATTGGGCGAATGGCCCTAATGGATTTGGGTACCCACAAAAACAATCCCGTTTGAATCACCTGGCAAAAACAGGGCAGATTTCACCACCAGCCAAAAAAGACGGAAAAAGATGGGTGGTTGATGAAGATGCCGTTTTCATTGGTTGCGTCGGGAAAATTAAAATTTCCCGTAACTTGCCGGACAAAGTTAAATCATTGGTTGAGAGAACCATTAATGGGCGCTCCTCGCAAACATAACATCGATATCGAAAACCTTTATGTGAAACTCGATAAACGAAACAACAAAGTCTATTGGCAGTATAAAGACCCGCTTACCCTGAAGTGGCTAAGCTTTGGAACGGATGAAACGATAGCAAAGACGGCAGCAATTGAGCTGAACCGTATATTTGCGGAGCAGCAGGTAGAGCAAAGTTACGCTCTTATTGATATAGCCCGGAGGAGGCAAAAAAATCCTCAACCTGTTGGATTGAGATTTAAGGATTGGGTAGAGAAATATAATTCGATCGTTGAGAAAAGGAATGCCAAAGGTGAGATTTCAAACGCAAGTGCGTATGAGCGTAAGCGAGCAGCAAATATTCTGTGCTCGCGTATAGCCAATACTCCGTTAGCAAGTGTTGGCTCCAGAGAGATGGCTGCAATCCTGGAAGAGTACATCGATGAGGGGAAAAAAAGTATGGCTAAACATCTTCGCTCGAGCTGGACGGATATTTTTAAGGAAGCCCAGTTCGCTGGTGAGGTTCCTCCAGGATTTAACCCCGTACAGTCCACTCGTAAACCTAAAGTTGAAGTTACTCGCGCGCGCTTACAAATAGAAGATTGGCTAAAAATACTCGAAGCAGCAAGAGTTCGTTATTCTCCATGGGCTTTCAACGCCCTTCGTCTAGCATTGGTAACCGGGCAGCGACTATCGGACATTCTTCACATGCAATTTAAGGATGTAAAAGACGGTTATTTATTCGTGGTGCAGGGTAAAACCGGCAGTAAGATCGCCCTTCCCTTATCGCTTCGCTGTGAGGCTGCAGGGCTAACATTAGAAGATGTTATAAACGGATGCCGTGATCACGCTTTAAGTCCTTACCTAGTCCATCATTGCGGGGCGACTTCAAGGGCAAAAGCTGGGAAGACCATTAATAAAGCAACTGCGAGCACCATGTTTGCACGTTGTCGAGAGGATGCTGGCATCATCACGCCGGAGGGGAGAACACCAGTTTCATTTCATGAGCAGCGATCACTTGCTGAGCGCTTATACGAAAAACAAGGTATCAATACACAAAAATTGCTGGGCCATAAAACCGCCGCAATGACACAGCTGTATCATGACGAACGTGATGATGGATGGGCGTACATCGCAGTGTGATTTATACGCAATTTTGGGGAAGAGTTTTGGGGGAGTTTTGGGGAAAGGTTTTGGAAGGGGTAAAACTGTTATAGCTTTATGCTGAGAGTCTGTTTCTACAACCCAGATGTGACGCGGCTTACAATCGAATCGAATCAATTTTTATGCGGAGTACTGCATGTTCGGTTTAGACGCTTTTCATCTGGCAAGAATTCAGTTTGCATTTACTGTCTCCTTCCACATTATTTTCCCTGCCATTACTATCGGGCTTGCCAGCTATCTGGCAGTGCTAGAAGGGTTATGGCTGAAATCTAAAAATCCGACTTATCGTTCGCTATACGATTTCTGGTCAAAGATCTTCGCTGTTAACTTCGGCATGGGCGTGGTGTCCGGGCTGGTAATGGCCTATCAGTTCGGCACTAACTGGAGTGGTTTTTCTCAATTTGCGGGCAGCATCACCGGGCCGCTTTTGACCTATGAAGTGCTGACGGCATTTTTCCTGGAAGCCGGGTTCCTGGGCGTGATGTTATTTGGCTGGAAACGTGTCGGGCCTGGGCTTCATTTCTTTGCCACCTGTATGGTGGCACTGGGTACACTTATCTCGACCTTCTGGATTCTGGCCTCTAATAGCTGGATGCAAACGCCGCAAGGGTTTGAAATTCACAACGGCCAGGTGGTGCCGGTGGACTGGTTCGCGGTGGTATTTAACCCCTCCTTCCCTTACCGCCTGTTGCATATGTCGGTAGCCGCATTCCTCAGTAGTGCCTTTTTTGTTGGTGCATCGGCAGCCTGGCATTTGCTGCGTGGCAACAAAAGCCCAGCCATTAAAACCATGTTTTCAATGGCGCTTTGGATGGCGTTAATTGTTGCGCCTCTGCAAGCCATGATTGGCGATATGCACGGACTTAATACCCTGAAACACCAGCCTGCCAAAATTGCCGCTATTGAAGGCCATTGGGAGAATGTACCCGGGGAGCCAACCCCGCTACTGCTATTTGGCTGGCCAGATATGGAGCAAGAGCGCACGCGCTTTGGTCTTGAGATCCCGGCACTTGGCAGCCTGATCCTTACCCATAGCCTGGATAAGCAAGTTCCTGCGCTAAAAGAGTTCCCAAAAGAAGACCGCCCAAACTCAACGATAGTGTTCTGGTCGTTCCGTATTATGGCAGGCCTGGGCATGTTGATGATTCTGGCGGGCGTGATGAGTTTGTGGCTGCGCTATCGCCATCGTTTATACGAGAACCGCACCTTCCTGCGCTTTATGATGTGGATGGGGCCATCCGGGCTCATTGCTATTCTGGCCGGTTGGGTCACGACAGAAGTGGGACGCCAGCCTTGGGTTGTATATGGTCTACTGCGCACTAAAGATGCTGTTTCAGCACACGGCAACTTGCAGATGAGCATCAGCCTTCTGACCTTCTTTGTGGTCTATATGTCGGTATTTGGCGTGGGGTATAGCTATATGATCCGCCAAATTAAGAAAGGGCCACAACCGTTTAACGACGATACACCTCCTTCGCACGGCACACCTTCTCGTCCGCTCTCTGCGGCAACTCAATCATTAGAGGAGTTACGTTAATGGGCGTCGATCTGTCAGTTATCTGGTTTGTCATTATTGTCTTCGCAACACTTATGTACATTGTGATGGATGGTTTTGATCTCGGCATCGGCATTCTGTTTCCGTTTGTTCGTGATGCAGATGACCGCGATGTGATGGTGAACAGCGTGGCTCCCGTTTGGGACGGCAACGAAACCTGGCTGGTTCTCGGGGGAGCTGCATTATTTGGGGCGTTTCCTCTCGCGTACGCCGTTATTATTGATGCACTCACCATTCCGTTAACGTTAATGCTCATCGGCCTGATTTTTCGTGGTGTGGCATTCGAGTTTCGCTTTAAAGCAACGCCTGCGCATCGGCCTTTCTGGGATAAAGCGTTTATTGGTGGCTCAATAGTGGCGACGTTTTGCCAGGGCATTGTGGTTGGGGCGGTAATTTCCGGCTTCCCGGTCATCGGGCGCACCTTTGGTGGCTCGCAACTGGACTGGATTACACCGTTTAATCTGTTCTGTGGAGTTGGTCTGGTGGTGGCGTATGCGCTACTGGGGGCGAGTTGGCTGGTCATGAAAAGCGAAGATCCATTGCTTAAAACCATGCGTAAAGCCGTAAAGCCACTGCTGGTGATGATGTTGGCTATTATCGCAATTATCAGTATCTGGACGCCACTTGCTCATCCGCAAATCGCAGCCCGCTGGTTTAGCGTGCCGAATCTGTACTTCCTGTTGCCGGTCCCCCTCCTGGTGGTGTTGTGCAGCATCTGGTTATGGAAAGCAGTCGGTTCTGAGGAAAGCTGGCATAGCACACCGTTTTTGCTGACGCTGGGGCTGATTTTCTTAGGCTTTAGCGGACTGGGAATCAGTATCTGGCCCTATCTCATTCCGCCGTCAATTACGCTTTGGCAGGCCGCAGCGCCACCGCAAAGCCAGGGCTTTATGCTGGTCGGCGCGCTGTTTATTATCCCGATCATTTTGGTTTACACCTTCTGGAGCTACTACGTTTTTCGCGGAAAAGTACAACATGGCGAGGGGTATCACTGATGAAACAGACCGGGATCCGTTTGTTATGGATGGTGGCGTTATGGGGCGCGAGTGTTTTGGCTTTGACCGCTGTGGGGATGGGATTTCGGCTGTTAATGACAGCCGCCGGGTTTAAGTCCTGAGATAAAAATGTCGGATAACGTTTACGCATATCCGACATTGATTTTTAGATGGCTAACACACCGCTTGCCACACTCATATAACGCAATGAGAAGTAGACTCTGTCCTGCCCCGGCGGGACAGGTGTCGCAAGCCATTTTTGCTGATACTCCGATGGTGCAGGGGTCGCTTTAAAAGTTTTGGCCTGTTTATCCTGACGGAACAGTTCGATAACTTTCCCCGCAGACGGTGCTTTCAGGTACAGCGCCCGTTCAGCAGCAGTCAGCATTTGCGTTCCCGCTCCATCCTGCACCCACACTTTTACGCCACTATGACTAAGGGTTGTTACCCATTTACGGTAAGAGTCAGGTGTCATATTTCCGGCAAAGAAGCTACTCACAGCAACGGGTTTATCAGCAACCGCCGCCAATGACAGACGGGTTTTACTCAGCCAGCTAAGCGCTGCTTGCTGCATTTGCGGGTCACGCCAGCGCAGGTCATCGAGTTCACTACTGATATACCAACCCGCAATCGACTTTTCACCCAGTACGTCTACCCAACGTTTTGCTACCGCAACATCATCAGCACGTAAGCGATTGAGATAATTTTCTAGCGCGGGGAGCGGCTGTTTTTGCCGTTCGAAAAATTGACCGTCTGCAGCAAGGCCGATAACGAGCTTCATACCGTTGGTAGTGGTTAGTTGCGCTTTATGTTCAAGCCAGGCGCGAGATTCACCATCGCGAAACGCATTATCGTAGCGGCTCCACTGCAATACCAGGGTATCAATTCCCTGCCCTTTGAGTTTGTTCAACACGCTCTGCCACTGGGCATCAGTCACTGTGGTATCACGCAATTGTGGCTGATACATCACCGCATTCATGGCATTGGCAAAAGGGGTAACCAGCAGTAACGCGGTTAATAGGATCTTCATTACCAGCGAGCTCCCAGAGTCAGGAAAAGATTATTTTTGGAGTCTGTATCGCGGTTATGCCCGGAGAACGCACGCTGATACTCAAGCCCAACACTGACTTTGTGTGGGAAGGCGCTGTAGTGTGTCTCCCCAAACCAGGTATTCAGTCTCACACCGACACCACCAAGGGTGTTGTCACGATACGGAGTATCAGTACTGGCGTTGTACTGGGCATGCCAGTAAGGCTCAATAGTTTGTTTGCCGTTGATTTTTTGATGCCAGCTCATGCGGTAATCGGCGGTATAAACTTGATAATCCGCTTTAACAAAGTGCGCCGCATCCAGATAGAGATTTTGAGCTATCCAACCATTTCCTGTCGGATGCCAATCATCACTATATTTACCGCCGTTAAAGAACGAGGCACTGGCACGCAGCATAACGTCAGCCTGGCCGTGATGATGATCCAACGGGATCTGTTGTTCAGCCGCCAGATAAATAACCTGGTCACGAAGCGGTTTCCAGCGCACACCAACACCCAACATTGGCTCATATACCGGCATAAAGTTCTGCTGGCCATTGCTGTCGCTACCTGCAAACACACGGCTGTAAACGGAAAGCTGATCGCCGTCGATGAGTTGGTTTTTACCGATACGGTACTCAGCCTCAAATTGTTGATAGCTACGATAACTTTTCCCCTGCTGAACCCCGTTATTGCTGCCTCCACTATTAAGTGAGTCTGGCGTTAAACCGAATGAACCATCGTAGGTGAAAGTCCAGCGACGTTGGCTATCTTCGTGAGTTCGGCGGAACGCAAAACGGTCTTCTTGTTGTTTGTCGCTCAGCTGTTGTTGTGGCGTGATGCTGTTATCAATGTCATCCACAACTTGCTCGCTGTACTGCTTAGTTTTCGGCTTATCGTCCAGTCGTTCATTGAGATACACCAACTGGCGTAAGATCTCTGGCGAGTCCGTGTGGGTTTCACGGGCTTTTTCCAGTGCATCGCGGGCTTCGCGATGCTTACCTTGCGCTAATAGTGCAAAACCACGTGCGGCATCATCCATTACGGGAGTCGATTCCAGTTTCAGATCCGACATTCCACGCTGTGAGGCAACATTCTGCCAATGGGCAAAGGCCTTCTCGTCTCCGGCAAGTTTTGCGCTGCGAGCCGCAGCCTGCACATCGTTATCCACCATTTCTGTGGCAGGAACCTGTGCCCAACTCGCTTTGGCAAGTGCGTAATCTTCTGTAGCGTAAGCCAGATAAGCCACCTGACGTTGGTAAAATGGCGAAGGGTCACGCGCAACCGCTTGTTCGGCAGCGTAAAGCGCAAGGCCTGGCTGCCCCGGATAGCATTGCGCAAGATGCGACCAGCTTTCAGCGTCATACTGCGCAGATAAATCACCTAATATGTTTCGCACCTGCGTGCAGTTTTCCTGCCCCTGGAATAGTCGTGCCTGTGCCATACGTTGCGTGGCGGTCGGCAAAGGTCTGGCAAGGCGAGCTTTATTTTCGGCGGTCAACCAATCCGGATGTGCTGCAAGCTGGCTATACAAACGTATACTCAGTGAATGCTGTAACTTACCGGCCTGAGTAAATGGCCAGTAACGCAATAGCAATTTTGTAGCCGCTTTCCACTGACCCATAGAAACCAGCTGAAAGCTGGCAGTTTCCAGTTCTTGCGCTGATAAACCGCGAGTTTGCGTGATTTTACTAATGAGCTGCATGCTGGACTGCGTGTCTTTCTGCGCCAGACTTAATGCTAAACGCTGATCGAGCGCCTGCATTTCCGGGAAGGTATTGAGCAGTTCGTTCGCCCCTTTCCAGTCACCTTTTTGGATGCGGATGGGTACTAAAGTCGATAACACATACTGTTTGTTTTCTGGATGTTTAACGCTCCATCCCGCAACTGTGTGCCCTGGTTGCTGGCTATAGGTTGCCAATAACCGCATCCAATTACGTTCTTCTATGGCTGAATCAAATACCGGTTTACGGTTTGCGAGATAACGGCGCAACTGAGTCAGAGCATTACGCTCAGCCAATGACTGCGCGTAAGCCAGTTGCATTCCGGCACTGTTCATCACTCCCTGGCTTTGCAAATCCAGGATTCGTTGGTCACGCTGCATATGTAACAGAATGGCAAACCATTGTTGATACTGTGCGTCAGTCAGTGTCGCCTCACTGTCCAACAGGGCAAAACCCTGGTCTGCTGCACTCCACTGTTGCAAGAAAATTGCCCGCTGCGTGTAGTTGTCCGTCAGTTGCTGCCCCTCTTTTGAGTGACGGAATTTCGTGTCAGACAACTGCGCTCGGGCAATATCTAACTGATTGAGTTTGAGAGCATAGTTGCCTACTTCACTGCGACACTGAACGCCCGGTGAGGCATCGCAGTTTTTCTGGAATGCCAGCAATTGCTCGTAGGTTTTGACTTCTGGAGCAGGCACAGGAATCGCCACCAGTGCGCGCTGTAAGTCAGCGTTTTGTGGCCTTTTCGCGAGCTCAGTTTCTAGCAATTCCCGAGCTTTCTTATCGTGGCCGAAGTGTCGATAAGCCTCAGCAAGCCATAACGACAAGCGCACACTCTCGGGGGCCATTGCATGGGCATGTTCAAAACTACGCAATGCACGAGTTTCATCATTTGCTTTCAAGGCTTCATGTGCCCGCTCAATATGCGGATAAACCTTGAAGTAAAGGTAATCATTGAGTCCCAGATCTTGTTTAGTTCCTTCCTTAGCAGCCAAAGCTGGTACGGCAAGTAAAACACCGCAAACCAGAGCTGCCAGCGGGGTTAGACGTATCTTCATCCTGCCTCCCCGTATAGTCGAGCCTGTTGCAATCCGCTGATACCTGCTTTTTGCAGTAGGCCTTTGAACGAGGGTTGCAATCTCTTTTGCTGTGCCAGCGCGTGATCAACAACGTGTTGACTCACTACCCCTTCTTGCACCAGAAACTCGCCGAACATCAAATCGCTGCGTTCATAACGTAATAGAACAGCTCGCAGAACAGCTTCATTGAGGTGAGACTCATTACTCAACACTTCAGCAAACAGAAGTTGCCCGGAGACATATTTGTCCCAAATCTCATCAGCCTGCGCTTTCGTGAGAAGGTTTTCTTTGACGGCACAGTCGAGCAATTGCTTTTCCTTCGTCAATTGTTCATCGCCGTACCAATGACGCAGGCCAATAACTACCTGGCCTCGCGGCACAATAACGTAGCTCACATTCCGCCCGAGTTTGCGGCCCAGCGCCGACAGCGAAACCGGATCGATCGAGTTTTCACAAGCCAGAACAAGGGTGTCGCCTTCCATGCGCAATGGCAGAACCGCATGGTGCTGCACCACTTTTGCAGGAACGCTCTTAATCAATGATTCATCAAGTGCAAGAGGATCGATTGACTCCATTGGCACTTCAGCTTGTTTTGCCAGCGCAACAGCAAGCTGATATGCAGTGATATAGCCCAATTGCACCAGACTTCCGCCCAGTTTTAGGCCTGGAATGCGCTTTTGCAGCGCTTCCTCAAGTTCAGCCTGGGTAATCACACCAGAATCCACCAGGATATAACCCAGAGGTTGAGCAGAGCGTTGATCGCTTACGGTCGGGAAATCGTGAGTAGTTTTATCCCATGCCACGCGACGTGGATCGCCATGTTGGATAACCTGCTTAATCGCCCGCCAGTTCGCCACAAAGTTAATCAAGTTGCCCCAGAACAAGCGCGGTAATACCAATAAGCCTTGCCCCAGTCCGTAATAACCTGTCACGAATATCATGCGTTGAATGATGCGGTTAGACATCAGCAGTAAGTTAATCCACAGCAACATCGTCAGCCATGTACCGCCGACAAATATTGATAAGAACTGCCATGCCCCATCGACCATGCGCTGATAAATGATGATGGCAACCAGTTGCAGCATTACTAGCATTGCCGCGAAACTGAGAAAGTTTGCAATCGCACCTTTGCGGTCGCGCCACAGGAAATAGTTGAGAACCGGGCTTGAACTCCAGCGGTGAGTTTTAAAACCCTGGAACACGATGCCGATTATCCAGCGAGACTTTTGGCGCACAGCTGTGGCAAAGGTGTCAGGGAAATATTCGCGCACGCAGATAACATTGGCAGTTCGGGCACGTTGACCAAAGGGTTTGGCCGATTTGTCATTTGCGTCAACAACCGGGAAGCGACAAAAAATCTCTTCCATCCCTTTTTGACGCAGACGGAAACCAATATCGTAATCTTCCGTCAGGCTCTGCACATCAAACGCAATGCCGTCACCATCGGCTAATAGCGCCAAAACCGCACGGCGGCTAAAACATGTACCCACCCCTGCGCTGGGTACCTGCCCCGCTAAGGCCTCACGTACCGGTACATCTTTACCATGCAGCTCTGAAAATTCATCCAGATAACTCAAGCTTGTGAAGTGTGTCCATTTGCGTTCAAACGGATAAACTGGGATCTGAATTAAGTCTTTTCTATCAACCAGATAATTAAAAAGACGCAATTCGAGTGGAGAAATAACATCTTCTGCGTCATGAAGAATAAAACCGGAGAAATTAAAACGCGCGCTGTTTTCAAACTGTAAAATAGCATCCAGAATGTTGTTCAGGCAGTCTGCTTTGCTGGTGGGACCAGGCCGTGCGCATACCACTTTATGAACATTTGGAAAACGTGCGCAGACTTCATCTACATCACGTTGCGTATCCGGGTCATTAGGGTAAGTCCCTACAAAGATATGGTAGTTTTCGTAGTCCAGTGAACTGGCGGCAAGACGCGCCATATTACCGATAACCCCGGTTTCATTCCATGCAGGGACCATAATAGCCAACGCTTTTTCTTGCGGCTCATATAGGGCTTTATAGTCCAGATAATCATTTTTGCGGTATACCGTAACCGAGCGCCATACCCGGCGAACCCAGTAAACAATATCGATAAATAAATCATCAATTCCGCTAATTAACATCAATATCGCCAGAGTAATAGCGACAACTTTCAAACCGTAGAGATACGTTGAAAAGTAATCAACAAACCAGTCCATTTTTTACCCCAAAGGTCACGTAAAGCCTGTTGCAGCCATCCACAAGAGGTCAGATGCATCTACAGCAAGGCCTCAAATGTTACCGGTATCATAGTGTAATAAGATAAATCCAGGAAGGATATAAATCTAGTATTAACGTTTTTTACAATCCATGAAATTGTACCATCAACGCTAAAACCAGTGTTTTCAACTGACACTTACAACTGTTACAGGATATACAGCAAGGAAACAAAATGAGAATTTTCTATAACAGTGAGGGGCATTTCTTGCCAGAAATGGCTTTGATCTTTACATTGACGGCCTGAATAGTGAGGGAGAAACAAACATGACTTATATCTGGCTGATTGTGGCAATTATTGCAGAAGTGATTGCGACCACTTCACTGAAACTCTCCGAAGGCTTTAGCCGTTTATGGCCAAGCGTGGTCACCATTGTGTTTTACGGCGTGGCGTTTTATTGCCTATCGGTAACCATGCGCACCATCCCTACCGGGATTATTTATGCAATCTGGTCAGGTGCTGGAATTGTGTTAATCGGTGCGGTGGGCTGGATTTTTTTGGGGCAGAAACTCGATTGGCCGGCGATTGCGGGTATGGCATTGATCATTATTGGCGTGTTGGTCATTAACTTGTTTTCAAAGTCGGTCGCGCATTAATCCCTCTTTTTATAGCCATGTTTGCGGTCTTTTCCAACACGAAAGCTTGCCAGCATGGCATATCAATTATTAACCATTCGTAAACCAAATCTTAACTATTGAACCTTTTACACTGCTGACAATTCTTTTGCTTTATTTCTAAAAGTTGAATAGTAACTAGACGGAATTATCTATACAGTGTGCCCGTCAAGTTAATGAGGTTGATGGTAATGGTTAAACAATTGAGATCAAAATTAGGGATGATTTTGTTGCTGATAGGCACGGCGCTCTTCTCCGGCCAGACTACAGCGCAAACACATGGTCATTTTTATTTGGTCGTCAAAAGTGCTGACATGTTGCTACGCCATCAGGCTGATAGTGACGAAATCCGTCAGGCTGCCGAAGACTCCGCCGCCGATTTTCGTGAGCAGCATTTTCACGTGAAAGAGCGCCGCGCGGGGACTTATCAACTTTAAGACGATATAACTCAGTTCGATTTAAACGAATATCTACTGTGGTAAATCGAACTGAGCTCTTCAATCGCTCTTACAAATTGCCCACCCCACCATCTATTAATAATTCGCTGCCGACCATAAAGGCAGACTCATCGGATGCGAGAAAGACGGCAGCTTTTGCCAATTCGAGAGCCGTACCCAAACGACCTATTGGCACGAGCGCACGAATCTCTTCGCGGAGTGCTTCCTCCGATGCACCATTGCCAAGCTTACCCAAAGCCGGGGTTTCAGTTGGGCCAGGGCTTAATCCATTCACCCGAACTCCTCGCGAGTGCAGCTCGCCAGAAAGGGTTCGCGCCAGAGAAAGGATTGCGGCTTTGCTGGCCGCATAAGCATTGCTTTGTGGCAAACCAATATGTGCACTCACGGAACCACAGACAATTATCGACGATGGGTTAGCCAGAAGTGGCAATAGCGCCTGAATCAAGAAGAACGGCCCTTTAAGATTGGTATTCATCAATCGGTCATAACTGCTTTCGTCCCATTCCTGTAGCGGATGATGCGTTACGTCACCGGCATTTACATACAACACGTCGAGACGCGGGCACCATTGTGCAATCTGTTCAGCCAAATCACGTTGTTGATCGATATCTCCCGCATCGCTGCGAATGATATGTACATTTCCCAGTTGCTCTTTCGCGGCCAATAATCCTGATTCGCTACGTCCGGTGATGGTAACCGTCGCTCCTTCCGCAAGAAACTGCCGCGCCGTCTCAAACCCAATACCGCTAGTGCCACCGGTGATTAATGCGTATTTACCTTGAAGTCTGCCCATTACCGTTACCCCGCGATTGACTAGTCAGAGCATTATTTACGCTATAGTATCTTTTGGATAGTAGGCACCGTTTGGATACTAAGGCACTCGATGGGATGGATTGACAATTCACAGGAGCAAACGTGATAAATAATTTTTCGGCCTTGCCAATAGCAGGTGAAAGCTGCCCGATGGTCAGTTTTGTGAATCTGATTTCTGGGAAATGGGCAATCCCGATTCTTTACCGCTTGATAATCATTGATGAGCCGGTGCGCTTTAGCGATCTACAGCGTGCGGTTCATCCCATTACTCAAAAAGAGTTGACGCGCCAGCTACGCCAATTTGAATCCAGACGATTGTTGACCCGGCAAGTCTTCGCAGAAGTGCCACCGAGAGTGGAGTATCAGATAACGGAATTAGGAAAGTCGCTACGCCCTACGCTTGATTCATTAGCAGACTGGATGCGGGAAAATAGTGAGAAGTTGAGAGAGTAGCCCCCTCACTGATACGCTATTAAATAGAATCAGTGAGGGGTTTTTAACGGTTACTTATCGCCGAAATGGATAACAGTACGAATCGATTTACCTTCATGCATTAAATCGAAGGCTTCATTGATTTGTTCAAGCGGCATACGGTGGGTGATGAACGGGTCCAGGTTGATTTTGCCAACCATCGCGTCTTCCACCATACCTGGCAACTGTGTACGCCCTTTCACTCCACCAAATGCAGAACCACGCCATACGCGGCCGGTTACTAACTGGAACGGACGAGTTTTGATCTCTTGACCTGCGCCCGCTACACCAATGATAACGCTTTCGCCCCAGCCTTTATGGCAGCATTCCAGCGCGGAACGCATTACGTTGACGTTGCCTATACATTCAAAGCTGAAGTCCACGCCGCCGTCGGTCAGTTCGACAATCACGTCCTGAATCGGCTTTTCGTGGTCTTTCGGGTTGATGCAATCGGTCGCACCCATTTCGGTCGCCAGTTTGAATTTCTCTGGATTGGTGTCAATGGCCAGAATACGCCCGGCTTTCGCCTGTACCGCACCCTGAATCACTGCCAGACCAATACCGCCCAGGCCAAATACTGCAACAGTATCGCCCTCTTTTACTTTCGCCGTGTTGTGCACCGCGCCGATACCGGTAGTGACGCCACAACCTAACAAGCACACTTTATCCAGTGGTGCTTCCGGGTTAACTTTTGCCAGAGAAATTTCCGCAACCACAGTGTACTCACTGAAAGTACTGGTGCCCATGTAGTGGTAAATCGGTTCGCCATTATAAGAAAAACGCGTGGTGCCATCCGGCATCAAACCTTTACCCTGAGTGGCACGAACGGCCTGGCACAGGTTAGTTTTTCCTGATTTACAGAACTTACACTCGCGGCATTCTGCGGTGTACAAAGGAATGACATGATCGCCTGGTTTCAGGCTAGTAACACCCTCGCCCACTTCCATAACGATACCGCCGCCTTCATGGCCCAGCACTGCCGGGAACACGCCTTCAGGATCATCACCAGATAAGGTGAAAGCGTCGGTATGGCAAACGCCAGTATGGGTAATCTTTACCAGCACTTCGCCTTTTTGTGGCGGTGCTACATCAATTTCTACGATTTCAAGCGGTTTGCCTGGGCCAAATGCAACAGCTGCACGTGATTTCATGTTCTTCTTCCGTCGTCAGGTGGGAGTGATTTTATTTTAGATAAGAGCGAATTAAATTACCGACTTCTGCCATACGTACAGCACGCTGATCCTCAGAGGTTTCCCCCGCGACCAGCTCGTCTTTTAGATGGATCTCCATCATTTCGCCCATCAGGCCGTTCGCCGCTCCGCGAACCGCTGCGATTTGTTGCAAAATGGCGATGCACGGATCGCCATTTTCCAGGGCGCGCTCTATTGCTTCAGTCTGGCCCCGTATGCGTCGCACGCGAGTCAGAATGCGTTTTTTGTCTTCAGGTGAATGTGGCATTTTGACCTCCTGATACTATAGGGGGGTATGGTACACTATTTTCAGAAATATTGATGAATTTCTATTTTTGTTAAATAACAAAGAATTAAGTTCAAGAATAAACACGCACGTGAATCAGCGCTGATACATGTCAGTCTGCAAATACGTCAACAAGTCGAATGTTTAAACCACGATGGAATCATAGCAGAGCGATTGTTTCACTGAGGAATGGTACGAATGGAAGAAAGAAGATGAGAAAAAGTAGCCGTTGGTGTTGTGGCTGTTCCGGTGTCATAACACCAACGGGATTTATGATCTGCTACTTTTTGCGAAAGAGATTAATAGCAACTGCCGTCAGAATCCCTATCAGGGGCATGGCTATAGCGCCCGCTAAAAAATTATGCTGGTCTATTCGCTTTTCCCTGCGGATATCAGCAAAGCGGGCAAGCGCGTGTTTTTCATCAATAGCACTGACCTCTTCGAATTGTTTTTCGTAACCCTGTTCAGTCAACCGAGCTGTTTTGTCCGAGTCAGACCTTTCTAATACAACGGTTTGTTTACCTTGTTGAAAAAAACAATAATCCGGCATTTGGTGCTCCACATTGAGGAATATGTGATTAAACAACATACAGACCGGTATTAATTGCGTACATACCTGCCTGCGGATTCGCATCCAACTGCTCACATATTTGCATTTTAGTTGATCAATTCCAGCAAAATATGAAGTAATACTGGGATAGCTAACTGCAAGGTTCATCTGCTTTCACCCTACTTCGTTTGAGCCATCTGTCGGCACCACATCTTTTTGCGTGCGTGCAACGCTAACGTCATAGCCGCTCTCATCCCTCCATGCAGTATGGCGGCTAACTGGCGAAGTTCTATCACTTCGTTTATCGGTATAAAGGATCGATTCTTTCGTGAAATCTTGGAAAATGAAGATCTATTCCTTAACGCAACCAATAACTAATGGTTAGGATGCGGCGTAAACCAAGAAGTGTTAAAATGTGGCAATATTTTAAAGAAGAACAAAAAGCGAGCTTCGACACATTGATGAAACTAAGTATTATCATCCCATGCTACAACTCTGCCGAATTTATTGAAGATTGTCTTGAATCCGTCCTCCCTAATATCCAAAGTGATATGGAGGTCATCGTTGTCAATGATGGTTCGACTGACAATAGCAGTGACGTTATAAAAAACGTCGGGCACCGTTATCTTGATAAAAACTTGATCATTATTAATCAAGACAACGCTGGTTTATCTGCGGCCAGAAATAAAGGGTTAAGCATAGCTTCCGGAGAATATATTTCACTCCTGGATTCTGATGATATTTATGATCGACAATTTTGGTGTGAAGTTCCTCCTCTTCTTAACGATTCATCGATTGATATCATCGAGTTTAATGCTGAACAGTTTGAGAATGAACTATCGAACATAGTCGAACATATTGATTGTGCAGTTTTTTCTGGAAAAAAGCATATCTCTTCAGTCGAACAATTGAAGCCTGCATTTCAGCGTTCCAAGTGGTATCCATGGGCCAGGGTTTACAAAAAATCGTTATTTCTGGACAACAATATTGAATTCCCAAATGGAAGGCTATACGAGGACATGAGCACTGTCCCCGCTTTGTATTTAAAATGTAAATGCATTTTTGGAGTTAACAAATCACTTATCTGGTACCGTTTTCACAAAAAAAGCATCACCCAAACTTTCAGGCAAAAAGACATTTCTGATTTGGTTTATGTTGCAACCAAACTATCATCTCTTTCAAAAGAGAACCCTGAAGCAAAAGAAATTATTTTCCCTACCATGCAGAGGGTGTTTAATTTTATTAAATACACTCTGGTTAAAAATAAACAGGCAAATTTTCCGCTGTCAGAACAAAGAGCATTGCGAAAGGCATTAATGTCTTTTATAAGCGAATTCAAGCTCTCTCGTAAAATTCAAATACTCATTCTTCCTGTTTATCTAAATACTATCGTAAGAATAAGAAAAAAATAATTTAGTCTATGCGAGTTGGCCCTTCCAACCATTCTGGATTTCCAGGGCCAACTCGGTTGAATTTAGCCCTTTTTACCTGGCATCATGCGCAGCAATGTATTGTCTCTCCACACATAATGGTGGAACAGTGCGGCAAATGCATGAATGCCAATCACAAAGTAACCGATGTTAGCGATAAGCTCGTGGTAGCTCTTAATGGTAAATTCCATATCCTCACCAGGTTCAATCGCATGCGGCATAGGAATGCCAAACACCGACCAGTCACTGCCTTTAAAGTACACTGTTGTAAAGCCGAGAATCGGTAACACAATAAACATCAGATAGATAATCGTGTGCACCAAATGGGACATTCCCGTAATAGCAGGATGCGGTTTTGGAGTAATTGCTGGTGCGCGATATTTAATGCGTATCAGCAAGCGGGCAATCATCAAAAAGAACACGCTGATCCCACAAGTCACATGAGTTGCGTTGAAGACAGGACGATACGATCGCGGTGCAAAACCTTTCAGTTCCATCGCGCAATATGCCCCCACTATCAATAAAAAAACCAGCCAATGAAGTGTTATCTGTAACGAGGTGTATTTGCTGCGCATTAGGGTGTCCTGCTTAGTCACAATGATTTTTCCAGGATAGCGGCTAATTCTTAGAAAATCATTAACATCTGGTGAAATTATCTAACATCCCCCCTAACAAAACCTGTTTGCGGCACCTCGGTTTATGAACTATCACTAGAGTTGATTAAGGATTGAGCAATTCCTGATGATTAAAAGTGGGGTTCATATCATGAAAAAAATCGGTATCAATGGCTTTGGTCGCATTGGTCGTCTGGTATTACGCCGTGTTCTTGAAACTAAAAGCGAAGTTGAAATTGTCGCTATCAACGATCTTACCTCGCCAAAAGTGCTGGCCTACTTGCTTAAGCATGACTCCAGCTATCATAACTTTGACGGAACAGTGGATTACACTGACGGTGCGTTAATCGTCAACGGTAAGAACATTGCGGTGTATGCCGAAAAAGAGGCGAAAAATATCCCGTGGGGGAAATTGGGTGCTGAGATCGTTATCGAGTGCACTGGTTTCTATACTTCGGAAGAGAAAGCCAGCGCACATCTGGACGCAGGTGCGAAGAAAGTGCTGATTTCCGCTCCCGCTGGCGATATGAAAACCATCGTCTTTAACGTTAACTGCAACACTATTACGCCAGAAGATAAAATCCTCTCTGTCGCCTCCTGCACCACTAACTGCCTGGCGCCAATGGCGAAAGCGCTGCACGACAACTTTGGTATTAAAGTTGGCACCATGACTACTATCCATGCATATACCGGTACACAATCACTGGTGGATGGCCCGCGAGGTAATGATCTACGAGCCTCTCGTGCTGCGGCACAAAATATTATTCCGCATACCACAGGTGCTGCAAAGGCTATTGGTCTGGTGATCCCTGAACTGCAAGGCAAACTCAAAGGGCACGCGCAACGTGTACCGACACTTACTGGTTCAGTAACAGAACTGGTGTCTATTCTTGAGAAAAAGGTGACGGTAGAGGAAATTAACGCAGCGCTGAAAAAAGCAACTGAGGGCAATGAATCGTTTGGCTATACCGATGAGGAGATTGTGTCGTCCGATATAGTCGGCACGAATTTTGGTTCGGTGTTTGATGCAACACAGACAGAAGTTACCGAAGTTGGCGATTTGCAATTGGTTAAAACCGTGGCCTGGTACGATAACGAATACGGTTTTGTCACGCAGTTGGTACGTGTATTGGATGCGGTAGCGAAGGAATAACAGATCCCTCTCCCTGTCTGATTCGCAGGGAGAGGTTTTAAAGACTTATTTCAGCAAACGCACTTTAACTGATTTGCCTTTGATCTTGCCCTGTTGCAACTGTTTCCACGCATGGCGTGCAACAGACTCACGAACCGCAACATAAACGTGCATTGGGTGCACATCGATTTTACCGATATCCGCCCCATCCAGCCCCATGTCACCAGTCAACGCACCAAGAATATCGCCCGGGCGCATTTTCGCTTTCTTGCCACCATCAATACACAACGTCACCATTGTCGCTTCAAGTGGTTTGATGCTGCCACCGGTTGGTGCAGGCTGCCAGCTCAGGGACAAGTTCAGCATTTCAGCCAACACGCTGGCGCGTTGTGCTTCTTCTGGCGCGCAAAGACTGATAGCTAAACCACTTTCCCCCGCACGCGCAGTACGGCCGATGCGGTGAACGTGAACTTCCGGGTCCCAGGATAGTTCGTAGTTGATGACCATTTCCAGCGCTTTGATATCCAGGCCACGAGCCGCAACATCGGTTGCCACTAACACCCGGCTGCTACCGTTGGCGAAACGCACCAGCGTTTGATCGCGGTCACGCTGTTCCATGTCGCCGTGCAGCGCCAGCACGCTTTGATTGCTTTCGCTCAGTGCATCACAAACGGCCTGACAATCTTTTTTGGTATTACAGAACACTACGCAAGACGCGGGCTCATGCTTGCTAAGCAGTTTTTGCAGCAGGCTGATTTTGCCGCTACGTGAGATTTCGTAGAACTGCTGTTCAACAGACGGCAGTTCGTCTACTGAATCAATTTCGATAGTTTCCGGGGAACGCTGAACACGGGAACTGATTGCGGCGATCGCGGTAGGCCAGGTCGCAGAGAACAATAACGTCTGGCGATCCTGTGGTGCATAGCTAATGACTTCATCAATTGCATCTGCAAAGCCCATATCCAGCATACGGTCGGCTTCGTCCAGCACCAGCGTTTGCAAAGCGTTTAACTTAACGGTCTCTTTTTTCAAGTGATCCAGTAAACGGCCTGGGGTTGCGACAATAACATGCGGCGCATGTTGCAATGAATCACGCTGGGCACCAAATGGCTGGCCACCACATAACGTCAGCACCTTGATATTTGGCATATAACGCGCAAGGCGACGTAATTCTTTGGCCACCTGATCGGCCAGTTCACGCGTTGGGCATAGCACCAGCGACTGAGTGATAAACTGGCTCGCATCAATATGTTGCAACAAACCAAGGCCAAAGGCCGCAGTTTTACCACTGCCGGTTTTCGCCTGAGCACGGACATCTTTCCCAGCCAGTATCGCGGGTAATGCAGCCGCCTGAACAGGCGTCATGGTGTGGTAACCAAGTTCGGTGAGATTGGCGAGTTGTTCTGCTGGCAGAACGTTTAGGGTAGAAAAAGATGTCACAGTTATACTCTCAATTAATGGGCTGTCAGACAGCGTCTGGCGCGCATCTTAGCAGATTTGAGGTGGCAAGGCGGCAGTTTCAGGCAAAATAGCGCTGGAGTTTTCAATCATAAAGCGACCATGGGTAAACGTCGGCCCCACTGTTTGTTTGGAACATAAACGGAAATCAAACGATACCCGAGATAATTCTTAAGCATTGCTAGTCGGATTTAATAACCACATATACAATGCGAGGCTGTTTATGGTAACCATAATTAAAATAAGGTATTTATGAAAAAGTTAATGATAGCGGTTGTTGCTTCTATGGTTTTATCTGGCTGTGCTCAGCAAACATTTACGATTAACAAGGATATTGCTGAGAAACCACAGCAAACCACTACACACCATTTCTTTGTTAGCGGAATTGGTCAAACAAAAACTGTTGATGCTGCAGCTGTATGTGGTGGCGCTGATAAAGTTGTTCGCACTGAAGTGCAGCAGACATTTGCTGACGGTTTCCTGGGCTTTATCACTCTGGGGATTTATACCCCTCGTGATGCCCGCGTATATTGCTCTAAATAAATACCCTTGCCGGTGTTATACCCGTCGTACTTCAAGTTGCATGTGCGTTGGCTACGTTTACTCACCTGACAAATCTGCCTGGAGCAGATTTGAACGCTGTTTACAGCGCCCCAAAGGGGCCAGCGCAAGCGCTGTTCAAAAGGCTGAAGCCTTTTATCCTGCATCTTGAATTATTTTGGGTATATGCACCGATATTAAACATTGTTGATATGGTTAATACAAAATAATAACATGCCGAAATGATACCATCAGGCAATAGTATAAAAATAAATAAGAAGATAATTTTCAATGACATGGGGATTTAAAATAGCAACAGCAATTCTTGTTGTTGTCGTGCTAGTTTGGTTGATGCTAATTATCAATACATTTGATAAATATGCACACTTTCATTATTTGATCGATCAAATTGAAGGGACTTACTTGAGGTGACCTAAGTTAAATCACCTCAATTTATAATATTGTACTGATTCTAAAACCCCACCACTGACACATTGCCATTTCACAAAAATTATCTAAAATATCAATACATTAACTAGTGTGCGTGTTGATATTGAGATAGACCATTAACTCAGCTTTTGCGCTCTGTTTAGCGGCTGCGTCTTCGGCAACGATATAAAATGTTCTGGATGAACCTTCTGGTGCTTTCTCAGCAGGATAAACGGTGTAATTTAAATCCTTCTTACCTGATGCTATCTGGCATTTCATAGCCCATGCATTCACCTCTTTCTCATCACTCATACATGTCGTCGGCCCGTAGGAATAGCTGAGATAAGAACCCACCCGCTCCTCTGCATCTTTTACATAGGATGGAGCACAGTTGAGCCAATAAACCCCGCAAAGCACTAATGCAAGTGGAGTTGCGACTAAAGAAATAAGATGTGTTTTTTTCATGATCCCAGAGCTATTTTAAATTAGAGGGCTCGAAGTATATAGGAATCCGCTTATTGATTACACATTTTGAAATGGTTTTTTTATATTTGTATTAAATCGTATTCAATCACGCCAATTATAACTGTGCGTGAATATTAATTTTGATACTAGTTTGCGGTATCTATATTTTAATTTATTGTTAATAACATGTTGTACTCAGCAGTATAAAACTCGTAAGTAATTAGTTTTCCCCTAAAAGTATATCCATAAAATATTTAAGCCTTTCTGTTTATTTGGCAATTATCTCTCATCGCCATAATTCCTGGCATCAATACCTGCCCGTGTATAGGCCGTCATTCCATACAAGATTCGAACAGTAGGACATGCTAAAAGCTGCGAGCCATGCCTCTCACTGGAAAAATACCGAACGGGAATCACCTATGGAATGGCTACCAAATTTAGCTTGCGACTCTGAAGGCAGATAATGTCTATGCGAGGTATTGCTTCCACATGCGGTTAGCTACGTCTTAATTGTACATATATGAACAATTCCTCTATGCTTGTAATTAAGTTAACTCATGTCTCAGTTTTTAGCTGGCACAGATTATAGAGGAGGACATATGGCTAACACAGTACAGAAAGACCATCTAAATGGCGCCATTGACCCCAGCAAAGCGCTACCTGTGGTGTTTCGCATTCTGGATAAATGGCACTGCAATTCTGATGAACAGCTGAAATTACTGGGTATTTCATCGCGTTCAACATTGAACAAATACAAAGAGTCTAACGGGGGAATTCGTCTAACCTTGGACATGCAGGAACGAATGAGCTACATCCTCAATATTCATAAGTGTCTGCGATTGCTGTTTACAGCTGACGACAGTATTTATGGCTGGGTGCGCAAACCTAATAGCCATCCTTTCTTTGCTGGACGTACAGCAATGGATGTGATGAAAAGTGGCCGAGTGGCCGACCTGTATGAGGTTGCCAAACGGCTGCATGCATGGCGTGGGGGAATGGCTTAATGCAAGAGCCGCCACTAACCAAGTTCGAAGGGGAGAAAGCCTATCGGATAATCCCAAGTCGCTATCCAACAATTGATTTGTATGAGGACGTGGCTAGCACCGACGAACTTGAGGCTGTTTGGGCTATAGAGGCAATGACCAATGACCGGTTAAAAGAAGAGGCCGGAGAGTTATCATTGGTACCAAAACACGATTGGTTGGTGGGTATTCATGGAAGCAGTTATGTAATGGCGGCATTCACCCATTTAAATCCGGAGGGAGCACGATTTACCACTGATGATTTTGGCGGCTACTATTGTGCTCCTAAGTTAGATACCGCTATCAAAGAAACGGTGTACCACCAGGAGCGTGTATTAGGTTATACCTGCGAGCCTGCACAGAAAGTGCAGATGCGCGTTCTGTTAACTACATTTGACGCAACCTTGTCTGATATTACAAGCGAACCGTTCCTCTCCTCACCTATCTATCACGCCACGGATTACAGCCAGGCAAAAGCCTTTGCTCAGACTCAGAAGTCCCAAAACGTGGACGGTATCCATTATCGCTCCGTTCGCCATACAGAGCATTTTTGCTATGTACTCTATCGACCTTGCCTGATTACTCATGTTCATCAGGCGCAACATTTAGAGTATCACTGGAATGGAAGCGCCATTACAAACGTACTCAGTATTCAGCTATATGGTGAATAACTGAAAACCGCTGGTTTGCCTGCGCCATTTTTTCGGTAAACATTTCAGTGGATACTACTGAAATGAGTAGTATCCTTTTGAACTGTCGTAAAAGTATGGTTCTGTTTGTGGCTCATCTGTAACTTAAGCGACAAGCCGCTAGCAGCTTTCTTCTGTGTTAGAAAATATTAGATTTCTGTCCCTAAATTAATCTCTACAACGTGCCGCTGCCCATCATCCATCAGCGGGATAATATTTCCTGGCTGCGATACTCCATCCAGCATGACCTGATATTCGCCCTCACCGCGCTGCGCATTTATCTGATAATCACTCGAACTATGTCGATAAACCATGCTTACATAAGGCCAGTCGCGTGGCAGTAATGGGTGAATGGTGATTGAGTCACCATGGCGTTGAATACCCAGCAATGTTTCAATGATTAACCGATACGCCCAACCGGCCGAACCGGTATACCAGCTCCAGCCACCCCGCCCGGTGTGCGGCGCAACGCTATAAATATCTGCCGTCATTACATACGGTTCAACTTTATAACGTTCAATGGCATCCGCAGTAAGTCCGTGATTGATCGGGTTAATCAGCGACCATAGCTGCCAGGCCCGCTCGATATTCCCGCTACGGGCAAATGCCATCACCGCCCATATTGCTCCGTGAGTATATTGCCCACCGTTTTCACGCACACCAGGCAGGTAACCCTGAATGTAGCCGGGGTTAGGCCCGTTTCCGTTAAATGGCGGGGTAAGAAGTTTTATCAGCCCAGCCTCGTTATCCACCAGGCGTGAGTCCAGCGCCTGCATCGCTTGCGCACACCGCTCCGCACTTCCCGCACCGGATAACACAGCCCAACTTTGGGCGATAGCATCTATCTGGCACTCTTTTGCGCTTTGCGAACCCAAAGCTTCTCCACTATCAAAATAGCCCCGGCGATACCACGCACCATCCCAGGCCGCAGCTTCAAGATTGATTTGCAGTTTTGCGGCTTCTTGACGGCACATTGCGCCAATTTCATCGTCGTGGATTTGTTCGGCAAGCTGCGCAAATTGCTGCAAAACATCATAGAGGAAGAATCCAAGCCAGACGCTCTCGCCCTTGCCTTCCAGCCCGACGAGGTTCATGCCGTCGTTCCAGTCGCCCGCGCCCATCAACGGCAAACCATGTTGACCAAATCGCAATCCGTGACGAATGGCTTTTACGCCGTGTTGCCAGAGCGTCTCTTCAAGCGCGCTGATAACCGGTTGTTCATAGGCCGACTCTTCTCCTGGCTGTAATTCACGACCTTCAAGGTACGCCAGACGATGGTCGAGCAAACCGATGTCGCCGGTGGTTTTAACGTAGTGGCAAATAGACAGCGGCAACCAAAGATAATCATCAGAACAACGGGTGCGAACTCCATTCCCTAATGGTGGATGCCACCAGTGTTGAACATCTCCTTCAACAAACTGACGTGATGCACACAGCAAAATTTGCTCGCGCAGCCGTTCCGGCGCGGCATGGCTCAGAGCCAATGTGTCTTGCAACTGATCGCGGAAACCAAAAGCGCCACCAGACTGGTAGTAACCGCTGCGAGCCATCAGGCGGCAAGCGATGGTCTGGTAAAGCAGCCAGCCATTAGCCAGTAAGTTAACCGCAGGGTCCGGGGTAGAAACGATGATTTTGTCGAGCATGCGATGCCAGTGGCTGTGAACATTCGCCAGCTCACCGCGCGCGGCGTCTTCACTCAGATACTGGTTAATCATTGATTCCGCGTCATGCGGACTCTGCCCGATACCCAGCACAAAAATAAATGTCCGTTGGTCCCCATCAATCATCGTAGTAGCAGACTGAACCGCGCCGCATGGGTCGAGCCCCGCGCCCGTTTTATCAGACAAGGTGCGTAGCTTCATGGCTGCCGGGTCGCGCTGTGAACCATTGCGTCCAAGAAATTCCCGACGGTCGCCCGTGACTGAGCAATGCACCCCCGTCACCGCGAAGAATGCCGTTCTCTCCGACCCATTGCTGTTGTAGAAGTTATTTGCCAACACGCCGCAGCCGCGTCCGGTTGTCGACGCTCGAGTCACAACATGCATACCCGATTTACTGCGAGATTCACCCAGCGTCCACTCCACATAACCGGTCACGGATATTTTGCGGGTGCGCCCTGAAGTATTGCTGAGCGTCAGAATGGCGATTTTTACCGGGGCATGTTCTGCCACCAGTATCGTCAACTCCGTATCGATGCCAGTTTCACGGTGTGCAAAAACGCTGTAGCCAAAGCCGTGGCGGGAAAGATAGTGCCCGTTGCCGCGTACCGGCAAGGTGGTTGGTGACCAAACCGCACCGCTTTCTTCGTCACGCAAATAGTACGCTTCACCAGAACGATCGCTAATGGGGTCGTTTTCCCATGGTGTGAGCCGATATTCGTGTGCATTTTCATACCAGGAATACGCCTGGCCCGCTTCTGAAATGACGGTGCCAAAACTGGCGTTCGCCAGCACGTTGGCCCATGGTGCAGGTGTCTGGTCGTTTTCACCCAGCGTAATCTGGTATTCGCGTCCATCTTCCGAAAAGCCGCCGCGTCCGTTGAAAAACACCAGCGCACGGGTATCTGGCTGCCACGGATCGTGTTGATTGGCGGGGATCGCCAGGCGTGGCGTAAAGGCCGGTTGTGCAGGAATGGTTGCCTGGAGGCGCTGGTTAAGCTGTTCTTTCAGGCCGCCTGCCCGGTCATCGAGCACAATTTGCGCCACGCTCAGTAGTAAAAGTCGGTCTTCCGCCGACATATGTTCGCCGTTGCGCACAAAAATGCCGCCGGATTTATCTATCTGGCTGGCTTCAGATCCGGCCATAATCAACTCTATTATCTGATTTTGTAGCTCTTGCTGATAGCCGCCAGGGTTATCGTTAAGGATAACCAAGTCCACTGCCAGCCCTTTCAAACGCCAGTAATGGTGCGCCTGAATCATCGTGGTGATGAGCAAAATACTTTCATCACTGGTGATGTTAAGAATCACAATCGGCAGGTCGCCTGAAATAGACCAACCCCACAGGCCTGACTGCCCGCGACGGTTACGACAAAGCGTTTTGGCATCCGCTCGCAGTTCGGGGCCTGGGAAAAGCACCGCGCTGGCGAGGCGGTTAAAGAGCGTTGCGTCATCTTCGTTGGCATTAATCTGGCGCAATACTATCTGGCTATGTGACCACGCCAGCTCAAATACGCGATCGGCGATCGGGTGGTCGTGATATTTCTCAATCAGCGCCTGGCTGTGCTGGCGACTTCCCGTCACGCCGTAAATAATATCGACGGTAACGGGCAATCCGGGTTGTAAAACGACAGACTGACGAATGGCAAGAATCGGGTCGAGCACAGGCCCAACGCTGTTACTGAGCGCGCCGTTTTGTATCGTTGCAACCGCATTGGACGGGGTTCTTCCCCGGCCGAGGAATTTTGCACGGTCGGTTTCAAATGAGGTGTCGCCAGGGGCCTGACCATGTACCACCATGGTATGAAACATCCACGGGCAAACCTCATCAGGAGCGCGAGGCCTGCGGTGGCAGAGAATGGCGTGCTGATCGGGTAACAGCTCGGTCTGAATAAACAAATTGCTGAATGCCGGATGGGCCACATCGCTCTCATTCGGCGCCAACACTACTTCTGCGTAAGTCGTCAGCTCAATGGTGCGCGCTTGCCGCCCTCGATGCAGTAGCGTGACACGTCGCAGCTCAATATCGTCTTCAGGTGAGACAACAATCTGCGTTTTAACACTGACCGTTCCCGCCAGCAATTTATACTCGGCTCCCGCGTCGGTAAATATCACATCGTACTGGCTGACCGGCTCACCAAGTGGCTGCCAGGTATTGCTCCACACTTCATTGGTGACAGGGTCACTGATATAGCAAAATGCACCCCAGTTATCGCAGGTTGCATCGCTGCGCCAGCGGGTTAACGCCAGATCTTTCCAGCGACTGTCTCCGCCACCAGACTGGCTGACCATTAGGTGATAATCAGCATTCGACAGCAATTGAACTTCAGGGATCAGGCTGTCTACGTCAGTAAACTCACGCGTTTCATACTGAACCGGTTGCAGAACCCCTTCGTGAGATTCGAAATGGCGACGCGGGCTGTACAACTCGACCGCATCAGGAACCCGTTCTTGTAGTAACAAACGAGCCGACTGGAATGACGGGCTGGTCATAAATCGGTCGACCATAGGTGCACCCAACAACACGTGGGAAAGTGCCTGGAACGCCATACCCTGGTGGTGAGCCATCCATGAACGAACCACGGCATACATCTGGCCACTGGCGAGGCGCGAAGGCGTGTAGTCCAGCGCTTCATAGAAACCATACTCCCCACGAGCACCATTTTTCTCGAGCTTCAGCAGGTTCTCGCAGGCTTTATGTGGCGAAACCGTCAGTGCCATCATGGTGGCATACGGGGCGATGACCATGTCATCTGCAAGTCCCCGTCGCAAACCAAGGCCCGGCACACCGAAAGCGTGGTACTGGTAATTTTGCAGCGCGTCAAAGGAATAATAACCCGACTCTGAAATCCCCCACGGCACGCCCCGCTCCTTACCCCAGTCAATCTGGCGTTTGACCGCCGACTGGCTCATCTCTTCCAGCAAACTTCCCGGATAAGTCGGCATCACCAGGTTCGGCATTAAATACTCGAACATTGATCCACTCCACGACATTAGCGCCGTTTCGTTATCAATGGTGGTAAACAGCCGCCCTAACGCAAACCAGCTTTTCAGCGGCAACTGGTTAGTGGCAATCGCCAGGAAACTGGTGAGACGAATTTCCGAAGGCAACAAATCGTAATGGCTGTTATCGAGCTTGTTATTGTCGCAGTTATAACCCACGCTGAGCAGGCTGGTGACCTCGTTATATAGAAAGACAAAGTCCATGCGCGCGTGCTCAGTCAGGCGCTGTTCCAGCTCGGTAATAATATCCAGACGTGTACGTGCCTGGCGGATCACCGATTCTGAAGGGCTGCCTTCGCCGGTATGTTTGGCCTGCGCCAGCCAGGAAAGCGTTGGTAGCGTTTCACCCTGCCAGTTGGCAGGAAGCCAACTGAGAAAATGCGTCCATTCATGGCAGATAAGTACTAACTGACGCTGGAGATGATCCACCCAACGGCGGATGCGCCCCTCTTCATGATTGCAAAGTGCGTGAAGGCGATTACTTTGCGCACGCATGTTTTTCAATTCAGGAAATAGTAACGCCGGATGGAGTGTTGCAGCGGTTTTGCAGTGATTGCGAAGTTGGCGCAGTGATGTTGGGGCATGTTGCCCCCAGGCTTTCTCGAGGATTTGTAATGTGTCATCGAGGCCCGTCAGTAATTGCTTAGTGTTCAGTATTGGCCGGTTACGCAGCCCTGTTAGCCCAGCGCTGAGGGTGAGTAAATGTCCGGCCATATTGCCGCTGTCGACACTTGAGATATAGCGCGGATTCAGCGGTACCAGGGTACGCGTGTCGTACCAGTTGTATAAATGGCCGCGGTAATGCTCCATTTTATCCAGCGTGTCGAGCGTCAACGTGATGCGTTGCAGCATTTCACCCTGCGGAATATAACCAAAGTCCCACGCCGTCAGGTTAGCCATCAGCGACAAGCCAATATTTGTTGGCGATGTGCGATGTGCGATCACCGGCTGGGGAATTTCCTGGTAATTATCCGGCGGGAGCCAGTTTTCTTTCTCCGTAGCGAACGTTTCAAAAAAGGCCCAAATCTCGCGACTACTTTGGCGCAGCAGGCTTTTGTTTTCAGCATTAAACGTGATGGACGCCCGGGCAGGTTCACGGCTCAGCCAGCTTAATAATAATGGAGCGAGACACCACAGCACGCCGACTGGTAGCGCAACAAAAAGCATCATCGGGGCCAGGAATGCCGCGAGCGCAATCAGTACCAAACCGGCAACAACATTGAGCCACATTGCGCGATAAAAACGCATTGGCGACGCTTTTGCGCTCTCAGTGCTCTGGTCGAAGCTGGCCCACTGGTTGAGATTGTGATGGCTGATACCGAGGCGCCATATCGTCACCGCAATGGAATGCAGCGAATAACCGGCCTCATGAGGCAATGTGATAAACCCGAGGCCAATGCGCATCAGGCGTTTAAGGCCGCCCGATGACACCAGAATCAGATGCTGCAAGAATGGCCGCCGAGCGGGCTTATTGAGAATATCCTGGGCGATAACCAGCACCGTAGGAAGTAGCAACACCGCGGCCAATACGCATATCCAGTAAAATGGGTTCGGAACCAGTAAAAGGGTACAAAACACCAGCACCAGAAATGACGGCGCGACCAGGCTACGACGCAAGTTATCCAGCAGTTTCCAGCGAGAAAGCGTAGTTAGCGGGTTTTTGCCACGCGTACCATCCGCTTTTCTGGGGTTGAGTTTAAGCCAGTTCAGCAGTTGCCAGTCGCCGCGTATCCAACGGGTACGCCTTGCCACATCGGTAAGGTAATTATTGGGGTACTGTTCATAAAGCAGCACTTCACTGAGCAAACCCGAACGGGCATAGCACCCTTCCAGTAAATCATGACTCAGCACCAGGTTTTCCGGGCAGGTATTGCGCGTGGCTTGCGTAAAAGTATCTATATCGTAAATACCTTTGCCGACGAACGAGCCTTCACCAAACAGGTCCTGATAAATATCCGATGACATCATCGAATATGGATCGTTACCCGGCACGTTACTGCACATAGCCGCATAGCGCCCCTGCCCGTTACGCGGGATCTCTTCAGCAAGCCCAGGCTGCAAAATACCGTACCCTTTGACGACGCGCTGTTTTACCGGATCGTAGACCGGATGATTAAGCGGGTGCGCCATAGTTGCGACCAGCTTATGGGCAGTATCGCGCGGCAGGACTGTATCGCTATCCAGAGTGATGACATATTTCACCCCCGCAGGCGGGCTAATTACATTGCTGTGGACTTCGGAAAACTGTTCTGCAGGTTTGCGTAACCAACTATTGAGCATCGACAATTTGCCGCGTTTACGCTCATAACCCATCCACACGTTTTGCTGTTCATTCCACTGCGCCGTGCGGTGAAGCAGGAAGAAAAGCGGCTGGGAAACGGAAGCATAGCGGCGGTTCAGATTCTGCATTTGCGCTTCAGCCCAGTGCAGAAGCTCGGCGTTTTCCGGCGAGTTTTCATCTGGGGAATCTGCAAAATCCGTCAGCAAAGCAAAGTACAGATTAGCCGTATTGTTACCGAGGTAACACACTTCCAGACTATTAAGCAGCTTGTCTATCCCCGTGCGGCTGGTAAGCAAACAAGGGATAACAACCATGGTGCAAAACTCGGCCGGAATACCAGTCGAGAAATCCATACGTGGCAGCGGGAGCGGCGAACGAAAGCGAGTCGTCGCCTCACTGAGTAAATTGATCGCTAACTGACTAACCAGCACTACCAACGGCAGCGCAAGAAGCGCCAACGGCCAGTTCATACCTTGTTCGTGTGTATGAGATAAAACGTCGGCGGTAAGTGCGGTGGTCAACAGGGCCAGGCTACCGAGCCATGAAAGCAGCGGAATTTGATTAAAGCTGTGGCGCAGTCGAACGACCCAAGACGTATTGGCCCCAAGCTGATGCTCCAGTTTCGAGCGCCCTTCCCCAATAAGATAATAACCAACATGGTTACCATCTGACTGTGCCATCTCCAGAATGTGACGCGCGACTTCTGGTTCACTGTGGTGGCTGTGCCGGGCTAAGATCTCAATAATGTGCCGATAGTGGTCGCGAGTATCAAAATGCATAGCCGGGTAAATACCACCGGGATCCTGGCGCAATGTCTGTTCGACCAGGCTCATGGCTTCGGCAAAGTCTGCCCAGTTGGTTTCGCTTAGCAGACGCAAACCGGCAATGCTGTTACTAACCGATAGCTGGCTGGCAGCAAGTTGCTGGTTGAAGCGGTGAATCAGGTAATCGGTGGTGACGCCTGTTTCAGCAAGGCGCTGTTCAACCCAGGTCAGCGGCAAAGAGAGCATATTCCCCCGCCCCTGCAAGCGGCGAACTAGCTCAGCCACAAAGGCACTGCTCAATGGCGGGCGCGAACGAGCCATATCCGCAATCACCATAATCAAATCTGCTGGCGTGTTCTCGGCACATTCAAAAATACGCGTAACCCAGACATCGGCCAGGTTTCGTTCTTCTTGCGCGTCAGCGACTTCGATACTGACCCGGCGTAAATTCTCGATAAGCGCCAGGCGCAACATTCCCGGCAGTGCCCAAAGCTCTCCGAGTGTTAGCGGCGTGACCTGTTGGTATGCTGCAATGTAGCTTGTCAGACTGGCGGCATCCCAACGGCCATCGGCGTGGGCAATGGCTTCGGAGGCAATGTCATAAATACGCGGGCAATTATGTGGTGCGGCTAACGGCGGCAAACCCTTGCCAAAATTCTTGGGTAAGTGATGGCGAACCACACGAATTTGTTCTTCGATAAGATAGTAATTATCCAGCAGCCATTCGCCAGCGGGCGTAATCCCTGACTTTTCTCCCGCATTGAGCAGGTAACAGTTACGGGTAATGATGGCTTCATTATCTTCCAGGCGCTTGAGTAAGTAGTAAGGCAACTTGGTGGTCGATAATTTATGGGAACGCGCCAACTTCTGGCCATACCGTTCCATTTGGGCCGCAGAAAATAGCTCAGCTTTGATAGGACTTTCATTCGCAGGCTCAGTGCCCAACCAATCAGGGGTTTTTGGATGCAATTCCAGTGACTTACTCGCGGTAAACCACTGTTTAAGGTTTAATTTCATGAATTTGCTCATCAGGCGATGTGAACGCACAGGAGCAGTTGTTCAATCAGATCAGAAACGTTCTCTCAGGATGGGGTGTCAGGCATCAGGGATTTAACAGCTGCAAGAGTCTTCTATAAAGTATAGGTTAAATTTTGTTCGTTTTTCTTGCGTGAGTTTTCATATGCCTGTGAAAAGCATTGCGAGTAAGCCTGGAGCTATAATGCGATTTGCCTTTCAATGAAGGGGGTTCATCCTAGCACGCCCATGAGTAAATAACGCACAGTTATCGGGGCGGCGAACTGAAAGCCTGCTGGCTTTCAGTTGAGGAAACCAACCGAGTTCATCAGGATAAAAGTCGCTTCTTTTCGAGTGTATTGATTAATCTGGGGCACAAGACGTTTGAAATGTTCGCTGGCGCAGTGTGCATCCAGAGCCGAGCGGTCAGGCCACTCCTCTATAAAGATAAAATGCCCTGGATCTTTCTCATCAATATATAAGTCATAGGCAATACACAGCGGCTCCTTTTTTGTGGCTTCAACTAGGGCGAGATAAAGTGGCAGCACTATTTCTATAGCCTCTGGTTTTATAAAATCTTCGGCAATCACTTTTAACATTTATACCCACCGGGAAAGTTGAACTGTTCATAAATACTCCAGGGCTTTATGCTATCAAAAACCTCGATAAGCAGTTATTAATGCATGTGTTTTTCAGGGTTAATTATGCCTTTTATCATTATCACCATGATGGAGAATAATATATGTGTCCACACCCCATCCGGCAGGTCATTGAGTCATGCGATAGCGCAATTTCCGCAAAAGACTTCGATTCTCTTATGCAACATTATGCGGAAGATGCAGCCCTTGTGGTAAAGCCAGGTATGGTTGTTAAAGGCAAAAACAACATCCGTAAAGCGTTTATCGCTATAGCTGATTATTTCCAGGGCGAACTGGTGGTTGAACAGGGAGAAATGCAGGTTATTGAAGGTGCGGGAAATGCTCTGGTTATTATGGAAACGTTGCTTCATTTCCTTGATGAGCAAGGCGACAGTGTTGAAACAACGCGACGTGCAACCTACGTTTTTCGCCAGGAACCCGACGGGCGCTGGCTATGCACCATTGATAATTCTTACGGCACTTCTCTTCTGGATAGCGACGCCTGAATATGATTAAAGAGGGGGTGTTTTTATCCCACCAAATTGGTTGAATAAGAAGATTTGTTTGGAGGTCAGCGGGAATAGAACGACTAACACAACAATATGAAAATAAAAGTATTTCTAATTTATAAGTTGTTTTATACCCCCAACCATACCCCCAAAGCATGGATGCTTTAAATTCGACCAATTTCTAATATTGATAAATCAGCAGATAGCAAGATGATAATAAAATGCATACGCAAAAGTAGCGATGCCGTTGCACCTGACTAGTTACGATTAAGTATACCGAGCGCGCGCCTGGCTCTCATGATACCGATAGTTGTAAGGTATGGTGTTTGTTCCTGCCACGTAAAACCCTTACGATCTGAACGTATCAGTTTATAGCGTTTCACCAGGAAATTCACCGAGTCAGCCAATGTTGTTCCCGCCTCGATATGTTCCTGAATGACCGCGTCCTCATGGAATGGCGTGTCGTTAAGTGTCAGGCCGTAATGCTGCTCCAGCAGATACGTTAACAGTTGTTGCCACACCTAGACCGGCGACAGGGGTGACGAAACCGGCACCGTGGCCGGTACAGTTGATATTTGCATATGTTGAGTCTCTTAAATATAGGAACGGAAGATTTGATGGCTTACAAAGCTGAGATGATGCTGAGGATCAGTCTTTAACCTGATTTGTGGGATAAATTGCTATATACACATACCCATAACTGCCCAGCGTATCGGCTTCACAGGTCAACCCGTTACGGTAGAGCGTGACGCAGTGCGCGTACCGGGGATTCAGCTCGTCAGAGAGCAGCATCAACTCCAGATCTGCGACAAAATGCGGGAAGGCTTCATCCAGCTGTAGGGTCTGCACCTCACTGAATGAGCCCGTGAATCCTGCCCGGTCAGCCAGAAAATGCAGGCGATGACCTTCCTGCACCAGTCGGGCTCCGAAACACGGAGTGATATCTCGTCTAAGACCCCAAGTTTGCGTTGAGTCGTTGTTCATAATTTTATTCCTGTTAAAGAAGACCATGTTCCGCAAAGGAGAATATCTGCCTGCAACCGACAATCAGGTGGTCAGGTACCCGGATTTCCACCAGCATCAGCGCCTGTACCAGTCGTTGGGTAATGGCCTTGTCTGCCTGACTTGGATTCACCTCCCCGGATGGGTGGTTATGGGCGAATATCACTGCCGCCGCGTTAAAGTACAGGGCGCGTTTTACCACCTCACGGGGATGGACTTCAGTGTGACTGAGGGTGCCGGTGAAGAGCGTTTCGTGGGCAAGCAACTGGTTCTGGTTATTAAGGTACAGCACGATAAATTCCTCGCGCTCAAGGGTTCCCATCTTCAGCCTGAGCCAGTCGCGAGCGGCCTGTGTGGAGGTGAATGCAACGCCTGGTTCGCGCAGATGCTGGTCTAGCAGATTCAGGGCACGTTTAATGCTGCGCTGTGCCGGTAAAGGTAGTTCCGGCGTAAACAAAGTCAGTTGTTTCTCCATAGCAAAACTCCTTAATCGATGATGGCGAGAATGGCGTGGGATTCGGGATGGCTAAGGGCGTAATCCCTCAGTCGGTAGTAATGCTCTGTCATGGCATCGCACTCCGTGCGACAGGCATGGTGGCTGTATTCAATCAGACACACCGCAATGCCTGCCGCCTCAGCGCTCATTTCCGTACTGTTGCCATTCATGTTGTTGAACAGCATCCATTTTTCATCACTATCAGCTTCGGGTGCCATAAAAGCGCCACCGTTACTGAGGGTGTAAAACTGCCAGATACCGCAGCTGTAGTCTTCACAGAAGCGGTCCATCCAGCCAAAGATACGGGTCACCATGCTTAATCAACAGGCACGTACACAGTCGGCTACAGCTAACAAAACGGGTCTCTCGTTTCTACTCATTCTCAGCGCCCTGATGGCTGTTACCTCTTTATCAACCGACATTTATCTTCCTGCTATGCCGGTCATGGCAAAAGATTTACAGGGTGATGCTGAGCTGACAATCACAGGGTTCCTTATCGGCTTTTGCATTGCGCAACTGATTTGGGGACCGATTAGCGATCGTTATGGGCGTAGACTGCCACTGTTTATCGGTTTAGGTCTATTCATCATTGGCTCGGTGGGCTGCGCGTTATCAACAGATATCGAGCAAATTGTCTTCTGGCGTGTTTTTCAGGCGTTAGGTGCCTGTACCGGGCCGATGTTGGCACGAGCAATGATCCGTGACCTGTTTAGCCGCACTCGTGCAGCACAAATGCTTTCGACACTGATGATAATCATGGCCATCGCGCCGATTGCAGGGCCACTGATCGGCGGGCAGATGATTAAAGTCACCTCGTGGCATGCCATTTTCTGGCTGCTGGCGATTATCGGAACATTAATGCTGATGTCTTTATTCTGGTTACCTGAAACATTACCTGCTGAAAAACGCTCACAAGCCTCCGTGACCAGAGCCTTTCACAACTACTATGCTTTGCTAACCAATGCCAAATACATGCGTTTTACGCTATGCCTAACGTTCTATTACGTTGCAGCCTACGCCTTTATCACGGGCTCTCCGTTTGTGTACATCACGTACTTCGGCGTAGATCCGCAGCACTACGGTTGGCTGTTTGCAGTAAACATTCTTGGACTGATGGCGGTGAGCATGGTCAACAGACGTCTGGTTCACCGCTATCCACTGGAAGCGTTGCTCAGGAATGCCGTATTCATCGCCACTATTGCAGCAATAGTGCTGGCGGTCACAACCGGCCTGGGTGTCGGTGGAATTACCGTGATTGTCGGCGCGGTGTTCGTATTCTTCTCCATGAATGGCATCATCGCTGCGACATCCACGGCTTGCGCACTTGATGCAGTTCCTAATGTTGCAGGCTCAGCGTCGGCGCTAATGGGAGCATTACAATACGGTAGTGGCATCATATCTTCACTGCTTCTCGCTCTGTTCAGTGACGGCACGCCATGGACGATGGGCTGGATAATTGCGGTGTTTACGGCAGCCAGCGCCTTGATGGCATTGACTGTTCAGGTAAAAAACAACTATCCCCTGCCCGAATGATTTTATGAATTTCATTCATAGTGGCTATTAACCAGGCGTAATTATCTTTCATCCCGACTCCGTTAATCTGAACGATAAATTCTGGATAAATCGATACCCGCCGGGGTATCGACAGATGCGGATTAAATATTCTTATCGAAGAAGACGTCTAACTTTTGCAAAGCCTTATCAACGTATTCAGGCACCCAATACGTCTCGATATGGGTAGCGCCATCGATCAGGAAGAGTTCTTTGTCCTTCGTACCAGTGGCTTTCGCGAACGCGTCTTCAGTCATATAGAGCGTATCCGCTTTTGTACCGGCAATCATCAGCAGCGGTTTATTGATGAGATTGATATCGTCCGTTACGTCAAAGCTCATCAAATCCAGCAGACTGCTGGTGGTGTATTTAAACGTGGAGTTCGGGTGCGCGTGGGTTTTCCAGTAGTACTCGTAGCCCTGGCGATACAAGGCGAAAGGTAATTTAGCAATCTGTTCATCAGTCAGGTTGGCATCGCCGGAGTAAAGCACTTCTCCTCCGGCTGCTTCCTGAGCACGTGCGTCAGAAGCCTGCTGAAGACGCTGCTGGATAGTATCCAGCTGTGAATCCTGCATACCGTTGCGGCGCACAAGGCCTGAATTAAACATGCTGATGGTTGCTATCGATTTGAACCGCTTGTCAGTTTGAGCCGCAACAAGTGAATAACCGCCGCCTCCGCAAATACCCAGCAGACCAAGGCGGGCGGTATCAACCCCCGGATACTGGCTGATGTAGTCAGCCATGCCGTGAACATCTTCAATACGGTTAGCCGGTTTATCCACGCTACGAGGCATACCACCGCTGGCGCCCTGATAAGCCGCATCGGCGGTAATCGTGATGTAGCCCTGTTCGGCGAGACGCTGGGCATACAACCCGGCGACCTGCTCTTTTACGCCGCCATTAGGATGTGCAACCACCACCGCAGGGTATTTTTTAGCGGGATCATAGTGAGCAGGGGTATAGACATTCGCGGCGATCTGGATGCCATGCAGATCGTATTTCACCGGATGAATGTTGACCTTGCCTTTGACGTTCTCGGTGATGGCACCGTCATAGGCCAGTGTGAATGGATTTTTTTTATAATCAGCCGCATTGACTGAGGTCACTCCGGCCATTGCCGTGAGTAGCATTGCACTGATAAGCGTGAATTTCATGGTCTCTCCCGATGAGTGTCAGCCTGGTTATGCAGGCTCGCGGAATCAAATTTGCAGGCTCAGATTAGGCAGAGAGGGCTGTCAGCATCGTGACAGGGAAATAACATTGTTGTCAGGAAAGGGACCGGGATGGTTAGTGTTTCTGACAACGCTGTCAGGTAACTGTCAGCTTTATGTTGGCAATCAGGAGGCAGAATGGTCTCGCTTAATGAGTTTCACGTTCAATTTTCTGAGAAAAGGAGCGATCAATGAAAAGCCAGAATGATCCAACAATGCCAGCGCGACGCAAGCTATTAGTCGCCGGGGCGGGTATTGCCGCCGCCACGCTGATCCCCCATGTATCGGCAGCGAGCCCATCCTCTCAGGTCGATTCATCCAGACAAACCAACCAACACTCTGCTGCTCTGGGCAAACGTAGACTTGGGAAACTGGAAGTTTCTGCCGTCGGTCTGGGCGTGCAGAACATGAGTCGCAAATATGACACCTCTGTTCCCTGGCGTCCTGAGATGATCAATGTTATCCACCGGGCATTTGATGAAGGGGTAACGTTCTTCGACGCTGCTGAAGCCTACGGCCCCTTTGAAGTCGAAAAAATTCTCGGGGAAGGCGTCGCCCCATTCAGGGACAAAATCGTTATTGCCACTAAGTTTGGCTGGAACATTGACCAGCAGACAGGTAAGCGACTGCCGGGTCTTAACAGCAGACCGGAGCATATCAGACAGGTCGTCGAAAACATGCTCAAACGCCTGCGCACCGATCGCATCGACTTACTGTATCAACACCGGGTTGATCCGCAGATCCCAATCGAAGATGTCGCCGGTGTGGTGAAAGATTTAATGGATCAAGGAAAAGTCCTGCACTGGGGTCTGTCTGAAATGGGCATCAACACGTTGAGACGCGCCCATGCGGCATTACCCGTTACCGCCGTACAAAGTGAATACTCCATGCTCTGGCGCGGCCCTGAAAAGCAGGTACTTCCGGTATGTGAAGAGCTGGGCATTGGTTTTGTGCCATGGAGCCCACTCGGCGTACAGTTTTTAACGGGCTGGATTGATGGAAATACCCGGTTCGCTGCCGGTGATATACGTGCTATAGAAACGCGATTTTCACCCGACAATCTCCCGCACAACTTACAACTCGTTGAGTTGCTGAAAACCTGGGCGATAAGAAAAAATGCCGCACCGGGTCAGATTGCGCTGGCATGGCTCCTGGCCCGTAAATCCTGGATAGTTCCGATCCCGGGCACCACCAATAAAGACCATATGCAGCAAAACACAGCGGCTACCGGCGTGTCGCTGACTGCGGCAGAAATGACCGAGCTCACCCGCTCACTAGATGCGATCACTATCCAGGGGCAACGTCTGCCGGATGCCGTGCAGGTTTATTCCGATGTTGAAGCACCGATGAAAAGTTAAGAGGAAGTCCCGTTATGCGCCTGTTGTTAGTCGAAGATGAAGAAAAAACGTCAACCTATCTCAACCGTGCGTTGAGTGAGTCCGGATTTACGGTAGATGTCTCTGCAGATGGTGCTGAAGGTCTTCATTACGCGCTGGAGTTCGACTACGACGCGATAATACTGGATGTAATGCTACCGGGGATGGATGGCTACCGGGTACTTGAGGGTGTGCGAGCAGCTAAACAGACGCCGGTACTGATGCTCTCGGCTCGCGGCTCGGTCGACGAGCGTGTTAAAGGGCTACGTCTTGGCGCGGATGATTATCTGCCCAAGCCCTTTTCGCTTATTGAACTGGTGGCGCGTATTCAGGCACTGGTGCGCCGCCGCGCTACGGATGGCGCAGACATCACCCAACTGCAAATTCACGATCTGCATCTCGACCTTCTGGCTCGCCGTGTATTTCGTGCCGGAACGCGACTGGAGCTGACCGCGAAAGAATTTTCCCTGTTGAGCCTTCTGGCCCGGCATCAGGGGGAGATTCTGTCAAAGATGATGATTGCGGAGCAGATATGGGACATGAATTTTGACAGCGATGCCAACGTGGTTGAGGTGGCCATTAAACGACTTCGAGCCAAAGTGGATGCCCCGTTCGATATCAAACTATTGCATACCGTTCGTGGCATGGGTTATGTCCTCGAAGTACGGTCCGAATAAATGAAGGGGATAAGCATGCCTAAGCGTTCCATCTCCGTTCATCTGGCGCTGATGTTTGCCTTATCCGCGCTGCTGATTGTATCCGTTATCGGCATCCTGCTAAGAAGCTCCTTACATGACTCTTTGCAAAAGCAGATGCACAACGAACTGCTGTTCCGGGAATCATTAATGAGTCCGTGGATCACCGCCCGAACCTCGGCTGACGGCTGGTCTACGCTGGCCAATAAATTCACTGTGTTAACCAATTCTGAAGGTGAACGCGTTCGCTACTGGATAGTGAGCGATAACCCACGCTTTAGCATAGGGGGAACACCACCGGTGGGTGTTCAGTGGTCTTCTTTACAGGAAGGCTTTAATAAAGTGCCAGGTGCATCAGAAGGTGCATGCTCGCTGTTTCTGTTAGTGAAAACCATCCCCGCCAACGGTGAAAGGCCTGAGCTGCGCTATGTGGTTGCCATCGACTCCACGCCGTACATGGGCACACTCGATGCGTTCACGCGTACATTGCTGATCATTACCGCTCTGGGCGTCGTGATTGTCGCCTTGCTGGGATACGTCGTTTCAAGGATCGGTCTTCGTCCCGTTGGGGCGCTCAGTAAACAGGCCCGGCAACTCGCTCCCGGGGACCATGGTCAGCGCCTGAATATCCGCGATTTGCCCGAAGAGTTGCAGCAACTGGCGTCATCCTTTAACGGCGTGTTAGAGCGTCAGGAAATCGCCTGGAGGCAGCTCGAAAGCTTTAATGCCGATGTTGCGCATGAACTCCGGACTCCGCTGACTAATCTGATCGGCCAGACTCAGCTGGGGCTCTCGCGCCGACGTTCTCAAGATGAACTGGAAGAGTTACTGGGTTCTAACCTGGAAGAACTTGAACGCATGACCTCGATAGTTAACGACATGCTGTTCCTGTCCCATGCCCATGCGGGTGAACATGCGTCCCAGCTTACCCAGGTGTCCCTGCGGGAAGAAACCCTGAAAACAGCGGAGTATGTGGAACCCTCTTTTGCTGAAAAACAGCTCTCTCTGGATGTTCAGGGCGACGTTACCGCGCACATCGACCGACGACTCTTCCACCGCTCACTGGCCAATTTACTGGAAAATAGCGCAAGACACTCACCCTCCAACAGCACGGTTACGGTGCGCTTAAGCGAAAGAAACAATCAAGCCTGTGTTGAAGTTTCAAACCCGGGCGATCCGATAGCACCAGAGCACTTACACCGGCTTTTCGAGCGGTTCTATCGCGTTGACACCTCCCGGGCCAGGAGTGATACCCATCATGGGCTGGGCCTGTCTATCGTGCGTGCCGTCGCCATTATGCACCGGGGAGATGTCTTTGCGCGAAGTGAAGGTGGCATCAATACATTTGGTCTCACCTTTGCGATGCAAGCGGATAAAGCTGAGGGCAATGCTCACTCCGACACTGAGCCGGGACCAGGGTTAACTGACAGAATTGTCAGGGGGGCGTCAGCCTGACGTCATCACCCCCTCGATAAAATTATCGCAGGCAATCCCCTCTTCATTGATAAGGACGCTTTGCATGATCGGACATTTTCGTTACCTCGGGCTGTTACTGCCCCTCTTCACATTTTCATCCTGGGCAGCGGAGCAAAATCCCGCTGTCCATATCGCCCCCGCCGGAAGCCAGAATGCGGTGTACGGGCCAGCCGAGAACTTTACCGGTCGCGTCCGGGTTGATCCTCTCTTCAAACCGGATAACGACATCAGTGTTTCCGGGGCTTATGTCACTTTTGAGCCTGGTGCTCATTCCGCCTGGCATACGCATCCGGCAGGTCAGCGGCTGATTGTGACCTCGGGTGTGGGGCTCACCCAACAAGAAGGCCAGCCGGTGCAGGTTATCCGCGCCGGTGACGTTGTCTCTTGCCCGGCGGGCGTCAAACACTGGCACGGAGCGGCACCCGGCAGCGCAATGACGCATCTGGCGATAACCGGGATTGTGGATGGCAAAAGCGTTAACTGGATGGAGAAAGTGACAGATGAACAATACCACGCCCATTAAAGCATTAGCGGCAGCGGTACTGCTGACCTTTGGTTTTGGTCTCGCGGCACATGCTGCGCCCGTCAATAAAGGAGCCTCAGAAATGAACCACGAAAAAAAGGTTTCAGATACCCTGTCAGCCAGCCAACAGGCCATCCCGTTGATTGCGGCATCAATGGCCAGCAGTCAGATGGACAAGCTGAATGCCGTCCTGAATCAGGGACTTGACGCAGGACTCACGATAAACGAAACCAAAGAGATTCTCGTCCAGCTTTATGCCTACACAGGCTTTCCCCGTAGCCTGAATGCACTTAGCGAACTGATGAAGGTCGTCGAAGCACGTAAACAACGTGGTATCAAAGACGTTGAGGGTAAAGAACCGGTTGCCCCAATCCCTGTCGGAGATGAGCTTCGCCGTGTCGGTACCGCAAACCAGACGAAAATCTCAGGCGCTCCCGTACAGGGACCGCTATTTGATTTTGCCCCGGTCATTAACCGATTCCTGCAAACGCATCTGTTTGGCGACATTTTCGCCCGCGATAACCTTGACTGGCAAAGCCGCGAGCTGGCAACGGTTGGCGCATTGGCGGCCACTCCAGGCGTTGAAGCCCAGCTGTTATCGCATACACGAGCAAGCATGCGGGTCGGCCTGACGGCAGCACAGCTGGTACTGGTTCTGCGTGAACATGGCGAAAATGATGCAGCAACGCGGGCTGAAAAGGCGCTGCAACAAGCCCTCGCAAACTAACAGGAGCTGGTTATGGAGCATGATCCCAACCGCAGAATGTTGATAACCGCGCTTGCCGGGCTCACGCTGGCGAACGTCTCCCTGGCTTCAGCAGCCACCGGAAATGCAAACGTGCAGGGTAAAAGTCGAATTCTGGTAGCGTACTTTTCTCGCAGCGGAAATACACGGGTGATTGCGGGTGTCATTCACCGTAGCCTGAACACCGATCTGTTTGAAATCGAACCGGCAACGCCTTATCCGGAAGACTATTTCCAGACCGTTGAACAGGCGAAAAATGAGTGTGAGCAAGAAGTAAAACCAGTATTAAAAAATAGCGTCGCAGATATCTCACATTATGAGACCGTGTATTTAGGCTTTCCCATCTGGGGAACCAGCGTGCCGCCCGTAGTGCAAACGTTTCTCAGCAGCCACAACCTTGCGGGCAAATTACTCATCCCCTTTATTACTCACGGTGGCTACGGTAAAGGAGACAGCGACGACATCCTTGCCAGTCTCGCGCCAACTGCGCACCGGGAAAAACCGCTGGTACTTGAATGCGACCAGGAGCGAAGAACAACTGAAACGGTCACCAGTTGGTTAGAAACAATACGCAGTTAATCGTCCGCATTCATGAGTCTGCCAAATAAGGGCAATCAGGGGTGCTAAATAATTAACGCTGACAACTCAGATATGATTGAACAGCAAACATAACAGAGGATGTAATCTTGAAGACGATCTTAAAAACGCTGGCCATTTGCATGATGGCGGGTGGTCTGGTGGCTCAGTCGGTATATGCCGAGCCGCTGGTCATTCAGGAACAGGGAAGCTTTTCTGCTGGTGGCACTATCATCACCGCACCAGGAACATTTGACGCGAAAAAGCCGCTGGACTCAGCTGGCCAAACCTACCATGGCGATCATGCATCTGTGTTCTACCAAATCCCGGAGAATCCGCATAAATACCCTATCGTCATGCTGCACGGCACAGGTCAGTTCTCCCGTACCTGGGAAAGCACCCCGGATGGTCGCGAAGGTTTCCAGAACATATTCCTGCGTCGCGGTTTCTCAACCTATCTTGTCGATCAGCCACGTCGAGGAAGCGCCGGGCGCACGACTGTAGAAGGTACTGTTTCGCCAAAACCCGATGAGCAGATGTGGTTTAATCAGTTCCGCGTTGGCGTATGGCCAGAGTATTTTAAAGGCGTTCAGTTCTCTCACGACAAAGAAGCGCTGAATCAGTATTTCCGTCAGATGACCCCGAATACCGGGCCGTTTGATATCAATGTCATCTCTGATGCGATGTCCGCCGTCGTGGATAAATCCGGCCCGGCTATCCTCTTCACCCACTCTCAGGGTGGCGGACCAGGCTGGTACACGGCGATGAAAAACGACAAGGTTAAAGCCATTGTCGCCTTCGAGCCTGGCAGCAGCTTTGTCTTCCCCGAAAAAGAACTCCCTGCCCCTATGCCAAGCGCGTTCGACACGCTGAAGGGTGAGCCTGTGCCAATGGCGCAATTTATGGCACTGACCAAAATCCCGATTCTGATTATTTACGGTGATAACATACCGGATAAACCTGTCGCCATGCCCGCGCAGGACAGCTGGCGGGTACGTCTGGCGATGGCTCGTGAGTGGCGCGACGTGGTGAACAAGCATGGCGGGGATGTGACGGTAACGCATCTGCCAGAAGTGGGAATCAAAGGGAATACTCACTTCCCGTTCTCTGATTTAAATAATGTGCAGATTGCTGATTTAGTAGGTCAGTTTTTGAAAGAGAAAAATCTGCAGTAGGACGAAATAGTATTGAGCTTTCATTATTGAGGGCTCAATACAAACATCAATTTTTTTCAAAAAAAATGGGAACGTGACGGTCTGCTTTGAGCGAGGAGCAGACGTTCAGCATAAATGATTTACCTCCTATGAATGCTTATCACGGGCGCAACAGAGCCTTTTTTTAATTATCCAACAACATTTTCTCTAAACGATGCCTGTCAATTCGATTCGATGTCTGACAAACATTTCTGAGCACCAATTGGTCATGTGATTCCGCATACTAAACATTCTGAAGCTGGCATCTGATGTGTGGCACATAAACTATCTCTTATATCGAGCCTGGCATTGACAGATTTGAGGCCATTTCTATGAATTCTGGTAGTGAGTAAACACGTTCTGGCGGCAGGTATCGGTATAAAATAGAAAAATTCGTATTCAATATTCATAACTAAAAGTAAATTGTGTATTCATTGTAATGCTATTTTAGTAAATCATTCAGATGCTTAAACTGGATTCACACCTAAATGAGGAGTCCAGAATGAAACTGACTAAAATTGCTTTACTGGCTGCGGCACTGGTATCAGTAGCTTCCGTTAATGCTTTTGCTAATGATGCTGTTTCCCTGAAATTCAGCGATGGTCGCGCGGATATAAAAGGTGTTGAAGCGGTCAATGCCGTACTAAATCCCATTGGCATCAACGTGACGACTATTGATATTCCTGAAGCAGCAAATCCAGTTCTCAAAGTTTCTGAAACTCGCGCTCTGACCAGTGCTGAGCAGGATTTGCTGATTAAAGAGTTTCACCTGAATCAGGAGCAGTTGCTCGAGCAGGTACGCATGTCGGGCCGAACACCCGCAGTCAAAGGCGGTGGTGTGTTAACTGAGGAAACTGGCTTCGGCCCATACCCGAAAGTGTATGACATGAAAGCGATGGATGAAAAAACCCATAAAGCGGTGCTGGAAAAATACGGCCGCATGCATGTGAATTCCGCCGATGACGGAACCGACGTCGATGAAGTAATGACGGTGGTTAACGGTGGTCCGTTCCGCTGGGGCTTTACGCTAAAAGATGGTTCAATCGCGCGGTTCCAGGTTGAAAAAGTCGGTCTGAACGACAAGGCTGTCCGTGTGAGCTACCACGGTCTCGGCATGCACGCCGGTATAATGGATCCCAAACAGGGTCTAATTGTTGCCTTCGGCCATGGGCCGAAAGAATTCACAATGCGCTACAAAGCTGACGTACCACATCAGGAACTGCTGGGAACCAATCCATGGATCGACTTTAGCGGTAATTATCCGGTCGTACTGGATAAAGCCAAGTAATCACCGATATCTGGGTATGTATTAATTGCTTCAGATGAAATAATGCCAGACGGCCATAGAGAGGCATCAGGAAACCACATCCTGCTTCTCGGGCCGTTTTTTGCTAATTTATTACAAGGAAATTCATGCTCATTAAAGCAGCCATAATTACTGATGCCAACGAACTTGAACGAATTTATACTTTGTCTTTTGAATCGAATGCATCTTATTTCCCTGCTGATATGGAGGATGATGAAGGTGATTCAGAAGATGAATTTTCATGTGAATCCGAAATAAGCATGCCGGGGAAATGTGTCCTGGGGTTTTGGGTGGCTAACCATCTGATAGGCGGGGCTGTCATTTCGAGAGCAGTTCATGAAGCAAACCTCCTGGAAAAGCTATTTATTTTGCCTGAAGAACAAGGAAAAGGTTATGGCCACCGTGCATGGTTAGAGATTGAAAAGATGCAACCATGTAAAGAAGGATGGAAGTTGAGAACACCAACCAGTCTTATCAATAACGTTGGTTTTTACGTGAACAAATGCGGATTTTCGATAATCAGCGTCGAGGACCTGGGTAATGACGGAGTTGGAATGTTTGTCTTCTACAAGCCGACAAGTTCGAATTTATAAGTACTAATTTAAAGGAATGTTTATTACCTCTTCCGCATTAGCATCGCTAATAGCCAGAAAAAGGTTTTAACCGCTTAATTCAGAATAATCAAATACTGAGTATTTAAAAAGGGCCTCTTACTTATAAACGAAAGTTTTATCGACCCTCAATGGTTAATCCATCAAACCAAATTGCTTCAACCACTCAGGACGAGGTCCTGCAGGGATAATACCTGTAGGATTGATATGGCGATGAGACAAATAATAGTGTTGATGAATGTGGTGCATATGTACGGTCTGGCGGAACGACTCCCGGGTGAGTAAATTCAGCATGTATCGGTACAGGGCTGAAAACGTCTCAAGTGGTCTGCTATTTGCCTTGAAATGAACGGCATATATGGTTTCAAATCTTACCAGTGACGGGAACAGGAAAAGGTCGGATAAGGTCAATTCATTACCGAATAGGTACAGCGTAGTGGCCAGCCTGTCGTCCAGTATTTCCAATGCCTCAAAAAGAACGGCAACTTCACGTTCATAATCCTCCTGACTAGTCGCAAAACCTACCTGATAAACACGGCGGTTTATGTTGCTATGAAGCCAGGCATTCAATTCTTCTACCTCACTGGCAAGCGATGCCGGAAACAAATCGATGCTATTACGTGCAAGAGTCTTCCAGTCGGTGGCGAGCGTCTCAGCAAGCGCGGCAGAATCGCTACAAACGATTTCCCTGTTCTGCTTGTCCCAAAGAGCAGGCACCGAAACCCGGCCGGTAAAATCTGATTTGGAATGCACATACAGTGAACGCAGGTAGGCTTCCTGGTTTACTGGATCGGGATTTTCCTTACTGAAGGCCCATCCGTTGTCATCCCGGATGGCGGCCACTGATGAAACAGAGATCACCTCATCAAGTCCCAACGTCTGAATAACCAGCCATGGCCGGTGAGCAAAGGGGCAAGCGGCAGAGACGTATAGATGATAACGCCCGGCTTGCGGCAGGACTTTACCCGAAAAGGTATCCTCAAGCGTTAGCGTATCTGCGGACATATTCGGATACCAGCTACCATTTTCCAGAACAGCCATTTTGACCTCCATATAGTTATAGTCAGAGAATTAGTAATTAAATGTTGTCAGATCAGTATGGTCTGGCGTGATTGGTCATGTCAGAAAGTTACAAAGAAATAGCAAAAAAGGCTGCAATCGCAGCCAACAGAAGCAAACTCCCTTGATGAAGGGATAATGATGAAGAAGAAATATCAGAGCTGTGATTCGAACTGAGAAACCAGAACCTGTAGCGCCGTGTCGGTTTCTGTATCGAAGCTGCCGTTCTGATATTTTTTATAAAAGTCCCCCACACTGTAGGTGCCTGCCACCTCACAGCCCCACCATGGCATCAGCTCGCCCATATACTTGAGGTTAGTTGCCCCACCGTTTTGCCCCGGCGACGTGCTTAACAGCAGAACTTTTTTCCCATGGATACCAAAGAACGACTCGCCCTGTTCACGTATGCGGGACAACCAGTCAATAGCATTTTTGAGACAGGCCGGCATCAATCCATTATGTTCAGGTGACACGATAACAAGCGCAGTGCAATCCCTGACAATTTGGCCTAATTGGCTAACGGTATCTGGCAACACATCATTCTCATGGCCTAGTTGGTACATAGGTAATGGAAGGTCGTGAAGGCTCACCTGGCACACTTCATGTCGGGAGAATTTAGTGGCAACCTCGGAGGCCAATAGCCCGTTAATGGATTCTTCCGGCACACTGTTACTGCCATTCAGGATGAGGATTTTATTCATGATAATTGCCATCAGTTAATAGTGTCGTTACGATACTGATTTCCTGAAAGTGTATAAAGATCGTTGTAGTGATAATATAATTCACTGATAGTAAATTAAGAGTAAATATGAACAGAATAACGGCATTGAATATTTTTCGCCGGGTAGTGGAGCTGGGTACCTTTAAGGCAGCGGCAGAAGATCTGCATTTGTCGCAAGCAGCTGTCAGTAAAAATATTAATGAGCTTGAGGATCATCTGGGTACCGCGTTAATTAATCGTACCACGCGAAGGATGAACGTAACGGAGTCCGGGCTGGTCTATTACCGTCAGATTTGCAGCGTACTGGATGCGCTGGAGTCAGCTGACCAGTCCGTCATGGCCTCCTCATTTTCCCCGAAAGGCAGTCTGAGGGTCAGCGCCCCGATGTCGTACGGATTAATTAAAATTAATCCGCTCATCTGCGACTTCAGACACAAGTATCCTGATATCAGTACTGAGGTCATCCTGAGTGACACCTATGTTGATCTGATAGACAAAGGTGTTGATGTTGCTATCCGAGGTGGAGGGGTGCTGAATGATTCTTCCATGCGCTCTCGACTGATCTGTAAGGTTCGCCGGGTGCTTTGTGCATCCCCTGACTACCTCAGTCAGGCCGCACCTGCGACTCATCCGGACAATCTGAAAGAACACGACTGCCTTGTATACAGCCTTTCTTCTTCACCAAGAAAATGGATTTTTACCCGAGGAAACGAGAGCACTTCTGTAGATCTGATGCCAGCCAATTATTCGGTAAACAACGGCATTGCCCTGAAGCAGGCAGCAATAAAGGGGCTGGGTATTATTCTTATTCCGGAAGAGTTTGTCCGTCTGGAACTAGAGTCAGGAGAACTGGTTGAGGTCATGCCGGAATGGGTGCCTGACACCCATTCGCTGTATGCAGTTTACCCTTATCATAAGGAACAATCGCAAAAGGTCCGCCTGTTCATTGATTTCGTGATGGCAGCTTTCCGGGAGATCGATAAGGGATAAATCTTTGGTCGGTTCAACTTCGCGCCGTGACAGGTCGCCGCTCCTTAACGGCCTGTACCTGAAGCAGAACAGTAGCAAGGACTGACAATGCGATACCTGGATAAACGCTAACTGGCAGAGGCTGCCCGCTGCTCAGCATGCTAATGAACGCCACAAAAACCGGGTTCAGGTAGATATAAGCTGAAACTTGGCGAGGACTTAGCTTCACAGTCGCAATCTGCATGATCCAGGATGTCAGCAGCGTAGCGAAGACGGCAAGGTAAAGCATATGCAGAAATTTCTCAGGATCCATTCCGGAATAATCAGGGATCTCCCCGGAGAGTATCAGCGCACCGGCCATCCATGCCGCGCCTGCGACCAGAGTCGTGAACACAAAAACCAACATCTCTTCGCCTTTGTACAGCAGTTTCATCGACACCGAGAATCCCACCATAGAAAGACATCCCACCAGGAACAGAGCATCTCCATGGTTCAACTTCAGGTGCAGGAGTATGCCCACATCCCCCCGGCTGATCACCCAAACTGTACCGATGGTGCTGATGATGTAAACCAGGAGTGTCCCGGGACGAATTTTATCCCTGAACAGGAAAATACTGGCCACCGCAGTCAGAAAAGGTACCAGGGTGTAAAGCGTGCCGGTATTCAGCGTGGTGGTTGTTTTCAACGCTTTAAACATAAGCAGGAAAAAGGTGGCATAGAAAAAACTGATAATTAACCCTTTAGGCAGGATCCGGATAAAGGTCCGGCGCCGTTCCGGATTGAAGATGATAAAGGGTGCCAAAATCAGTGCGGCCAGACAGAAGCGCATCAGCGCAAGCGAAGCAGGGGTGATTTCTGCAGAAAGAGCCTGTGCTGAAATAAACGAACCCGCGATAATAATGGTGCTGGCTATCAGTAACAGGTGGTATTTAAGATGTCCCATGTTTCCCCGGGCAGCCTGAATTGGCGATGAAAATTAGTATTTACGCTATCTTCCGTTAAAATAATATTTACTGAAATAACGATAAAGTAATTTGATAATTCACTATTGGTGATGAATGGTCTATGGACGAGCCTGTATATTCTGACCGGGTGGCTCCTGCATCAGACATAAGCAGGACAAATTTACGGGGGAATGACGCTGATGCATCTGAAAGGTAGTGAAACAGTTTTGAAGCCCGGTAACTTCCCCTTAGCAGCTGTAGATACTCAGAAAGTAAAGTTTTTCCCAGAACTCTGTGGCTGGGGCGGGCGATTATGATGAGTTGGGAGAATTTCAGTATGCGCAATTAATTATTGACGTTTGCTTAATTAAGGGAGTTTCTACAAGCCAGCATTAATGTGGTTGTATCCGCACTAATGTCCGCTCCTGGCACGAAGCGGACCGTTTGAAGAGCCGTGTGGTCTGCTAAGAGCGAGGAACAGACATCAGTAACTTTCGCTCAGCGAGGGGTGTAAGTTAACCCCATACGAACAATATCAGTTTGTCGAAAGATCTCTAAAAGTGAAAGGTATGGTTTGGAGGGATACTTACAAGTTCAATACTGAAGCTTTATTAAATACACCCTGGGACTAATTATAAATATTGATACCACCGACAATAAAAAACTGATATTTTATTGGAATAAGATCATTCGTTCATTAATAAAAATAAACGATGTGAATAAAATTAAGTGCCTACCAACAACCCATTAACGTACCGCACTCCAAAATCTGACAACCCCTGCACATCGCAAAACATGACTACAACATTTGATGTATAAAGTAAAAAAAATCACCACATGCACAAGAAAATTATTTTATATCAAAATAAAATAAATATAATGACAGATATGAGAAACTACGTGATTCGTATATGCATACAAAATTATTAATGAAGGGCATAGCGACTTAAGAAGTGTTCTTCGCTCCCTCTAAATCCATACGGTTAAATATCCATACATTCAGCCTCATGAACTAAAACAAAAGGTAGTGAATAATGAAGTTCTTAAAAAAATACACAGGGAAGTTTTTTCTATTTATTTTTATGTTACTGCCGATTGATAACTCCCATGCTACCACACTAGATGAAATCATCTCGCGTGGCTATATTAACATCGTTTACCATGACACTCCACCTTACTCGTACGAAAACAATGGTGTGGCTATAGGTTTTACCATTGATATTTGCAGTGAAATTATTAGCGCCATAAATAAAAAATCCTCACCAAAAAAAATAACCGCTAATTACATTAGCACTAAATTGTCCGAAAGATTAGAGCTAATAAAGAGTGAAAAGATAGATTTAGATTGTTCTAATTCTTTCATCACTAAAACCAGGGTCGAAAGTTTAAGTGCTTCTATTCCTATTTATGTCACCAGTGATGCCTATATCCATAAAAAATCAGACCATGCACATAGGCTAGATGATTATAAAGGGAGAAGCATCTCTTCTGTGAAGGGTTCTATAGACACAACTATGATTGGAAGGGCTAATCGTTTTGACAATCTCAATATGCTGATGTTACCAGCAGGCACCATGAATTCAGCATTCGAAAAGCTAACAACCGGTGAAGTAGCAGTCGTAGTTCTGGAGTACATGAAGGCAAACTATTTAGTTCATTCATTGGATAAGGATAATATCTACGAAGTCACTAAAATAGGACCGCCATTTTTGGTGGGTATTTTGATGAAGAAAAATAATGATGACCTCTTAACGTTAGTGAATGACACTATCACTCATTTAACTAAAACGGGTAGATTGCAGACTCTTCGGGACAGATGGTTTACGCAAAAAGCGCCGGGTTATGGCATAATTAAAAATGATCAAGAAATACAAAACATTCATGCTAATGCTACGGATTTCGCCTCATTTCGAGATTATTGAGTCGCCCCTAAGAAGAAGGTTGTGTATGCAATGCGCTGGCTACCAAAACCGTTTTGCTCCTATATGCTTGCTTAATTCATAAAAAAACTCAGACTAACATCTGATATATAATTTATAACCAAAGGTTACAAACGAAACCGTCAGCATCAACTAAAAAACAAGGCCTTACATCGTCGCGCTAACACTACCATTTTGCGAACCAGCACAATCACTACAAGGCCTGAAAGCAACTACATCCCAAACAACAAGCTTCGTGGCCTGTAAAGCAAAATGGCTTTCCCAGAACTTATTTCTATTCACTAACTTACTAACTTACTAACTACTTTCATTGTGCTGCTGAGTACTCATTTGAGATTTGAGGTCAATACTGTTTTTTAAAACATGTTTTTATTTACAGCGATAGTGACTGTGCTATATCCCGCTACTCACTGTACCGACTTGTTAGCAAAGTTCGCTATTGGCACTCACCCACCCTTCCAAACATCTTCGGCAGCTAAGAGCGAACAGCAGACGTTGACTGATGACTGCTCAGTGAATTCATTATTATTGAACATCCCCTCCCGGCAACGAACTCAATCTCAATCGTTCTCAGACAGCTAGCGCTAGTTGTTGATGACGCTCTATAAATTTCGCTTTGAGGGCGCTATAGCGATGAGCATCGTTCCTGCTGAGTAATGCAGCTGCGTGTTTTATCTCAGCATACTCTTCTGCAATGTCTTTGTTTCTTCGAAGATAATCACGGAAAGCAAGATGTCTCAATACCTGCATATCTCCGACTGCAAACGCATGGACTTGATGACTACGCTGATCACCACCTTTAATGAAATATCTGCGCCCCGCAATCCCATTCTCACCGCGAGCAACATACCCGGCTTGGGTCATTGCTGAATGGTACTTATCCAATTCATTGATGTCGGAAACTTCAAGTAGCATATCAATTACGGGCTTTGCTGAGAGACCAGGAACTGACGTGCTTCCAATATGATGGACATCTTTAGCCATCCCACCGAGCAATCTTTTTATCAGTAAACTTTCAGCTTCAAACATCTCAGGCCATCTATCATCGTATGGCACAACAATAATCTTCCGCATAAACACATTCTCTCTGTCCTAAGTGTGCAACTCAACCCTGAACCTGCCGATAGATTGATCCCTGGCAGCTAAGAGCGAGGAACGGACCTATGATGTTTAGAAACTGCGCGATTTACAGTTACGCAATAAAGTAAAGATGGTTAATTCCGATCTGACTGATCTCATGGCCCGGAGAGGCAGGCGCGTGTTGTTGGTAGTACACTGCTCGCCTCTAACTAGAAGCGAGTTTTTTCATTTCAAGAATGTCCTGAATAGCATTGGCATGTTTGCTACTTAAATCCAGGTAACGTGATAATGACTGAGTGTCAACGCACATAACGTGACCAGATCCGCATTCTTCGTTGAGTCGCCGACGTTGAGTAGATTGGCAAGAAACCGGGACTGGTCACATCAAAGCATCAGTGATTCAGTTCAATACATGCCGTTGGCGATCACGCCAATTGAGTAAGTGCATCCCCTGTTCCAGCAACAACGCTACAACTATCGCGCCAGCTGCGATAACGAATAACAAGGTGTGATGCCCGCCACTGATATTAAACAACGCCGAATAAGCAAACCCGGCGATGGCCTGGAATGTGGCGAACGAAACCGTCGCGCGACTCCAGGCAATTTGCTGTTGGTGATGGTGCGGGATCAGTTCGTGAACCCGTGCCAGTGCCAGCGGGACGATACCCGGAGGGAACGAGCCGAGGATCACCGCCAGCAAGGCCAGAGCTGCGAAAGAACTGAAGATGGACAACAGTCCTAAGGCAATCGCCTGCACTATTAGCACCAGGCGAATACTCAGCGTTGCGCCCAATTTATCGGCCAGAAACCCATAACTCACCGGCCCGATAATCGCGCCAGCGCCATACATCACCCAGATCTGTGCACCGATGTGCGAACCGTCGCCGAGCCCGCGGGCCACGTAATCCACCAGGAATACCATGGCTGGCACAAGCCCGGCGGCCATGAATGCGTATTGGGCAAACAACAGATAGACGCGCGGGTCGGTCCGTGCAGACAAAGTGTGATCCGGCGTCGTTGCGGTCGCAGAGTGCGCGTCTGACGGCCAGCAGAACCAGCTCGCGGCAGTCAGCAGCAGGGCCAACAGGCCGAGACCAAACCAGGTTGGCTGCAAGCCAAGGCTTAGCAACGGCGGAATAATCGTCCCCGACCCGGCAATGCCCAAACCGATACCCAGGAAAATCGCGCCACTGGCCAGGCCTCTGCTAGCTGCCGGCACATGGGGTAATACCGTCGCGGCCACTAGCACCATGATCGCGCCTCCAGCAATGCCAGAAATCAGGCGCCACCCAAAGAACCAACTCACCGACAACGGAAAGCCACAGGCGAAAAACGATAAGGTCACTACAAGCATCATGAGCCTCAGGGCCGTTTTGTTGGACGTTCGCTGGGCCAATGGTCGGCCGCTCAGTGCGCCTATCAAATAGCCAACCAGGTTGGCAGCACCGAGGTACACCACGTCGCTGGGCGAGAACCAGTGTGCCTGGATTAATGATGGAATCAACGGCGTGTAAGCAAACCGTGCCAGACCAATGCTGACCAGGCTGGCACAGAGGCCGGCGAAGATAGGTGGCCAGATCGTGTGGCGCAGGGTGGTCGATGTACTTTGCATGAGAACTGTCCCGTGGATTGATACTGGTTACTAAGATATCGCGATTTACTGATGCAGTAATGCAGCCATTTTGCGTTACAATGATGCATATTTGCAGCATCAGGGGCGCACTATGAATTGGGATGATGCACGGGTATTTCTGGCGGTGTGTCGAGAGTCGACACTACGCGGCGCGGCTCGGGTGCTGAGTGTCGATCAGACTACCGTTGGCCGGCGGATCACGGCGCTGGAAAAATCCTTGAGTTGCACGCTGTTTCTGCGCACCTCCGAGGGTTATGCACTGACAGCTGTCGGCGAAGCAGCGTTGCAGGCAGTGGAAAAAATGGAGCATTCAGCGCTCGAACTGGAGCGCCGGATCCAAGGGCTCGACGATCGCCTGACCGGGCTGGTAAGGGTCAGCACGACGGACTCTCTGGCCATCGACTTCCTGATCCCGGCGATTGCTCACCTGCATCAACAGCACCCTGACGTGCGAGTACAACTGGACGCTTCGACGCAGATTCTCAGCCTCTCAAAACGTGAAGCCGACATCGCCGTGCGCAATATCCGGCCGGATAACCCTGACCTGATCGCCCGAAGAATCGCTGACTGGCCGGTGGGTCTTTTCGCGTCTCAACACTATGTCGATACCCACGGCGTGCCGGAGCCGGGCTCGGCGTTTGAGGGGCATGATCTGGTGGTATATCAGCCCTATCTGCAAAGCTACAAAGACATGACGTTGGTCTCGGAGCCACTGGGTCGCGGGCGTATTGTATCGAGCCTGAGTTCCAGTCTGCTGGTACGCCGAGCCATTGCTGCGGGGATCGGATTGGGGGAAATTCCGGTTTATATGGGGGAAAGGGACGGACTGGTCAGGCTGTGGCCAGAACAAACAAGACCGATGCCGTATAGCGTGTGGTTGGTAACCCACGCAGATCTGCGGCATACCGCCAGAGTGCGTGTCGTAATTGATGAAATTGTCGCGCAGTTTTCAGGTACAGCTAAGTGATGCCCCTACAGCCCAGCCCTATGAGCATCATGTGTATCTGACTAAGCCAAAACATTCTTTAGCCATAGACTCAAATCATGGAGTTCATCATCACTTATAGTGTGCCCAACAGGATAGGTCTTCCATGTAACGTCATGCCCCACATTTTGAAGAATATCTCGTGCTGTCATTGCCAGCGCGGGTAATACGATGTCGTCTTTTTCTCCATGGGCCATAAAGACAGGCGTTGTTCGATTTGTATCATGCTGCTCAGTTGAAGAAGCAGAGGCAAGAGGCAGATAGCCAGACATGCCAAAAATTCCGGCCAGACGATGCCCGAAACGGATACCTGTCATCAGGGATAACGCGCTGCCCTGAGAGAATCCCCCAATGACAATGCGCTCGGCTTTAATACCGCGCGAAATTTCCCGGTGTATCAGACTTTCATAATATCCCATCGCATTACGCAATCCTGTTTCGTCTTCCTGACGAGAAAAATCAGAATGACGTAAATCGTACCAAGCTGGTATGTACTGTCCACCTGCCCACGATACTGCTTGAATTGGGGCGTTTGGCAGGACCATGCGGATGTCACCTACCCCAGTGAAATCCAAACTACGTGCAAGGGGTAAGAAGGCTTCTCCACTTGAACCCAGACCGTGAAGCAAAAAAATCGTAACCTTTGGGTGCGGGCCGGTTACAAATTCAATAGGGGGACGAGGTGATGTAACAGATTTCATGGTGCTCTCACTCAGAGGTTTGTGCGGGTTGACTTTGAAACCATGGTACGAGTATGCTCGTACCCAAGCAAGGGGATTCTCCTCTTCTACTATTATTTCGGAGAACAATAATGAAAATTGAAGTGTGGTCTGATTTTGCCTGTCCTTATTGCTATATCGGTAAGCGTCATCTTGAACAGGCACTCTCCGAATTTACGCATTCCGATGATGTCGAAATGGTATTTAAAGTCTTTGAATTAGATCCCGGCGCTGAGAAAAAAGTTACAACCTCTACGCAGGGCAGGATCGAGCGTAAGTACGGGAAAAGTCCGCTGCAGGCTAAGGAAATGATTGACCACATAGTTTTAATGGGGGATCGGGTTGGTCTGGATATGCGTTATGAAAGCGTGTTGTATACCAACACATTTGATGCCCACAGGCTGACAAAATTTGCTGAAACGAAAGGCAAAGGCGCCGCAATGAGCGAAAGATTATTCCGGGCTTACTTTACTGACAACCTGCCGCTGGCTGACCATGATGTATTGGTAAAAATTGCAGTTGAACTTGGGCTCGATCTTGATGAAACCTCAGGCACGCTGCAGTCCGAAGCGTTTGCACTGGAATCCAGGCAAGATGAAATACTTGCCGGAAAGGCCGGGATTAATTCCGTCCCCTGTTTTGTAATTGACGGTAAAGAAATGCTTTTAGGCGCCCAACCAAAAGAGTATCTCCTGAAAACAATCGAAATGTTGTGGGCTGATAATAAAACTGATGTGATAACGACTGAAGGTGACGCTATTGCGTGTGGTAAAGATGGATGCTCAATTTAGAGGGTGTTCTGAATATTAACCTAAATCGGGATACGCATATAACTCAGGCTATCCCGGTATTATTTTTGATATTGCATGATGGTATCGGCTGTCAGTCTATCACTGAACAACGGCTGCAAAACTGCCTCCAACAGCCCGGGAAAACGCTCATCCAAATCCTCACGTCGAAGTGACAATCGATATTCACGGCCTACCCGTTGTTGCCATACCAGACCGCTGTCGCGCAATATTCGCCAGTGATGAGTCATCGTTGATTTGGGGATCTCAGACAAAATGTCACAGCATGAGAATTCCCCACCCTGCGCGATCATGCACAGTGCAGCAAGTCTGATAGGATTCCCCAAAGCTGCGAAGACATTCTCAAGGCGTATCGCATCACGGGAAGGGTGGTTGGGCAGCATCTTTTTCAAAATCGTATATTCGTTCTTCATTAAATGAAGGTACGCGTACCCAAGTATCATGTCAAGCCGACAGACAATATCTCGATCATCGCATCAGGGAGCCCGTTCCCTGGTCTATTGTTCTTTAACATTAAACCTTGGTGCATTGCAGGGCATCCTGAACGCCGAAGGTAGTGATGCCCGCATGGCTTCTTAACTCTCGAGATTAAGGCTGCCTGGCCCTTCATAAAAAAAGTGCCTTCCGGTGTCGCAAACCGCCAGCTCCGTCTCTTTTCTGCACACTGCGGACAAATACGCTGCGATTAAGGTCTGCTATTGGCACGAAGCAGCCCAAGGCAACAGCAGGGGCTGCTATGAGCGAATACCAGCACCTTCCGCCGCCCTCTTCTTATCATCCGGCAACGCTTTATTCAGAGTAACGTTTCGCGGCGCAGATTATCTTCCCGCACAAAATCAATGAACGCCTGTAAAGGCGCGGGGATCAGACGGCGATCGTTGTAATAAAGCCAGGGACCGGTGAACGACAGCCACCACGGCTGTAATATCGGCTCGAGTTGTCCGCTGGTAATCGCGGGCTGTAACCAGTCTTCGAACAGATAAATGATCCCCGTTCCTGCAATCGCCGCTTCGACAGCCAGATCGACCGCGCCACCGACACTGACCACCAGCGGACCGCTCACCTGCACGCTGAGGGTTTCGCCTTCACGCTCGAATTCCCAGTCGGGCATAATGCCGCTGGCATAGCGCCCTCGCAGACAGCGATGCGGGATCAGATCCCGCGGATGCAACGGCCTCCCGCGGACATCAAGATAAGTCGGTGACGCCGCCGCGGCGTAGCGCTGAATACGCGGGCCGATCGGGATCGCCACCATGTCCTGTTCCAGACGTTCGTCATAACGGATACCGGCGTCACAGCCGTCACGAAACACATCCTGCACATTACTTTCGGCGATAATTTCCAGCTGAATATCGGGATAACGCCGCAGAAATTCTGGCACTAAGGCAGGAAAAACCAGCCGCGTGGCGCTGACCGGCACATTCAGGCGCAGTACACCGCCCGGCGTGTGGCGGTATCGGTTGAGCGCATCCAGTGCCGCATTCACCTCATTCATGGCGGGCAGCAGCCGCTCAATCAATGCCTTACCCGCTTCGGTCAGCACCACGGTGCGCGTGGTACGATGAAATAACCGGATGCCGAGCTGCTGTTCGGCGCGACGTACCGCGTCACTCAGCCGGGACGCATTGCTGCCGGTAACCCGCGCCGCCTCACGAAATCCACCGGCTTTCGCCACCTCAACCACCGCGTGCAACAGAGCGATATCCATCGGCATTGTGCGTAACCTCGTACAGTTTGTCCTTATTTCACCGGATAGTTGCACAGCCAGCGCACCGCTACAATCAGTGAACACATATAAAGGAGCGTCCCATGTCACAACCCTCAATGACTTATCGTCTCGGCGACCGCGAAGTGGCACGTTTAGGTTACGGTGCCATGCAGCTGGCGGGTCCGGGTGTTTTTGGTCCGGTAAAAGATGAAGCCCGCGCCATTCAGGTATTGCGTGATGCCGTGGCGAGCGGTGTGAATCATATTGATACCAGCGATTTCTACGGTCCACATGAAACCAATAAGCTTATT
>NZ_LXEP01000051.1 GCF_001654835.1 Buttiauxella gaviniae ATCC 51604
TCGGTTCGAATGACTGGAACACTTAGACTTCAAGTGCAGCAAGAATGACGGTTTCCATTTTCTCCGCAGTGGTAGTTGGAAAACGTCCGCTGTGAGCGAACAGCGGACGCTGTTACTTCCGCTACAAGCTATACGTGTACTGTTTCTGGCAAGTACGCTGTTTCATTTATTATTCATCAATCGTGAATACTAAATGCAAAATAAATCCACATACAATCATAATCATCCTCATTACAATTTGCCTATGTTGATTGATGAGGTACAAGAATGACCAACGTTTTGATTCTGGGAGCCGCCGGTTCTCTCGCTCGCGTAGCAACCCAATATTTACTGGATAACAGTGAAGCCCGACTGACACTCTATTTACGGCGGGCCGAACGATTGAAAAACCATGCTCCTTCAAGGGTAAATATAATTGAAGGGGATGTGCTCGATTCTCGTTGCCTTGAAGGCGCGATGGTTGGACAGGATATCGTTTATGCCAATCTGGCAGGTAACATGCAGGAACAAGCCGTAAGCGTTGTAAAAGCGATGAAAGCGACCGCCGTCAAACGATTGATTTTTATTAGCTCAATGGGTATTTACGACGAAGTGCCGGGTGAAAAGTACGGAAATATTCTTGCCCCGTACCGTGAATCAGCGGAGGTTGTGGAATATTCTGGACTGGATTACACACTGATTCGCCCCGGCTGGTTTACCAATAGCAGCGATGTGGATTATACGCTCACTCATAAAGGTGACCCATTTCAGGGCACGAGTGTATCTCGGCTAAGTATCTCTGATTTAATTAACCGCATGGTGATGACCCCTGATTTGTATTTACATGAGAGCCTGGGGATTTCCCGCATCAAATAATTCAAATTGGGAAGATCTTCGCGCAAACCATAATCAATATCAATCTCTGAACAGCTCTTTTAGAATTTCCGTTAATAAATCAAAGACAAGACGGACTCTCGCAGGAAGTAAAGGCTGGTGCGGACGGAAAATATATAGCTGCCAGGGTTGATAATTTAATTCGGGAAAAATATTGACCAGCTCTCCCCGTTGTAAAAATGGCCTGACTAAAATATCGGGTAACTGGCTGTAAGTTCTGCCAGCCAATGCTGCGGATAATTCACTCCGAATGTCTGCAGCAATAAACGACGGCTGGACCGGAAAAAAGCTGCTGCCATCCGCAAATTGCCAGGGCCAGACGCGGCCAGAATTACTGTTATTTAGCGCACTGAGGGGGTGATTAAATTGCAGTTCACGCAGAGATTCTGGCATCCCGCCTCGCTCTATTAAATCTGGTGTAGCAACAATATTCACACCAACAGGACGTATTGTTTTTACTATAAAACGATTATCCGGGACGGCGCCAATTCTGATCCCAATATCTATTTGCTCATCGATAATATTGAGATGTACATCGCTCGGTAACCATTCGATATTGAGTTGCGGATAATTCATCAGATGCCGAAACAAACGCCGTAAAATATCCTGGTTTTCAAAAAGTGGCGGAAGAGTGATGCGCACGCTGCCGGACATGTCTTCGAGCCTGTGATTTTGGTGTGCAGTAAACAGAGCCTCACTTTCCGACAGTAACAACTCTGCTTTTGGCCAAAACCTTTGACCAAAAGGAGTTAATCTCATTTGTCGGGTATTGCGCAAAAACAACATTTCACCGAGCTGTTTTTCAAGTTCAGAAATAGCCCGGGTAACAAGTTGCGGGGCGACCCCTAAACGCACCGCCGTTTCTCTGAACTTCAGTGTCTCTGCGGCAGTGCAAAAAATTTTTAATGCTTCAAGTTTGTCCAGCATAGAAGTGGCCATGATAGTGGGGAGTGAGTCGTCATATTATGTTTAAAAAATGAATTCTGAAAGCACATTTAATTCATATACCGATGATAATAATGGGAGGATAATCAATTCTATTAGAACAGCGAATCAAGTCCCCTTACCCCGGCATACATGTTAGTCACTGTAGATTTATTAAGGAATCAAGTATGGAAAACCAAGAGATCGCTCACCGTCTGGCACTTAGAGAATTAGTTGATACATTTTCTAACCTGGCTGATGAGAAAAATGTTGCGGCACAAATGGCTCTATTTACACCTAATGCACATATCAATGTTGTGATGGAGGGTAAGGAGGTTTTTGATTTAAACGGCCATCAACAAATCCTTGAAGCCTTCAGCGGTTATCTGGTGCAGTTTTCGGTGGTTTATCATCTCAATGGTCAGCAAACACTAGAGATTGATGGGGATAGCGCCAAAGGTATTGCATATTGTCAGGTTGTGTTAATCAAAGAAGAAAATGGGCAGCGCATAAAACAAACAAGTGGTGTCCGATATCAAGACCGTTATGTTTTCAACAATGGTAAATGGCTAATTTCTGAAAGATTGTCTGACTTTATGTGGACTGATATTCAACCAATATAATTTAAAAAAATGTATAAAATTCAGACCAGAGAGGATGCTTATGAAACAGATTATTGTCGTTACAGGTAGCGGCTCTATTGCACAAGCGATTGCACGTAGAGTGAGTGTGGGTAAGCATATTTTATTGGCCGATATTAAACCTGAGGTTGCCAAAGAAGCAGAAACCGTCTTGTCCCGAGCCGGTTTCGAAGTCAGTACCAGCTATGTCGATGTCAGTTCACGCCAGTCAATTCAGGATTTAGTTAAACAGGCCACTGGGATAGGGGAAATAAAAGGTGTCATTCATACCGCTGGGCTATCCCCTTCTCAGGCAAAAGCACAGGACATCATCAAAGTCGACCTATACGGTACAGCAGTAGTGTTTGAAGAATTTGGCAAAGTTATTGCAAAAGGTGGGTCGGCTGTTGTCATTGGTTCGCAATCAAGTCATCGACTAAATGTTGATGCACTTACTCAATATGAAGCAGATGCGCTGGCAACCTTAGTGCCTGAAGAATTACTTAATTTGCCTTTAGTTAAAGATATTGACGACAGTTTATATGCTTACCAAATTTCCAAGCGAGGAAATGCATTACGCGTGATGGCCGAAGCCGTGAAATGGGGAAAGCGTGGAGCCAGAATAAACTGCATCAGTGCCGGAATTATTTATACGCCACTGGCCTATGATGAACTCAATAGTGTTGAACGCGGAGAGTTTTATCAAAATATGCTTTCAAAATCACCCGCTGGCCGTGGTGGTACACCAGATGAAATTGGCGCACTTGCTGAGTTTTTATTTGGACCTAATGGTACTTACGTCAGTGGAAGCGATATCTTGATCGACGGGGGTGTCACCGCATCCTATAAGTATGGTGAGTTAAGCTCTTAAACGGCTTTAACTATAACGCAGCTTAAACGGCTGCGTTATATTGTCTGTGTGGAGCCTGCGCTGATCTGAGTCGATTGTAGCAGTCACTAATATCGTTGATATTCAGCCCTCAATGACTCGCACTTCTTAGATGTATATATCTTTAATTAAGCAATGCCCATTTCCGGCACTAACTTGCCGATAAATTGATCACTGTCGGCTATGAGCGAGGAGCAGACATTATAAATAGCATTCTGTATGAATAACGGGGAGCAGGTCACCGCCCCTACACAAACATTAAGGTGATGTGGTCTTTAGTTTATGATTTCCGTAATGCGTAATTGCGTCTGATAACGTTCTTGCGAATGATTCCAGTACATCAATCGCTTCAGGAAGGAAGCTTTCATCCATAGTTATGGAGTTGAAGTCGTTGAGAGAAATCCCTGAAAATTCTGCTGTAGCTTGTTCAAACGCTAAAAGGGTGCGCCTTTCCTTTTTATCTCTTTCAGTATCAGGTTTATTCTTAACATCCTTATATTCATAATATTTTCCATCATTATGAGCAAAGAAATTTCGAATCACTGAGAGATGCTTTAAATCAGGGGCATTGTGATAGCCAA
>NZ_LXEP01000052.1 GCF_001654835.1 Buttiauxella gaviniae ATCC 51604
TGCCGAAGGGGCCACGGGGTGGTATGCATTTTTTCAGGCCCTTACTGCTGTCCGTTCAGCCAGGTTTTGCGAATTAACACCGTAAAAATAAAGTGCAGTTTTTGCCCTTTTTTATGCAATGAAACACTCAATTTCTACATCTAATTAAGTGCAATTATTGCCCTTTTTTATATTGAATCTTTTGCATAAACCCTTTAAATTAAGTGCAATTACTGCACTTTTCTGGATATCACAATGACCGGTTATGATCTGCGATTATGGCGAAAAAGTTTCGGCTGGAGCCGGGAGAAAGCGGCGGCAGAACTGGGCGTCAGCCTGCGAACCTACAAAGATTATGAAAACGGTGATCAGGTAAAACGCATGGTAGCGCTGGCCGCCCTCGCGCTGAGTAGCGGAAATTTACTGGCAACCATGGTGCAAAAGAAGCATCAGGAGCCGCTGCTCACCCTCCTGCGGACGATGCACAACGCCAGCCGGGCGCCGGGGTCACAGGCCGGGCACTGAAGAGCCCGCGCTCGATGCGCGGGGTCTTCAGCAGGGCCGCCAAATCAACCCGGATCCCGAACCTCATCATCGTGATGCATCGTAGCAACCGTCAACAGACTGGCCATGCCCTGTGTGCTCAAAGTCGAAATAATCGCGCAGGCTCTGCGGCACTTCACTCAGCATCCCGGTACTGTCCACGTATTCGCGTGCGTAATCCTCTTCATCTTCGGCCTCGCCACAGTACGCCGCCTCAAACCGGTCAAAATCGCAGTCGCCGGTATAGTCCACCCACGACAGCCTGGTGGTTTTCCTCTGCGGATTTAAACGCCTCCACAAACGCCCAGTTGATGTGACATTCCGAGGCCATATCGGAAGGAAAACCCTCATTGTCCTGGAACATCAGCTCCGGCTCGGCCTCGTCGGCGTGAAGCGCACGACAGGCGGCATAGAACTCCGCCTCATCATCAAAATCCGTCACATCCAGCCACTGACCGGCCAGGCTGCCGCAGTTGTATTTATGGTATGTGCCAACGTAAACCGCAGGGGTGGTAACTGTGTGCATAAAATCCTCCGTCGTGAATGTTATCTCAGCGCCGGCTTTCGCCGTGACGGCACGACAGACGGGAGGAGCGGCAAACGCAGGCGCAGCGGCCCGGCTACCGTAACGGCACGGCGTAAGCCGTCACGACACGGCCCCCCCTCCCCCGGCGCCACGCGCCGCAAAAACGTGGAGCACCGCGACATCCTTTGTGATAACGGTTGTCCACAATCCGGGTGAACATCCACCCGCACAACCTGTGGATACTTTGCTGCAGGGCACGGAGCGAACCCCATGCCCTGCCCTGCTCAGTCTTTAACCACCATAGTATAGTGAGCCCCAAAAGTTAGACACCAGAGCGAAAACTGAGGGCACATGGCAAAATTTTCATTGAAGTTCAAACAGGAAGTTGCAGAAAAATACCTGGAAGACGAGTTGAGTCTGAAATCTGTAGTCAGGATGTATGACATCAGCCCCTGCACGGTAAGAAAATGGGCTTATGCCTACCGTGTGCATGGAATAGACATACTTACAGGTAAAAAGGGGCGCTACTCTGCTGCTTTCAAACTTACGGTAGTGAAAGAAGTCGTGGATGATTGTTTTTCTGTTCGTGAAACTGCGGTAAAACATGGGATACCAGCCTTTTGAACTGTATGTACCTGGCTTGAAAAGTATAGAAAATATGGTGAGGATGCTTTCATCCGAAAAAATAAAAAGAGCATCCCTGTGCCAGATAAAAGCGTCATTCCGGCCCCACCACTGCCAGCATTGACCGAAAATGAGCGAGAGGAACTTGAACAACTCAGAGTCGAGAATGCCTATTTAAAAAAGCTGAAGGCCTTGGTTCAGCAGAAAACATGCTCAACACACAAGAAAAAGTAAGCATTGTTAATGAACTAAGGCAAGAGTGGTCATTGTCCCGGTTGTTAATTGTTGCAGGGCTGCCGCGGAGCACATTCTATTATCATATCAAACGTCTTGCGGCCCCGGACCGATATCAGTCTGCCAGGACGCTTGTACTGAAAATATATCACCAACACAAAGGTCGCTATGGTTATAGACGCATCAGGCTGGCATGTCGTAACGAGGGGGTTTTACTTAATGGCAAAACCGTCAGAAAACTAATGAAGGAACTGGGTATTAGCAGCCTGATCCGCGTCAAAAAGTACCGTTCATATAAAGGAGAACAAGGACGAATTTGCGATAATATCCTGAAACGCCAGTTTTATGCAGAACGCCCTAACGAGAAGTGGGTAACAGATGTAACTGAATTTAAAGTTAATGGGAAGAAGCTTTACTTGTCCCCCATCATGGATCTTTATAATGGTGAAAGCCATGCTCACTGATGCTTTAAAAGTGCTGACTGAAGGGAAACATCCAATATTGCACAGCGATCAAGGCTGGCAGTATCAAATGTCGCGATGGCAACGATGGTTAAAGGATAGTGGCATCGTCCAGAGTATGTCTCGCCGGGGGAATTGCCTTGATAATGCGGCTATAGAGAGCTTTTTTGGAACACTGAAATCAGAATGTTATTATCTCAATAAATATGAAAATGTGGATGACTTGAAGCAAGACATCATTAACTACATTGACTATTATAACAAATTGAGAATAAAGGAAAAACTTGGCGGTCTTAGCCCGGTACAATATCGATTAAATCAGGCTGCATAAGTTGTCTAAGATCTGGGGCGTAGATCAAGCGACCAGCTGATGAAAGCGCTGGATTCGATTAATCATTCAGGACTGGGAAAGGTCTGGTTCGCGGGGCGGGGTATCGCCCCAGAATGGCAGATGAAACGAGAAATGCTTTCACCTGCCTATACAACACGGTGGTCTGAAATTCCGGTGGCTACTATCCGATGATCGGCCCCGACGCCTTTCAAAGGAATTCTTTTTCAATCAACTCAGCTCTCGTCTTGCCAATATCCAAGTTATCCCTTAAACAGGTTGGGACCATGGCCCCAGTTAGCAGGTTGGGACCGTGGTCCCAGTTAGCAGGTTGGGACCGTGGTCCCAGTTAGCAGGTTGGGACCGTGGTCCCAGTTAGCAGGTTGGGACCGTGGTCCCAGTTAGCAGGTTGGGACCGTGGTCCCAGTTAGCAGGTTGGGACCGTGGTCCCAGTTAGCAGGTTGGGACCGTGGCCCCAGTTAGAAAGTTAGGTATTTAGATCAGCGTTAACTACTTACAGGAAGATTCAAGTTCAAGAAGAATAGCTTCAACACGTTCGACAATATCTACAGGTAGCACTGAGGTATCCAGGCTAAGGATAAACTGGTTGCCTTTAACTCTGCTGATAGCACCAGGTGCATATTGCCGTTTAGTTGTTTGTGTCCTCATTGCGCCTGATGTAGCTTTCGCACCATTCAATTCATTAAAAATTTCTTCCGCATCCAGTTTTTCACCGGCAGCTTTTCTTTGCGAAATTCGTTCAACGTGAGCAAGAATATCTGCTTCATGGATGGCAAAAATTTTCGACAGCGCATCTCCGGATCTTGCAGATAATTCACCTGGATGAGAGAAGAGGGCCATCAGTTCTCTCGGTAATTTGGCTGTATTCATGCATCGTGAAATGATTTTACGTGAAATATTTTCTGCCTCAGAAAGAGCAGAAATATTGCCACCAAACTCATTATTCAGCCGTTTGATATAACGATGACCACGTTCGTAAGCACTCGTAGGGCGATAATCATTCCCTAACTTACTTAACGAATCCATCTGTTCATCATCCAGATCCCCGACCAAAATTCGGAAATCACAAGCAGTTAGCATCGCAGTCATTCGACGTCGGCTGCCATCAGCCACCTCTATGACATCAGCAACTTTTCTGCCGAACGCCGGATTTTGTTGCCCGGAAACTAAGAAGGAAGGGATGAGGTCATCCAGTGCCTCTTCGGTTAGCAGCGTCTGATCACGTTCGTTATTGACCCAGACTTTTGATCCCGTTTCAATTTTGTCCCCAGGAATTGTTTCCAGCGTAAATCTAACATCCCGGCCACATACTGGTAGTGTGATCGTATTGCCTCTGGCCATCGCACTGACTCGTGCTATCAAAGAATCAACCACTGGAGCCGCTGGCGTTTCAGAAGCATGTTTTGGTACTGGAGGTGTCACTACCTTCGGAATAATTGGCGCTCGCTTCATTATCGAATCTCCCAGTGCGGTTTGATCAGCCGATCAAATATCTCCGTACAAACTGGTTCCCATATAGACAACGCATTTCTCCATGCCCCTGTTGATGAACGTTGGTCGATAGCCTGTTCAAAAACGGTACGCATACGAATTTGCCCTTTTCCTACTTCATCCGTTTCACGAACAACATTCTTTAAAACCATGCTACCCCATGCATCGCGGATCTGTTCTTCCATCCACGGAGACTGAGAACCGTTGTTATTACTGTATTTAGTCAGCAGAATTCGCACGTCTGGTTCAAAACCCTTCAAATCCACATTTTTTAGCAGGTCACGCAGCATGTCGAAGAATTGCAAAGCCGAGGTGTAATCGAACAACTCAGCAGGAGTAGGGACAATAAGTACATCCGCAGCGCACACAACATTGATCGTCCCGATACCTAGGTTAGGAGCACTATCGATAACAACCACATCATAATCATGTGCAATTGTCTCGATGGCCAGACGCAACATCATATGGGGCTCTGTCGGAAGTTTACCTTCGTCGTATCGTCCCATCATTTCTGTTTCAATCCGATGGAGTGCTAAGCAGGAAGGAATAATATCGAGACCGGGCCAACAGGTTGGCTTCACTGCATAACTTGCATCGTCACGTTCTCCCAGGTAGAAGGGCAAAAGCGTATCATCCGCATGAATATGAAGATCCGGTACCCAACCGTGATACATCGAGGCTGTTCCTTGCGGATCGTTTCCTTCGACTAACAAAACCCGTAGCCCTTTTAGGGCCAGGTGCTGTGCAAGGTGAACGGATACTGAGGTTTTATATACGCCACCTTTATGTGCCGCTACGCCTACAACAGGGGGAAGAGTATTTTCTGGTCGACGCAGACGAGTATTAAATACATCACGCATATGGTTGATTTGTTCAATCGTGTATCCCGCTCGCTGCTCAACACGTCCGCGCATTTCCAGATCAGGATGGGGCAATCGACCACTTTTTTCTGCATCCCGAATGGCTTGTGATGATACACCAACCAGGTCTGATGCTTCACCAATGCGCCAGCGACGCGTAATTTTACGAGCTTCCGGGCTGTCATCATTAAACTGAGCAACTGCAATAGCTCTTGTCATTTCATGTCCAGCGAAAATGCACTGGTCGAGAGTATCCATTAACCCCATGTCGCAAGTCCTTCGTAGTTTAACTTTGCAATAATTCATTAAATCTTGGAATTTATTGCAAAGCAACAAAAATGGCGCAAAGTACGTTAGTTATTGCAAAGTTGATCACTTATTAGTCGGAAAAAATTTCTTATTTATCAAAGATAGTTATTTGTAAAACGTAGTGCTCGCCGCAGTCTTTGACTAGCGAAGTCTGTCAAAGCGAGGAAGCGCAATATCACTGAACCGAAAGAGGCACGGCCACTCAGTTTGTTCAGACTTCACCGCCAAACTTTAGCTCTTTCCCATAGTGGTTGTTTTATGCTCATAACATCCTCTTTCTTCAGGTGTTTCCCACAGTAGCTGTTTTGGGCTTATAACGACCTCTTTCTTCAGATGTTTCCCATAGTCTTTATTTCAGGCCGTAAACTTTAGCCATTTCCCATAGTTATGCGCTTATCAACAGGTTATTTTTAAAGAGTTTTATTCTTTTTTTCTTTTTAAAAGCTTTTTAGATTGCGCGTAAGCCTTTAATCACGGGGCTTCTGGCGTAGGTAGTGTGGGAAATAGCCTGGGTTACTATGGGGAATACATATAGATGGTGTGGGAAACAGCCTGGGTTTGTGTGGGAAACAGCTAAAGTAACTATGGGAAACACCTGAAGTTTATTTCAGCCTCACAGATTTGTGGGAAATAGCTGAAGAAGACCTTGACGGTCGACGGGTATCTGCCACTATGGGAAGAGGAAAAACATCCCATAACTGGCATGGACACCTGTAAAATGACGGATATAGTCGAACCGAAGCCCCATAATGCCTTAAAAATCTCTCAGTCTAATGAGCTGACGGAAGCTGCATACTATTTGCCATTACAGGCAAAACGCGTGTTGTGGCTGTGTCTGATGCAAACCTACTATCAACAGGAACACCCAGGTGTTTTCACGGTAAAGGTGGCTGATTACCAGCGCTACTTTAAGGTCAGCCAGGCCACGGCCAGTACCGATGTCCGCAAAGGCATTGATGAACTGGGGAACCGTCAGGTCACATTTTTCCCGTCAGAAGGGGAATATGAAGAAGTGCGTCGCCCGTGGCTTTCTGAGGCTGGGCTGAAACGTGGGAGGGGCCAGTGGAACATCGAGATCAACCCGAAGGTCATGCCGTATCTGACAGGGCTGACCAGCCAGTTCACCACCTATACTCTGCTCGATTGTGGACGAATCAACTCTGTACGCGTGATACGCTTGTATGAAAGCCTCTGCCAGTACCGTTCTTCCGGTATCTGGATCACTTCAGCGGCCTGGCTTGCCGACCGTTATGAGCTCCCGGACTCTCAGCGTGCTAACTTTGCAGAGATGAAGCGTACTTTTTTGCTGCCTGCTATCGAGAAAATCAACGCCCTAACGCCGATAAAAGTCTCAATGAAAGAAGAAGATAATGGCAAACTTCTCTTTTCTATTCTTGCACGGCCACTTCAGTTACCTCCTCTTGAGGGTTAGTGACAACTTCAGGTATTTCCCATACCTCCTGATTAAAGGCAATCCACTGGGCATAATTTGCTCATGTGGTACCATATGGTTATAATAAAAATACCATCCGGAGGCGCTTATGAAAGTCTTTATACCCACAACATCCGCTCACAGCCCTGACAACCTGTGGAAACACGTCGGGCTGAACGTATCCGACAGCCTGATGCTGGTTGACGAGATTGATAAAGGGCTGGAAGGCGAAGTGGCCAGCCGCATCGTATCCTGGGCGCACATCACTCAGGCCGATCTGCGTCGCATGACCGGTATTCCCGGCACCACGTTTAACCGCAACAGTAAAACTCGTTTCAGTCCGTCACAGAGTGAGCGTCTGGTGCGGTTCATCCGCGTACTGGATAAGGCGGTGGATCTGTTTGAAGGGGATAAAGCGGCGGCCCAGCAGTGGCTCAATGAACCCAGCCGCGCCCTGGGCTGGAAAAAACCGGCCGACCTGCTGGCCTCTGAGTTCGGTGCCTGGGAAGTGATGAAACTCATCACCCGCCTTGAGCACGGGGTATACTCCTGAAGCTCTGGCGTCTGACCAAAACCCGTTACCTGATGACCGCCTGGACCGGGCAGGGCGCAAAAGAGGCAGGCGGCCGCTGGAACAGCGTCGGGACCGCCATGGTCTACACCTCGGAAGCCGCCTCGCTGACCATGCTCGAGACCCTGGTGCATCTGCATGCCGCAAATCTGCTCGATTCGTTTACCCTGCTGTCGGTGGACGTGCCGGATGAGTTGATTCAGGTGATTGAAAGAAATAGCCTGCCGCAGAGCTGGGCGGCATCAGAAGCTCCGTCGGCCCTGGCCGACATCGGCGATCAGTGGGTGAGAAGCGGTGAAGCGGTGGCACTGCGCATTCCGGGTGCGCTCTCACCGGTGGAGTACAATTTCCTGCTCAGCCCCGCCCATACTGAATATGCGAATATTATCAGCCAGGCCGTCCCGGTAGATTTCCGCTTTGATGAACGTCTGAAGTAGTCATTTTTCTTTTAGCCACTTCAGGTTCAGCGGTTTTCCCGCAGCAGCTGCAGCGCATCACCCACCGGCAGGGTGAACGTCACGTTCTGACTGGCGGCCACATCGAGCGCAAACACCTTCGTATATACTTCGGTACTCTCGTACTTTTCATGCCCCATCAGGGACTGCAGCACCTTGGGTGGGGTATGGCCATACAACAGGTGCATCGCAAAACTGTGCCGGAACGTATGCGGGGAGATCTCCACCGTAAAGGTGACGCCGTCACGCTCCGCCTGGTTCACGGCCCCTTTCAGCCAGTTCCTCACCGTCCGATCCGTGACACTCCATACCGGCATGGCGCGTTTCTCGCCCGTCAGCGTATCGATATCAAACTTCTCCCGGGTACTGGCAAACAGATTGCGCATCTCCCGGACATAATCCGCATCAGACAGCACCACCACCCGGTTGGCGGACTTGCCTTTCTGTGGGCGCCCACCGCCGGTACGTCGTTGCTTGGCGGTGCGGATCACCACATGCGGAATGTCATCATTCAGTCTGAAATCCCGCCTCCTCAATGCCAGCGCTTCATTGATCCGCGCGCCGGTGTTCCACAGCGTGTTGACCAGACCGTGCTGTGTCCAGTCCGGCAGATAGTGGAGCAGGGCAGCCACTTCCGGCGCCAGCAGATATTTCGGCAGTTCGGTGTAATGCAGGGCCATGCGTCGCAGGGCGATCGCCCGGCCGTAATCCGGTTGGCCACCCGGCTGGGTCGGGGTATTCAGGGTGACAGGATGTAACGACATGACACCTCATTGCATAAGTTGCGCTACGTGAATTCTGCAGGGGTTTGCCCCACAAAAACAAAAAGCATTCACGTAGCGCAATCTGGTGGAAAACTGCGTCTATTTTCGCCTTCATGACGCCGCTTCGCCACTGAAAAAACCCGCAGAGGCGGGCAGGGAGTATTTCCGTTTTCCATAAATATACCAGAAAACAGAAAAAGAAAAATGTCAGGCCGGATCGGAAAAGGATCCTTATGTGATCCTTTTAGCCTGGATGATGGGATGGAAAGCAGATAGGAACACAACATCCTGGGGAGATACGTGAAAATGCCCCGAACTGCACGGGTTGCCGGGAATAGCAGAAAACGGAATATAGCAGGAGGCAGGGACAAGCCAAAAAACTGACTGTGTTGCTAAGCGGAGCAGGGGCAGGGGCAGGGGCAGGGGCAGGAGTCGTATTATCCTGTCTTTACCCGTATAATAGCCAATATCGCTGTTTCGAAAGACATTCAACAATCTATATTATCTCGCTGATATAAAATTAATTAAACCCCATGCAATTAATTTTGCAATAGAATTATCTTCCATACTTATGACGCCGAAATCCTGGATTTTAAATCGGTTAACCAGTGAACGCACTTCATTAAGAATATAAATACCTTAAGGGAGGATATTTAGAAGCCAACAAAAATGGCTACATTCTTGCATTTCCAAAATAATAACCTGATTTGTTTAATTTTAATAAACCCTAACATGGTGGGATCTGAGTCATCAGGGATAATTAATAATATAATTATTTTCGGTTCGATTTTCTTTGAAATAATTAGCGTGCCTACACGTGTAAATATATTCAGGTATCAGGATGAAGGAAAATACCCCCATCGTTATTCATCCTGACAATTTACCGTCGACTTGTGTTTGTTTTATTCTGTAAAACCATATTAAAGATGTGAACTCCCTTCACATATAATAACTAGGGAAAAACAATCCATAACCTCATCCGGTTTCTCGCAGGAATCTTGGATCATCAGTAATGATTTTTGTTGGTCCTTATTCTTTATAATTGGCATCGTGAAACCTTATTGAATTGCAGGAAAGATTCAATACTAACCGGCAGGTAAGTCCAGCTTTTGCTTTTTCAGATTTATGTCAAGCCTCTAAACTGCAGCTACTTATGATCAGGGATATCTGCATGCTTTTTTTGGACCATACCAGGTACAGTCTCAAACTCTCGGAGAGCCATTACCATAGCTGTGGTCGCAACAGTATAGAGTTAACCGTGGTTGTGCAACTTCAAGGCGGGCTCCATAAATAAGATACAATTACTATCAGTGGTCGTTATGTTATATGTTATATGTTATATATTTTTACTATAAGGCAAGGATATTATCCTTATTCATGTGTCAGGTTTATCATTCCATTTCAATATTATCCTTGGTCTTTACAACACTTTCACACCTTTCTTTAGTTAGAAACTTTACATTACAAAGGAAATTCGAAATTAAAAATCAACAACCAATGAATTTAATTACCAAAAGTCATGAGTCACATTACTCATTTATAGTTATTGCGCCAAACAAAAACATACGTAAGAATGCAAAATAAATCAAATAATCGACCGAAAATAAACAACAGCAACACAGATAAAGTAACATTTAGATAAAAAATGTAACAAAAAGTGTTGTTAAAATAGATGAATCAAATTGATATTGATGAAATAAAACAGTGGGTGCATTCAAGGAGGGATGGGATAACACTGAGGAACATAAATATGCACTTATCAAGCATAACTAGACCGAATGATGATATTCAACGAATTGTAAAACTCATTATCCAGAATGAACAAACTTTGCCTTTTTTATTAAAAGCGGGTTCTGTATTTGATATGAGCATGAGTTCGAAACCATCTGTCTTTCTTATTGAAGAAGGACAAGTTGCCCTATATCGTAAACTGGACAACAAACTCATACTTCATTTCCAACCCCCGTTTCCATTTGGTATTACCTTATCCTCTTCACATACTGAAAATTATTATATGGTATGTGAAGAGGATACCCGTGCCTCGATCCTTAACAAAGAACATTTTTTTTCAAACATCTCAGGTAATCAATATTGGATGAGCATTCTGAATATTGTCACCTACCTCATAGAAGTAGCAGAGGAACAGCATCAAAAATATACTCTCGTTACCAGTAATTACGATATTATAAAATCATGCATCAAGGAAATCTGGACATTGTCAGATGAACAACGAAATAAAATTTCAATTTATGATTACATCCTTTCTCGTCATCAGATATCGAGGAGTTCAATCACAAAGATCCTGAAGTCATTAAATGAAGGCTGTTACATCATAACTAAAAGAGCTGTTTTGAAAAATGTTTACTTTTTACCAGAAAAATATTGATTGGAAAATCTGCAATCAAAAATTGTTGAAGCATTAGTCTGCAGTCTAATCAACTCTATGAGATAAAAATATTTGTTCTCATTCATTTTGAATGATTTAAAATTTGCGGGAGATTTATAAGAAAGTTAATACTATATATTATTGGTTTTTTTTATTTTTTTACAGAGGAACATAAAATTCCTATATTGCAATTTAGAATAAAACTGGAAAGTTAGTTTATGATAAAAATACGTCTTTCGGTTGTCGTGAGTGAGTTAACACGTGGCACAGGTAAATATCGTAACATCCTGGATGGTCGATGTGTTTCCGGACTTCTGAATTTCTCCCGCGTTTTATTTACCATGCTGCCTCTAATTATTTTCGGTAAGTACAGTCCTATATACACAGACGCAGGGGACACAGGGGAGATGACGGCTCTAAATGAGATTTGAGAGGGGGCTGAAAACAGTTATACAAGTGCAGATGAGGTAGTAGTAAGGATTGATTTTAAAAGTAGCAGAGCTTCTAAGGGTGGGGTTGATGGTCGTATTGTTACAAATACCACAATTATATCCAGCATAGTCTCCGATACTTTCGGAGTCGGGGTATTGCCGCTAAGAGTGTAAAGGGCTGGAGTTACGCGACACTCAAAACACCATAATTGACGCCTTTTTCACGAATATGCCCAGGTAGGAATGCTGAAAGTACTGGCCTGCCCCCCGACTGGAATAATAAAAAATGAATTATTCGGTACACGGGAAAATACCAACCCCGTTTTTCGTGGATTCAGAATAACACGATTTACGCTGCTAAAAAAAACTATGCCAACCAATGACTTTTGAATTATTATTTTATTAGACTTGAAGGTGCCTTGTTAATTGTTTGGTGTCAAAAAAACCAGATCGTTTATTAAAGATATAAACTAAAATTATATTTTAAACCACTTACTACAGTCCTATTTTTAAATAAAAGACTAGCATTTTACTTCTGAATCTAGAATGGTTTCTTTGATGCTTTTAAAGAAATATACCCACTCATATGAGTGGGCATTAATACATTGGGAAAATATTAAACCAACGGTTTCACCATGAGCGGTGTATCATAATTTCCTGGCAATGTGGATGCTATATCTGAACTGGCTCCTGGCGTTGATGTCATTGTCGCCATTGCAGTAACCAGTTGCCCGGCAGCCCCACTTGCTCCATTGGAATTAACGAACGCAATACCGGTATTGTAATTTCCGTGCTGCCACATTTCATCCATTGACGCTTCAAATGTCCCGGCAACACTACTATCGTTACGGTCGGCTCCCCACGGGTTGGTCAGAATAAAATCACTGGTTGTGGTATCAAATCCGATAATGGCGAATGCATGCGCATGGACAAAGTTTGTCTGCCCGGTAACGGCATCTTTTGTGCTTTCCCAGCTGGAAAGTTGCGCAGGTGCACCGTTCAGTACGGCGGTTTTCAGCAGTTCAAAATCCGTAGTATTCCATTTATCCTCAGTCGTGTTTTTAGCCCAGAAGGTTTTGTTAGTATCACCGGTAATGGCATCCAGCTTGGAGAAACCGCCCGGCAGGCTGGAGTAACTGTTGTCATCATTCAGATAAGTGGCTTCATACGCCACGTTTGCCCGTTCGGCAATCGCCACCCAGCTGGAGCTGGCAACACTGTTCCCGTCGACAAACACATTATTATCAACCGTGACCCAGGTCGGTACGCCGTTATTAAAGAACCTCACGCTATACGTGTTATTCGGGTTCTGAACAAACATCGACTTAATAAAATCAGGATTGGTATGCACCACCCCCTGGAGAGCAGACAGGAAGGAGCAGTCACCGTCCTGTCCCTGGTGAATATCATTAATCGTCGGGCCTCCATCAGCAAAGAGTGGACGTCCCACAGTATCTTCGGTGGAAGAAGAGGCCGGGGCGTTGGTGCCGTCCATCCAGTTGGTGATGAGCTGACTAAACTGAGTCGCAGAGGAGCCAACACCGAGGCAACCAATGCGGGTAAATGTCCCGTCCTCCTGCGAGGTCCACTGCACCGAAGCACCGCCTTCCCCTGTCACCATGCCGTTGACAATCGAGTAGAGCGAAGAGTCCGTTCCACAGACGCTGCCAATAGTCTGCACGTAGCTGGTCAAATCGCCGTACTGCGTGGCGGTCAGTGGATCGGTCAGCGACGAGGCAAAGCTTTTGAGAACTTTCTCGATAGTTTCAAAGTTGAACAGCGACGTGTTGTCAGCCGCAGTGGCCGTCATGATGTTTTTCAGCATGGTATCACTCAGACCATTAATCAGTGCGCTGCCCGTGCTGGCAGACGTGGATAACAGTGCCAGCTGGCTTTGAGTCAGGGTACCCCGTTGTTGCGCAGACAACGAGGTTGAGATACCCAGCAGTTCGTCGTTATTAAGGGACTGCAACACATCGCTGCCCAAAGTCTGAATATGACTGACATCCAGGCTTGCGATGAGGG
>NZ_LXEP01000053.1 GCF_001654835.1 Buttiauxella gaviniae ATCC 51604
GACCGTAAGGCTGGTTAACTGAGCGACAGTAATTCCACTGGCAACAGTGTCCAACATCCATTGAGGGTGCTTCATGGCAACAATTTGTGCCGGAGTGAGTGAGGAAACCTGCTGAGCGGTAAGCCCCTCATACTGCGCCTGAGTCAATTTTCCAACGGCCGAAGTGGTTAACCCGGAAATATCTAACAGTCCAAATTGTGCCGAAGTGAGTGAGCTTAAATGGGTCATGCCCGCAACCTGGGTTACGGTGAGTTGCCCAAGCTGAGCATCGCTCAGCGCCGGCAGTGCCGTTGTGCTGAGCGCATTTAACCATGCTGCCGGAAGCTCAGACAGATTAATGTCAGGCACCTGATCGGCAGTTAACCCCGCGACAGCCGCAGTGGGGATCCATTCAGGATGCTGAATTGCCTGGATTTGTTCAGTACTTAATGAGGTGATTTGCTGTGCAGTCAAGGTTGCATACTGTGCCGAAGTCCAGCCCGCAATCTGGGTGGTGGATTGCCCAGAAATATTAAGAAGCCCCAGCTGTGTTTTACTCAGGCTGGTCAGGTTATTCATCGTGCTGACCTGTGAGGCAGTAAGGGCAGATAAATGGGCTTTGTCCAGTGCTTTGACTGTGGCGGCGGTGATCTGGTTTAGCTGAGTGGCTGAAAGGGCCTGCAATGCTGGCAGACTCAGACTGTTGAGCCATGTGGCTGACAGTACGGACAGGCTGACATTAATCGCAGGGACCTGGTCTGCTGTCAATCCCGCGACAGCTGCTGCGGGGATCCATTCAGGATGCTGAAGAGCCTGGATTTGTGCGTTACTGAATGATGTGATTTGTTGTGCAGACAGCGTTACATACTGATCCTTAGTCCAGCCTGCGATTTGGTCTGTCGTTAATCCATCGGCAACCGCTGTAGGAAGCGATGTTTGCTGCTGTGCTTGTACAGGGTCATTACCCAGTGACGTGGACTGTTCTGCCGTTAATCCATCGGTACCAGCAGTAGGCAGCGATGTTTGCTGCTGAGGTGCTTGTACGGATTCATTGCCCAGTGATGTGGTCTGGTCTGCCGCTACTCCATCGGTACCAGCAGTAGGTTGTAACGTCTGCTGTTGCTGTGCTTGTTCGGGTTCATTGCCCAGTGACGAGGTCTGTTCTGCCGTTAATCCATCGGCAGCAGCAGTAGGTTGTAACGTCTGCTGTTGCTGTGCTTGTTCGGGTTCATTGCCCAGTGACGAGGTCTGTTCTGCCGTTAATCCATCGGCAGCAGCAGTGGGTATCCATTCTGGATGCTGAAGGGCCTGGATTTGTGCGCTACTGAATGACGTGATTTGCTGTGCTGAAAGAGTGGCGTACTGTGCCGGGGTCCAGTTGCTAATTGTTGCAACAGATTGCTTGGAAATATTGATTAACCCCTGTTGTGTTTTACTCAGGCTAGCAAGATTATTCATTGTACTGACCTGGTCTGCGGTTAATGCTGACAGATGAATATCGTCCAGTTGGCTGAGTGTCGCAGCAGTGATCTGGTTAAGTCGTGAAGCGTTTAACGCCTGCCATGTATCGAGTGTCAGATGATTTAACCATGAAGCAGTAAAAATATAAAAGTGTGACGAGAAAGATGCAATCTGCGACGGTAATATTCCGCTGACTGCTGATTCCGGCACCCAGTTAGGATGTGCTGTAGCATACATCTGAGAGTTATTTAATGACGACATTTGTTGCGCTGTCAGCCCCGCATATTGCGTTGCTGTCCATTTTTTTACAGTACTGGTGGACATGCCAGAAATATTCAGCGCCCCAAATTGAGCACTACTTAACGCTGTCAGATTATTCATTGCACCCACCTGAGAAGCGGTTAACGCAGACAGATGTGAAGTATCCAGTGCGCTGAGTGTAGTTGGATTAATCTGGTTAAGTTGAGTGGTGGAAAGCGCCTGTATTGCTGAGATGCTGAGACTATTAAGCCAGTCAGAGGTAAATAAAGATATATTGTTCACCAGGGCAGGGATTTGTTCTTCGGTAAAACCACTAATTGCGGATGTAGGAATCAATTCAGGATGCTGCATTTGCTGAATTTGATTTTTTGTCATCTGACTGACAAGATCAATAGTTAACATATCATAATCAGTGTTAGACCATATACTGATTAAACTGAAATCAGGGGCTGGAGCAATATCTCGAGTAGTATTAGACATAAGGTACCCTTAAAATAAAAATGTCTTTATTCGGAAAAATACATAAAGTGACGTATCATTTTCTTAAAAAAAATAAGATGAATTGGTTTTTTTAAAACTTAAAAACATAATGCATTGGCAGTGATTAACAATAATTTTAAGTGCATAAACCTCCTCCGACTGCAATAGTGAGTACTCATTCCAATGACTAGCTCTCTTGTTGCGGCACAACTAGCATGTTACTGCTCAGTTTTGTAGGTAATGAAAAAATCAAAACATTCATGTTTTAATTTAATTAATATCCGGGGTGATAGATGCGATTTTTCAAGTCAGATATGACTTTACCTATTTGTTTTATATGATTTTTATACATTAATTTCGTTGTATGGGTTAAATTCACCCGCTGCTTTCAGATAACTGACTTAATATCCCCGTGTTGGCCAGTAAACTTAATCGCGCAGACTGCCAGGCCGCAATGGCTTCTATTCTCTGTTGCTGAGCGTCTGCCAGCGCCGACTGCGCATTCATCACTTCAAGAATGTCAGCAACATTTTTGTCATAGCGCCGCTGAACCGACTGCACGGATTTCTGCGCCGCATCCAGCAGTTGCTGACTCGCCGTCAGTACATTGAGCGCGGTTCTGGCATCGGCGTAAGCTTTCACCACATCCGTCATAATCCGGGCGGTGGTGTCTTCCATTTGTGCCTCGCTCTGCTCCGCCTGCGCCCGGGCCTCCTGGATTTTATACTGCCGGCTGAACCCGTCAAACAGCGGGATGGAAACAGTGATCCCGATATCCTTGCTGGTCTGGTTAATGCTCGACAATCCCTGGTTCGGAAAACCATTGCGCGACATATGCGCGGTTAAATCCACCGTCGGTAAGCCCTCTGAACGTACCGAGATGATTTTGTCTTTATCGGCCGCCCATTTTGCCCGTGCTTCCTGTATCGCCGGGTGCCTGTCTTCTGCCTGCTTTAACCATTCGTTCAGATCGTGTATATCCGAGGGAATAACCCGTTCGGGTTGTCTGGGTAACGTGAGCTCCGTTGCCAGGTCGATCCCCATCGCCTGCCTGAGCAGGGCGATATTTTTCTGATAATCCCCGCTGGCACGCATGGCGGTCAGTTCCGCTTTCGCCAGCGCAGTGGTTGCCTGAAGGGTTTCATCCTGGGCTGATGCGCCCAGACTTTCACGCCGCTGTGCCACAATCAGCGTCTGCCGGGCCAGCTCAGCGATATGCTGTCGCGCGTCCACTTCAGCCTGGCTGGTCAGTGTGTCAAACCAGGCCTGAATGACGGTAACCATGGTCTTTTGCAGGGCTGCATCATGGCCGGCGATGGCGGCCAGCAACATCTGGTTGGCTGATTCCCGGTTGGCTGCACGGCCACCAAAATCAAATAAACGCCAGTTTAACGAGCCGTAATACTGGTTACCGGTGCTGGTGACACCAGGCGCCTGCGAGCCTGCGGAATACACCGTCGAATCCCTAAGGCGGCTGACCGAACCACTGATAGTCGGCAGGTAAGCGGCGCGCGCTTCACCCACCACGCCGCTTTGTACCTTGATTTCCGCCCAGGTTGCCCGGATCTGCGGGTTATTACATAAGGCGGTATCAACAGCACCGCTGAGCGTCAGAGGCTGACTGAAATCCACAGACTGGCTACAGCTGATGCGGCTGGCATCAGGCAATGTGGCACCCGACTGCAGTTGTTCAGGCTGTGTCTGTAAGGGGTCGTCTACTAACTGACTCAATCCCTCCGCGAAAGCCGCGTGTTGTACCAGCAGCCCCAGCAGGCAGAGGGGTAATAAATATTTTTTACCGTTCATTCAGGCTCTCATGTGTATGTTGAATCAGTGGCGAGAGGAAATATCCAATGAT
>NZ_LXEP01000054.1 GCF_001654835.1 Buttiauxella gaviniae ATCC 51604
GGCGACCAAACTGAGGTTGCCCTTCAGGTGTTGTCTCAAGGTCGCCTGCAAACTGGTGCGCCAGGTTAACCTTGTCAACCACCACCTGATGAAAGGCACCAATGACCTGTAAACAGAAAAACCCACTGCCCATAAGAAATCACCGATAACAAATTAAATATGTTTAAAAAAAGAAAATAAAAACACTAATTTATGATAAGGTTTTGTGAAAAATATCATGGAGGTAGTGTGCTGTCAAAGCGCACTAAAGCATTTTAAAAAGGTAATATTACTCATTTAAATATGTATTTGTGTCAATTTTATGAGTGCAGTGTTAATTCATTTATGTTTGAGTTTTGTGGTAAGTGAAAATAAAAATGATGCGAAGGGTGAGTGTTTTTAACCAATAATCTACAAACTGTTTTATCCATTCTTTATTAATGCATATATATAGAAAGACCATAGAATAAATGTAATTATTTGAATAAAATAAAAAATACAACATCTGATGTGAAATCTATGAGTTCTACCTTACATACAGCACACACTGAATAGATATCAATATGTTCATGTGGGTCACGTATTCAATATGTAGATCCGGTTATTGTATGTAATGCTCACGCTCGATGAATGTACCGATTACCTTATCGTGCATTTCTGCTGATTTTGAGTACCCGAGAGTCTTGCGATTGAGTCGTTTTAACCGGTTACGAAGATTCAGGTTTTCTCGCTCAATGCGTTGCGTGTAAGGCTTGCCTGTGATGTGATTTTTACCCGGCAACAGTTCATAAGTGCTGAAGATATATGTACACCAGAAGGCAACATTGAAGCCCGACAGTAACCCCAGTAATTTACGCAGCATCTTTTTATTCCGGCCCCCGAAAGCATGGGCAATAATGCGTTTGAGACGAGGCTCCCATGCATACCACAGCCAGCGATGTTGCTTCTTATTGCCAACAAATGACCACATTTCATCAACTTCGCAGATAAGCTGAATCTGGAGATTATCCAGTGGGAGTGTGGTTACACATCGCGGCGAGAGTTTTTTAAGGTGCGAACAACGGCATTGATACTGATATGTAGCGCTCGAGCGGTGTCACGAATGTCCGCATTGTTCATTGCAAGATCGACAATCTGTTCTTTCATTCCGGGCTGACAGGCACGATAGGCATAGTCGAGCTGGAAAGTACGGCGGCATAACTGGCAGCGATAGCGTTGATGCCCGGTTTTTCCCTGACCATGTTTTTTAACGGATTCGGTCTGCTCACAAAAGGGCATTTTACGTCAACTTTAGCCATCAGATGCACTCTGCAAAAAGAGTGATTTTATAACATGATCAACGCGTTGAATACTTGACCTGCGATGGGTGCTCACACTTCTGCGGCTGCTACCCATGTTATATCTGGCAAGGGGGTTGCTTAAATTTAAGGCGAATCATGAGATTTAAATGAGGACGTTACTATAATTTGAGCGACCTTGGTTTTTTTTGATAAACCTCATAATAACATCTAAGACATAGGGAAATACCACATCATTTTTAATGAAAATTAATTTTCATATCTACAGTGGCATAGAGTAAAAGGAATTCTTATGAAAAAATCATGGTATCTTATCTGTCATCATTATGGAAAAGAAAAATATGTCGCGCAAAAATTAAATAAAAGTGGCATAAAATATTACTTCCCAGATGCATGTTATTTTGTACCCAAAAAAAATCAAAAGAGGAAGAAAAAAAACAACTAACCTTTTCCCACCAGAAAATTATCCCTTGGTGGCATCAGGAGAATTATCGTTTATGTCTGAACCAGTGAAGCGCATTACAAAGGAAATAACGTTGACCATTGGTATATTCTTTGATGGAACGAGTAACAATGCAGTAAATACGAAAACGATGCTAAAATCTTTTACTGATAGTAAGTATAATCACAACGCCCCTGATTATGCTTCTATTCTTGAAAAATACGCCCGGGATAAATTGGGTATATCTGGAAGTAGTGCAAGTAGTTATACCGGGTATTACACCAACATATATTGGCTAAGTACACTATACAGCCAAAAAGTCTCTGCTGAGGATTATGATGTCCAGAGTGGTATTTATATTGAGGGTATAGGAACTCAAACCGGGAAGCCAGATAACATATTGGGGCAAATGTTTGGTATATCCCATACAGGGATTATAGCTAAAACAGAGAAAGCAATTTCATTACTGACTGACGCTATTCGATATGCTTTGAATACAATGACGAAAAAAAGATCCTGCACCACAATAATTGTTAAATGCCTGCAGTTCGATATTTTCGGTTTCAGTCGCGGCGCCGCTGCAGCCCGTCATCTCGCAAACCGCATACAACTAGAAGATCCGGATATTATAAGTGCCATTCGACAGGGTGTAATGGGTATAATCTTCAACGGTGCACGGTCCGGCAAGATACGTTTCATCGGTATCTTTGATACTGTCACGGCGATCGGTACCCCCCTTAATGGGTTTAACCTGCACAGTGCGGATACCGGAGATGTGATGCTCGGACTCCGGACTGGCGTGGCGCAACAGGTTTTCCATATCATAGCAGCTCAGGAGTACCGCTTTAATTTCGCTCTGAATAGTGTGAAATCGGCCTGGCCGGAATTGACTTTGCCCGGGGCACATTCGGACATCGGTGGTGGCTACCTGCCCGTCACGATTGAAAATCTTTTTCTGACCCGGCCGTTAACCGAGACGGTTCCCTACGAGCAGCCAGGTGAGATGACACGAGTATACCGTCAAGCAATGGCTCAGTTACAGATTATGAAAGAATCCCCCAGCTTGGCACTGATGCTACGGACAAACAACATTTCAGCAGAAACCTGGTCTGATAGCAGGCTTTTTGCCGATAAATACGGTCAGATGCAAAAGCGAATCTATGCTGCCCTGACGATGCGACAGCGGACAATTAGCAACCACTGGTCACGCGTGATTTTAAGGGTGATGATTGATGCTGCGCAGGAAGCTGGCGTAGTTTTTAATCAAATTATCAGTACGGATAACGAGTTGCAACTTACAGACGAGCTTTACCCACTGTGCGATAAAGCTATTGCCATGGGCAGGGCGGTCCGCAGAGGACTGACACCACAACCATGGTGCCAGCATGAACTCAATCTGATTGTAGCTAAATATGTTCACTGCTCGGCTAACTGGAATACTATAACGCTTAATTCGAACACTACCTTTCACGGAGGTGCATCCCCCATTAAATCGATCAGCTTCATCAACCGCCCTGACGAACAGTGGATCCGCTCCGTCTATAACATGGAAGGAAAGAAAGTCTAAAACACAAAGGTCTACCAGAAAATATAATCAGATTTAGCAGTAATACTTCCAACTTATTGAATTGGTAGCCGGTTCACACACCTGAACTGCGGGATAGAATGCTGGCGGTTGGTTTACAAATATGACGATGTTTATTTGCAGTTATTGTGACCCCGGCGGTATGGTCTGAGATCGGGGCACAAATCCCGCATCATTTTTTACGAGATATATGGCAATGCAGTTATACAACTTTCTCGCAGTATTTTTACTACCGTCTCCGCTCCACTCCGGTTTGGATTGATTCGAACCATGCGTTGCTCGAGCGTCGGGTCTGACAGAAGGAACGTGCCAGACAGGCGATAAAACAGGGGTGGTATTTCATATTTTGATTCTGCGCCTACGGGATAGGGTAAAGCCCCTAATGTCTGTGCAATTTTCACCACTTGTTCGGCGATCGGCTGATGAAACTCAACCAGCACTACTTTCGACTGCGCGTTAGCTACAAATGCCTGTTTTACCTGTGGAATTACGCCATTGTTGAGTACATTCACCAGACTGTGACTCACCTGCGCCTGGACCGCATGCATGACTGGTGCGAACACCATTCCGCGTAATGCTTCCATCGCCTGAAATCCCTGCACCTGACTGCCACCTGAATACATGCTTTTTCGTACCGCATTTACTGCCTTTTCTTCACCCGTAACCACACCAATTCCCGGTGGCCCAAAGAGTTTAAAGCACGAGAATGTTGAAAGTGAGGAGCCACATTCACAACCAATCTTTTCGACTTTCATCACCGCGTAGTTGTCATCAGTCAGCGACGGTAAACCATGCTGATTAAAACAACCAATCACCTCGCCCAACACATATGAATCATCCATTTTCTGCCGGGAATGCTGAATGAGTGCAGCATTCGGTTGGTACAACTCAATTGCCCTTTTTACTTTCTCAAGTTGATTAAAATCGGCACGAATTAGCGTTAACCCCATCTGTTCAGCGATGACGGCCGTGGTGGGGTAAAGAGGGGCATCGTGGATTAGCAAACTTTCCCCCGCATTCAGGAGTGCCGCTAAACCACTACGAATTGCACCAGTTCCAGCACCTTGCACCAGAGCAGCAGCTGGCGCGCCAAAAAAATCCGCCAGCACCGACTCAATACGGCGGGTCATCTGTGGCTGATTCAGACCAGATACTAGCCCAAAATCGCCTGCATTGAGAAACTCGCTTCCGGGAAAATGCTGGCAAATAATATCTACCAGTTGAAATTGCTTACTCTGCGCCTGCTCCATCGTCAGGCTTTGTAACGGCCAGGTTTGCACTTTATTCACTCCGTGAAGCCTGCAGTAAATGAATACAGCAGGCATTAGGGAAAGGATCAGGCCGGAATAAACAGGCCACAGTAGTAGAGGACATTGAGTACAATGCCGGTGATCAGCACCGCGACGACAGGAGATGCCATTTTCTGAACCGGGCGCCCCAGCGATTCGTTGAGGAAGTAAATCGCCGCCGCAATGGTAAAGCCGGTATAGCCCGCCATTTTGATAGCCGCAAAGATAGAGCCAACCAGCAATGCCATTTCCATCAGCATATTCATCGCATTGCGGATGTTATCCGATGCGTTACGCACTGACGGGTAGCGGCCCAACCATTTGCCAATGGAGCGCAGCAGCAGAATTTCGACGGAAATCACCACGGCGCCAACCACAAACGCGATAAGCGGATTTGAGATTAAATAACCGACGGCAAATACAAAGGTGAAGCCCGCCACTGCATAAACACCGGTGGCCAGTGCAGTGGTGGCAATCATCGGAACAAACCCTAGTCCACGCATAAATTCAGCCAGTGCAGCCTGATTAATCAGCGTTTGCGACTGAGCGGGGTCGAGTCCTGCTGTGTAAGCTTTCTCAAGCGTAAAGATAGATACTTCGGAACCGGCGAAAATCTTCATGCTGGCTACCGCTGCAATTAACCCACCCACAATGGCGATGTATGGGAGGTTTTTGATAATGCGCGATGTTCGTTCTTCAAAGACGGATACCCCTCCATCGTCATGTTCTCGCTCACCGCGAGAACGATGATCTTTAGTAATCGCAATCCCCAACAGCATGATCATGCCGACAAAGATCTCAATAGACTCAGGGTTTAGATGCGGGAAGAAACGCACAATGAGAACACGTGTCATCAGTACTACCACAGCGGCAAAAATACTGTTCTTCCAGCCGAACTGGTAGAAAATCGCGACCAACGGGAACAACGCAAATGCGGAAACCACTGGCGAACTTAACTCACCCAATGAACCCAGCACATCTACCGGAAGTGCCGTCAGAAGATGGTTGACCGGGATCAGACAGGTCAGGATGAGTATTCCCCATACCGCGCCTAGCCCAAATGCCAGCCATCCATTAATGGCCAGTACACCGAGAATATCAGTAGGTAAAAACAGCAACCAGCTGTTGAGCAGCCCTGTTTTCAACGTAAAGGAAATACCTACCGATGCCACAAAACCAATACTCAGGCCAAAGGCGATACTTCCTGCCTCACGGCGGTTCATATTGCCTTCAATAAGTTGCGGCAGGATCGGGCGAATACCATCGTGGAATACTGCTGCTGACTTGTGTGCCAGCAGCGCCGTCATGCCCGTAAGGCAAGCCACCACGGCTAGTTGAATGTAGAAATCCATAGCGCTTGCCTTTATTTTAAGTGAGCGATAAGCATCGGGATGGCATGTTCGATATGCTCAACCGACAGGCCAAAAGCAACTTTTCCCTCCGCTATCATTTTGGCAATCTGCTCCTCCTTTGCCTTGATGCCTGGCTTCGCAATGGTGCAGCTTTTGTTGTAACCAATCACTGCGATGGCAATTGAGAGTGCCGCCCCGGCACCGGTATTACAGGCACCGATGTAGTAATCAAGCTGCCCGGATTTCACCTTCATGGCGGCTTCCATATCGTTGTAAATAAAAACTTCAAAGCAGTCAGGTGCAGACGTTTCGATGGTTTTTTTAATGAGTTCGCGCTGTAAGCCAGCAACACCGATCTTTTTCATGGGAAATCCTTATTTAAAGAATGCAGAGGGGTTGTCACGTAACATCAAATCAACGTCGGCCTGAGAGAAGCCTGCCTCGAGCAATAAAGGCACAAACGTTGTCAGCAAATAATCAAAACCAAGACCACCGTTGGCCTTCAAATGCGAGCGGCGAGTAATATCCATGGAGAGCATGACGTGGTCGAGCAGCCCGCGGCTGGCAATTTCTTGCAACATCGCCACGCGTTTCTTATCCGGGTAATAGTTGTTTTTTCCGATGGTATCGAACTGCACATACGCGCCCTGCTCAATCATGCGCAGAATATTGTCGAGGTTATCTTTCAGGTCGCAGTGGCCTACAACAACGCGGGATAAATCCACACCGTGGCTTTTCAGCAGCGTCAGTTGTTCCAGCCCCATGGTGCTAAAAGAGGTGTGGGTTGAAATCGGACGCCCCGTTTCACGGTGCGCTAAAGCGGCAGCAGCAAAAATTTTGGCTTCGTCAGGGGTTATCACATCCACGCTTGAACCAATTTCAGCAATGATCCCAGCTTTTAATTCAGTGCCATCAATACCTTGTTCGATTTCATCAATCATCTCCTGCGCCAGCGTTTCGACAGAAGTCGTAGCAACATGCGCCGGGAAAAAATCATGCTGGTAATAACCGGTACACGCCACTACGTTCATTCCGCTATCACGCATGATATCCAACATAAACTGAGGGTTACGCCCCATGTAGCGGTTAGTCATTTCGATAATGTTACGCACGCCAAGTGCATACAGCGTTTTCATTTCCGCACAAATCAGGTCGTACTGATCCAGGCGGCAATCAATGTTGTTTTTAAATGACGACAAATCGATATGCAGATGCTCGTGTGCATAGGTGTAGCCCGTCGCATTAATTCGCAGCTGTTCAGCCATGGTTGCCTCCGGTGTCTGCGGTATGCAGGAGTGACAAAAATGAAGTGCCGTTTTGTGGCGCATTTGCGTTAAAGAAATCGCAAACTGTTGCCCCCACGTCCGACAGTGTTTTTCTGCGGCCAAGAGATGCACCGATTATTTCAGGCTGCCATACGAGTAGCGGAACGTTTTCACGTGTGTGTTTGCTGTGGCCGATTGTCGGGTCGTTGCCATGATCGGCCATGACCACAAGGCAATCACCGTGTTGCATAACGTTCATCAGGCGACCAAGATTTGTATCCACCACTTGCAAACGTTCGGCGTAACGCGCCACATCCTGGGCGTGCCCGGCGAGATCGGTTTCCTGAATGTTGGTGCAAATAAAAACATCACCTGGTTTTTGAACTTCATCGAGCGTGATATCCATGATTTGCTGAGTATCAACGAGGTTCTGATAGCTCACACCATGCGGGTTAATGGCGATGTCGGCCACTTTGCCCACCAGGACAGTTTTGATATTTGCCTCATGCAATTTTTGTGGCACCTGCACACTGGCATTCACACCAAAGCCCATATGAACAACCTGAAAACCCTGCTGATAAACCCCAGAGCGTGGAGCGTTAATACCAATATATTTTCCCTGCTTTTCTTCGGCGGCATTCTGAAGCTGCGAGCTACTTTCCAGCATGCCACCGAAAGCGATGACCCGCCCGACCTGTACGCAGCGGCGAACTATTTCACCAATACTGCGAACTTCATCGAAAGAAATCGCATTCAAATTGGCGCTGATGTTAAACACCTGGCCGAGATCCGCCTCCAGATTGTCGCCTATCGCTACCGCATGATTGACCCACAAATATTGCAGCTCATCGCCCACACGCTCGACCTGCCAGCAATCGGCAATCAGCGCGCGTTCTACTTCATCAATAACTTCGGAGAAAGGCATGCGCAGCGGGGCTTGTGGCCGAGTGCCAAGAATCTCCTGGTGCCCCATAAAGGTATCGCCACCTTCATGTTGCAGCTCTGCAGTACCGTAAACTGCATTCTCAGATGAGTGCATTGTGCCAACGGTAAAACCCAGCGCATTGATCAGGCCAAGCGTTTCCAGCACCGGCAAACGTAATTGCGGGAAATGCTGCAAAATATGCCCACAGGTATTCGCGCCGATATCCTCAGGTCGTACCTGCTTCACATCGTCCATTGCACCTACGCCAAAACTGTCTATCACCACCACCACAAACTTACTCACGTGAACCTCCGAAAATGGGGTTACCAAGACTGTCATACAGCGCTTCAAGCACCGGTTGGCCACGGCTGATACCGGACACCAGTGCCACATCGCTACGAGTGACAAAAACCTGGGTACGAAAACACATCACCACTGGCGTGCTGACGGGGAATTCACCCGCCAGCCCGATGTGGTAATCAATGCTGCTGTCGTCCATGGGTAGCAATGTTGCTGAAGTCGCTTCAGCTTCAGTGACAGGAAAAACCAACGCGTTTTGCGCATGACCACGGCGATAATACCCACCGCCAAAACAGTAACTGTTGCCCTGAAACTGGTGCGAAACTTCAGTGAGATAGAGCATCGCTATGTGCTCAGGTTGAGTGCCATGCTGGTTAGCAGGAATCGTTCCGGTTAACGCATGACCGGGTTCGGCATGCGTCACGCCATATTCAGCAAGTAACGATAATGTGCTGCAACTTGAAGCCGATGGCGCATTAAGCTGCGTGACTTCTATTCCCTGGGCACGAAGCTGATCACGAGCTTGTAATAACGTGTGCAGATTTAGCGTTGGTAGCGTTTGCTGCAAATCCTCATTCCAAAGTAAGCAAGGGAAATGGGTCAGACCTGCGATTTTCACGCCGGGCATGTTCTGTAAATGCGCAATAACGTCATCTAACGTTGAAAGCGGGAAGCCGGCTTCCTGGCCTGGGTAGAGGTGATCTTTTTCGGCAAAGATTTTGAGCATAATGGGCTGGATGCGCCTGGCGCTTTGTGCAGCAACAGAGATTTCCTCTGCTTTTTCCAGCGAGAAAACTGTGATCATCTCTGTTGAAGCAGCAACGCTTTCCATTACCTGGTTTTTTGGCACCTGAACTAAATGCCCAATATGTGAAACCGGTACTTCGGCATTACGCAGTGTGCGTGCTTCCTTAAAATCCACCGCAACGGTGCCGTGGAAACCCAACTCTATCAATCTCTTCGCAAGCCAGGGATTGCGCCCCAGTTGCTTAGTCATCAGATACAGCGTGATGCCATAGCGATCTGCCGTTTCAAGCAGGCGACGCCCGTTATCCAAAACCGTATCAATATCAATGACACAGGTATCTGGCAGAATGTCACCCTGTTTCCATAACTTCAGTGCGGCGTCAATCAGTGCCGGATTTTGTACCTTGAGTGCTTCAATGAACATGCCCTTGCCTCTCGACTCCATACTGCAAATAACTTTAAATAATCATTTTTTTGAATATTTAAATTACAGCAGTGTACTGACAAAAAAGTGCTTAGCCTTTGCTGACCATCCACAGGCTAAAAAGATTAGCCAGCAAATAACCTTCTTCATTGGGATGAAGCTTCACATCAAAGGGTGCCAGCATCGCCTGATGTATCGGCAGCAGCTCGGCATAAGCCTGAGAGGTGATGATTTCCGTTACTAACTCTTCATCAAGTGGGCCGATTTCCTCACCACGGCGACTGCGCATCAGCGCGTTTGCCATATGAGTGATCGCCATCTCCCCCTGCTCATTGCGCACGGGAATTGCCCACACAGTTTCCAGCTTCTCAACGACACCTAACATGCCGTCGCAAATATCACGGTCGATAACTCCCGCATCACACAGCAGATTTAGCCGCTCTTCCATCTTGATTTACCCTTTGATGCATGCCTAATAGCTTGGTTCCTGTTCACCCAGCAGTACACGTTGTTGATGGGCGAGCAGTTCGTCTTTATTCACTACAGTGTGCAGTAATTGTTGAATTGGCACATCATCGGCGCGAGTCAGTACCACGGCTTCAGAAGCCTGTATGAAACGTGGATCTCCTTTAAGGGCCTGAGCCTCCAGCCCGAGTAATTCCAGATCCGCCTCGCTGCCTACGTTCCAGATCACCGCATCAATATCACCTTTTGCAATACGATTAAGACACTCGTGGTAAGGCACATCGAGGATCTCAACCGGCTGACCAGAAAAATAAATGTTCGTCATAATGCGTTGGTCAGCCGACCGTGGATCCAACCCTACCCGCTTAATTTGCTGCTCCCCGGTGCGGCAAATCAATTTGTGCTCGCCAACGTAAGTGTGTGGCCCAAGCTCCAGCGCCATGAATATGTCGCTGTTATCAAGATAGCTCTGCGCGGCAAGCCTTGAGACAACCGCGAGGTCATACACACCATTCAACAAGCATTCCACGCGAACATCGGAACCCCGCATGTGGGCGTAGTAAAACGGAATACCATCGAATTGTGCTTTCAACCCGCTAGCTAAGCCTTCATACAGTCTGGTGTAGGGCAACGGCATCGCGCACACTACATTACCAATATCTGCAAAAGCCAATAAGGTTTTGTTATCCATATTGACCAGAAAGCTGCCGTTACGCCCGCTCCGTTTAACGCTGATAGCACCCGAATTCTCCAGTGTTTTCAATGCCGCCTGGATAAGCCCCACTGAGAGATGACATTCCGTCGCCAATTCATCAATGGTTTTCAGTCGATTACCAGTTTTCTCGCCCAACAGATAACGCGCCACACTGGCATGGGCTACACCTACTTTTTTGATAAAGCTACGGCTCATGGATGTTCTTGTAATTAGGGATATCACTTATCTTCATATTTATGAAGATAAGTGTAAAGAAATGAATCTTAAAAAGAGAATATCATCACAAAAAACTTATCAGCTATCAGGCACGGGTCAGATCGAGAGCATGAAAAACCGTGGGGCAATCGTAATCTATGCTGCCATCGCTGATACCTTTCCGTCACTTTGTTCGTCCATCGAGAACCCCGGAGACCAGCAGCCGAATTTATCCAGCAGCTCGTTATTCAGGACTGCTGTTCGGGTCTGTAACAAATAATGCGCTAAACGAATGGAAGGGACTTCCCCTGGATATGCGCCTGATTAGCTCTTGTGCAATCATGGGGTAAACATAGCCCTGGAGGGATTCGTTATGACTATCACTACTGTCGGTATCGATCTTGCTAAAAATGTGTTCGCTGTTCACTGCGTTGATCAAAATGGAAAAACTGTTCTGGTTAAACCTAAAGTATCGCGTGCTGCACT
>NZ_LXEP01000055.1 GCF_001654835.1 Buttiauxella gaviniae ATCC 51604
GTTTATTTAACACACTTTGATAATCAGCAACTCCTTTATAATGATTGAAGTATTGATCAACAGGAAAATCAAGGAGTGACAATTCCTTTAAAAGGTATTTGGTTTTCATCAATAATAAGAAATCATCTTCAATAATTTTTTCACTTTCTAAAAAACCATTTAATTCCTTGAAGATATAGTCAGTATATGGAAGCGTATCCACATCTATATAAACACCACCATAAAGATAAATAATCAGGAGCCTGACTATATCACTGGCACTAGCAAGATTACCTCTTAAAATAATCTCATAATAGTAATACTTCATAAAATCAGAAAATTCAGGAACAAATAACTCTTGAATACTTTTAATTTGTACATGCTTAGTCTCAATGCATGAATCAAAAATGCATGTAGTCGATTCATTATAATTAATATTGTTATGAGATAAAAACTCTACAACTAGCTCATCAAAGACACAACCTTCCTTTAACTTTGGATAAATATAATCAAAAGCATCATTTTTTAATCGCATCTCTATGTCTGGTTTATTTTCAAGTTCCATACTAAGGACGTGTTTTTTTATTGAATCATGAAATAAATTACAGAGAGAAGTGTTTTGATCTAACCACAAATAAATTCTTTTATTTTTATTTACCTTTGCCCAGACTTCAATATATTTAGAATTAATCTGATTACTATCACCTACCCATACAAAATGCATAACATCTGGAACTATGACTTTTCCATTCGGAGACGGTTTTATTTCTGACAACCCGAGTTTCATTGTAACTTCCTTTAAACACCAATATGGATATATTGCAATTTTATTGCATCAACAACCACACCAAAATATTTTTACAAAATTTTCGCAACATAAACCTTTACTTCAGTAAAGGTTATGCATAACATTATCTAACTGGGAACCAAAAATCATCGTTACAGATTAAACAAACCAATAAATCAAAGCCATAACAATCACTATGGAAGCTATGATAACTATGCTCCCTGAAAATTCACCTAATGAATTTAAATAACCATTATTATGTTCATTTAGTTTATTAATGGCTTCCTTTTCATTTTCAGCCTCTACCTCAACGAAATGTTTTCTGAAACCTTGTTGTTTCATCTCCTGAGTAACTGAATGTGTAACAGACATTTTTGGGATTGCTTTTGAGATTACTTTTGATACATCATTTTTTATATAAACAACATATTTAACCATCATTATCTCCATAAAGGCCCAGATTTATACATATGGGCCTTGTCAATCATCAATGATTCTTACCGCCCAGCTGCGGTCCGGTACCATTTCCACCATAGCCATTTGCATTGCCCATATTGCTGTTCTGGCCCCAGACACCACTTGCACCAGAACCACTACCGTAGGGGGAATTTTGTGATAAAAATGACTGAACACTGTTATCGTTACCGCTATTACCACCGGTATTTGAAGAGCCGGAGCCACCATTACTTGATGATCTCTGCCCACTTCCATCCGCGTCCTGCCACCCACCAGATACAGCATCATATTGGCTACTTAAAATTTCTTTCATGAGAATTATCCGTCAATTAATTTATATTTAGAATAATTACAACTGGTTGAAACCCATACTATCTCTATAAGGAATGTAAAAAAACGGTAAATTTATAAGAAATGTTAATTAGATCACAAAATAAATACACTTACCTTATATATCAAAAACATAGAATTTAAACTTCATTTTTCAGTGCCCTCTGATGACAAAATTTTGACGGTTTTTCGGCTTACCACTCCTGCCCGCATAAGCATTGTGCTACTACGTATTGCGATCGGAATTCTGATGAACCACGGCGCTACGCCAGATTTATTCCACTTCCTTCGACTTAAAAATATGGGAACCCTGATGTCTTGTCTGACATTCAAACCATTGCGAGTGCCGAAATGATAGTGATTGAGTTACCAGCCGTAGGTGGGTAGGGCGCAGAGAATAAAATGGGATAATGTACGGAAAAAGGATTTCGTCAGCGCTAAGGACTACCGTTTTAAATCTCTCCAGATGTTACTTAAATGTAATCTGATTTTCCGCCTGTAATCAGGTGGCAGTAAGAACACCTTAACTTTTGGCAATAATGCTGAAAGTTATAACTATTTTATTTATATAACTGTATTTCACTCTCAGAAATGCATCTCTCTTTTCAAAATTTTGACAATCCATTGAGTAATGGTGGTTTTTGAAACAAAGGGGAATCACCTGATTTAGTTATTTTTAATGTTATTGGATATAAAAATACTGTTATTTATAGCCCAAATGCTTATTACCAGAAATGTACAAATCCTCATGCCCCCTCTAATCCAGACATCGCTAAGCTGTGAATGGAATACTCCAGCCCCGTAGCTAACGTGCCCCTTATCTGCGTATGCTGCGGCAAATCTTAGTTTATTTGATGTAATTATCTATAATTTCGAATTTGCTTCCTGGCCAACCATCAAATTCAGATAATCAGGAGTTATCTTTCTCTGACCTTATTGTAAAAACCATTAAAAGTGCCTCGATAAATTTCTAAGCGACTGATTTAAAACAATAAAATAATTTATTATGCGAGTTGTTTCACAGTTTATAAAAACTTACTGTTTTTTACGTTTCTCATAGAGATAGTATGGGTTTCAACCAGTTGTAATTATTCTAAATGTAAATTAATCACGGAGAATTCTCATGAAATAAATTTTAAGTAGCCAATATGATGCTGTATCTGGTGGGTGGCAGGACGCGGATGGAAGTGGGCACAGATCATCAAGTAATGGTGGCTCTGGTTCTTCATCTAGCGGTGGCAATAATGGTAACGATAACAGTGTTCAGTCATTTTTATCACAAAATTCCCCCTACGGTAGTGGTTCTGGTGCAAGTGGTATCTGGGGTGGCAGTAGCACAATGGATAACAGTCGTGCTGGGGGAAATGGTGGAAGGAATCATTAATTTTAATCGTCGAAACTCCCTGTAAATAAGAAAGTAAACAATGTAATATTTTAACGCCATCAATAAAGGTATTTTCTTCGAAGGAAATACCTTTATTCTATATCACTTATAATGCAGCAAATATTATCTTTGATTTAGGTATATCGCGTTATATGAAAAAACTTATCAATTCTAATCTGACGGATTTTAATGACTAATATAGGTTTTTGTTAAATTACAGCCTGCTTATTTTATTCACTCCAGGATGTATTTCCCACAGAGTAACACGTCCATAGACGCCAGACAGTAAATTATACCTTTTTAGCAGATTATGATATTATTGTGATCTGACCACACCTCAATACCCGAGGATAATGGAGCGTTACATTGAAAATTTAATTTACTATATAAGATGATACATCCCTCCAGACTAATTTTTATTTTCATCAATCTGTCCGATAAATCTGAATATTCATACAACAACTATGCAAATTACTTTGAACATGCAGGTTGGCATTCTTTTTACTGCGAGAATTTATTGCACACTTTCAGTGAGTGACATGACAGATTGATTGTCATTGGCATAATTCAATCATATTTACCCTGGAAAACATTAAATAACCTGATCACAGTTGGCACACCTGTTAATACTTATATACCATTCAGCAATATGAAGTTAAAGCGTAATAATTTTTATCTGTAATGATACCCAACAATGATTATCAACTTGTTTATTCATTATTGTGATGACAATATATCTTTATATTATTCAGGTGAATATATTCACATCAACTATACCGAAATGATATGAACGCTACTCATCAACTCATTATTTATTTTCAGCAGCAGAACAGTCACAGTGCCATGCTCCTTTTACGCGACAAGTCCGAATTTGCCACGCGGAAAATAATGGAGAAATCCAGAATCACCGTGCCAGACTGTACCGGAAAATTATTCTGGCGCTGGGTACAGGATTATATATTCAGGGCCTGTAAGTTATCTCAGGATATTAATGAAAACACACATTCATGCCGTGATACGGATAATCAGCGACATCCTGCAGATACCCGCCACCTTGAGTCCGGGGGCAATGGACAGGGTGAAAGCCGTGGCGCTGCTGGCCATGATACTGGATCACATCAACACGATTTTTCTGCAGCCTCCCCGACCGGAACTGTACGCCATCGGGCGAATGGCCTTTCCGCTGTTTCTGATGGTATGGGCCGTGAATGTCCGCCAGCGACCGGAGAAACTGCAACACCGCGCGAACCGGATGTGGGCATGGGCCATCATCACACAACCTGCCTTTATCCTGGCATTTCACGCGGCACATCCCTGGTACGCCCTGAACATTCTGTTTGTGTTCGCGGCCGTCACGCAGCTGCTGGCACTGAACCATACCTACGGTCGCCCGGGGCTGTTCGCCGGCCTGATCCTGCTGGCTCTCCTGGTGTATCCGTTGTCACTCGCCAGCTATGGTCTTCAGGGGCTGATGCTGGCCCTTTCACTGGCGGTGTTATATTCACCGCAGTCAGAGCACCAGCGACAGGGGGCCGCCCTGGTTGCCTTTCTCTCACTGTGCACGTTAAACGGTGCAGGTCACCTGGCAGACAAACCGGCAGACGCCCTGCTTTATGCGGTGCTGCCAACGCTGCTGTTTCCGCTGCTGGCGCTGTCGCTCGCCTCCCGGTATCTGCCCACAGAAAGCCCGCGCTTTCTGCCCCGCCGGTTCTTTTACCTCAGCTATGGCGGACACCTGTTACTGCTGGGTCTGGTCCGTCTCGCGCTGAAATAAACGACCGGGAGAAGCCGAAACCGCCGCTATTTCCGGCACACGTTCGTCCGCTATGGCGGCGGGTGAAAACCTTACAGGCGACAGTGGCCAGACAGCAAACGGTCCAAGTCGTCATTAAAATCCGCAGGCGTGACCTGGCGGATACTCTCCCGCGCCGGCCACACCTTCATCACACAGGAGGGGGTACTGAACCCCGGCACGCCCAGTGAATCACCGATGATCCATGCCGGGACGTTCATGTCCCGATACAGATGAAACATTTTCCGCGCATAATCCGCAAAATCCGCAGGAGACTGCGCACCGGCGGCAAATATCAGCAGCGCCACCGGACAGCCACAGACCTCACAGGGCAGCATCTTACTTTCCACCCGTTCACAGGCCAGGGAAGGGATAAGCGGGCTGGCGTCAGTTGTGCGAATATCCACAGGCTGCGTGGCCATCGCCTGCAGGATGTTCTCCGTCAGAGGCTGAAAAAGGGCAAGCCGGGTGAGGGTCATCGGATCATCTGACTCCCCGACCACTTCACAGCTGACCTGCGTCTGTTCGCCGGGGTAATCGGTCAGCACCATACGGCCCAGCTCACCGAGTTCACGGTGTCTGAAGGTATAAATAGCCACCGCACCGCTGTGCTGCCGGGTGCAGGTAATGTCCGGAGGAAGAAGACGGTTCATGCGAGCATCCTGTTGGTATCAAAGCCGGTATCAGGGTCTGATTTTACGGCAGTTAACGTATACAGATGCGTCAGTCCGTCACAGGCCGACGCGTCACTGCGCCATCCGCAACGGTTGATGACGGTTTCAAATCTGGCAATATTGCCGGTGATACGAACCATCAGCGGCATCACCTGCCCCCCTTCCTCGTCAAATGCGCTGTCCAGCGAGGAGCGGGAAAGATAAATCCCGCTGATATCGGCACTGAGCGTGATGGCATGGCGGCCGGTCCATTCTTTGTCACTCAGCAACCGGTATACCCAGCCGGTGTCTCTGGCCGTTTCCAGGGCATACGTCAGACGAAACAGGTCATTCTGCTCTGAGAGCTCACCAGTGCAGGAGCGCCAGAGATAATCCAGTTTGTTGGCGAGCTTTGCATTCACCCCCAGCGTGCGCCCCTGTTTCAGTAACCATTCGATATCGCGGGCCACTTCACGGGGAAACAGTCTTTTTTTCTGCGCGGTGGCCAGCCAGCGGGTCAGAAACAGGTTAGCCTGCGCATCGGAGTTCACGGCGCCGTCCTGTCTGGCCAGATGCAGGGCAACCTGTGCACACCAGGCCAGATGTCCTGATTGCAGGGTCAGGGAGTCAGTATTCAAATGAGGTTCTTCGCAGTATCGCCGCCGGTTGCGGCTGATGAATTATACCGCAATATCACCACTAACCAAATGTAATACAAGGTATTACAGGTACACGATTTATGCCGCGACGCGGCATGAAGGCGCCAGCCGCAGTCACTTATCGCATCGATGCTGAACGGCGCCGGTCGCGAGGCGTAGCCGCCCTGTACTGATAGTTTCCACCAATCGTCCCCTCCGCCCTGCTCAGCCAGACCCGCTTACCGCCATGAAGAACTTGCTTTTCGCCGTCGGAGTGGTCCGGGCATCGCCCGGGCGTATCTCCGCGTTAGCGCCTTTGGCGCTTACGGGCGTGTACACAGAACCTGAAGCAACACTACCCACCGTCACTCATTACCTAGTTACAACATCCATCATTAAAAGCGACTCTGTTCCGGCCTTTCAGGCCGGGCGGCGCTTTTCAGTGGTGGGTCTGGTTGCGGTGAGTAAGGTTGCCCCCTTCGGGGCCCGGCGCTGTGCGACGGGAGCTATTTCTGCCCTTTTCTGAGCGACGTGGCCGTTGGCCACTGTAAGCGAAGGCATTATCCCCACTGTTCACCGATTTTTCACAGACAACAGGTTGTTTGCCTGGTGGTTCAAAGGCAAAGGAAAAAGAAGGGGGTGTAAGACTATTTTGCAGCTTTCATTTTATCTGCTTGCAGGTTTCCTCAGTTATCCGTTTGCGGATTTATGTGGATAACGCAGAGAACACCGCATCAGCATGTCCCCGGTGTGATGATTTTTATGGGGTGATGGCCATAAATGGCTCAGGCAAAGGAAAGTCCCACGAAACGGGCAGGCAGCAGGCAGCACAAAACGCCCCGGCGGGGCTGGCTGCATTCAGGCAGGTAACTCAGGGGTCAGTGTGGGGGCGGTGACGCCAGGGCCAGCTCGAGCTGATACAGACGCTGCACGGCCAGCTGCTCAAGGCGTTGTGGCGTACACCAGTAGGCCTCATCCGGCGCCATCGTCTTCAGCAGGAAGCGTGACATTTCATACACCTGGCTGTCACGGGGGAGTCTGGCCAGACGGTTCGCCCGTTTACGGTCAGCCCCACGCTGGCGCCGGAACTTCAGCGCCTCGGCACGCTTCTGTGCCGCCCAGCGCAGGCGGGCAGCATGAGGGGACAATTCGTCATGCTCGCTCATTACCCCTTCGGCAATCAGCCGGCGGCGTTCATCACTCTCACGCAGCTTCTTTTGTTGCTGGGCTTCGAGCTTCACCAGGTCCACACCCAGCATCGAGAAACCCAGTGCGGTGATCCAGACGTATTTAGGAAACCAGGTGCGGGACTCACGGTCCCAGGTCTTTTCTTCAGAGATAGCCAGCACGCCAAAACGGATCTGCTCATCAATCAGCCGGGACAGACGCGACACCGTCACTTCTTTTCCCGTCCGCAGCTGCCCTTTTTCATCTTTCGGGCTGATTTCATACGCCAGTCGTGAGACACACATGCCGACAGAGTGTTTACCGGCGTCGCAGAAGCTCACCAGTGCTGGCCAGAGTGCATCCAGCAGATATTGTTTCTCAGGGCGGAAGGCATATTTACGGCCGGCGCGTTCGCGCTCGCGGACATACAAAGGATGGCGGGACATGTGCATACGCAGACGCGGCAGACCGGTCTGCGGATCTTTCATCACCAGGCGGTGATAGGCATGGCCCAGCTGTCCGCCGAGCGCCTTATAACGGGCAGGACGGAACCATTCAGGTCGGGCACATTTGGCTTTTGTGGAGTGTTCACCGCGCCGGCGCAGGGATTTTTTTCTGACAGGTGCGACCAGAAACGCCTCTTCACAGCGTTCACTGATGCCCTGCCAGAACAGGCCGGACTCGTCATTATCAGGGCAAAAACCCGGACGGGATAAAGATTGTTCAGGCACGCCTTCCTGCGCTTATGTTGCACGGAAGGAGTACACGCGAGAGGTCTTGAATTTCTCTGAGCATGAATCTATACTCCCCGCATAGAGCAACAATCTCTATGCAGTATTAGTGAACCCCGTTAATCTTCTCAGCCCGCCAAAGTTGAAAGAGATTCTCGGGGTTTTCGCTTTTCTGGCTCCGGACATCTCTCAGAACCATTCCCTGCCACCTTTTGGCGTGGCCCACCCGCAAATTCTGTAAAACGATCAGTAATCTAGCACTGACACCCGGTACGGGCAAGGAGCTCCGCCCTGTAAGGGGATCTGACCGACAACAGTTCGCCGTTGTTGCGCTGGTCAGCGTTCTCACAATGCGGCATATCATACCCGATTTTTTCCCTGTGTGAATATCCATTACATTGCCCACCGCCTGACATCGGAAAAACCGATATTGTCCTTCGCTTTTCTGAAACCTGCCTCCATAAAACTCATATAAAACAGATCAATAAACGAAAAATCACGGATGTAAAAATTCGTGTCTGCTCCCCGAAAAACACAACAGAAATCACATTTTTTCAACTTTTTTGCTGCTTAAAAACGCACAGTAAAACAGATCGATATTCTGCGTCAAATTCTGGATTTAGCATAAAAGATCGTGTTCCATTCCAGACACGATCTTTTATGCTGGTCAGAAAGAAAGTTATCCACAAGGGTTACAAGTGACAACCTTCAGTGCCCCGTTTACAAACAAATACATTTCAGGATATAAAACGCCCTATAAAGATTCATACCAGTTATGTGTGCTGCCATTAGCGACCTCTCCGGTCTATTCAACTGGGCATATTCCGCCAGTCGGGATGTCGCGAACCGTTAGCGGTTGTGGCGTAATCAACAGCAGCATCGCAAAACCAGGTATAAATGAAGCGGAGAACAACATTTTCTCCGTCGCCAGAAAAGGAATGGCTCGCCGGCCGTTCTGGCTTCACTGAGTTTTGTGTCCGGAGGGACAGAGTGAGTGCGCCTCGTCCACACCAAACGCCGGGTACAAACTTCAGTGAGGCGGGTTCAGGATTGAACATGTAGTTTTTGACCAGTCACTCCACGGTCAGAAAATTCCGGGGCTCGCCCGTCATTTACCTCCCACTCAACTTTGAACAGGATTTCACCATGGAAGCGTGGTATCTCGTTTGCTATGAACCGGGCAAAGATAAACTGTATACGGCCCAGCTCAGTCTGAGCCGTAAAAACATCACGGTTTTCTGCCCCATGCTCAGAACCTGGCGTCCCCGAACTGACTGTAACGGTGTCAGGGCCTTTATAGAGCCGCTGTTCCGGGGTTATCTGTTCGTTTATATCGATCCGGAAGTCATCCACCCTTCCCGTATTGAAGATGAATGCAGCGCCGTCAGTACCTTTGTCCGTTACGGACAGGAAATTAAACCGCTGCCGGCCTCTGTGATGGAAACACTGATGACGCTGCCGGCCTGTGCAGATGAACGTGACTTTGTCCCCAAAGCGGAGAAACAGACGAAACAGATGCAGCGCCCGTGTCGCCCCCCGCGTAAACGCAAGCAACGGATGGAGAACCCGTCCCCCCCTGCAGAGCGTGCTGTACGAAAAAATCAGCCGCATCGTCAGTACGGATAACGAACTTCAGCGCACCGCCATGTTCCTGGCGTTGACAAAATCGTTCCACGACCACGCGGAGAATCACAATGGATATGCTGGATAAACTCGCGGAAGAAGAAGCGTTTCTGTATTGACGGCCCGATCCTGAACGACCACCCCGCCCGGCCCGGGCTCTCCTCCCGGCTGCGCTGAAAAATCCTCATTCCGAGCTGCCCGTGGGCAGCTCTTTTTACATGTGAGTCCCCATGACAACGAAAAATGCACATCATCACACCGTGCGGTTTAACCCTGCGCGAACGGAAGGTCTGGAGAAATTAGCGGTGGATATTGGTTACCGGCAATCCCGCCCGGTCACCGTCCATGCCCTGGCCGACTGTCTGCTGGACCGCCAGTTCGAGGTCCGTATCCTCGAAAACCGGGTCAAAATGAATGCCACCAAAAACCGGAGGGAGGCATGAAACGCGCGGCCCTGCTTCCTTTATTGTTAACCGGTTGCCAGTACGGCCGATGCTTTTGGTCAGATGGACGCCCACAGCCGGCTGCGCCGCAGAGGGGTCCCCGTTGTGGTACTCACCCTCACCCTGCTGGCCGGATTTGTCGCCGGGCACGTTTATCGTGCTGAGGCCATATCACTGCCTGTATCCGTCGATATTGCATCCGGGCCAGTGATACATCCAGTCAATCGCCAGCCCGTTCTGGCACCCGCACAGGCAACTCAGCCCGCGCCAGCACAGCTTACAGACCATCCTGCCCGCCTGACTGAGCAGGATATGACAGAAGCCCGTCAGTTACTGGCGCAGCGCCTGAGTACCGCTGCGGCGAACGGTAGCTATACCGTGTCGCTGTCCACCGGTCATGCCCGCACGCTGTATCTGTTCTCCGATCCGGAGTGTGGCAACTGCCGTATTTTCGAACCGACCATCCAGGCGCTCGCGCAGCAGTTCAACGTGGTGATTTTCCCGGTCACCCTGGTAGGGAAGTCTGTGACGGCCACACGCGTGGCGCCGTTACTGTGCGCACCGGCCGATAAACGTGCCGCGCTCTGGCGTGACCTGTTTGATATCGGTGCCGGAATGCTGAACCCGGCACAACAGACCACACCGCCCGACTGTGACGCAGGCCTCGACGCGCTGGCACGCAATGATATGGCGCTGGATATGTTCGGATTGCCCGGCACCCCCACGGTTATCAGTGACGATGGCCGCATGATCCCGTTACAGGCCATGACCAGTGATGAAGCGCTGAAGGCGTTTCTTGACAGTAACCCATAAGGAAGACACCCGATGGAAACCCGTAAACGTAACGCACCGCTGAGGGACAGCCTGATAAACCGCCAGGTACGCGGACAGCTGACCGAACGCATCATGCTGGCACCCTTCACCGTCCAGTTCACGCTCGCGGTATCGCTCATCATGGGCGTGCTGTGGCCCGCCACCCTGCTGGTATCGGTGCCCGTCTGTATCGTGCTTCTGGTCGGCTTCAGTGACCAGCTGTTCCGCCTGCCCCTGCGCATACCGATGGATGTCGGCGGTCTGGATTTATCCACCGAGCGCGAGCTGAGCCGCAATATTCCGTGGCTGAACCTGAACCTGCCAAAGCTGATACGCCGGAAAGCGGCCGGGGTTTTGTGCCTCGGCACCGGACGTGGACGCGACCGGGGACGTGAGTTGTGGCTGGAGGCAGATGATGCGCTGCGCCATATGCAAATCATGGCCACCACCGGCGGCGGTAAAACAGAAACCCTGTACTCGCTGTACCTCAACTCCCTGTGCTGGGCACGGGGTTGCTGCATCTCGGACGGTAAAGCACAGATTGACCTCGCCGTCGCTACCTGGTCGATGGCCAGACGTTTTGGTCAGGAAGATGACTGGCATGTGCTCAACTTCATCACCGGCAACGATGACAAATTCCGCAAACTGCTGGCCGGGGACAAATCCCGACCGCAGACCAACTCCACCAACCCGTTCGCCCACGGCAGTCCGACGTTCATCACGCAGCTGATGGAATCCCTGATGCCAGCCGGCAACGGCAGCGATGAGGGCTGGAAAGACAAAGCCCGCGCCATGCGAAATGCCCTGATTTATGCCCTGTGTTACAAACGTGCCCGGGACAATATCTCGCTCACTCAGGACGTTATTCAGTCCTACTTCCCCCTGGTGAAATTCGTGGGTCTCTACCGGGAAGCGCTGGAGCAGAACTGGCATGAGGAAGGCTACAAGCCGATGGAAAACTACCTGTCGAACCTGGCCGGTTTTGACATGCGTCTTGTCAACCGCCCGGCAGAATGGTCACAGGGTGCGCTGGACCAGCACGGCTTTCTTATCCAGCAGTTCACCCGAATGCTCGGCATGTTCAACGACACCTATGGACATATCTTCCCCAAAACCGGCGGCGACATCGATATGCAGGACATCCTGCATAACGACCGTACCCTGGTGGTACTGATACCGGCACTGGAGCTGTCCGATAACGAGGCGTCCACGCTCGGTAAACTCTTTATCTCAGACATCCAGATGAACATCGCCAAAGACCTGGGGAACCATATCGAGGGCTCACCGGAACACACGCTGACCGTGAAGAAGTTCGCCAGCAAGTTCCCGTTCATGGTGCTCTGTGATGAAGTCGGTTACTACTTTGCCCCGGGGCTGGCCAAACTGGCGGCCCAGATGCGCAGCCTGAAATACATGCTGGTTATTCTCGCCCAGGATATTCAGGCGATGCTGCGTCACGGCAAGGAGGTCTATTCCGTCAACGCCAACCTTGGCACCAAACAGTTCATGAAGACGGAAGATACGGAAGACACCCTGAAGATGATCCGTGCGGTGGGCGGCACCGGTCACTACGCCGAACAGGTCCGTATGGATAAGAACACCATGGGGGGCTACGAAGATGCGAGCACCGTCGAGTTTCGCGAACGCGACAATATCCAGCTGTCAGAGCTGAAGGCGCTGGCCTCCGGCGAAGGCATTATTGTGTTTGAAGACCGCCAGGTGCGCAGTAACTCTATCTACATCCCGGATGAAGACAAAATCTCGAAACTGAAGGCCAGGATCAACCGCTATGTTCCGCTGCGGCGTCCCGATTTTAACGACCTGTGCCGCGAGGTGCCGACAGCAGAACGCCGCCGTCCGGTATCTCAGCAGAATATCCACGCCATTCTTGAGGTCTGCGCCACGACGCCACCGGAAGCGTGGAACAGCCGACTGAATACTTGTATTGCCGATGAGACGCTGACCGCCCTCACCACACTGACCACCGATATCGATACCCGTGATGACATCGAATTAACGCCAGAAGAGCGTGGCATTTTGCTGTTTGAAACGGCGGTATCAGTCCTTTCAGCAACCCATGGGCGCTACAAAAAAATAAAGGGACACGAAAGGATCCGCATATCGCGCAAACGGGTGGAGGAATCTCACCGTAACAAGGAAAGTTTCAGCCGGACTGCACAACAGAAGGAAATTCCCCCGCCCCAGGAAAGCAGTACACCACCTGTCTTCACGCCGGAAATGTCACCCCCACAGGAGTATTACAACAATGAAAATTTCTATGCCGATCTTGAGAGTGCTTACGCTGAGCGTGACTTTACTCCACCTGACGACCGCATCAGCATCTGAACCTCAAATAACCGTCGGCTTTTCGCCTGGCAGCACGGCCACAGCCAGCGTACTGAGTGTCATCAACAGTTCACGACGCTCTCTTGATGTCGCGGCCTACCAGTTCACCAGTCGCCCGGTAGCTGAAGCCCTGCTGGCCGCACAGCGCCAGGGGGTCAACGTCCGGGTACTGGCGGATGCAAAAGACAACGGCGGGAAATACTCCGCCGTAACCTGGTTGCAGAGGCAGGGTGTGCCGGTCAGGCTTAACGGGCAGTATGCTATCCAGCACAACAAATTCATGGTGTCCGATGGTGTGACAACACAGACAGGC
>NZ_LXEP01000056.1 GCF_001654835.1 Buttiauxella gaviniae ATCC 51604
AAGGTTATTTTTTATACCTCCGAGCTATGTAAAGCTTGACCACTTTGACAGGCAGCTTTGAGCGAAAAGCGGAAGTAGCAAAAATAGATGAAGTTTGTTTTGCCGCATTTAATGATACTTTAAAGTGTGTGCGGTGTTGGGCTATAAGCCACTCACTCTAATTTACCGGCTGCTCATTGAAGGCGCAGCCGTTAAAGATATTTAACTCTACTTGTTCTGGTAAAGATCCCAGCGGTTGCCGTAGATGTCTTCAAATACAACGACCGTACCGTACTCCTCTTCACGTGGCTCCTCACAAAATTCAACACCTTTTGCTTTCATAGCGTTATAGTCACGCCAGAAGTCATCTGTCTGAAGGAACAGGAATACCCGCCCTCCACACTGATTGCCTATGAAGTTTTTCTGCCTCTCGTTTGAAGCTCGGGCCAGAAGAATGTTGCAGTCGCTTTCCGGGTTCGGTGTGACCACTACCCATCGTTTCCCAGACTGTGGCGTATCCTCAACCAGGGTAAAGCCCAGCTTGGTTGTGTAATACTCAATCGCGCGGTCATAGTCGTCAACCACCACGGCCACATACCCCATGCATCGCTTTTGTGTTCTCATTTTATGCTCCGTCAGACTTCAGGCATGACTACCTAGATACTCTTTTTATCACAGAACCTCTATACCTGACCGTCCGCTGTTGGCACAAAGTTGACTTGAAAATTTGAGCGATGAGCGGACGCTGGCCGCCGCCAGATGACTAGCGAAGTCATATCGATACACTATTTAGATCCCATTTATGTTGGTGTATTGTTAAATTTGAAAAGTAGCGAACTACCCTGGAAGTGGAAAATGCATCAGAAATACGTTTTTGTTAACACAGTTCCATCTGCAGAAGATTTCTGTCGTTTACGCGTTATATCTGGCTTAACACCTCGTCCTCTGGATGCCGCGGAATGTGCTCTTCCTGGAAGTTGTTACGGGGTTCATATTGAGTATGCTGGGCTAATTGTCGGGATGGGGCGCATCATCGGTGATGGTGCCCTGAATTTTGAGATTGTCGATATTGCTGTTGACCCGGATCATCAAGGAAACGGTCTCGGGCGAAAGATTATGCAGAATTTAATGTCTTGGTTTGAAAAGCATGTGTCACCGGGTGCCTATATTACCCTCATGGCCGACGTTCCCGAACTATATGAAAAATTCGGTTTTAAAAATGTTCGGCCGGCAAGCGAAGGCATGGCATTGGTTTGGGTCGGTAATGACCAATAATCCCTATATTGATTAATACACTGAACTGACAGCACCGTCCGCTCCTGGCACGAAGCGGACCGTTTGAAGAGCCGTGTGGTCTGCTAAGAGCGAGGAGCGGACTTCAGCAACTCCATTTTGCGGATTTTACAGGACATTCCGGCAGACATGATTCAGATATGGACCTGAAGGCTTCAAAGAGATCCTTCTCAGACTATGTCTGACAGACTAAAGTATTTAACAAAACATTTACATGAAAAGGAGGGGCTAGTGTACTGGGAGTCAGAAAGGCTACTTTACAGACCAGTAATGATGTCCGACGTGCAGGCGTTATTTCGCATCTACGGTGACGTCAGAACGCACGCGTTTAACCCAAGGGGTCCACACCGGGACATCGGGCATAGCCGTAGCATTATCCTTCAGCGAACCGCAGACCGTGAACGTTATGGTTTTGACGACTGGGCTGTCTCTGAAAAGACGGATCCAGAAAGGATCATTGGCTTTGGAGGCGTGTTTGTCAGCCAGTTCAATAGTCGACAAACGAATAATTTGGGATACAGGTTTGAACCGGAATCATGGGGGAAAGGTTATGCAACTGAACTCTCCTGTCGCGCTTTGATGTATGGATTTGACGAGTTAAAACTGCCTGAAATTGTCGGGGTTACACGCGAGAATCATATAGCCTCTCGCCGCATTCTTGAAAAAGCAGGTTTGTTGTTTACTCAAAGAATTGATAATCCCGAGGACCCACCGGCTAACCTCATCTTCACTCTGACTATAGATCAATGGAAGAGTCTGAAACGACAGGCTTAAAGCATGGTTACATCTTCTGACTACACTGGTTTTCCAGAACCATGCGAACAGCACGTTGACGAACTTCAGGGGGAAATCGGTTATGTTTTGTCATCCTGGTTACCTCTCTCAATGAATGTAGTCGCCAGGATTACCGGCGCGGTTCAGTTAAAAATTAACTTGGTTTATGCGAAGGAGGTTTTTCAGATGTTGGAGGTATGGGGAAGGAAAACATCGTCGAACGTTCAGGCCTTAATGTGGTGTATCGGCGAACTGGAATTGCCTTATCAACGATATGATGTAGGACACAAGTATGGGGGGACAGACTCTGATGAGTTTTATCTGTTAAATCCTAATCGAACCATACCCGTTATCAGAGATAATGGGGGGCTGCCTTTCTGGGAGACAGGTGCGATCCTGCGGTACCTGGCTTGTCGTTACGGACACGAGACCTTCTGGCCTAAGGATGTTCTGGAGAGAACAAGTGTTGATCGCTGGACTGAATGGGCAAAAATCAGTGTTGCAATGAACTTTAATGAACCCATTTTCTGGCGAGTAGTACGCACGCCTGCCCATTTACGAGATTCTACCGCCATCAAAAAGGCAGTAGAATCTTTTGAAAAGCGCTTGATGATTGCCGAAACGCAGCTAACGCAATATCAATACCTTGCCGGTAATGATTTTACACTTGCAGATATACAATTTGGGCATGTGCTTTTTCGCTACTTCGACATCGATATTTCCCGTGCAAAACTCCCTCAACTCAGGAAGTACTACGAGGGTTTGCGGCAGCGATCGCCATATCGTGAGCATGTTATGGTTTCTTATGAGGAACTTAGGGTTTAGGTACCTTATGAACTAATTCTTTGTATCTAACCTTACGTGTTTAATAAGTGGCGTAGCCTGCTATGTCAGCATGCGCTTTTTTCCTTACTGATTAAAAGGTCCATTACAATTTTCTGTTAGTCCAAAACTTAATGTAATTCACTTTGACGTGCTCCCTAATTTTTAATGCAACGCGATGTTAGTAATGTCCCCTCCTGGCACAGAGCGGGCATTGATGGCATTAGAAGTATGAGATTACCATTGTCATACTGGACACAATCGTAATTCTGTCCAGAATATGCAGATTGAAATCAGTGGGAGAATCATGGATATCCAACTCACAAACGTTACCCCGGAAAGCGCAGGATTTGCTGAGTTAAAATCGCAGAGCATGGCTGAAGGATTTAACATGTTACGCCGACTGGAAGATAACTGGCTTAGCGGACTGAACCGCTTTGACAGACCCGGAGAAAAACTAATTGGGGCTTCTGTAGATGGATTGATCGTTGGCGTTTGTGGGCTCAACGTTGATCCATTTACGCTAAAAACTGGCATCGGACGTCTGCGACATCTCTATGTAGACTCAGGATGGAGAAAAAGGCAGGTTGGCAGCACCCTGCTCAGTGAAATACTTAAGGATTCTGGCCACTGGTTTGATTTTATCAACACAAACGCTCCCCCATTGGCATTCACCTTCTATGAACGAGCCGGCTTTATTGCTTTAACTGGCATAGAAAAAGTTACGCACCATCTATGTATCAAAGACCCAGCGCGTTAATTCAGTCACGTCTTGGGCAGACCGCATATCTTGTCCAGTGAACCATTTTTCAGGAGCGCCTGCCCAGATACAGTCTTGACGCATCCAAACCGTACCACTTTCAGGCAAATCAGAGCCATTAAAGTTAAATCCGCGCCGCCTTGGACACACTGCGTTTTCTAACCAGGCATGCAGAACGGCGGCTTAAACATCTTCAGGAAATCAAAGGAACTGACTGGCAGGTTTGAGCGAGGAGCGGATGTTATGCTTAAGGTATTCGAGACACTCGTGGTTAGTTAAGTGAAAAATGAGCTTTGCCACACTGTTTCGTTATAGCCGTCCACTGCCAGCACCACTTTTAACGCTGTTTTCGTTCGTGCTCAATAAGCCATTCTTTGCGCGCAATGCCACCGCCGTAGCCAGTCATCGCACCATCTTTGCCGATAATTCTGTGGCATGGAATGACGATCGCTATTCGGTTTGCTCCATTTGCTGCGGCCACTGCGCGTACCGCATTGGGATTTCCAATCTGCTCAGATAGCGCCTGGTAGTGCGACGTTTGACCATAAGAAACCGCACGTAGCTCTTGCCAGACGGAACGTTGAAAATCACTACCTGGGGCATCGAGGAGCAGATCAAATTGTTGGCGTGTTCCAGAAAAATACTCGCCAATTTCTTTTTCTGCCTGGCGCGTATGAATATTTTCCCCTGATATTATTCGCGCTTTAAGCAAAACTTGAAGATCGCGAAATTCAGTCTCCAGCATCCGTCGGTCAGTAAATTCCAGCAGGCAAACTCCACGTTCAGTGGCACAGACAAACATGGGACCGAGCGGTGTGGTAAAACGGTGGATCATGATCACCTGACTCTGTTTAGTTGGAGCAACACCCGTGACCCGCTTATAGGTATAACCAAAACCGCTCAATGATTCGTAGCCGTTATCCAATGCAACATCAGTGGCAGTTCGCCCACCTTTTAGCTCCTGAAGCGCGATATTTACCCGTTGCATTCTTTGAAATGCATGGAAGGTAATTCCGTGATTTTGTAGAAACCAGCGCCGTACACGCTCCGGGCTGATACCATGTTTCCGTAATTCTGCATCGTTAATTCTTGTTTTAGGATTAGCGCGCACGAGTTCAAGCGCTTGTTCGATTAACAACGGCGCGCTGTGCGCATTTTCAGTGGGTCGGCATACTTTGCAAGGGCGAAAACCTGCATCCAGAGCAGCTTTAAAATCTTTATAAAACTCAACATTTTCACGTTTCGGTTTCCGTGCCCGACATACCGATATACAAAATACCCCTGTTGTTTTGACACCAACAAAAAACACCCCCGTATACTCTGAAGCGCGCTCAAGTAATGCCTGATACCAGACATCGCACTGTTCATTATCGAGAACTTTCATCAACAAAAACTCCTGCAAAGGTCTGTTGTGAATGGATAATTTGCATTAAATCTTTAAGCTTCGATTGAATGGCTGAATGAACGAAATTACCCATAGAAATGCGACTTACGCCTAGTATTTCCAGCCTCTCGAACGTGGGGAGATTTGGCATACACATTACGTTTAATGGCAGATTTAGCTCTTTGGTAATGGTTTCAATATCTTTTTCTGACGTGAGGCATGGGACAAAAAGCCCGTCTGCACCCGCAGCTTCATAAAGCTGGCCGCGTAACAGCGTTTCCTGCAAAGCCTGCTCATGATTAAGAAGGTATGTATCAGTACGGATATTAAGAAATAATGGATAATTCTCTACGTTCAGCGTCTTGCGAATCTCTTTTAATGTACTGGCAAATGCTGGGGCATCTTCTAGTTGCCTGACACCGTTAACCACTCTGCTGTCCTCGAGGTTTATACCAACCACCCCAAGTTGTACGAGGCGTTTAAGATGAGTCGTAATCTCGTCAGCTGTACCACCAAATCCTGCTTCTACATCAACACTTAATGGCAGGTTACTGACGGATTTGATGCGAGTGACGAAATAGAACAATTCGTCAAAAGACATGGCCTCTCCGTCTTCGTAACCTAGCGTAGCGGCAATCGCTGCACTGGAAGTACCAAGGGCCTGATAGCCCGCCTGCTGCGCCGCGATCGCACTTCCAGCATCCCAGACATTTGCGATGAGTAGCGGTTTGTTTTGATTATGAAGCTCAATGAAGTTCATGATTTATCTCCTTTTAGAATGAAGATAAATCTAGAACATCCGACGAAACCCTCACAACCGAAAATCGGACGACCATTTTTGCATGCGATCTATGTCAACTGCTGCAAGGGTAGACCTGCCCCGACGTTGATTAACACTTCGTTGTTGTTATAACGTCCGCTCCTGGCACTTAGCAGCCAGAGCGAAGGAGACTAGGTCCTCTCTGAGCGTGAAGCGGTTGGGCATAATCAGTTTGTAGAAAGGTCTCTAAAAGTGAAGGGGTCGGATTACAGAGATGCTTACAATAACGCCTCACTGTGCGAACCACATGAAAAAGCCCACTCCTGGAGGGCTTAACACCAAACTATTGCTGTTCAGACTGCGGTAGCGGCATGCAGTTAATTAAATAAAACCCCTATTGGTTGAGTTTTTACTAGAGGTCTAACACACCAGGCTCTGGGTGATATTCACTCAGCTCTGACGAGGTCACGATTCGCCATCAACCGTCCGGCCATCATGAAAGCCAACGGCGACACGACCAAAGAAAAACAGAAGGCTACCGGCCAAGCAATAATAAAAGAACTGGCCCAGGCATCCACAATGTGGGAGGTCATACCGAGATGAAGAAGGGAAAAGAATCCAGTCATAAGGAAGGCCATCATCCCTGAGATGAAGACTTGGGCGGTGATTAAGACTTTCTTGCTGTGCATGCAAATATTCCTTTTACGGCGGTGCGAGCATGGGCAGCATATAGCTTACCCACGGCATCACACCCAAATTGATTAGGATGATGCCGTGGGTTCTTAAAAAGACTAATTCTCGTAGGATACGAGGGTCGGAATAACCAAACCGACCGATCATTTTTCGGCGCAAGGATTCTAGGTGTCACTCGGCAGCAAGTCAACCTGCTCAAAAAACGAACTTGGCATACAGATTCGTACAGTTGGGCTTCAAACCCCATTGACCATAACGTCCCAGTTTCCGAACTCGAGCAGCCCGCATCATTACCCACGGAACAAAAGTGTCACCCCCCTCTCAGAGGCACATCAATAACAGCCTGAGAAATATTCTATTTTTTTGAATAACTCTGGCAAATTGTTTCGATTTTAATCATTAACGCGTCGGCCTATCATTTATCACATCAGGGCAACAACGCTCTAAACCAGATAAATGACTTCAGGAATACGACCATGAAAACCATCAAAACTTTTGTTGTAGTTACTGTTCTTTCTGTAATGTCTTTCGGTGCATTCGCCCAGAGCATCAGCACCACAGCTTCCACACTTGACCGCGCAGAAGCAAAAATTGCCGCACAGGCCGCTGAAGAAGGCGCATCCTATAAAATCACCAGTGCGCAGTTCAAAAATCACGTACACATGACAGCTGAGCTGATCAAATAACGAATGGTCGCCGCAAAGCGGCGGGTTTTTCCCCTCAGGTTTAACGCCATTCAGCCCCTTCAGGGGCTTTTTTGTGTCTGTCGTCCGGCGGCAACTACCACTGTGAATTAAACATAACGTCTTATTTTTGCATGCACATATGAAAAAG
>NZ_LXEP01000057.1 GCF_001654835.1 Buttiauxella gaviniae ATCC 51604
AGAAAACTGCAGAACAATGTTGGTCCAGGTAATCACATGCAGGGAGAGATTTTTTTTATCGTCCATCAGAAATCGCCTGAACCAGCAATAAAGTTATTGCCTTTATGATCTCAATCAATGAACGATAAGTCATTATAAGTTATGTCGTTTGTTTACCGGACACTAACAGTAGCGTTACTCATATCGTGTGATTTATTTACCTAAATAACATGAGTAATGATACTCATGAAGCCGATACTGACCTTCCGGTTCTGTCGCATTAACGACGGAGGGGCTTGGGGCGGCAGAAGTTGCATTGGCTGTTTTTTAAGCGGATAACAGATGAAACTGTTCAACCAGTGACAATCCGTCACCGGCTGAAGGCTGGAACTAACCCTTGTTTATCATGTGGATTAATTCAATGTTTGCCAGTATCGTCTGTGTGCGCCGGAATGATTTGAACCCCAGCATCGGGCGGATTCGCCGTTTGATATTTCGATGGTCCTGCTTTACGATTTGCTCTGCCTGACCGTCATCGTTTCTTCATCAGGTTTACCGGCGTTGAGTGTGGCCAGCGCAGCCGTGTTGGCGACCCCTGTACATTTACGTCGCCGAAATGCCTTATCCAGCAACGGTACGAGGCGGATAGCCCAGCGATGAGGCGTGAAATGGTCAATGAGAATACCCCGCTCTGCCATAATCTCTTCGAGGTTGCGCAAACTCAGTGAGTAAGCCAGATACCAGCGAACACACTGGGCGATAACATCGATAGGGTAATGAAGGCGACTGAAGGCCTTTCAGATCAAGGATATAAGTCAGAAACATCATATAAAAAAAACAGCATATTACCCGTTAGCGCCTTAATGCGACAGAACCTACACTTGGCCTTCAAACCGATGAAATCTGCCGGCATCGTTATTAAAAGCCCCATGAATTTCACCAATTTTATGGGACTTGTTTTCGTTACTTAGTCTCCATCAAGCCAAATTTTTTAAATAGATTCAGGTAATAATTGTGTTATTTACATACAATATAGCGTTCAAAACCCCATCCCCCATTAACTCGAACTTCCATAACAAGACTAGTTCCTGAACCGGATGCCATTATTGCGGTAGATATTTCTGGATCTGTACAAGTTCCGGAGTAATCACCATTAGCATTCGTGGTTGTGTCCACTAGAGCACTATTATTACCTGATGTTCCTAAATAAATTCGAATGGTTTGTGCTCTTTGTTTCTCAATATGCACACTAAAACTTGCTCCTGCAGTTGATGAACATATTCCAGTCAGTGTTGGGCCCGTATTATTAAATGGTGAATAATTATTTAATGTTGCCGTTTTTGATGAAATAGTGTTGCTATTTGCTTTAGCGGTCACCTTCGTATTCTCGTTCAGTGTCGCCGCGTAAACACCGTTGTTTTCACTCACCGTGGTGCCGGTCACCGCAAACGTCACGTTACTCATCTCTTTCTCCGAATTATCGCAGCAGTCCTTCGGTGTGAAGCTCAGGGTGGTAGAGGTGACATTATCTCCCGAAATATTGGCCAGTCTGGTAGTGAAGGCCGATTTCGAAGCATCCACGGACGCCGCCGGTTGGGCATAGGTCACGGTCACATTCTGGCTAAGGCCGTAATTCTACCTGAATAACCTTGTCACCCGGCATCATAGACGCCGGCAGGGTTACTGTGGCGTTACCGTTGCTGTCCGTGGTTACATGCTGCCCGTGCCGTTCACCTTCACTGTGACCTGGGTGTTCTTCAGTGGCTGACCGTCCGCCCCGGTAACTGGCAGAGTGGTAGTCGTGGCACTGACACCGTTAGCAGGTGCCCGTTGATGATGCGCTGGATGTGCTGACTACCTGCGAACGCCAGTGTCTTAAATAACTGGAGCGTGAAAACCGGGAACTGGGGCGAAGCAATGACATTCTGCGTCAGGCTTCAGCGTATTTTGTCCTGGCGGAGCTTGATCGTCACTGGAGAAAATAATGCCGCTTCTGGAGAATTTGAGCGGTGAGCACGGCGTCGGGCCGGTCTGTCAAGAGCTGGGGATATTGCTCCGTCAACGTACTACTGGCATCAGCAACACCGGAAGTATCCGGAGCGGCGAAGCTGTCGGGATAAGCGCGATGCCGTACTGATACCTGAGATACAGCGTGTCCACGAAAAAAACTACAGCGTTTACGATGTGCGTAAGGTCTGGTGGCAGTTAAAACTTGAAGGCGCCAGTGTTGCTCGATGGACTGTGTGCCAGACACCCGAGCGGCACAATCCATCACAGCGACAGTAATAATGCCGGTGTTAGTTTTCATCATCATATTTGCTGTTTTTTCTGGATGATGAGATCACTGATGCAGTGAAGACTTTCCGGCTCCCTGAATCACATAGCGATTGATCGCTATTGTGTCCTCCCTTGGGCCCGTGGGTTGCCTCATGTGAGGCTTCTCCTCATCGGTACGCGTGACTCAAGAAGGGCCTGACGGCTTGTCTCTTTACCGGCCTGTCTGGGTCATCTGCCTTGAGAATTAACAGATGCCTCTGTGAAGGATATTTTTATGGTTATCACAAAATCAGTCCCTTCGGCTCAGATAATGGGTAGTGTGGATACGCATAAAGATCTACATGTCGTGGCGATGGTCGATCAGCATAACCGGATTGCTGGAACTGAATTTTTCCCCGCGACCCGTCAGAGCTATCGGCAAATGTTGAACTGGATGGCGTCGTTCGGATATGTAAACCTTGTTGGCATTGAACACAGGCTGCTATGGCGCGGGGCTACTTCGTTATCTGCAGAAAGAAGGTATCGAGGTGCTTGAGGTAACATCACCGGACCGAATGGAACGCCGCAAGCGGGGCAAAAACAACACTATTGATGCTGAGTGTGCAGCACATGCCGCTTTCTCAGGAATACGCACTGTCACGCCCAAAACACGCAACGGTATGATTGAATCTTTACGGGTTCTGAAAATTTGTCGCAAAACGGCCATAGCGGTGAGAAAAATCACTCCTCAAATGATCCTTCAAATATCATTTCGGCCTCCGATGAATTGCGCGAACAAACTCGAAAAATGACATGAATGCAGTTGATCTGGACTCTGGTCGCCTCACGATCAGATGTAACCGGTTGTCGCAATGTTGTGGATGCTTATCGAATTGCCCTGAGGTCTCTTGCCCGGCGCTATCTGGAACTAAATGATGAAATAGCCGATCTGGATATCATGATAGCGTCAATTGTTGACGAACTGGCTCCCGATCTGATCAAACGCAAAGCTGTGTAATATGAATGCGCTTCCCAGCTTTTGATTACTGCCGGCGATAATCCTCATCGCCTGAACTCAGAATCAGGATTCGCGGCTTTATCCGGCGTAAGCCCTGTCTCTTCGGGAAAAACCAATCGCTACAAGCTTAACCGCGGGGGATGATCGTGCAGCCAACAGCGCATTGCATATCATCGCAATTGGAAGATTACGTATCGATGCAAAAACACAAGGATATGTATCAAGTCGAATAGCTGAAGGGCATACCAAGATGGAAGCACTGCGTTGCCTGAAAAGGTACATATCACGTGAAATCTATACGTAATCAAAATATTTTGATCAACAGCACTCAAATTACCATTTGACCCTTAGAGGGGCGTCAAAGGTTCACAATATGTGTCAATGGCGTACACGCAGCGGTTGCATGAGGCAGTGTTACTGGCCTCAACAGGCAGTACGGGGGACTCGAATGACAATGCGATGGCAGAAAGTATCAATGGGTTGTACAAAGCGGAGGTGATGGCTGGAAAACCCGGCAGGATGTTGAGCAGGCTATGCTGAATTCGGTGGACTCATACAACCATCACCGTTTAATGGAACGCACCGGATATATCCCACCAGTAGAGGAAGAAAAAGCGTATTACGATTCACTGAATAACCGGGATGTGGCAGCCTGAGCATTCAGGAAAACCGGGGCGTTTCATAGCGAATAGAGGAATGCTGAGATTAGTGATTAATATCCACCCCTAAGGGTGGATATAGGCATGATGAAAAATACTAAGCCAGAGGTTTTACTAACAAAGGAGCGCTGCTGGTTGGTAATGCTGGTGTCACACCTGAAGATGCTCCTGGCGTCGCGGCCATTGTCGCCATTGCGGTCACCAGTTGCCCGGCAGCACCACTTGCTCCATTGGAATTAGCGAATGCAATACCCGTGCTGAAATTGCCGTGCTGCCACATTTGATCCATTGACGCTTCAAATGTTCCCTGAACGCCATCAGTACGGAAAGCCCCCCATGGGTTGGTGAGAATAAAATCGTTGGTTGCTGCATCAAAACCGATAATGGCAAAGGCATGACCACCGACAAAATTTGTTTGCCCGGTAGTGGCATTTGTCGAGCTCTCCCAGCTGGAAAGTTGCGCAGGGGCACCGTTAAGGACTGCGGTTTTCAGTCTTTCAAAATACGTAGTGTTCCAGGTGTTCTCAGTAGTACCAGTCCATCCATCCCAGAAGGTTGTGTTGCTATCACCGGTAATTGCCTGCAGTTTTTCGAAACCGCCCGGCAGGCTGGAGTAACTGTTATTGTCATTCCAGTAGGTTGCTTCAAATGCCACGTTTGCCCGCTCGGCAATCGCCACCCAACTGGATGAACTCACACTTGCACCACTGCTAAACTCGTTATTATCAACGGTGACCCAGGTAGGCACTCCGTTATTAAAGAACCGGACGCTGTAAGTGTCATTCGGGTTCTGAACAATCATTGATTTAATGAAATTAGGATCTGCATCCACCACGGCCTGAAGGGCTGAGAGTAAGGAGCAATCGCCGACTTGACCTTGACAAATATCATTAATCGTTGGGCCTCCATCCGCAAACAGCGGCCGCCCCTGAGTATTCGCGGTCGAAGAAGAAGCGGGTTTATTGGTACCGTCCATCCAGTTTGCAATGAGCTGGCTAAACTGAGTCGCAGAGGAGCCAACGCCAAGGCAACCAATGCGGGTTAATGTCCCGTCATCCTGTGAGGTCCAGTCGACCGAAGCCCCACCTGCACCGGTCACCATGCCGTTGACAATCGAGTAGATCGGGGAACTCGTTCCGCAGACACTGCCGATATTCTGTGCGTAGCTGCTCAGGTCAGAATATTGAGCTGCGGTTAACGTATCAGTCATACCGGCAACAAAGTCTTTCAGTACGGACTCAATCGCAGTGAAACTAAACAGTGAACTGTTATTTGCAGCAACTGAGGTCATGATGCTTTTCAGTGATGCATCACTCAGACTGTTGAGCAGTGAATCACCCGTTGAGCCTGATACGGACAGCAGTGAGCGCTGAGCCTGGCTGAGAAGACCCAGTTGTGGCGTGGACAATGAAGGTGAGACGCTCAGTAACTCATCGGCATTCAATAGCGTCAAACGGTCGGTCAGTGTGCTCAGGAGCTCTGCATTAAGGCCGACAATTGCCGAAGGTTTCATCGCCGTAAACTGATCTACTGTCATTGCCTGAAAAGCGGAAGGGCTCAGATTATTAATAAAGGCTGAGGACAACTGCGAAACAGCATGGCCAAAGTAGGGCATTTGCGCTGCTGTAACCCCAGCCGCAGCTGAAGACGAAAGCCAGTCAGCATGCTGTAGAGCCTGAATTTGATCCGTACTCAGCGTGGATATTTGCTGTGCGGTTAGACCTGCGTACTCGGTCTGATTCAGTTTAATTATCACAGATACTGGCAGCGCCGAAATATTCAGCAAACCAAATTGTGCACTGGTTAGCCTGCCAAAATTGTTCATCACACCAACCTGCGCGGCACTTAATGCCGACAGATGTGCATCATCCAGTCCCTGAAGCGTATCCTGAGTAATCTGCCCAGCCTGGGTCAATGTCATGGCCTGGAATGCTGGAATGCTCAGGTTGTTCAGCCATGAGCCAGTGAACCAGTAAAAACTAAGCGTAAAGCTCTGTATCTGAGAGGCGGTAAACCCACTGGCTGCGGTTGCAGGGATCCAGTCAGTGTGAGAAATGGCCTGGGTTTGCGCGATGCTCAGCGATGCGATTTGCTGCGCAGTAATTCCGGTGTATTCAGTTCCACTCCAGTAAGAAATCACTGATGTTGGCATTTGAGAAATATTCAGCAATCCAAACTGATCACTGCTCAGACTGCCGAAATTATTCATGCCACCCACCTGTGCAGCGGTTAAGGCAGATAAATGCGCGTTATCCAGCCCGCTAAGTGTGGCAGACGTTATCTGGCTGGCCTGTGTTGGCGTCATCCCCTGAAATGCTGGGATGCTGAGGTTGTTGAGCCAGTCAGCGCTGAACCAGTACAGACTGGTGCTGATGCTTTGAACCTGGTCGGCGGTAAAACTGCCGGCCAGGGCTGCGGGTATCAAGGAAGTATTCCACATGGCATTAATCTGAGCCGGGCTGAGTGACGTAATTTGTTTCGCCGTTAAGCCGTTGTAGTTATCCCCACTCCAGCCAGAAATGGCAGATGCCGTTAACTGGGATATATCTAGGAGGGCGAATTGTGCGCTGCTCAGTTTAGCAAAGTTGTGCATCGCGCCGGTCTGCGCCGCACTCAGGGCCGAAAGGTGTGCATCATTGAGACCTTGCAACGTTTCCTGGGTGACATTGGCAGCCTGGCTTACAGTCATCGCCTGGAATGCCGGAATGCTCATATTATTCAGCCATGCGCCCGTGAACCAGTAAAAGGTCGCGCTGATGCTCGGCACCTGTGCGGCAGTAAAACCCGCGGCGGCGGACCCATTCATCCAGGAGGGATAGACGATAGCACTGACTTGTGCAGGGCTTAATGTTGAAATTTGCTTCGCAGTCAGACCGTGATATTCAGTCAGGCTCCAGTTAGCAATAACTGACGTTGGCATCAGGGAAATATCCAACATACCAAATTGCGCACTGCTTAAAGCGCCTAAATGAGTCATTGCACCGACCTGTGCCGCCGTCAGTGCGCTGAGGTGAGTATCATCTAGGGCCGCAAGGTTCGCGTTACTAATCTGGTTAATCTGGGTAGCTGATAACGACTTAAATGTCTGCGTGCTAAGGGCGTTCAACCAACTGGCAGGGAATGACGAAAAACTGATTGTCATACCGCCGAGTTGAGTGGCGGTTAAGGCCGAAATATGGCTGTTGTCCAGGCCGCTCAGTGTTGCCGCAGTGCATAAATTAAGCTTTCCGGATGAGATCGCTTGGAATGCGGGGATATTCAGACCATTGAACCATGCAGAAGACAGCGTCGCTAAACTGGTTGTCATGGCTGCGGTTTGTGTCGCGGTTAATGCAGACAGATGGCTGGCGTCCAGACCGCTGAGCGTTGTGGCGCTGATCTGGTTTATCTGGTTGTTTGTGATGGCCTGGAAGGTTTGGGTGCTCAGATTATTGAGCCAGTCAGCAGAGCACGCAGAAAGGCTGGCAGAAAAAGCGGTAATCTGTACTGGTGTCAGCCCGCTGAGCGCTGTTGTGGGGATCCATTCCGGGTGGGCCAGCCCCTGAATTTGGGCAACAGTCAAAGCTGAGACTTGCTGTGCAGTCAGGGTGATATAGGTTTTTTTCTCATTAATGACTGATAAATGAGCGCTATCGAGATTACTGAGCGTCGTGGCACTAAGTTGTGCGATTTGTACAGCACTTATTGATTGCAGTTGCGTGATGCTCAATGCATTGAGTCCGGCGGCAGACATCCCCGAAATATCAAGTAACGCAAATTGTGCGCCACTCAATGAACTTAAATGCGTCATTCCGGCAACTTGTGTCGCGGTAAGCGCCGACAAATGTGTGTTATCTAACCCGGCAAGACGGCTGGTCTGGATTTGGTTAAGTTGGGCAGACGTCAGAGTCTGGAAAGTTGCCACACTCAGATTGTTTAACCAGGCCGTAGAATAGTAATAAAACATCCAGCTACTGAGTATGGCCATTTGCGCTGCTGTCGCCCCATTCATTGCGGGCGCATTGATCTGGTCAGTATGTCCAATCGAGAGGAATTGCGCAGGTGTCAACGTTGTAATCTGCTGTGCAGTCACCCCTACATATTGGGTCGTCGTCCAGGATGAAAGAGCTGTAGCGGGTAAAGCTGAGATATCCAATAACCCAAATTGCGCGCTATTGAACACATTAATATTTGCGATACCAACCACCTGCGAGGCGGAAAGCGCAGACAAATGGTTATTATCCAGACTAGTCAGAATTATCGGATCGATTTGATTAAGCTCGGTAACGGTAATGGCGCGAAGAGCTGAGGCCGTCAGGTTGTTGAACCATGCGACAGGGTACAGTGAAAAGTTTACCGTCAGCGCCGCAACTTGTTCAGCTGAAAGTCCGCTTGCTGCGGAAATCGGGATCCATTCCTGATGTGTTAATGCCTGAAGTTGGCTTCCACTCATTGCCGAAATTTGCTGTGCGGTTAATGCAATATAGGGTGCTTTTTCTTCCAGTGCAGACTGGTGGTCGCTGTCAAGATTACTGAGCGCCGTTGCGTTTATTTCCCCAAGCTGTTCTGCCGGAACGGCCTGGAATGCGGGCAGCGTCAGGGCATTTAACCAGTCCGAAGACAGGGCAGAAAAGTCATTAGTCAATGATGGAGTCTGGCTGGACGTAAACCCGGCAACCGCCGAAACGGGTATCCACTCAGGGTGCTGCATAGCCTGAACCTGCCCACGGTTTAATGTGGCAATTTGCTGTGCCGTCAGGCCGCTATATTCGGTCAGGGTCCAGCCTGACACCACAGCGTTCGGCATGCGGGAAATATTCAGCAAACTGAACTGTGCGCTGCTCAGGCCATCAAAATTATTCATGCTGCCTACCTGTGCGGCTGTCAGGGCAGACAGATGGATATTATCCAGGCCACTTAGCGTGGAAGACGTAATCTGAGCGGACTGTGCTGGAGTCATACCCTGGAATGCGGAAATACTGAGGTTATTGAGCCAGTCAGCAGAGAACCAGTACATGCTGATGTAAATACTTTGCACCTGGGCTGCGGTAAAAGCAGTGGCTGCAGAGGCCGGCATCCAGGAGGTATGTTGCATGGCATAAATTTGCGCGGTACTGAGTGTTGAAATTTGCTGTGCGGTCACGCCGAGGTACTGTGTCTGGCTCCAGTGTGCAATGGTTGAGGTTGTCATCTGGGCAATATTCAGTAAGCCAAACTGCGCGCTATTCAGGCCACTGAGCACGGTTAAAGCACTGACTTGCGTCGCGCTCAGAGCTGAAAGATGAGCGTTGTCCAACAAGGCAAATGTTGCGGGAGTCAGCTGATTGAGCTGAGTACCGGACAGCGCCTGGAAAGCGGAAATACTCAGTCCGTTTAACCAGTCGGGAGAAAAAATGGCGAAACTGGCGGTAACAGAAGAGATTTGGGTAGCCGTCATCCCACTGACAGCCGTAGCGGGTATCCATTCCGGGTGCTGAAGTGCCTGAATTTGAGCTATCGTCATGCTGCTGACCAGATCGGCTGTTAGCAAATTGTAATCAGCATTGTTCCATGTGCTGATGGTAGTAAAGTCCGGTGTCAGAACGGTATCTTGAGTAGCGTTGTCCATGTATAACCCTTTTCAGAAAAGATGTGTGTGTTGTTTTGCAAATAAATTTGCGATGGTCTTTTACCCATTAATATCAATATCGGTGAATCGTTTTTTTTGTTTTTAATAACCTGCTGTGCCAGTTGTTAATGTCTGTCGGTATATTTTAGTTATGTGCAATCTGATGGTGATTATTACTCATGGTTGATTTAATACATTTTTAAAAAATGCCCACTCATAGGAGTGGGTATTAATACATTGGGAAAATATTAAACCAGCGGTTTTGCCATGAGTGATGTATTAGCATTAGCTGGTAATGCTGTTGTCACATCTGAGCTTGCCCCCGGCGTTATGGCCATTGTGGCCATAGCCGTAACCAGCTGCCCCGCAGCCCCACTTGCTCCGTTTGAATTCGCAAAGGCAATCCCTGTGCTGTAACTTCCGTGCTGCCACATCTGATCCATTGACGCTTCAAATGTCCCGGCAACGCTACTATCGTTACGGTCGGCTCCCCACGGATTGGTCAGGATAAAATCATTGGTTGCATCATCAAAGCCGATAATGGCAAATGCATGTGCACTGACAAAATTTGTCTGCCCGGTAACGGCATCTTTAGTGCTTTCCCAGCTGGAAATTTGCGCAGGCGCACCGTTCAGTACGGCGGTTTTCAACAGTTCAAAATCCGTGCTGTTCCATTTATCTTCAGTCGTGCGGGTGGCGTAGAAAGCGGTAGTGCTGTCGCCGGTAATTTCCCGCAGCTTTTCGAATCCCCCTTTAAGGCTTGCATATCTGTTGTCAAGATTTGAATAGGTGGATTCATATGCCACGTTTGCCCGCTCAGCAATCGCCACCCAGCTGGAGCTGGCAACACTGTTCCCGTCGGCAAACACATTATTATCAACCGTGACCCAGGTCGGTACGCCGTTATTAAAGAACCGCACGCTATAGGTGTTATTCGGGTTCTGAACAAACATCGACTTAATAAAATCAGGATTGGTTGTCACCACACCCTGGAGAGCTGACAGGAAGGAGCAGTCACCGTCCTGTCCCTGGTGAATATCATTAATCGTCGGGCCACCATCAGCAAAGAGTGGACGTCCCACAGTATCATCGGTGGAAGAAGAGCATGGGGCATTAGTGCCATCCATCCAGTTGGTGATGAGCTGGTTAAACTGCGTTGCAGATGAACCCACCCCCAGGCAACCAATGCGGGTAAATACCCCGACCTCCGGCGTGGCCAACTGCACCGAAGCACCGCCAGCTCCTGTTATCATCCCGTTGACAATCGAGTAGAGCGAAGAATCCGTTCCACAGACGCTGCCAATAGTCTGTACGTAGCTGGTTAAATCGCCGTACTGTGTGGCGGTCAGTGGATCGGTCAGCGACGAGGCAAAGCTTTTCAGGACTTTTTCAACAGTTTCAAAGTTGTACAGCGACGTGTTGTCAGCCGCAGTGGCCGTCATGATGTTTTTCAGCGTGGAATCACTCAGACCATTAATCAGTGCGCTGCCCGTGCTGGCAGACGTGGATAACAGTGCCAGCTGGCTTTGAGTCAGGGTACCCCGTTGTTGTGCAGACAACGAGGTTGAAATACCCAGCAGTTCGTCATTATTAAGAGACTGCAACACATCGCTGCCCAAAGTCTGAATATGACTGACATCCAGGCTTGCGATGATGGCAGGCGTCAGGTTGGCCAGCTGGCTGGTCGTGAGCGACTGGAAGGCGGGAACACTCAGATTATTCACGAAGCCGGCAGGCAGCAGGGAGAGCTGAGTACCAAGCGAGGCGACTTGCTCAGGTTTCATTCCACCGGCAACGGAAACGGGTAGCCATTCAGGATGCTTCATCGACTGAATTTGCTCAGGACTCAGTGTGGACATCTGTTGTGCCGTCAGCCCGCTGTACTGCGCCTGTTTCCAGCCGGCAATCGCGGTTGTCGGGAGTGCAGAAATATCCAGTAATCCAAACTGGTCACTGCTCAGTGCGCTCAGGTGCGTCATCGCACTGACCTGAGTTGCGGTTAACGCGGAGAGATGATTGTTATCCAGCGCGGCTAAATTCGCCGTACTTATCTTATTAAGTTGTGCTGAGGTGATGGACTGGAAGGCGGTGGTAGTGATGCTGTTTAACGCGGAAGCGGAGAAACAGCTGAAGCTTGTGGTGATACCCGCCAGCTGGTCTGCCGTGAGCGCGGCCATATGGGTATTGTCCAGCGCACCGAGTTTGGCTGAGCTAATCTCGTTGAGATGGTCACAGCTGATAGCCTGAAATGCCGCGGTGCTCAGATTATTGAGCCAGCCTGCCGAGAACCAGTAAAAATTAAACGTGCAGCCCGCTATCTGCTCGGCGGTAAATCCTGCAGCAGCGGTATCAGACATGTAATTAGCATGTGCCATCGCGTTAATTTGCGTCACGCTCAGTGAGCTAATCTGCTGTGCAGTGATCCCCTGGTACAGGGTCTGACTCAATTTCCCAATGGTTGAGGTTGTTAACCCGGAGATATTTAACAAACCAAATTGTGCAGAGGTCATCGAACTTAATTTAGTCATACCGGCAACCTGAGCCGCGGTGAGCTGCCCAAGCTGTACATCGGTCAGCCCCGGGATTGCCGTTGTGCTGAGCGCGTTTAACCACGCCACTGGAAGTCCGGACAAATTCACATTAATGGCAGAAACCTGAGCGGCGGTTAACCCCGCGACAGCCGCAGTGGGGAGCAATTCAGGGTGCTGAATTGCCTGGATTTGTTCAGTACTTAATGAGGTGATTTGCTGTGCAGTCAAGGTTGCATACTGTGCCGAAGTCCAGCCCGCAATCTGGGTGGTGGATTGCCCTGAAATATCAAGAAGCCCCAGCTGTGTTTTACTCAGGCTATCCAGGTTATTCATCGTGCTGACCTGTGAGGCAGTAAGGGCAGACAAATGGGCTTTGTCCAGTGCTTTGACTGTGGCGGCGGTGATCTGGTTTAGCTGAGTGGCTGAAAGGGCCTGCAATGCTGGCAGACTCAGACTGTTGAGCCATGCGGCTGACAGTCCGGTGACATTAATCGCAGGGACCTGGTCTGCTGTCAATCCCGCGACAGCTGCAGCGGGGATCCATTCAGGGTGCTGAAGAGCCTGGATTTGCGTAATGGTCATTTGACTGACCAGATCCGCCGTTAATAACGCGTAATCCGAAACCGTCCATGTATTAATTATATTAAGATCCGGTGTGACAGATGTGGCTTGTGTTGAATCAGTCATGAGCTTACCCATTAATAAAAATGAATTGTTGTGTCTGCTGGATTTGAATAAATGTGTTTTCACACAAACCATCAGGAAACTAATGACAAATATCGTTGTTTATAAATTAAAATTTGGCTTTGTAATGAAAAGTAATTTAATACTATCTGCGTGTTTTTAAATAATCAACATTCAGGTGTGTAAGTTATTATTTCATGCTACAGAGGTGTTTCATTGAATGATGAAACACCTCTCTCTTTAAAAATTAATTTAATTATGATTTTTTGTTGCCTATTTATTTTAACTGCCTTCAGATAACTTACTTAATATCCCCGTGTTGGCCAGTAAACTTAATCTTGCAGACTGCCAGGCCGCAATGGCTTCTATTCTCTGTTGCTGAGCGTCTGCCAGAGCAGACTGCGCATTCATCACTTCAAGAATATCAGCAACATTTTTGTCATAGCGCCGCTGAACCGACTGCACGGATTTCTGCGCGGCATCAAGAAGCTGCTGGCTCGCCGTCAGCACATTGAGTGCGGTTTTGGCATCCGCGTAAGCTTTCACAACATCCGTCATAATTTGTGCCGTGGTGTCTTCCATTTGCGCCTCGCTCTGTTCAGCCTGCGCCCGGGCCTCAAGGATCTTATAATGTCGGCTGAATCCATCAAACAACGGTATGGAGATAGTGATCCCGATATCCTTGTTGGTTTGGTTAATACTCGACAATCCCTGGTTCGGAAAACCATTGCGTGACATATGTGCGGTCAGGTCGACAGTCGGTAAGCCATCTGAACGTACCGAGATGATTTTATCTTTATCTGCCGCCCATTTTGCCCGTGCCTGTTGTATCGCCGGGTGCCTGTCTTCTGCCTGCTTTAACCATTCGTTCAGATCGTGTATATCCGAGGGAATAACCCGTTCTGGTTGTCTGGGTAACGTGATCTCCGTTGCCAGGTCGATCCCCATAGCCTGTCTGAGCAGGGCAATATTTTTCTGATAATCCCCGCTGGCACGCATGGCGGTCAGTTCTGCTTTCGCCAGTGCAGTGGTTGCCTGAAGGGTGTCATCCTGGGCAGATGCGCCCAGATTTTCACGACGCTTTGCCACAATCAGCGTCTGCCGGGCCAGCTCAGCGATATGCTGTCGCGCGTCCACTTCAGCCTGGCTGGTCAATGTCTCAAACCAGGCCTGAATAACGGATACCATAACTTTTTGTAGCGCAGCATCATGGCCTGCAACGGCGGCCAGTAACATCTGGTTGGCTGATTCCCGGTTGGCTGCTCGGCCACCAAAATCAAATAAACGCCAGTTTAACGAGCCGTAATACTGATTCCCGGTGCTGGTCACACCAGGCGCCTGCGAGCCTGCGGAATAAACAGTCGAATCCCGCAGACGGCTGACCGAGCCACTGAGGGTCGGCAGATAAGCGGCGCGCGCTTCACCGACTACACCGCTTTGTACCTTGATTTCCGCCCAGGTTGCCCGGATCTGCGGGTTATTACACAAGGCGGTATCAACAGCACCGCTGAGCGTCATTGGCTGACTGAAATCCACAGACTGGCTACAGCTAATGCGGCTGGCATCAGGCAATGTGGCACCCGACTGCAGTTGTTCAGGCTGTGTCTGTAAGGGATCGTCTAATAACTGACTGAATCCCTCCGCGAAAGCCGCTTGTTGTACCAGCAGTCCCAGCAGACAGAGGGGTAATAAATATTTTTTACCGTTCATTCAGGCTCTCATGTGTATGTTGAATCAGTGGCGAGAGGAAATATCCAATGAC
>NZ_LXEP01000058.1 GCF_001654835.1 Buttiauxella gaviniae ATCC 51604
GACGACCAAATTTAGGTTGCCCTTCAGGTGTTGTCTCAAGGTCGCCTGCAAACTGGTGCGCCAGGTTAACCTTGTCAACCACCACCTGATGAAAGGCACCAATGACCTGTAAACAGAAAAAACCGCTACCCATAAAGAAACCACCGATCAAAAATGAATTATGTTTACGAAAAGAAGGTACGAAAGTAAATACATGTAAATGATGCGTGAATAAGTATCATGACATTAACAGACTGTCAAAAGTCAAAAAAATATTTTAATAGCGTAATTTTACGCATTTAATAAGATCCTTTGCGTTTGGTTTGTGAGCATAACATTAGTTTGTTTTGTGTATGTCTGTTATCTGGACTGACCCTTCTTATATACCAAGGGGGTTAGCTTATGGTCGGGAGGAAAATAAATAAACATTACCACGCTAATTAATAACCACAACTTAAGTGTGCATTTAATGTTGTTTGTATTTAATTGGGTATTGTCAATAAAAAAATAAAAAAATGTTTATGCGGTGTTGTGAAATCATTAATTCATGGTTAGCATCAACACGTTGTTGTTTTGCAAGACCAACAACTTAATGGACAATATTCAGGCGTTATTATCTCCGCTTTTGAATTTTCATGGATGCAAGCAAATACAGCGTTTCCACGAAAAACATTCTTATCCGGAGAGATAAATGACAACTGTAATGCCTGATATTAATTCCATTAATAGCTGGACTTCAGCCGATTACGCTTTACTGACGGCCGATTTTATTAACCAAATGACCACGTCTCAAGTTCAGGCGATGGTATATCCGGAACGGGTGCCTGTTGCTGCAGTCAGTGGGTTTACAGCGGCACAAATGCCATATCTTGCGAGCCTTCATTCTTGCTCTGCAAAATGGATAAACAATTTAAGTCTCCCGGCTTTGCAGGGAATGACTCCTGGTCAATTTTATTCAGTGACCCGACCCGTTCTTTGCCTTTTCGATGACGCGCATTTAGCGGCCTTAACGGGCGCTCAGGTTGCGTATACGAATAAGCTGGACGGTTTATCGGCCCGGCAGTTTGGTTTGTTAAATATTTCTGGTATGTCTGCATCTCAGATTTCAAGCTGGAGCCAGACCCAGGTATCCGCATTTACCGCACAGCAAATCAGTTCTTTGAGTAACACACAAATTCAGGCCCTGAAGAACCCGACGGACTTATCAGCTGCTGCCATTACCGGTTTTAATGCCACACAGCTACCCGCTATCCCGCTGAATTTTTCACAGTTTTCTGCCACGTGGCTATGCAATTTGACCGTTTCAGCTTTTCAGGGGATCACGACTTCACAAGTTAGCCAGATTACGGCTGCAACCTTGACGGCGCTGGATAGCGATCATCTGACGGCATTCACCGCAACACAAGTCAATTCCCTTGCTGATCTCACACCACTAAGCAGTGCACAATTTGGATTACTTAATATTTCTGCACTGTCGGTATCGACCACAGCAAATCTGACTCAAACGGAATACGCAGGGCTGACCAACCAACAAATCTCAACATTAAGTCCCGCGCAAATTCAGTCATTGCAGGATCCGGAGTGGTTGGGAAGTGGCGTCGATTTCTCGCAACTGCCCGCGACATTTATCAATAACCTGAGTGTTGCGGCACTTCAGAAGCTTTCTGCTACACAGCTTAATGCGCTGAGCACATCAACGCTGGCAAACCTGGATAATGCCCATCTGGCAGCATTGACGGCAGACCAGGTTAATTCAATGACCCATTTATCGGCCCTGAGTAGTCAGCAGCTGGGAATAATTAATCTATCCGGACAGTCAGTTTCAGCCATTAGTAGCTGGAGCCTGAACCAGTACGCGACATTAACGGCACAACAGATTGCTTCTTTAAGTGCTGCACAAATTCAGGCATTACAGCACCCGGAGTGGATACCTGTAGCCGCGGTGAATGGCTTATCGGCAGCACAAATGCCCGCTATTAGTCTTAATTTTTCGCAGTTTTCAAGCCGCTGGCTAAATAGCCTCAATGTCTCTGCTTTGCAGGCACTTTCAGCCGCTCAACTCAATCAAATTAGCCCGGCAACACTCAATACGTTAAATGACGTGCAACTGTCTGCATTAACCGCATCGCAAGTTGCTGCAATGACAAATCTATCTGCACTAAGCAACCTGCAACTTGGATTATTAAATATTAGTGGGCAGTCAGTCGCGAATATTACCGGCTGGACGCAGGCTAACTATGCCACACTGTCAGCCCAGCAGAGCGCTTCTTTGAGTAGCGCACAAATTCAGGCGGTATTACAGCACCCTGACTGGGTGCCGGTTTCGGCCATCAGCGGCTTAACCGCAGGACAAATCTCAGCACTTGCGACTGACTTCTCGGTGTTCCAGGCGGCATTTATTAACGGCCTTAGCAGCCAGGCGTTGCAGGCTATTACCGCAACCCAGCTTAATCAGCTCACCACATCAGCGCTTACAGGACTGGATAATGCCCATTTATCGGCATTAACCGCAGCGCAAGTCAACGCCATGACCCATTTAACGGTATTGAGTAGCGCCCAGTTTGGGTTGTTAGATCTTTCCGGGCTGTCAACATCAGAAATTGCCGCGTTGACGCAGACGGAATACGCAGGAATTACCGCGCAGCAAATGCTGACGCTAAGCTCTGCTCAAATCCAGGCAATGCAGCATCCTGAATGGCTGCCAGCCAGTAGCCAGGATTTTTCGCAGATCCCGGCATCCGTGTTGAATAATATGAGTTTGGTGGCACTTCAGGCGCTGTCAGTCTCGCAACTTAATCAGATTAGTGTCCAGGCGTTAAGTGGACTGGATGCTGCACATCTCTCAGCATTATCCGCCAGCCAGGTGAGCGGTATGACTCATCTTGCCGCTCTGAGCGCCTATCAGCAGGGGCTAATTAATATTTCGTGGGAGTCAGTCGCGCAAATCACTGGCTGGAGCCAGGACCAGTACGCCACGCTTTCGTCGCAACAAATCGCTTCATTGACGGCCACACAAGTACAGGCGGTTTTACTGCATCCTGACTGGATCCCTGCGGCTGCGATTGGTGGTTTCACTTCAGGTCAGATCCCGGCAATCACCACTGATTTTTCTCAGTTCTCAGCAGCATTTATTAACAGTCTGAATACCCAGGCATTGCAGGCCATTACGACAACGCAGCTAAATAAAATAAGCCCAACAACATTAAGCCAGCTGGATTATGCCCATCTTTCTGCATTAAGCCCGGTGCAGGTAAGTTCAATGAAGAACCTGGGTGGACTGAGTAGTGCCCAGTTTGGCTTACTGAATATTTCCCAGATGTCGGCTTCGGCTATTAGCGCTTTGAGTCAGACTGAATATCAGGGGCTAACAGCTTTACAGATTTCTACCTTAACGCCCGCACAAATTGAGGCGATGCTTCATACATCGTGGATGCCTGATATCGCAGCCAGTGCCTTTACTGCCGATCAGGTACAGAACATTAGTATCAGCATGTCCTGGTTCACTGCGGGATGGCTTAATAATTTAAGCACAACAGCGTTCCAGGCAATGACTGCGACGCAGATTGGGCAGATTAGTGCGGCAAATTTGAGTGCGCTTGATAATGTCCATATTGCCGCTTTAACGGCAGGGCAGATAGCGGGCATCACGACAAGCTTTAGTTGTTTCTCAGCCGCTGCATTAAACAGCATAAATACCACTGCATTCCAAGCGATAAGCACCACTCAGTTGAACAACATCAGTACGGCAAATTTGGCGGCTCTTGATAATGCACATCTTTCTGCATTAACGGCTGCGCAGGTTAGCGCAATGACGCACTTAACTTCGCTGAGCAGCGACCAGTTTGGTTTGCTGGATATTTCTGCTTTGCCTGTATCAGCTATTACTGGCTGGACACAAACTCAGTATGCCGGGCTTTCTGCACAACAAATGTCAACATTAAGTGCCGCGCAAATATCAGCAATGACCCATGTTGACTGGCTATCACCTTCTGCTGCGTGCGGAGTGGTACCTGCGCAAATGCAATCTTTGGGTAACCGCCTGTCACAACTATCAGCAGCCTTTTTGAATAATCTCTCTATCCCGGCATTAGGGGCTATTTCTGGTAGCCAATTTTCAGCGATGACGCCAGCAGCTATCGCTGGATTAGATCCACTTCATATCGCAACACTCACCAGCCAACTGGTATCCATCAATGCTGATGATTTGCTGTCTATTGCTCCGTTATTGACCCCGGCGCAGCTGAATTTGCTATCACAAAGCCAACAAACATTGTTGTCAACCTCGGCGACCTCCACAGGTTCGTTAATGAATAGCATCAGCGATTCTGGATTGAAAAGCATCCTGCAAACGGCTGCCATAAACAATCATTCACTCTTTAGCTTTGGTGCTATTGAAACGGTATTAAAAAACTTCGCTGCTTCATTAACCAGCGGGCTCACTGCGGCGCAATATAACGATTTAACCCAGTACGTGCAGAATATTGGCAGTGTCTGCGGGACGGGGTCATCACTATATTCGGTGGTGAATGGAATGGTGACGGGGGCAAATGGCGCTTCAGTTGACTGGGCTTCAGCAAGCGGCAATGTTCGTATCGGTAATCTTGGTGCCGGGTCTTCAGCCACACAGTTCACTCAGCTTCTGACAGCCTGGATGGACGGGGGGAATGCGCCACAAGGATCCACATCAAATCACGTGACGGGTCGCCCACTGTTTGCCAACCAGACCGCGACTGTTAGCGATATTCACCAGGGTGTTTTCGGGGACTGCTATCTCTTAGCGCCGTTAATGGCGATAGCGAGTACTACGCCAGACTATTTAAAATCAATTATTGTACAGAATACCAACGATACCTACAGCGTGCGGTTCTTTAATAATGGCACCGCCGACTGGGTTACGGTAAATAACAATACATACCAGATGGGGGAAAGTTCAGATAACTCAAGCTGGGGTGCCATTATTGAACGTGCTTTTGAGACATTTAGTACCACATACCGTGGTGGCGATAATGATTACAGCACCATTCGTGGCGGTAACTTATTTACTCTGCAACAACTCACGGGTGATTCCTACACATCCTTCAAGGCAAGTTATTACACTGAAACTGACTGGAATAGCACTGTTTTTGAGTCTTTAAAAACTGCGGTCCTGAGTGGTGAACCGGCTGAAATCGAAAGTTTCTTAAGCACCAAGGATTCACTGAATGGCAACACAGATTTAGTTTCTGGCCATATGTTAGCAATAACGGGATTTGATACGGGTACCAACAATTTTATTGTCGTCAATCCGTGGGGTGCTGACTCAAAAAGTGGCTTTAATGGAACCTTTGAGGCCTCAATGGATCAATTGTGGGAAGGTGGAGTGAGTACGGTTGGGTATGCCAACACGAACGGAGCCAGCGGCATTGCAGGGCAACTGATCAATGCCATGGCGACTGTCACTCCTGTTTCAGCTGCACCTTTAGCCACCGCATCTGCTTTGCTTTCTAGTACGAATGCAGGCCTGGTCGCATCACATGCATAATGGTTAATCAATAAACTGAGAGAAACATACTGGAATTGCGTGAGTTTATCTTTTGAGAGCGCCGGGTGACATCGTTCACCCGGTACTCGCAGAGAAAAGTGAACAGACATACAGGTGTTACTTTTGTCACGAACATATCGTAAGGAAAATTGATTATGGGAAATCCAGTTGTGCCTATGGCAGAAATTGAGCGCATTTTTAGTTTAGTTAAAAACAGCAACGATCTGATTGCCATACATTTAAAGCCGGGTGCAATTATTGACCCACAACTATCGTCGGGTGATTCAATTTATCTTGTTGAAGGAGGGCGAGTGTCTATTCAGCACACGCAGAATGCTAAGCTTCTCTATAACTTTTCACATAAATTCATATTTGGCTTAACCAGTCTATGTGATGGTGTCAATATTGATGGCCATTTCTTGTCTTGTGAAGACGATATTATCGTTACGCTTATCAAACGAGAACGCTTTGAAGTCTTGCTTGATGAGGGTATGCACTGGAAATCTATTGCTATCATTTTGTCTTACTATCTGTCATTAACAGCCCAGTGGCGTGCAGAAAACGACCAGTGCGTAGATAACTACAGTATAATGCGCTGCTGCCTTAAAAAAATCTGGGCGATGCAGGAAAATGAAAGAAGCGAAACATCGATTTATGAATACATTTCCAAAAGGCATCATATTTCCAGAAGCTCTATCACAAAAATGCTGAAAACTTTAAATGACGGGAACTATATTGCAACCAAAAGAGGTATTTTGTTACATATGAATGAATTGCCAAGGTATTATTGAACCCAACTGCGCGGGTTGTAT
>NZ_LXEP01000059.1 GCF_001654835.1 Buttiauxella gaviniae ATCC 51604
AGTAAAGCGCTGACATTGACAAATGCTGCAGATACCTATGCAGGGGCCATTAGCGGGAGTGGCGCTCTTAATATTAATGGTGGCGCAGAGACGCTGAGCGGAACGAGCAACGCCTACAGTGGAACGGCAACGGTTAATAATAATGCAACGCTTTATGTGAATGGCTCACTGGGTAATTCTACTTCGACGGTTAAAGTCGATTCAGGCGGCACACTAGCAGGCACGGGTACCATTAGTGGTAATGTGCTTGTCGCAGATAACGGGAATGTCAGTACCGGGAATAATACTGCAAACTCAGTCGGAACATTGTCAGTGTCGGGTAATTTCGGACTTCTCCAGAACAGTAATCTTAATTATAATTTCGGCCAGGGCAATACCCCTGGTGGGCAATATAACGATCTGATCTCGGTAGGCGGTAATTTAACTCTTGATGGTAAGCTGAATATTACCCTGGTTCCAGGCCGCACCATGAACAGTGGTGTTTACCGACTTTTTAATTATAACGGAACCCTAGTTAATAATAGCCTCGATTTTGGCGCGCTTCCGGCAACCTTCAATAGCAACGATTTTTATATTCAAACGTCGGTCGCAAATCAGGTCAACCTGGTGAATACCTCGGGTGAAACATTGCGCTACTGGGACGGCGGCAATGGCGTGCGTAACGATGGTTTGATACAAGGCGGGAACGGTACGTGGCGTAATGGCGTTCTGGATTACTGGTCGATTGAAGACGCTTCTCTTGACGCCCCGTGGACAGATAAGAGCTTTGCTGTATTTATGGGGACGGGCGGCACTGTCACTGTTGATACTTCCGTGGGCGGAGCTGTTAATACCTCAGGCATGCAGTTCTATGTTGATGGCTATACCATTAAAGGCGACTCACTGAATCTGCTTCCGACCAGTGGGCAGACAGACACTCAGCTTAATGTCGGTGATGGAACATCCTCCAGCGCCGGCTACGTCGCTACGATTAATTCTATACTGACAGGTAATGTCGGTGTGGAAAAAGTTGGTTTTGGTACATTGGTCCTTGGCGGCGTAAACACCTATACAGGTGATACTACGGTGAGTAACGGTGATTTGCAGATTTCGGCGAACAACAATCTCGGCAGTGGTGCGACGTTAATACTCGATGGTGGGGCGCTGGATACCACCAGTACTTTCAAGCTCAATCGTAATGTTGTGTTAAAGAGCGGTGGCGGTGAAATATCCACCGATACAGGGACTACCCTGACTCAGGATGCTGGAATTACCGGCGTGGGCGGCTTACTGAAAACGGGGGCGGGTACGTTAACCCTTTCGGGCACCAATAGCTGGTCGGGCGATACCACCATGACGGGGGGGACTCTGGCGCTACAAAACGGGGGAACCTCCTCGTTAAACAAATTGACCATCAAAGACGCCTCCCTTGATATTACATCTACCAGCAGCGGCGTGAGTGCCGATAGTTTAGACGGCAACAGTACTGCGCAGGTCGTGCTGGGGGCTAATACCCTGACACTCTCTGGTGATACAACGTCAACAACCCCAACCACAGCAAGCTTTGCCGGTGTGATTCAGGGGACCGGTGGGCTAACGCTAAACAATATTGACGAAACACTGAGTGGAGTGAGTACCTTCACCGGCAACACGCAGGTGAATAACAGCACCCTGATCCTGTCAGATGGCGGCTCAATGGCCGATTCCAGTGAGCTCAAACTGAATAACAGTGTGTTTGATTTCTCCGGCGTCACGTCGGATACCTCGATAACCGCATTGACGGGTGACAACCTTTCTGAGACTAAGACCGGCAGTAAAACGCTGACAATCACCAATGCTAAAGATGAGTATGCCGGGAAATTCACGGGCAGCGGTACAGTTAACATTGAAAATGGTAGTCAGATCCTCAGTGGTAACAGCGCGGCGTATCAGGGTGATGTGGTGCTCAAAGATGCCACCGTGTATGTCAATAATAATCTCGGCGACTCAACCAGTCAGGTCACGGCTAATAGTGGCTCTACCTTAGCCGGGAATGGCACCATTGGTGGTGACGTCGTCATTAATAACAATGCCACACTGGCACCGGGCAGCGATGCAAACGGTATCAGTACGCTGACCATCAACGGTGACCTGCAACTGAACGATTTGTCGAATGTAAAATTCCAGCTCGGGCAAGCCGGAAAAGCGGGTGGGGTGCTCAACGATCTGGTCAGTGTCGGGGGGGATCTGACACTGGACGGGAAGCTGAATGTCAGCGTTTCACCAGGCGGAAAGTATGAGGTGGGCCTCTACCGGTTGATGAATTACACCGGTTCGCTGACCAACAATGGGCTGGCGCTGGGTTCGATGCCATCGACGTCTAATTATGTGCAGACCTCGGTATCCGGTCAGGTGAACCTGGTAAACAGTGAAGGGGTGACACTCAATTACTGGGATGGCGCCGCGGGCGCTAAAAACGACAGTCTAATCTCTGGCGGAGATGGTATCTGGCAGGCTGCAACAGGTAACGATAACTGGACCAATGATAGTGGTGCGCTCAACGCGCCATTTGCGGACAACTCTTTCGCCATTTTCACCGGCACAGCAGGAACGGTCAATGTAGATGGCAGCAAAGGCGATGTCGGTGTCTCCGGGATGCAATTTGCCGTTGATGGTTACAAAGTGAAAGGTGATGCGATAACGCTGTCGGGAAGTGTTGCCGATCCAACCCGCTCTGTCGTACGCGTCGGTGACGGGACAACGGGTGGGAAAGATTACACCGCAACCATTGAGAGTGTGCTTAACAGCGGCACAAGCCTGGCTAAAACAGGGCCGGGCACGCTGGTGCTTTCAGGCAACAACACCTATACCGGCGGCACGGAAATTGATGCAGGCACCCTGCAGATAAGTAGCGATGCCAACCTCGGGGATGTAAACAGTGCGCTGACCTTTGACGGCGGCATATTGAGTAACAGTGCAGATTTGAGCAGCGCCCGGGATGTCATCCTTAATGCCGGTGGCGGTACGCTGGCGCCGGTAACGGGGAGCACGTTGTCGCTTTCGGGCAATATAAGTGGCGACGGAGCGTTGACCCAGGATGGTCCAGGAACCACTGTTCTCACGGGCTCGGGCACGTATACCGGAGGCACAACCATTTCGGCGGGCACGCTGCAACTGGGCAATGGCGGAACGACGGGCAGTCTGAAGGGCGATGTACTTAATAACGGCACACTTGTGCTGGATCGTTCAGATGACGTGACCTTTGCCGGAAACATATCCGGAACAGGGGAACTGGTAAAGCAGGGCGCTGACACCACAATTCTTACTTCAGATAACACTTACAGCGGCGGTACATCCATCACCGCAGGCACGCTGCAACTGGGCAATGGCGGAACGACGGGCAGTCTGAAGGGCGATGTACTTAATGATGGCACACTTGTGCTGGATCGTTCAGATGACGTGACCTTTGCCGGAAACATATCCGGAACAGGGGAACTGGTACAGCAGGGCGCTGGTACCACAATTCTTACGTCAGACAACAACTACAGCGGCGGTACATCCATCACCACAGGGACTCTGCAGCTGGGTAATGGCGGCAAGACGGGCAGCCTGACAGGAAATGTAGCCAATGAAGGTACGCTTGCCTTTAACCGTGCAGATTCGATGACGCTTGATGGCACTATCAGCGGTGGTGGTGAGCTGCTGCAATCGGGTAACGGGGCAACCACTCTGACCGGGAACAACAGTTATACCGGTAACACCACAGTGAATGCCGGCAGCCTGTATATCGATGGCGATCAGAGCACCGCAACGGGCACCACCACGGTAAACAGTGGCGGCACACTGGGCGGGAACGGCACACTGGGCGGTGATGTCGTCATTAATGACAATGCCACACTGGCACCGGGCAGTAATACCAGCGGTATCAGTACGCTGACCATCAACGGTGACCTGCAACTGAACGATTTGTCGAATGTAAAATTCCAGCTCGGACAAGCCGGAAAAGCGGGTGGGGTGCTCAACGATCTGGTCAGTGTCGGGGGGGATCTGACACTGGACGGGAAGCTGAATGTCAGCGTTTCACCAGGCGGAAAGTATGAGGTGGGCCTCTACCGGTTGATGAATTACACCGGTTCGCTGACCAACAATGGGCTGGCGCTGGGTTCGATGCCATCGACGGCTAATTATGTGCAGACCTCGGTATCCGGTCAGGTGAACCTGGTAAACAGTGAAGGGGTGACACTCAATTACTGGGATGGTGCCGCGGGCGCTAAAAACGACAGTCTGATCTCCGGTGGGGATGGCACCTGGCAGGCTGCAACAGGCAACGATAACTGGACCAATGATAGTGGTGCGCTCAACGCGCCATTTGCGGACAACTCTTTCGCCATTTTCACCGGAGCGGCGGGCACGGTCACGGTAGATAACAGCAAAGGCGATGTCGGTGTCTCCGGGATGCAGTTTGCCGTTGATGGTTACAAAGTGAAAGGCGATGCGATAACCCTGTCGGGCAGTGTCGCCGATCCAACCCACTCTGTCGTGCGCGTCGGTGACGGGACAACGGGCGGAAAAAATTACACCGCAACCATTGAGAGTGTGCTTAACAGCGGCACCAGCCTGGCTAAAACAGGGCCGGGCACGCTGGTGCTTTCAGGCAACAACACCTATACCGGCGGCACGGAAATTGATGCAGGCACCCTGCAGATAAGTAGCGATGCCAACCTCGGGGATGTAAACAGTGCGCTGACCTTTGACGGCGGCATATTGAGTAACAGTGCAGATTTGAGCAGCGCCCGGGATGTCATCCTTAATGCCGGTGGCGGTACGCTGGCGCCGGTAACGGGGAGCACGTTGTCGCTTTCGGGCAATATAAGTGGCGACGGAGCGTTGACCCAGGATGGTCCAGGAACCACCGTTCTCACGGGCTCGGGCACGTATACCGGAGGCACAACCATTTCGGCGGGCACGCTGCAACTGGGCAATGGTGGAACGACGGGCAGTCTGAAGGGCGATGTAGCCAATGATGGTACGCTTGCCTTTAACCGTGCAGATTCGATGACGCTTGATGGCACTATCAGCGGTGGTGGTGAGCTGCTGCAATCGGGTAACGGGGCAACCACTCTGACCGGGAACAACAGTTATACTGGTAACACCACAGTGAATGCCGGCAGCCTGTATATCGATGGCGTTCAGAGCGCCGCAACGGGCACCACCACGGTAAACAGTGGTGGCACACTGGGCGGCAACGGAACGATTGGCGGAGTGGTTAACGTGGCAGATGGGGGAACCCTGGCCCCGGGTGGCAACAATGTTCAACCCGGTACATTGACCGTTAATGGCGACCTGACGCTGAGCAACGGGGCAGCATTGAGTTACAGCCTGGGTCAGGCAGGAGTCCCA
>NZ_LXEP01000060.1 GCF_001654835.1 Buttiauxella gaviniae ATCC 51604
CTCACACCTTCTGCAATGAGCGGCTTTTTATTCTCTGAACACAGCTTTTGCATGGCGTTTAAAAAAACCGCACCCTGTTTTTGCATACTGAGAAGATGAATAAGTTGATGGCTGATTTTTATTCGCTCAAAATCACCCGATACAAGAAGTGGAATGGTGGTTGTCCCCATACCAAAATCGTCCAGCCATAATGGAACAACATCCTTCAGGCGATGGATGACTGGATCATCCTTTCCATTAAGCCCTGGAATGACAGCCAGTTCATTTATCTCCAGACGGAGCCACGGAGCAAGAGCATCTACCTTATTTAGCCAGTAAATATCCGTAATTTTTTCAGCAAGATATCTATTAATATTCACTGAGACCGGTATTTTACGCAAATGGCACCAGGGTAACATCTGTAGCAATAACTCAAGCTGCCATTGAAATATCAGGAGTTGCTCTTCATTACACACAAGAGAGAAAAATAAAAATGGTGAAACAGATTTATTCGCGTTCACATCGTGAATACGAGTGAGTAACTCAAGGGCAACTAGCTCTCCCTCACCGTTCCAGATGGGTTCCAGAAAAGGGGTGAGCCGTAATTGAACGCCATTTAACAATACACTGTATTCGAAAGAATATTTATGATCCCAGCTTATGGACATAGGACACCTTATTTATTTATCTGAAGGCCAGATCGGTGATCCATGCACTTATTGTATTAATATCTGGTGTAAGAACGGTATGTTGGGTAGAACAGAACATAGACAACCCCTTTTAGAAAAGGATGATTTTTCGCTATTAGGTTTTACTTTTTGCTTATCACAATGGTGTGAAAATAAGGATGAGCACATAATTTATATTTATTTAACAGCACCTGATTAGTGCTCAATGACAGGAGTAAAATAACTCAATCGAAAAAAAACCACAACATAAAAAAGGAATAATTCATTTGTTAAAAAATTGCTCATTTAATGCTCTGGGATTAATTACGCTAACCTTTGCATATTCGAATCGATGAAAATCAGTTATTTTTATTGATTTCTTATTTTTTATGGCTCATGCATTCTATGTGGCACTCCGTAATACTTTGCGAGTGAATTGTAACTATTTTATATTGCTGTAAATATTCATGCCAAAAAAGACTTTATCGTTTAATATTTATTGCCTGAAGAGAGAGTAAAAGGTGATAGTCCTTTAGCAAGCTGAAATATATGTTTTCTTAATTTTTTACACATATACTGACTCATATTTATATAAAAGGCTGTGTCGAAATCCCGCCAAAAACAGCTTGCAAAGGGCAGAAATACCCTGCCCTTTGGATGATAAAATAATCGCAGGGTTATGATTGCATCATCTTTCATGTAATGAACTGGACGTCAGATCGTAAACCGGGGAAATTAAATAATCTATCAGCCTGCGTCGGTCCGTTTTTATTTCGGCAACAACCCCCATTCCGGGTACCAAATTAATTTTATTACCATCTGCCGAAATGTAATTCTGTGACAGAGAAACGGTGAGTGGGAATACCAGTGAGTTGGTTGCCTGCCCACCGCCGGAATTTCCCGACATATTATTTGTCGAGTGCGTCGGGTCACGTTGACTTTGCTGCGCGTCGGCATCGGGGATTGCATCTTTAGAAATTTTTATCACCGTGCCATTGACGGTACCATAGCGGGTAAACGGAAAGGCATTGATCTTCACATCCACATGTTGCCCTTCCCGGATAAAACCAATCTCCTGATTCGGTATGTAAGCAACCACCTCCATGCCAGCGTTTTCCGGCACCACACGCATTAATTCATCACCTCGGTTAATAACCTGTCCGGGAGTGGTCAGACTTGAGGCAGCAATAATACCAGCAGTCGGACTGACCAGTGTCATATGATTCAACTGCGCCTGGCTTTCTTTAAACTTTTCACGCAGGCTCGCCGCCTGACGTTCCGCTTCGACTAATTTTTGTAGATTGGTCGCCACATAGTTATCACGAGTTTGTTGAAATGAGCCGCTGAGAATGGCTTTACTGGCAATAATATCGCTCAATTGTGCTCGTGAACTGGAAAGATTATTTTGCGCCTCTTTGACATTGGCGATGACCTGCAGCCAGTCGTCACGTGAAACCACCTGCTTTTCAACCAAATCTTTACGCAAGTTAACGCGCTGATTTAAAGTATCAATCAGACTTTCCTGCAAATTTATTGCTGAACGGGTGGAAGCTTCCTGCACCTGGTTTTGTATCAGTTTTGCCTGAATATCCTCAAGATCTGAATTGAATTTAGCCAGCTCACTGTGCATCACGGCATCTTCACGTTGACGAATGTCATCGGGAATAGCGCTACTGGCAGGCCAGTCGAGGGGGGTATTGATTGCCAGTTGTCTGTTGCTCAGAACGAGCGCCGAGGCTCTTGAATCTTCCACTTTTCGCCGAATTATCTCCGCTTCCCAGGAAACAAGTTGTGAGGAGATATCGCTGTGTTGTGCCTGAACATCATTCGCTTCCAGCAGAACCAGCGTTTGCCCGGCCTGGACACGATCTCCATTCTGGACCAGAATCTGTTCGGCTTTCCCGTTGACCATTGATTCCACGACTTTCACATAACCTTGCGGCTGTACCTTACCTCCGGCGGTCGCAATCACATCGATTTTGCCCACCATTGACCAGATGAACGCCAGTACGACTAACCCGCAAATGGTATATAACAGTTGTAGTCTCAGTGGTGAGGGTGGGGTCTCCTGCACTTCAAGGGCTGAGGGGAGAAACTCATAGTCCTGGCTGAATTTTTTATTTTTTAAATCAAAAAATTTCATGCTATTTCCTCCTCTGAGTTTGACTCAGCTTCAGCCGGGCTTTGTGACACATTCTGTAATGACCATAAGCGGGCATACAACCCGTTGCGGGCCAGCAGTGTGTCATGCGTGCCCTGTTCCACAATTTTCCCGTCTGCAAGGCAAATGATTCGGTCACAATCTCGTACCGTTGAAAGACGGTGAGCAATGATCAAGACCGTGCGTCCTTTCACCATGAATTTCATGTTATTACGGATAATGTTTTCACTTTCATAATCCAGGGCACTGGTCGCTTCATCGAGAATAAGCATCGGCGGGTTGGTTGCCAAAGCCCGGGCAATAGCAATACGTTGACGCTGACCACCCGAGAGGTTTCCCCCACGTTCTTCCACCATCGAGTCATAGCCACGCGGCAAGCGTGAAATAAACTCATCGGCCCCGGCCAGTTTTGCGACCTGTATAACAGCGGCCCGCGACATTGTCGGATGGGCAAAAGCAATGTTGTCGTGAATACTGCGATTAAAAAGCATATTTTCCTGAAGTACGACGCCAATACTACGGCGAAGCCAGGCTGGATCGACATGGCTGATGTCGACGCCATCAATGGTAATTTTGCCCTCATCAGGTAAATAGAGTCGCTGTGAAAGCTTGGTCAGCGTTGATTTCCCTGATCCTGAGGAGCCCACAATCCCAATGACTTCACCCGGTTGAATCTCCAGTGAGATATTATTGAGAATCAATGGTGAACCCGCTTTATAGGCGAAATTGACATTTTCGAAGCGCAGATGGCCACGCAGTGGAATACTTTCACCCTGTTGTTGAGCAGAAAATTCTGGCGGCTGATCCAGGATATCGCCTAATCTTTCCACAGAGACCTGCACCTGCTGGAAGTCTTGCCAAAGTTGGGAGATCCGTAAAATAGGTTGTACGACCTGACCGGAAATCATATTAAAAGCAATCAATTCACCGACACTGAGCTGACCGTTAATGACTGCCGCTGCGCCAAAAAAGAGAATCAGAACAGTGAACACTTTATTGGCAAACAGGATGGTATTCTGCCCAAGCGAGGTCAGTTGAGAAGCCTCAAAGGAAGTTCGGACATAGCTGGAGAGTTTGTCTTCCCACTGCTTGCGAAACGCGGGCTCTACCGCGGATGCTTTTATAGTTTGAGCTCCGACGATTGACTCCACCAGAAATTGCTGACTGGCTGCACTGGCGTAAAATTTATCATCAATCCGTTTTTTAATCGCCGGGCGCATGACCAGGGTGATTAGTACATAGACAGGAATACTTGCGGTCGTAATCAGCGCCAGAAACCATGAGTAAAAAAACAGTACTGCCAGAAAAATAACGATGAAAAATAGGTCAATCACCGAGAAAAGTGCCTGTCCAGTGAAAAAGTTTCTGATATTTTCCAGCTCACGAATGCGCGCCACGGTATTACCGGCGCTGCGGGTTTCAAAATAGCGCATCGGTAATGCAAAAAGATGATGAAACAGACGGCGTCCAAGCTCCACATCAATACGGTTTGCCGTGTGGGCCAGTAAATAAGTCCGTAAATAACGCAGAATGACATCAAAAATACTGACAATCAGCATTCCCAGGGCGATCACAATTAATGTTTCATAACTTTTATGTACCAGCACCTTATCGATGATGATCTGGAAAAATAGCGGCGTGATAAGAGCAAATATCTGGATAAATAGTGATGCAACAACAACGTGAATCAGCGGCTGGCGATAGCGTTTGATAGTAGGAATAAACCATTCAATCGAAAAACCACGCGGATCTTTGCCCTCTCCGCGTAATTTACGCTGCACCAGGATAATTTCGCCGTGAATTTTCTTCAGCAATTGTTCAACTGGAATATTCATCACACGGCGATGTGTGACGTCATACACCCGAAACAACCCCTGATCGTTTTTGTCAGTCAGAACGTAGTAGCGCCCATCCTGAAAACGTGCCAGTGCCGGTACTGGCAGGTTCTTCAGGCGCTTTTCAGTGATGTCTGATATTAGCCTGGCTTTCATGTCAATAAGGTGGCTGGCTCGGATGATATCCTGTGCATCAACGATTTTTTCTTCAATCGCCAGCTCTTTGATTAGGTACTCTGGTACCGCAGGAATGCTGTAAAAATGTGCAATGGAACAGAGTGCGACAATGCCTTCGCCGGGCAGAACCGTCTCTTTTAAATTGATATCGGGCAATATGGTCATCTCTGACGACTCCTTATTTCTGCATAATAATTCAGGGCTTAATATCAAGCCCTGAATTAAATCGCGATTAACTGCCCATCAGAGTTTTGGAGAAGTCATAATCATTTTGTGACATACCACTGTAGGCGCTATCTGCCCACGGCTTACCAGCACCGTTGCCGTTATCACGGCCAATAGACCATATTCCTATACGACCAACGTCAGAGTTAGATTCTGCGTAATGCGCCACCTGTGAGGCATCTTCAAGAGTGAAGATCTCTTTGTTGTCGTCATTGACGCCAATCATAGGAGTGATACCCACTTTAGTGTCTGACAAACCAGCAGCCCTCATCTGACTGATAGTTGCATCGGACGCTGCAATGGTGCCATCGCCCATATCCGGTTTGCCAGTAAACAGTGAGTCATACTGGCCACCGAAATCCATGGTCATAATGTTGACGAGATCCACGTGTGTGTTATTAGATACAGCACTTTTCAGCACATTCACACCATCTTGTGTCAGGCCATTTTGTAGCACAGGAAGGGTATAGGACACCTGGAGTCCGGGATTGTTTTTTTCCAGAATCGTAATGGCCTGATTACGCATATCCACGGACTTTTTATCGGCAACAGCCCCACCTTCAATATCAAAATCAATAGATGTGGCATGGTATTTATCAATCGCTGTCTGATAAAGCGCCGCCAGGCTGTTAGCATCTTTAGCATTCAGTGCAACTTCGGTTCCATTTTCGCCACCAAATGAAAGGATAATACTACCGCCAGAATTCTGGAATGAACTGATATCTTTATCAATTTTTACAGTGTCTTCTGTCGCGGCATTATTATCAATAGGTACAACACCACCCCATGAAAGCCCACCCTGACTATTAGCTACCAGGAATCCAAGGCTAAATTCCTTCACACCCGAATTATGGCTGATAGCCGTTAAGTCGGGTGTTGGCCAGCTGGTGACATCAACGTAAGGCGCATACTCATAGCTGGATGAACCTGATACCGGTGTTGTGACTGGTGTTAGTGGATCTGATACCGGTGTTGTGACTGGTGTTAGTGGATCTGATACCGGTGTTGTAACTGGTGTTAGTGGATCTGAGGTAGCAACCGACGTTTCTGAACCGCTTCCAATTGGGTTCGTGTTCCCTGTGACACCTAATGCGCTCTGCCATTCAGCAAGGGCCGTCGCGTCTTTAGCACCAATATTGCTGATAGAGAGTTGAGACAGTGTTACCCCATCTAAAACATAAGATTGATCATTTGATGGAATAGAAATCACCACTGAGCCATCTTTTTCAGTAACGTTAAACTGATCTGCCTGCATCCAGCCGAAATCCAGTACATCAGTCGTAGGATTGAAACTGAGATGGGTGTTGGCGCCCCAATCCCAGGCGATAGTTTTCGTTGTAGACTCCACCGAAGATGCGATCTGACTGGTGGCTGGCTCAGATACTTCAGGAATGGTACTGCCTGGGGTAGATTGTTGGGTTGTACTATCTGGAGCAGCAGACGAAGTATTAAGATCGGTCAGCGGTATTGCATTACTCGTATCCGTCGGAAGCCTGTTTCCACCAGTGTCTAATGCTGTCTGCCATTCATGCATTGCCGTGCTGTCTTTAGCATCAATGTTATTAACTGAAAGCTGCGAAAGTTTAACCCCGTCTAATATATAAGACTGGTTATTTGAAGGGATAGATATCACAACCGAACCATCTTTTTCAGTGATATCGAATTGATTGCCCTGCATCCAGTCAAAATCCAGTACGTCTGTCACTGGATTGAAAGTGAGGTGAGTATTAGTAGCCCAACTCCAGGTGATAGCTTGTGTTGCCATATATATATCCTCTTTTTATATGATGAGACTCAGTCAGCCAATAGCAAAAATCATTAGCCAATCATTTGTATATCAGATGAAATAATACAAATTATAATACTAACGATCTCGATAACGACTATCTTTTATACCATTAAAATCAAACTTAAGCTGTTGATTTTTTTTGTTTTATTTGTTATTTAATTAAAGTTAAAATGATTAATTAATTAAGTATTAATACTCATAGAAAGTGTTAATCACAGGCGCTCACAACTTTATCACGACGACCCATAACGAAAGCCTCACAAGGGGGTATATAAACACAAGATGGTGAGGTGATGGCATTTATTAATATTTGTTAAAGCTGCGAAAATGATAAAATAAAGTAAAAAGAAAAATTAGTACGAAAAAATTATTTTATAAACAATTTTGGCTTTGATAAAATCATTTATTTCTAATTCGCATGCCTTCCGTGAACAAGATCTTATTTCAAAAATAATGTGGGTATAAAATAATTAAAACTCCATGTGAATGACATGGACATATGTGATCTACTGATTGTGCGGCCAATCACGCGAGATCACATATATGCTTACCCGTGTAGTACACCAGAAATTTTCCGAGACCTGCGGAGGTGAAAAAATATAAAATGAGCTTGCCGAATGCTCGAAAGTTCCTCACTACACAATCTCACCTTATTATATTAAAAATATTACATCGTTCCATTCATTTACTCATTAAGATAGCTCGTTATACAAAATGACAGAATGCACATATACATCTACAAAAAGTAATTCCTTAACGCTTGCCGTCATACCATCTCACCCAATAAAAAGTGATCATCATCACAGATGAATTCAGCCCTGCAAATGTGATGATGATGTTGTATAGCCGAAGAATGAAAAATGAACAGAACTTTCGCGATGAGAAAAGTGAATGGTTTGGCCTTGGCCATCCACAGTATAACTGAAGGGCGGATACGAGAGCTGAGTCTGCATGCTATATAGTTGTACTGCAGCTAACTTACTATAATACTGAAAATAAGTCATTAAATATGATATATCAGGTCAGTAGCATCAAACCAAGATGGGTGTTTTTAATCCTGACGTTAGTGGGGGATATCTTATACCACTCCCCGCTAATTTTAAGAATAGCAGGTCTGGATATCGTTCTGAACCAGAATGTCAGAGTTTACCAGCGTATGGCGCTGGTTTATTAGCTCTGAGTCCGTGGCGATATCTCACCTCCCAATGTGGGCACTTTATACCGATAAGTTTGTCAGGGAAATCTTTAAACACTAAAGCGTAATAAAATTATATACAAAGAGTATAATTACCTTAAATTACCAGTTGAAATTTTTTCTCAATTTTAAGATATTAGCATCTGAAAAATCATAATATTTTCAAGGTGTAATCCTTGTAGCGCTTTTTGCCGCATCCCGTGATGCGGTTTTTTTTATATAATATTGTAGCCTCGACATTCGTTGGAGCTTTTGATTCGAATTAAACATATTGATGAGTTCTGTGAAACTTTCAATTTATATTAAAACTGCTTATTAACATCCAAAGTGACCATTTTATTTAAATTTGAGGAGTCTTTGCTTATCCAGGATGACCTTCAGATAGTTGTTACCTATCAATAAGAGGTTAGTTGTGACAACAGTTTATTTTTATTTGCTTTTGGCTTCAGGATTAACAGGAGAGGCATCCTGGAATGTAACACCTATGCCAAACATGGAAGTCTGCGAGCAGACCTTGAAAAAGGTGATGAATGGAATTCCGGATGATAATTACGGTATCGTCAAAGCACCATCAGCAGGGAAGTGTATAGCCATAATTAATGAAGGTAAGCGTGGATCGGGTACCGCCGGGTGACTTTCAGACACATTCGCCAAAGTGGTTTACTCCAAACAGTGAGTTACGCAACAAAAGTTAGACATTAGATCGGAAACTGACGACTACCGAGAAACGCCCATTGAAATTCAAACAGTAAGATTCAAGGCACTGTTGCAAATATGAAGATGGACAAGACTCCTGCCTCATAGTAAAGGCTTACATGTCAAAAACTCTGCTCACCAGACGTATCTCGCCCAGGGGATGACCAAAGTAAAATGATTCGGCCTGACCTTTGCGCAGCGCACGCATCACTTCAATGCCCTTAATCGTGGCGTAAGCCGTTTTGATTGATTTAAATCCCAGCGTGGCATTGATTATCCGTTTCAGCTTGCCGTGATCGCATTCAATCACGTTGTTACGGCACTTTATCTGTCGGTGCTCCACATCCGGCGGACATTTTTCTTCGTGCTTCAGCAACGCCAGCACCCGCCCGTATGTCGGGGCTTTATCGGTATTAATCAGCCATGGAGTTTGCCAGCGCTTCGTCTTATTCAGGAGTTTCCCCATAAAGCGGTATGCGGCTTTACTGTTGCGGCGTGAGGAGAGATAGAAATCAATGGTATAGCCTCTGCTGTCGACTGCGCGGTACAGATAACGTTAACTTTGATATAAGTTTCATCCAGATGCCATGAGCTAAACCCGGAAGGCTGACGCCAGTACCAGCGGAGACGTTTCTCCATTTCAGGGGCATAACGCTGAACCCAGCGGTAAAGCGTGGTGTGGTCGACGCTGACACAGTATTTACAGTACCAGTGTACCGCCCACAGAATAATTTCACGACTGAAATGCCAGCCTTTAAATACGTTCATAATTAGCATCATGGGTGAAAACAGCAGCTAATTTTATCAGCGCGGCGATCTTTGAAATAGTGCCACAAAATCAATGATATGCACATCCATACACGATCTACCTCTTGTAGAGGACGTTCTGAAATAGATCGGTCGTTTTTTAAACCATTGAGATGGATGTAAGGGGAATACCGACGGAATAAATAATTGCTTAACGTCAGTAGAAAACGAAGCCGCCTCTGAAATAGCTGGAAAGCTGGCTGCGTGAAGAGATGCAAACGCTATTAAGACCGTCAGAATTGACGAGGGTGTTCATCTATGCTCTGAATCAGTAGTTAACACTGACCTGCTATGCAGAAGATGACTGAGCAGAAACAGATAATAACCTTGTGAAAATGCTCTACAGATGGTGAGTTTTGGTCGAGAAAAATTCCTGTTTTTCGGTTTGGATCATGGAGCTGATCACAGTGCATTTCTATATAGCCTGACCGAGACGTACAAACTGAACAGAGTCAATTAGGGTCTCTATCATCATGCGCTAATGTTATCGCAATCTGGTCACTCGGATGTATTGCTCTAATTAACACTCGCCAATACGGCTCCCGCGGTACACTTACGATATAGCTTGCTTTAGTTTTTCAAAAACATACCCACTCATAGGAGTGGGTATTAACTCGATGAAAAATATTAAACCAGCGGTTTTGCCATGAGTGATGTATTAGCATTAGCTGGCAATGCTGCTGTCACATCTGAGCTTGCCCCCGGCATTGCGGCCATTGTCGCCATAGCCGTAACCAGCTGCCCCGCAGCCCCACTTGCTCCGTTTGAATTCGCAAAGGCAATACCGGTACTGCCATTTCCATGCTGCCACATTTGGTCCATTGAGGCTTCAAATGTCCCGGCAACGCTACTATCGTTACGGTCGGCTCCCCACGGGTTGGTCAGGACAAAATCATTGGTTGCATCATCAAATCCGATAATGGCGAATGCATGCGCATGGACAAAATTGGTCTGCCCGGTAACGGCATCTTTTGTGCTTTCCCAGCTGGAAAGTTGCGCAGGTGCACCATTCAGTACGGCGGTTTTCAGCAGTTCAAAATCCGTAGTATTCCATTTATCCTCAGTCGTGCGGGAGGCCCAGAAACTGGTATAGCTGTCGCCGGTGATTTCCTGAATTTTTCCGAATCCCCCCTTAAGGCTTGCATATCTGTTGTCAAGATTTGAATAGGTGGATTCATACGCCACGTTTGCCCGCTCGGCAATCGCCACCCAGCTGGAGCTGGCAACACTGTTCCCGTCGACAAACACATTATTATCAACCGTGACCCAGGTCGGTACGCCGTTATTAAAGAACCTCACGCTATACGTGTTATTCGGGTTCTGAACAAACATCGACTTAATAAAATCAGGATTGGTTGTCACCACACCCTGGAGAGCTGACAGGAAGGAGCAGTCACCGTCCTGTCCCTGGTGAATATCATTAATCGTCGGGCCACCATCAGCAAAGAGTGGACGTCCCACAGTATCATCGGTGGAAGAAGAGCATGGGGCATTAGTGCCATCCATCCAGTTGGTGATGAGCTGGTTAAACTGCGTTGCAGATGAACCCACCCCCAGGCAACCAATGCGGGTAAATACCCCGACCTCCTGCGTGGCCAACTGCACCGAAGCACCGCCTGCCCCTGTTATCATCCCGTTGACAATCGAGTAGAGCGAAGAGTCCGTTCCACAGACGCTGCCAATAGTCTGCACGTAGCTGGTTAAATCGCCATACTGCGTGGCGGTCAGTGGATCGGTCAGCGACGAGGCAAAGCTTTTCAGGACTTTTTCAACAGTTTCAAAGTCGTAAAGCGACGTGTTGTCAGCCGCAGTGGCCGTCATGATGTTTTTCAGCGTGGTATCACTCAGACCATTAATCAGTGCGCTGCCCGTGCTGGCAGACGTGGATAACAGTGCCAGCTGGCTTTGAGTCAGGGTGCCCCGTTGTTGCGCAGACAACGAGGTTGAGATACCCAGCAGTTCGTCGTTATTAAGGGACTGCAACACATCGCTGCCCAAAGTCTGAATATGACTGACATCCAGACTTGCGATGATGG
>NZ_LXEP01000061.1 GCF_001654835.1 Buttiauxella gaviniae ATCC 51604
AAATGTGCAGCCCGCTATCTGCTCGGCGGTAAATCCTGCAGCAGCGGTATCAGACATGTAATTAGCATGTGCCATCGCGTTAATTTGCGTCACGCTCAGTGAGCTAATCTGCTGTGCAGTGATCCCCTGGTACAGGGTCTGACTCAATTTCCCAATGGTTGAGGTTGTTAACCCGGAGATATTTAACAAACCAAATTGTGCAGAGGTCATCGAACTTAATTTAGTCATACCGGCAACCTGATCCGCGGTGAGCTGCCCAAGCTGTACATCGGTCAGCCCCGGGATTGCCGTTGTGCTGAGCGCGTTTAACCACGCCACTGGAAGCCCGGACAAATTCACATTAATGGCAGAAACCTGATCGGCGGTTAACCCCGCGACAGCCGCAGTGGGGAGCAATTCAGGGTGCTGAATTGCCTGGATTTGTTCAGTACTTAATGAGGTGATTTGCTGTGCAGTCAAGGTTGCATACTGTGCCGAAGTCCAGCCCGCAATCTGGGTGGTGGATTGCCCAGAAATATTAAGAAGCCCCAGCTGTGTTTTACTCAGGCTGGTCAGGTTATTCATCGTGCTGACCTGTGAGGCAGTAAGGGCAGATAAATGGGCTTTGTCCAGTGCTTTGACTGTGGCGGCAGTGATCTGGTTTAGCTGAGTGGCTGAAAGGGCCTGCAATGCTGGCAGACTCAGACTGTTGAGCCATGCGGCTGACAGTCCGGTGACATTAATCGCAGGGAGCTGGTCTGCTGTCAATCCCGCGACAGCTGCTGCGGGGATCCATTCAGGATGCTGAAGAGCCTGGATTTGTGCGTTACTGAATGATGTGATTTGTTGTGCAGACAGCGTTGCATACTGATCCTTAGTCCAGCCTGCGATTTGGTCTGTCGTTAATCCATCGGCAACCGCTGTAGGAAGCGATGTTTGCTGCTGCGGTGCTTGTACTGGTTCATTACCCTGTGACGTGGTCTGGTCTGCCGCTACTCCATCGGTACCAGCAGTAGGTTGTAACGTCTGCCGTTGCTGTGCTTGTACGGGTTCATTGCCCAGTGACGAGGTCTGTTCTGCCGTTAATCCATCGGCAACCGCTGTAGGCAGCGCTGTCTGCTGTTGCAGTACTTGTACGGATTCATTACCCAGTGACGTGGTCTGGTCTGCCGCTACTCCATCGGTACCAGCAGTAGGTTGTAACGTCTGCTGTTGCAGTGCTTGTACGGGTTCATTGCCCAGTGACGAGGTCTGTTCTGCCGTTAATCCATCGGCAACCGCTGTAGGCAGCGCTGTCTGCTGTTGCAGTGCTTGTACGGATTCATTACCCAGTGACGTATCGGCAACCGCTGTAGGCAGCGCTGTCTGCTGTTGCAGTACTTGTACGGATTCATTACCCAGTGACGTGGTTTGGTTTGTCGTTAATTCATCGGCAACAGCTGTAGGTATCCATTCAGGATGCAGAAGGGCTTGGGTTTGTTCAGAGCTCAATGAGGTAATTTGCTGTGCGGAAAGAGTGGCATACTGCGCCGGGGTCCAGTTGCTAATTGTTGCAACAGATTGCTTGGAAATATTGATTAACCCTTGTTGGGACGAGCTCAGGTTATCAAGATTATTCATCGTACTGACCTGGTCTGCGGTTAATGCTGACAGATGAATATCGTCCAGTTGGCTGAGTGTCGCAGCAGTGATCTGGTTAAGCCGTGAAGCGTTTAACGCTTGCCATGTGTCGACGGTCAGATGATTTAACCATGAAGCAGTAAAAATATTAAAGTGTGACGAGAAAGATGCAATCTGCGACGGTAGTATTCCGCTGACTGCTGATTCCGGCACCCAGTTAGGATGTGCTGTGGCATACATCTGAGAGTTATTCAAAGATGACATTTGCTGCGCTGTCAGCCCTGCATATTGCGTTGCCGTCCATTTTTTTACAGTACTGGTAGACATGCCAGAAATATTCAGTGCCCCAAATTGAGCACTACTTAACGCTGTCAGATTATTCATTGCACCCACCTGAGAAGCGGTTAACGCAGACAGATGTGAAGTATCCAGTGCGCTGAGTGTAGTTGGATTAATCTGGTTCAGTTGAATGGAGGAAAGCGCCTGTATTGCTGAGATGCTGAGACTATTAAGCCAGTCAGAGGTAAATAAAGATATATTGTTCACCAGGGCAGGGATTTGTTCTTCGGTTAAACCACTAATTGCAGATGTAGGAATCAATTCCGGATGCTGCATTTGCAGAAGTTGATCTTTTGTCATATGACTGACAAGATCGATAGTTAGCATATCATAATCAGTGTTGGACCACGTGCTGATTAAACTGAAGTCAGGGGCTGGAGCAATATCTCGAGTTGTATTAGACATAAATTACCCTTACACGAAAAATGTCTTTATGCGGAAAAATACGCAATGTGATGTATCATCTATTTAATAAATAGTAAGATGTGTTAATTTTTTAAAAAAATTAAAACCATATAGTGCATTAGTAGTGATTAACAAAAAAATAATTAGCAAGCCTCCTTCAATATCAATAGTAAGTATTCATTCCAAAGACTAGATCTCTCGCGACTATACAACATTCATTTTACTGAGCATTTTCTTAGTCAAGAAGTAACACGAGGTAATTTATATTTTATATCAAAAATCGGGGCGACAAATACGATTTTTGTCAAACCCAAAATGACCTTACCCCTTAGTAAATAATTTTTTATTGTATCTGCTGATTTATATGTTAATTTGATTGAATGGGTTAATTTTCCCTACCACCTTAAGATAATTAACTTAATATCCCCGCATTGGCCAGTAAACTTAATCTGGCAGACTGCCACGCAGCAATGGCCTCTATTCTCTGCTGCTGAACGACTGCACGGATTCCTGCCCGGTATCAAGAAGCTACTGGCTCGCTGCCAGCACATTGAGCATGGTTCTGGTATCAGCTTAGCTTTGCTGGAAAAATAAATTATTTCCCCGGTCCACTGCGTAAGCAGAACCTCCATGTAAATAAGTTTAAGAGGGGAGTTTTCATGCTAAATTAATTAAGTGTGGCTTAGGATCGCCATCGTGATTATTCCCCTGGTCGTATTAGCGACCATCCTGATACTATGACACTATCGGTAATGACGCTTTGTCCATTCGGCGGATACCTGATGAAAGGCACCAATGACCTGTAAAAAGAAAAAACTACGACCCATATAAATAGATCAGTAAAAATAAAACTTGTTTATAAAAATAATAACATGCAATCATTATGTAAAAATATCACGATGACAGCACTCTGTCAAAGAGCATCCGACTCCAATTAAAGAGTAATTTTACTTATTAAAAAGAGCTATATTGTTAATTTTTATTTATGCACCATCCCGGATGGGTTTTTTCATTACAGGTGTATTTTATGGACCTGCATTTAATTAACATATTAAATGTTTATAGATAATTAATTTATCTATACCGAAACTCTCTGTTCGTATGCTCAACTTAACTCCGGAAGAAAGATCTCAAGCCGTACGTGAGCTCTGCAACCGGCGTAAAAACACACATAACGCTGCACAAAATAAGGCGTCAGCGTTCCGGTCCTTCGCCATTTGATGGCTCATATCTTAATTGAACTGGCATTAATACTATAAAATGACGCCAGTCTCTGTCGGAGGCACTGTTGCAAATATGAATATGGACAAGACTCAGGCCTCATAATAAAGGCTTACATTTCAAAAACTCTGCTCACCAGACGCATCTCGCCCAGGGGATGATCAAAGTAAAATGATTCGGTCTGACATACCATTTATATGCAGGCGAGCTAGCATTTTTTCATGATAAGGACGGGCGAAGCCATTAATGAAGGCGATGAGTTCCGATTGTCATCACTGGACCAGGCGCATAGTAATATGCCAGGCCACTAGATTCCGTCTGCACAGGTGGGCGTCTATGTTACCTGTACAGGCTTAATGACTACATTAAGTTGGAATTACGCTTACCCTGAAAAACGGTAATAAAAATACTTTAGGGCACTCTTAATGAGATCATTAGAGTGCTCACTCCATAAAAACGCCTGATGAATTTCATCAGGCGTTTTTATATCGATAATTGTCAATTCATATTTGATATATTCAATGTATAATTGAGGAAATCAAATTATTAACAAAAAATCAAGTGCAGCTACATCATTAGCCTCATTGATACTCATCAATGAGGAGATTCGCGTTATTTGAATCATACGATGAGCCGCTAGCATCGTTGTATTGAACACTATAAATATTAGGCGTCGTACCAAGTCCACCTCCATTGTTAACAGGGCCGCTAACAGTAAACGTATAAACTCCGTTTCCTTTATCTTTGATCTTTCCTATAGTACTAGTAACCCCGCTCGGTATGATGGTAAGAGCTGATGCCATGTTTAATATTGGATTTCCACTCTGATCTGTCATTCGGAGTGTCATCGTTGCAATTGAATTTGGAGTAGCTGATAACTTGCTATAATTCGTCGTCAAATTCAATGTTACTTGGCCTACCAAGTCAACGGTGGCGGTTGTCACCGCTTTACTACCTATGTTCGCCGTCACTGTGGCCTTACCCATGGTGCTGCCTGTCATTTTAGCCGTATAGACGCCGAAGCTTTCCGTCACCGGACCGATCGTTGTACCGGTCACACCGCTCACCGTAAAGTTCACGTTTTTCAGGCCTTCCACTGCATCAAAGGTGCTGTCACGGGGTATGAAGGTCAGAGTGGTGGTGGTGGTGTTATCCGCCGGAATGCTGGTCGGGCTCGGCGTCAGATCCGAATTAGCGTTATTAACGCTATCCGACAGCTGGGCCTGGGTCGGGCTGTAGGTCACAGTCACGTTCTGGCTGCTGCCGTTAAACACCACCGGAATGGATTGATTACCCGGGGTGTTCGAGGCCGGCAGGGTCAGCGTGGCGTTACCGTTGCTGTCGGTGGTCACCGTCTGGTCAGTACCGTTCACCTTCACGGTGACAGGGGTATTTTTCAGGGGCTGACCGTCCGCGCCGGTGATCGGTACGGTGGTGGTGGTCGTACTGCTGCCGTCAGCCGGTGGCTGTGTCGTCGGAGCGGTTGCGGTACCCGCGGTGGCGCCTGCCACGTTCTGGGCGGCACTATAGGTCAGGGTCACGGTGGTGGTGTTCTCCGCCGTGTCGTTCGCGTTCGCCGTTACCGTGGCGGAACCCCCACTACTGCCTTTCAGGGTCGCGGTGTAAACGCCGTTGCTTTCCGTGACCGGGCCTACCGTGGTCCCGGTCACATCGCTCACCGTAAAGGTCACGTTGTTCAGGCCTTTCACCGGATTACCGCTACTGTCCTTCGGCGTGAAGGTCAGGGTGGTGGTGGTGGTGTTATCCGCCGGAATGCTGGCCGGACTCGCCGTCAGGGTCGACTGCGTGGCATTAACGGACGCGGCCAGCTGGGCCTGGCTCGGCGTCAGGGTCACGGTGGCGGTGTTCTCCGCCGTGCCGTTCGCCTTCGCCGTCACCGTGGCGGAACCCTGCTTGCTGCCTACCAGGGTCGCGGTGTAGACACCGTTATTTTCCGTCACCGCACTCACCGAGGTCCCGGTCACCCCCGTCACCGCAAAGGTCACATTAGTCATTCCTTTCACCGGATTGCCGCTGCTGTCCTTCGGCGTGAAGCTCAGGGTGGTGCTGGTGCTGTAATCCGCCGGAATGCTGGCCGGGCTCGCCGTCAGGGTCGACTGCGTGGCATTAACGGACGCGGCCAGCTGGGCCTGGGTCGGCGTCAGGGTCACGGTGGCGGTGTTCTCCGCCGTGCCGTTCGCGTTCGCCGTGACCGTCGCGCTACCCGGGCTGCTGCCTTTCAGGGTCGCGGTGTAGACACCGTTATTTTCCGTCACCGCACTCACCGTGGTCCCGGTCACGCCGCTCACCGCAAAGGTCACATTACTCATCCCTTT
>NZ_LXEP01000062.1 GCF_001654835.1 Buttiauxella gaviniae ATCC 51604
TATTCTGGGAGATAACACCACCACCACCACCCTGAGCTTCACGCCGAAGGACAGCAGCGGTAATCCGGTGAAAGGAATGAGTAATGTGACCTTTGCGGTGAGCGGTGTGACCGGGACCACGGTAGGCCCGGTCACGGAAAGCAACGGTGTTTACACGGCGACATTGAAAGGGAATGCGAAAGGTACTGCCACAGTAACCGCGCAAGCAAACAGCACAACTATGTCATCAACAACGGTCGGAATAAGTAACTATGCGTCATTTAACGTTGCGGGTTCAACATTCACTGGAACATGTTCATCAACTGCAGGAGCAAAATTTAATATTCACCTTGAACACCCAGGAGTACAGGCTGTAGCGGTGTATATGGGAATTTCTGGTAGTCTGAGTACTTACCAACAAGTGAACGTAAATACAGATAGTAACGGTAATGCTTCAGGAAGCCTTACAGCCTCTCAGGTGAACATGATAGTTCAACAGCATGCTGGCTCAGTCGTTAGACTTATTGCGTCTATTTACTATAATTCCAAATACGACTCTGACAAATCGCTTCCCTGTAGTTAATAATGTTTTTATCTGAGTTAATTTAAAAAAAGTTGGATTGGGGGAGGTTCAGTAGCTGAAGTAAGCCCAAAAAATTGACAAAATTTATGGGGCTTTAAATGTTGCACATGAAGAAGTCGATGATAATTTAAATTGGTGAGACATGTTTTTTAATAAATCCCGGTCATTTTTTGTGTTGTTCGATTGAAGGGGGATAATAAACCATATTATTAATTGGTATATTGTTCGGGTTCGTAATTGTTCAATGCAATGAATAAAAATATTTTCGACAGGTTTCATCGGTTCATGGCCCAAATGTATAAGCCAAACACTACCGTTTTTGTTTTGTAATAATCATAGCCAGTGTTGTGTAAGCATCTGGTGATTTTATCTTCACAGACATTTTCAGACAATTAGCATGGCATTTGAAGGGAGAGCCAGGATCAACATTAAATATCACATCCTGTGCATCTTTATCATTTCGGGTCTTTGTAGGTATATTTAGGTATTATTATCGCTGTACGTACAACTGCAGCCAAACCTAATGATTGCATTGGATTGGAAATATTTTCTATTGCTTCTACCATTATTGATGGGACCAGTTTCTTTCGTGGTCGTGGGCGAATCGTTGACGTAGCGGTGGAGGGCTGATCATCGGAATGAACAGCAGTATCCTCACCCTATGAATATACAAGTATACTACAAAAAATTGTTATAGAGGTATTGATCATCGTTGCGGTTACGATTGACAAATTACTCAGTAGTAATGAAGGTAAATAATTCTGGATGTGTTTTTTGTCGCCCATATCATGATATGGGCGACACTATGTTTACGATCACATCTCGATAGATAGAGAACACTATCTAATTTATTACGATTATCAGAATTTTGCGCTGATACCAATATTATAGCTCGTCTGATTACCGCTACTTAGTCCGCCGGTTTGTGACATAGCTGCGAAAGCAGAAACAGTCTCGGAAAGCGGCATATCTGCACCGATTGCAAACACCAACCAGTCTTTATCCTGCTTTTCACCCGTCCGACTGAAACCAAGGTTCGTGGATTTCAAACCGCCGTTAGCACTATAAACGTCATCGCCAAACTGATGACGATAATTCACTCGTGTCCAAGGATTAATTCCCCCTATATGAGTATTAAATCGCCAGCCTGTGCTACCAACCTGCGAATGACCATTTTGACTGCCAAAACGCATAGATGTACTGCTGTTGCTTTTTTCTCTATAGCCGTCAACTTGGCTGTAATCCCAGATGTACTGAAACATTGGTCCCATTGTCAGCCAGTTAGTTACCGTAAAATCATAACCTGCCGTCAACCGGGCCCCCCAAAATTTACCGTCGGTTTTCCCCTCTTCACTGCGCGCCAGCTTTCCTAAAGTGATATCACGCCGTATATCGGTAAAATTCGCCGCGAGATAGTGAACGTCTCCATCAAGCCATGTCTGGCCTAAACGTAAATGGCTGAACAATGCAGCCTGAAAACCCTGTGTATCGTAATGGAAATTACTGTCAGCGCGCTGTTTATCAAGCGAACCGGCAATAAGGGCACCGAGTAATATATTATCGTTAACCTGATAATCAGCACCCAGGGTCAAACTATTGGTGTTTTCACCGCCGTTGCTTGACTCATTGTTGTCGTTATGAGGCCTATAACTTCCGCCGTAGCCGCCGAAGATACCCAGAGTACCGGGAGAGTAACCATGGTCACGTAGTTGCTCGTAGCGACTATCGAGTGTTGCACGGCTACCACGCACCATCTCCTGTATTCCCTGATTAAGGCGAGATACTTGTACAGGGGCTGCAATTATCGACTGGATATACTGCGCCATGATGTTATGTACCTGTGGCCCGGGATGAAAATGATCGGAAAACAGATAATCCTGCGTACGACTGAACCCTGATGTTGAGGTGGTACAATCCGTGGAGGCAACGCCCGGTGGACAGGCCATTCCGGCACTGTTACTCAGCCCGAACGCCTGTGGAGCTGCAAGTATTTCCTTGAACAGGCTGTTGATATCCACCCGGGCGATATTCCCTCCATGCTGTTCCAGTGCCTTTTCCTGAACGGCATTGTAGTAATCTGTCAGCATAGAGGATTGTGCTGCCGCCGTATCATAGGCGGCGATAAGTTGCTCGGTAATACTTTGTTGAATTTGGGGATTGTTGCTAATTGTCGAAGATGCGACTCTCAACGCCTGCTGGATAGCTTGCTGACGACTTGCAAGGTCCGGTGTTTGTGCGGCATTTAATGAGATAAAAGCAGCCTGAATAGCGGAAGCAGCAGCAGGGCCAAATCCTGCAGATATTACCGATTCCAGCAAAAAGGGGGTAGCACTAATGTCCGGAACGGTTGGTACGACAACAAGACCTGCGCCAGCACCCAACAAAGCACCGATCTGGGCACTAGCACTAACAGCACTACTAGTAGCAATGGACCGAGCAAGAGCTGGCTGAGTAGACGCTGCGGCCAAATCGTTCCCGCCAACCCAGTGGATATATAAACCATTTTTATCGGCTTTGCCACCTGTTTGGCTGAGCCACTGCTGAACCTGGTTGTGAGTATTATCACTAGAATTAAGCGTGGGCACCGCTGTTGCTCCTCCCGCTGCATAGTTACTCCCTCCCTGGTCAGAAGGGGTTAACTTTATCCCGTATTGAGCAGCTAATTTTTCATCGTAAAGTTTGTTCTGATTATTGTTCCAGATCCAGCGCCCATTATTTCCGGTATCACTGAGACTATCGCCAAAGACGGTCAGGGAATTGAATGCGAGTGCAGGTGAACTAAAATTTGTGATCACTGCCAGAGTACTTAATGTAAATATTTTTTTGCACACCATAGGTCTCCATTTATATATTTTATATTGTAATTTTACGAAGTTAACTTCGTAAATAACGTGCTCAAAAACTCATCTCATGAGCAAGAAATACTATTTTTTGCACAAGAAATAAGGGGTTAAAACGTAAATATATTTTATACGTGCCATGCCCACTATAATTTAGATTACTCGTCAGTCAATGGCTTCAGTACTAATGAAATCTATATGCATTTTATATTTGTGATTTGAGTGATTCACTCAAAAAATATTTATTTTTATGTATCTTTGTCGTTCCTTAGGTTTTTTCTTCGAAGTGGTTTGCGGAAGATATAAAAATATAATTGCAAACAATTCCTCTTAGAAAAGAATGTAAAGAGACCTGGATGTTAGGCGCTACAATTTTTTAGATTAGTCATAGTGACTGATAATATAAGTGGGAAAAATATTCAAATTTTATCCAAACTAATAAGAACACTAAAAATAAGTACACCCCTTCACAAATGGAGCCAACTTAACCGTTAAAAAAACCGAGAATCCAGAATAACAACGCTGCAAGTAGCACAATACCAAAAGATAATAGTACACCTCCACAGTATGCCATAGCTTTCTGAGACACTTTGTTCATATCCTCATATCCCACATAATAACTAAACCCACAAAATGTCACCTTCTCTATACAGCCGAGCTGAAAAATAATTGGTAAAACATAAGCTTACCACTTGATAGAGTATTATCATAAATAAAGTTACTTTACTATTTCTTATGGTATTTTTTAAGCATCTATTTTTCAAGAGTTAAAAAAAGGTAATTTTACTTTTTAAAAAAAGTATAGATAATCATCCTGTATCCAGAAACATAAAAAACCGAACTATGCAGATGCATTTTGTCGTGTATTCAATATGGTGGATAGAATTACAATATATAATGCTCAAGTTCGATGAATGGGTAATGCTTCCAATTAGTTGAATCGTCATGAATAATACGGGTTCTTAAGGTGCTCCTGTGGCAATCATCACCGTTCATTGTCCCCGTTGTCAGTCAGGTCTGGTTTACCGTCACGTATAAAACCCTAAAGGTCGTGACCGCTTTCGATGCCGTGATTGCCATCGAGTATTTCTGCTCACTAATACTTACGAAGCCAGAAAACCTGGTGTTAAAGAGCGCATTACCAAAATGGCTTTCAACGGCGCTGACGTTCGGGATACCGCAAGAGTACTTAAAAGCGGCATCAATACTGTTATTAGCACTCTAAAAAACTCGCGCCGAAGCGAATAACATCTTCACCAGTCACCTATGTTGATGTGGCGCTCATCTGCAAACTTGATGAACAATGGGGCTTCGTTGGCAGCAAAGCCTGGCAACACGGGCGTTGACATGCCGGAGAAGTCTTTATAGTACAATAATTTTCGATATCCAAACTGACCCTATTAACCGGCCCTGAAGTGTCTGGTTAGCACGCTCAACACGGCCTTTAGCCTGAGAACTGTTAGCACATATGAGGTCAATATTGAGGTCATGAAGGACACGCCAAACTGGGTGGTACCGGTGCGGCGTTTTTTTGCCTGGCTAACACGGAAAACAGCATGTTTGTCACTGTACAACGCGACAGGTTTTCCATGTTTATCAAGATAGTCACGCGTGGCCAGCATGTAGTCGAAGGCAGACTCAGTTTCGCAGGTGCATCAGCCGGGCAGTATTATCATCCATGTAAACCAGAAGACAGCATTTTGATGCACAGCCTTCAAACCAGTCTTGGTGAGAGCCATCAATCTGAACAAGCTCACCAAGGCCAATCACGTCGGTAACGGGGTTGATAGACCCGGGGTTTAGGCCGCGAGTGCAGAATCCTGAGACTATCAGCAGTCATCCATTTTCTGAGAGTTTCCACTGAGACGCGAATATCATGGCGTTCGCTGAGCTTTTCTGCGGCTAATGTAGGTCCAAAGTAGCTGTATTTTTCACATAGAAGTGCCATGATCCGTAAGCGAAGTGAATCATCCCGTCGATTAGCGCCTGATTTTTCTCGTCTGGCGTGAGTCAAACTATCTGCACCAGAAACAAGAAAGGGTGCATCAGCCGCTGTACCTGACGTTCAGTCAGTTGAAGTTGATAGGCGGCGTCACGGCAGCGTAAGCGTTTCTCTACAACAGCCTGGATAACCGGAAGTATGCAAGGTTCTTTTCCTGGCATAGTAACCAACATCACTGAAAGTCTTCCTGGAAGATCGGCTGGGTTGCAGAGCCAGGGTGACATTATAAACTAGCAGTAAGGGAGTGCAGACACTCCTATTGAGTCTCTACAATCGTGGTGCATATAACATTGATTATATTAAATAACACCTTAATTTATATAGAATAATATGATCGCCGCTCTTGTTTATAACCTTCCTTCTTGTATATACAAACGTAACCATAAGTATGAAACGCAAAGTAACAAGAACTCAATTCTCTTATGCCAGTGGCAGGAACAGAGTGTGAGAGCAGGTTTGCAGGAAAGGCATTAACAAAAACTGCGAATTAGTGTCTCCTGCATACACTACGAACTGGAAAGAGTTACCTGTCGCCATAATCAAATAAGTCAATGCATACTTGTTAACCATTCTTGCAATGGTCCAGTTTAGTTGTACAATTAATATGAACAAGTAATTTGGAGGCATTTATGCACAGCTATACATACAGTAATGCCCGAGAAAATCTGGCCGCAATTCTTGAAATGGCAGCAGCTGGAGATCCGGTAGAAGTTACCCGCCGTAATGGTGAGGCTGCGGTGGTAGTCAGCAAGGCTGAGTTTGAGCGATATCGTAAAGCGGCTCTCGATGCTGAGTTTGCTGAGATAATGCAGACTCATGGCGATGTTTACACGGCGCTTTCGACAAGATGAAAATAATCAGCGCACAGGAAGTAATTGAGTTTCATGACAGATTATTAGCAAGGGATTGTGGTGTGGAAGGTATGTCCGATCCTGGTCGCGCTGATGCTATCATTCATCGTGTTCTGAACAAACACCATTATGAAGGGATCACTGACCTTTATGATCTGGCTGCCGTATATTGGGTTGCTATAGCGCGTGGGCATATATTTAACGATGCAAACAAGCGTACAGCTATGTTTGTTACACAGCTGTTTTTGAAACGAAATGGTGTAAATCTACCTAATCCTATCAATATCAAAAGAGAGCAGGTGCTTGTAGATCTTACTGTAAAAGCGGCAACGGGTGAAATGAAGTATCCGGAGTTGGCAGCAGAGTTGAGGCGTTTAGTTGAAACGGAACTGTAGTGCGGTAAAATAGCAGAATGTCTTTACTGTGCGCTCCGTGTCAGCGTTCGGGCTTGATCCTGACACCGGAACCCTTTATCTACTTTATTTAGTACGTATTTTCTGTTTGAGCCTTCATCGGTTGTTGTTTTTCAGCATGGCCACAGCATCGGCTGTCGGCATCTGAAACTGCACCCTGTGTCGTGCTGCCACATCAAGCGCAAACACTTTGGTATACACCTCTGTTGAGCTGGTACTCCGGTGTCCCATCAGGCTCTGCAATACCTTCAGCGGAATACCGGCGTACAGCATGTGCATGGCGTACGAATGGCGGAACGTATGAGGGGTCACTGGCACAGAAAAAACCACCCCGTCTGAACTTGCCAACTCCACGGCTTCGTTGACCCAGCTGCGTACTGTCCTGTCGGCGACAGTCCAGATCCGTGCCCTTTCAGTCCGTCCGGTCTTTTTATTACGTCGCTCAAGCGGGATTTTCAGCGTGGCCACCATCGTCTGCAGCTGTGAAACAAACTGCAGATCTGACAGCGGAACAATCCGTCTGGGTGTGGCACCTGCAGGTGTCCGTCCTGCGGTACGGGCGGCCTTTTCGGTGCGTTGTTTCAGGGTGGCCAGTTGCACAAACGGGTACGGTGGCGTCAGGGTGAAATCAGCCCGCGTCAGTGCAAGCGCTTCATTAATACGCGCGCCAGTATTCCACAGTGTGGCGATCAGCGTCTGACGATAGAGGTCCGGAATATAATGAAGAAGTGCACTGACCTCCGGCGCCAGCAGGTATTTCGGGTGATCATCATGGGTCAGCGCCATCTGGCGTAAGGCCAGCGCTGCCGGATAATCGATAGCCACCGGTAATGAAGCCGGTAAGGCAGAATACGGTCCGGGCAGAGCCGGAAAAGCGGTCATACTCATTGAAATCCTTCACTGACCATAAATTATCCCGGACAAGAACCTGTCGGCAGAGCCCCACCACGGCGCCCTCCGCCCGCGTACAAACTCCCGAGTCTGATACTCAGAACCCCCGGAACATCAGGTTAATGGCATGCTGTATGTCATTCCCCGATGCATTCATATCTGCAATTTCTTCGCCAATGACCATGGTGGAAACTCCCGCCATTTCGGTCGTCATCACCCGATATCGCTCTTCACCAGAGCAGATGATCGGATAAAGTTCGAGGGGTACCTTATCTGACAGCAGACAGGCACTGACCAGCGGGATCACCATTCGCCGGCCCGGCGTGTCGAGCATATTGCTCTGCACATCCACGAACAGGCGGTAACCACTTTCCCGCTTATAGCGGTAAACCCGGAATTGCATCTCACCAGTCCCTGTTTTCGTCAGTAAAGGAGCCATGCTGTTCAGTGAACCGGGCGACCTCGGCCATCCCTTCGCGATTTTCTGCCTGCCAGCGTTCTGCTTTAAGTCGCCGGGCTTCATTCTGCATGGCCAGATTGACCAGACCGGAAATATTCACATCGGCCGCTTTCAGCAGCTGATAATTTTCACTGTCTATCGTCACCGTGATGCGTTGCTTCATTTTGCACACTCCAGTACATACTTATAGTATGAATTAAAGTATATACCATTGTGACATAAACATCCGTTACGATGTCAGCATACTGTTATGAGGCTACTATTCACGCCAGGATAAAGTCACGCATCTTAATGCTGCCATAAAAATAATCACTCTGACGACAGTAATCAGCCATATAACCACGCGGTTAAATTACCGTTCCGTTGTTTTTTGTTGATCCGGTTTATCCCGTATTCAGAAGTTTCCGGAAGTATACCATGAGCGGTATTCACACGAAGCGCCCTTTTATGCCCCCTACCTGCCGCAGTCTGTGACGGTTAAAACACTAAATATGCCACTAATCTTCGGCGTGGAATGCCATATATTGTGCTCTTAGGCTGCCGGATGGGCGGGTAAGGAAGAAAGATCCGCAACTGCCTTTTTTCGGATCTGCGGGGCGGAAAACCCGCAATGGATATGATAATTAAACAACATGCATAAAATCATATAAAGTGTGTTATTTATCATTATTCACAAATATCACATCTGATATGATATTCACTCAGAATGTTTATAATCATTCATATGATGATTTTACACATATCAGGACATTATCAGACGGAGCAGGCAGGATGGATAACGAAGTGACGTTTTCTCTCAGCTATAAGCAGCTGACCAAGATAGCGGAAGAACATATCCGTGAATGCGAGCTGGACAGCCACGGCGCTAAATACATCAGCGAGTCAGCCAAGGCCGGAGCCGTTCTGAGTTTCTGGTATGAAGTGGTCATTAACGGTGCGCCACTGAACAATTACGAACAAACCAAAGCGCTCATTGACGCCGATCAGCAGCGCCTCAGAAAACTCACCTGGCCAGAGACGGATAAGCAATGACTCAGGCGCGCCGACCATCGCCGCTGCAGCGGCGGGTGCTGATTGTGCTGGCGGCCCTGGATGAGAAAAGTCCGGGACCGGTGGCGACACGGGATATTGAACGGGTGCTGGAGCGGAGCGGGGACGCCCCGGTGTACGGGCCAAACCTGCGCGCCTCCTGCCGTCGCATGGAGGCGTCAGGCTGGCTGCGCACCCTGCGTGCCCCGAACCTGCAGCTGGCTGTCGAATTGACGGACAGCGGCCGGGCAATCGCCGTCCCCCTGTTGGCCGCCGAACGTGAACGTGTGCAGACTGAGCAGCGCGCGACGGAGGTCCGGGTTCTGCCCCTGGTGCCGCGTAGCCAGGCTGATGAGGCTGACGACCGGCCGGTGGAGCTGGACGGTCGCTGGCACCTGGCGCGCCGTGGCGACTACGTTATCCGTCTCGACGGTACCACCTGCCTGCAGCTGTGGAATGCGGCCGGGCAGGCGACGCGCCTGGCGGGCGATCCCCTGCAGGTCGCCACCTGGCTGCAGGCCTGCCACGATGCAGGTATTGCGGTCCGGATGCAGATCAATGAGAGCACCACGCCAGAGGAAAGCATGCTGAATGTTACCGCGCCGGCGGACCAGACCGACACCTGGTACCGCCAGCTGGACGTCGCGCTGCAGGCGGAGGGCATCACCGGCCTGAATGAGGAGATCAGGCAGGCAGTTGCCGGGCCGCTCCGCGACCTGCCGGCGCCGGCGCGCCTGCTGCATATTCTGCGCGAAGCGGACCTGCTAACGGCTGCCGGCTATGAGAGTGACACGGAAGCCGCGCTGGCTGACCTGCTGGCCCGCGCGGGGTTCACGGGCGACCAGGCGCAGGAGATGCAGTGGCACCGCATCCGCTGGCCGCAGATGAGTCAGGAAGATGTTGATCGGCGCGATCTGAACAGCCTGCTGGACGAACTGGAGCGGCGACAGCTGTACTGCAACCGCGAACAGCTTACGGAGATTGTGTTTTCACCGGTACGCAGACCCGGCGAGAGCTGGACTGAACGTCTCCAGTGGCTCCTGATGACGGATGGATTCGGGTTCTGCAGTCCGCTGTCCCATGAAGCGGCTGCCCGGGTACTGGAGATCCTGGCCGGTTATACGGGACGGGAAGTGGCTGAACATCTGGCCACGGTGACTGTCTGGAACGACGACAACGCGGGGACGCAGCCATGAGCACGACCGCTTCCGCAGGCAACATCTATCTGGGGTCAGTTTGGATATAGAGAATTATTGTATGAGTGGCTGGCAAAGCCCGGACCGGCAGCGAAGATGCAACTGACAGCAGATGTTCAAAGTTATTCTTAGCCGCGGTGAGCCTGAGCCTGCTGTATTTCCTGTTTCCTTTCCAGAACACCATTCTTCTCCCGGTATTCACTCAGCCAGCTATGCCAGCCGTCAGATCCGTACTCGATACTGTCAATAATATCCACTACACTGGTATCAAATATTACAGTAGTTGTACCGTGAAGATAGCTGTCCGTAAACATGCCTTCCCAGTCGTAAACGCCCTGAATACCACAATTCAGGTAAAGGCGGATCATTTCATCTGAGTCTACATGCCTGTTACCCACATAGAGCATACTCCCTCTGTAAGTCCTGTACTGAGGCTCGCACAGGGCATGCCAGTCCCGGCCTTCACTGAGTTGGCTACTGATGCTAACTGGAAGTCCATCTCTCAGACGTGCCGCTATATCGGGTTGCTCTCCGAGCGGCAGCCGGTGATCTGCGATAATCGCCCCGGCTTTCAGTTCACACCGGTAAACCAGTGGCAGTCCGGGATTTCTGTTTTTGAATAACGCATGATTGCTGGCCCCTTTAAAATTATCCGTAAACCAGCTGGCTGCGATGTTTCCGGCTTCACCAGTTCCCTTGTATGCCACATCAAACTTATCAAAACGCTGTCTTGTTCCGTGAAAAAGCTGCATTACTGGTACCTCCAGTCAGACAGAATTGAGGAGGAGGATTTCATTGATCATGAACGTATGAATCATTATGCCGCCTGGCTGCATGAAGGCGCCCTCATGAGCTGAATATTGCACTTTCGCAAATGGCGCCGTAACCCGGCGTAGCCGGTTACAGTTCTGATAGGTTCCACCAATCCATCCTCTCCGCCCTGATCAACCAGACCCACTTTACGCTATGAAGAATCTTGTTTGTGCCGTCGGAGTGGTCCGGGCTATGCCCGGGCGTATCTCCGCGTTAGCGCCGTGAGGCGCTTACGGGCATGTAAGCAAAACCAAAAGCGATACTACTTACAGCTACGAAGAAGCTAGTTACAACATTCATCATTATAAGCGACATCATCCCGGGCTTCGCCCGGGGCGGCGGCGCTTTTCAGTGGTGGGTCCGGTTGTGGTGAGTGAGGTTGTCTCGTTCGGGGCCCGGCGCTGTGCGACGGGAGCTATTTCTGCCCTTTTCTGAGCGACGTGGCCGTTGGCCACTGTAGCAGCGCGACAGCCAGCGTACTGAGTGTCATCAACAGTTCGCGACGCTCTCTTGATGTCGCAGCCTATCAGTTTACCAGTCGCCCGGTGGCTGAAGCTCTGCTGGCCGCACAGCGGCGGGGGGTCAACGTCCGGGTACTGGCGGATGCAAAAGACAACGGCGGGAAGTACTCCGCCGTCACCTGGTTGCAGAGGCAGGGTGTGCCGGTCAGGCTTAACGGGCAGTATGCTATCCAGCACAACAAATTCATGGTGTCCGATGGTGTGACAACACAGACAGGT
>NZ_LXEP01000063.1 GCF_001654835.1 Buttiauxella gaviniae ATCC 51604
AGCCGAAGGGGCCACGGGGTGGCATGCATTTTTTCAGGCCCTTACTGCTGTCCGTTCAGCCAGGTTTTGCGAATTAACACCGTAAAAATAAAGTGCAGTTTTTGCCCTTTTTCATGCAATGAAACACTCAATTTTTACTTCTAATTAAGTGCAATTATTGCCCTTTTTTATATTGAATTCTTTGCATATACCCTTTAAATTAAGTGCAGTTTATGCACTTTTCTGGATATCACAATGACCGGTTATGATCTGCGATTATGGCGAAAAAGTTTCGGCTGGAGCCGGGATAAAGCGGCGGAAGAGCTGGGCGTGAGCCTGCGAACCTACAAAGATTATGAAAACTGTGATCAGGTCAAACGCATGGTGGCGCTGGCCGCCCTCGCGCTGAGTAGTGAAAATTTACTGGCAACCATGGTGCAAAAGAAGCATCAGGAGCCGCTGCTCACCCTCCTGCGGACGATGCACAACGCCAGCCGGGCGCCGGGGTCACAGGCCGGGCACTGAAGATCCCGCGCTCGATGCGCGGGGTCTTCAGCAGGGCCGCCAAATCAACCCGGATCCCGAACCTCATCATCGTGATGCATCGCGGCCACATTCAGCAGACAGGCAACACCCTGCGTCTCCAGACGGTCACTCAGATGCATCAGATTGGCCAGTAAATCAACTAACATTGTCTCGGCGGATTCGCCGCGCGTATCCAGCCCGCTTGCGTGCGCAAACTGACAGAGTACCTGCGCGGCAATGGCGGCCCGATCCGCATTGTCCGGTTCGCGCCCCGCCTGATTGCCTCCCTCACCTGCAATTCTCACCAGTTCATCCATGCCAGCCATGGTGTTTTCAGGGGTTATCACGTTCTCATCCTGTGTTAAATGACCACAGCGTGGCCATTATCATGTTTTTCGTTTAGCCGGGCGCGTGGCGTCCGGCGGCGGGTCAGTCGATTGCGCGGAAAATCAGACTGCTTTCCGGGTGATTAATGATGCTGACATAATCCTTCAGCGCATCCTGACGATCGATAAGCCCCTGACAGGTCTGCGCATACTGGCTCCCCATCTCGGACACTTTCCAGCACAGCTGGTTGAGCACAAACAGCGTCGCGATAATCCCGGCCGCATCGGCTGAAACCTCTGCATCAAAATAGTTTCCCGGGATCGTCATCTGATACGTGCCGTCTGGCGGGGCGATGTAGCCGGTCGGGCAGGTGGTGGCCATATCGGTCCACGCCGCAACGTGCCCACTGATACCGCGCGGGACTTCATAGAAATGCCACATCCCGCCGTCGTAATCGCTGTGTTTACGCAGGAAGGTCGCGGCCATGCTTTCCCCCAGTGCGGTCGCAAACAACCGGGGCACAAAGGCCAGACGGCGACGGGGATCGGTAATTTCAGTACGGGTCACCTGGGCGGTGTCAGTCTGAGTGGTTTGAGCTGGGGTAGTCATTTTTTCTCCTTCGGCTTCTTTCTGGTGTCCCCTTTTCCATTTTTCAGGAGGCGGGGAGCACGTTGCTGTGACACCCAGCCGCCCCGTTCCATCAGGGGAAGAAACAAGGGCGCAGCCGGAAGCCGCAGCGCAAGCGAACGACCACAGGGAGAGAGTGCGAACGGGTGAGGGCGGCGGGCGTCAGCCTTCACCCTTGTTGATGAACCGGAACGGGGCAGCGTCAGTCACAGCAAAAGTGAACACCGCAGAACAGAGTGCAAAGGAGACGCCGGAAAAAGCCGGTTGACCGGCTTTCCTTAGCGGTCGCCAGCGGCGGCCAGTGGAAGCGGCGCTGCCGTCAGGCAGCTGCAAGCGCACGCAACTCCGGGGCCGGAGCAGAAGGGATGTCAGAACGGAAAAAGGGCCGCCCGGTGACCCGGACAGCCCTTCATAAAGGCGCTTGCTGGCAGACATTCAACACTATCAGCCTCCTGAAAAGCGGGGGTTCCCCCTGAGGGATCCCCAGAAATTATCAGTAGATAAGCACCATATCTGAATATAGCCACTGTAATTTTAGTAGGGCTTTATCCAGTGACACTGATTTTAATATTTGCGGAGAATGTCTGAACACATTCTCCGCAAGCGTTAACAACGATATTACCCTACGATGCTTTATCGTGTTTGCCTGGTAATTTAAATGCATCTGTTTGTTTTCAAATGAGTATCCGCTCAACCACAAGGTTATACTTACCAGTGTTGCAATCAGACTAAGTACTTCAAGACGTTCAGGGGAATGACTCATTGCGTGCCTTAACCCAAAACCCCAGCGAGTATTCTTTTCATCCCGAAAATTTTGTTCAATCTGCATTCTGCGGCTGTACAGTTTCATGATCTGCTTTGGCGTAAACTGAGTCGCGTTGGTAAAGATCAGCCAGGGGGATTTTCCTGCAACTTTGGCCTTTCCTGTAACGGTTGCCCGGACAGGTTTATCTTTTGAACGCTTATATTTACGACCTTTGGGCTTGCTTTTGTAGAGATAAAAATTACCTTCATGTTGAGCTCTTTTATCCTGCCCCAGAAGGCCACAGCCCAGATAAACCGGAGTGCTTGATGCTTTAGCGCTGGTTTCTGAAACTTTCTCCCATTTTCCATTCACGTGATAGTAATGATTTCCCAGAACCCGGCAGATATAAATCCAGCCACGGGAGCTTATCTGTCTGAACCAGCGCCCCTGAAATCCTGCATCGGAAATGATGATGACCTCTGTTTCCGGGCTGAAACATTCAGCAAGAGTTCCCAGAAAATGGTCATGTATTTCGGCTTTTCCCGTCAGTGTTGATGGAACAACACAACTCATTAGTGGCAGAGAACGACCATCACAAGCCAGACTAGCCCGAAGGAGCTGGAAACCCGCAGCATGGTAACCACTCCAATCAATCAGAATGACCACTCGTGACATATTACGAGTGATATGTTGTGTTACACGCTGAAAAATGGTCGATATTTCACTATGCAAATGGCTATTACCCAAAAGCCGGTCTACACGCTTAATTTTATGTTTGACGGAAGTATTGCCGGGTAAATGCCGTCCAATACTTGTCAGGGTAAGGGATGCACCATTGATCACTGCACTGGTGGCATCAATGAGTGTTTTCTGACGATAAGAGTGCAAAGGCGCAAGTATATCTTTAAAGAATTTATGACATAGTGCACGAGCAGGCATAGATATATCTCATTGAATTAATTACTCAATCAATAAGATCATAAATCTCTATGCCTGTCATTTTTTGTGGGGATTCCTCAGGGGGTTCCCCCCCGCTACAGGTTGCTACTTATTGGATTCGTAAGCCATAAAAGCCGCCACCTCCCGCGTTCCGTCCTTATAACGGATTTCGCACAGCGATTTCCGGGTCAGGAATGTGAATATTAACAGCGTTAAACACACGATTAATACGCACCAGATCAGGGCGTTTCGCGGCAGTTTCATAGCTGACTTCTCCTTGCCTTTCGGCGGATAAGCGGCTAATCTGATGGTGTCTAGTCATACAGATCGAGCCTCGGGTTAATTGAAAAATTACTCGGGGCTTTTCTCTTTCTGCCTCACTACCTTCCAACATCTCTGCCAGTCGCAGGAGGCAAAAAGCCTCAAGCGCCACGCCTATTATACTGCTATCCGCCTCACTCTGACCAGGAATACCCGCTAAAAACTGTCGAAAAGTCAGACACTTTTTGACGTCTGCACCGTCAGTTTATTCGGAACATACAAGCGTTCCTGCGCCCGGATGACCGCCGGGGTGTCCTGCACCAGTACCTGCAAATTCATCGCAATCACCTGCGGCTCATCACGGCTGTACTGAAACCACGCCAGCGACCGCAGCGACGGGAACCGGCGCTGCCAGTGCCAGAACATGGCCAGCCAGTCCTGTTCTTTCAGTTCCGGATGGCGCTCATGCCACTGCCCAAAGGTATCCGGCCGCTGAAAATTCAGCTCGATGCGCGCCCGTCCGACATAATGCTGATACTGCAATGCCTCCCGGGCATGACGCCGGGCATCCTGGCGGCTCCTGGTCGAATGGTATTTATGCGCGGCCAGTCTCACCCGGTGTTTATTACGTTCGCGGCGTCGAAATGCCGTTTCCGGGAACAGCCAGTCGCCGTCAGAGGTGGAAAGGGGTGACGGACAGTATTCGCCACGGGTCCGGATCAGGGTGTTAAATGCCATGTCATAATCACTCAGAGTGGCCAGTCGTTCCGCCGGGTCCCAACGGATGCCGGGGATGAGTCGCAGTCCCCTGCCCGACGCTTTCCCGCGCCCGGTTAGCCTGCGAAAAAATGCCGCCGCATACGGGTAAAACTCAAAACCGGAACGACGTGGGGATTCTTCAACGTCGATAATGGCGCCAGTGGCCGCCTCCTGCTCAGGTCGTAAGCACACCAGGGCAAGGTGGGCCGCCAGGGTCTGGCCGCCCGTCAGGGCGGCCTTATCCGTTACGCCTGCACGTCCTCCGGATACTGCTCCTTTGCCCACTGACGCAGCTTGCGCATATGGTTGAGCGTCTGCAAAAATTCCCCTTCACTGCGGGCAATCATCAGCGGGATATCGGCCTTCAGACTGTCCATGGACAGATTTTTCTCGGCGGCCACTTTCTCCACCTTACCGATCATATCTGCGATGGCTTCATCGCTGACTGACTCGTCACAGGCTTCACGCAGCCACGCATGGGGATTGGCCGGATCCAGACCGAACAGCGCCAGCAGGTGCATGGCCGCCCGGCTCTGTGCCGCCGCATCACATTTCACCGTGCCACTTTGCGCATCAACACAGATACCGTGCCAGCGTTCGTGACGGAAAGTCTGAGAGCGGTCCTCACAGGTTGTATCCTGCTGACGGTGCGCACGCAGCTGCTGCGCGATAGCCTCCGCATCATGGTGTTCAAGCATCATAGCCGTCGCCAGACCAATGGCATTGACCATCACCCCATGCGTACCGATGGCCATCGTGCGGTAGGTGGACGCCCCCAGCATTTCCGCCACCCATTCCCAGTGCAGCGCGTCCGCCCAGGCACTCCACAACGTCACCGCCTCATGGCGCAGCGCGGCCGGAACCTCATCACCGGCACGCAGGCCAAACATTTTCCGGGTCGCATCATGCAGGGCCTTAAAGCTGACCAGCAGGTCACTTTTCCCCGGCACCACGTTGTGTTCGTAGTCCACCCGCATCGCCAGGGCGCGGACGCTGGAGGCAATGTGACGCACCAGGTCGTTGACCGGATCTTTATGGTTGTACGCCATTGAAATGGCCGTCGCCGGTTTGGTGGCGTTGTTATTGATGTCAGAGAAAAACTGCTGGCGGGTTTCCAGCGGCAGACCCACGGTCAGCAGCAGGGTGATCATGTCATTCGCATCAGGGCGGGCGTCGATATATCCATAAATACCCCCGCTGCGGTGCTGGCCATCGAACAGCTTGATATCCGCATCCATGGGAATGGACAACATGCCCACATCGCCTTTTGTGCCTTCGGCAGCGTTAAAGATGACCGCTTTATCGATATTTCCGGTCAGCGTACCCAGGATCCAGTCGCGCTTTGTGTCATGTCCCCCGGTCAGATAGTTCGTGATTTTGCGTGAACGAACCTGGTTATGTTCGCGCTGCGAACGGGACATCACATCCCCGCTGTTATCGCTGGCCAGAATGCGTTTGAGCATATTCATCGGCACAAACAGCACATACTGCTCGCGGCCTGCCTGACGGCCACGAATGGCGGGAAATTCAAAAAAGTACTCATGGGTCTGGGTGGTCATCATTAGTCTCCTCCGGCTTCATTCTGGCGTCCTCCTTTCCGGTTTATTTCCGGTTGCGGAACGCCCCTCATTGCGCAGACTTTTTGACGGCGAAACGACGAAAAGCAGGGGTGGAGGGCTGATTTTCTGAAGCCGGCGAAAGAAAATCTGACCGGAAAGCGCGAGCGGCCCTTGCTGCGCGGAGGTGCGCTGTCAGTCTGCATCAGCAATGAGAGGGGTTGCGCCGGAACACACAGGGTAAGGTGGCAGGCAATGAAGCCGGTTCACCGGCTGACACCTTAGCGGCCGCCAGGGCGGCCAGTGAGAGCGGCTGCTGCCCGTGGGCAGCTGCAAGCGTGGTGTTCAGGCATCGCTTGCTATCCGCAAGGACAGAGGCACCCCAGTGTCTCTGCGCGCCGCTCACTGGAGTGCAGGCGACGACCCGGCCTCCGGACGGGAAGCCGAAGGGGCCACCGTGTTTTCATGCCCTTCTGGTTTTTCCAGGCCCCGAAACAACACCAAAAAAAGCAACGGCACCGCGACAGATAACATGACAGGGTTCAGCTTAAGGCGGGAGAGGTACAGCGTCCGGGACCCAGCACACCCGCCGCAGGCGGAAGGCCTGACAAGGGGTTTTTCGCGGGCTGACAGTCAGGAACACAGCCGACCGGTAGAAAGTCAGGCGGGCGAACCCGCCTTGTCATTCATCAGCAGGCATAAAAGACATGGCCATTGCTGAAAAAGAGGTCTGAACTGAACAGGTCACTGGCAAACCGTTCAAAGTCAAAATAATCGCGCAGA
>NZ_LXEP01000064.1 GCF_001654835.1 Buttiauxella gaviniae ATCC 51604
CAATCACATGCAGGGAGAGATTTTTTTTATCGTCCATCAGAAACCGTCTAAATCAGCAATAAAGTTATTGCCTTTATGATCTCAATCAATGAACGATAAGTCATTATAAGTTATGTCGTTTATTTACCAGAAATTAACAACACCGTTACTCATACAGTGTGATTTATTTACTTAAGTAATATGAGTAATGATACTCATTAAGCCGCTACTGACTTTCCTGTGCTAATGACAGATAGATGAAAAAACGGGGCTGTTGCTTTTAAGACGCTTCATCAGCAGAAATGCGCTGCTGGATCACTGAAGACTAACAAGAGAATTTTATATGAATTGAAAGAGAATCTTACAATAGATACTGGCATATTCCATTCAAATAAAACGTCCTGGCAGATGCCGATACAACAAATATCTTATCCAAAAAAAAACCGCATCACGGGATGCGGCAAAAAAATCGTTACAAGGATCATACACTGAAAACCTTATGAGTTTTCAACTACCAATATCTTAAAATTGGACAATAATTTCAACATATAATTTAAGATAACAATACGCCTGTAAATAAATTAAATTACGCTTTCTATTTTTGAAAGTATTCCTTGATTGACGTATCAATATAAAAACCCGCATTCGGACTAAAAGCCCCAATAAATCAGCGTTAATAAACCAGCATCATACTCCGGCATAACCGGAAAATGGTAAAGAACGGGAACCTGTACTCAGGGGCGCGCTTATTCAGTGGGACCCAAAGGCCAGCTTTAATCATGAGCCGGCGAATATTATGGCGTTCGCTGAGCTTTTCTACGGCTAGTGTTGGTCCAAAGTCGCTGTATTTTTCACGTAGCAGCGCCATGATCCGCAAGTGAAGTGAATCATCTAGTCGATTAGCGCCTGATTTTCCTCGTCTGGCGTGAGTCAAACCATCTTCATCCCCCAAGCGGACACTACTATTGAGCTGCCACATCGTGGTGCATACAACATTAATTATGTTAAATTAAATTAAAAATAACAATTAAAAACAGTATTTTAGTTATATTTATGTACCCTGCCAGTTGAATTAATGATATGTAGGAGTGCCGAATTTCATGTTATGGAAGTTTAAAAAACAATGTTCGCTCATGCGTTTGCGATGCTTTAAAACCATGATGAATATAGAATCGTTTGGCTTCATCAGTAAGTGCATGGACCATAATGGCACGGACACCGATATTTTCGGCCACTCTGTAGCATCGCAGTACTGCATCGTGAAGTAGATCGGCTCCTAGCCCTTTTCCCCGGAAAGAAAGGTCCACTGCCAGGCGCGCAAGTATGATAACGGGTATTGGGTCAGGCATGTTACGACGAAGACTACCCGAAGCTTCGGTATGGTTGACGCTTCCAGTTGCCAGTGAGTAAAAGCCCACTACCTGTTTCGATTCTTTTTTGCAGATGAAAAATGTCCGGGCAGCACCTTGAGCCTGATTTTTTAATCCTCTTTGCTTTAACCAATCATCAAGAACTGCCTCTCCGCTGACGAATTCCGCTAGCTGATGAGAACTTGACATAGGCTCAGGCGCGGTTACTAGTCCCATTGAGGAGTCCTTGCCAGTAACTTCTCAATAGCTGGATCATCTGTAATTGGGGCATCCAGCATATCGATGAACTCAGCATATTGTTCGTCATTAAAATTGAATACACGGCGGTCGAGTATCACATTCTCTGCAGCCTGACAGGCCATTTCTAAAATAAAGTCTGTGCGTGATTTATGGAGGATCTCGGCGGCAGCATCAATGAGCGCACGCTGGGATTCCTTAGCTCTAAGGTTGAGTTGGACATCTGATTTCATATATAAACTCCATGTGTGGCAATTGCTTTATCAGCATATCACAAGAGATTTGTATATCAAATGCCATACAAAATAATTAGGTGCCTGTAATCTATCGCATGTTAAATAAAATATTGATATATAAAAGAATAGTTTGAATTATGCCCTTGAGTGTCATCTCCCCTTCTTTGATTAACTTAAGGTCTTTTCCATACATTCTGAAAGATGTGTGGAGGTTGTTCCCTGTACAGGCGAGCACAGTGTCTGAGGTATATTTCAATACGTGAAATGTTAATGGAAGCATCTGGAGGGGTTTATAGCCGGGATCCCGGAAATAAAATGCGCTGACACGGCCCCTGGCTTTATCCGTGGTATATACACGAGCATACCTGATATGATATTTATTTTACATGCTGCCACACTGACGCAGGTATTTTATCATAAAGTTTATTCATTGTTAGTTCAGCCAACCGATGGTCTGCAGCAGAGTTAAAAATCTCCAACTCCGTATCAGAAAGCTCATATCTGTTTTTTTCTATTACCTTTTCCAGGGTATCTAAACATGTGCATCGCCGTAATTTCATTAACCAGTCAATTTTTTTCATTCTGATATCACTTCTGCTGTTAAAATATTGTATGGGCGATATTTTATCACACACTACCTTTTCTTTTCACTCTGCACTCAATAAACAATGTATTAACCTGTAAATTTATTTCAGATGAACAGCAAATTGCCAGGCATCAAGACTCCCCCGTAGCTTCTGCTGTTAGTCTGGGGTACCTTTTCATAATAATATCATTCTGGCAGCGTATAAATCGTCAACTTAAATTTTTCGGTTTATAATGTTGAGCTATTTTACGTGCAATGTGGAATATATCGCAGGATATGAACTTGTTCTTTATCGATAATATAAACAACGATGAAAGGGAAATGTGGTATCACGAGCTTTCGCTACTTTTCTGTACGACCAGCTTTTACGTCTGCGAGTGGATTGTCTTTAAGAATTTCAACCATCGCGACGAACCTGTCATCCGCGGCGATAGCGACTATGGCTTGAGTTGCTTTATTCAGATAGATGAAAATATTTTCCCTGTCCGTTAATGTGCGTTTCTCCCAAGCTATAATTGTTGTCATAGCTTTCCCTGTGTTGCGCGTATTCTCAAATCATTCATACGGTTGTTAACCTCATCATCGCTAACAAACTCCACCTCACCTGAATCATGGTGTTCAAAAGCATGAACGATCTGCTGCTCCAGCCAATGTGCGTGTTCACAGCTCTGATAAACCAGCTCTTCTGCCCGCTGACGTATGATTTCAGTCAGGCTGCTCTGTTGGTGTTCAGTTGCATAGCTAAACTCTTAGTTTCGTCATCTATCCGAAAATGAATGGTACTGCCCATGATATACACTCGCGTGGTGTCAATTGTGTTGTCATTATGAATGGGTATTCGATCCGATGTCATCGTGGGTGCTCGCTTGTTCTTTGTATCTAATTTTCTATCTGCTGCTGTTTTTCAGCAAGGCCACCATATCGTCTGACAGCATCTGAAACTGCACCCGTTGTCGTGCTACCACATCAAACGGCAGTGTCAGTGAAGAGGAACAAAAACAACTGGCACAAAAACTGGGCGAGTATTTGTCTAGATTTCGATCTTCAGAGGCAAAATCTGCAATCTCCCTGCGCCACTGGGTTCCGGGTATTTCGGGGTACCAGACTATAGTGGAGCGCAAAGTTGGCTTTGTTGATACTGTGCATGTCACCGGTGATAGCCGTAGGTTTCACCTCTGAGGTATTCCGGTACCAGATATCAAGTACATGGTGACCTTCGTAGTCATTTGAGCCAATCAGGTATCCGTTGATCGGAATATGGTTGAACAGCAGCGCATAAGCCACCATACCTTTACCGCGACCAAAGTATTTTGGCTGCCATGAGGAACAGATCATCACATTACTGATCCTGTAGCGGTATCCCGTGGCAAAGCCAAAATTTAAAATCAACAACTGGGCAGTCTACAACAAGGCTCTAGTCAATTGTGGTTCGCTGATATTCTGGCTTGATGACTCGGCCATACTAGCCTGGTACGACGAGCCAAAAACTTCTTCGCGTGGTCGCCCGCAACGTTATTCTGAATTGGCTATTTCCACCGTTCTGATGCTCAAACGCGTCTTTCGCCTCACACTATGTGCCGTTCAGGGATTTATTCCTGCGTTAGCAGGCGAGCCAAGTAGGTGAGCCCCCTTACAAGAACCCCACGTGTGGAAGAACATTATGCGGATGCATGGTTTCTGCCATGTGCATCCGCCTGCGCTGGTCCGGTAGCGTATGTGAGTTCAACGGGTTGATGCAATGCTATCCTTAAAGAAGGGGGACGTTGCCATGAAATAAAAAACTCGCATTCACTACATGCCAGAACAAAAAGCGATTTGCTCTCCCAGATCTGGCCACTTTTTCCACGCTTGCGGGCTGGTTTTCAGCCATCACAAGACGGTCGCCTTTTCCCTGCTTCTGTATTTCCTCGTACTGCGCACCTTTCTTCAGTGGGACATCCAGTGGCGTTGCTTTCCTGCCTTGCTCCAGGCGTTCAACAAGCACTGAGAGTAGTAGCCTTTTTCCAGCAGGGTCAGAGGTTATCACCTGTCTGGTTTATCAACTGCTCTGCCAGAGTGTATTCACTTTCCTTCATTGTACCGAAGGCGGCGACCGTTAACAGGTGGCTGGTCAGTTCCATCTGGCAGACCATTTTAACCTGAGGGTAGAGTCCTGGCTGACTGGCATAAGTCTGACGCTGGAAAGCGGCCTCGCTTCCCAGACGCTGACGGACCGGGATAACGGCGCTCGGCAGCATGATATCCAGACGGTTAACTATTTGGTGAAGGAGCTCTTTACGTTCCAGTGCATCCCGACTACACACCAGACCATCATTTCCTGCAGCAGACGGCGTTTACGCACAGTGGCAGTGCCGGACTCGGAAAGACAACGGGAGATGAGCGCCGGATCAAGGAAATTCACTAGATAAGTCATTTTGTTATGTAGAGATTCGTAGCGTTAAACGAGATCAAGAGCCTGTCCGATATGTATAAAAAAATCCGGAAACGAGTGAACATTTCCGGATTTTTACACAACCACTGGATCGATCAACTGATCCTTAACTGATCGGCATTACATCATTACTTTCCCCATTATTATTGACGGATACTAACGGTCAAACGTGACCTCCACACTACCTGACGAGGTAGCTACACCATTTCGAAAATAATTAACGTTAATATAGTTGGGATAAGTGGAAGTGCTCTTACCAGCAGTTAAGTTAATAGTGAATGTATAATTACCATCACCGTTATCCTGGATCGCTCCTTGAGTAGTATAGGTCGCTCCCCCGCTGCTGATAGTGGTATAAGGCGCGATGCCTATCACTGCATCCCCATTTTCATCTGTAGCACGGAATGTCGCAGTTACCGTTCCTGTTGGGCTAGATGACGAAGAAGAATAATCAGTTGACAAAACAATGTGTTTTACTTGTCCCGACAAGATCACAGTGGTGGTTTTCTCCGCCGTACCGTTCACGTTCACCGTCACCGTCGCGGAACCTGCGATACTGCCTTTCAGGGTGGCAGTGTAAACGCCGTTGCTTTCCGTCACCGCACTCAGGGTGGTCCGGGTCACGCCGCTCTCCGTAAAGTTCATGAAGAGACCTTTCACCGGATTGCCGCTGCTGTCCTTCGGCGTGAAGGTCAGGGTGCTGCTGCTGTTGCCATCCGCCAGAATGTTGCTCGGGCTCGCCGTCAGGGTCGACTGCGTTTTATCAATGGACGCCTCCAGATCGGCCTGGGTCGCCGTCAGGGTCACGGTGGTGGTGTTCTCCGCCGTGCCGTTCGCGTTCGCCGTGACCGTCGCGGAACCCTTGCTGCTGCCTGTCAGGGTCGCGGTGTAAACGCCGTTATTTTCCGTCACCGGGCCTACCGTGGTCCCGGTCACACCGCTCACCGCAAAGGTCACATTACTCATCCCTTTCACCGGATTACCGCTGCTGTCCTTCGGCGTGAAGTTCAGGGTGGTGGTGGTGCTGTTATCCGCCGGAATGCTGGCCGGACTCGCCGTCAGGGTCGACTGCGTAGT
>NZ_LXEP01000065.1 GCF_001654835.1 Buttiauxella gaviniae ATCC 51604
ACCCTCAACTTCAGGTATTTCCTCCTGCCGGTCGGAACTATGACAATCTGCCCTCAACTTCAGGCATTTCCCCTGCCGGCCAGAACGGTGACAAATTGCACTTATACATCCCACCGTTCTGCATGAGTTGTGACAAACCACCCTCAACTAACTAATGGTATATTATTAATTTGATATCCTCTCCAGCCTGAAGGCCGAGTTTTTACGGCGTACTGGAGAATAAGTGTGACAAACAACCCTGATTAAACGTATCAAGTTGAGTAAGCCAAAGAAGTTGAGGGATTGATAGCCTCAGACGAGGCATCGAATTTGGTACGGTATGAGCTCAGATAGCAAAATTGATAGGAAGTATGACTTATGCCTGTGCCGACGGGAGAAGCCATAAAGTCAAATAATAGAATTAAAGGGGGCGTTGGTCGTCAAAATAGCTAAAAATAATATGCGTAGTTAGTCGGCCTTTTTTCTTCTCAACATACGAAACTTTCATAGGAGTACGGTTATTAATCTCTTCAACGACTGGTTGAAGGAAACGACGTCGAAAATCAGGCATTCTGCTATAACTTTGAGGCAGTTGATATCTATCCATGATCCAGTCGATTTTGAGGGAAAGAACGCCCGAACCATCTGGTTTGCGATACTGGCATAACGACTCATAAAGACGCATCGCATAGGGACTGGTGATTTCTTTAGTCTCTCCCAATCGAAACTGAGTAAATCGATTCTGAAGGCCAACGAAGAATGGAATAATGTAGGGATTGATATGAACGCTATATGTTCCGCGAGCAGGACTATAGGCTCGCTTAATGAACCAAGGGAATGACTCATATCCATGCTCTCCATTCGCATCATCTTCAGGTTTGAAGAAAACGACTTCCTTTCCAGCAAAATTCTTTAATGCGTTACGAATGTCCTTACTTGCCTCAGTAGAGGTTAATCCAAAAGTTTTAGCGTAATGTGCAACTTGAATATCACAAATTCCGTTATGCTCATTTAACGTGCCGTCGTGGCCGCGTATCTGATCAACAAACAAATACAACATACGCTTCTGATCTCTAGTCAGACTGTACGCAGCTTCAGTCAATTCATTTGACTGAACAATTCGAGGACTATTTTTACGTCTGGTAGTATTTATCAGAGGCTGATCTGTCATCGCGATATCCCTTCAAAGGGTGACAGCTATTAAGGTTGTCACTGATATGCAATCCTGTCAATAAGTGTGTGAATAAATTGGATTAGTGAGGGTGATTTGTCACAGGTCTTAGGGCAATTTGTCACAGATAACATTCCTGTTTAAGGGTAATTTGTCACAGTGTCAGGGCAATCTGTCACAGCAGATTGCTTTAGAGGCTTGTCTACCAAGGGTTTGTCGAGTGCCTAAAAACAATATAAAAAGATCCTTAAAAAGATCTTTAAAAAGTACCGTTGTATATGTGCATAAGTGTGTCCTCTGATCCCTACAAGCCACGTTAAATTACGCTTCCTCGCCTACTCGCTCGCTATCGCTCGGTCGTATGGCTGTGGCGAGCGTTGCGGATATCAAAGATTTCATTCTTGAAATGGATATTGATTCTTTTTCACAAAGTCTTAGATGACCATAGCTCTTAGCTAGATAGAACTAATCACAGTTTATGAATTTTTGTTTTCAATATGACATTTTTTTGCCAAAATGATAAAAAATGTCATGGAGGTTATTATGGAAAACATCGAGCAATTAAGGAAAGTGGGGGCGAGAGCTGGCAAGTTATTAACATCTCTTAGCAAGAGTATCCGCCAGCAGAAAAATGAATTACAGCTTAATGAATTTTACCAAGTTTACAGCAAGGCATCTTTATACAAATTGCCCAAGCTAAGCAAAGGTAGTGTCGAATACGCTGTAACTGAAATGGAAAATAAAGGCTATATTTTCAACAAAAAAAAATCTGGTAACAGCATGAAGTATGCAATGACATTGCAGAATGTCATTGATCTATATAATTATCGTGAAGTACCTAAATACCGTGACCGCTATAATAAGGCCTTTACGATTTTCGTTTCAAATCTTAAAGGAGGCGGTTCAAAGACTGTATCGACTGCATCTTTAGCTCATGCACTTCGAGCACACCCTCACCTTCTTTTTGAAGACTTGAGAATTTTAGCAATTGATTTTGATCCTCAAGCTTCACTTACAATGTTTCTGAATCACGAAAACTCAGTAGGTCTGGTTGAAACAACCGCTGCACAAGCTATGCTGCAAAATGTTTCATATGAAGAACTTATCTCAGACTTTATCACTCCTTCTATTATTCCCGGTGTAGACGTCATTCCTGCATCGATAGATGATGCCTTTATTGCCGAGGGCTGGAGAGGATTATGTGAAGAACATCTGCCTGGTCAAAATATCCATAGCGTTCTGAAAAAGAACATCATAGACAAACTTGAATATGACTATGATTTCATTTTTATCGACTGCGGGCCTCATTTGGATGCGTTTCTGAAGAACTGTATTGGTGCAGCTGACTTAATGCTGACCCCCTTACCCCCTGCCACAGTAGATTTTCATTCTTCTCTGAAATTTATATCCAGTTTACCAGCTCTAATTGACGGTATTGAGCAAGAAGGCCATCAGTGTAACTTGATCGGAAACATCGGCTTTATGTCAAAAATCCTCAATAAGCCGGATCACAAGATTTGCCACAGCCAAGCAAAAGAAGTTTTTGGATCTGACATGCTGGATATGGTTCTTCCGAGACTGGATGGTTTTGAACGTTGTGGTGAAACTTTTGATACCGTTATCTCTGCTAATCCTGCTACCTATGATGGAAGCTCTGAAGCACTCAAAAATGCGAAAATGGCTGCAGAGGATTTTGCAAAAGCTGTTTTTGATCGTATCGAATTTATTCGTAGTAATGGAGGTTAATCATGTCTAGGGAAGGTAGAAAAACAATTGGTCGTCAGCTGAATTCTCAGGTTGCAATAGACGGACCTTCAACTACAGAAAAAACTCAATTCCTGACGCTAAAGAACGGCCGAAAAGTTAAGTTCGTTGAAGTTCGTATCAATGCGAATGAAGTTAGTTCAATGACTTTTGTAAATCAAGAGACCAATGGACGAGATCAGTCTGCTCTGACTAAAGAGTCTTTAAAAGACATAATCAAAACTATTAAGTTACAGCAATTTTTCCCCTGTTTTGGTGTACAAACGGGAGACAGAATTGAGATTCTTGATGGTTCCAGACGTAGAGCCTCAGCAATTCATGTACATGTGGGCTTGAATATCATGGTTACTGACGACTCCTTGTCTGTGGAAGAAGCACGGCAGTTGGCAAAAGATATTCAGACGGCTAAAGAGCACAACTTGAGAGAAGTTGGATTGCGTCTGTTGGGGTTAAAAGAATCTGGTTTAAATCAAAAAGAAATTGCAATACTTGAAGGTATGTCTCAAGCCAAGGTAACACGAGCTTTACAGGCTGCTGCTGTACCACAGGAATTGATCTCTTTATTCCCTGTTCAGTCAGAGCTATCTTTTTCAGATTATAAATTGCTTCTCGATATTGATGCTAAACTCACAGAAAAAGGCATTTCTTACCAGCAGTTGCTTGATGATATCTCAAGCCATCTCGACAAGGTCCTTGGAGACTCACAACTTCCAGAGGATGAACAAAAAGCCGCTGTTCTAAAGCTTATTTCGAAAACTTCTCTGGCACTCATTTCAGCGCCAGCAAAAGATAAACCCGTCGTCTCACCATTATGGGAATTTGACGACAAAGATAAGTTTGCTCGTAAGCGTATTAAGGGAAGACAGCTGGCTTATGAATTCAATCGCCTTCCGAAAGAACTCATGGATGATATCGATATTGCTGTAAACAATGTGCTAAAGCGTTATCTATCTGAATAGTTTCGCCATGGCGATTTCACGAATAACTAACTGTTATACAATGTTTTTTATTATTAATTTCATAGTGAAATCGCCATGCTCTCATACAAGTCTTGCATGAGGTATATCATCCCAATAAGTCGTTTAAGCATGAGAAAACATCTCTCGGTTCATCTTCCATTCTGACGCAATCCCTCTGCCCGAAAACCATATTTTCCCAAGCCCTGATTGGTTAATTCCATCCAGCACTTTCATCAATTCCTCACCGTGTACTCGAGGCTGTACTTCATCAAACAAGTTCATGGTTAGGAGATTGAATCGCATCTTCAGATAGTGCCTGACCATGAACGGCAGCTCGAACTATCCCACTGAGGACGCTGACCTGTGTGAGTTTACGTGTAAAAATGACCGTTTAGTGCCATTTTTAACCTGAAACCTATTTTTCAGGCGCACTGATCCATAAGCTCTGTCTGCAGCCATCGTTTTTTCGCCATGCCGTTAAGTCTTTCTGACAGTAATTCGGTTGCATGATGGCCTGCCTGCGCCCCTGCAAAGCGCAGCCGGTCGCCGCAAAGAATACATTTGTAGGGGTCAACACCCAGAAACCCCTTCATCAGCGCGGCGAAGCCGGGTTTCTCCGGCTTCTTTTTTTCTTCCATTTTTAGCGCTTCATACACTTTCGGCAGTAATGTTCCCCGTTTGCGGTTGGATAAGAAGCCGTAGTACCGCACCATTTTAAAATGACGAGCCGGAATGTGGCTGATATAACGCCCGATCATCTCTTCCTGCGTGAGTTTCTGTTGCCGGTGCTGCTGTGTACGGTGGTCGTAATAATGATGCACCACGGCCCCACCGCTGTAGTGGCGCCGCTGAGAGGCGGCGACCGGTGGACGCTTCAGATAACGCCCCAGATATTTGACGCTGCGCCAGGCACTCCTGGTTTTCTTCGCGAAGTGGACTTTCCAGTAACGCCCGTACTGGGCCTTCAGATAGCGTCGCCACTGAGTTGCATCGCGGATGTGGCCCAGACCCGGCAGCCTGCCGGGTCTGATACGGTCGTAGCTTTCGCGCAGCAGACGAATGACGGCACTCCGCCAGATATTCTCCACCTGCTTTTTCTTAAAAAACAGGGCGCGCCATACGTCATTTTTGACATCGAGGCCACCCCGGGTCTACGGAGACATGGATGTGGGGATGCTGATTGAGCTGGCGGCCGTAAGTATGCAGCGCACAAAAGATGCCGATCTCAATACCCTGTTTGCGGGCCCACCGGAGCATGGCACGGGTGGCCGGCCGAAGAGGTCATTGAGCAGGGGCCCGTTGTCACTGAAAAAGGGCCAGAGGACGTGGGGCATCGTAAAAGTAATATGCTGCCAGTCGCAGTCGGGGAGGATGTGCTGTTGTGTGGCAATCTGATCCTACCCACGTAATGTGGACACGGTCCTAAGCGAGATTCAGATTTTCAAATTGTTCCGGGCTGAGCCCGCCACAGGCACTGTGCCGCCGCCACCGATTGTAATCACACTCGATATAATTAAACACCGTCATCCGCATCATTTCCCGGCTGATAAAGCGTTCACCGTGGATGCATTCGACTTTCAGTGTGTGGAAGAAACTTTCCGCACAGGCATTATCGTAACAACAACCCTTTGCACTCATGCTACCACGCAGGTTATGCCGCTTCAGTAGCGCCTGATAATCCGCTGAGCAGTACTGCCCACCACGATCTGTGTGAACGATGACATTTTCCGGGTGCTTACGCCGCCACAACGCCATCTGTAGCGCATCGCAGGCCAGCTGTGCCGTCATCCTCGATGACATTGACCAGCCGATAACAGCACGTGACCACAGATCGATGACAACAGCCAGATATAGCCAGCCTTCATCAGTACGTAAGTAGGTGATGTCACCCGACCATTTCTGGTTTGGACCGTTGGCGTAAAAATCCTGCTTCAGCAGGTTCTCCGACACCGGCAGGCCATGCTCGCGGTAACTGACCGGGCTGAACTTCCGTGAAGCTTTCGCCCGTAGCGCCTGACGACGCAGGCTGGCTGCCACGGTTTTCACGCTGAAGCGGTAACCCTGAGCATGCAGTTCATCGGTCAGGCGCGGTGCGCCGTAGCGCTGTTTTTCCCGGTGAAAAGCCTCGTGCACGGCGCCGTCACAACTCAGACGGAACTGCTGGCGTGAGTTTAGCCTCGTACGCCGCTGATCCCACGCATACCAGCCGCTGCGGGCCACCCGGAGGACGCGACACATGGCTTTGATGCTGAACTGAGCCTGATGTTTTTCAATAAAGACATACTTCATTTCAGGCGCTTCGCGAAGTATGTCGCGGCTTTTTGGAGAATGGCCAGCTCCTCGTCCCGTTCCGCCAGCTGGCGTTTGAGACGAGCATTTTCAGCAGCGAGTTCATTTTCACGCTCAGAGGATAAGAGCTGTTGCTGCTGTTTACTGCGCCAGTGATAAAGTTGCGATTCATACAGGCTGAGTTCACGGGCTGCGGCAGCAACACCGATGCGTTCAGCGATTTTCAGGGCTTCACTGCGGAATTCAGGGGAATGCTGTTTACGGGGCTTTTTGCTGGTTGATACTGTTTTTGTCATGTGAGTCACCTCTGGTTGAGAGTTTACTCACTTAGTCTCGTGTCCACTATTCGCGGCTAGGATCAATCCACTGCTCGGTCGCTTTCATGCCGCAGGCGCTACAGGCCTTCGACTTGCAGCTCTGGCAGAAGAAGCGGGAGTGGGTGCAGTCGGGTGAGGCACAGCAATAGCGGCGAACACCCATGGCACAGGTGCCGCAGGCGAGCATACGTTCCACGGAGAGCTTCGTCCATTCACTGACGCTGTCGCCGAATTTATCGAGAAAGCGATTCCAGCCGTCATCGAAGGTGAAGAGCAGTTTTGCGGGTCGCGGGATATACATAGTGCAGAGTATAAAACGAGGCAGGGGAAGGATAAAAGGCTGTGGCTGCAGGGCAGCCGCGCTCACGCCGGAGGCGTGCTAGCGGCTAATCAATATAGTCTCATTCTCGCTCCAACAGAATAACACTTTATATGGAACCGTTATATATCGACATGGTTTTTTTGTGTATGTTATTAACATAACAAATTGATTCTTATTAGTTTGCATCATAATTAAAAATTTATTTTTAAGATTAATTAATACATCAGTCTGATGAGGTAATCATGAATAAAATTATTCGCATTGGTCATATTGATTTAAGTTTTCATGCATCCAGTGCTGCTCTGGTTACAGCTATTTTTGAAAAGCATGGCTGGCTCGTGGAAAATAGCACCGCACCACATCAGGAAATGTTTGGGCGTTATGGTGAACAGCAGGTAGATATGCTGGTTTCTGCCTGGCTTCCTGCCAGCCACGGAGCCTATCTGGCACCGTATATCGAGAATACTGTAAAATTATCGGTACTGTATCATCCTTATTGTATCTGGGGCGTACCAGACTATATTCCTGAGAGTGAGGTTGCCTCTGTCAGGGATTTGCTCAAACCAGATGTTCTGGTAAAAATGGAAAAATGTATTCAGGGGATTAATCCAGGAGCAGGAATTAGCCGTTTCTCACGCAGGATGATTGATGAATATCAACTGGGCGCAGCAGGCTATTATTTTGCTAATGGTTCCGAAGAAGAGTGTTTTAGCGCATTTGAACAAGCTGTCAGTGAACAACGCTGGATAGTCATTCCTCTGTGGCATCCACAATTTTTACATCATCGTTATAATATTCGTGCACTGCACGAACCTGTTGGATTATTAGGTGGTCACGATGAGGCTACGCTGATTGCCAGTAAATCCATTGTTGAAAAATTTTCTCCTGAGTTGCTTGATGAACTCTGCCAGCTCACCCCGGGAAATAAGGCAATCAGCGAACTGGATTATCTTATTTGTCGCAAAAATAAAACGCCACAACAAGCTATTGATATTTTTAATAATCATTGTATGAAATAAAAGGGAAATATTATGCGAATGAAATTATCTTCGTTATCGTTTGCTATAGCGATAATGTTCACTGGGCAAAGCTATGCAAAATCTGACCAACTCACCGTCGCAGCTGTATCTCATATCGCTAACTGGAATGCGGTAGCCCCCTTAAGTAACAATTCCTTGTTTGCTGCATCGCCTCGCTGGACGGGTTCAAAAGGTCCACAGCTAACTTATATTGATACACAGGGGAAACAACATGCCTGGCCGGACAAATCATGGAACAGCTGGGCTCCGGGAAAACCCACTGAAAACAGGTTTGTTAATATCAATGCTATCCGCCTGATTGATTCACAGCTATGGGTGGTGGATACAGGTGCACCAGACTTTGGTGGAACGCCGTTACCCGGCGGAGCGAAACTTGTAGTGATTGATGTTAAAACTCAAAAGGTAAGTAAAATCTACACTTTTGACAGTAATGTTGCCGGTAAGGGCAGCTATGTTGATGATTTACGAATTAATGGAAAGCACGCTTATCTGACTGATGCGGGCTGGGCAGGATTGATTGTTCTCGATCTTGACACAGGGAAATCGCGCCGTGTTTTATCCGACAGCCCTTCAACCAGAGCGGGTAATAAAGCTATCCGGCTTGACGATAAAATCGTGCTGACGCCGGACCAGAATATACTGAAGGTCAATGCTGACCCGCTGGAACTTAGCCCTGATAACAAATGGCTCTATTATGGTCCACTGAATGGTCCTATGTACCGCATCCCAACCCGCGCGCTGGATGATAACAACCTGGACAATGTGGCGCTGGAGAAATTAGTTCAGGTATGGTTTGAGATGCCACCTTCAGGCGGTACTGCCATGGCAAAGGACGGGACATTCTATTACTCTGATTTGGCAGAAAATGCTATAAAACGACGTCTGCCAGATGGCAGAGTAGAAACGGTCATTCAGGATCCGAGTCTGCACTGGGTGGATGCGCCGATAATTGATGATAATAATATAATGTGGTTACCGGTACCGCAAATTGACCGGGTTAGTCTTTTTCAGAATGGCAAGAATCTGACCCAGTGGCCAGTCCAAGTATTAAAGCTTGATTTAAATAAAAAATAAGTAAAAAGCCACCTCCTCATGAGCTCCTCTAAAAGGGAGCTCTGTCGATGCCCTAATGCGACAGAACCATATTTATTGCGGGCAATGTGAATGAATTCTTGAGGAAACCAACCTACTTCCGAGTATAAAGCGATAATCAGGTCATGGACATCCCCGAAGCAGTATTGCTGCGACGCTCACTCCGAAGGAGTGCTACGTTCATCCGTATTGTGATCATGATAGAGGACGCTAAGCGTGGCACTGTCAATGTAGTGCGCCATTTAGGTGCCAGCTATCGGTGGCTTTTCAGGTATCGGTCTAGGTATCTCACGGTGTTTTTGCCACCTGCCGTCTTTTGGGTACGTACACATGTTAGTAATCGCCTCCGGCTGTCAGTATCAGGTATCACCACTGCGATTCAGTGGTGATGTGGGCGAGTGACGGCGGCAGCGCGACAGCTCCTGGCCATCTGCTCAGCAGCAGCTGACGGATATTCCACATTCCGCGGGTACGCATGACATCTTTGCGGAAACTGATTTTCTTCCACTCTCCGAGCTCATCAATACCACCACAGGTAACGAAGATGTGGACATGTGGGTGCTAGTTGAGGCGACGGCTATAGTTAGGATGGCGTAGAGGATACAGATATCCGGCTCCGTTTTCCGGTAGCGTATAGTAGGTTATAGATCGCTAGGCGCCAGAGGTTGTTAAGCAATCCGTTATTTATATCAAACAGGATCAGAGCGTATAGGGCAGGGTGAAAACTAGGTGTATCAAGTCGTAGTCTGGCAGGCATTAAGTTGCGCGGAGATCCACATACCGGAAGTGGAATTATCGCAGCCATACACCTTCACACCAGAGATGCGGGTGCCGCAGACCTCTCTTTGTGACAGCTTCCATTTCGATACAGTGCAACTTGCCAGCGTCAAGGAAGGAGATTCAGTACTGGTTGGCGGTGAACATGTTTTTCAGTGGCCGAGGTTGAAAGCCGTCAGTAGTGGTGAGCGTTATCCGCCAGCATCTCCGCTTTGGTTGCATACAAATAGAAATGTTGACGGAGTAACAGAAGGACACATAGTGCCTGGGTGTATCAGGGAACACACGGTAGAAATTTTCTCAGAAACATTGGGTGCAGGAATAATTATTACGGCGACGAAATCAGTTAAACAAGCGGATATGAGAGTTTATTCTGACTGGCAACGGCCTTCATGGCCTGCTTAAACATTTTGGTGTGAGCAATTTGATGCTCTGTGGAATGTAACATGGGAATGATCGACCGCCGTGTCATGTCGGGATGGCATATTCTGCCACCCTTCGATGTGCCGCCGCTTCTCTTTATACCCGCGTATTTATCTGTCCAGGAAGCAGATAAATCTTCCAGCGTTGTGTTCGCTTGGTTTCTGCGTTAGGCAGACCTATTCAGGCGTCCACTCCATTGATTTCTACAGCGTCAGTATCTACCAAATGGGTAACGCTGCTCATTTTTTAAGTAAATAAATCACACTGTATGAGTAACGGTACTGTTAATTCCTGGTAAATAAACGACATAACTTATAATGACTTATCGTTCATTGATTGAGAACATAAAGGCAATAACTTTATTG
>NZ_LXEP01000066.1 GCF_001654835.1 Buttiauxella gaviniae ATCC 51604
CTGACCGGAGGGGAACATTCAACATCTGACAAGTTAATTATATGCCCAGGGTATTGTGTGTCAACCACAACACTAGTATTAGCGGTTACATACCAAGGCGTTGTATAATCAGCAGGTTAGCTCTGTTAAGTGGTTCTCCTGCCCTTAACCCCCGTTTAGCGGGTATGAACAGTTTAAAAGTCCTGACTGAACAAACAGATGGTGCTGTGTTTAGTGCTCTGGCAGGAGGGGAACATTCAACATCTGACCATGTAGAAGCCGTGATAACAGGCAGTGTAAGAGCAAGTCGCGGTGTTCTTCCTCCAGTTCTACTGGAGAAACGCATGATTGATAAAATCATCATGGTTCTGAAAGTTGTAATCGTGCTTTTAGAGCTGATCCGCATCTTCTTCTGAAGATAACGGAAACGTAGCTAAGGCCGTGGAGTTAACCACTTCACGGCCTTTAATAAACAGGACGATGGATGATATGAACGCCGCAGAACTCGAAAAAATTCATACTGAAATAGCCAGATTAATGGCTCAGACATCGAAAATTAACCGTGAAACAATATGGTATCCGGTTGTGCTTGCGGCGGGTTTAATAGGTACAGTGGCTATAGTAGGGGCAGTTTGGATATCGAAAATTATTGTTCCGTACATCCCTTGCGGCCTATTCTCTTAACGTTCGTTTCCCCACAACCCCGTTTTAATTAATTGGTTCCATATGGTTTTCATCATTTGCCCGGTCTGCTGATCAACAAATAATGAAGAACGTGCACCATGAGGTTCGCCCAACATACTTTCTTTCATTGCTTCCCATGGTTCCGAATAATCGGCCACTTTCCAATTTGGAATTTCACGTTCTAACATCAATCCGATGGCTGTTCGGCCTGGTATCGTTCCATCAACGTTTAGTTCTGACTTCCATACACATTTAATCAGAATTGGTACTGCACCTTCTGCGTGCATGACAACATCATTTATTCGCTCAATATAGAAGTACGCTGATGAATGGCGTAATTGCTGAATGGATGCAAACAATTGCTCTACAGCATGAGGATATGGGCAGGTAATGATGCCATTAGCCAAATACACCGTATGGTCGAGATTTTTAAAACTAGGAGAACCATGAGGGGTAGATGGTGACCATGCTGTTGAGTCAGTCTCTAACAGGAATGGATGCCATGCAGGATACCCATCTACAACGGGGCCACACTCATTAACAATCTCTGTTAACTTCGCTCTTACACGCTCCCGCTGTCCTGGTTTTGCTTCATATGGCGAAAGAATATTTAATGCTCGCTCAAAACCATATTTTGCTGCTTCGTCTGCTCTAAATGCCATTTTTGTCACCACTTAAAGTAAGTATCTCACGCATAGAATTGCATTTTCATGCGCGAGTATCAATCTTTATATTTGGTTGAAAATTTCTTAATTTGAGTGGGTTTTGGAGGTTTGTAATTAGTGGGGCCGCTTGGAATTCGGAAATTATCCCTAGTCACTTCCATCATAATCAAAGGTTAAACCGTCAAACGCTAAATCGCGGGGTCCCGCCGTTCCGGTGGGTTCCGATTTAGTGATTGTACGGCTGCACGATGAATAACCTTTAAAGAGGTGGGGGGTCACATAGTGAGCCTCCCACCTGTAAAGCAGGTTTTATTTCTTCACTGGCTCTGATTTAGGCTTGGATTCAGGGATTTTTTTAGGTTTGTGGCTTGCTTCCCACGCAGCGTATTTAGCGTTCTTACATTCGACTTCTTTCACGTTACAGTCTTTTGCCATCGTTTTAGCTTCTTCAATGTGGGAAGAGAAATACTTTATTGTTTTCACATTTTCAGCACTGGCAATTCCAACATATCCAGTCGTAATAATAAAAACTGCGATTATTATATTTTTCATGATCAACCACCTTTTACATTATTTTTAAATTTATTTGCCAGTGCTGCCGCACCCCTTTGAAGCCCAGCCTTTGCTGCTCCAGGCGCTTTATCTCGCATAGATGCAGCAGCTTTAGATAATCCTGCCGCTCTTGCTAAAGAACTACCTCCGGGAACCAATCCGTTAATACCAACGCCGCCAGTAAGTGCGGAACATAAGACAGCTACTTGCTCTACCATAGCGATACATATAATAACAACGATAAGTAATGTTGTTACACTAGAGAAAGTAATATCAGTAGGGTCAAATTGGGTATATTTATCTATTAATTTTACCACAAAGCTAAGTGATATAGCGTAAAAAACGTTTAACAGGATATAGTTTAAACAGTTGCCACACCATTTAGTAAACATTTCCCTTGTTGTAGGGAACCCAGCAAAACATATAAAGATACTACCCACGGAAAGTAATATTCCAGTCATGAATGTTGCAATGCAAAGGAATATTGACGTATAGATTATTAAAATAGCGCCACCTAAATAACCTATCCAGTAAATTGCGTAAATTGTAAGTATTGGCCCAAAATCCCAACCGAGAGCATCAATTCCGTCAGATTTGAATGTTTCTAGCGATGAAACAAGCTGATCCCACATTGCATCCATACCAGTGGCGGCGTTGGTTCCTGTAAGTTTTGTAGCAATCTCAGAACCTGAATCCATCACAAACGGGACAACCCATTGTTGATAGTAAGGTGCTGACCAGACGAACGCGCCGATTAAACTAAATACTATGAGGTTTTTCATGACCTCATTAACAATTATTTCTTTGTTACTATAGATAATCTGCCAGGCAACAACGCAGCAGTAAAGTAGGAACGCCGCCGCGAAAACGGGTCTTATTGTTGTGGCCACAATGGAAAAATTAGACGCTACCGCATCCATGACTAACGTTTTTGTTTGAAGTATAAAATCAGACACAACGCCCATTAGAAGCCTCCGTGATTCAGAACATAGACGATCATTGAAGCTACTATCACAAAGATGACTATTCCTTGAATAGAAGCAACTACATTAGAAAATATCCTGCCCTCCTTTGTTTTATTATTCTTTTTAAATAGACCGTATAAATTAAACATTTTTCCCACCATCCCTTGCTGAGTAATTTTGATTGGTTATTTGACAAACTAAAAATCTTAATAGAATGGATGAACGTAATTCTGCGACATTTCTTGAATCCAGCTTCTGCTTTGCATTAGCTAAATGATTATTCACCGTTCTATCAGAAATAAACAAAAAGTGACTAATAGAACGAACATCAACCCCACTGGAATAAAGAATTGAAATTTCAGCTTCTCTCTCAGACAATTCAGGGAGAATCTTTTGAGCAATACCGCATGACATATTGAACCACGGGGCATGGTTGCCTGTGGTAGAATCGTGGATAGCCATTACAGCCTCCTATCTAGGTTGTGGTGGTTAGCAAGCAAATAGAGTTCGCCGCTCTATTTGCTTGCGTTAAAATTATTCTTTTGGCAATTCCTCAGTATCTTCTTTACGTTCTATCAAGGTTGTAAATGCAACCCTATCACCATTAAATACAAAATTAGGATTAATAAAGTACCAGCCTTGCCTAACATGTTTAGCTATTATTTGAGCAGCTTCTAATTCTGCTAATCCTCGCCAGAATGTAGGTTGTGAAAGCTTTATCGGTGGTTTTCTATCGTCATGAGCAGCTAAAAATTCATCTAACGCTATTTTGTCCAAAGGTACTAAATCTTTACTTATAGAGGTGTTTTGAAGCATCCAGACCAAAACATTAAAAGCCTTGATGCCCGCAGCTTTTAAATCAAAAGTGAGTGCTATATTCGCTGTGAAAAGTTTAACAAACTGTTCTGCATCAACCTTCCTGTATGTTGTGACATGGGTTCCATGTACTTCACCCGTTGTTTGGTTAACCAGTATGTTGTTATCTTTCCCTAACTTAGAGAGTTGTACCTTCTGCCCCTTGATAGGAACAACCATTCCTTCAATGAACGGGTTGCTTTCATACCGCACAATCTCTTTCATTTTTGCACTCATATTTGATAGACCCAAGCTCATAAATGTAATTTCTTCTCTCAAAAATACATCATTTTTTGATAGTGTGTCTATGGGAAAATTTACTATATTTGATAGAACGTCTAAATTATTGTTGATAGACCCCGCCTCACAAAATTGACTCGCAGTCTCAATAAAGAGCTTAAATCTGATAGTGATAATCCATTTGGCGCGTGATTAGCGATAGCCTGTCTAACTAGTTCTGATAGACCCTCTACCCTATTTTGAAAAAACGCCTCCCAATTCATGCGGCTTACAGGTCGATCTCTTCTTAGTTCTTATCTACTCCGCAGATATGAACTAAGAAGAGGGTGCTCTATGGACGCTTTGAGTGACCGTAATTTCATGGCTGATTTGACTAAATGCCGCTTCCTCGATCGGACAGACTCGCTTGCGCTCCCTAATCCGGTCTTGCGGCGAGCGGATCTTTCTCACGAACAATATTTTGAGGGCTTTATGGGTAAAGTGTTCTGCATCTAAAAATTGCGTTCTAAAAATGAATTTCTGGCAGTTGGCGGGGGCTTTGAACGTGGATCTGTTACTCGCTGAAAAGCTGCCGTAACGCCTGATATGGCTTTCAAACTGGCGGCAGCACACCGGAACAGTGGTTAAGGCTTCAGGGTGCGTATGATGGGGCTATACAGGCTTAATCACGGCAGTTCTTGAGTTTCTGGCACTTCTCAAAAGCGGTGTTGCCTTTTTGAATCCAGTATTCAGCGGATTCCTGCTCTTTGCTGGTTTGATGCAGAAAGTACCCGTATAGCCCGCCCAGACTGAGCGCACCTATCACGGAAAATATCACCGTGAGTTGAATCGCTGCCCTTCGGATCTCACCTGCCATCGTGCCTTTTAGATCGCGGGTAAACTCTGAGACGGTTTTTTTTGCCTTCTCAAGCTCCTGATTAGCGCTATGAGCCGATTTTAGCGCTTCGCTTGTAGTCTGACTCATTTCATCACTAAAACGCCTCTGAGCATCTCCCAGTGCGTTTAAAAGCGATTCTGACGCCGACTCTCCGACTGTTTCAGCAATGCTTTTTACTGTTCTGGCGAGTTCCGTACGTTCCTGAGCCAGTGATTGCGATGTGGTCTGAATGTCTTTCAGTGCCGCATCGAGCATTTTTTGTTGTTCTTCGACGATAGCCATCAGGCCATATAGTTTTTGCTCATCAGTCATGCTCAAACCCCCTATCGTTATCTTTTGTGCGCGCTCGAGCATGCTCTTTCCTGAGTTGCTCTTGCCGCTCTGTTTCGCGCTGGCGCTGCTGTTCCTGTTTGTATTCCTCAAACCCGCGCATAAATTCCTGCTTTCCGGCAAAGCTGTTTTTAAACGCTTCAACTCCTGCCCGTAGCTCGTCATTTTCAGGTAGCGCCGGTGATAATTTTTTATCCCGCTCTGCCAGTGCTGTGCGGAAGTCCCCGGACAGGTCAATCAAGCTGTCCCGGATAGTGTTGGCCTGCTCCAGTTCTCTCTCTGCTGCTCTGCGTTCAAGAATGGCGCTGGCCTGTGCAATCGTCAGGTCATATACACGCTTCGGCCCCATATGCTTTTCGGGTTCGCGGTTGATGCCCTGCTCTTTCAGCGAACGATGATCCACACGGTCAGCATGTCCGTGTTTCTCCAGGTGGTTGTTTTGTAGTTCAGCCCATCGTTCTCGTAGTGCTATCAGCGCCTCTTTCCTCTGGGTGTGGCTCTGTGGCGCACTGGCTTTTTTCGCGCCTCCCAGTTCTGGATTTTTGCTGTTTGCACGTTTGAAAAAATGCTCAGGATCGCGGTCTATGCCGTCGTTGATTCGTTCACAAAACATGATATGAGCATGGGGCTGCTCTTTGCCTTCAATCCCTGCTTTCGGGCAGTGGATAGCGAACTGGTAAGCATGGCGCTCACCTATCTCTTTTTTTATGAACTCGTTCACCAGTTCAAGGCGTTGATCGGGTGTCATTTCTCTGGGTAAAGCAACTTCAAATTCACGATATGCCGTACCGTTTGAACGCTCAAAGTTATCAGCGGCTTTCCATAGCAAAAGCGGATCATCCTTTGCCCACAAAGGCATATTCCCGTGTTGCTTGTGTTCCAGATCCTCGTATTTGTCTTTGTTGGCATATTTATCTTCGCGTGAAATATAGGCTGCATGGGAAGCACCGCTCCCCTTTGCGCCTGTTTTCACTGTCAGATGATAAGATGCCATGATGTTGACCTTTAGCCCTCGGCAGGAGCGCACAGTTTCTCTAACGTAGTGAGAAACTACTAAGTGCGCCTCTCTAAAAATATTAGAGAGGATTGTAATGCCTTTTCGCTTTTCCATCCAGATGATAAAATCAACAAAATGATACTAATTTCAACAAGGATAATCTCACATGGCTAACGTAAAAAATGATGAATGGCTTAAACAGAGACTGACCTATATTCAATCGCTGAAATCACCTAATACACAACAAAGCATGATTGTTCTGCTTGCGGAGAAGGAAACATTAACACCCGCAGAAGAAAAAAAACTTGGTGTGCTAATTCGAGCCGAGAAAGCACAACAACGTGCGATTGAGGCACGTTCAAAGGCTACAGCGTTGTTGAATGCTGAAAAGAAAGCAGAGGCTAGGGCAGAGCGTAAAGCAAGGGATCATGAATTATACAAAGCGGCAGGGTTAATGAGTCTGGTTGGCTTGGTAGATAAGGAAACAGGAAAGCCAGTGGTGGATGTGGCCTGTCTCGTTGGTGCCTTGGCTGGCCTGAGTGAATTGCCGAGAGATAATCCGAAATGGCAGGAATGGAAACAAAAGGGTACTGAAATTCTTAAAGGCAATGAATCGTAGTGCTGTTTACGGGATAATGAAATTCAGGCGTAAAAAAACCGACTGGTGAGGTCGGCTTTTTTACGTTTCCGGTGCGGAGTTGGTGGCT
>NZ_LXEP01000067.1 GCF_001654835.1 Buttiauxella gaviniae ATCC 51604
GTTCACCCTCTGGCCACGACAGGATGGTGTGATAAACCGCATCCTGACAGCGGGAGTTCTGCATGGCCACCATGTTCATTTCACTGGCAGCGGACGCCAGAGAAAAACAGTTGGTTTCACAGATAACCTTGTCAAATTTTACCTGCTGGCGACCGTCCGGGAAGGTGGCAATCACATCCTCAGAATCCGGCAACGCGTTGCGGGTCGCATAACCGACCAGGTTATTAAAGATGGCTTCTTCAGAGCGCGGACGGCGGAACGTCGGGGTATCCGGGGACAGGGTTTCGCTCAGGCTCACATCCTCACGACAGACGGTATACGACACCAGCTTCACAAAGCTGGAGTTGCCGTCACGACGTTTCGGTGGAACCACTGCAAGCATATCAGTCCTCAGTATTATTCAGGCTTTTCGCATCAAACTTCATCAGGGCAATCTGCAGGGCGGTCAGTGTCTCTGCAAACTGTTTGCTCAGCTGCGTGGTCATCATCCCCTGCTTTTGCATCTCCAGATACAGGTGCTTTTGCAGACCACCGAGTTTCATAATTTCTTTCATCTGCTGTGTATCCCCTTTGGCCACAATGCGGCGACCGAGGGCACAACGCCGGAGATATTCTCCCACCGAAAGACCAGCAGAAGCGGCACTGACTTTTATCTGTTCCTTCTCTTCCGGAAAACAGCGCACGCTGGGTAACAGGGCTGCTCTCTGGCGTTTTTCACTCTTACTCATCTTTCACACTCCCCCTCAATTGAGGTGGGCACAATCTGTCAGGGTGTCGGGACGGAGTCCTGACCAGGCCGTTTTGTGGGACCGTCTGCGTGCAGGCGGTGCTACAAAACATACCCTGTCCCACGTTTTACGTCAGTTTTCGATTTATGTTCTGAAGTATAGGTGATTTTTGCGTTGCCGTCACCGGCTCACGCCAGAAAAGCGGGTGTTTGGTTTGTCTCACCAGAACGGGTTATAATCGGCCTGGATTGTTGACCCTCTGAGTAGCAGGAAACGGAAAATAATGGATACCAGAACAGACAAGAAATGGTTTACCGCAGATGATGTGGAACTGGCAAAATCGGCGCTGGATGAATTACCCGATCTGACAGAAAAAAGACTGACAAAGGCGAGCGTGCTCGAGCAGCTCATGCCGCAAATTATTCTGCTGTCAGAATCGAAAGGATATAGTGCGGAAGATATCAAAACGGCGCTGGAATCGGTGGGGATCACTGTCGGGATTAAAGCGGTTCGCGACATCCTGAACAGCAAAAAGAAAACCGGGAAGAAAGTGCGACAGGCCAGAACGGTCATCACTCCGGCAGACCAACCGGCGGTAAATGGTCAGCAGACTAACTGAAATGCTAATGTGTGACATGCAGGTTCAATACCTGTATGCCACACACCTGCACAATCAAAAAAGGCAGGGATTATCCCTGTCGCTTTCCCATCATGATTTCAGTTGTTTCATTCGTTCCGCCATTTCCCACAGCACCCGGTTCAGCTTCACATCCCCGTCGATACCGGTCACCGGGCGTGTTCTCTGACGCTTCCCTTGCGCACTGCGTCCCGTCACACCACCTTTGATCATGTTTTCCTGCACGCGCTGATAGGTGGTCCACAAATCATCTGATTTGTCTTCATGACGACGCACATTCAGCACCGCATCCGGTGTCACCGGGATGTGCTTACCGTCCCCTTTTCCGTCATATTTCCAGTCAAGCGCCAGCTCCGCAAAAATGCGCTGCTCTTCCGGTTTGAGCGTAATGGACTGCATTTCTTCACGCGACTCAGTGACACGGTCAAAAATCCCCAGCACCTCATACGCGCCCTCAATGACTTTCCCGACGACATCCCCTTTGTGCGGCACCCGAATTTCCCCGAAGCTCTGACCGCAGACCATGCCGTTCGCGCAGACGAAGCGGAACATGCCAGGGATCATCTGATAGCTGCTGCTCCCGTCATGACTGTTCAGCAAAATAATTTCCGGCACTTCTTTTCCCATGATCTGACCTTCACGGCGCAGGCGCAGCATGTGTTTGGTATGCTCACGCTTTCCGCTGTCACGCACGCGGGTCTGGCAGGCAAAGAACGGCTGGAACCCTTCCCCGCGCAGATTATCCAGCAGGGTGATCGTCGGTATGTAGGTATAACGGTCGCTGCGTGATTCATGTTTTTCTTCTGAAAATACACTTGGAACGTGTCTCATCAGCTCTTCATTGGTCAGGGCGCGTTCTTTGCGGATCACATTCATGGCACGGAAACGGGATGCTAAACGGGTCATTTTTTTCTCCTTTTGGGTGTCGGGTTTCTTCTGGCGTGGGCTGCTTCAGATTATCTGTCGTGGTGGCCGCCTGCCGTGACACAAGAACATCCCGGACCTTCAGGGAATGACGCAGGGGCGATGACGAGGCCGCAGCGCAAGCGCACGACCGGAGGGAGAAAGTGCGAACGGGGGAGACAGCGGGCGCAAGCCTTTACCCTTGTGGCATAACCGGTCCGGGATACGTTCTGTCACGAAGCAGGCAGGCGGGTACAGCGACAGATGAAAAGGAACACGCCGGAAGGAAATCATCGGGGTGTTATCACCCCGGCCTTACACTGACGTGGCAGCGGCAGTGCCGGGGCGGCGCAGGCCTGTGGCCTGCTGCAAGCCCGGACGGTGGTGAGGGCGAATACCGGAACGGTGATCGGACAACAAAACGGCCCGGCCTCTGCCGGGCCGGTGTTACCAGTAAAAGGTGGTAAACGGCTCCAGTTCATCACCCGCCTGCGAGAAATGGATCATGCTGATATCCGCATGTTTCATGCACCAGGCTATCAGCCAGCGAGCGTCGCGGGATAAACTAAAGCGCTTCAGATGCATCAGTGAGTGCATCCGTGCATCCGTGCATCCAGGCGAATGAGATACCCGACGCCCGTATCCATGATCCACTCCCCTTCAAATTTTTCCCGGCACAGCTCCGTCAGCAACGTGTTGTCATCAGCGGTGATATGCGAGATACAGCACTCCAGCACCGGACGCATCACCATGCGACCCAGCTTCACGGTTTTACCCCAGCCCAGCGCCTCCACGACTTCATTCCAGCACCACTCTTCATGCGCCGGAACAGGCAGCGTCAGCAGCGTGAACGGCACGCCCAGCACCTCCGCCAGACGTTCACCCGTGGCAATCACGGGATCATCACGCTGTTGAAAATCGGCAAGGGCAAGGCACTCGCCATGCAGATAAATGGCTTCATCACCGTTGTCCAGTTGAATAGCAGTGACGCCATAAGGGGCATTTAAAGTGTGGTTCATCATCGTTCTCCGGGCAGTCAGGGGGGGGTATTTCTGTCTGCGTCCGGCTCAATGCCGGGCGCAGACAGCAGCAGGTTAAAAACCGCCCCCGGTCACAGGGGCGGCAACACATCAGGCATAAGCCCGTTTCAGCTCCAGCGTCCGGAGTACCTGACCCCATTCCGCTCCGTTGAGTGCCGGAATACGCACCGGCTGGTGACGCCGCTCACTACGGGCAATAACTTTAGCCAGTGTGCGCAGGCGTTTCGTGATGGCCTCCTCCGGTAGCGTTTCGCGGATCTGCCGCTGATGCGCCCTTCTCGTTCCCTTCTGCTTTACAAAATATTCCTGACATGCGACGATGAATTTGTCTTTCATGATTTGTCCTCATAACTGACATTGAATTATCCGACCTGCTCGAACAGGCCGGAGTGAATAAGCAGAGCGCCCGCTCTGCTTTTTTATTGCCCCCGCGCCTCGGGTTTCAGCACCTCCTCAGTAATACGGCTGACAATCTGCTCATGGCTCAGGCTGCTTTTATCCGTCAGCGTGAAAAAACGCCCGTCCACTTCCGCATAGATATCGGTGATATCCAGGCAGGTCATTTCCCTGAATTTGAATGACTGGGAATGCACCCCGGCGTGCCAGCCCATCGGCGGCAGCACGTACAGCTTTTCAGTGAACTCCGCTTCGGTAATTTCACGCACTGGCTGACGGGCAGCTGCACCGATACATTCACGCGCCTCATCCAGAGGGATAAGCACGTACTCGCAGCCCCGGGCATTCAGGGCTTCCAGTGTCTGGCCCCAGCCGTTGGTGTACACGCCGTCATTCAGATACGCGTCTTCGTAGTGAAACGCGCCTTTCGGGTAAAAAACTAATTCGCTCATCACGCTATCTCCGACAGATTCAGGAAGGTTCCCCGGCTTCTTTCTGGCGTTTCCCTTTTCATTCCTTCTTCGGAAGCGGGGGAGCCTGGGGCCGTGACTCAAGACCGCCCCGTCCCATTAGTGACAGGCACAAGGGCGTGTCCGAGGCCGCAGCGCAAGCAACTGACCATCGGGAAGGCGCGCGAACGGGGGAGGAAACGGGCGCCAGCCTTTACCCTTGTGAATGGCACGGGTCGGGGCAGCGTCTGTCACGGCCACAGGTACACCGCAACACAGGAATCAAAAGGGACGACAGAAGCGGGCTACAGGCCCGTTATCCTGAGCGGCCGCCGCGCGGCCAGTGAAAGCGGCTGCTGCCTGTGGCAGCTGCAAGCGGGCAGTTCAGGCATCGCTTGCTATCCGCAAGGACAGAGACACCCCGGTGGCTCTGCGGAAGTTGGCGGGGCTGCGCGCCGCCCACTGGAGTGCAGGCGACGACCCGGCCTCCGGACGGGG
>NZ_LXEP01000068.1 GCF_001654835.1 Buttiauxella gaviniae ATCC 51604
GTCCGACACCTGATCAGATTTTTGAATCAGCCCGTCACTGCCTGAAAGGGCTGGGTATGGCTGACCATCAGTATGTTTTTGCTATCCACGATGACACCGATAACCTGCATGTTCACCTGTCAGTTAACCGTGTGAACCCGGTGACCTATAAAGCGGCCTCGTTGTATAACGACCACTTTGTGCTGGACCGTTGTTGTCGTGAGCTGGAGATGAAGCACCAGTGGAAACATGATAACGGACCGTATCGTGTGAACGACCAGGGTATGGTTGTGCGTAACAAGCAGTTCTATAAACCGGCACCGGCTGCGGCCCGTCGCCTGGAGTTTTTCAGTGACAAGGAAAGCCTGCATACCTACGCCGTGGACCACTGCCGGAAGAAAATTGACACCCTGTTTATCTCAGGCCAGCAGTACAACTGGGATGATATTCATGATGTGTTTCATGCAGCGGGGCTGGAGTTACGCCAGAAAGGGACCGGGCTGGCTATTTATGATCTGAACGATGACAGCCATATTCCGTTACGTGCCAGCCGTCTGCATCCGGAGCTGACACTGGATGAACAGCAGGAGCTGATCGGTGTATTTGAGAAAGCGCCTGTGCGGGACACTGTGCCCGGACGTCTGTTGCAGAACTGTGTGGCCATTGAATCTCTTTATGACAGTCTGCTGCATTGTCGTGATCGGGGTGCGCGGGCAGAACGCCGTATTGCGCGTGCGGAAGCCCGGGAAGATTTAATCGGCAGATATCAGACCTATAAAAAGGGTTTTGTGCGTCCGGGGATTTCAAAAGAGGACATGCGTACCCGTTTCCGGGAACTGGCAGCGGAATACCGTATCCGCAAGAATCATGTTCGTCTGGTGCAGCGTGATCCATTGTTGCGTAAGCTGATGTACCGCGCGCTGGAAGTGGACAAGCTGAAGGCCATGTCCGCACTGAAGATCCAGATACGCACGGAGCGTGACGCTATCAAGTCCTCACCTGACGCCCGACCATTATCGTACCGGGCATGGGTGGAAGTGCAGGCGACACATCTGGATGGTGCGGCGATTTCACAGTTACGTGGCTGGGCTTACCGGGAGAAAAGGCAGAACAGAACTCCTGCGGTTTCGCAGAACATGTTCCTGCATTCTGTTGCCGATGACATCACACCGCCACGGATAAGAGGGTATGACACTACGGTGAATCGTGATGGTGCCGTGGTGTATTCTTCAGGCGGTAAACCCGTTCTTATTGATCGTGGACGCTATGTTGAAGTTGCAGATGCCCCTGCGGAGAAAGGTAAACATGTTGCGATGGCCATGCATATCTCTGGCCTGAAAAGCGGGGAGTGTGTGGAGGTTCGTGGTGACAAAGACTACGTGCAAAACACGATGGCGTTTATCCGCCAGTTTAGTGCAGACAGGGGTAAACAGGTTCCTCTGACGCATCCGGTTCAGCGCCAGTGGGCGGGTTATGATGCTCATAAACCGAAAGACGAAATACAACCCGTGCCGCAGTCTCCTGCACCGCGCTACACACCACCGAAACCGCAATAGTACGGTGGTGATAACAGGATCAGGGAGTACGGGGGCTTGCATACCTTCCGGATGCCAGGGCAGTGTAGGCTTGCTACTGACCCCGGCATTTTCCCTGATACCCTGAGTGCGAAACGGAGCTGAATGTTCAGTCAGTGGATTTCGTCTTCATCCCCACCAAATCGCCCTTCTTCAGCCGCCGCCATATCCGCCATAAAATCCAGCAGCAGCGTCACGGCCTGGTTACGTGTGATGGCATCCGCTTTGTAGCGGTCAAGAATAGCGGCCAGATAATCGGTCATGTTAAAAATCGGGCCATCCATCGGGACGAGTTCTTCAGGATTTTTCATGAGGTTTTTATGCTTATAAAGGGATATTTCCTAAAATAATGCGTCAAGCCCCTGTCAGATGAAATACCCGGTGAACTTTTCTGCTTCAAATATCAGGCTAGATTATGAAATTCAGCACATTCTGATCGTTTGTCCGGGCATTTTGAGTCATTGCGGCGTCAGAATGATGAGTGTTGGAGAATCGGCATTTGGCGGCTGGCTTCGTCATATATTCATGTTCACTTCCCGGCACTCGGAGGTGTTGATCTGACAAACACTACCGGGAGAATGACCATGCGGGTTATTTCAGCGGTGGCGGAATCTGAGCGGGAACTGTTACTTGAACGTACGCACTCAGATATTGCGAGGGTAAGAGCAGCAGGAAAGGGTTTTGGTCGCCCTTTAACTTTGAATGAAGAACAACAACTTACTATGATTGCACGCATTAACGCCGGGATCATTATCAGTGATAATTTATCAGCTATTTCCCTGATACTGCGTTTTGCTACAAGCCTCTAGATATCTCCTCTCTTTCATCAAGCCAAAGAGATATCCAACCCCACTCAGCGTCACAACTTGTTGTGACCTTTCGGCGGTTTCGATGCCGGGATGCATTGAAATCCCTCGATGCTCGCTTTCATGCGTAGTCATGCACCTGTTCAAAACTGATCAGGTGCGTTTTTCGTGATTTCAGCCAGTATCAGGGCTTCTTTTACGGCGAACTCGGCAGAATTGCACTGAACGCGTCTGAGTGGTGCGTGAAATGAGGCGTTATGGTAAATCGTAGCCTCTGAGCACTTTACAATCTCAAAGAACGTGATGGATTAAAATTTTGTGATAAAAATCACAATAAATGTTGAATGGATAAAAAAACACGAGTAGAATTTTTTGTGACGTACATCACATAAAAATCAACTTACCTGTACAGGATGCCATCATGAAACTTCTTAATAAAATCATCTCTTTCTTCAACAACATGAGCGTTTCTTTCGGTACTTTCAATCTGTAACAGGTCATCATCGTTGATGAAAATCACCATCTAAGTGGTGTGAATAAAGAATTGCAAAAAAGGCCGCTGAATAGCGGCCTTTTTTATTGTCGTTCTGGTCAGGTAACTCAGTATTTTTCGTGAACTGAGTGCGTATTAAGTTTTAAATCGTAACAAGATCACGCAGAAGTGTGCACTGGTGGTGACTTTTATTGCCAGTTATCCGGTTACTGCGTACAATGTGTGCATACAATCGTACATACAATGAGGTCGTAAACATGGCAACTATGAACATCCGCATCGACGACGATTTGAAGGCTCGTTCTGGAGCAGCGCTTGACGCGTTAGGTGTTACTACGTCCGAAGCTGTGCGCCTAGTCCTGGAGTACGTTGCGCAGAATAATCGCTTACCGGTGCAGGTCGCATTGCTGGCAGACGAAGATGCAGATATCATCGAACTGGCGCGTGCTCGCCTGGCTAACCCTGGCAAACGGATACGCGTGAAACTCGATGACCTATGAAATTGAATTTTACGAAGACGCTTTCGAAGAATGGCACCGTCTGGATACCAGTGTACGTAACCAGTTTAAAAAGAAATTAGCGAAACTGGTCGATGATCCACATCGGCCCGCGAACCGTCTGCGCGGACTTGAAGGTTGCTACAAAATCAAACTGCGCACCGCAGGTGTCCGTTTAGTTTATAAAGTTGAGGATGGCGAGTTAATTATCCTCGTTGTGGCTGTCGGAAAACGTGATAAAAATGCTGTTTACGACACAGCCCGTGAACGACTTTCACCACAGACAAATAGCCCGCGATAGCGGGCTTTTTCATATGTGCATGCAAAAATAAGACGTTATGTTTAATTCACAGTGGTAGTTGCCGCCGGACGACAGACACAAAAAAGCCCCTGAAGGGGCTGAATGGCGTTAAACCTGAGGGGAAAAACCCGCCGCTTTGCGGCGACCATTCGTTATTTGATCAGCTCAGCTGTCATGTGTACGTGATTTTTGAACTGCGCACTGGTGATTTTATAGGATGCGCCTTCTTCAGCGGCCTGTGCGGCAATTTTTGCTTCTGCGCGGTCAAGTGTGGAAGCTGTGGTGCTGATGCTCTGGGCGAATGCACCGACGCCTACAGTGGAACG
>NZ_LXEP01000069.1 GCF_001654835.1 Buttiauxella gaviniae ATCC 51604
TTTGCTCTTTAAAAATCCGGAACAAGCTGAAAATTGAAACGACACACTGTTTCCTTTCTCCGTAATAAGAAAGGAATAGAAGTGTGTTCGAGTCTCTCAAATTTTCACAACATACGAGTGTGTCTTACGAGACATCTTCGGGTTGTGAGGTTAAGCGACTAAGCGTACACGGTGGATGCCCTGGCAGTCAGAGGCGATGAAGGACGTGCTAATCTGCGATAAGCGTCGGTAAGGTGATATGAACCGTTATAACCGACGATTTCCGAATGGGGAAACCCAGTGCAATTCGTTGCACTATCGTTAAGTGAATACATAGCTTAACGAAGCGAACCGAGGGAACTGAAACATCTAAGTACCTCGAGGAAAAGAAATCAACCGAGATTCCCCCAGTAGCGGCGAGCGAACGGGGAACAGCCCAGAGTCTGAATCAGTTTGTGCATTAGTGGAAGCGTCTGGAAAGTCGCAGGGTACAGGGTGATACTCCCGTACACAAAAATGCACTTGCTGTGAACTCGAAGAGTAGGGCGGGACACGTGGTATCCTGTCTGAATATGGGGGGACCATCCTCCAAGGCTAAATACTCCTGACTGACCGATAGCGAACAAGTACCGTGAGGGAAAGGCGAAAAGAACCCCGGCGAGGGGAGTGAAACAGAACCTGAAACCGTGTACGTACAAGCAGTGGGAGCCTCTTTTATGGGGTGACTGCGTACCTTTTGTATAATGGGTCAGCGACTTATATTCTGTAGCAAGGTTAACCGTATAGGGGAGCCGCAGGGAAACCGAGTCTTAACTGGGCGTTAAGTTGCAGGGTATAGACCCGAAACCCGGTGATCTAGCCATGGGCAGGTTGAAGGTTGGGTAACACTAACTGGAGGACCGAACCGACTAATGTTGAAAAATTAGCGGATGACTTGTGGCTGGGGGTGAAAGGCCAATCAAACCGGGAGATAGCTGGTTCTCCCCGAAAGCTATTTAGGTAGCGCCTCGTGAACTCATCTTCGGGGGTAGAGCACTGTTTCGGCTAGGGGGTCATCCCGACTTACCAACCCGATGCAAACTACGAATACCGAAGAATGTTATCACGGGAGACACACGGCGGGTGCTAACGTCCGTCGTGAAGAGGGAAACAACCCAGACCGCCAGCTAAGGTCCCAAAGTCATGGTTAAGTGGGAAACGATGTGGGAAGGCACAGACAGCCAGGATGTTGGCTTAGAAGCAGCCATCATTTAAAGAAAGCGTAATAGCTCACTGGTCGAGTCGGCCTGCGCGGAAGATGTAACGGGGCTAAACCATGCACCGAAGCTGCGGCAGCGACGCTTATGCGTTGTTGGGTAGGGGAGCGTTCTGTAAGCCGTCGAAGCTTACCTGTGAGGGTAGGTGGAGGTATCAGAAGTGCGAATGCTGACATAAGTAACGATAAAGCGGGTGAAAAACCCGCTCGCCGGAAGACCAAGGGTTCCTGTCCAACGTTAATCGGGGCAGGGTGAGTCGACCCCTAAGGCGAGGCCGAAAGGCGTAGTCGATGGGAAACAGGTTAATATTCCTGTACTCGGTGTGACTGCGAAGGGGGGACGGAGAGGGCTATGTTAGCCGGGCGACGGTTGTCCCGGTTTAAGCATGTAGGCGGAGAGTTTAGGTAAATCCGGACTCTTATCTAACGCTGAGGTGTGATGACGAGGTACTACGGTACTGAAGTAACAAATGCCGCACTTCCAGGAAAAGCCTCTAAGCATCAGGTCACATCAAATCGTACCCCAAACCGACACAGGTGGTCAGGTAGAGAATACCAAGGCGCTTGAGAGAACTCGGGTGAAGGAACTAGGCAAAATGGTGCCGTAACTTCGGGAGAAGGCACGCTGTCGGTAGGTGAAGTCCCTCGCGGATGGAGCTGAAGGCAGTCGAAGATACCAGCTGGCTGCAACTGTTTATTAAAAACACAGCACTGTGCAAACACGAAAGTGGACGTATACGGTGTGACGCCTGCCCGGTGCCGGAAGGTTAATTGATGGGGTTAAGCGCAAGCTGAAGCTCTTGATCGAAGCCCCGGTAAACGGCGGCCGTAACTATAACGGTCCTAAGGTAGCGAAATTCCTTGTCGGGTAAGTTCCGACCTGCACGAATGGCGTAATGATGGCCAGGCTGTCTCCACCCGAGACTCAGTGAAATTGAAATCGCTGTGAAGATGCAGTGTACCCGCGGCAAGACGGAAAGACCCCGTGAACCTTTACTATAGCTTGACACTGAACACTGGTCCTTGATGTGTAGGATAGGTGGGAGGCTTTGAAGCGAGGACGCCAGTTCTTGTGGAGCCAACCTTGAAATACCACCCTTTAATGGCTGGTGTTCTAACGTAGACCCGTAATCCGGGTTGCGGACAGTGTCTGGTGGGTAGTTTGACTGGGGCGGTCTCCTCCTAAAGCGTAACGGAGGAGCACGAAGGTTAGCTAATCACGGTCGGACATCGTGAGGTTAGTGCAAAGGCATAAGCTAGCTTGACTGCGAGAGTGACGGCTCGAGCAGGTGCGAAAGCAGGTCTTAGTGATCCGGTGGTTCTGAATGGAAGGGCCATCGCTCAACGGATAAAAGGTACTCCGGGGATAACAGGCTGATACCGCCCAAGAGTTCATATCGACGGCGGTGTTTGGCACCTCGATGTCGGCTCATCACATCCTGGGGCTGAAGTAGGTCCCAAGGGTATGGCTGTTCGCCATTTAAAGTGGTACGCGAGCTGGGTTTAGAACGTCGTGAGACAGTTCGGTCCCTATCTGCCGTGGGCGCTGGAGAATTGAGGGGGGCTGCTCCTAGTACGAGAGGACCGGAGTGGACGCATCACTGGTGTTCGGGTTGTCATGCCAATGGCATTGCCCGGTAGCTAAATGCGGAAAAGATAAGCGCTGAAAGCATCTAAGCGCGAAACTTGCCCCGAGATGAATTCTCCCTGGGAACTTGATTCCCCTGAAGGAACGTTGAAGACTACGACGTTGATAGGCTGGGTGTGTAAGCGTAGCGATACGTTGAGCTAACCAGTACTAATGATCCGTGAGGCTTAACCTTACAACACCGAAGGTGTTTTGGTTGAGAGACTATGACATTTGATTTTCAGCTTGAACCGAGATTTTAAGTCGATGGTTATGTGAAAGCATGACGGTTGATGAAACAGAATATGCCTGGCGGCACTAGCGCGGTGGTCCCACCTGACCCCATGCCGAACTCAGAAGTGAAACGCCGTAGCGCCGATGGTAGTGTGGGGTCTCCCCATGCGAGAGTAGGGAACTGCCAGGCTC
>NZ_LXEP01000070.1 GCF_001654835.1 Buttiauxella gaviniae ATCC 51604
CACTGTTGCTTTGCTTAATTTCTGCCACCACTCAGGTATCGAGGCTTGTCAGGGATGGTTGTGGGAGGGAGTGACCTTCCCGTGTATTCATACCCTGACCCGATTACCCGCATACCATTAAGGCATGAATGGCCAACCGTATTGTAATACACCAGCTTCATTCATACAGTAAGAAGCCCCATTACAAAAAATGGGGCTTCAGTTTAATGAAAAAACATGCCGTCAACGTTAAAAATTCATCCTGAATCCTACAGTAGCACTTCCGGCATAATTATTTTCAGGCGACCCTTTAAGGGCCGTTTTGCCACTGACTTCTCCGTATAAGCGATATTTACCATCAGCTAACTGCACTTCACCACCCATGCCAACATTTCCCCATTCCGCCTGGTCTTGTCGGGAAACGTTAATACCTGACACGTTTACAGAGCTTGCAGATGAGAAGGTTTTTTCTATATCCATGATCCCGTACACCCTGATACCCGAATGTCCTTTACCATCCTGCCAGTTATGCTGATATTCCGGGGCCACCCCGACTCGCCATACCAGACTTCCGTTTCCGTTGTCATGAACTGCTGTACCGTAAGGGTCAGTAAAATCATTAAATTTAACGCTGGAATAGACCAGTTGAGTTTGCGGCGTCAGACTCCAGTTATCAGAAAGCGCAAAATGTTTACCCACTTCCGTACTCAGGGCATAGCCATGAGCATGGTTGTTGTCGGTCATCGATTTATTCAGGGTGTCCGAATTCAGGGACGACTGATACCAGCTAAGTTGTGCCTGGTTATCCGAATACCAGCCATTGTTTCCATACCAGGTCAGCGTTAAACCGGGACCATAACCCGTCGTATCAATGCTTCCTTTACCAAACAGCGAGTTGACGTCTGCGTTCACTTTACCGTAGCGGGCGTTAATACCACCAACAAGTGCACCATACTCATTTTGTTTCAATAGCTTATCTTCACCCAGTTGCCACATTATCGTGTCACTGCGCAGCGTGCTGTCTGTAGCAGATGATTGTGCCGTATTTTTGGCCTTCTCACCCACTATGCGCCCCCAACTTCCAAGCTGAACATTGTTTCCTGCCGAATCGTCATCTGACCAGCTTCTTCCCCCTATACGTTGCTTAAACGTGCTTAGCGTATTGAGCTTCGATAATACCGTCGAATACGATTCATACAGCGGGACACCCGGTTGCCAGACGGGCTGTGTCACCTGTGGTGCTGACGAACTGCCACCCGTTATTGGCGGCGTTGTTGAACTGCCATCCGTTAATGGCGGTGGCGGTGGCGGTGGCGGTGGCGGCGAATCATCTTGCGACACCGGGGTTGTCAGCTGTGAGCGAAGATACCAACTACCATCACGTGGCGAAGTCACACCATTTTTATAAAGCTGGTATGAATATGCCCCGGCCACAATGGCTTGTTTACCCTGGAACAGGTAATCACTCTTCAATGTGAAGTTGCTGTTTGAGGCTCCGCCTACGGACACGACTTTTATGCCATCCACCGTCGATGCCCCTAAGCCACCACGATTCGTGACAGCCAATTCTGTAGTACCCGATGAAGCACCGCTAATGGTCAGCCGGTCGCTGAGCGAGTCATCGCCTGCCAGTACCGAGTTCATGACCAGCCGCCCACCCGTTCCCTGATAATCACCGTTAACAACCAGCTGAGTGCCGGGTATTGAGCCGAAATCAATGGTGCCATTATTGGTCAGTGAACCCGTCTGCTGGTTATTATTCGCCAGATTTAACGTCGCGTTACTGTCAATTTGAACCGGAGATGCAGCATTAAGCACACCGCTATTCAGAGTACTCAAGGTCCCCTGAGCAATATGTGTCGCTCCGGCGTAAGTGCTGGCTTGTGTGAGTTGCAGCTCACCCGTGCCCTGTTTAGTCAGACCACCGGTACCGGAAACACCGGTGAGCAAGGTCACGGCTTTATCCGTGGCAACATCAACTGTTCCTCCCACATCGCCGGTTGTTATCGCGCGTGTTGTGGCGAGATTATCAGTGATTCGCAATGTCCCATCATTGAGGGTGACACCTCCGGCGATATCGCCAAGATTTGCATCATCAGCGATGGACACGACCCCGCCGTTGATTACGGTCCCCCCGGTATAGGTATTCCCCCCTGACAGGACCAGGGTACCCAGATCCGTTTTAACCAGACGGGAACGCCCCGTCAGCTCGCTGTCAATCGTCGCGGTGTACGCCGCGCCTGATGCAGTGCCATCACCGACACGAATAATAGACTGATCGGGTGTAGTCGCACTGCCCGCAAGGACAATCGGCTGACCCTGAATGAGATAACCATCGCTGGCAAACTGCATACCCGCAACGGTCACGTCACCCAGCGAATTATCCACGGTCACGGTGCCGGGTGTGGCTTCAAATATCGCAAATGCACGGTCCGTAAATGGCGCATTGATAAGACCATTCGGGTCTGTCCAGTTTTCATTGCCCTGGGTGGCCTGCCAGGTTCCGTTTCCACCATTGACCACACTGTCATACTTCGGTCCGGCATCACCGTCCCAGACATTAAGGGTCAGCCCGGCACTGTTAAGCAAATTCACCTGGTTGGCAACACTGGTCTGGAGGCTATAATCAGAGGAAGGTATGGTACCGAACGCCAGTCCATTGTTTGTCATGGTTCCGGTGTAGTTGATAAGGCGATACACACCAGGGTCGAAAACACCACCTTGTGAAGTGACGACGTTCAGCGTCCCGCCAAGCGTCAAATCGCCGTTAACCTGAGTGAGGTCATTAAGTGGCCCACC
>NZ_LXEP01000071.1 GCF_001654835.1 Buttiauxella gaviniae ATCC 51604
GGCCTACACCTGATCAGATTTTTGAATCAGCCCGTCACTGCCTGAAAGGGCTGGGTATGGCTGACCATCAGTATGTTTTTGCTATCCACGATGACACCGATAACCTGCATGTTCACCTGTCAGTTAACCGTGTGAACCCGGTGAGCTATAAAGCGGCCTCGCTGTATAACGACCACTTTGTGCTGGACCGTTGTTGTCGTGAGCTGGAGCTGAAGCACCAGTGGAAACATGATAACGGGCCGTATCGTGTGAACGACCAGGGTATGGTTGTGCGTAACAAACAGTTCTATAAACCAGCACCGGCTGCGGCCCGTCGCCTGGAGTTTTTCAGCGACAAGGAAAGCCTGCATACCTATGCCGTGGACCACTGCCGGAAGAAAATTGACACCCTGTTTATGTCAGGGGACCAGTACAACTGGGATGATATTCATGATGTGTTACATGCGGCGGGGCTGGAGTTACGCCAGAAAGGGACCGGGCTGGCTATTTATGATCTGAACGATGACAGCCATATTCCGTTACGTGCCAGCCGTCTGCATCCGGAGCTGACACTGGATGAACAGCAGGAGCTGATCGGTGTATTTGAGAAAGCGCCTGTGCGGGACACTGTGCCCGGACGTCTGTTGCAGAACTGTGTGGCCATTGAATCTCTTTATGACAGCCTGCTGCATTGTCGTGATCGGGGTGCGCGGGCAGAACGCCGTATCGCGCGTGCGGAAGCCCGGGAAGATTTAATCGGCAGATATCAGACCTATAAAAAGGGTTTTGTGCGTCCGGGGATTTCAAAAGAGGACATGCGTACCCGTTTCCGGGAACTGGCAGCGGAATACCGTATCCGCAAGAATCATGTTCGTCTGGTGCAACGTGATCCGTTGCTGCGTAAGCTGATGTACCGCGCGCTGGAAGTGGACAAGCTGAAGGCCATGTCCGCACTTAAGATCCAGATACGCACGGAGCGCGACGCTATCAAGTCCTCACCTGACGCCCGACCGTTATCGTACCGGGCATGGGTGGAAGTACAGGCAACGCATCTGGATACGGCAGCCGTGTCCCAGTTACGTGGGTGGGCTTATCGTCAGAAGCGTCAAAACAGAACGGCGCCAATATCCGGCAATGTCATTCTGAATGCGGTGGCTGATGATGTGAAACCCGCTATTATTCGTGGCTATGAAACGACGGTTAAACGTGACGGTGCCGTGGTCTATTCGTCCGGTGGGAAACCTGTACTGTTGGACAGAGGTGTGCTGATTGAAGTGGCTGATGCGCCGGAAGAGCGAGGAAAAAATCTGGCTATGGCACTGCATATTACGGCGCAGAAGAGCGGGGAGCGGTCGGAGATCCGTGGGGAGAATGACTTTGTCCGGGACACTATCCAGCGTATCCCTCAGTTTAATGCCTCGTCAGGTAAAACAGTGCCGCTGACGCATCCGGTTCAGCGCCAGTGGGCGGGTTATGATGCTCATAAACCGAAAGACGAAATACAACCCGTGCCGCAGTCTCCTGCGCCGCGCTACACGCCACCGAAACCGCAATAGTACGGTGGTGATAACAGGATCAGGGATACCGGGGGCTTGCATACCTTCCGGGTGCCGGGGCAGCGTGGCTTGTTGCTGACCCCGGCATTTTCCCTGATACCCTCAGTGCGAGACGATCGCGAATTTCCGGTCAGTGGATTTCGCCATCATCCCCCCCAAATCGCCCTTCTTCAGCCGCACCCATGTCCGCCATAAAATCCAGAAGCAGCGTCACTGCCTGGTTACGTGTGATGGCACCGGCTTTGTAGCGGTCAAGAATAGCGGCCAGGTAATCGGTCATGTTAAAAATCGGGCTATCCATCGGGACGAGTTCTTCAGGATTTTTCATGAGGTTTTATGCTTATAAAGGGATAGTTCCCAAAATAATGCGTCAAGCGTTTGCCAGATGAAATACCCAGCGGACTTTTCTGCTTCAAATATCAGGCTAGATTATGAAATTCAGCACATTCTGATCGTTTGTCCGGGCATTTTGATTCATTGCGGCGTCAGAATGATGAGTGTTGGAGAATCGGCATCTGGCGGGGAAGTTAAAAGGTCAATATGGGGTGTCTTGATATGGATGATAGCCGTCTTTAAAACTAAAAAAGGCCGCTTTCGCGACCTTCTCTATCTCATTCGGTGACTATTATTTCGGTGCTGCATTTCCCCGATGCCCGCCGGAGGGATTGCCTGTTTTGCCTGGCAGGTTAGGGGTCACAGTAGATAGCCGGGGCGCATTTTTTCTGTACAGCAAAATTGCATCGGGATCGTTAAGAAGATTTCTTGCTGTTCCGTATTCCCCACAATCTACCGCCGCAATCAACTCTTTCAGCTGACCGACTCCGTCACTGACAGAGATTTTGCCATTCCTGCAATGCTCC
>NZ_LXEP01000072.1 GCF_001654835.1 Buttiauxella gaviniae ATCC 51604
AGGGCAGATTGTCACTTTGCTGTTGTAATGAAGAAACTTCAGTTGTTTCCCATACTCAGCGTGAAAATTCTGCCACCGGACAGTATATGCCCTGAATGTCACCATATGGTGATAATCAAAAGGAAGTGCCTATGAAAGTTTTTACACCCACAACATCTGCTCACAGCCCTGACAACCTGTGGAAACACGTCGGACTCAACGTCTCCGACGGCCTGATGCTCGTTGACGAAATAAACAAGCCTAGAAGGAAAAGTGGCCAGTCGCATTGTCTCCTAGGTGCACATCACCCTGACCAACCTGCTGACCTCAGAGTCCGGGGCGTGGGAAGTGATGAAACTCATCACCCGGCTGGAGCACGGGGGAGTACTCCTGAAGCTCTGCCGTCTGACCAAAAGCCGCTACCTGATGATCGGGCAGGGAGCCAAAGAGGCGGGAGGTCGCTGGAATAGTGTGGGTACCGCCATGGTCTACACCTCGGAGGCCACCTCGCTGACCATGCTCGAGACCTTGGTGCATCTGCATGCCGCAAATCTGCTCGATTCTTTTACCCTGCTGTCGGTGGATGTGCCGGATACGCTGATTCAGGTGATTGAAAAAGAGAGCCTGCCGCAGAACTGGGCGGCGCCGGAAGCCCCGGCAGCACTGGCCAACATCGGCGATCAGTGGGTCAGAAGGGGTGAAGCAGTGTCGCTACGCATACCGAGTGCGTTGTCACCGGTGGAATATAATTACCTGCTCAGCCCCGCCCATCCCGAATACGTCGCGATTGTCAGCCAGGCCATCCCGGTAGATTTCCACTTTGATGAACGTCTGAAGTAATCATTTTGCGCTGAGCCAACGGTTATCGCGCTGCAGCTGCAGCGCATCAGCCACCGGCAGGGTGAATGTCACGTTCTGACTGGCGGCGACATCGAGCGTAAACACCCTGGTATACACCTCAGTACTCCCATACTTTTCATGTCCCATCAGTGACTGCAGCACCTGTGTCCAGTCCGGCAGATAGTGGAGCAGGGCGGCGACTTCCGGTGCCAGCAGATATTTCGGCAGAACGGTGTAATGCAGGGCCATACGCCGCAGGGCAATCGCCCGTCTGAGCCGTGCGATTCAGAGTGACAGGATGTAATGACATGACACCTCATTACGAAAGTTGCGCTACGTGAATTCTTCAGGGGCTTGTCCCACAAAAACCAAAAGAATTCACGTAGCGCAATCTGGTGAAAAACTGCGTCTATTTTCGCCTTCATGACGCCGCTTCGCCACTGAAAAAACCCGCATAGGCGGGCTGGGAGCATTGCCGCTTTTCATAAATATACCAGAAAACGGAAAATGAAAAATGTCGGGCCGGATCGGAAAAGGATCCGAAGATGATCCTTTTGGTCTGGATGATGGGGTGAAAGGAAGAGGAGGGCACAACATCCTGGGGAGTGAGGCAAAATACCCACCTAAACTGTAAGGGTTTATGGGAGTAACAGAAAATGGAAAGGGAGGTAAACATCGTCTCAAGAATCCAGCTGATTGTCGTTCGAGCAGAAGTCTTCCTGCTTTATGCACATTTTGTGCATAAAGCAAATGGGCTTAAATTTCCTGCAACTTTCATATGCCCGGCGGTGACACATTTCCTCCGGCTGTCGCGATCATATCGATTTTTCCCCAATGAACGTCAGGACCACCAGGCCCCAATGGTATACAGCAATTGTCGTCTGAGTGGTGACGGAGGTGCTTCCTGCCACTCAAGGCTGGGGAGATAAATTCACAGTTTTGTCGGAAATCAGAAAAATAATTCTGCTGATGAGTCGTCTTAAAAACAACAGCCCCCTTCTTTCATCTATCTGTCATTAGCACAGGAAAGTCAGTAGCGGCTTCATGAGTATCATTACTCATATTATTTAAGTAAATAAATCACACTGTATGAGTAACGGTACTGTTAATTACTGGTAAATAAACGACATAACTTATAATGACTTATCGTTCATTGATTGAGAACATAAAGGCAATAACTTTATTA
>NZ_LXEP01000073.1 GCF_001654835.1 Buttiauxella gaviniae ATCC 51604
CCTTCAGGGTGACACTGTAAACGCCATTATCTTCTGTGACCGCTGACACGCTCGTCCCCGTCACGCCCTCAACGGTAAAAGCAATATCCTTCAGCCCGCTCACCTTTTCGCCCAGGCTGTTGAGTGCCGTAAACGTCAGGGTGGTCTGCGTGCTGTCGTCCGCCGGAATAGTGGCCGGTGCTGAGACCAGGGTGGATTTTGCGCTGTCAATCGCCAGTGAAGACGATGTCAGGCTGAGGGTCTGAGGCGCCAGTCGGATGTCCTGAATGACCGGCGTGACAGAAAGCGTGCCCGCTGACACCCCTGCCGTCACGGTCACCGTATACATCCCGGGCTTGCCTTCTTTCACACTGCTGTAACTGACATAACCGTCACCTGACCGGGCCGGACCGGCTGCAGTCAGTGGCTGGAAACTGTCCGGGAAGCTGAAGCTGTCAGCCAGTCCGGTGACCGGGTTTCCGGCCGAGTCCTGCAGTGAAAAGGTCATCACGGTGGAGGAAACACCATCTGCCGGCAGCGTCTGTTCCGCCAGGCTGACTGTGGAATGTGCCGCATCAACTGCTGCGCCCTCCACCGTCACGGTCATCGTGACACTTTCAGAGCGGTTGCCTTTGATGTCATACGCCACCGCACTGAGGGTATAACGGTTATCACCGCCCGGAATATAAGACGGTAACTGCACCTGCCACTGCTGTGGGCTGAGTGCGGTCATTTTCCCACCGGCCGCCTCCAGCAGAGCAGCGCTCCATTCAATACGGTCAAACGGGTGTTTTGTGGTCACCTGCACAGGAACAGGCAGTATCTGACCCGCCTTCCCGTGCAATGTGTCCGGCAGCGATAAATGAATCACCTCTTGTTTACGGTAATCCAGGACGATGTTGTTATTGCGCTCCACCAGGTCCAGACGGGTGGCCGACAGGGAACGGGATAACGCCACAGAAGATGGGGAAAGCTGGGAAGACAGTGAATCACCGAAACGCCAGGTGAACTGAGCCTGATACTGCCAGTCATCCACACCGTTGCTGTTGCGGTAATCCGCCCCCAGTGTCACTAACGGAACCGGGGTGTAGTTCAGCCCGACCGTCCACGCCTGAGGGTTTTTCTGCAGCGTATCTTTGTTGATAAGGGCCACATTGTCGCCCCGGTATTGCTCATACTTCAGCGTCCCGCCCAGTTGCGGGTAAGCCGGCAGCCACGCGCTCGCGGCCACGTCAAACCCGTTGGCCGGACGCTCATCATAATCTTCTAAATCGCGCGACTGGTGCCAGTCAGTCAGGCCAACGTAAGTGTTGGCTGACAGTTTCAGATAATCTGTCCAGGCTTCACCGCCGATACCCAGCCGGCGGTTATTGCCGGTGATGTCATTATCCAGGAAGGTGTTCATGCCATACATCCAGCCGTTCCGGAAGAGACGCACACCCAGCCCGCTGTTGAGCGTGTTACGGCTGTCCTTGTGACGATACCCCAGCTGTGTGAACAGCACATCCTGCCCGTTGTCGTAAAGAGGAACCAGCAGGTCAACGGCACTGTCCTGCAGGGAGAATTTTTCATCGGTGCCCAGCTGGACGCGGGCCGTACCAAACTGATTCAGCCAGCCCTGAACGGCCTGTTCACCGGCTGCCGTGGCCGCCCCCGTGGCGTACGTGCGCGCCCATTGTCCGGTGGCGACATCCGACAGCTGCGACTGTGCCGCACTGTTGCCCGCGGCCGCCAGCCACTGGGAAACACCGTCCGTCTCCGTGGTCGGGACAGCAGGGGTCTGAGCCGGGTGCGGGCCGACAAGCGGGTCGCTCTGATGAACGGAATGAGCGGTTGTTCTGGCATGAACGGCAGGCGTAAACGCGGCCATGAGAGGCAG
>NZ_LXEP01000074.1 GCF_001654835.1 Buttiauxella gaviniae ATCC 51604
TCGAGTTAGCAAGCGAAAGCGCCTAACTCACTGCTCTTTAACAATTTATCAGACAATCTGTGTGGGCACTCGCAGGATTGATATCTCAGATACCTCCGGGTATCAAAAAAATATCAAGTCTTGAAGAGTGACCAAGCAGTAATTCATTTAGTTGAATTATTACGAAAGTTAATTTTTGAGCACCGCTTCACGAGTTGAAGCAAATCAAGCTTTTAATTGAAGAGTTTGATCATGGCTCAGATTGAACGCTGGCGGCAGGCCTAACACATGCAAGTCGAGCGGTAGCACAGGGAGCTTGCTCCTGGGTGACGAGCGGCGGACGGGTGAGTAATGTCTGGGAAACTGCCTGATGGAGGGGGATAACTACTGGAAACGGTAGCTAATACCGCATAACGTCTTCGGACCAAAGAGGGGGACCTTCGGGCCTCTTGCCATCAGATGTGCCCAGATGGGATTAGCTAGTAGGTGAGGTAATGGCTCACCTAGGCGACGATCCCTAGCTGGTCTGAGAGGATGACCAGCCACACTGGAACTGAGACACGGTCCAGACTCCTACGGGAGGCAGCAGTGGGGAATATTGCACAATGGGCGCAAGCCTGATGCAGCCATGCCGCGTGTATGAAGAAGGCCTTCGGGTTGTAAAGTACTTTCAGCGAGGAGGAAGGCATTGTGGTTAATAACCGCAGTGATTGACGTTACTCGCAGAAGAAGCACCGGCTAACTCCGTGCCAGCAGCCGCGGTAATACGGAGGGTGCAAGCGTTAATCGGAATTACTGGGCGTAAAGCGCACGCAGGCGGTTTGTCAAGTCGGATGTGAAATCCCCGGGCTCAACCTGGGAACTGCATTCGAAACTGGCAAGCTAGAGTCTTGTAGAGGGGGGTAGAATTCCAGGTGTAGCGGTGAAATGCGTAGAGATCTGGAGGAATACCGGTGGCGAAGGCGGCCCCCTGGACAAAGACTGACGCTCAGGTGCGAAAGCGTGGGGAGCAAACAGGATTAGATACCCTGGTAGTCCACGCCGTAAACGATGTCGACTTGGAGGTTGTTCCCTTGAGGAGTGGCTTCCGGAGCTAACGCGTTAAGTCGACCGCCTGGGGAGTACGGCCGCAAGGTTAAAACTCAAATGAATTGACGGGGGCCCGCACAAGCGGTGGAGCATGTGGTTTAATTCGATGCAACGCGAAGAACCTTACCTACTCTTGACATCCACAGAATTCGGCAGAGATGCCTTAGTGCCTTCGGGAACTGTGAGACAGGTGCTGCATGGCTGTCGTCAGCTCGTGTTGTGAAATGTTGGGTTAAGTCCCGCAACGAGCGCAACCCTTATCCTTTGTTGCCAGCGGTTCGGCCGGGAACTCAAAGGAGACTGCCAGTGATAAACTGGAGGAAGGTGGGGATGACGTCAAGTCATCATGGCCCTTACGAGTAGGGCTACACACGTGCTACAATGGCGCATACAAAGAGAAGCGACCTCGCGAGAGCAAGCGGACCTCATAAAGTGCGTCGTAGTCCGGATCGGAGTCTGCAACTCGACTCCGTGAAGTCGGAATCGCTAGTAATCGTAGATCAGAATGCTACGGTGAATACGTTCCCGGGCCTTGTACACACCGCCCGTCACACCATGGGAGTGGGTTGCAAAAGAAGTAGGTAGCTTAACCTTCGGGAGGGCGCTTACCACTTTGTGATTCATGACTGGGGTGAAGTCGTAACAAGGTAACCGTAGGGGAACCTGCGGTTGGATCACCTCCTTACCTAAAAGATAC
>NZ_LXEP01000075.1 GCF_001654835.1 Buttiauxella gaviniae ATCC 51604
GCGACGGTCACGGCGAAGGCGAACGGCACGGCGGAGAACACCGGCACGGTGACCCTGACCCATACGGCCGCCCAGAACCTGGCGGGGGCCACGGCAGGCACGGCAACCGCTCCGGCGTCGGTCCCGGCGGACGGAACCAGTACCCCGACCACCACCGTACCGATCACCGGTGCGGACGGTCAGCCCCTGAAAAATACCGCCGTCACCGTGAAGGTGAACGGCACTGACCAGACGGTGACCACCGACAGCAACGGTAACGCCACGGTGACCCTGCCGGCCTCGACCACCCCGGGTGATAAATCCATTCCGGTGGTGTTTAACGGCAGCAGCCAGAACGTGCCTGTGACCTACAGCCCGACCCAGGCCCAGCTGGCCGCGTCCATTGATGCATCACAATCGAACCTGACTGTGAGCCCGGCCAGCATTCCGGCGGATAACAGCACCACCACCACCCTGAGCTTCACGCCGAAGGACAGCAATGGCAATCCGGTGAAAGGGATGAACAACGTGACCTTTGCGGTGACGGGTGTGACCGGGACCACGGTGAGCGCGGTGAGTGAAAACAACGGCGTTTACACGGCGACACTGAAAGGGAGTACAAGAGGTTCAATTACAGTGGCCGCGAAAGCAAACGGAAACACTATTGTATCCAAAAAAGCAACAATAAATGCCTACACAACATTTAGTAATGCAGGTTCAACATTTACGGCGACATGTTCATCAGTTACTGGCGCAACCTATAGTATTCATTTGGAAAAACCAGGAGTACAAACCATGTCTATATATTTAGGAACATCTAGTAATACGATGTCACTAATTAACGTGTCCACTGATAGCAGCGGCAATTATACCGGGACGTATACGGCTGCAGAAGTTCAAAATGCAATTCTAGGTAGTGGCACAGACACCAAGCTTATAGCGCAGGTTAATATTAATGGTGCATATGACACTGATAGAAATGTCCCATGCAAGTAATAAGTCTATCATCTGAGTAAATAGTAAAAATACTTGGATGGATGAGTGTTCAGTAACGAAAATAAGCCCCATAAATCGGTGGAATTTATGGGGCCTTTAATAACGATGCCGGCAGATTTCTTGGGTTCCCAGGCCAAATATAGGCTATGTCGCATTAAGGTGCTAACAGATAACATACTGTTTTTTATATTATTTTTCAGACTGGTGTCTTTGATCCGAAAGGAACTGTTGCAAAGAGTGCAACGCTGATAAAACGTGCAGTCTTTTTCATCCGTGGCGATAAGCATGAACGTATTCAAGGGCTGATATTTCAGTCGCGATATTATTCTGTGAGCGGTACGTTGGTACAGGCGTCAACCTTCCGGGTTTCGCTCAGGGTATCTGGATGAAACTTATATCAAAGTTAACGGCAGATGGGCTTATCTGTACCGTGCAGTCGACAGCAGAGGTTGTACTATTGATTTTTATCTATCCTCACGCCGCAGCAGTAAATCCGCATACCGCTTTATGGGGAAACCCCTGAATAATACGAAGTACTGGCAAATTCCACGGCTGATTAATACCGATAAAGCCCCGACACACGGGCGGGCACTGGCGTTGCTGAAGCACGAAGGAAAATGTCCGCCGGATGTGGAGCACCGACAGATAAAGTACCGGAACAACGTGATTGAGTGCGGCAAGCTGAAACGGATAATCAATGCCACGCTGCGATTAAAATCGATGAGGGCGTCTTA
>NZ_LXEP01000076.1 GCF_001654835.1 Buttiauxella gaviniae ATCC 51604
CCACATTAAAACGAAGGGTTAGTCAGCGGTTCATACGAAGGAAATGAGATGTTTTTGCCAGATGCAAGCTTTACAAAAACCGTATATCAATCGTCATTTGAAGAATGAGACGTCAATTTTTTGTTTCTCTGGATGGGCCCAAGGGGGCCGGTAAAACCACATTGCTGGAGGCCATTACGAAAGTACTCAGGGCTGACAACAAGAAGGTCATCCGGCTTTGCGAGAAAAAAAGCGATCCTTACAGGGGCGAAACAATGGCCCTGGTTAACAAGCTCGCCAGAAATCCCACTCTGGATTTGGAACGGGAGGTTTGTGAGCGCCTTGCAGATAGCCGTGCCTGGATTTCCAGGCATGTGCTGACTAAACAGCCAGTGGACTGCATTATCCTGATGGATCGCTGGTATCCGTCGGATGCCGCGTTTCGCCGGATGATTCCTTTTGCAGAGATTTTACAGCTTAACATTGAACGAAACGTGCGAACGCCAGACCTGCATGTCGGGGTGGTGACTGCACCTGACATTTCATGGGCGAGGGCCGCGTCCCGATCGCGTGGGCTGGGTAGTACGGTGATTTCTAAGCTGGAAGAGCATGTCGCTTGTACCACCGCGTTCGAGCGAGAAATAGCCAATCATGAATGGATTTTATGCCGTAATGAAGGAACGATCGAAGACGCAACGATGCAGGTAATTTCTGAGATCTACAAAGTGCCCGGATGCCCATAGGCATCGTCTTTTCCCTACGCATCCCATTTATTTGACAGGTATTACGCTTGTGGATAAGCGTTACAGGAATAAAAAAAATGTCCGGCGTTTTCTGACTGAGCAGTGCGGGGTAGACTTTTGGTTCGAAAGTGATTTTATGGCCTGGGTACGTAATGAGGTGCCTAAAACTCTGGCCGATGTGGCTGATGAGTGGAAGCTCAGGCAGTCACCATAACGCTGATATTTTAAATTCTGAGTCCTCGATGCCAAGGACTCAGTTCACAAGATCCTTAGTTCATTCCGTTCAGCTTTTCCATCACTTCATCAGATAAATTCAGCCGTGCGCTGGCCAGATTCTCCTGCAAATGTTCCGGCGATGACGTGCCGGGGATCAGCAAAATATTCGGTGAACGTCTGAGCAACCAGGCCAGCGCCACCTGCATCGGTGTGGCTTGTAAGTCAGCGGCTATTTCATCGAGTTGCGTTGATTGTAGTGGGGAAAATCCGCCCAGCGGGAAGAAGGGCACGTAGGCAATATCTTGCTCCGCCAGTTTATCCACCAGCGCATCGTCGTGGCGGTTGGCCAGGTTATACATATTCTGCACGCAGGCAATTGGTGTCAGTTTCTGCGCGTCCTCCACCTGTTTTACCGTGACATTACTCAGGCCAATGTGACGAACCAGTCCACGTTCTTTCAGCTTAATCATCGCCTCCAGCTGCGGTTCTAGGGATCCTTCTTTCGGCTGATGAATATCCAGCATACTGCGCAGATTCACCACTTCCATCACCTCAAGCCCCAGATTGCACAGGTTGTCTTCCACCGCGCTGACCAGTTCCTGCGGCGTGAATGCCGTTAACCAGCCACCTTTTTCATCACGACGAGCACCGACTTTGGTGACGATGCACAGATTGTCAGCGTAAGGATGCAGGGCTTTTTT
>NZ_LXEP01000077.1 GCF_001654835.1 Buttiauxella gaviniae ATCC 51604
TTGTACTATAAGGGCTTCCCCGGCATGTCAACGCCGGTTTTATGGTTTCTGTCTGCTCGTCAGTAAAATAAAGGGGAGAGACTGCGGTACTATAAACGGCCATGATGAATCGTTATCGATTCGGACCCTGATGAAAGACGCGCGTGAGGTTCTTGTTCGTTAAGCGGATACGTATATCCTGTACAATAGCCAGATAGGCCTCACGGGGTCTAACCCTTTTTCATCAACGAGTTGCAGGTCAGATGGTTATACTGCTTTGTGCTTTAGCTGGCTGAGTACAGCCTGAAATCATCACCGTAATGCAACGATGCCCAGCACAGCCTCGCGTTTTTGGCGGCGATGGCTACAACAGCCCGCCAGTACCCCCTGCGCTCAACCAACGTACAAACCCAACGGCTGAATGAGTCAGTCCTTTTCTCTGCACCAATCAAAACCGAACGGGCCCCCTGAACCAGAAGCGTTCGCAGATATGAATCGCCCGCTTTCGTTATTCTGCCAAGCTTTGATTTTCCACCACTGCTGTACTGTGATGGTGTAAGTCCCAGCCAGGCTGCCAGTTGGCGTCCATTCTTAAAATCATGGGCATTACCGATACTGGCGACTAACGCACAAGCCGTTGTGGGACCAATCCCCTTCAGTTCCATCAGTCGTTGGCTGCGGTGATCCGTTTTTGCCATGCGGGACAGGATCCGGTCATATTCAGCGATGTTATCTTCAATGCGATTAATGTGTTCCAGCAGATCATCAACGCATTGCTGAACCTGAAGCGGCAAAGAATTTTTCTGTTCAGAAACCATGTGGCGCAGGGCATCTGTACTTTGTGGCGCGATAATCCCGAATTCAGATATCAAACCTCTTAATCGATTATATGTTGCTGTTTTCTCTTCGATAAAGCCTTGTCTGGTACGGTGTAGACATTGCATCGCCTGCTGGCTCTCATCCTTCACTGGCACGAACCGCATATGCGGGCGACGGACAGCCTCACAGATAGCCTGGGCATCAGCTGCATCATTTTTTCCTGATTTACCGGCCATGCGGTAAGGCGATACGAACTTTGCAGCCATCAAACGGGGCTCATGGCCATACTGCCGAAACATTCTTGCCCAGTAGTGAGCCCCGGAGCATGCCTCCATCCCGATAACACAGGGAGGCAGGCTTGCAATTAACTCAGGAAGTGCAGCACGCGATACTTTAGGTTTAACCAGAACAGTTTTTCCATTTTGATCAACGCAGTGAACAGCGAACACATTTTTAGCAAGATCGATACCGACAGTAGTGATAGTCATAACGAATCCCTCCAGGGCTATGTTTACCCCATGATTGCACAAGAGCTAATCAGGCGCATATCCAGGGGAATTCCCTTCCATTCGTT
>NZ_LXEP01000078.1 GCF_001654835.1 Buttiauxella gaviniae ATCC 51604
CATGCCAGATGACATAAAGGTGGTGGTACGTTTGGAAGCAAGGGAGAACGCATCTCCTTCCCCGTCAACATCCTCGGGGAATCGGTCGTAGTCCGTTAATGCGACATATTTATAGTCAGAAGAAGACATAATATTGACGGATGGCCAGCCAATTTTAAGGAAGGAACCATCCCGAAAAATCTTATCATGTACGTTGTTATCATTTCGGCGAGGACTTAGTCGCCGCGCAACTTCAGGGCTGCTTCGAAAGGTACGATCAAGACGCTTTTTAGAGTGCTCCCTTGCCTTGTCTTCCGTCATTTGTACAACAAGCATGTCCGAAGGGTCGCAAACTATGCTGTATACAACCCAGCCATCAATTAGCCCGATGGTTTTCCCTGTCCGCGCCGGTCCAACAAATACCACCGCATCATATTCACGCGATGCAAGCGTATCCATTGGCTCAAGTACATATGGTGCAACATTTGGTTCCCACGGGACCGAATTACCAGCGCCTTTCGGCACCCTCATGTATTTTCTTACCGCTGCGGATACCTTTATTCTGCGTGGTGGTTTAAGACTTAATGAAATATCTCGTCCAATATTCATCGCTGACGCATAAGCCATTAATCCTCCTCGACAATAACCTCCCCTTTATCACCCATGAGATCTATTGCGCACGCGTGGTACGTACGCTCTGATAACGTTGTCCGCAAATCATCAATAGCACCCTGGACGACAGCGACAGATTGCGGATTTAAGGCACAGTCACGCTCAAGAATATCCGGGATGGTATCCAGCACCTGTACAACTGACTTTGTCATCGCTGAATAAACTGTCACTACCTCATTTACGGGAATGAGTCCGCGCTGTTCTTTTTCCAGTTTTATTCTTTCATTTTCTGACTGAAACCAATCTTTACGTTCTTTCGGCTCCATTTTAGAAGGGTCGTGAATATCATCAGGATCAGAGACTACCGCCCGGGCAAAGAGAGCCGGCCCCACATCCTTGAGTGCGTAAACTGAATTACCCTTCACCACTCCAGCGACAGGAATATTTGCTCCAAGTAGCAGGCGTTTAACTGCTTTCCGGTCAATGCTGAATGCTTCCGCTATCTTGGCAATGCTCCAGTGATACACATCACCAATATTGCTTACACTCGACATATCACTACGATTCCCCAGCTAGAAATGAATTTTATTTCATTATTTCAGTAAGTTAATACCTATTGAAGTGTCCAGCACCCTCAGGGAAAGGACAGATGATATTTGGCTAATGATTTAAATTACAACAAGTTAGCTGAGGTGGTGGTGTCCGCATGA
>NZ_LXEP01000079.1 GCF_001654835.1 Buttiauxella gaviniae ATCC 51604
AGGCGATATTACTGGCCGCACAATCTTTAGGTTTAAAAACAAAGGTGGTTCAGCCCGATATTCGCCGAATGGATAAAGCGTCATTGCCCGCAGTGGCACAGCATCAGGATGGCCGTTTTTTTATTGTCGCAAAATACGACCCGGGGAATAATCACGAAGGTGATCCTAAGCCACGCATGCTTATTCAGCATGAAAATTCCCCCCCTGAATTTATTGACATGGCGGATCTGCTCACGCAATGGACCGGGGAAATGATTTATTTCGCCAGCAAAGCCAATTTCAGTGGCGCACTGGCAAAATTCGACTTTACCTGGTTTATTCCTGCCTTAATTAAATATCGCCGTATCTTTGGTGAAGTGCTGCTGATATCGCTGGTACTTCAGCTCATTGGTCTGGTCACCCCCCTCTTCTTCCAGGTGGTCATGGACAAGGTGCTGGTTAACCATGCCATGAAAACCCTGCACGTGGTGGCCGTGGGGCTGATTGCCGCGAACATTTTTGAAGTCATCCTCACCGCTATTCGCTCCTGGGTCTTTGCACACACCAGCAGCAAGCTCGATGTGGAGCTGGGTGCCCGGCTGTTTCGCCATATGCTCAATCTGCCCATTGCCTATTTCCAGAGCCGCCGGGTGGGGGACTCCGTCGCACGTGTCCGTGAGCTGGAGAATATCCGTTCCTTTCTGACCGGTAACGCCATTACGGTTCTGCTGGATGTGGTATTTTCGTTCATCTTCCTGGCGGTGATGTTCAGCTACAGCGTGACCCTCACACTGATTGTTATCGCCTCTATTCCGTTATATGTCTTTTTATCCGTGGTCTTTACACCGGCTCTGCGCCGTCGTCTCGATGAGAAATTCAATAAATCAGCCGAAAACCAGTCCTTTCTGGTGGAGACCATCAGCAATATTGATACCGTCAAAGCCATGGCTGTTGAACCCCGCTGGATCCACAAATGGGATGCGCAGTTAGCCGGATACGTCAGCGCCGGGTTATCCGTGACCAATATTTCGACGATTGCCAATGCCGGTATCACGCTCATCAGCAAACTGGTGACAGCGCTGATCATGTGGTTTGGTGCAAGCCTGGTGATTGATAACCAGCTAACCGTCGGGGCATTAGTGGCCTTCAATATGCTGTCGGGGCAGGTCTCTCAGCCTATTTTACGTCTGGCACAGCTATGGAACGATTTCCAGCAGGTGGGCATTTCGATGAGCCGTCTTGGCGATATTCTCAATGCCCACCCTGAAGTCGCTGACCAGAAGTCCCGCCTGCCGAGATTATCGGGTGCGATTGAATTCGA
>NZ_LXEP01000080.1 GCF_001654835.1 Buttiauxella gaviniae ATCC 51604
GTAGTGGATCGGTAATTCAGGACACCTCGAAATCCTGTTAATGTTAAAACAGTGAACATGAGGTGATGCATGATCAAAACTCGTCGGACTAAACGCACATTTTCCCCGGAGTTCAAACTCGAAGCTATCGAACAGGTTGTTAAATACCAGCGAGATGCACGGGAAGTTGCTCAGGCGCTCGAACTCAATCCTGACCATTTGCGCAAATGGATACGGCTTTATAAGCAGGAACTTCTGGGTATTGAGCCCGTCGGCAATGCTATTACTCCTGAACAGCGTGAAATTCAGCAGCTTAAAGCGCAGATAAAGCGTCTTGAGATGGAAAAAGAAATACTAAAGCAGGCTGCCGTGCTGATGAGCGAAGCCCCCGGAAAGTTATTGCGCTAATCACACGGCTGAAAGCAAAGTGGCCTGTGCAGACTCTTTGTCATTTATTCGGTATTCACCGTAGCGTTTATTACGCGCAGGTGAAGCATCCGGTTAATGTGCAAAGAATTGAATGGCGAAGTCGGGTGAGAGCATTCCATACTCTCAGTCGTGGCGCTGCAGGTAGTCGGGCAATCAGCCAGATGTTACGCCAGAGTGGCGTTGATGCAGGCCGGTGGCTGGCGCGACGACTGATGCAGGAATGCGGGCTGACCAGTCACCAGCCAGTTAAACATCGCTACCGGGTAAATTCAGACAACAGCCCAGCATTACCAAACTTATTGAACCGGCAGTTTAACCCCGCCGCACCAAACCGCGTCTGGTGTGGTGATATCAGCTTTATTCGCCTGCAGGACAAGTGGTGCTATCTCGCGCTTGTTGTTGATTTATATTCACGCCGGATTATTGGTTCAGCCCTCTCATTAACCGCTGATGCTGATTTGGTGTGCAGGGCTTTGCGTAATGCCCTGGAGACACGACCGCGTAATGAACGACTTCTGTTTCATTCAGATCAAGGGGTTCAATATAAAAGCAATAAATACAGAAAGTTACTTTGGCGTCATGGGGTAATGCAAAGTATGAGTCGCAGAGGGAATTGTCTGGATAATTCTCCGATGGAAAGAGTGTTTCGCAGCCTTAAAAGTGAATGGCTACCGAAAGGTGGTTATGGTGATTTTAGTCATGCAGTACGCGATATAAACCAGTGGATAAATGGTTATTACAACGTTTACCGTCCTCATACGAACAATGGTGGGTTATCGCCTTGCCAGCATGAAGAAAAGTGGAAGCAGGTTATTCCGGTGTCCTGATTTTGTGATCCACTACA
>NZ_LXEP01000081.1 GCF_001654835.1 Buttiauxella gaviniae ATCC 51604
GCCCAGCGCTACAGTGCCGTTACTGGTCCCTGTGAGGCTGGTAACCGATGCACCAGTGGTTGTTGCCGAGATATCAAAAGACCCGCTTTCCACATCCACTTTGCTGCTTTTTGCAATGCTGCCATTGCCCGACAGGCTCAGCGTGCCCTGATTAATGGTCGTCTGGCCCGTGAAAGTATTCGTCCCGCTCAGAGCCAGCGTACCCGCGCCATTTTTATTCAGAGCACTCGGCGTGCTCGCCGTTGCATTCGCAATAACTCCTGAAACTGTTAAAGTTTTTCCGGAATCAGGTGCAATAGTGGCACCTGTGGCACTTAAATAAACACTGCGGGCGGTAGTAAAACTTGCAGAGGTTTGTAGCGTAGCATTACTAATACTCAGAGAACCGGTTGTCGCCCCCAGATTGCTGTCATTTGATACACTCAGTGTGCCAGCACTAATCGTCGTACCACCCGAATAGCTATTTGCACCGCTTAAGGTTAGCGTGCCGTTGCCGGTTTTATTAACTGACCCAGTCCCGGAAATAATACCGGTCGATGAAAAATCGAAACCATTGGTATTAAAGGTGGTGGCCCCATATGTTTCAATGGCGTTACTGAACGTCCGGGCTCCGGCACGTTCAACAATTTCTAAATTACCCGAACGTAATATGAGCCCACCGTTAATCACAGAGCCACTGTATAAATTAAGCTGGTTAGCTGAGCCTGCTGTAAAGTCAAGAGCATAATAACGGGTGTTATCACCCAGCCCCATCCCACCATTGAGGGTGCCATAGTTATTGATAACAACATTCGTACCAACGATGGCCGCACCGCCATCCGCGTAAGTCGTCGCTGTCGCACCCTCAGCGCCACCCTCACCAGCACCGCCCCAGCCGGGACCATAGCCCGTCGCTAAATTATAGGTACCAGTACCACCACTGATGGTGCCCGAGTTTGTCAGTGTGACAGTCGCACCGTTACCCGATACAAATATCCCGGCACCGCCGCCGCCGCCTGTCACTGCACTTTGCAAAGCAGAGCCACTGCCCCCGATGACAGTACCGGTGTTGGTGACATTCGACGTCGTGGTAATCCCTGCGCCGCCGCCACCACCGCCGCCGTTGCCTTGCCCGTAACCCGCCAGACCGCCCGCGCCGCCGGTTATTGTGGCACTGTTGGTAAGGGCTGCTGTAGCTGACACACCTGTCCCCCCCCCCCTCCACCGTTTGCGCCGGCAAATTTGGTT
>NZ_LXEP01000082.1 GCF_001654835.1 Buttiauxella gaviniae ATCC 51604
TGTCTAAAGAAAAATTTGAACGTACAAAACCGCACGTCAACGTCGGTACTATCGGCCACGTTGACCATGGTAAAACCACTCTGACTGCAGCAATCACTACCGTTCTGGCTAAAACCTACGGTGGTTCTGCTCGTGCTTTCGACCAGATCGATAACGCACCAGAAGAAAAAGCTCGTGGTATCACCATCAACACTTCCCACGTTGAATATGACACCCCGACTCGCCACTATGCGCACGTTGACTGCCCAGGGCACGCCGACTACGTTAAAAACATGATCACCGGTGCTGCTCAGATGGACGGCGCTATCCTGGTTGTTGCTGCGACTGATGGCCCAATGCCACAGACTCGTGAGCACATCCTGCTGGGTCGTCAGGTTGGCGTTCCTTACATCATCGTGTTCCTGAACAAATGCGACATGGTTGATGATGAAGAGCTGCTGGAACTGGTAGAAATGGAAGTTCGTGAACTTCTGTCTATGTACGACTTCCCAGGCGACGATACTCCAATCGTACGTGGTTCAGCGCTGAAAGCACTGGAAGGCGACGCGGATTACGAAGCTAAAATCATCGAACTGGCTGGCTACCTGGATACCTATATCCCGGAACCAGAACGTGCTATCGACAAGCCGTTCCTGCTGCCAATCGAAGACGTATTCTCCATCTCCGGCCGTGGTACTGTTGTTACCGGTCGTGTAGAGCGCGGTATCGTTAAAGTTGGTGAAGAAGTTGAAATCGTTGGTATCAAAGATACCGTGAAATCAACCTGTACTGGCGTTGAAATGTTCCGCAAACTGCTGGACGAAGGCCGTGCTGGTGAGAACGTTGGTGTTCTGCTGCGTGGTATTAAACGTGAAGATATCGAACGTGGTCAGGTACTGGCTAAGCCAGGCTCTATCAAGCCGCACACTCAGTTCGAGTCAGAAGTTTATATCCTGTCCAAAGATGAAGGCGGCCGTCATACTCCGTTCTTCAAAGGCTACCGTCCACAGTTCTACTTCCGTACAACTGACGTGACTGGCACCATCGAACTGCCAGAAGGCGTTGAGATGGTAATGCCGGGCGACAACATCAAAATGGTTGTTACCCTGATCCACCCAATCGCGATGGACGACGGTCTGCGTTTCGCAATCCGTGAAGGCGGCCGTACTGTAGGCGCGGGCGTTGTTGCTAAAGTTATCGCTTAATCGCTGATA
>NZ_LXEP01000083.1 GCF_001654835.1 Buttiauxella gaviniae ATCC 51604
TTGCTCGTCTTTCTGTTCCGCTCGTTCTGCATCGATGGCGGCGCGAACTGCCGGTGCCAACAACGCCGCGTGCAGTTGGTGTTTCTTCGAAGTTCCATCGAATGCACGCTGGATGCGCTGCTTGTTGTTATGGACCCGGCGAGCGAATTCATCGCCATCAACCAAGTCATCAAGAGTCTCAAGTAGATCACCCTGCTGATGCCTTGTAATCAGCTCGACAACGTACTTCCAGCCCTTCTTTGCAGCCCATGCTTCAAGCTCAATGTGCAGAGTATTGATTTCCATGAATCAGTCCTTAAACACCCTGGGTGCTAGTCTGTTTTGCAAGCCGCTTGGCCTTGCGGTGCTGGTCGTAAATGTCTTTGTCATAACTAAGAACGCCATCAGAGGCGTCGGCAAGGCGCTGAGCACAACGCTCTGGAACAAGTTCCTTCCATTGACTTACCGCGGACGGATCAATACCCGCTATCGCTGCGACGCGGGTATTAGTACCGAAATGATTAATTGCTGCCGACTTCAACATTGCCTTCTCCAAACCTGAGTTTTCTCAATGATAGTCACGCAAGGAAACTCAGGTCAAGAAATATTAAGATATCTAAATATGAATGAAATGACGTTAGGCCAAAGAATTAGACAGCGGCGCAAGGATATCGGCTTAAGCCAAAGCAAGCTGAGCAAAGCTGCTGGCGTTTCTGACTCTTCAATTTCGCTGTGGGAAAGTGATACTACCGCCCCGCGTGGCGAGAACCTGCATAAACTGGCATCAGTGCTGCAGTGCTCCCCGACTTGGATCTTGTTTGGTGATGAAGATAAGGCGCCCGGCGAACCTGTAGCACAGGATGAGCAATTGCAAATATCGGACGAGGAACGGGAACTTCTTCAATTATACCGTTCACTTCCCGAGTCTGAACAACAGGCGCAAATTCAAAATCTTAGAGCGCGAGTGAGCAATTTCAACCGCCTGTTTAACGAACTCCTTGAGGCTAGAAAGCGCTCCAACCAGTCGTAATGCCCCTGAAATAAAATAATTCACTTCACTTTCAATGTGTTGCGATAAAACACACTCCAAACACTGAGTTTTCTCAATAATTTATGTGGACATTTTTTATTGAGAAAACTAAATTATATCCCATCAAACAACCTCACACAGTGATACTCAGTT
>NZ_LXEP01000084.1 GCF_001654835.1 Buttiauxella gaviniae ATCC 51604
CTTTGTGAATATGCGATAAAACTGGCTGGTAACTTCTGTGTGGATATTCATGGATGTATCGTTGTACCACAATGCGCCTTCACAGTTAAAACCAACTAACTCAAGATAACGGTGATCGTCAAAACGATATACCACCTGAGTCGGTGGCGATTTTGGTTTTGCATGGCAGGCGGTAATTAACACCATACTCAGTATTAAAAGCGTGCATTTTATCGGTTTCATTTTTTTTTTTCCGATGTCGAAAGTCCTAAATCCATATCGCAACGCATATGATCCCAGCCGGTGTAATTTTTAACTTCGGGGACTTTATTGGGGATATCCTTGAAGTTGGAGCGGTATGCATAGATTGTCCATGGCATAGTACCTTGAATTGAATTCCACGAAACGTAGTCTTCACCCCAGGCTCCTCCACCTTCTCCCGGACGAAGAAGATGCATAGTTTTATCGATCCCTTTTTTCGATGTTCGAACATAATCAATCCCACTACCGCCCGGTTCCAGGCGTGGATCATCAAAGGGTTTTGAACTTAAATAGAGATCACCGTTTTTTGTCAGCATATAACCCTGGTCATTGACGACGGTGAATGAATCAATCTCTTCGCGTTCAGGATTGGAAGCTCCATATTTTACTGCACCACTACCTGGAGAATAACTAGCACCATCCCAGGTTTTTCCATAGTCTTTCGATATTAAAAAACCAGATACATCATAAAAAGGAACTGCAATGTAACGTTCCGAAGGGTGCAGATATTTTTTTGTAAAAACTTGATAAAATTGATCAACTATTTCGGAATGAATTCCTTGCTGCGTGTCCGTATACCACAGTGCTCCTTCACAGTTAAAACCAACTAACTCAAGATAACGATGGTCGTCAAAGCGATATACCACCTGCGAGGGAGGGGATTTTGGTTTTGCATGGCAGGCGGTAATTAACACCATACTCAGTATTAAAAGCGTGCATTTTATCGGTTTCATTTTTGTTTTTCCGATGTCGAACGCCCAAAATCCATATCGCAGCGCATATGATCCCAGCCGGTGTAATTTTTAACTTTGGGGACTTTATTGGGGATATCCTGGAAGTTGGAGCGGTAAGCATCGGTTGTCCAATGATCAGGGCCAGCAAACGAATTCCAGGAGGAATATTCTTTACCCCATTTTCCACCACCATAACCAGGGAGTATGTGGTTTATTTTCTTTTCCCCTTTTTTTGTTGTGATGGTGTAATCAATCCCACTACCACCCGGTTCAAGGCGTGGATCATCAAAGGGTTTTGAACTTAAATAGAGATCACCGTTTTTTGTCAGCATATAACCCTGGTCATTGACGACGGTGAATGAATCAATTTCATCTCGCACAGGGTAGGATGCGCCATATTTAATAGCACCACTACCTGGTGAATATCTGGCCCGATCCCAGGTACGACCATAATCTTTAGATATCAGGAATCCACCACCTTCATAACCAGTAATGGAAATATATCTCTGGGAAGGATGGATATATTT
>NZ_LXEP01000085.1 GCF_001654835.1 Buttiauxella gaviniae ATCC 51604
AATTTTTTGTCGCTCGCGTCCTGGAAGGGGATCAGTAGTCAGTATTTTTCGGGTAAAAAATAGACACTTTTTAAAATAGCTCTTTTGGTTGAAATATACCCCCCCTCATTTAACGATTTCATTACTTTGGTAATTGAGCTTCGTGATATCTGGTAGCGGGAAAGTACATAGTCATAAATTGAAATGCTGTTACGCTGTTCTTCAGGCAGGGTCCATATCTGGCTGATACATAATTTTATGATGTCGTAAGTATTGGTGACGAGATAATTTCTATGATGCTGTTGTTCAGCCACATCAATAAGATAGGTGACAATATTCAGAATACTCATCCAGGCCTGATTATCCGAGATATTCGCAAAAAAATGTTCTTTATTCAGAATAGAAGCTCTGATATCTGACTCGCATACCATGTAATAATTTTTCGTATGTGAGGACGACATAGTGATACCAAACGGAAACGGTGGTTGAAAATGAAGTATGAGCTTGTCGTCAGCTTTTCGGTATAGCGCGACTTGTCCTTCTTCAATAAGAAAGACCGACGGTTTTGAGCTCATGCTCATATCAAATACAGAGCCCGTCTTTAATGAGAAAGGCAAAGTTTGTTCATTGTTTTTGATGAGTTTAACAATGAGCTCAATGTCATCACCTGGTCTAACTATGCCTGATACGTGCATATTTATGCTCCTTAGTGTGCTTTCATCCATCCATTAATGCGCTCACTGGTTATTTCATCAAAATATTTACCGGGTCCTTTGTGTAAACGAAATGTCTGATATTTGTAGCGTACGACAATTTTATTTAGCTCATTATTTTATGCAACCATTACCTATGCGTAACAAAGCTTATTGAAATGAGTAATAATACCCATTTAATGCATTGGCTTTGATAGAGGAAATTCACTTTCAACTCACAGTCAGGCGTATTGATAAAAGGAAAGATAAAATTCGTGACAAAGAGTCATATGTAAAAATTAGCTGAAAAGAGCTGGATTTTGATGAAGGGTCTTCAGTTAGTACATTATTCGTGGCG
>NZ_LXEP01000086.1 GCF_001654835.1 Buttiauxella gaviniae ATCC 51604
ATTTTTGTGCAGGATGGCCAGGCTGTCCGGGCAGGCGAACCGTTGATGACGCTGGATACGCATATCATCGATCACGAACAAAAAAGGGCCGAAGTTGATCATGACATGGCGTTACTGCAGGTCGCGCGCTCCCGTGCCCTGCTCGACTCCGTGGCCACGGGAAAACTGGTTCAACTCAACGGCACCGATGGCATCACCGCAGACAAAGTAGCGGATGCACGCAATCAGCTCAACGGCCAGTGGCTGAGTTTTGTGACCCGGTTACAGGACCTGAACGGAGAAGTGGCGCGCTACAGCCAGCAGATGCCTCTCGTGTCTCAGCGGGCGGAAAACTACCGGGAACTCGCTAAAAATCATGATGTGTCGATAACGTCCTGGCAGGAGAAAGAGCAGGACAGCGTTGAACTGCGCGGCAAGCTCACTGATGCACAACATCAGCGGGATAATTTTATGGCTGAAACGCGTAAGAAAACCGAAGAAGAACTCACGGAGGCTATCCGCCAGCAGGCCGAATCACAGCAGGATGTAATGCGCGCGAATGCGCATAAAAAACTGCTTCAGATCACCGCCCCGGTGGACGGTATTGTGCAACAACTGGCGGTGCACACCGTCGGCGGCGTGGTAACCGCAGCACAACCTTTAATGGTTGTCGTGCCGGAACAAAATCAGGTTGAAATCGAAGCCATTGTCGAAAACAAAGATATTGGTTTTATCCATAAAGGCCAGAAGGCCGCGGTGAAAATTGAGGCCTTTGATTACACCAAATACGGCATGATGTCCGGCGAGGTGACCTATGTTTCACGGGATGCGATGAACGCCGGCTCCAGCAATGTGACCGATGAAAGTGCCAAAAGCAGCGCAGATAACAGCAATGATGAACCGAAACCACAGAACTCCCAGTATTCCATCCATATTCAGTTAGCGCATAAGAGTATGAATATTGATGGTGAAAATGTTGCGCTGAAGCCCGGCATGAGTACCTCGATAGAAATTAAAACAGGCAGTCGCCGG
>NZ_LXEP01000087.1 GCF_001654835.1 Buttiauxella gaviniae ATCC 51604
AAACGTTCCGCCAGCCTGGCGATAAGGGCGAAATAACAGACATAAAAAAAGCGCCCTACTGGACGCTTAGCTCTTTAAGAATCTGGGTATCCACAATAGGCCTCGCTCAACTAAAAGAGCCACCGCCCATTAATTTTCCAATATCACTCATGGTTTGAGGTGTTACGCGATCCTCATTTTTCTCCATGCGAAAAACGTTACTACACGAAGGACACTTTGCCTTATGAAAAATATCATTTTTATCAGTGTACAGCGCCTGAAGAAAGGATATTGCACCCTTATGATAGCAGTGTGGACATGCGTAGGGCTCGCCTGTTCCATCATTATCGAGACTGTCCCTGACAGCATAAATAAAATGCCCCGCTCCTGTTTTGTATTCCGTGTAGCGTTCAAATTCTCGTTTTTCTTTATCCGCTTTGCTCAATTCGCGCTTCAGAGAAGTTATCTCTTCATACTGAGAAGAGAGCAATTGCGCAAGGCGTAAATTTTCTATTTGTAAATCAGTCAATTGCCGGTGCAGCCCATGTGTTGCGGCTTGAATTTCAGATTCGCTTTTTGCATCACCAAGAACCCGGAGCAAATCAAGCGAGGTTTTTATAGCTGTCACTGAGGCCGAAATTTCAGAAATCATGCTTTTAAACACATTGTCGTTGGGGATATCCAGATTAACCGAATCCTTGTTGTTGGGGAATAACCAGGATGCACCGAGCCTGAAGTGTTGAAAAGACAGGCAAAGAGATAGAGTCAGAAATAGAACCAAGGGGATGACTATGGCAATTAACCAATCAGTACCAAAAAGCGGTCGTGCTATACCAATGCGCAACGGACGAACCGGCGCAGCATGGCTGGTTTCATTTGATTATCGTGAAGGCACGTACTGGCATGAACCGCAGGGGAACTTGCGTCATATTCGCCGCCCTTACGCTTCACACTCAGTTGAGCCAAACCTTGAACCAGCAGGAACCCACTAATGAGCGCCCTCTTTGCGCT
>NZ_LXEP01000088.1 GCF_001654835.1 Buttiauxella gaviniae ATCC 51604
ATGCGGTGCCTGCCGTGGCCCCCGCCAGGTTCTGGGCGGCCGTATGGGTCAGGGTCACGGTGGCGGTGTTCTCCGCCGTGCCGTTCGCGTTCGCCGTCACCGTCGCGGAACCCGGGCTGCTGCCTGTCAGGGTCGCGGTGTAGACACCGTTATTTTCCGTCACCGCACTCACCGTGGCACCGGTCACACCCGTCACCGCAAAGGTCACGTTGTTCAGGCCGGTCACCGGATTACCATGGCTGTCCTTCGGTGTGAAGCTCAGGGTGGTGGTGGTGCTGTTATCCGCCGGAATGCTGGCCGGACTGGTGGTGAAGGCCGATTTCGATGCATCCACGGACGCGGCCAGCTGGGCCTGGGTCGGGCTGTAGGTCACAGACACGTCCTGGCTGCTGCCGTTAAACACCACCGGAATGGATTGATCACCCGGGGTGGTGGACGCCGGCAGGGTCAGCGTGGCCTTGCCGTTGCTGTCGGTGGTCACCGTCTGGTCGGTGCCGTTCACCGTCACGGTGACGGCGGTGTCTTTCAGGGGCTGACCGTCCGCGCCGGTGACGGATACGGTGGTGGTCGGGGTACTGATACCGTCAGCCGGCACGGAGGCCGGCGCGGTTGCGGTACCCGCGGTGGCACCCGCCAGGTTCTGGGCCGGCGTATTCGTATAACTCACAGGCACATTCTGGCTGCTGCCGTTCAACACCACCGGAATGGACTGGTCACCCGGGGTGGTCGAGGCCGGCAGGGTCAGCGTGGCGTTACCGTTGCTGTCGGTGGTCACCGTCTGGTCGGTGCCGTTCACCTTCACGGTGACGGCGGTATTTTTCAGGGGCTGACCGTCCGCACCGGCGATCGGTACGGTGGTGGTCGGGGTACTGGTGCCGTCAGCCGGCACGGACACCGGCGCGGTTGCGGTGCCCGCCGTGGCCCCCGCCAGGTTCTGGGCAGCCGTATAGGTCAGGGTCACCGTGTCGGTTTTCACA
>NZ_LXEP01000089.1 GCF_001654835.1 Buttiauxella gaviniae ATCC 51604
GACGCTTGCGCTTATATCGGCCGGTATCGAACTGCGCATTCTCGGCGAACGCCACCAGCTGCCCTTTCGTTGCCCCGCTTAAATCGGCAGTGGCCAACATGAGTTCTTCGCGGACGTATTGCAGATATTGCTGGTTCATACGGACTCCCTGATGATGATTTGCCCTTTCTCACCCCATACCTTGGTTATGCGGCAATCCCAGATACTCGAATCGTCATCAAAGAGAGCGTCCATCAATGCCTTGAGCATGTTGTCGCAATCGGGTTTTGACTGATGTGGCTTGCCATTCATCTGCTCTCGCTTCTTCTTGCTCCAGCTCGGCGGCATTGGCATTACAAAGGTTACGTGCGCTCCAGATTCAGGAAGATGAATTTTACGTAAGCGGGCTTCATCGCAGAATGCGCGATAGCGCATCACTTCTGGGCGTTGCTTCCACTTATCGGCGCGTGTCATACGTGGCTTACCGATGGGGATGATGTCGTAAATCATGCCCTCACCCCCAATTCAGTATTTACCTGGTTCAGTAAATCCAGTTCGGTACCGAAGTTCTGTTCCCATGTCTGCCGCCCTGCATGGATGGCAAGACCATTGCCACCAGTGCGATGATGGATATGACAAAGAGGAATGACATGATAATTGTCTGCACGAACAGAAAGACCGGTACCGGAACTGCAGTGATGTATTTCAGCGGGTGTTTCGCCATGCCCAAGGTTGCGACAAACAATGCAGCCAAGAGATGCAACTCGGGATACCCTCTCCCTACAGCAGCTGCTGGCCAGCGTGAACAAACTGCACAACCAAGCCAGCCATCATTGCGGCGTGGTTAATCAACTCAATGGCCTCTTTTTGAATCACCGCTGCCGGCGCACCTGTTAGAACGGCGCCGGCGACATCTGAGTTCTCACGGATTAATGTCGCAACCATATG
>NZ_LXEP01000090.1 GCF_001654835.1 Buttiauxella gaviniae ATCC 51604
GAACATTGCAGGAATGGCAAAATCTCTGTCAGTGACGGAGTTGGTCAACTGAAAGAGTTGATTGCGGCGGTAGATTGTGGGGAATACGGAATAGCAAGAAATTTTCTTAACGATCCCGATGCTATTTTGATGTACAGAAAAAATGCGCCCCGGCTATCTGCTGTGACCCCTAACCTGCCAAGCAAAACCGGCCATCCTTCCGGCAAACTTCGTGGCAACGCAGCACCGAAAGAATAGTCACCGAATGTGATAAAGAAGGTCTGCGAAAGCGGCCTTTTTTAGGGCACTGTTGCAAAGCTCGCAATGCTGATAAAATTTGCTGTCTTTCTCACCCGTGACGCTAATCATGAACGTATTCAAGGGCCGGCATTTCAGTCGTGACATTATTCTGTGGGCGGTACGCTGGTACTATAAATACGGCTACAGGAGATGCTGGCCGAACGCGGTGTCAGCGTCGACCACACCACGCTTTACCGCTGGGTTCAGCGTTATGCCCCTGAAATGGAGAAACGTCTCCGCTGGTACTGGCGCCAGCCTTCAGGGTTTAGCTCATGGCATCTGGATGAAACTTATATCAAAGTTAACGGCAAATGGGCTTATCTGTACCGCGCAGTCGACAGCAGAGGCTGTACTATAGATTTTTATCTCTCCCCACGCCGCAACAGTAAAGCCGCAACCGCTTTATGGGAAAACTCCTGAATAATACGAAGCGCTGGCAAATGCCACGGCTGATTAATACCGACAAAGCCCCGACATACGGGCGAGCCCTGGCGCAACTTAAGCGTGAAGGAAAATGCCCGCCGGAGTTGGGGCACCGACAGAGATAGGGGTCAGTTTGGATATCGAAAATTA
>NZ_LXEP01000091.1 GCF_001654835.1 Buttiauxella gaviniae ATCC 51604
GGCCACTGCTGATTTAAGCGGGGCAACGAAAGGGCAGCTGGTGGCGTTCGCCGAGAATGCCCAGTTCGATACCGGCCGATATAAGCGCAAGCGTCGACGCATACTCGATGAGGCAACGGGCAAAATGATTACTCTTCCAGGCGACCCGGTGCCAGGCCAACAATCGAGAGCGAAAGGCTCATCCATCGCACTGGTTCAGCCAGTTGAGTTCCGTACCGCATCATGGCGCCGAGCTTTGGCTACGCTTGATAAGCACGAACATGCCTGGCTGTCATGGTGCTATGCCGGGGATTTGTCATTCGCACACCAGGTAGCGATAACTGAATGGGCATGGGCTGAATTTAAAGCGGCGCTGGGAAGCAAGAAGGTAGCGGGCAAAACAGTGAAGCGATTGCAGGCTCTCGTATGGCTGGCTGCGCAGGATGTCAGGAATGAATTGAAAGGTGGAGAAGGCTATCAGCATGCTGACCTCGCAGCGTTAGTTCAAATAAGTAAATCCACCTGGTCAGAAACCTACGCAGACCATTGGCGGGCAATGAAAGCTTTGTATGGTCGACTGGATAGCGGCGCTCTTTGTGCAGCGGCGAGAACACGATCACAACAAAAGTCGACTAATTTATGTGTAAGTCTTGCAAAACCGAACTGAATGGGCGATATTTAAGCCTAATTTGATATTGTGCCATCAGTGCATTTGGTGGCAATATCTGATTAATGAACCCGCCGAGTGCGGGTTTTTTGCTATCAGAGGGAGTGAAAGCATCCATGTGGTATTTTCAATGAGTAAAATTGCATATCATTTATTCTTGAACCTTGGCCGCTTAGAAAATATCATGCGT
>NZ_LXEP01000092.1 GCF_001654835.1 Buttiauxella gaviniae ATCC 51604
GCCGCATACTCGATGAGGCAACGGGCAAAATGATAACGCTTCCCGGCGACCCGGTACCGGGCCAACAATCGAGAGCGAAAGGCTCATCCATCGCACTGGTTCAGCCAGTTGAGTTCCGTACCGCATCATGGCGCCGAGCTTTGGCTACGCTTGATAAGCACGAACACGCCTGGCTTTCATGGTGCTATGCCGGTGATTTGTCTTTTGCTCATCAAGTGGCGATAACTGAATGGGCGTGGGCTGAATTTAAAGCGGCGTTAGGAAGCAAGAAGATAGCGGGCAAAACAGTGAAGCGATTGCAGGCTCTCGTATGGCTGGCGGCGCAAGATGTGAACCTTCAGATTAAAGGGCAGGACCCATATCAGTATGGAGACCTTGCTCATTTGATTGGTGTGGCTCCTGATAACTGGAGTAAGAATTACAGGCAGTACTGGGATGCCTTGGAAGCCACGTTCAAGCAACTTGATAGAAGTTCACTCTTGTCAGTATCGCGAACACGATCACAACATAAATTGACTTTTTCGCAGCGGATTGTTGCAAAAGTCAATTAAATGCGCCATATTTAAGCCTAATTTGATATTGTGCCATCAGTGTATTTGGTGGCAATATCTGATTAATGAACCCGCCGAGTGCGGGTTTTTTGCTATCAGAGGGAGTAAAAGCATCCATGTGGTATTTTCAATGAGTAAAATTGCATATCATTTATTCTTGAACCTTGGCCGCTTAGAAAATATCATGCGC
>NZ_LXEP01000093.1 GCF_001654835.1 Buttiauxella gaviniae ATCC 51604
CGAGCCTCCAGGCCCCCCATGGTTCTGTAGTAATCACTCATCCGGTTATTATCATGACCCAATATATAATCCATATCAGAATACCCTGTCTTGCCAAAGGCTATAGCTCGATGTCCCCGCTGACACATGTTCCCAGGTAATGCTTTCGTACTTTAATGAAATACTTTCTATGGGTTGTGCATCGTTATGGGTTAATGAGTTGGGCGAAACAAGGTTAATGTCTGTAATGGTCGCTTTGATAAGTTTTATTCTATAAAACAATGATTGAGTGCCGGATTTATCCGTTCTGTATGCTTCAAATATCGCTTCCATCTTTTCGTTATTAGCAATGGCAAAAGCGAAGAGCGGAGAGGATTTATCAATAGGTTTTTTGAACATTAGTGGCTGATGGTTAACATTTTGATCTCGCGAAATAGCATAGGCCAATTCGTAAATGAGGATCTGATCGCGATGTGTGGCCTGATAGGCGTTGCCAATTGAATCATATGAAGAACAACCGCTTGAAATTAGCCCCTGATTTTCACCAGTCAATGAGAGATAGATATTATTCGACATGTTATTATTCCTTTTCTAAGTATGTTTAAGCGAGTTAATAACTCTCTTTTTATGCCTTAGGGTCAGGAACAATAAATGAAATTTATTCAAATATAGGAAATCGGACTTTATTGATATTAATATAAATAGCCTCTTTCACACGAATATTTTTCAGAGGCCATTTAATTTCAAAACATCATGC
>NZ_LXEP01000094.1 GCF_001654835.1 Buttiauxella gaviniae ATCC 51604
TCTTCGCTTAAGCCTGGCCTGTCGGATAAAACAGGATATCCGTTTTGATTGTGAACTATACGCTTACCTCCTGACTGTCCGGCGAGAAGTTCGGCATAATATTCACCGGTAATTTCCACTGAACTTGTTGTTTTTTCGAAAAATCCTGACGTGGGATCATAAAACTTCATGCTGGAATCCTTTTAATAACCAAAACAGATAATTGCTACGTCTGAGAGTACTTGTTTCTCAACATTAATGGCCTGTTTTACTGTTACCACTCCTCTGTCCCGCCCGGCAATTTGTGGCAAGCCGTCTGCATTCTGTGAGGCAGAAGGATTAACACTAACTGCAAGCGCAATTAAATTTTGAGCAGGAAAAGCTTTCGGAAGAGTAACAGGGACGTCTACATCAAAGGCAGGGAATGAGGCAGAGGCAATGCTTACCCACTGAATAATAAACCCACCTTCAACGTCAGGAATCCGAATATAATCATTAGCTGCTAGTGCCCTTTTGGGAAATAACTTAGCGTTAATACTGTCAACGTATTTAGATACAAACGTTGTATTTGCAATACGCAGGTCAATTTCGTCCTGATTTGCACTAGGTACTGTAGGCGTTCCGGTGAAGGATGGGCTGGCCAGTGGTGCTTTAATTGAAAGCGCATCTGCCAGTTTCTTCAGAGTATTTAAGGTGGAAGGTGCTCCACCGTTTAATTCCGCGATTGCTTGCGCAACAAAAGATGTATTGGCAATT
>NZ_LXEP01000095.1 GCF_001654835.1 Buttiauxella gaviniae ATCC 51604
CAGCACACCGGGTACGGCTACCATGACGATAATGGCCGACGGGCGTGACGTGAAAACCGACACGGTGACCCTGACCTATACGGCTGCCCAGAACCTGGCGGGTGCCACCGCGGGTACCGCAACCGCGCCAGCCTCTGTGCCGGCTGACGGCATCAGTACCCCGACCATCACGCTGCCGATCGCCGGTGCGGACGGTCAGCCCCTGAAAAATACCGCCATCACCGTGACGGTAAACGGCACCGACCAGACGGTGACCACTGACAGCAACGGTAACGCCACGCTGACCCTGCCGGCGTCCACCACCCCGGGTGATCAGTCCATTCCGGTGGTGTTGAATGGCAGCAGCCAGAACGTGCCTGTGACCTATACAAATACGCCGGCCCAGAACCTGGCGGGGGCCACCGCGGGCACCGCAACCGCGCCGGTCTCCGTGCCGGCTGACGGCATCAGTACCCCGACCATCACGCTGCCGATCGCCGGTGCGGACGGTCAGCCCCTGAAAAATACCGCCGTCACCGTGACGGTAAACGGCACCGACCAGACGGTGACCACTGACAGCAACGGTAACGCCACGCTGACCCTGCCGGCGTCCACCACCCCGGGTGAGCAGTCCATTCCGGTGGTGTTTAACGGCAGCAGCCAGAACGTGCCCGTGACCTATACAAATACGCCGGCCCAGAACCTGGCGGGGGCCACCGCGGGCACCGCAACCGCGCCGGCCTCCGTGCCGG
>NZ_LXEP01000096.1 GCF_001654835.1 Buttiauxella gaviniae ATCC 51604
GACCGTCGCGGAACCCGCGCTGCTGCCTTTCAGGGTCGCGGTGTAGACACCGTTATTTTCCGTCACCGCACTCACCGTGGTCCCGGTCACACCGCTCACCGCAAAGGTCACGTTGTTCAGGCCTTTCACCGGATTGCCGCTGCTGTCCTTCGGCGTGAAGCTCAGGGTCGTGGTGGTGCTGTTATCCGCCGGAATGCTGGCCGGACTGGTGGTGAAGGCCGATTTAGACGCATCCACGGACGCGGCCAGCTGGGCCTGGGTCGGGGTATAGGTCACAGGCACGTTCTGGCTGCTGCCGTTAAACACCACCGGAATGGATTTATCACCCGGGGTGGTGGATGCCGGCAGGGTCAGCGTGGCCTTGCCGTTGCTGTCGGTGGTCACCGTCTGGTCGGTGCCGTTCACCTTCACGGTGACGGCGGTGTCTTTCAGGGGCTGACCGTCCGCACCGGTGATCGGTACGGTGGTGGTGGTCGTACTGGTGCCGTCAGCCGGGACCGACGCCGGAGCAGTTGCGGTACCCGCCGTGGCCCCCGCCAGGTTCTGGGCGGCGGTACGAGTCAGGGTCACGGTGCCGGTGTTTTCCGCCGTGCCGTTCGCGTTCGCCGTCACCGTCGCGCTACCCGGGCTGCTGCCTGTCAGGGTCGCGGTGTAGACACCGTTATTTTCCGTCACCGCACTCACCGTGGTCCCGGTCACACCGCTCACCGT
>NZ_LXEP01000097.1 GCF_001654835.1 Buttiauxella gaviniae ATCC 51604
CAGGCGTCAGGTTGGCCAGTTGACTGGAGGTGAGTGCCTGGAAGGCGGGAACACTCAGATTATTCACGAAGCCGACAGGCAGCAGGGAGAGTTGAGTACCAAGCGAGGCGACTTGTTCAGGTTTCATTCCACCGGCAACGGAAACGGGTAGCCACTCAGGATGCTTCATCGACTGAATTTGCTCAGGGCTCAGTGTGGACATCTGTTGTGCCGTCAGCCCGCTGTATTGCGCCTGTTTCCAGCCGGCAATCGCGGTTGTCGGGAGAGCAGAAATATCCAGTAATCCAAACTGGTCACTGCTCAGTGCGCTCAGGTGCGTCATCGCACTGACCTGAGTTGCGGTTAACGCGGAGAGATGGCTGTTATCCAGCGCGGCTAAATTCGCCGTACTTATCTTATTAAGTTGTGCTGAGGTGATGGACTGAAAGGCGGTGGTAGTGATGCTGTTTAACGCGGAAGCGGAGAAACAGCTGAAGCTTGTGGTGATACCCGCCAGCTGGTCTGCCGTGAGCGCGGCCATATGGGTATTGTCCAGTGCACCGAGTTTGGCTGAGCTAATCTCATTGAGATGGTCACAGCTGATAGCCTGGAATGCTTCAGTGCTCAGATTATTGAGCCAGCCTGCCGAGAACCAGTAAAAATT
>NZ_LXEP01000098.1 GCF_001654835.1 Buttiauxella gaviniae ATCC 51604
TGTTTTTGGAGTCAGCATGACCGAACCGGTAATTGAGCAACTCACTTTCCAGCCTGCTTCTGTTAAGCCTACAGCCGATAACAGAAGAGCGCAAGGCGGGGAACCAGACAGTCGCACTACCCGGCAGAATACCCGGAAGCTCAATAATGTTAATACCTGCATCAACGGCGGTGGACTCTGGTGTGGGCATCGCCTATCTGACTGGCTTTGTTGATAATGGCTCATCGTTAACGCTCCAGATGGCAAGCACTGTCGGTGATGATGTATCCAGAGTTACCACTAATGTGAGCATCTTTCAGCTTCCTCCTGAGGGTTCAACGGCTGGCTTGCTCCTTCAGGGGGGTGCTAATTTCACATTAATTACCACTGAGCAGGCTTGCTGTCGGGTTTTGTTCCAGGGGCGGATTACATTTAACGGCACCTGGACTATCCCTACCTATGAAGGAATCGACCCACATAAAGTTATCATCGCGGCGCACTGGACAGCGCCAGGCGTTGCGGTTGCCCGCTCATCCACGCGCGTTTATGTCACAGATCCGGATGTGCCGACGCTCACTGCATACGCAGAAGGAAAGCATGAGAATAGACAGCCAAGGGATGTCACGATGGATATCATCGTGTATGGGCCGGG
>NZ_LXEP01000099.1 GCF_001654835.1 Buttiauxella gaviniae ATCC 51604
GGCGTCAAGTGATTAAGCTCTCATGGCAATGTGCTGCCATGGATGGCGGCTCAAGATTTTAGATTAAAAGGCCCTTTAGCTCAGTTGGTTAGAGCGAACGACTCATAATCGTCAGGTCGCTGGTTCAAGTCCAGCAAGGGCCACCAAACCGCCATTAGCTCAGCAGGAAGAGCAAACGACCATTTAAGTTGTAGGTACGGGGTTCGAGACCTCGATGGCGGACCAAAGCCGACTTAGCTCAGTAGGTAGAGCAACTGACTTGTAATCAGTAGGTCACCAGTTCGATTCCGGTAGTCGGCACCAGGCAAGTGTAGACCTGCTTTGTGATGAACAGGCAGGCCTACCGACGCAATAGTCCGGGCGCGAAGGACTTTAAAGGAAATACGCAGCCGGCGGGGAACCAGACCCGCGCCAAAGCGGTCATCGTATAATGGCTATTACCTCAGCCTTCCAAGCTGATGATGCGGGTTCGATTCCCGCTGACCGCTCCAAAAAGCTTTCAGTCTGCAACGAAGGGTTAATTCGGAGTGACTGGAAAGCGCATTCGCATGGGTATTGGCTTCAAAACATTTTGTTCGGGGCTGTTCAAAATGCGACGTCAGTGCCCAGCCGAATGCAATAATC
>NZ_LXEP01000100.1 GCF_001654835.1 Buttiauxella gaviniae ATCC 51604
GGCGTATCCTCGATGAGACAACGGGCAAAATGATTACCCTTCCAGGCGACCCGGTACCGGGCCAACAATCGAGAGCGAAAGGCTCATCCATCGCACTCGTTCAGCCGGTTGAGTTTCGCACCGCATCATGGCGCCGCGCTTTGGCTACGCTCGATAAGCAAGAACATGCCTGGTTGTCATGGTGCTATGCCGGGGATTTGTCTTTTGCTCACCAGGTGGCGATAACTGAATGGGCATGGGCCGAATTTAAAGCGGCTCTAGGAAGCAAGAAGATAGCGGGCAAGACGGTGAAGCGATTGCAGGCGTTAGTCTGGTTGGCTGCGCAGGATGTCAGGAATGAATTGAAAGGTGGGGAAGGCTATCAGCATGCTGACCTCGCAGCGTTAGTTCAAATAAGTAAATCCACCTGGTCAGAAACCTACGGAGACCACTGGCGGGCAATGAAAGCCTTGTTTGGTCGACTGGATAGTATCGCTCTTTGTGTAACGGCGAGAACGCGATCACAACAAAAGTCGACAAATTTATGTGTAAGTCTTGCAAAAACGAACTAAATGGGCGATATTTAAGCCTAATTTGATATTGTGCCATCAGTGTATTCGGTGGCAATATCTGATTAATG
>NZ_LXEP01000101.1 GCF_001654835.1 Buttiauxella gaviniae ATCC 51604
GCCAGCGAATCCCGTATGCCAACGCTCGTCAGCGGAGAGGTGTCCGGTGATGCGCAGGTGGGTGACCACGTGGTGGTCAGCGTGAACGGCCAGAACTTCTATGGCACGGTGACCGATGAAAACGGCCAGCTGCGTTACGAAGTCCCGGTGCCGACGGCGGCGCTGAATGAAGGCAGCAATGATGTGCAGGTGATGGTCACCGGTGTGGATGCATCGGGTAACGCCACCACGGCAATTGAGCACACCACGGTGGTGCTGGACACCCAGGCCAGCAATGCCCTGACAATCGATACGGTGGCGGGCGACGACACCGTCAACGCCAGCGAATCCCGTATGCCAACGCTCATCAGCGGAGAGGTATCCGGTGATGCGCAGGTGGGTGACCACGTGGTGGTCAGCGTGAACGGCCATGAATATCGCGGCGATGTGGTGGCGGATGCCAACGGCCAGCTGCGCTATGAAGTACCGGTCCCCACCGCGGCGCTGAATGAAGGCAACAATGATGTGCAGGTGATGGTCACCGGTGTTGACGCGTCCGGTAACACCGCGATTGCCGTTGAGCACAAAACCGTGGTGCTGGACAC
>NZ_LXEP01000102.1 GCF_001654835.1 Buttiauxella gaviniae ATCC 51604
GGGCCGCCAGTAGAGGCTCCAGTGGCACCAGCTCCTCCAGTGACGTTCTGGCTAATCGTGGTGGCCTGACTAATTTGTGACCCGGAAGTGCCGGCTGCCGTTGCGGCAGGAGGGGTTATAGTGCCGTAATAACCAACGCTGGATTTGCCAGCAGGGTAGGCAAACCCCCCGCCGGTACCTTCCGTTCCACTTGCCCAGGCAACGGGTTGCCCTGCAAGCAGAACACCAAAAATCATGGCAGAAAAAGTGATTTTATTCGCGGTCACAATATGGGTCGTGCCCGTCGTAAAGGATTTACCTGCCGCACGGGCGACTTCACTCACGACGCGCCAGACACCTGTTCTTTTATCGTAAACCAGCTTATAAATTTTATTCATAATATTGCACCATTTAAATATTTTATCTGAGCGCCTGAAATAAAAACCCACTCATGGCATTAATTTACTGCAATGATTCTCATTGTCATTTTCACACCCTCTGCAAGTACTCTGACCGGGCGAGGGAAATATCTGACCGCCTCCGTCAGAAAAACAATGCAATTCTGAATTT
>NZ_LXEP01000103.1 GCF_001654835.1 Buttiauxella gaviniae ATCC 51604
GAATTCAGAATTGCATTGTTTTTCTGGCGGAGGCGGTCAGGTATTTCCCTCGCCCGGTCAGAGTACTTGCAGAGGGTGTGAAAATGACAATGAGAATCATTGCAAAAAATTAATACTATGAGTGGGTTTGTATTTCAGGCGCTCAGATAAAATATTTAATTGGTGCAATATTATGAATAAAATTTATAAGCTGATTTACGATAAAAGGTTAGGTGCCTGGCGCGTCGTGAGTGAGGTCGCCCGTGCGGCAGGTAAATCCTTTACCACTGGCTCGACTAATATTGCGACCGCGAATAAAATCACTTTTTCTGCCATGATTTTTGGTGTTCTGCTTGCAGGGCAACCCGTTGCTAGGGCAAGTGGAACGGGAGGTACCGGCGGGGGGTTTGCCTACCCTGCTGGCAAATCCAGCGTTGGTTATTACGGCACTCTAACCCCTCCTGCCGAAACGGCAGCCGGCACTTCCGGGTCACAAATTAGTCAGGCCACCACGATTAGCCAGAACGTCACTGGAGGAGCCGGTGCCACTGGAGACTCTACTGGCGGCTC
>NZ_LXEP01000104.1 GCF_001654835.1 Buttiauxella gaviniae ATCC 51604
CTGCCTGCAGCAGTAAAGTTTGTGCCGGTACCGGTGATGGTGCTGCCATTGCCTGCAATAGTGCCTGTGGTGTAAATCATGTTTTCTCCTGACAATAAAAAACCCGCCGAAGCGGGTATTCATATGTAATGTGTGCGAGCGACCTACTGCCGCGATTAATACAGTGGGGGGAGTATCAAGGTTGGGAGCGGTGAAACGATACTGTTATCAGGGTAGGCGTATGCAAATCCTGTCACCTCTCCTGGCTGAACCGAAAGGCTTAAGCCGTTTCGTACATAACCCATATTCTGGAACTGGGTACCACCTCCGCCTGGTCTCCATACCCAGTAACCGGGCATATCCAATACGATCATCCCATCCACATTTGTAGCGTCCCGGGATTTCGTCCAGCGCTCCTTCACAATAAAAGGGCGTTTATTTGTTGAAAATACACATTGCCCACGGGCATTCCAGACAGCCATCCCTGCGTTACCCGCCTCAGGAAAA
>NZ_LXEP01000105.1 GCF_001654835.1 Buttiauxella gaviniae ATCC 51604
CAAGTTTTAGCCTGATGCTCATGCGGTCGCCCCTTTAACGGTTCCCTGTTGTAACGCATACAAATGCGCGTAAATGCCGCCCGGTTGCTCAATCAGTTCATTATGATGGCCGACTTCAGCAATCTGGCCGCGCTCCATGACCACAATCCGATTGGCTTCGCGTACGGCAGACAGACGGTGAGCAATAATCAGTACCGTTCTGCCTTCACAAATCTGGCGCATGTTGTCCTGAATAATTTTTTCTGACTCATAATCCAGGGCACTGGTCGCCTCATCAAAAATCAGGATACGAGGATTGGTAATTAACGCACGGGCGATGGCAATGCGCTGGCGTTGCCCGCCAGACAACCCGGCGCCATGCTCACCCACAATCGTGTCGTACCCTTCAGGCAGCTCACAAATAAACTCATGCGCACCGGCCAGTCTGGCGGCTTCAATCACAGCCTCCAGCGGCAGCGTGGGGTTAGTCAG
>NZ_LXEP01000106.1 GCF_001654835.1 Buttiauxella gaviniae ATCC 51604
TGTCGATAGTGACGGCGTTATGCGCCTGAGTGTCCAGCACCACGGTTTTGTGCTCAACGGCAATCGCGGTGTTACCGGACGCGTCAACACCGGTGACCATCACCTGCACATCATTGTTGCCTTCATTCAGCACTGCCGTCGGGACCGGCACTTCGTAACGCAGCTGACCGTTAGCATCCGCCACCACATCGCCGCGATATTCATGGCCGTTCACGCTGACCACCACGTGGTCACCCACCTGCGCATCACCGGACACCTCTCCGCTGATGAGCGTTGGCATACGGGATTCGCTGGCGTTGACGGTGTCGTCACCCGCGACCGTTTCGACAGTCAGGGCATTGCTGGCCTGGGTGTCCAGCACCACCGTGGTGTGCTCAATTGCCGTGGTGGCGTTACCCGATGCATCCACACCGGTGACCATCACCTGCACATCATTGCTGCCTTCATTCAGC
>NZ_LXEP01000107.1 GCF_001654835.1 Buttiauxella gaviniae ATCC 51604
TTTGGCAGGGCAGGGGTCGGGGTGATGCTCCATACCCCGCCGACAACGGTAGTCGTCCCAAGCAAAGTGCTGCCGTTATACAGCTTAATGATATCGCCATCGACACCTGTTCCGTGGAAGGTGGGGGTCGTGTCGTCAGTAATACCGCCGCTGAGTACCGGCTGCTGGAGATCACCGACATTATCGTCGGCAGCGTCAATCACCGGAACAGCGGGTGGCGTGGTATCAACAATCACGGTATAGGTATTTGATACTGTGCTGACGTTGCCCACGGCGTCCGTGGCGGTGACGGTGAAACTGTGGCTGCCTTCACCCAGAGCCGTTGGCGCGTAGCTCCAGATACCCGTTCCATCGACAAGGAATGTGCCAATCACCGTGCCGTTATCACTAATGGTAATGGTGGAATCAGGTTCTGTTGTTCCGCTGAGAATCGGCGTGG
>NZ_LXEP01000108.1 GCF_001654835.1 Buttiauxella gaviniae ATCC 51604
CCTGGCATCAGCCAGTGATTCAATATCCGTCGTTGATGCGGTTCGCCAAGGGTTAGCCACTGAAAAGCTGCGCACGCCGAGCGGTGCTATTGCGGGTGGAGTGAACCAGACCGATCGTGGTGATGGGTTCGTTATGACTCATGACATTCTGGCGCTTGAAGTTGCTATGGCCCTTGTTGCTCGCACAACTAGTTTCGATATTTACAACCCTCCCGGCAGCATCGTTAATCACGCACGCGAAATTATCAATACGAGAGAAAAGCCATTCCCTAACTGGTTTGAAGCGTGGCGTAGCATGCCTTACGGCATGGATTACTCACGCGCCGCTGTTATCTATTCAGTTAAATGCGCACCTGAAAATATCGAATTGCGTCCTGGTGCTTTGCTCGGCTATCTCAACAGCGTGCTTACTGAAACTGATCATCAACACCCCTC
>NZ_LXEP01000109.1 GCF_001654835.1 Buttiauxella gaviniae ATCC 51604
GGGGGAGTTCCTGCTGCAAAATTATGAACCAGGGTCAAAAGCGTTGCGTCGTCACCCGCCAGATATATATGGAAGTTGTGTGATCCTCCATAGTTAAGTTTTACCCCTGCCCCCCACTGGGTCCAGTAACCACTCGTCCCCCCTCCGTACATGAACAATTGTGAACCTGTTATAGGATTAGCAATATCCGCGTTATTTAAAAGTACGGCCTGGCCACCAAGGCCAAACTGACCAACGACAGAAACATCTCCTTGCGCGGTTCCTGTATTTCTAGTTGATGCAGTTCCCAGACCTATGCCCGCGCGAGCCTCCGACTGCGTCTTCCCGCCTGTACCACCCTGGCCTACACTTAATGCAGTGGTTAACCCACCCAGACTAGTGATATCAGTGTTAGCACCCTTCTTCGCTACTGACTTCTGCCCTGGCAC
>NZ_LXEP01000110.1 GCF_001654835.1 Buttiauxella gaviniae ATCC 51604
TACTTCTCAGCACACTGTTAAACAGTACACTTAGAAGTATTGGGTGAGCATGAAATGATGGTGGAGCTAAGCGGGATCGAACCGCTGACCTCCTGCGTGCAAGGCAGGCGCTCTCCCAGCTGAGCTATAGCCCCATCGATTTCGTAAAACCTTTGATTTACCTTTAACTTCTCTTCAGGCAAGGCGCGTCACCGCGAAGCATACTAAAGTATGTGAGCGGGGTCGCAACACAGCATGGAGAGAAGTTTGGTAGGCCTGAGTGGACTTGAACCACCGACCTCACCCTTATCAGGGGTGCGCTCTAACCACCTGAGCTACAAGCCTATAAGGTTTTACTGCTCGTTTTCTATCAGACAATCTGTGTGAGCACTACGCAAGTTC
>NZ_LXEP01000111.1 GCF_001654835.1 Buttiauxella gaviniae ATCC 51604
AGGGACTCCAGCCTGACCCAGGCTGTAACTCAATGCTGCCCCGTTGCTCAGCGTCAGGTCGCCATTAACGGTCAATGTACCGGGTTGAACATTGTTGCCACCCGGGGCCAGGGTTCCCCCATCTGCCACGTTAACCACTCCGCCAATCGTTCCGTTGCCGGCTAAGGTAGCACCTGAGTCGACTTTAACCGTCGAAGTAGAATTACCCAGTGAGCCATTCACATAAAGCGTTGCATTATTATTAACCGTTGCCGTTCCACTGTAGGCGTTGCTCGTTCCGCTCAGCGTCTCTGCGCCACCATTAATATTAAGCGCGCCACTCCCGCTAATTGCCCCTGCATAGGTATCTGCAGCATTTGTCAATGTCAGCGCTTTATT
>NZ_LXEP01000112.1 GCF_001654835.1 Buttiauxella gaviniae ATCC 51604
CGTGAAAACCGACACCGTGACCCTGACCTATACGGCTGCCCAGAACCTGGCAGGGGCCACGGCGGGCACAACATCGGCCCCGACGACACAGCCACTGGCTGACGGTGTCAGCACCACGACCACCACGCTGCCGATCACCGGCGCGGACGGTCAGCCCCTGAAAAATACCGCCGTCACCGTGAAGGTGAACGGCACCGACCAGACGGTGACCACCGACAGCAACGGTAACGCCACGCTGACCCTGCCGGCCTCGACCACCCCGGGTGATACCACCATTCCGGTGGTGTTTAACGGCAGCAGCCAGAACGTGCCTGTGACCTATGCCCCGACCCAGGCCCAGCTGGCCGCGTCCGTGGATGCG
>NZ_LXEP01000113.1 GCF_001654835.1 Buttiauxella gaviniae ATCC 51604
TCTGGATGAGCACATGGTTTTCGGCATGGGTGTCGAGCACCACGTTCTGGTGCTCAACCGCAATCGAGGTGTTACCGGATGCATCCACACCAGTGACCATTACCTGTACGTCATTGTTGCCTTCATTCAGCACTGCCGTCGGGACCGGTACTTCGTAACGCAGCTGACCGTTAGCATCCGCCACAACATTGCCGTGATATTCATGGCCGTTAACACTGACCACCACGTGGTCACCCACCTGCGCATCACCGGACACCTCTCCGCTGATGAGCGTTGGCATACGGGATTCGCTGGCGTTGACGGTGTTGTCACCCGCCACCGTGTCGATAGTGACGGCGTTATGCGCCTGC
>NZ_LXEP01000114.1 GCF_001654835.1 Buttiauxella gaviniae ATCC 51604
CCGTGGCCGGTGACAACGTGGTGAATGCCACCGAGTCCCGGATGCCGACGATGATTTCCGGTGTGGTGAGTGGTGATGCGCAGGCGGGCGATAACGTCGTCGTCAGCGTGAACGGCCATGAATATCACGGCAATGTTGTGACGGATGCCAATGGTCAACTGCGTTACGAAGTACCGGTACCCACCGCGGCGCTGAATGAAGGCAACAATGACGTACAGGTAATGGTCACCGGTGTGGATGCGTCCGGTAACACCGCGATTGCGGTTGAGCACCAGAACGTGGTGCTCGATACCCAGGCACATAATGCCCTGACCATCGAAACGGTGGCGGGTGACAACACCGTCAAT
>NZ_LXEP01000115.1 GCF_001654835.1 Buttiauxella gaviniae ATCC 51604
GTGCCGTCAGCCGGCACCGACGCCGGCGCCGATGCGGTACCCGCGGTGGCACCCGCCAGGTTCTGGGCCGGCGTATTCGTATAACTCACGGGCACATTCTGGCTGCTGCCGTTAAACACCACCGGAATGGACTGGTCACCCGGAGTGGTGGACGCCGGCAGGGTCAGCGTGGCCTTGCCGTTGCTGTCAGTGGTCACCGTCTGGTCGGTGCCGTTCACCTTCACGGTCACGGCGGTGTCTTTCAGGGGCTGACCGTCCGCACCGGTGATCGGTACGGTGGTGGTCGGGGTACTGGTGCCGTCAGCCGGCACGGACACCGGCGTCGATGCGGTGCCTGCCGTGGC
>NZ_LXEP01000116.1 GCF_001654835.1 Buttiauxella gaviniae ATCC 51604
TCATACAATTACACATCCAGCGCCAGCCGAAGGAATGCTGAAAACACCCTCGTTGTCTGGAACCATCAGCCAACAGCTGCAGCATATCAGCAGGAATTTAACCGTTTATGGCTGGAGTCTTTTGTTCCGGCCGATGTAATGGCAAAGTAATAATACTGTCCGGTAAGCACGTACTTTTGTTTTGAATTTATCGAAACAGCCCTGTAAAGATGAAAAATTAATGGAGAATGTCAATGGATATAGGAAAAACCATCCAGGAGTTAGAAAAAAGAAAACCTCAGTTTACCGGGGATGATGATTTAAAGATGGGCACGTATTTCGCAACGCTGCTT
>NZ_LXEP01000117.1 GCF_001654835.1 Buttiauxella gaviniae ATCC 51604
CTGCTCCACACGTGCCGTTTCAACCGAGGCGATGGTTTTGGCGCGGGTGGAAGGAATGATTTTCCCGCTCGCCGTCACGATAATGTCCACTTTGCCAAACACCGACCACAGGAACAGGCAGAGAATAATCGCCATGAGTACTCGCGCGGTCCAGCGCCCGGCCGGTGATACCGGTGCCAGTTGCAGCGCCAGCGTGGCGGGTAAAAACTCGGTTTCTTCCGCCTTCAGTTTGGGCGGAGTGAGGGTATGACGCTGCTTCCAGAACCAGGAGAAATGGGTGCGGTAATGCTTCAGCAGCTCGCGCCATGCGG
>NZ_LXEP01000118.1 GCF_001654835.1 Buttiauxella gaviniae ATCC 51604
TTGCTCCACGCGTGCAGTTTCAACCGAAGCGATAGTTTTGGCTCGGGTGGAAGGAATGATTTTCCCGCTCGCCGTCACAATAATGTCCACTTTGCCGAACACCGACCACAGGAACAGGCAGAGAATAATCGCCATGAGTACTCGCGCGGTCCAGCGCCCGGCCGGTGATACCGGTGCAAGTTGCAGCGCCAGCGTGGCGGGTAAAAACTCGGCTTCTTCCGCCTTCAGTTTTGGCGGAGTGAGGGTATGTCGCTGCTTCCAGAACCAGGAAAAATGGGTGCGGTAATGCTTCAGCAGCTCGCGCCATGCAG
>NZ_LXEP01000119.1 GCF_001654835.1 Buttiauxella gaviniae ATCC 51604
CCGATGAAGCCCGCTTACGTAAAATTCATCTTCCTGAATCTGGTGCGCACGTTACCTTTGTAATGCCAATGCCGCCGAGCTGGAGCAAGAAGAAGCAGGAGCAGATGAATGGCAAGCCACATCAGTCAAAGCCCGATTGCGACAACATGCTCAAGGCATTGATGGACGCCCTCTTTGATGACGATTCGAGTATCTGGGATTGCCGCATAACCAAGGTATGGGGTGAGAAAGGGCAAATCATCATCAGGGAGTCTGTATGAACCAGCAATATCTGCAATACGTCCGCGAAGAACTCATGTT
>NZ_LXEP01000120.1 GCF_001654835.1 Buttiauxella gaviniae ATCC 51604
GCGATGAAGCCCGCTTACGTAAAATTCATCTTCCTGAATCTGGTGCACACGTTACCTTTGTTATGCCAATGCCACCGAGCTGGAGCAGGAAGAGGCGCGATCAGATGAACGGCAAACCACATCAGTCAAAACCCGATTGCGACAACATGCTCAAGGCATTAATGGACGCTCTCTTTGATGACGATTCGAGCATCTGGGATTGCCGCATAACAAAGGTATGGGGTGAGAAAGGGCAAATCATCATCGGGGAGTCCGTATGAACCAGCAATATCTGCAATACGTCCGCGAAGAACTCATGGT
>NZ_LXEP01000121.1 GCF_001654835.1 Buttiauxella gaviniae ATCC 51604
TAAATTAAAGTGTGCTGATATGGCTCAGTTGGTAGAGCGCACCCTTGGTAAGGGTGAGGTCCCCAGTTCGACTCTGGGTATCAGCACCAGTTTTTAGGTTTAAAGTTCGGCGCTGGATAAAGAATTTGCCTGGCGGCAGTAGCGCGGTGGTCCCACCTGACCCCATGCCGAACTCAGAAGTGAAACGCCGTAGCGCCGATGGTAGTGTGGGGTCTCCCCATGCGAGAGTAGGGAACTGCCAGGCTTCAAATAAACAAAAAGGCCATCCTTGCGGATGGCCTTTTTGTTTTGTATT
>NZ_LXEP01000122.1 GCF_001654835.1 Buttiauxella gaviniae ATCC 51604
GGCCTGCCCTGCAAATCAGGTCGGAATACGGTTTCGCAACTGGCATAGAACGAATTGACATCCACCAGGGCAAACATGCTCAGCCCATCGATTTAATGACGAACGTGACCACGCCCAGAATGTTGAGCGTGCCCTCGCTGTCGATAAGTATCGGGGAGTACGCTCTGTTCATCGGGTTAAGCTGGATGGTTGGATAAAGCTGTAAGCGCTTAACGGTAAATTCGCCATCTACAGACGCAATCACAACATCGTTATGCCTTGCAGTGCGTGAACAATCCACTGACAGCAGAT
>NZ_LXEP01000123.1 GCF_001654835.1 Buttiauxella gaviniae ATCC 51604
AGTAACGGCCTGACCATTTATAGTAATCGTCACATCGCCAGTGCCGTTCATCACATCGGCAAAGCCACCCATGTACTTCTGGTACATGCCAAACGTTTCGGCAATGTCCTGCGCAAGCCCGTCAACGCTCAGACTGTCACTTAGCAGGATGGCAAATCTCGTGCCGGCTGCAATTGCAGGACTCACTGCCGGGGTGACAGATAAAGCGTTACCGCTGGTGATGGCGGTGATTTGAAGGACTTGTACCGGGTTGGTGAAGGCAATCAACGTGCAGCCAACACGAATAAGG
>NZ_LXEP01000124.1 GCF_001654835.1 Buttiauxella gaviniae ATCC 51604
GGTAACGGCCTGACCATTGATGGTAATGGTCACATCGCCAGTGCCGTTCATCACATCAGAGAATCCGCCCATATACTTCTGGTACATACCAAACGTTTCGGCAATGTCCTGCGCAAGCCCGTCAACGCTCAGACTGTCACTCAGTAGAATGGCGTATTTCGTGCCGGCTGCAATTGCAGGACTCACTGCAGGGGTGACGGATAAAGCAGTGCCATTGGTCACTGCAGTGAGTTGCAGGACTTGTACCGGGTTGGTGAAGGCAATCAGCGTGCAGCCCACGCGAATAAGA
>NZ_LXEP01000125.1 GCF_001654835.1 Buttiauxella gaviniae ATCC 51604
TCAGGTCACCTTCCGTTACCGCCCGGATGCGTCCGAAGTGCTGCGTCAGGTCAGCCTCAGTATCAAACCCGGCGAAATTATTGGTATTGTCGGGCGTTCCGGCTCCGGAAAAAGCACACTCACCAAACTGGTACAGCGTCTGTATATCCCCGACCGGGGCCGTGTGATGCTGGACGGATATGACCTGGCGGTGATCAATACCACCTCATTAAGGCACCAGATTGGCGTAGTCCAGCAGGAGAATAATCTGTTTAACCGTTCGATCCGCGCCAATATTGCA
>NZ_LXEP01000126.1 GCF_001654835.1 Buttiauxella gaviniae ATCC 51604
CCAGGTCACCTTCCGTTATCGCCCGGATGCGTCCGAAGTGTTGCGTCAGGTCAGCCTCAGTATCAAACCCGGCGAAATTATTGGCATTGTAGGGCGTTCCGGCTCCGGGAAAAGCACGCTCACCAAACTGGTACAACGCCTGTATATCCCCGACCGGGGCCGTGTGATGCTGGACGGATATGACCTGGCCGTGATCAATACCACCTCATTAAGGCACCAGATTGGCGTAGTCCAGCAGGAGAACAATCTGTTTAACCGTTCGATCCGCGCCAATATTGCG
>NZ_LXEP01000127.1 GCF_001654835.1 Buttiauxella gaviniae ATCC 51604
GGAGCTGACACCAGCGCAAGTCCCGTTGACGGACCTGACCCCGGCTCACGTTCCATTGACTGATTTGACACCCGCACAGGTGCCACTGACGGAGCTGACACCAGCGCAAGTCCCGTTGACGGAGCTGACTCCGGCTCACGTTCCATTGACTGATCTGACGCCCGCACAAGTCCCGTTGACGGACCTGACCCCGGCTCACGTTCCACTGACTGATTTGACGCCAGCGCAGGTGCCACTGACGGAGCTGACACCAGCGCAAGTCCCGTTGAC
>NZ_LXEP01000128.1 GCF_001654835.1 Buttiauxella gaviniae ATCC 51604
CGCAAGCTTATTACCCAACGCCGCGGTTTGCACTGCGGTAAATTCGCTTATCACCCCTACAGGCAGCCATTCCACGTGTTTTATTGCCTGAATTTGTTCAGTGCTTAAACCCGTAATTTGATTCGCTGTCAGTCCGTCATATTCGGTTCTGCTAAAATTGCCGATGACCGATGTTGTCATTCCGGAAAGATCTAACAAGCCAAATTGCGCACTACTCAGCCCACCAAAGTTATTCATGCCGCCGATCTGTTCTGCGGT
>NZ_LXEP01000129.1 GCF_001654835.1 Buttiauxella gaviniae ATCC 51604
GATCATTCGCAAACATTACAATGATGGCAATACTGTCGTGGACAGTAATGGTTTCATCAAAAGAGCTTCTCCGGTGGTGAAGTTATTCCATGACGGAGATTACACAACAAATGACGAGTCCGAAGGCATTGTTGTTACACGACTGTCAGCGGGCGAATACCTCATTGAAAACTGCATGGGTCTGAACAGCGATGCAGCGTGGGGTGGTGTGGATGGTGGTTTTGAAATCCCGCTCGACCGCAACAAGCA
>NZ_LXEP01000130.1 GCF_001654835.1 Buttiauxella gaviniae ATCC 51604
GGTGACCCTGACCCATACGGCCGCCCAGAACCTGGCGGGTGCCACCGCGGGCACAACATCGGCCCCGACGACACAGCCACTGGCTGACGGTGTCAGCACCACGACCACCACGCTGCCGATCACCGGCGCGGACGGTCAGCCCCTGAAAAATACCGCCGTCACGGTGACGGTGAACGGCACGGACCAGACGGTGACCACCGACAGTAACGGTAACGCCACGG
>NZ_LXEP01000131.1 GCF_001654835.1 Buttiauxella gaviniae ATCC 51604
ACCGGTACTTCGTAACGCAGCTGGCCATTGGCATCCGCCACCACGTCGCCGTGATATTCATGGCCGTTCACGCTGACCACCACGTGGTCACCCACCTGCGCATCACCGGACACCTCTCCGCTGATGAGCGTTGGCATACGGGATTCGCTGGCGTTGACGGTGTTGTCACCCGCCACCGTGTCGATAGTGACGGCGTTATGCGCCTGA
>NZ_LXEP01000132.1 GCF_001654835.1 Buttiauxella gaviniae ATCC 51604
TCAGTGGTACCTGTGCGGGTGTCAAATCAGTCAATGGAACGTGAGCCGGAGTCAAATCCGTCAACGGGACTTGCGCTGGTGTCAGCTCCGTCAGTGGCACCTGCGCTGGCGTCAAATCAGTCAATGGAACGTGAGCCGGAGTCAGGTCCGTCAACGGGACTTGCGCTGGTGTCAGCTCCGTCAGTGGCACCTGCGCGGGCGTCAAA
>NZ_LXEP01000133.1 GCF_001654835.1 Buttiauxella gaviniae ATCC 51604
CTGGCGGCAATGGTCTTGCCATCCATGCAGGGCGGCAGACATGGGAACAGAACTTCGGTACCGAAATGGAGTTACTGGAACAGGTAAATACTGAATTGGGGGTGAGGGCATGATTTACGACATCACCCCAATCGGTAAGCCTCGTATGACTCGCGCCGATAAGTGGAAGCAACGCCCAGAAGTAATGCGTTATCGCGCATTCT